>NZ_JACJHY010000009.1 GCF_014138625.1 Aminobacter ciceronei
TGCTCTTCCGTGAACCGCTTTCTCTTCATCAGTCCGTCCTTCGATCAAGGACCGGACTCTAATCTCAGATGGAGGAAAAACTCAGCGGCAGGTCAAGGCCTTTCTTGCTCCGCTACCAAGCTTCTTCTAAATCTCCATCAAGTCGCGTCCGACGATGATTTTGCCAGCGAACTTCTTTCGCACGCCCCCAGCCCACATTTCGTCGGTCATTGTTGGGTCAAACCCTGGAACGAAATGGTTGAGCACGACGGTCTTGACGCGGGCTGCCGCTGCGACTTCGCCTACCTGCTCGACCGATGTATGGATGGCTATCACCGCGTCTAGTACTCGCTTGGCCTCCTGCGGAGATCGACCCTGTTCCGCAAATTTCTTGGTGAAGAGATCGGTTGTGCGTTCTACGTGGATGACCTCATGGACGAGCACGTCAGCGTCCTTTGCCAGCGCGATCAATTGCTCGCTTGCGGCAGTGTCGCCGCTGAAGACGACCGAGCGGTCCTTGGTGTCGAAGCGATAGCTCAGGGAAAGGTGGTGTTTGTCGCCGTCATGCCCTTGGTTCGGGTAATGGGTGTTTTCGACCGCCGTAACTTTGACGTTGATATCCGAGTAGATCGTCCCCGAGGTCACGTCGTGACCGTTGAACAGACTTGCTGGGTCTGCACTTCTTCCGTCGTATTTCATTCGAACTGTGGCGTTTGGCTGGAAATATTGTTTGTAGGCCGAGATCATGTCGCGGGTGCCTGTCGGGCCGTAGGCATCAATTTGCTCAGATCGTCCGTTCGACCAGGCGAGGCCCATAAGTGTGCCTAGATCGGCATTGTGGTCGTCATGGTGGTGAGTGACGAAGATCTTGCCCACCCTCTGCAGGCCAACACCAGCCAGTACAAGCTGCCGGCCAACTCCGTTGCCGGCATCAACCAAATAAGGTTCGCCATTGATCAGGAGAACGCTCGCGGGCTGGTTCCGCGTTGGCAAGGGGGTTGGACCTCCTCCTGTGCCGAGAAGGATGAGGCGGGTCTTTGGTGAGGAAGAGCCTGCCTGACCGATGGCGCGAGTGACTGGCAAGCTTGCAATGGTGGCGGATGCGAGCAGCTTTAGTCCCTCTCGGCGTGTAACGTTCATGGTTCCTCCCAACGCAGTTTGGGCAACCCGTCTTGGGTGGCCTTTCCGAGAGGGTCCATTGGGCAGCAGGGTTGGTAAATGGAGTTCTGTTCCCGCTAATATAAGCAAAGGGAATAATGCGCGTGCTGGCTAGGAGGTTCTGGAAACCATTGCGATGGGCGAAGCTGGGCCTTCATCGGTTAGTCGTAGAATTGTCAGGCATTTCGGATCAGTCCATGTCGGGCACTTCGCCAGCCCGGTAGAGGACCGTCGGCTCACCGTACTCACCAACGGCGGGATTAGCCTCTCGTGACCACGCAACAACGCCCGCGTGCTCGCTCTCGATTATCTTGGCCAAACGAACGGCCGCATCCTCGCTCTGCATCTGGCGCGGATCGAATGCCGGCTGAAGGTTACCTTCGTCATCGCGATTGAAAGCCGCCACCACAATCAGTTTCGGCATTTTCTGTTGCGTGATGATGTGACCGGTGTTCGACATCGATCGGTCTCCTAGATCCACGAAGCCTGGGATTGAGGGTGAATGAATTGGCCCGGTCAAAGTTCCAGTATTGTCAGCTGGCAGGGCTTCCGCCATCTGATGTCCATATGTTAGCGCGTTGTGAATTGACTTCGCAAGGCATTTGTTCCTATTTTGTTCTCATGCCTATGCTGTCAGAGTTTCCCTCCAAGAAGGTAATTGTCTTGTGCGAGAAGTGCGGGATGCGCAAGCAATTCGACCGGGATGCAATGGTACGTGCTGGTGGCGATCGGACCTTGGCACACCTGCTGGACGAGATCGTCGCGCGCGCTGGCTGCACGAAGATCAACACGCTCAGCGTTTATGATCGATGCGGCGCGAAATACGAGGAATTGGCCCGGCTGCTGGCGAGGTGGAGGCAGCCCTCAAAAGGCACCTGAGGGGCAGGCCGGCAAAAACTCTCCGTTCACCGGGCTTTTACCTTCTGCAGGTAGACGCTCCACCATGATCACCTTGGTGCAAAACCCCATACGCTGAAATCCTTCGCGGTCGCTGAATGCGGCCGACAGACCTTTGCTTGGTCCAGGGACAACGCCGTGATCCACTATTTGCACATCGAAACGCACCTGAAGCACGTCACGCGGTCGCTGATACGTTCGGCAACCAAAGCCTGATTTCGCCCTGACCGTTGCTTTTTCGAACGTCTCGCTGCTTGCGAGCGCAGGTGTCCCTATGATCCGTTACACACACAAATACCCGCATGGGGTTAGCAGCCCCCGAGGAATCCGCGACCAGATCGCGAAATCCTTTGCTCGTTTCATTGCCTACTGCACCCTTATGCGTGCCTGTCGCGCAGTACCGCAGGTCCGCCGCCAATCCCCGGTCGTCCTCGGGCTGGTCTTACCCGACGGCGCCGATATCGAGATCTATGAACGCGCGGCTCAATTCGTAGCGCAAGCGCCTATGGAGCATTGGCTTCGAGACGACAGCCCGGTGTTCATCAGCAAAGGCGGACGCTGGAAGAAGGGGGAAGCCGGCGAGCACATCAAAGCTCTCGCGACCAAGCGGCGAGTTTTTATGGTTGCCGAAAATGCTCAATCTATTCCGGATAGTTTCCGTGCCGCGGCCGACGCGATCGTCGAGGTTGGCATTCCTCAGCCTGCACACATTATCGCTGCCGCAAAGCTTAGCTTGGGGCTGACAGTCACGGAGGAGGAAGCGTCGTTTCTGGCAACGGTCCCTTTTTCTCTGCTCACTACCATGATGCGGAAGGGGCGGTCGACGGCAGCGTCGATCGCCATGATCCGAAAAGCCCTTGCGCCAGTCGATGAAGTCAAGGCAGCGACCGGACCGACCCTCGCAAACCTACACGGGCTGGGAGAGGCGGGGGATTGGGGACGGGAACTTGCTGTTGACTTAGCCGATTGGAGAGCGGGACGGATCAGTTGGAGTGATGTTGATCGCGGGATTTTGGTGAGCGGGCCACCAGGTACGGGAAAAACGACTTTCGCCCAAGCTCTGGCTCGGACTTGCGACGTTCATCTCGTCCTAGGTTCGCTTGGCCGTTGGCAAGCGAAAGGGCATCTCGGTGACCTCCTGAAAGCCATGCGAGCGGCTTTCGACGACGCGATCAAAAACGCGCCCAGCATTCTCTTTATCGACGAGATTGACGCTGTCGGCGACCGGACCAAATTTTCTGGCCACAACGCTCAATACAGCACGGAAGTCGTTTCAGCTTTGCTTGAGTGCATTGATGGAGCCGAGGGCAGGGAAGGTGTGGTCATTGTGGGAGCGTGCAACGATCCCAGTCGACTGGATGCTGCCCTGATCCGCGCCGGGCGACTGGACAGGCACATTCGGGTCGGACTGCCGGATCGACAAGGGCGTGAGGGCATCCTCAGGTGGCATTTGAGAGGTCAGCTGGAGAATGATGACGTTTCCATGGTCCTCGACCGAACCGAGGGGTGGACGGGGGCTAGCTTAGAGCAACTCGTTCGGGGAGGGAGAAGGCGCGCCAGGCGAGCAAAAATTGCTCTGGCTCTTGAACACCTGATGGATGAACTGCCATCTCGTGCGCCCATTCCTGAGGGGCTTCGTCGCAGGACGGCAGTCCATGAGGCAGGTCATGCGGTTGTTGCATTCCTGCTAGGTGCCGGCGAAATCGCATCCGTGTCGGTGGCAACTGATGTGGCTCCGGTTGGTGGTCTACAGGACGGAGGAGGGGTCGTTTTGATGGACAGCCCACTGAGAGAGCGGACGAGAACGCAGTTGTTGGATCAGATCGCCGTGAGGCTCGGAGGAATGGCTGCCGAGGAAGCTATTCTCGGCGACCGATCGGCAGGCAGCGGCGGCACACAAGGGTCGGACCTGCATACGGCAACCTATCTGGCTCTGAGACTGGAGGGGTCATACGGCCTAGGTGCTAGCTTGGCGTACCTATCGTCCGAAGACGAAGAGGAACTTTTCACCGCTATGAAGCTCGATCGTGTGCTGCAGGCACGGGTCGACAAGGTGCTGGAGGAGCAATTTCACCGTGTGCAGCAGATCATCGAAGGGCATAGGGCTCATCTCGAGCATCTTGCAGAAGTTCTGCTCGCCAAAGGAAAGGTCACCGGAACTGAGGTGAGGGAAATTCTGGGCGCGAGGCACGCAACTGGGGGAGATCTGTTCGAGCGCTTCAGCCACGATGGTCCACGGAGCAGGTTAGGACGAGATGTGAAACCGGAAGCTCCGTATGTGGTGCCGGACTTGAAAAAAGAGCTCGGTCCGAAATGAACTCCTTCTCTTCCTGAGGTGCCAGTCCAAGATAGTTTGAAAATGCCCTTAGATTGTGGCACCTGTCGAACTGGTCGATCGGCCCCACTGGCTGCCTAGCTAAGCGCCGTCGACACCGTAGTGTGCACCAGGTCGGGCAAGCCCCCACCTGGTGTTTCATTTTCCGCGGTGAAACAGTGATCGTCCCTCACAGGACGTTCACTCCTGAGTCCGGCGGCAATCAGGGAGACGAGGCCGCCAAGAGTCCGTACCTGGAGCGCGTCTTTTGGCGTTCGCACGAGCATGTCGTCCACGGACCATCTCACGGACTGCGAAGCCTCAATGGCCACAAACCGCACGTACAGGTCCAGTCCACTGGCACGAACACGATCGTCTAGGAACCGGTCGGACCTACTGCCAGCTCGAGCGCCGGGATGTAGGGCGGAGGAGGAATGCGAAGTACTCAGATATTGGGATTGCACGAGTGCAGAAAGCAGCTCGAATTGCATCTATTGTGGTCGGATTTGTTGGTGCTGCGAGCAGATAAGAAGTCTTTTTGCCCCCCTAGTCATGGCAACATAGAGATGCCGCCTGTCCATGAGTTCTGGGTTCAGGATGACGCAGATCTCGGCTTCAAGCCCTTTCAAAAGGAGCGTGCTCCCGACAGTGCGCTTGGCTAACGGCCGCCCGATTAGGCGGGACTGCTCCCGAACAATCGTCGCTGCTTCGCCTGGTGCCATACCCGGTGAGGCTTCGCACGATTTCAGCATATTGTAGGCACCGCGTAGGATAGCGGGCCGATGGTTGCGAACACCACTTTGCGCGGCGATCGTGTTGAGCACAGCCGTAGCCGCTGAATAGCTTGGGTTTTCCGTAAAACGGATCGCCGCGCTCTCCGCTTCCGACGCTTCGCGACGAGCGCGGCCTGCCCGGAGGCTGTCGACACGGGCGAGCATGTCTGCAGAGCCCACATTCGTCATCACCGATCCGGCAAATTCGACCAGGTGGCGCAGAGCATGGGTAGAGCTAAGATCGAAGCGATCGCTGAAGTCGATGAGGTCGGTTAGGTCTACGTTCTCCACCGTCACTGCGCCGGGGATTTGCTTCGCGAAATCGCGTTGGCTCGCGGGGCGCGTGTCTGCGATGACAAGCGCCTTTTCATCCGCGCCTGCGGAGGTGCGACCAGCCGCTAGACGGATTTCATGGTCACGCTGGTCTCCGGGTAGACGAATCCAGGAAACGTTCGGCGGTATGGAGGCAAGGTCGAGTGCACCCCCACGGGCTAGGTGTTCACGTATCTGTAGCAACCATCGACCAAATGCCTCTTCACCAACACGCGCCCATCGTTGAGGGATTTGAAGCTGGCCAACGATAGGGAAATGCTGACACACATGTCTTTCCCAATCAGCTAGCTGGTCCGTGCCGAAACCGAAAATCGCCTGCATCGGATCGCCAAGGACACAAGTCCGCAAGGTCTGTGCTGCATAGTAGACGATTGCGTGTTGGCGCGCCGAGCAGTCCTGATACTCGTCGACAATGAGACGATCGTAAGTAGCGGCAAGGATATCTTTGATGTGGCCGTCGCGCAGTAAGCGCCAAGCCGAGTCCCGGATGGTAGGATAGTCGGCTCCACGGTTCCTAAGCTCCAAGATCGCAGGGGCAATCCCTGACCGAGCAGGAAACGTTTTCACGAGGCGGATGGCCCAGCCGTCTATGGTCGCCAGTCTATATCGACTGGAAGGTACTGAGGCACGCTCGAGCTTTGCACGGAGCGCTGCAACACCAGCATTCGTATGCGTGAGTACAAGGATAGGCTTTGGCTCACCGTGCCTGGTCAGCGCGTCGGCGATCAGATGTGTCTTTCCGCAGCCTGCAGGCGCGGTGATCGTTCCGCGCTCAACGCTCAGAAGGTCGATCTCAACTGGCACTTGTCATCCATGCCCAAACGTTGTTCAGAATCTCTTGGAAGCCAGGATCGGCATGGCCGAGTTGTGGCCCGATAATTTCTCGGGCGATTTCTTCATAGCTGCTGACCGACTTGAACCAGGCATTATTCTTGGCCTTCGACGCGGTCGCCATCGCAGTACGCGTTGCTGGTGTGACCGGTCCTCGACATTCGGCGAGACCCAACACTTGCTGTGTCACGGAACGCAAATGTGCCTCGATGAGGAACTCATCGTAATAGGACACAGCCTTTTCCAATAAGGAATGGATGGCAGCGTCAGGCAAGCTGTAGAATAGCTCGTCCTCCAATGCACGACCTGGCCTCCAGCGGAAAGCTGGATATCCTGCGGATTCGAATGCGGTCTCAGTTGCTGGATCAGGCTGTCTGTCGTCATCGCGGAGCACGGCGACGCGATAGCCAAGAGCGACAAATGGCTTAGCCCGACTGTAGAGATTGGTAACACCTTTGGCATCGACCAAACTGATGCCGCTGGCGTTTAGCGACTGATAACCAGTGGATTCCAAATAGAGGTCCAGTCCGCGGATCAACCCGACTTCGCTGGCACCTTCACAAACAAGAACCGAGTTGGCAATGAACGCCTCCGGGTAGAGCCGAATAGTCCCTTGGACATCATCGGCAGTGCCGACTTGATGGAGACGGTGCGCTCCATCTTGCTTTCGCAGAACAACTAGCTGGCTCCCGTTTAGCTCGCGAAGGGCAATTGGCGAATGAGTTGTTATGAAGGCCTGCAGTGGTGGGCGCGTTTCCTTTGCGCCGAGGGAGCCGAGCAGCCGGATGATCCGGTGCGGTTCCAAGCCGTACTCCAATTCATCGATTAGAATGACCGTGGCTTCGGATGCCGCCTTGCGCTGAAGTCCGGCCAACAGGAGCCGCGTCGACTCGACTCCCAAGGCCCGAAGTGGCACGCCGTCCGCATCATGCAGGGCGATGGTTCCACCACTGAACGAAACGGTATGGGCATCCAACATAGCTTTAAGCTTGCCACCGGTCGGAATGCCCAGGACGTTGGCTGTGTCAGTGACGATCTGAAGCGTTTCGCCTAGTTGTTCTTCTGCCGCGTCGCCGAAAGCGACACGAGCATCGCGTGCGGCCTTGGCCAACGCCGCTGAAGTGTCAGCACGCTCTTCGGACAAACGGTTCAAGACCGAGCCTCGGCGCCAAGCGAGGTTGTGGTCAGCAAGGGCTCCGATACGGTTTGGCGAGAGGCGTGTCCGATCGGCCCAAGTCAGGTAACGGCTCTGGCCTTGTGCCTCCGCCCTTTCGGATACCAGCGTCCAGACGGTCTCAAGGTCGCTGCCAACCTTCATATTGACCGTCAAAACCGTTTCAGCCGTGGCTTCCGGTTCGTCCTCGATCGCCCCAGTCGTGGCGCGGTAGCTCCGCAAGTAGAAGCCATAGGCATCCATGCTTTTCAGCGTGTCATCGAGTTCGCCGATGGTGATTGTGACCGAGATAGGCTTCTCGACATCCAAGCGATAGAAGTCTGCGTCGGTGATCGTGACAGTCCGCCGTGCGCCCAAACAGTAATCAATTGCGTCGAGAACCGACGATTTCCCAGAATCTCCAGGACCGATCAGACAGTTTAGGCCGGCCGCTGGATACCATTCCAACTTCTGAATGCAGCGAAAATTTTCGATACTGATGTGACGAATGCGGGCCACCCGGGCCTCCAACCCATGAGTTAGCTCCTAGGTATCGCCGTTCCTGCTGTGGCACTACCGAAAGTAGAGGATGTCCACAGCACCTGCTGACCTGATGCGGGGGATGTCCCACTGGTGAAAGCAAGCATCCGAGTTGGATTTACGACGCATACTTGGCCAGAACCACTTGCAGTTCTTCGGTTCAGCTGCAGCCGCTATTGCTGGTTCTTATTGGTGCATGGAAAATTCCGCCGGGGTTGGACTGGCCGGCAGGCTCAAGTGAAAGCATCTTGCCGGGTGATCCCTACATGCCCACCCTCGGCCGTCGCGAACATGAAGTGAAGGATTCGTTCGTCCTCAGACACGGCCAGACATGTCAGTCGACCTGATCCATAGGCCCCGGTGTCGATCGCAATGCGCCATGACGAGACCTCGGGCATCAAGCTCCTGGTGACCGTGTGACCGTGCACGATCACACGCGGCAAGGGGCCGTCGTGATCGAGGAAGCCCTCCCTGATCATTGTAAGCGTCTTCGGCTCTTGATCCGTGATCGGCCGCGTCGGGTCGATGCCGGCGTGGACATACGCAAACACCCCATCGATAACGATGCCATCGGCCTCCTGGAGTGCCTGAAGATGCCGAGGGTAGGTGACTCGAAATGTTGCCGCCGCCTGAGCGTGGCTGTTGGCCGAGAGCAGGCCATAGGATTCCATCGTTTGGTAGCCACCTACTCGCATCAGCCAGCGGTCGAATCTTGCTTCGTCCACTTGGTCGGAGGTCATGAAGTCGCGGAACCACATGTCGTGGTTTCCAAGGATCAACCTGGAAAGTGGCCATCGCTCAAGCGTGCGGCACACTAGATCCATGGCTGCCCGGCTTCCCGGACCGCGGTCAACGATGTCGCCGAGGAATAGGATTCGTGGCTCGGTGCCGCTAGCTCGCGCATCGTCTTCGATAGCGCCAAGCAAACCGTCAAGAAGATCGGCTCGGCCGTGCACGTCGCCGAGGGCATAAGTGGTGAATGGCATCTGGCGAATCCTTTCGGATTGCACCTAGCCCATTGAGAGTTGCCAGATATCTAAGGGCACCGAAGTCCGCCTCGCGGCGCGCTTGACAGGGACTTACGTTGAACGATGATCCTACTTCGCCTTGAACGGTCTTACTGTTCGAAAATCGATCGGTTTGAGACGCGGTTCGATCATCTTGATCTTGGGTCGATCCTTCGGCTGGCGCTTATCGAGCGACCAGCGCACCTTTTCGCCCAGTTCTGTCAAACGGTAGCCGACCTTCCCGGTGAACTCATTCGCAAGACCCTTCTCTGCTAACCCGTTTTCGATCATCCAATCGATCATGGGCATGGCCAGTCCGGGAGCGAAGCCCACGGGTTCGAAGGTGCCGAACGCTCCGGCCAATACCTTGATTGCTTTCACCTGGTGTGGCTTGAGAGATTCTGCGATGAAAGTCGCTTTGCGCTCGCTGACGGGCATGCTTCTCTCCAACATCACCTATGCGGCAAGTAAATTTGCCCTTGCCGCTATGTTGTCGAACGCCTCAATTGATATCGCAAGCAAAAGTCGTAACGCGAAGGCTACGGACTTAGCTGCCAATAGCGTTTTCCAGTGTTTTCCTTGGGTATCAGGGCCTCAGGAGTGGTTTGATTCCGTTGGGTCGCAGATCTACCCGCGGTGAGGATTTGCGCGTAGTCGTCGATCGCGGCTTTTTTGTCAAAGAGATATGCGTGCCTTGGACTGAATGCGAAAATAGCGTCGTCGATTGGGCGGGCATCTATAAAGTCGAAACCCGCATCTCCGAACGATTTGGTTTCGTTACCCACAAAGAGCTGATCTGCCAGGTTGTTGCCAACGCGCGTCATGGCGTGCAGTTGATTGGAGAGCCACAACGCGCGGTCCTTTTCGGAGAAATAAACCGAAACCGTTGGCGATAATATCCGCAAGAAATGAAGCTGTTGGGCAAGCACCTCATTGGGGGTATCGCCAGCAGCAATGGTTATTGACCTATAGGTCCGACCGTCTCGAGGTTGAGCCGATAACGTGTCCACATACCCCAAGAGCACTCGAGCCCCCATGCTATGCGACAACAGATGAATATCTGTGCGACCGATCTTACTCTCAACTAGGTTCATCAGTGTTCTGAAGTCGGGTTGCGTCGCTTGAATGCGGTCTTCATCGTGACTGTAGAGAAGGGTTTCTCCCTCACTCGGCCAGCTAAAAGCGACAACAGGGCCCTGAAAGTTCGTTTCGATTGCTATGTGTGCGGCTCGTCTCACAGCATCTTCAAAGCGATTGCTGTAGCCATGTACGAAAACGAGCACGCCCTGGCTCGACTTCACGGACGCATCTGCAAGCTCCTTTGAAAACTCATCAGCAGAGGCAGAGATTGTGAGCGACTCGATGTCCGAGACATCCTCGACTGGGTCGTCAAGGCTTCGTCCGCCGTCAAAAGACACCGCTGTTGTGCCGAGAACTAGGCCATTGCTAGCCTTGGCGGTGCTGAACCTGAACTCGATGTCCTCTGTCGAATCGTAGGCTCGGTTGGTGGCGAAAAAGATCTTGCGAGTCGCAGCTGGCGACGTGGAACGCGGCACTACTGGGGGCAGCGGTGCAAATGACGCTTGATAAGCCAGTGTCAGGATATCGGCATCCGGCCTTCCTTCCCTGCTGGCCCAGGTGTCTGCAGTCAGCTTAAGAACTTCCTCTCTTTGGGCATCACCGATCTGAAGAACGTTTGCCCCCTGCCGTTCGAATGCTCTCAGTGATTGATCGTCTCGGTTAGAGGCAATCCTATCAGACACAGCCCCAGCTTCTCTTGCTGCTTTCGCGAGGACGAAGCGTGCGCGAGGAGAAAGTTCAGTCCAAAATGCCTGCCTGACAACCAGGTAGAACTCGGTCGACGACCCCGCGCCCGGAACTACCGTCTGGGTGAGTAATGAGATGCCTGAAGTAACGAGGAGTTCGCTAGGCAGCGCAGCTGCGTCGATCGAAGCGGTCTCAAGGGCGGTGTAGACTTCACCGAAAGCCATTGTAGTTGGCCTGGACCCGTAAGCCTGCAGTATGGCTGTTTGGCCGGAGGCGGCGGCCAGAATCCTCAGCCCTTGGAGTTGGTCAACTGTCGTAAGTCTAGTGGTCGAAGCGACGAAGTTCGAGGGCCCATTCCAGAATGCAAGTCCAACTAGATTTTCGCGCTCGAGCTTGGCCAGTTCTAGGGCGCCGATCGAACTCTGTTGGCGCTTTCTGCTTCCATCTACGCCAGCGCCGGGGATATAGGACCCGACAGGGAACGACTTCTGAACTGCTGGTATGATGCCTACATCTGCTTGTCCGTCGGCAAGCGCTGAAGAGACCTTGGCAACAGTGTCAGATGGAGTTTTGACAATCTGGAAGATGCCTTTCCCTTCGCCGTTTATCGTATCGTTGAATGTTCGGATTGCATCGCTGAGCAACCGTTCTTGAACATCAATCGACGTGAAGCGTAGCGACACTTCATTCGATCTTGCGGGGCTGCACGCAACCCAAGCGAAGCAGATCAGAAAACACGCAATGCCTCTCACAGGGTGCAAGATCGGATCCCCCACGACGCAGCCCATCTCTGAATGGGAGCATATTCGAAAACAATGATGCAATAATCCCGCCGATAGATAAATATCCTCGGGTGGGTAGAAACAGAGTGGGTAGGTATCGTGGGGCTCTCCCCAATCAGCCTAAGCGCCTTTTACCTAAGGACCTGCGCGACGTACGGCGCGAGGCCGACCTTCTGGATCACAGCCCGGTCGCAGTGGTCGCAACAAGTCCTGAACCGCAGGCTCCTATCCTTGCTGCCAAATGCCCAATCCAGGATGCGTAGCGATAAGCTCCGTCGGACCATCATCGGCGGTCCTTCGAAGTAGCGGTTGACGGAGTTCCTAACGCATCTGTCGGCACGCATCATTTCTCCGACCTGATCAATGCGCCGTAGGCGCTGTTTTAGCATCTCTTCCTTCGTCGGAGGATCCACGACCGCTCCCTCAACGGTCAGATTGGCCATGTAGGCCAATCGGGACGTATCGCGGCCGTTCTGAACTCCGTCATGGAACATCACTGCCACGGATTGCTTGCCGTCTCTGCCAGCGCGGCCGAACTCCTGCAGCTGATCCTCCACCGACGCGGAGTGTTGCCAGTGGATCACCAACCGTACGTTGGGGACATCGAGTCCCATTCCGAAAGCGTTGGTGCAGATGATCTGATCTGCCACCGGGCGACTCTGGCCGAGGAAGCGCTTCAGCAGTTCCTGACGTTCCCACGACGTGCCCAAGCGGGAATGGTAGAATGGAATTTCTAGGCCTTCGGCTCGCAGGGCCTGCTGCAGGTGCTCGCCAACCTTTGCCGACGGTACAAATATCATTACTTTCTGGTCGCGAAGTTGAGGTAGTCGGATCAGCTTCGCGATCGCGAGTGCCCGTTGCGCAGCCGCACATTTCGACCTGATAAGCGCGATGTTGGGACGGTCGACACCGCGCACGAAAACGAGAGCGTCTTCCACGCCAAGCGAAGCCAGGATTCGCTTCTGCATCTCGATGCCCGCGGTGGCAGTAAATGCCAGGACGGGAGGGGAGCCAAGCTTTTCACGAACTTCTCGTAGCCGCCCGTATTCCCTCCGGAAGTCGCCACCCCATTGGTCGACACAATGAGCCTCATCGACAACAAGAAAGGCTGGCTTGGTTTCTTTCAGTTTCTGCCGTTCCGCCTCGCTGCGAACGAAGAAGCGCTCTGGAGCGAGGTAGAGCATCTTCACGGCCTGGCGAGCGATCAGATTGAAGCGAATTCCCTTTTCGTCCGAACTTAGGTCGCTGTTGATGAAGGTGGCCGGGATCTTATTGGATAGAAGGTCCGAGACCTGTTCGGACATCAACGTCTTCAGCGGGCTAACAACAATGGAGATGCCGCGGCGCAATACGGCCGGGAGTTGGAAGCACAGGGTCTTGCCGGATCCTGTTGGACTGACGACAAGGACGGATTTGCCAGCAAGGGCTGCCAGCACGATAGGCAGTTGTCCATGCCTGAACCGTTCCACCCCAAATAGCCGCAGTGCAGGCCCGAAGTTCCCGCACGTTTCCGAGGTAAGGCCTTCGGTATCCAGCCATCGAGCCAGTCTGACGGCCCATCGTTCGATGGCACGACGGGCCAAGCCGCCGGCGAGCGTTGGATGATGTGACGCATGGCACCCGTCACACAATGTCACCAAGTTGGCCAACTCGTCGGTGCCGCCCATGGATCGAGGCAGCAGGTGATGCACGTCGGCATCCTGCTTCACTGATTCGGAACACGACACACAACGATAGTTGTCTCGATTGAGAACTTGTTGGCGAGTTGCTTGCCAGTGGGTAGGCACTGTAGGTCGACCCCGTCGAATATTCGCCGTCGCCGGCATCATCACTGAACAATCATGTTCCAGTTGTGGATTAAGGAAGTCCTGACGGCCGATCGACGAGGTCGGACAAGGGGCTTCGCGATCAAGGGATATGGATCATCGTTCTGGTGTCCTGCTTCACAGATCCGACGGACGTTTCCAATGAAGCACGGTTACGCAGCTCGCGCTGAAGAAGGGACAGCCAAGAGCGCCGTCACGCCCCCCGAAAGTGCGATCGTTCGCCGAGCGCACAGTCTTGATGCGGTTGATTCGATCAAATCGGAGATGCTGGACGCGGTCCTGTATCGACTATCAAGGTGCGGGAGGGAATTCGAAGCAAGCTATAAGCAAAATCGAAAGTCAGATCTTCTCGAATGCTATGGTCGATGGTATAAACCGAATCTGCTCTTAGGCAGGAGCAAGCCGCCCGTCGTTGCGAAGCTGTTGACAGCGCTGCCGATTGAACGCTCCCCGTCCATGTCATGTTCGGGCTCGCGAAGTGGTTGACGGGCGACGCTTCAATGTGAGCCAGGAGAACTGGCATGTCTTTCACGACCATTCGACCGTCCTCGATCGAGGGCATCAAGCGCCTTGCAAAGGTGATTTCCAAGCGAGATGACATTCGGCACAGCGAAGCTCTCGATCAGGCATCACAGGTTTCGGGTTTCGCTAACTATCAGCATGCGCGACGTTCAATAGGCGATCGTGCAGCCGAAGGTGAAGCCGACCAGACGTTTGTGTACGTTTCGTGTCACTGGCGAGATGCGAAGACCCACGTTTCGGGCCAAGAAACGATTCGGGTCTCTCTCTCAAAGTCTCTCGACGAACTGATCAAACCGATTCAATACCGCTATGCTCGAAATCTCGGCAGGTATCGTCGCGTTGCCTCCGATCACGTCGTCGATGAATTTCGGCCCGACGGCGCAAGTGGCGCTCTTGCCCGAGTATGTGCTGCTGCCCGAACTCTTCAGTTCATGGACATCACAGGACTCCGACCTTCCAAGGCACTTGTGGCGCCCCGCGGCGGCTACAGAAACCGCCTGCCGGGCAACGACCACGGCAGTTCCTGGTACGATCCAATTGCAAAGCAGCACGTCGCGGCCGACGAGCCCTATCTGGGGCGGGCTCTTTCGATGGCCGGCGAAAGGCAAGCATGGGCACATGAGAACAATTGGTCTCTGGTCAAACCGAAATGGAAAGGGATGTACCTTCCAGAGGGAGGCTGTGAGCTATTTCTGATGGCTGACAACACAAGCGGCTATTCGCTCGATCCGATCGTTGCCGCTCTGTCTAAGGCACCTGCTCCTGCCGAGCCAGAATACTGTGATCGAGTAGCGGTCGAAGCCACCGGGTTTTTCTTGTCGCCGGGTGAGAAAAGAGATGCTGCCCAAAAGGCGGCCAAACCTGCCACGCGGAAGGTAACTGGCGTATCGCGTGGGCCAACCAATTCCATTGAGTTCCAACTTTTGCTCGGTGGCCGTCGTCGCAGGCCAAAGGCGATCATGCCTGTTGAAGACCATGCGCAAGTGGGCCGCCTTCTGAAGGAAGCGCTAGCTGCTATCGGAAGACGTGCGGTCGCGTACAAGCGTGTCAACGCGGTTAGAAGTGAGCTCGATGACTGGGTGCAGTGTGAGCATGATCGGAAGGCGATGTCTGACGAGGTCTTCTTCGGACTGTACTATCGAGACCTTGGAGGACCTGGACATCGAACCGTGGCCGATGAGAGCGGGGGCCAGGAGAGCCTTAGGCAAGCCAAAGCGATCTTGGCCAGTCGATATCCGGATTGCGCCCCTTTGCGAGCACTGTTCAAGAAGATTGACTTTGCAATCGCGGCACTGAAGCCGAAAGCCCAGTAAGGCAGCATCCGAAGCTCGGGTTCGCGTAAGCGAGCCCGAGCTCTACAGGCAAGTTTGATCGTCCGCATTGTTATACGAAATTGTGTGGCTGCGTAGAACTTGCAGGGCTGACCTGTGCCATCACCTCTCCGATCGTTGAGGCATCACACGTGATCCTCACGCCGTTCGGGAGACTGACTTGGACCTGCTTCTTAGTGCGCAGTCGCGCGAGATCGGCGAATAGGTCTTGAGCTATGGCCTTCCAACGGTCTGCATTGCGGTTCGCGATCTGGAGTGCCTGAAGGATTCGAAGGACCCGATCATCCTCAAGCCCTTCGAAGTCAATGAGGAGTGACCTTAGAAATTCGTGATCCTCAGCGAGTGTCTCCAAATCTATCATACGCGCGCTTTCCAGGAGTGATCGAGTGTGCCTTGCCTGCAGACCCATTATATATCCCGCTCGTGAATTGAGGATGTACTGGCGAGAGCGATGGAAGGGCTGGACTGTTGACAGAGAATAGTCCTCAGGGCATTCCCGTCGCGCATACGGGGAAAAGACCACGTGAAGAAACTGATTTCCGCAGTTCTGGCTATCATTCTCGTTGCTGGCACTTCGGCAACGGCCGAGCCGCGTTTTGCGGACTATCCCACGAGGACATACCTCAAGGGCAAATCAACGTTGCCAAAGTTCACGGGCTCGGTCGCCAACTATCGGACACGCATTCGGGACGGTATGAGATCCGGACCTAATTACGGCGGCCATTTCACCTTGATTGAAATCGGATGTGGCGGGTCATGTATCTTCGCGTTCCTGATCGATGCCGGGACGGTAGGATCGTCGACTTTCCGCTGGGGGGCGAAGACAACTATCAGCTCCAGATGAAGTATGGGATCGATAGCACGCTGCTACAGGCCGATTGGATGGATACGAGCGTGGGCAACTATGATACTTGCATCCGCCGCTACTACGACATCGGTTCGGGAAGGTTGACCCAAGTTTCCCAGTCTACCTACAAGGTCGGAACGAATTCGTTTTGTGAATGAAGCGGAATCATCCCCCGTTCGAAGTGCCGACATCAATGGCTTTCATCAATTGGAAGCGGTCGTCATAAGACTGACGGAGGCAGGTGGGGTCAGCGCCGCAAGAGTTCCGCTCTTTTAGCCACGCGCGTTGGTTGGCCAGGAGCGCCTTCCGGACTTTCGCGTCGTTATAGCTCCTGATGAACAAGTAGATGGCATTCATCGCTCTGTCCTTGGCCCATAGCCTCGGGTCGTCGCACAACGCTTGTTCTGTCTGCGTGGTCGCCTTCCGGCAGTCGAAACTTGGTCCATCGATCCCGGTCCGTAGGCCATTTTCTCGGAGGTGAGCCTCGGTCTCGAGGCAAACCATTAGCGGGCCTTTGGCGTTAAGCTCCGTCTTCGCTTCCTCGAGCATTGGCGACCAAACATCAATCCAGGCATCGTTCCCGGCTATTTGTTGACCCTTTTGGGCGGCATCTTTGGCTTCCAATTCAAATGCTCGTTCCTCGACTTGGAAGAACCCCGCGCAGCGGGAGCGAAGCACGCCGTAAGAGACGAAGCGGTCCGCATAGATATCAACGGTCGGGGATTGCGAAGGCGTGGTGACGCTCGTGCCTGCCTGTTCGAAGACATCGATACCGAGAGCACGCGCACGCGCCGGGGTCAGCAGCAGGAAATCGTTCGGACCTGCGATCGTAAAGAACCGGATCGCCTCAATTCGTAGGCCTAGATGCGTGAGATAGGATCCAATCTCGGCGTTTGCCACACCGGATTCCTTGTATTCCCCGTTCTCCTGACGATAAGCGGCATGAAAGCCGAGACTTGAGGAAGCCGACATGTACCGCCTTGCGCCTGCCACCCAAATCAGTCCGCAAGCGGAAAAACACTCACCGTCAGGCATCACCATCGTGGCGTAGTTCTGCAGGCGGACTTGTGCGCCTATTTGCAAGGCTTCTTTCACAAGGCCGCCAGGACTCTGGAGTAGGACCGATATTCTTTGACGGCCTTGGATCAGGTCGTAAAAGCGATCACCATCACCCTCGGTGATTTCGCCTTTGATACTGACAACATCGACTTCGCCGGGGAGGTCGATTAATTCGATCTCGGCGGCCGCGGCAGAAAGTACCGAAGCCAACACAGCCATAGTCCCTGCGAAGATTCGCCACATAATCCGCCCCCCATACCCGGGCTCATTCTGTACCAAAGCCGTCTTACCGAGCAACGTCTCCCGCACAATTCCGGTAGAAACCAGTGTCTTTGACCGTGGGCTAATGGACGAACCTTGATTGTTCGAGGGGCCCGTCGCATGATCGCGCTGGGTGGGGATATGGCTGGAATTGTCGGAAATCGCTGAATACGAAGTTGTGGTGGAGCTTCCGCCACAGTTCACCGAGTACATCGATGCTGCATCGCTTCGGCTCCAAGGGCTTTTCCCTCGCTGCCGTTTTGCGAGGGTTGCGAACTCGGTAGCCGTCCAACTCGCGGGCGGCCTCTCGGAAGACCAGATACGCGTGGCTGTCACTCACGCCGTCTATCGCGAGAAAATCTACGCAGAAACACTGGCCATGCGGCACTCGCTCGTCTCAGCGGTGATGGGATGACGAACCTCTGGCCGTTGCGATTCCGCGAGTTTGCGGACAGATCGCTTCTGTTCGCCGACGATGCCGGCGGCTTCTTCAAGTCTGACGCGAGCTTTCTGGACCGCTATGCGTCTGACGGCCTGACCTCCTCGGACAAGGAGTTCCTTAGGGACAGCGGTCACAGCTACGACAAACAGTTCGATCTTCCCTGGACCTCGTTTGCATATCGCTGGGCGCGGCGACAATCGAAGCCTCAGGATTTGAACTATGTCATCCTGGTCCCGACCCTCAGGTGCAATCTAGCGTGCGGGTATTGCCAGGTATCAAGGGTTGCTGAGACAGCGCGCGGCTTCGATTGGTCGGACGAGACCTTGAAGGCGGTGCTTGCCTTCCTGAAGACGATCGAGGGGAGCGAAATCAAGATTGAGTTCCAAGGCGGGGAACCGCTCCTTCGGCTGGATTTGCTGGAGGCGGTTCGTGATTTCTGCCGGGCTCGGTTTTCCAGCGCGCAATTTGTCGTCTGCACGAACCTGCAGCATCTCGATGAAGCGGCTTGGGCCTTCCTGGAGGCTGACGACACATTCATCAGCACGTCGCTCGACGGCGATCGGGAGACTCATGAACGTCAGCGAACCCATGATCGGGCTCGGACCACCACATTCTTCTCGAATCTTGAAGCGGCGGTTGCTCGTTATCCTGAGGGCAAGATTTCGGCTCTGCCGACGGTGGACGTGACGGCTCCGCCAGATTTCGAGGCACTGCTGGAAAGCTATGAGAAGTACGGCATCCGATCCGTGTACCTGCGGCCGATCAATCACCAGGGGTTCGCTCGGAAACTTGACCAAGGGGAGAACGCTCTGGCCCGATGGAACGAACTCCACGCCGATTTCATCGATCTGCTGATCGAGCGGAACCACCGCACAGGGCGCTTTATGGAGGAGTACTACTTCAGCCAATGCCTGAAGCGGGTGCTCCATTTCGGAGCCGACAACCACGTCGACATCCGGAACCCGAACTTCTTCGCCGCCGACTACATAGTCGTCGACCACGACGGACGCTTCTATCCGACGGATGAGGCCCGGATGCTGTCCAGGATTGGCCGCATTGACCTCAGTATCGGAGACGTGACCAGCGGTATCGACAGGTCGAAGGTCCAAACGCTCAACTCCGGCGCATTCAACCATTTCGACCCGGACTGCATCCATTGCGCTTACCAGCCATTTTGCGGCACGGACGTGGTCGACGACATCTCACGCTATGGGCGTATTGACCTTCCGCGGTACGAGACTTCGTTCTGCGGCCGGCATCTGGCGATCTTCGACAAGGTGTTCGAGGTGATCTACCGCCAGGACGAGGCAAGTAAAGCTTCGGTGGCCACTTGGCTCGGCATTGCCGATTGGGACATCAGCATGCTGGCGGTGCATTCATGATACCGCTGCGCATCAAGGTCGAGGCGAACGCAGAACAGCCTTTTGTTGTTCGGCTACGGTCATTTGAGGCAATGCCAGGGACAGAGCGTGGTGCGTGCCATCCCCACGATGTCTGTTTGGAGGCGGTCGATGCCAACGGCGCCGAGTATGTAGGCGAGGGTGGGTCACTACGAATCCTTGGGATAGATCCCTCGGAAATCGATGGGGACGTGCTCTTGGTCAACCCGCAGCGTGGCACCGCCGACCGCATTATTCGCAGTTCCTCGCCGCATAACACGCTCCTTGTCACGGAACGCTGTGACCAGCTCTGCGTGATGTGTTCGCAGCCGCCGAAGAAGCAGCACGTCGATCTCTTCGAGCATTTTGCCATCGCGGCCATGCTGGCTCCCGAGGGAGCTACGATCGGGATTTCCGGCGGCGAACCTACGCTGTTCAAGGACCAATTATTGGGGTTTTTGGCTCGCGTTATGCGTGCCCGGGAGGACCTTCACTTCCATGTCCTTACGAACGGTCAGCATTTTGACGATGCCGACCGTGAAGCGATGCATGCTCTGGACAGAAGCAGGGTGGTATGGGGCGTGCCGCTCTATTCAGCCGAGCCGGATGTTCACGACGAGATCGTGGGCAAGCCTGGGGCGCACGAGAAACTCCTATCGAATTTGGCATTCCTTTGCCGCGTCGGCGCTCAGGTGGAACTTCGTACCGTCCTGATGCGGCCGAATGCGGACGGCCTGCCGAGGCTTGCGCGGTTCCTTGCAGCGTCGGTCCCGTTCATCCAAACGTGGGCGATCATGCAGCTCGAGAACATCGGCTACGCGCGGCAGAATTGGAGCCGCCTGTTCCACGACAGCTCTTCAAACTTCAGTCCGATCGCCCGGGGGATCGATTTCGCCCGGAGCCGCGGCATCGATGTGCAGCTCTACAACTTTCCACTGTGCACGGTGCCGTTGCCGTACCGAAACCTAGCGCCGTCGACGATATCCGACTGGAAGCGCACCTACCTGGAGGCATGCCGGGATTGCAGGCTTAGGAACCACTGCGGCGGGTTCTTTGAATGGCATCCTAAGGAACATGGATATGCGGGCTTGGGGAGGGCTGCATGAAGAAACGACTATTTGCGATCCCATCGTTGCTGGCGGCGGGTTTCCTTCCCGCTGAGGTGGAGGCGTTTCCTTCGAAGCCGACATTGACGGACAACGGTAAGTCGCCGTCCCTATTCGATGTTTTTAGGATGGATCACGTCTACACTCTCGCTGGACATCGTAGCCACAGCTCCCATCGAAGCCATAGCTCCCACAGAAGCCATCGTTCATCGAATGGCGGATATGTCTACAGAGCTCCCGTTTACAGAGCCCCGTCGCCCTCGTACGCGGCCCCGCTCTACAATCCGCCCACACCTGCGCCGACTTACCAGGCGCCCGCGACTCCACCAGCGCCGGCACCTCTGAAGACGCTGCCAGGGAACGCAAACCGGTTCAAAGAAATCGTCCGAGAGGTGCAGTTCGCGATGCTGGCGTTTGGCTACTACAACGGCGAGCTCGATGGCGTGATGGGGCCGGACATGAGGGCAGGGCTCCAGCGTATGCAGGCGGACTACAAGCTTAAGGTGACCGGGACGATCACCCCGGAAACGCTGGATGCGCTGAAGATCGAGGCGCGGTAGCCTGTCGGTGCTCACTTTTGACGAGCAACTGCAGTCGCGTCATTTCAATGCACAAGGGCTCGTGACATGAAGCCGTCGGACTTCATTGCGAGCGCACGCAAGTTCAGATCCAGCTGTTTTTGAGTGGTAGCGATATCGCATCCCCAAATGCGGGATAGGGCTGAGACAGTATCTTTGAGCGCAGTGGTTGGATATCGCTCGCCAGTTGTTGACGCAAAAGGTGCATCGGTCTCAGTCAGAATTCGATCTCGTGGAATGCAGGAGATGAGTGTCGAAGCGCGACGGCTGCGAAGCATCGGTAGCCCCACCGAGAACCAGGCCCCCATCCCGGCAGCCAGTTCGGCATGCGAGACGGGCCCCGAAAACCAATGTAGGATCGCGACCCCAGCCGTTGGGTGGCGGCGGAGTGCCTCAATGACTTCGCCGCTTGCGTGGCGGCTGTGTATCGACATGACACGCCCGCCAACATCGGAACATCCCCTCAAGATCCTGTCGAACACTTCCATTTGAACACTGCGGTGCTGGGCAAAGTCATTCCCGCCGTCGATTCCGATTTCTCCAACGTAGGCAGTTTCACCTAGCAGTCTCATAAACATGCCAACTTCTGTGTGCCGCTCATGTACAAGTTGCGGATGCAGTCCCAGCGCCGTCCTAATACGCCTATGGCCCTTGGCAAGCTGGGCCGTTTTCGGGAAAGCCTTCGGTGTATTTGTGACCGAGAGTACGTACGCTCCCGTCCGTTCGATGTCGTCTGCGGCGATTGAAGGGACCGGAAAGAGGTCAAGATGGCAGTGAAAATCGATCAAATCCCAAGTCCTTGGCCTTTTAGGTAGGTGTGGACCTCGGCGAGACCTCGCTCGTGCACGCCGAACCAGCCCGCACGCTCTACAGCATCAATGGGAAGGGGGCCACTGGCAATAGCTCGTTGGCGTTGTCCCCGTGGGTCCCTAGCGATGGCCACAAGCATGGCCATGATGTCGTCACGAATATCTTGGCGGTCCCACGCCTTTCCCAGATCCGCGTATTGATAAGAGGTGGTATCAGGAATTCCCGCTTTCGCGAATGCAGCGCGCCGGATCAGGCATGGAACGCAGTGTCCGCATTGCTGGCTCTTTCGTTTCCATTTTCCGCAAGACACTGTTGCGACTGCCGTCTTTTTCAGAACGGGGTCGGAGTTCAGGGCGAGTAGCATTTCGCCTTTCGTCGAATGCCGATACTCGTTGGTCATTCGAATCGGAATGCCGACCTTGCCGAAGATTGACTGCAGTTGCACAAGGAAGTTGGGATGTGTCGTGCGGGTGCTGTGTGAGCCGATCCTGCGTCGCGTAAGGGGTGCGTTGAGTGCGATGAAACCATTCTCCGGCACAAACAGCTCAATTTCTTCCATAGAAGGCTTCTTGGCCAAAACGGCGCTGCCGGCGATCCCGCCGTATGCAAGGAACCCCAGGCTCCGGGTCCTCATGCTGGTGTCATTTTTGTTGGCGCCGGAGAACACCGGATTCGCATTTGCTGCGAACCTTGGCAGCTGTTTGCCAAGGCTCGGGCCTAAATTTCTCTGATAGCTTTGATCGCCTCGGTACGAGTGGCTTACGAGCAAAGGAGTTTTGCCCCGCATCACGAGTTGGCGAGCGCCAATCATGCTGTCGAGGCCTCCTGAGAACAGACAAACGCAGTCCGTCGACCCAATTCCGATATGGGACCGGTAGTGTCGCAGGATTGCTTCCTTGGACGGGGGCTCCTTTCCGCCGGACGTGAACGTAAACTGCCACCGATCCCCGCTCAGGAAGGCCAAAGCACGTTCAAGGTCGTCGACAACGCCTTCCCAGACCTTCGGCCGTGCAAGGGGAACCTCCAGCTTGAATTCGCGCGCCCATCCGTTGCCTGAGTAAGTTCCGCGATCGACAAAGGTGTCGGCGGCAATTACTGAAAGCGCTATCGACAAGAAGTCGAACGCCACCGGGTCGACCGACACGCCGAGCCGCTTGACGGCTAGATCAAGCGTACGGCCGATTGATGCGGTACCAAGACGTTGGGGGCGTGAGCCGTAGAGATGCACATGAATAGTATCTGCAGTGTCAGTGCTAGGAACACCCTCTTCGTCGATGTGGAACACGAGTCTATTCATCGAAGCTTTCCCACTCCTTCCAGACTTCGGTCACTGCATCTCGCATGAAGCGCTGCACGGCATCGTTGTTGAGGTTGTCGCTTCCCGCCATGCTTGATCCGAGCCTTTTTTCGACAACGACACGGATCAACTCAAGCAGTTGGTTTTCCGCCTCTGGAGAACGCTTTTCGTCCGGACTGTTGGCCCAGGATCCGCCAACTTCCTCTACGATGTCCTGAAAGACCGACTGGGAAAGGTATTCCGCAATAATGCGATGCACCGTCTCGTCGTCCAATCGTGTGGGGTCGAATTCCTCCTCACCAAGCACCTCGAGCATGGCTTCATCGATCGCAACGCGAATCCTGTCAGCGTCCGCGTTGTCCGGCGCGAGCGCTTCGGCCAGCCTCTGGCACACAACGTCGAGCGGCTGCCCTGTAAGTGAAGCCTTCGAAAGGCCGCGGGACTCTGCCTCCCGACCATCTCCGCCCAGTGACGACAGAACTTCGAAAAGTTCACCGCCTGTCGAGTACACCGCGCCGTACCGGCGCGGCCCAACTGCACTTCCCCCCGTTGATGTCCTTGCATAGTGACCGAGGGATCGGCGGAGGTCTGCACTGTCGCCGCCCTTCAAGAATTTTCCGAATGATTTCCGGAAGGCTTTGAAACGCTCAGGCTGCGCGGCTGGCACTGGCTTACCTGGCTGGTCGTCCGTCCCAGGCGGTACGAGAGGCTGATTCTTGCCCGATCCCCTCGAGGAAGCTGAAGTTCCCATCAGGCTTTCCTCTTCGCGCCAGGCTCGTCTTCGTCCTTCATCATCGCCGTCATCCAGGCGGGTTTCTTCGGTATGCCTGCTAAGAAGCGGACGAGTTTTTCGTAACCAGCTGGGTTGGCCTTTGCCAGCAGGGCAGCGCCGCGGAAGTCGCTCCGAATCCGGCTCCAATCAGGATTACGGTTCATCGCTACGATGATCTCGTCCATCACGTCAGCCATCTCTTCGGACGGAATCTGGTCGATCGCATCCTTGGATGCTTTTGAATTCATCGACACCGTTTTCAGCAATGTACCCACTGCCTTCCGAGCGAGCGGACTGAGATGTGCCGACAAGGTCCGCAACGGAAGTGTTTCGCGTGACAGGTAAACGGCAGGCCTTAGGTCAACGCCACCCAGCAGAGGTTCGAGCTTCAGCCAGTCTGATACGAAGTCGATATGCTTCTGCCAGGTCTTGGGAAGTCGAGCCTCTAGGCTTTCATTCTCTATTGTTTCCAGCTCGGTGAGGAGGGCTGGCTTTCCATCGGGGGCGGAATTGACCAAAGAACTGAAATCCCGGATCGCCTCTTCGCCCATGCAACGTTCGAACAGGGCAAGTTTCGCAATGAAGGCTTCGCTCAATGCCATTCCACGTCGCTTTGCGACAGCCGAACGCATTCGGATGACGTTCAACATACGCTTTACGATGCGAGGATTGCCGTTGATCCGAACGGAATGGGCAAGCAGGGCAGCAAGACGGTCCATTGCCTCAAGGGTCAGCAGAAGCTCGTCGTCGGGTGGCAGGTCCAGCATAACCTGGATATCCTTCACCTCGAACGGCGGTTCGTCGGACCAGCTCTTCCGCAGCTTCGAGATAAGGAAATCGCGTACGTCGTTTGCCTTCTCTGAGCCTGCCCTGGCGATCGCCAGCATAGCAAGGTATGCCCTGACCTCTTGAAGGCCGAGTTTTGGTACCCGGATGGGAATCTGGATCAGCTTGTCGAGATAGTCGGTAACGTGTCGATCGCCCGGTTCAGAGAAGTGTTTTGATACCGCAAGGCGGATCATCTCCTCGTCAGCCGCGACTACGAACGCAGTATTGGGCAGAAACAGAAAGAGCCGCATCGCCTCAAGAGTTGCGATGGCGTTTGTTGGCAGACAGCGGTCCAGGTTGTCGACGAACACTACGAGCCTGCGTCCCATAGAAGATAGAAGTGCGCCGAACTCTTCGCGAAAAGCGGCGATTTCTTCCGGAGCGTTGCGTTTTTCCTGCGGCCTGAGGAGACCGCTTCCGCGCTCCTGAGCTGCCTTGGTAGCGTCTCTAACGGCTTCGACATCCTCCTCGTCGGAAGTGCCTTTCCACATATCTTCCGCGGAGCCAGCCGCTTTCGTGAATAGTCCGAGAGTTGGGACCCCTGCGAGCAATGCACCCACGTCCGCGGCCAGACCAAGCACCTTGAGTTTGTTTATTCGCCGATAGAACCCGGCCGCTCGTTCTTTCAATGTTTCAGGACTGGCCTCATAAAGGCTCTTGGCTATGACGGTCATTAAGGCAGACTTTGCCTCATCGAAATCCTGAAATAACCACGCGTCGAACGAGATAATTAGGTTTCGCTTGTCGGTCGCCAGCTGCTGCTCGACGAGCCGAAGGATGCTGGATTTTCCTACTCCCCAGGTACCATACACGCCGAGAGATATGGGTAGCATGCTGTCGTCGGACAGCATGTCACCAATCATCTCCGAAACCTCTGAGTAGTTTAGATAGTCAACGTCGCTTTCACTGTCCGTCCACATAGTCCTTCCCCAAGCACGCCAAAGAACTTGACCGCAACATATCGCTGGGTCAACCGGTGGTTGGTGCCTGCGGGCTTAAGCCAGGGTGGTATCAACAGGTCAGTTGAAATGCCGGAACGACCCATTTGATCTCATTAGACCGTCGGAAACTATGTTCCAGCGCTAAGACTAGGGACCGTGGGTTTGAAGTGAGCGAGCTAAAAGCGTCCGATCGGACGCGCGCCAGCGCCAATCGCAATGAGATCCAAGAAAACACTAAAAGAAAGGACGATTTGTCGGTTCTCTGCGGCTTATCATCCTGCTCTCCACCAGCGCAGGCATGTAGAAGTTCTTGTCGTCCTGATTGTTGAACCCCATCCTATTATAGACACTACCGCCGATGCCTGGGATGACGTTGCCGTTCTCATCCGCTTGCCCGTCTATGGCCAAAACCCAGTACTCAAACTTATCACCTACTGCAGTGGGAAATTCAGCCTCGAGCCTCTTGCGAGCGCCTTTTAGCATGACTGGCGAAGCGACGTGGATACGCTCCGGGTCTGTCTCGTCGAGCATCCTTAGAAGGCTGGTCCGGATAGTGCACGAACTGGAAACGATGCTCTTCAGCACTACGAAGTGGTCGACGTGTGGTGGGATCGGATCCATGTACTCCTGAATTATGTTCGCAACTTCCTCGCGATCAGGAACTCTGAGAGTCTTACGGTCCATCCACAAACAGGTTAGCCGCACATCTGCGCCAGCCCGGGTAAGAACCTCAATAAAACCGCTTCCTAGCGAGTCTACGTCCTCGACTCCTGCGACCACCAAAACGATCTTGTCCTTAAGATCTACGGTCTCAGACATCCGGTGTGCGAGGTTATCACCCAAGCGCTCTAGTGCGTGCCGATACGCCTCAGGAGGAGTGCTTGTCTCAGTTAAGGCAGCAAGCGAGTTAAGTACGTCGTCCGTAGCTATGCCGAGATATCGCCTGCGAACAGTCATTGCGTATCCTTCAAGAGCGCGTAGAACTCAAGGAAATCCGACGGCGGTGCAAGCTTCAATCTGTTCTCGAAATTGGTCCACCGTTCAGTGCCGCATTCGTAGGGAACATGGCCTCGTCCATTCGAGAAGTGGTAGAGGAGTGTTCTCGCCCGGAGCCCGTAGCCAAAATCAGCTATCTGGTCGAGAATGTTCCGAACGTCCTCCGAAAGCTGAAATTGCGGCTCAAGTGTCCGAAGGGTCCAAGATGACAAACGGCTTGCGCTCCACAGTATCTCTGAAAGGCTCGCATTGCGACCAAGATCTTCCCATGCCGCCAGGATGTGGGCGCGACTATCTCTCTTTGCGTTTTGGGTGTTGTACGGTTCCAGCATGACGCTTACCGCCTCGTCATAGCCTGCAAATGGCGTCTCGAAATGCAGCAAAGCCACGTCACTTAGGTCCTCCGGGCAGCTTTCCCTTAGTTTCGTAACCACATCCGCCCTGGAAACAACGATCTCGATGCATCCTACGATGTCGGCTTCATCGTTGCACGAGCGCTGATGGCGGCAATCTTCATCGAGCCCGTCCCAGCCTTGCTTCTGCTTATCTTTCAGTTGCGAAAAAATTGTGCGGTCAGGAAAGTGGACCAGAAAATCATCAATAAAACAAAGCGCTTGCGCTTGTAGGTAGATGTTTGTCCCATCGTTTTCCGACATGAGACATTCTACAGCTAGTTGAATAATACGTGACAGTGCGTACTCACGCTCGTAGGCAGCCCCTTTGTCGGCACTGTCTCCGCCGCGGCGTTTCCTCTCGACTCTCTTCCGAGGCTCGACACCAAGAAGAGTCTCAATCTGATCGAGGGTCAACATCTCAATGAACAATCTCTGACAAAGTAGGGCTCTGCCCGCTAGCGAATCCGCATGTCATATCATGGCCATCAAGCAAGAGCGCTCAATTGAGGTACCTGGACTAAGTAGTCTTTGCGCCGTCGCGACTGGTGGAGAATTCCTGCAGCGGGATACCTCTCGCGTAGGGCAATTGGGACGCGGAATGTTTGGTCGCTGTTGCCCCGCGACCTCTGTGAGGTGCCTCACTCCACGACACAGAGGTCGAGGGACCTGCGTGTTCCTTGTGTGCTTCCGAGGTTTCCGTACACTTTTCTGGCCGTAGCGGACGCGAATGCCCGGACACACTGGTGTCGGGGCATTCGTCGACTATGTGAGCCGACTTCGAGTGTCGGATGAGCCATATATCTTGACGCTGAGCAAGTTACGGTGACGCGTCAGGCGTCTTCTAACGGCCGAACTTCACGTCTGTAGTTCCGGGTAAATATCCCGCATATCCCGCGTATCCCGGATATCCCGGATAACCGGGGTATCCAGGATATCCGGGATATCCTGGATACCCCCTGTAGGAAGGGGAAACTTTGCGCAGCAGGCGATTTCCGAAGATCGAACCTAGGTAGGTTCCGCTGGTGTCGACCGCGTCGTCGTCGCTCCACGGAAACCATCCCACCCATTTGCCTTTGACATCGAATAGATACTTATCATGGGGTGACCGCCTAAACGCGATCCACTTGCCACTTCTGTCGAAGAGATGCTGAACCATTCAACGAACCTCGAGATCTTTCGTGTGTTTTTTGAGGCTCACCCTCCAGGCCGGGTAAAGGCGGCCGATCGGCCGCCTCAGGAACACAACATTGGCTTTCAGGAACACAACTTTGGGTGTCCGCCCATCAGGGAAGCGCTTCTTTCAACCAAGAGTTCGGCAACAGGTATCGCCGAACTCGCACTTTCCCTTTCGCCCATAAGCTGAGCCCCAATTTCCTATGGGGCTCAGCGAATTCTCACCAGAGACAGACCTTAAGTCGCGCTAGAGCCAAAATGCTTCCCGCAGAGACAAAAGCAGGTCGCATTTATACCACTGCTGGCCAGCCTCAGCTGCACCCTGATGTCGCGCCGCAGGTGTCGCACTTTTCGCAGGTGCCGTTTCGGACCATGGTGAAGTTCTGGCACTCGGAGCAGGAGTTGCCGGTGTAGCCCTGCAGCATCGACTTGGCGCGGCGGTCGGCGGCGACTTTCTTGGCGTCGGAGGCTTCCTGGGCGGCGGCGTCGGTGAACAGCGACGTCGTCACCGTTTCCTCCGTCTCCTCAACGGTGATTTCCTCGGCCAGTTCCTTGGCGCGCTCCTCATAGTCGCGCTTGTAGGCGGTCGATTCCTCAGCCGAGATCGCAGCCTTTGGCGACAGCGACAGCACGTTGGAGCCGGAGAAGGCGGTCACCGGTGTCGCGCGCGCCGGGGCGGTGGTGGCCGAACCCTTGGGGTCGTTGCCGGCGCCGGCCGAGACGACCTTGAGCGGCGAGGCACCGCGGGTCAGGCCCTTGGAGAAGGGCAGGGCCTTGCCTTCGGTGATGCCCTTGCCAAGTGCGGTCTTGTCGAAGTCCGACTGGTCGACATGGGCGAGGTCGTGGCGGCCGAGGTAGCTGACGGCGAGCTCGCGGAAGACGTAGTCGAGGATAGAGGTGGCGTTCTTGATGGCATCGTTGCCGATGACCATGCCGGCCGGCTCGAACTTGGTAAAGGTGAAGGCTTCGACATATTCATCGAGCGGCACGCCGTACTGCAGGCCGAGCGAGATCGCGATGGCGAAGTTGTTCATCATCGCACGGAAGGCAGCGCCTTCCTTGTGCATGTCGATGAAGATTTCGCCCAAGCGGCCGTCGTCGAACTCGCCGGTGCGCAGATAGACCTTGTGGCCGCCGACGACAGCCTTCTGGGTGTAGCCCTTGCGGCGGTTCGGCAGCTTCTCGCGGTCGCGGTAGAGACGCTCGATGACGCGCTCGACGATCTTTTCGGTGACCTGTACCGCCTTGGCGGCGGCAGGTGCTGCGATCAGCGCCTCGACGACCTCGTCTTCATCCTCGTCCTCGTCAGCGATCAGCGAGGCATTTAGCGGCTGCGACAGCTTCGAGCCGTCGCGGTAGAGCGCGTTGGCCTTCAGCGCCAGCTTCCATGACAGCATGTAGGCGCTCTTGCAGTCCTCGACCGTCGCCTCGTTGGGCATGTTGATGGTCTTGGAGATGGCGCCCGAGATGAAGGGCTGGGCTGCCGCCATCATGCGGATGTGGCTGTCGA
This sequence comes from Aminobacter ciceronei, assembly GCF_014138625.1. Lineage (GTDB taxonomy): Bacteria > Pseudomonadota > Alphaproteobacteria > Rhizobiales > Rhizobiaceae > Aminobacter > Aminobacter ciceronei. Next base: position 29,608 of record NZ_JACJHY010000009.1, read on the forward strand.
CCGAGAGATAACGCTTGCCGATCTTGCCGCAGGGATTGGCGCAGTCGAACACGGCAAGGTGCTCTTCTTTCAGGAAGGGCGCTCCCTCGAGGGTCATCGCACCGCAGACATGGATGTTGGCGGCTTCGATGTCCTTCCTGGAGAAGCCGATGGCCGGCAGGATTTCGAACGAGAAATCGTTGAGCTGCGCGTCGGTGAAGCCAAAAGTCTCCTTCACCCAGTCGGCACCCAGCGTCCACTGGTTGAACACGAACTTGATGTCGAAGGCGCTCTTCAGCGCCGCATTCAGCGCTTCGATCTTCTCGTCGGTGAAGCCCTTGGCCTTCAACGAGCCGGGGTTGATGCCAGGTGCCTGGTTGAGATTGCCGTGGCCGACTGCATAAGCCTCGATCTCGGCGATCTGGGCCTCGGTGTAGCCGAGCGTGCGCAGCGCCTCGGGTACTGCACGGTTGATGATCTTGAAGTAGCCGCCGCCGGCGAGCTTCTTGAACTTGACCAGTGCGAAGTCAGGTTCGATGCCTGTGGTGTCGCAATCCATGACCAGGCCGATCGTGCCGGTCGGCGCGATCACGGTTGCCTGAGCGTTGCGGTAGCCGTGCTTTTCGCCCAGCTCGATGGCGAGGTCCCAGGCAGCGCGGGCGTGGCTGACCAGCTCCTGCTGCTTGACGTCGCTTGCCACCAGCGGCACCGGATTGACCGACAGCTTCTCGTAGCCGTCCTTGTCGCCATAGGCGGCGCGGCGGTGGTTGCGCATGACACGCAGCATGTTGTCGGCGTTGCGGTCGTAATCGGCAAAGGCGCCGAGCTCGGAGGCCATCTCGGCCGAGGTGGCATAGGCAATGCCGGTCATGATCGCGGTCAGAGCTGCGCCGATGGCGCGGCCTTCGTCGCTGTCATACGGAATGCCCGAGGTCATCAGCAGGCCGCCGATATTGGCATAACCCAGACCAAGCGTACGGTACTCGTAGGACAGCTTGGCGATTTCCTTGGACGGGAACTGCGCCATCATGACCGAGATTTCGAGCACCATGGTCCACAGCCGCACGGTGTGCTCGTAGGCGGCGATGTCGATGCTGCCGTCGGCGTTGCGGTAGGGCAAAAGGTTGATCGACGCCAGGTTGCAGGCGGTATCGTCGAGGAACATGTATTCCGAGCACGGATTGGAGCCGCGGATCGGGCCGGCAGCCGGGCTGGTGTGCCAGTCGTTCATCGTGGTGTTGAAGTGCAGGCCCGGATCGGCCGAAGCCCAGGCGGCGTAGCCGATCTTTTCCCACAGGTCGCGCGCCTTGAGCGTCTTCATCACCTTGCCGTCCTTGCGGGCGGTCAGGTGCCAGTCGCCATCGGTTTCCACGGCGCGCAGGAAGTCGTCCTTGAGCGAGACCGAGTTGTTGGAGTTCTGGCCCGAAACGGTGAGGTAGGCTTCCGAATCCCAGTCGGTGTCGTAGGTCTTGAACTCGATCGAGGTGTAGCCCTGCTTGGCGAACTGGATGACGCGGTAGATGTAGTTTTCCGGCACCGCGTTCTTCTTGGCGGCCTTGATCTCGCGCTTGAGCGCGGTGTTGATCGCCGGATCGAAGCAATCGTCATCCTGGCCTTCGCAGTTGACGCAGGCAGCCATGATCTTGGCGAGGTGCTGCTTGACGATCTTGGAGCCGGTGACGAGTGCTGCGACCTTCTGCTCTTCCTTCACCTTCCAGTCGATATAGGCCTCGATGTCGGGGTGGTCGGCGTCGACGACGACCATCTTGGCGGCGCGGCGGGTGGTGCCGCCTGACTTGATGGCGCCGGCGGCACGATCGCCGATCTTGAGGAAGCTCATCAGGCCCGACGAACGGCCGCCACCGGACAGCTTTTCGCCTTCGCCGCGCAGCATCGAGAAGTTGGAGCCGGTGCCCGAGCCATATTTGAACAGCCGTGCCTCACGCACCCACAGGTCCATGATGCCGCCCTCGTTGACGAGGTCGTCCTGGACGCCCTGGATGAAGCAGGCATGCGGCTGCGGATGTTCGTAGGACGACTTCGACTTGGTCAGCTTGCCGGTGAAGGGGTCGACATAGAAGTGGCCCTGGCCGGGACCGTCAATGCCATAGGCCCAGTGCAGGCCGGTGTTGAACCACTGCGGCGAGTTCGGCGCGACCCGCTGGGTGGCGAGCATGTAGGCCAGTTCGTCCTTGAAGGCGCGGGCGTCGCCTTCGGACTTGAAATAGCCACCCTTCCAGCCCCAGTAGGTCCAGGTGCCGGCGAGGCGGTCAAAGACCTGACGGGCGTCGGTCTCGGAGCCATAGCGTTCGTTCTCGGGCAGCTTTTCCAGTTCGGCTTCGTCGGGGATCGAGCGCCACAGGAAGGAGGGGACGTCGTTCTCCTCGACCTTCTTCAGGCGGGCGGGCACCCCGGCCTTGCGGAAATATTTCTGCGCCAGGATGTCGGCAGCGACCTGGCTGAACTGCGCCGGCACGTCGATGTTGTCGAGGCGGAACACCACCGAACCGTCGGGGTTCTTGATCTCGGATAGGGCCTTGCGGAATTCGATCTCCGCATAGGCCGATTGTCCATCCTTGGTGAAACGCCGCTCGATGCGCATCGGTCGATTTCCTTTTGTCTATATATAGCGTCTTTCGCGGGAGATTTCCCGTTGCTGATGCGAAAGACGCAAGCCCGTTGATCCGGCTGCCTGGACAGCCGGTTGCCTTTTCCCGGACTAGCCGCCGCCTGGCTGGAGAATCTCCTTGCGGAGACTGCTTTCCTCAAGCCTGCGGCCCGCACCGGGCCCGTCGAACTGAAACTTTGATTGCGATTCCCTCATGGAGGGACAACTCACACTATCTAGCGTTCAGGCTGCCTGCAAACACTAAATATAGTGTTAACAGAAGATTTCCGCCAGTCCCCAATTTTTACCCGCAAACCTCTTGGACACCCCGGAACCGCGCGCGAAACCACCCCGTCTGTGGGGGTGCAAATGCGAGCGGGAACTCACTAAATCTGGAGAAAAGGACCGGCCTCAGAACTTTCCGGTCACGTGCTCAACAAGCGCGCTTGAGTCATAAAAAGCGACTCGGCCGTTAACGTCAAGAAGTCGTTTATGCAGTTTTTGTGACCCCAACATCTTGTGTGTCACTTGTGTGGATAACGGGGAGAACCGGCCGCGTGAACGAAGCCGGCGAAAGGGCGGTCAGGGCGGGCCGCGAACCCTAGACTGCGCGGGCGCAAGCCCGTTTCAGGCGGCGAATTTTCCGTGCGCGGCACCGAAGGACGAGATCAGCCGGCAAAGATCGGGTTCGTTGACCATGCGCGCGGCTTCACTGGGCGAAACCCACTTGCGCGTGCGCTGGCGCCGCTCCTTCCACTTCTCGGCGACCTTGCGCACCTCGAGCGGATAGACGAGCACCTCGCAGGCGACCTGCTCGCCGTTGGAAAGCTCCTTGAGATAGAAATAGCGGCCGGCTTCGTGGGTGTCGACCGATCCGCTGAGGCCGGCTTCTTCGCTCGCCTCGCGCGCTGCGGTCTCGCACAGCCGTTCGGACGGTTCCGGCCAGCCCTTGGGCAGCACCCAGCGTCCGGTGTCGCGGCTGGTGATGAGCATGACCTCGATGCCGGTTGCAGTGCGGTGCCAGGGCAGGGCGGCGACCTGCATTCGGCACGGCGTCGCGCCGAACAGGCGGCGAATCCGCTCAAGAAGGTGATTGTGGTAGCTTGGCTTCATAAGCATCGGCAGTCCCACCCAGCCAGAAGACTCATATGCCGCGTAACGAATTGTACGGTTAATCCTCCGTAACAAAAGTAAATAGATTGATAATGAAGGCGCCCGGCACGCATCGGCCCGAAAATCGAAATCGATTTTCGGAAAACACGATGCGAACCCTGGATAGTCAGAGCGTCCTTTGCGCGTCCGAACAGGACGCGCGGCGCTCTAACGGCCGGGCCGCTCGAGACTTCGGAGACAGGCGTCGCGGCTCAGCCCATGTGGTCTTCGGCGATGGGCTTCTGGTAGGTGAAGCCGAGATCCCAGGGGAAATAGATCCAGGTGTCCTGCGACACCTCGGTCACGAAGGTGTCGACCAGCGGCCGGCCTTTGGGCTTGGCGTAGACGGTGGCGAAATGCGCCTTGGGCATCATCGCGCGCACGATCGCGGCGGTCTTGCCGGTGTCGGTCAGGTCGTCGACGATCAGCACGTTCTCGCCTTCGCCTTCGAGCAGCGAGGGCGTGATCTCCTTCAGCACCTGCAGCTGACCCTGCGAGGTGTAGTCGTGATAGGAGGCGATGCAGATCGTCTCGATCAGGCGGATGCCGAGTTCGCGTGAGATGATGGCCGCGGGCACCAGGCCGCCGCGGGTGATGCAGACGATCGCCTTCCACTGCGGGTTGACGCCGGCGAGACGCCACGCGAGCGCACGCGCGTCGCGATGGAACTGGTCCCAGGATACGGGAAAGGCTTTTTCGGGAAGGGACATTTGACGCGCACTCCGGCTCGGCGCGCCATATGGCGCGGAAATATGGGAATGCAGGCGGAATTAGCCGGAAAGCCCCGTCCTTGGCAAGGGCGGGGCGGCAGGAGTTGTGCGGTAATCTTACCGCGACAGCAGGATAGCCGTGTCGCCGGCCTGCAGGACGTTGCGGGTGACGCCGCCGAACAGGAATTCGCGGATCCAGGAATGGCTGTAGGCGCCCATCACCAGGAGGTCCGCGCCGGTTTCGACAACCTTGTTGTGGATGACGGCATCGACCGTGTGGCCGCGCGATTCCTGAACACTGACCGACACTTTGGCGCCATGGCGGGCAAAGGCGGAGGCGATCTCCGCACCTGCCGCGTCCATGCTCTGGGCTGCTGTTTCGACCGGATCGATGACCAGGATTTCGGTGGCGTCGGCCTCGATGATGAAGGGCAGGGCGTCAAAGGCAGCGCGGGTGGCTTCGCGGCTGCCGTTCCAAGCGATCAGAATGCGGCGGAATGTCGAGATCAGCGGCGCGGCATGCGGCACGACAAGCACCGGCCGGCCTGCCTCGTAGATCAAAGAGTCTATATCGGCGGCAACAGAGTCCTTCGCATCCGGAGATGCCTGGGCGACGATGACGATGTCGGCGCAACGTGCGCTTTCGACCCCCGACAGCGCGCTGTCGCCGGAAAAGCTCTCGAAACTGCGCCATTCGAACGACACGCCCGACGTCTCGATGCGCGACAGGAATGCCTTCTGCACCTTTTCGGCGCGCTCCTTGCACAGGTCGGCATTGGCCTGGATGAATTCGGTGTCGGGAAATCCGACAGCCGTCGTGTAGGGCATGGCCAGCGCCTCGGCGTGGACGCCGATCAGGTGGCTTTCGTGCCGGTCGGCAAACGGGATCGCCACGTCGAGAACGCGGCTGACGTCGCGTTCGCTCTGGATGATGGCAACGATTGTCTTGAACGGCATGGAACCCTCCTTTGTGCGCAGAAATCTGCTCAGCAAAGAAACACTATCATGCGGCTACTTGTTCCCATGTGACCTGGATCAAGTGTTTGGGATCAAGTCGTTGTGGCGGCTTTGGCAGCAGCTGCGATGTCGGCGAGCATGGCCTCGATGGCGATACGGGCGGCGTCCATGGCCTGCTCGGAGCGGGAGCGCACGACGAGTTCGGTCCAGAAGCTGCCGTCAAGATATTTCGGGTAGGAGCCGATAATGGTGTCGGGATGCGCCTTCTGGATCTCGCCGAGCGGGCCGCCTATGGTGCCTTCGCCATAGGGACACTGCACCGTCGTCGACAGCAGCTTGGCGCCGGTCCTGAGGGTGGGCATGACATTGTCAAGCATCGCCTGGAAAATCGACGGTACGCCGGCCATGACGTGGACGTTGCCGATGCGGAAGCCGGGCGCCACCGAGACCGGGTTCTCGATCAGCTCGGCGCCGCGCGGGGTGCGCGCCATGCGCTTGCGCGCTTCGGAGAATTCGAGGCCGCGCGAGGCGTAGTTGGCCTCCAGCATGGCATAGGCGCGCGGCTCGTATTCGCAGGGCACGCCGAATGCCTTGGAGATCGAGTCGGCGGTGATGTCGTCATGCGTCGGTCCGATGCCGCCCGTGGTGAAGACGTAGTCGTAGCGGGCGCGCACCGCATTGACCGCGGCGACGATCTCGTCCTCGTCGTCGGCTACAACGCGCACTTCCCGGAGGTCGATGCCGGCGGCGGTCATCATGTCGGCGAGGTGGCCGATATTCTTGTCCTTGGTGCGGCCGGACAGGATCTCGTCGCCGATGACGACCATTGCTGCGGTGACGATGTCGGCCATTTGGGAACTCCGCTGTCAGTGAGGTGCGCTGGGGTGCCAGAGCCAGTGAGGTATATGCCGCAGGCATTGGGCCCTGCAACGGTCGTTCGCAAACCGCTTGGGCGGGCTTGCCGACGAGCCTAGTCCCAGACCGGGTTGGTTCCCGATTTATGTGGAATTTCCTCTGCGTATGCACAGGCGAGAAATGTCTGGATCAGACTTTTAATTTCCTTCCATCGGCCGAACAATTGCAATGAGTATGACGCGGTGATGTCGACCGCCTTGTAGTCAAATTGATGCTCGCACTGGGGGGACATTCCGTGGGCTGGGGTGTTGCATTCTAGCAAGTCTTTGAATGGCGCTTCCATTGTCGTGACAAAAATTCTCTTGTTTTGGTATGTCGGCGTTTTGACATCGGTGACCTCGAACAGCCCTTCGGTTTCTGCCGGGATGAGCGTGAAAGGGATCATGTCGAAGGACCACGGCAGCCCAGTTACCGTGCGAATCCTGATCGGAACCAGTTTTTCCACACTGTAGCGGTCGTGGATGAGGAACCTGAATGACGGCGGTTGGTCGTCCGGCTTGATTGGCTTTCCAGCAAGGGTGTGCCTCATCAACCAAGGCAGCGGACCGCCGTCCATACGCATCACGAAGTTCTCGCCGTCTTGGTGGCGCAACATGGTTTGCCCAGCAGTTGTCAGTGGGAGGCTTCGGTAGTCGTTGGGGTATGCCAGCCGGACACTGACCGCCGGGTCGAATGAGGCAGGAGGGGAGGTTCGCGGTCCCTCATCCTCGACAACGATTTGCACGAGCTGGCCGGCGTCTTGAAACATGGCGCATTGGGAAGCTGCTGCCCAGGCAGGACCGGCCACGACCAAAGCGGCTGCAGTCAACACATCGGCTGCACGTTGTCGCCTCAATATGCTCCCCGCAAGCTTGTTGGTGCGGTTACCAGCCGGCCCAATTGGCGACCGTGAAGCTTTAGGAATGCTGAAGGCTGCTGACTGTTCTTCATTCATGTCCCCACGCAACCCGGCAATGGTCGTTGTTTGGTGAACGATGCGTCACGTATTGTCACGCTTTCATTGAACGCCCATTGCATTACATCTCTCCCCAGCCGCCGACCCAAGACGGCGCAACGAGATTTCCCGTTTGGAGAGATGAAATGGCTAAGATTCTTGTTCTCTACTATTCGAGCTGGGGCCACATGGAGCAGATGGCCAAGGCCGCTGCCGAAGGCGCCCGTGCCGCCGGCGCCGACGTGACCATCAAGCGCGTTCCCGAGCTTGTGCCCGAGGCAGTCGCCAAGGCCGCCTACTACAAGCTCGATCAGGAAGCGCCGATCGCCGACCCGCTCGAACTGGCCGACTATGACGGCATCATCATCGGCACCGCCACCCGCTACGGCACAATGGCCTCGCAGATGAAGAACTTCCTCGACCAGACCGGCCCGCTCTGGGCCAAGGGCGCGCTGCTCGACAAGGTCGGCTCGGTGATGGTGTCGACCGCGACCCAGCATGGCGGCGCCGAACTGGCGCTCATCAACGCCCAGATCCACCTGCAGCACCACGGCATGGTCATCGTTCCGCTGTCCTATGCCTACCAGGGCCAGATGGGCAACGACGTCGTCCGCGGTGGCGCACCTTACGGCATGACCACCACCTCGGACGGCGACGGTTCCCGCCAGCCTTCGGCACAGGAACTCGAAGGCGCCCACTTCCAGGGCAAGCGCGTGGCCGAGATCGCCATCCGCCTGCATGGCAAGGGCTCGAACGCCGTCAAGGAAGTTGCATAACAGGGACGTTGCGTAGCAAAGAACTTGCTTAACAGCTTCGGATCGTTATGATTTTTGTGAACGGGCGGCCGCTGGGCCGCCCGTTTTTGCATTGGTGGGTTTGAGCCCGCGCTCCTGGGCGGCTAGACTGCCGGCATTGCTTCCAGGAGGCTCGATGGCGACCGCGACGACGATTATCGGCTGGGCGGCCAGCATCGCCTTCCTAGCCATTGCCCTTGTCGGCGGCTATTTCATGCTGGCGACACGCAGGATCTCGGTGCAGGCCGAACGTGCCGTGCCTGCAAGCGGCAAGTTCCTGCAACTGGGCCGCCACAACATTCATTATGCCGACGAAGGGCAGGGTCGCCCGATCCTGTTCATCCACGGCCTCGGCGCGCAATTGCACCATTTCCGCCATCCGCTGTTTCCCGAATTGGCCGATTTCAGATGCATCGCACTCGATCGGCCGGGCTCGGGCTATTCCATCCGGCCGGCCGGCTTTTCCGGCGGCCTCGTCGAGCAGGCCGAGCTGATCGCGCGCTTCATCGCAAAGCTCGGGCTGGAGCGGCCGCTTGTCGTCGGCCATTCGCTTGGCGGTGCCGTGGCGCTGACCCTGGCGGAAAACCATCCGGAGGCGGTTTCAGGGCTGGTGCTGCTGTCGCCGTTGACGCATTTGGAGGACGAGCTGCGGCCCGAGTTCCGCGCGCTCTACATCAAGTCGCCGCTGAAGCGCCGGCTGGTGGCGGAGACGGTTGCCATACCGACGAGCCTGAAATACGCGCCGCAGACCTTGGCCTTCCTGTTTTCGCCGCAGGCGGCACCGAAGGATTATGGCACGTCAGGCGGCGGTTTTGCCGGGCTGCGGCCGAGCCATTTCTACGCGTCCTCAGCCGACATGGTGGCGATCGAGCTTAATCTCGGCGCCATCGAGGCGCGTTATGGCGAGCTCGACCTGCCGGTCGCGGTGATGTTCGGCACCGCCGACCGTGTGCTCGACTACCGGCTGCACGGTGAACCCCTGATCGGCAGGATCAAGGGCCTGGAACTCGACCTGGTCGAAGGCCTCGGCCACATGCCGCAATTCGTCGTGCCGCAACGGGTGGCGGCGATGATCCGGCGCATTGCTGCCAAGGCATTCGCCTCGGAACGGGCCGAAGGTCAGTAGCCACAGGAATTGCTCATCCATTTGTGGTGGGCCCAGCCTTCAAAACCGTCGCCGCCGGCGAAGTACCAGCTGCCGCGCCTGTCAGTGATCTCGACGGTGTTGCCGTTGAACAACTGATGGATCATCGGCGCCGTGGCGCTCGGGCCCGGCGCGCACGGCAAGGAAGCCGGTGCCGCGGGCCAGGCTGTAGGTACGCGACAGGCCGTGAACGGTGCCTTCGCATATTGCGCCTGCGCCGGTGTCGCGACGCCGATGGATAGCGTTGCCGCAACGGTGGCAAGCACTGCGGCCGAGAGCGCCGCCTTGGTTGAAAATGCTGGTTTGCCTGCAAATACTGACATGAGCGGCATGGTTCGGCCTCCGCCGAGCAACCGGCGTCTCGCCGGATGCCGGTGAGTATCGCTGACATGGCAAAAGGTTCAGGCAGTTCGTTGCAAACGGCTAGTCGGAGACTTCGGTGTCCGGCCTGTCGTCGCCTTTGGCGAGTTCGTCGTGCCAGCGGCCCTCCGCATCCTCGTACTGGATGCCGTCGGTCGAGCCGGCGACGCGCTGTTCGGCTGCCGCAGTCTCGGCGGCCTGCAGGGCGTGATTGTGGGTGGGGAAGGTCTCGGAAAAGGTGTCGCCGACCTTGTAGGCCCAGCCACCATCGTGCTGGACGATCTCATAGACGAGCTTGGCCATGGGTTTCCTCGTTGGGTGGTTTGTCGTTGTGCATCAGCGCCTCAAGGGGCCGTGCTGCCGCGAGTGTCCGCGCGCGACAGTGAGAAGAGCCTCACGACCGTCCCGGCCTATCCGGTGGGCATGGCAAATACGGTGAGCGGTAGGCGACCCAGTGCCGGGCGCAACGGTGCTTGCTGTCAGGCGACAACGGCCGGTCGTCTGGCGCGGAGGCGCAACAGATACACAGCGCGCAATGGATTCATATGCGACCATGCCCGCTCAAACGTTGCCGGGCGCAAATGGTTGCATGCCGTCAAACGGCGTTTTGGACGGTGCTATCTGGTCCGGTTCAGAGAGGGACGATGGAAAACACGACCCAGGCGCCGCAAACGGCGGCGGCAAGTCCAAGGCAGGCGCTACGGTGTTTTTCCCAGAAGTATGGCGCACGTTCCCAATTGTAGTGCATGTACTCGGCTCCCCACTCACAACGCCCCCACGCGGTGAAGTTGTATTTCACTCTGAAACAATCCGCAATTTTCCGGTGTGGTTGTGCGGTGACGAAAGAGTGTGAGCGTGGCAATTATGTCACGCTAATATGTGGGCGGATATGCCTCGCGATCGAGGCTCGATTCGCGTGCGCTGGGCAATGGAGCGATGTTTGGTGCGGACGGCGGGGATCGAACCCGCATAGCCGAGGCTGAGAGATTTTAAGTCTCTTGCGTCTACCAGTTTCGCCACGTCCGCTTGGCTCGCATTTCAACTGCGCAGGCGATTCCGTCAACTGGCCTTGTGCCGCCACCGGACCGTGACGGGCAATTGGTGTCCTGAATGGGGGCTGCCGCGCCATCCAGCTTGGGTCTGGATCGCGTCCCGCCGCGTGGGAACGATCAACTCCAGCAGGTGCTTGCCTTATGCGTCCGGTGTTCCGGGAAGCGCTCGTTCCGTTGAAATCGAGCAGCGGGGACACCGCTGCAGCATCCTTTTTCACCGACTTGCGGGGCGTCTTTCTGGCCGGCTTCTTGCCCGCCTCCTTCGTCGCGACATTTGCCGCTTCCTGCGGTACTGCGGCCGGCAAGGCCGCCTTTGCAGGCGTGGGTTTTGCTGCGGCCGGGGCCGCCTTTTCTGTGAACTTGATTGCCATGCTGTCCGCCATTTCATCGCGCCGCGAGTCAGCGGCCTTGGACTTCCATACATGATTTGTTCCGCGTGGGGGCAATGAAGGGCATGGTCGATGCGACGAACGCGGCGAGCCGGCGCAGCGGCCGATGGCGATCGCTTGTTGCGGTCGCCTGCAAAGGCAGAACGGGCGCTGCGGTTGAAAGTCTACTTCCCGTCGATGAACTCCAGCACCGATCTGTTGTACTCGTCCGGTGCCTGCAGCATGGCGAAGTGGCTGGCGTTGGGCAGGATGATCAGCTCGGCGCCGGGAATGATCGAGGCCATGTATTCGGTGTGCTTGCGCGTCACCGCCTCGTCATGGTCGCCGAGAACGATGGCCGTCGGCGCCGTTATCGTCGCCAGCTGTTCCTTGGTCCAATTCGGCTGCGTCTTCCACATCTCGCTGATCTGGCCGACGAAGGCGTCGTATTCGGTCGGCGTCTTGGACATCCTGGCATAGTCCCTGCCGGAGCGCTCGATATAGGCGCCGAAGGTCTTGTTGCTCTCGACACCGGGATCGACACCATCGGTGGTGACGTTGGCAGCATGTGCGTAGAGCCGCGTCAGGCGCTCCGGGTGCTTCATGGCGATGTCGATACCAATGATGCCGCCGTCGCTCCACCCGACGATCGCGGTCTTGTCGATCTTGAGATGGTCGAGCAGCGCAAGATAATCTGAGGCCATCAACTCATAGCCGAAGGGCTCGGTGGTGCGTGTCGAGCGGCCATGGCCGCGGCTGTCGGCGACGATCACCTTGTGGGTTTTGGAGAACTCGGCCACCTGGCCTGCCCAGATGTCGGCATGGCCGAGGCCGCCATGGATCAGCAGCACCGGGTCGCCCGAGCCGTACACGGCATAATACATGTCGATGCCGTTGACCTTGGCATAGCCGGTTTCGGTGGAGGCCGGCATGGCGGCCGGTTCCGGCAAGGTCAGCCAGCGCTCTTCAGCGCCCACTGCAGCAATGGAAAACAGTGAAACAAAAGCAACAACAACGGCAGTCCAGAAAGAACGCATGCCCGCCTCCGCCCATCTTGTGCGGCAAGTGACTGCCAATGCGCTGGAAAAGTCAACGGGCGGAAGATCCGCCCGTTGGTTTTGCTGCAAGTTGCTGGTTTTTGATCAGCCTTCTTCCTCGACGAAGACCTCGTCGCGCTTCTTGCGAACTGCCGGCAGCAGCACGACGATCAACACGCCCGCGGCTATCGCCAGCAGCAGGGCGCTGATCGGGCGGGTGAAGAAGGTCGTCGGGTCGCCGCGCGACAGGATCATGGCGCGGCGCAGGTTTTCCTCGAGCAGAGGTCCGAGCACGAAGCCGAGCAGCAGCGGCGCCGGCTCGCAGCGCAGCTTGACCAGCACGTAGCCGATGAAGCCGAAGAAGGCGACGGCATAGAGGTCGAAGACGTTGGAGTTGACGCTGTAGACGCCGATTGCACAGAACGCCATGATGATCGGGAACAGCACGTAGTAAGGCACTGTCAGTAGCTTCACCCACAGGCCGATCAGCGGCAGGTTGAGGATGATCAGCATCAAATTGCCGATCCACATCGAGGCGATGATGCCCCAGAACAGCGCCGGCTGCTCGGTAGCCACATTGGGGCCGGGCACGATGCCCTGGATGATCATCGCACCGATCATCAGCGCCATGACGGGGTTGGCCGGGATACCGAGCGTCAGCATCGGGATGAACGAGGTCTGGGCACCGGCATTGTTGGCCGATTCCGGACCGGCGACGCCGGCGACCGCACCCTTTCCGAACTCTTCCGGGTTCTTGGAGACGCGCTTCTCCACCGTGTAGGAGGCAAACGCCGCAAGGATCGCGCCGCCGCCGGGCAGGATGCCGAGTGCGGAGCCGATTGCCGTGCCGCGCAGGATAGGTGCTGCCATCGCCTTGAAGTCCTCGCGTGTCGGCATCAGGCCTGACACCTTGGCCATCAGCACTTCGCGGGTCTTTTCGCTTTCGAGGTTGCGCAGGATCTCGGCGATGCCGAAAACGCCGACGGCGACCGCGACGAAGTTGAGCCCGTCGGCATATTCGCGGATGCCCAGCGTGAAGCGTGGCGTTCCGGTGTAGATGTCGGTGCCGACGAGGCCGAGCAGCAGGCCGAGAACGACCATCGCCAGTGCCTTGACGATCGAGCCATGGGCAAGGGCGATGGATGAGACCAGGCCGACGACCATCAGCGAGAAGTATTCTGAGGCACCGAACTGCAGCGCGATCGCCGTCAGTGGCGGCGCGAAGATGGCAACCAGGAAGGTCGACACCGTGCCGGCGAAGAACGAGCCGATGGCGGCGATCGCCAGCGCCGCACCCGCACGTCCACGCCGGGCCATCTGGTAGCCGTCGATCGCGGTGACGGCGGACGAGGATTCGCCCGGCATGTTGATCAGGATAGCCGTGGTCGAGCCGCCATATTGCGCGCCGTAATAGATGCCGGCGAGCATGATCAGCGAGGAGACGGGGTCGCCGATCTGGAAGGTGATCGGCAACAGCATGGCGATCGTTGCGGTGGCGCCGATGCCGGGCAGCACGCCGATGAGCGTGCCGAGCAGCACGCCGATCAGGCAGAAGCCGAGATTGTAGAGCGTCGAGGCGGTGGAGAAGCCAAGCGCGAGATTGTCGAAGAGTTCCATCTCATACCCCTCAGAACGGCAGCCAGGGGCCGAAGCGCTGGAATGGCAGGCCGAGTGCGTAGCTGAACACGACGACCGAAAACAGAGTCACGCCGGCGGCGAGCAAGACAGCAGCCAGCGGCTTCATCCGGGTCGAGGCGAAGGCAGCGATCAGGCAGGTGATGAAAATCGACGGCACGAAGCCGAGGCCGCGCACGGTGAGGCCGAAGAATATCGGCGCAGGCAGAATGAAGGCCAAGCCGCGCCAGGCGATCGGGCCGATCGGCTCGCCGGCTATGCGGGTGGCCTGGACGATGACGATGCCCCCGAGCAGGATCAGTACCAGAGCAAGCACGAGCGGGAAGTAACCCGGTCCCATGCGGAAAGTGGTGCCGAGGTCGAGGCCGAGCGACTGGATGGCGAAGAAGGCGCCGGTTGCGACGAAGATCGCGCCGCAGGCTCCATTGGTTGGGTCGATGGCGAGGTTTTTCATGCGAGGCCCTCTGCTGGCGCCTGACGTTCTTTGGCTGCCTTGTTCTGTTCCCCGTCCGCCTGCCTTGGCCTGGTCACGCCTGAGGGCGACAAGGGAGCATCGAACGCGCGCATGATCGCGCGGCGTCGGCAATTGGCAAGGGGGTGCAGCGAATGGGCTTCTCCGTCGGGAGAAGGGGCAGCCGGAGAAGGGCCGCGCCGGAGCGCGGCCCGGGTCGTGGCTTAGTCGGCGAACTGGCCGGCAGCCTCGATGATCGGCTTCCAGCGCGCGATTTCGCCTTCGAGCTTGGCCTTCAGTGCTGCCGGGGTCGCGTCCGCCTCCGACGACGGGATGGTGCCGAGCTCGGCGAAGCGGGCAACGACGTTGGGGTCCTTGAGGGCCACCTGCAGCGACTTCGACAGGCGTTCGGTCACCTCGGCAGGTGTGCCCTTGGGCGCGTAGACGCCGTGCCAGATGCCGACTTCCATGCCCTCAAGACCGCCTTCCTTGGTGGTCGGCACGTCCTTCAGCACGTCGAGGCGGGCAGGCGAGGTGACGGCATAGGCCTTGATCGTGCCGGCCTGGATCTGCTTGGTGGTGTTGGTGGTCTGGTCGCACATGATGTCGACCTGGCCGCCGAGCAGATCGGTCATGGCAGGGCCGGTACCCTTGTAGGGCACGGTGACCAGTGGCGTGCCGATGGCGCTCATGAACAGCATGCCGCACAGATGGGATGCTGCACCGATGCCGGCGTTGGCGACGGTGACGGTGTCCTTGTTGGCCTTGGCGTATTCGACGAGACCCTTGAGGTCGGTCGGCGCGAGGTCCTTCTTGGCGACGATGGTCATCGGCACTTCGGTGACCAGGCCGACATATTCGAAGGCGTTCAGCGTATCATAGGCGAGCTTGCGGTACAGCGTTGCACTGGTGGCCATGCCGATGTGGTGCAGCAACAGCGTGTAACCGTCCGGATCGGCGGAGGCGACGCGGCCGGCGCCGAGCGTGCCGCCGGCACCGCCGACGTTTTCGACGATGACCTGCTGGCCGAGATCCTTGGACATCGATTCAGCGACGAGACGGGTGACGGTGTCGGTCGGGCCGCCGGCGGCGAAGGGCACGACGACGGTGATGGTGCGTTCGGGATAGCCCGCGGCATTGGCAGCAAGCGGGAAAATGGTAACGGCGGCTGCCGTCGCCAGCGAGGCGATAAGTTTCTTCACGGAATCCTCCCAGATATCGGAACTCGACCTCCGCCTTGACCACAGCTCCTCCGGGGCCGGCGTTGGATGGCCGATTGGGCGGCAGCCGGAGCCGTTCCGCAATGTCACGCAGCCACGGTTGACGCATAAAATGCCATGTCGACCTCGATGGTGGGTGGAAAAGGTAACATCTGCCTTTCCCGGTGTGTGGAATTCCACACACCAAGCGGCAGCTACTGCTCGGAGGCATCCGCCATGCCGACCTGATTCTTGTCGAGACCATAGCGCTGCATCTTCTCGTGGAGCGTCTTGCGCGAGATGCCGAGCTGCTCGTAGACCGGCTTGAGGCTGCCGCCATGAGCGACGAGGGCTGCCTGGATGACGTTCTTCTCGAAGCCGGCGACGCGCTCGGCCAGGCGCTCGTCGCCGTCGCTGGAGCCCTCTTCGGTGGACTGCAGCCCGAGGCCGAGCACGAAGCGGTCAGCGGCGTTGCGCAATTCGCGCACATTGCCGGGCCAGTCGCGCCGGGCGATGTCGGCGACGATGCGGGGCGGCACCTCCATCGCCTCGCGGCGGTAGCGCCCGGTTGCTTCGCGCACCAGCTGCAGGAAAAGCAGCGGCACGTCCTCGCGGCGCGCCGTGAGCGCGGGCATGCGCAAGGTCACGACGTTGAGCCGGTAGAGCAGGTCGGCGCGGAAGCGTCCGGCAGCAACCTCTGCGTCGAGGTCGGCCTTGCTGGTGGCGATGAAGCGCACGTCGAGCGGTATCGGCTCGTTGGAGCCGAGGCGAAAGATGATGCGGTCCTGGATGACGCGCAACAGCTTGGCCTGCAGGTCTGCCGGCATCGAGCCGATCTCGTCGAGAAGCACCGTGCCGCCACGGGCATGCTCGAACTTGCCGTAGCGTGGGCGCAGCGCGCTGGGGAAGGCGCCGGCCTCGTGACCGAACAGCTCGCTCTCGATCAGGGTTTCGGGCAGGGCGGCACAATTGATGGCGACGAAGGGTTTGGTGGCGCGGCTGCTGATGTCGTGCAGCGCACGAGCCGCCACTTCCTTGCCAGTGCCGGTGTCGCCGATGATCAGCGCGTCGGCATCGGTTCCGGCAATGGCGCGCAGCTTGTAGCGCAACTCGACCATGATGTTGCTGCGCCCGGGCAGGCGGGCCTCGAGGTCGTCGTTCTTGCCAGCTGCGGCGCGCAGCTCCCGGTTCTCGAGTACGAGCTTGCGCCGGTCGATGGCGCGCGCAGCCATTTCGGCAATGTGCTGGGAGGTGAAGGGTTTCTCGATGAAGTCGTAGGCGCCCTCGCGCATGGCGCGCACGGCAAGCTGGACATCGCCATGGCCGGTGACCAGGATGACGGGAATGTCGGGGTCGACCTCGTGGATGCGTCCCATCAGCGTCATGCCGTCCATTCCGGGCATGCGGATGTCCGAGACGACGACGCCGTTGAAGCCCTGGGTGATGAAGTCGAGGGCGCGCTCGCCGCTGGGGCTGTCCTGGACGGCGAGGCCGGCGAGGTCGAGCGACTGCGCGGTCGATCGGCGCAGCTCGTCCTCGTCGTCGACCAGAAGCACGACCGGCGGCTTCATTCCGCGGCCTCGCGCATGGCGGAGCGCATCGCATCGAGCTCGATCGTGAACAAGGCCCCGCCCTCAGCATGATTCATGACACCAAGACTCCCACCGAAGTCTTTGATGATATTGTATGAAATCGAGAGCCCGAGACCAAGGCCCTTGCCTACGCCCTTGGTCGAGAAGAACGGGTCGAAGATGCGTTCGGCGATGGCCTTGGGCACGCCGGGTCCATGGTCGCGTACAGTGATGGTGACCTTGCCGGCCTTGCGCCTGGCCATCAGTTCGATGCGGCGGTCGGGCAGGCCTTCGATGGCGTCGGCGGCATTGGTGACGATGTTGACCAGTACCTGCTGCAGGCGCACCGAGCCTGCCTTGACCGTCAACGGGCTCGGCCCGAGGTCGACGGACAGTGTCGCATCCGCTGCCTTGAGACGCCAGCCGACGATTTCCTGGGTGTCGTGGACGACCTCCTGCAGCGACACCGGGCCGAGCTTCTGGTTCGGCTTGCGGGCGAAATTGCGCAGATGCCTGCTGATCGAGGCCATGCGGTCGGTGAGGCTCGAAATACGCGAGACGTTGTCGCGGGCCTCGGCGACGCGCTCGCGGTCGATCAGGATCGCGGCATTGTCGGCATAGGTCTTCACCGCAGCCAACGGCTGGTTGAACTCGTGCGACAGTGCCGCCGACATCTGGCCGAGGGCCGCGAGCTTGCCTGCCTGGATGAGGTCGGCCTGGGTCTGGCGCAACTGTTGCTCGGTGGCGCGGCGCTCGGCGACCTCGGTTTCCAGCCGTGTGTTGACCAGTGCCAGGTCGGCTGTGCGCTCCTCGACGCGGCGTTCGAGCTCCTGTTGCGCCGACTGCTGCATCTGCATGCGTTCTGCGAGCCGAGCACGGCGCTGCAGGACGATGGCACCGGCGAGTGCCGCTAGGCCGAGCGCCAGCAGGGCAAGCACGACAGCCGTCAGCGACTGGGCGCGGGCGGAACCCGTGTCGGCCAGCACATGCACCGTCCAGCCAGCCTCGGGCATCTCCTCTGCAACCTCGAGGAACTCGCGGGTGTTGCCGCGTTCGCTTATCGCCAGCAATTCGCGGCCGTCGGCCATGAAGCGCGACACGGGCAGGTTGCGCAGGATCGCATCGGAATAGCGACGCGAGGCGGTGGTGCGCGCCAGCATCTCTGAAGTCAGCGGCTTCATGCTCGAATAGAGCCAGAGCGGGCGGCTGCTCATGAAGATGATGCCTTCGGGGTCTGTAACCGTCAGCTCGAAGTCGCCGCCGCGCCAGGAGGCCTCGATCTCCTCGATATGGACCTTGAGCACGACGACGCCGGCGACGCGCTCGCCGAGTATTACCGGCGCCGAGAAGTAGTAGCCGCGCATATTGGACATGACACCGAGCGCAAAGAAGCGGCCGATGCCGCCGCGGATGGCATCCTGGTAGTAGGGGCGGTAGGAATAGTTCTCGCCGACGAAGGTGGTGGGCAGGTCGTAATTGCTGGCCGAGATCGTGTCGCCGCCCGGCTTGATCAGATAGATATCGGACGATTCGAGCAGACCGTTGATCGACTTGAGGTAGCGGTTGGCCACGTCGCGCAGCGCCTGGTCGTCGGGCGAGGCGAGCAGCAGCTGGATGTCGTCATTGTCGGCGATCAGCTGCGGCAGCGACTTGTAGCGGCTGATCTGGCCGGTGAGAGCCGAGACGGCAAGCCGGAGCGTCGTCTGTCCACGCGCCTCGGCTTCATCCATATAGGCGCGCGTGGCGAGCCGGCCGCCCAGCACCACGATCGCAAGCGCCAGCGCTGCCAGGGCAAGCCCCGGCCACAACAAGCGGCGACCGTTAAGAAAATGCTGCATGACGCGGCCCGAACCGTTTCTGCCGCCAAGTATAGCGGGGCGGTGATGCCGCACAACCAAGGCTCTGTTTTCCGTCGCGGCTTTCGCTACAGTCGTTGCGAAAGAACACAGGATTCCTTGCAATGCCCAACACGACCGCCTTCGCCAAGCCGCGCCCCTGGACCGAGACCGCACCTGCACTGGTCGACGTCGCGATGGGCCGCAAGCCGGCCGACCTCGTCATCCGCAACGGTCGCTGGGTGAACGTGCATTCGGGCGAGATCATCCCCGGCACCGACCTAGCCATATCAGCCGGCCGCTTCGCATATTGCGGGCCCGACGCCAGCCACGCCATCGGCCAGGGCACCAAGGTCGTCGACGCCGGCGGGCGCTATCTCGTGCCGGGCCTGTGCGACGCGCATATGCATGTCGAGAGCGGCATGGTCACCGTCACCGAGTTTTCCCGCGCCGTCATTCCGCACGGCACCACCTCGATGTTCATTGACCCGCACGAGATCGCCAATGTGCTCGGCCTCAAGGGCGTCAGGCTGATGCATGACGAGGCGCTGGCCATGCCGATCAACGTCCATGTGCAGATGCCGTCCTGCGTGCCGTCGGCGCCGGGGCTGGAAAATGCCGGTGCGGTGCTGACCGTCGAGGACGTTGCCGAGGCGATGAGCTGGGAGAACATCGTCGGCCTGGGCGAAGTGATGAACTTCCCCGGTGTCGCCGCCAACAACCCGGTTATGACAGGCGAGATCGCCGAGACGGTGAAGGCCGGCAAAACCGTCGGCGGCCACTATGCTTCGCCCGACCTCGGCCTGCCGTTTCACGGCTATGTCGCCGGCGGGCCAGAGGACGACCATGAGGGCACCCGCGCCGAGGACGCTATCGCCCGCGTCCGTCAGGGCATGAAGGCGATGCTCCGTCTCGGCTCTGCCTGGTACGACGTTGCCAGCCAGATCAAGGCTGTGACCGAGATGGGCATCGACCCGCGCAACTTCATCCTCTGCACTGACGACAGCCATTCCGGCACGCTCGTTCATGACGGGCACATGGACCGCGTCGTTCGCCACGCCATCCAGCAGGGGTTGAAGCCGGTGACCGCGATCCAGATGGCGACGATCAACACCGCCCAGCATTTCCGCCTAGAGCGCGAGATCGGTTCGATCGCGCCGGGCAGGCTGGCCGACGTGCTGATCGTCTCGGATCTGGCCGAAATGAAGATCGACGAGGTTTATGCCCGCGGTGTGCGCGTCGCCAAGGCTGGCAGGCTCGACATCGACATTCCGGCCTATGCCTATCCCACTGAGGCCAAGAACACGGTCAAGCTTGGCAAGCAGCTCGGCGCGCTCGATTTCGACATCAAGGCACCCGAGGGCGCCAACGAGGTGCGCGTTCGTGTCATCGGCGTCATAGAGAACCAGGCACCGACGCGCGCGCTGGAGGCCGACCTGCCGGTCGAGGATGGGCTGGTCGGCATGGACCGCCGCAACGACGTCTGCCAGATCGCGCTTGTCGAGCGCCACCGGTCCACGGGGCAGGTGACCAACGCCTTCGTCTCGGGCTTCGGCTACGTGAAGGACTGCGCGCTGGCGTCGACTGTCGCCCATGACAGCCACCACATGATCGTCGTCGGCACCAACAAGGCGGACATGGCGCTGGCCGCAAACCGGCTCGGGCAGGTCGGCGGCGGCGTCGTGCTGTTCTCCCAGGGCAAGGAGCTGGCGCTGGTCGAGATGCCGATCGCCGGCCTGATGTCGGACGAGCGCGCCGAGATCGTCGCCGCCAAAGCCGACAAGCTTGTGCAGGCAATGCGCGACATGGGCTGCAGCCTCAACAACGCTTACATGCAGCACTCGCTGCTGGCGCTGGTGGTGATCCCCGAACTGCGCATCTCGGATGTCGGTCTGGTCGATGTCAGGACCTTCGAGAAGGTCGATTTGTTCGTCTGAGGCGGAAGCCAAGGGCAGGGACAAAAAAGGGCGCCCAAGGCGCTCGCGCGATGCGCGGCCTTTTTTCATTCCTGTAGCGGCGCCCTACTGCAGCCCGCCGAGCATGTTGATGCGGTCAGTGACCTCGCGGTCGCTGGCAAAGCCGTCGTCGGCGCGCAGGCGCTGGCCGAGCAGCTTCACCATCTGCGGGTTGTCGGCGAATTTGGTGTGGTTGAAGCTGTCCGCACCCCTTGCATCCGACAGGTCGACGACGATGACGCCGTATTCGGCGAGGTCGGCGGCGTTCTTGTAATCGCCGAGGCGCGGCTTGGAGCCGGCCAGGATGCCCGACAGCTTGAGTGCGCGGTCGTCGCCCGAGGTCATCAGGAAGAACGGCTTGGTCGGCTTGCCGTACCGGCGCATCTGGCTCTTGAATACGTCGACGTCGATGTCGGGTGAGGCGAGAACCACGTCGCCGAGCTTGCCGCCAAGGTCACGGTCGCCGGTCAGCGCCAGCTGGCGCAGCGCTTCCATGGTTACCCAAGTGCCCATCGAATGCGCGACGATGTCGATGCGGCGCGCACCCGACTGGGCGAGCATGCGCAGCGTCACCTCGAGCTGGTCACGTGCGGCCGCAGCACTTTCCCTGTCATAGACATAGTCGGTCGTGCTGCCGCCGGACGCCCATGAAAACAATACCGGCGTGCCGGTATAGCCCGAGTCATGCGCGATCTGGGTAGCGCGGTAGACGCCGGCGTCGAAGGAGGTGTTGTAGCCGTGCACGAACAGCATTGCGCGGCCGCCACGTGCGGCGATGTCGGCGCTGAGCGCCTTGGAGAACTCGGGCTGCGTCTGGTAGCCGACCGCGTTGGTGGCGGTGAAGAATTTGGTCGGATCCGGGTCCTTGCGGCCGCGCAGTTCGATCTGGCCGGTTTTGTGGACCTTGGGAACGGTCACGTCGACGCGGGCGAAGTTCAGCGTCGCCGAACGGTCGCGGTCGAAGACCTCCTTGTTGTCGGCGGCGTACTGGCGCGTCGAGGCGACGAAGATCGCATGGTTGCCGGCGATCTCCTGGACCGGGACATTGACCACGGCACCCGTCAAAAGCGCGCCGGACGGCTGCCCGATGCAACCGGACAACAGGAGGGCGACGATGACAAGGCAGTATTTCGACGGCGACACTTTGGCGATCTCTCTGACGGGCAGTGCATTCAGCATGCCTTCCTCCCGACCGGCTCATAGTGGCGGAAGTAAGTCGGGTCCAGCCGAAAGTAACAGCTTCGGCGGAAGTCGGTGGAGGAGTGTTGCCGGATTGCCGAAATTGTGGCGGAAACAAGGGCTTCCGCACCGGAGTTCACAGAGTTAGCGACCCCAGAAAGTTGGCGTGAAGATCACGAGGACGGCGAGGATTTCAAGGCGGCCGAGCAGCATTGCGGCCGAGCAGATCCACTTGGCGGCATCGGGCAGCGAGGCGAAGTTGCCGACGGGGCCGATGATCGGGCCGAGACCGGGGCCGACATTGGTGAGGGCGGTAAGCACGCCCGTCATCGACGTCACGAGATCGAGGCCGGTGGCTGCCATCAGGATCGTCCCGATGCCCCAGATGACGAAGAAGGACGCGATGAACAGGACCACCGCGCTTTGCATTTCAGGTGGCACGGAGCGGTCGCCATAGCGCACCGGCGTCACCGTGTTGGGATAGATCAGGCGGCGCAAGCCGTTGGCCAGAAGTTCGAAGAGGATCAGGAAACGGTAGGCCTTGATACCGCCGGTGGTGGAGCCGGAGCAGCCGCCGAGAAAGGTGGCGACGAAAATGCAGGCGACGGCAAACGGCCCCCAGAGCGTGTAGTCGTCGGAAGCGAAACCGGTCGTCGAGATGATCGACATGAAGTTGAAGGCGGTGTGGCTGAGGGTCATGAAGAACGGCATGCCGGTGCGGACGCTGAGATAGACTGCGACCGCCACCGCAAAGACGACGTAGTAGCCGGCAAAGATCCGGATCTGCGGGTCGCGCAGCGCGTCGAGCCGGCCGCGAACGGCAAACAGGATCATGATCGAAAACGGCAGCGAGCCGATGAACATGAAGGTGGTTCCGATCCACAGGATCGCAGGCTCGCCTGCATAACGCATGAAGGACGTGTCGCTGGTCGACATGCCGCCCGTGGCGAGCGTTGCCATGGCGTGATTGACTGCATCGAAGCCAGTCATGCCTGCGGCAGCGTAGGCGAAAGCGCAGGTGACGACGAGCGTGGTGTAGATGCCGATCAGGCTGACCGTGAAGGTCTGGAAACGCTCGAAGGGGCGGTCTTCAATGTCGGAGGATTCGATCTTGAAGTAGGAAACGCCGCCGATATTGAGGAACGGCAGCAGGAACAGGCCGAGCGCAATGACGCCGAGGCCGCCCATGTAGTTGAGCAGCGAGCGCCAGATCAGAACGCCTGGAGGCGCGGTGTCGAGCCCGCTGATGACGGTCGAGCCTGTCGTGGTGATGCCCGAGACCGATTCAAAAAAGGCATCTGTGACGCTGAGCTGCAGTGACGACGTCATGAACGGCACGGCCCCCGCGATCGCCAGCGTGAGCCAGAGGAAATTGACCAGCAGGAAGCCGAAGCGGGTGTTGGCGGGAGGCGTGCGCCCCTGTGTCGCCAGCGCTATGGCCAGCGACAGGCCGCCCATGAACAAGGCGGTGAAGGCGAAGGAGCGCCAGTCGTCATTGCCGTAATAGAGGTCGACGGCCGCCGGAAGGAGCATTGCAACGGACAGGTAGATGGCAAAGACGGCTGCGATGTGGATCGCGGCGCGGACGGCAATTCTGTTCACCGAGACGTATCCCCAAATGTATCGCGGCGAGCCAATCTGTCGGCCTGGACCTGGTGGCGGGAGCCGGACAGTGGCTTCACGGCGCCGAATATGCAATAGCGCAGGGACGCGGGCCACAGCATTTGCCCGGTCGATTTCAGGAGTGCCTTCGCCATGACCAGTTTTGCCGAAAGGGTTTCGCTGGCAGCCGGGGCAGTCAGGCAGCTGTTTCCCGAGACGCCGCTGCAGGAGAACGACTATCTCTCGCGCAAGACTGGCGCACGCGTGCTGTTGAAGCGCGAAGACCTTACGCCGGTGCGCTCCTACAAGATCCGCGGCGCGTTGAACTTCTTCCGCAAGACGCTTGCCGCCGGCAATGAGGCCGAGCTGTTCGTCTGTGCGTCGGCCGGCAATCACGCCCAGGGTTTTGCCTTCGTGTGCCGGCATTTCGCCAAGCGGGGCGTGGTGTTCATGCCGGTGACGACGCCACAGCAGAAGATCGACAAGACGCGGCTGTTCGGTGGCGAGTTCGTCGAGATCAAGCTCGTCGGCGACTTCTTCGACGACTGCTATCGCGCCGCCCTGGAGTTTTGCGAAAGCTCGGGCGGCCACATGGTGCCGCCTTTCGACCACAAGGACATCATCGAAGGCCAGGCGACAGTGGCGCTCGAGATTGCCGCCCAGATGCCGAATGGGCGTGCACCCGACATGGTGCTGCTGCCGGTCGGCGGCGGCGGATTGTCGGCCGGCGTGACGCGCTATTTCGCCGAGACGGGTGCTGCACCACGCTTCGTCTTCTGCGAGCCGGCGGGTGCGCCCAGCCTGCGCGACAGCCTCGCCACCGGCAAACGGGTCAAGCTCGCCAAGGTCGACAATTTCGTCGACGGTGCGGCCGTCGGCGAGCTCGGTCGCGAGCCGCTGCGCCTGCTCAAGGACTTTCCGGCCGACAGCGTCCATCTGGTTCCGGAGAACCGCCTCTGCGCCACGATGATCGAGATGCTCAATATCGAGGGCGTGGTGCTGGAACCTGCCGGTGCCTTGGCGATCGACACACTCAAGGACTTCTCGAAGAAAGAGCTCAAGGGCAAGACCGTGGTGGCGGTGGTGTCGGGCGGTAATTTCGACTTCGAGCGCCTGCCCGACGTCAAGGAGCGGGCGCTGCGCTTCGAGGGGTTGAAGAAATACTTCATCATCCGCTTCCCCCAGCGGCCCGGCGCGCTGCGTGATTTCCTCGAGCTCATGGGCCCGGACGACGACATCACGCGTTTCGAATATCTCAAGAAGTCGGCACGCAATTTCGGCTCGGTGCTGATCGGCATCGAAACCAAGGACCGGCGCAACTTCGACCTGCTCAAGGCGCGTTTCGATGTCGAGGGCGTGCAGTACCAGGACATCACCGACAACGAGACGCTGGGCGGCTTCATCATATGAGCGTGTTCGTCGCGCTGTTTTCCGGCATCAATGTCGGCGGCAACCGCCTCGTCAGGATGGCTGAACTCAGGACATTCTTCGAAGAGCTCGGCTTTGCCGAAGTTGCGACCTACATCCAGAGCGGCAACGTGGTGTTCGGAGCCGAGGCTTCCGAAGCCGGTCCACTGACCGAGCGTATCGAGGCGGCGTTCGAAAAGCGCTGGGGCTTTCGCTCGCGGATCATGGTGCGCGACCTCGGCTGGCTCGAGGCGCTGGTGGCAAGCAATCCTTATCCCGAAGTGGCAGATGATCCGACCAGGCTGCATGCGAGCGCGCTGGAGCGTGAGCCGACCGCCGAAGAGATCGCGCGGCTGGCGGAGCGCTGCACCGGTCCTGAAAGCTTCGCGGTCAAGGGCGACGTTCTCTACCTCCACGCCCCCGATGGTCTCGGCAAGTCAACGTTCGCCGAGGTGCTGCCGCGCACCCTGAAGGTGCCGGGCACGATGCGCAACTGGCGCACCGTGCTGACCTTGCTCGACATGGCCCGGAAGGCCTGAGCCTCCCCGGCGTGTGCCGTCGAAACCGGTCCCGGTTTCGGGCTGGCGCTGTTACCAGCTGCCGATATTGGGCATCGACAGCCAGGGTTCCGCCGGGGCCTGGCGCTCACCCTTCTGCAGCAGTTCGATCGAGATGCCGTCGGGCGACTTGATGAAGGCCATGTTGCCGTCGCGGGGCGGGCGATTGATGGTGACACCCTTGTTCATCAGGTCTTGGCAGGTGGCGTAGATGTCGTCGACCTCATAAGCGAGGTGGCCGAAATTGCGGCCGCCCTGATAGTCTTCCGTGTCCCAGTTGAAAGTCAGTTCGAGCAGCGGCGTCTGGCGCTCGCTGCCGGCGCCGACGTCTTCGTCGGCGGCGAGGAAGATCAGCGTGTAGCGACCCTTTTCGTTGGTGGAGCGACGGATCTCCTTCATGCCGAACTTGTTGCAGTAGAAGTCCAGTGAGGCGTCGACGTCTTTGACGCGGACCATGGTGTGCAGATAGCGCA
This sequence comes from Aminobacter ciceronei, assembly GCF_014138625.1. Lineage (GTDB taxonomy): Bacteria > Pseudomonadota > Alphaproteobacteria > Rhizobiales > Rhizobiaceae > Aminobacter > Aminobacter ciceronei. Next base: position 55,482 of record NZ_JACJHY010000009.1, read on the forward strand.
TCGCTGTTCCTTGGGTTGGGGTTCGGGGCGATACATAGGGCGGGGCCCGCACGCTCGGCAACCATGGCCGTGCGTTTTCTGCGGAACTGGCGCGAAGCTTGTGGCTATCCGGGGGGCAAGTCGAAAAATGGCCGGTCGGCCCTTGCGTAAGACCAAAACGGAAGTGTTAATCTTATCTCAAGAATCAGTAATGGCGTTTGCAAGGAAAGGGGGCGTTCTGATGGGGGAAAAGGCCTCTCTCGTGGTGCAGAACGGCACTGGCCGTGACGCTTTCGAGCTCGACGACAGCCACGACGGTGTCGGTCTGGTCGAGCTTTCGGGCGCCATCAAATGGTTTGACGTGGCCAAGGGCTACGGCTTCATTCTTCCCGACAACGGAATTGGCAGCGACGTGCTGCTGCATGTCACCTGCCTGCGCCGCGACGGCTTCCAGACGGCGCTCGAAGGCGCCCGCGTCGTTTGCCTGGTCAAGCAGGGCGACCGCGGCCTGCAGGCCTTCCGCGTGCTCTCCATCGACAATTCGACCGCAGTGCACCCCGCCGAAATGCAGGAACAGCGCACTCATGTCTCGGTCACGCCGGAAAGCGGGCTCGAGCGCGCGCTGGTCAAGTGGTTCAACCGTACCAAGGGTTTTGGCTTCCTGACGCGCGGTGAAGGCACCGAGGACATCTTCGTCCACATGGAAACGCTGCGTCGCTTTGGCGTCACCGAGCTTCGGCCGGGGCAGGTGGTGCTGGTTCGTTTCGGCAAGGGCGACAAAGGCCTTATGGCTGCCGAAATTCACCCCGATCTAGGGACCTTGCCGGTTTCGCACTAGGTTTCAGGTGAAGCCGGCCTGCAAATGGCGGCTTTCTGCGCTTCCGGCGCTTACGGACCTGAATGTCAGCTCTGCTCCGGTTCTCGAAATCCACCATTTTCGGATCGGCCTGACCAGAAACGCGAACGCGCCCCGAAGATGGATTTAATGATCACACGCAAATCGCTGCTGGCCGGAGCCCTCGGCGCTGCATTGTTTGCGGCGCCGGCCTTTGTCGTTTCATTGGTTGCCACCGGGGCCAGCATTGCCCAGGAGGCGATGAAGCTGCCGGTCGATGCCGAGCCACTGATCGCTGCCACCGCCAAGGGCGACGTGCCGTTCCGTATCGAGATTGCCGACGAGCCGGGCGAACGCTCGATGGGACTGATGTTCCGCAAGGACCTTGCCGACGACCAGGGCATGCTGTTCGTGTTCGAGCAGACCCAGCCGGTCGGCTTCTGGATGAAGAACACGCCATTGCCGCTTGACCTGGTCTTTGTCGGTCCCGACGGCAAGGTGCTCGACGTCCTGCCGGGCACGCCATTTTCGGAAGCGGTCATTGCACCCGACGAGCCGGCGCGCTTCGTGCTCGAACTCAAGGCCGGCACGGCAGCCAGGTCAGGCATTGCCGACGGCGTCAGGCTCAGGCATCGCGCAATCACGGCTGCCGCCGGCAATCCGGGCTGACGCCAGACCTGGGCCAAAGACCATTCGGAGCAACGATGGCTATCGATCATTTTTCCCATGAAGGTTTCGACCTGGCGTTTCTCGACCTGCCGCCGGCGGGCGCCGGCAGCGGCGAGCCGGTGCTGATGATCCATGGCTTTGCCTCCAGCCACTTCGTGAACTGGGTGTCGCCGGGCTGGTTCAAGACGCTGACCGAAGCCGGATACCGCGCCATCGCCTTCGATCATCGCGGCCATGGCGGCTCGACCAAGAGTTACAACGAGGCCGACTACACGCCGAGCAGGATGGCCAGCGATGCGGTGGCCCTGCTCGACCATCTCGGCATCGAGCGTGCCCATGTCATGGGCTATTCGATGGGCGCGCGCGTCTCGGCGTTCATGGCGCTGGAGGCGCCCGACCGGGTGGCGACGCTGGTGTTCGGCGGGCTCGGCATCGGCATGGTCGACGGTGTCGGCGACTGGGACCCGATCGCCGCCGCACTGCTGGCCGAGGACCCTGCTGCGATCACACAGCCGCGGGCCAGGATGTTCCGCGCCTTCGCCGACCAGACGCGCAGCGACAAAAAGGCACTTGCCGCCTGCATTTCGACCTCACGCGAACTGGTGACCGACAACGACATCAGGCGGATCATGCAGCCGACCTTGGTCGCCGTCGGCACCAAGGACGATATCGCCGGCTCTCCCGAGGAACTGGCACGCCTGATGCCGCATGGCGAAAGCTTCGATATCGAAGGCCGCGACCACATGTTGGCCGTCGGCGACAAGACGTTCAAGAAGCGCGTTCTGGAGTTTTATGCCGAGCACCCGCTCTGAGCGTCAGCCGCCCAGTCTTGTCAGCGAGCGCTCCATGTTGGCTCGTGCTTCGGCTTCGAACCGCGTCACGAAGATGTCGGTATGGAAAATACGAGGCCGCGCCAGGAAATTGCGCAGCACCGCACCGCGACCGGCGCACCAGTCGGTGTCGCTGACCCAGTCATATTCGCGCCTGACGGCGTCTTCATAGGCGTCGAAGATGTCAGCCGGGGCACCGAGGATCGACAGATCCATGTCGAGCAAAAGGGCTGCGTCGACCTTGGCTGCCGCATCTTCGAAGGCAGGCACCTCGTGGCTGGCGGTGGCCTCGATCATCCTGACGATGCCGGCGAGGCGAGCGGCGTCGACCCGCCCATTGAGCCTGTCGGCGGCCAGCGCTGCACTTTGCGCCTCATTGTCCTTGGCGCGGCTGTCATAGATCGCGTCATGGAACCAGATCGCCGCCTCGACCGCCTCGGCATCGGCGAACTGGGCGCGGTACTCCGTCAGCAGCCCCAGCAAAGCCTCGATGTGGCGGATGCCGTGGTAATGGCGGTCGTCGGCCTGATAGAGGGCGGTCAGTTCCGCCTTGGTGGCGTCGTCGATCAAAGACATGTCACCGCCCCTTGAACACGGGTGTGCGCCGGCCGGCAAAGGCGGCGCGGCCCTCGGCATAGTCGTCACTGAGAAAGGTGGCGTCGCCGGCGGCCCGGGCAAGGGCTGTGTCGCCTGCGTCACGGCTCAACACCGCGCGGATTGCCGCCTTGGAGGCGCGCACCGACAGGGGCGCATTCTCGGCAATTGTCCTGCTGATCTCGCCGACGCGGGCATCGAAACGCTCGGGGTCGACGGTTTCGAGCAGGAACCCTGCAGAGAGGGCTGCCTGCGCATCGATGCGGCCGGCGGTGTAGGTGAGATATCTCGCCATCTGCGGTCCGGCGGCCCAGACGATGTCGCCCATCGCGTCCTGCGGGTAGGCGAGGCCAAGGCGTGCCGCGGGCACGGCAAACAGGGCGTCCGGCGTGGCGATGCGCAGGTCGCAGGCCGCCGCCAGGCCGAAGCCGCCGCCGAAGCAGATGCCGCGGATCGCCGCGATGACGGGAATGGCGCTGTTGCGCAGGGCGGCGAAGGCCGCCGAATTTGTCGCCTCATAGGCGCGTGCACTGTCGGCATCGCCGCGCAATGTATCGAATTCGGAGATGTCGGCGCCGGCGGAAAAGTCCTGGCCCGCGCCGCTGAGGACGATGACACGGATGTCGGGATTGGACGACAACAGGAGGACATGACGGGCCAGGTCGACCCACATCGCCTGGGTGACGGCGTTCTTGCGCGACGGGCGGTTGATGACGATCGTGGCAACGCCACCGGCCGTCATGACCAGCAAGGGTTCAGTTTCCATGGCGCCTTGAATATCCGCGAACCAAATCCACTTGATCGAGCACTAAGGAAAATTGAGTTCAATCGTGCTAGCATCTGGCTTATATGTCCCGCGCGGGAATGCACAAGCCGGCAGTGAACGGAGACCGTCGATGAACACCATATCCGCAGCGCGCCCAAGCTCGGTGAAGCCGGTCGATCCGATCTGGCGATCGGTGCGTGACGAAGCGACCGATGCGGTTGCGGGCGACCCGCTGCTGGCGGCATTTCTTTATGCCACGATCCTGAACCAGGACACGCTCGAGGAAGCGGTGATCCACCGTCTGGCCGAGCGCCTGGCGCATCAGGATCTCGGCGCCGACCTGATCCGCCAGACCTTCTATGCCATGCTGGAAGATCGGCCGGAGTGGAGCGACACGGTGCGCACCGACATCCAGGCCTATTACGATCGCGATCCCGCCTGCGACCGCTATCTGATGCCCGTGCTCTACTTCAAGGGCTTCCACGCCATCCAGACGCATCGCCTGGCGCACTGGCTGTGGAACCGCGGCCGCAAGGATTTCGCGCTCTATCTGCAGAGCCGCTCGTCCTCGGTGTTCCAGACCGACATCAACCCGGCCGCGCGCATGGGCAAGGGCATCTTCATCGATCATGCCACCGGTCTCGTCGTCGGTGAAACCGCCGTCGTCGAGGACGACGTCTCGATCCTGCATGGCGTGACGCTGGGCGGCACCGGCAAGGCCGGGGGCGACCGCCACCCCAAGATTCGCTACGGCGTGCTGATCGGCGCCGGCGCCAAGATCCTCGGCAACATCGAGGTCGGCCACTGCTCCAAGATCGCCGCGGGTTCGGTGGTGCTGTCGCCGGTGCCGCACAACAAGACGGTGGCAGGTGTTCCGGCGCGCGTCGTCGGCGAAACCGGCTGCGACCGACCGTCGAGCCAGATGGACCAGCTGCTGCCGTCGCAGACCATGGATCACGTCGTCAGCTTCGATATCTGAGATTGCGTGCCGGCGCCCGTGACGGGCGCTGGCGCGATTTGCGCGGGGGTAAGCCAAGCCTTGCCTTTACAGCGCCATGGTTGGCGTGTCAGAAGCGCGTCTCTTAACGACAAGCCGGAGAAGCCAGTTGAAGCCGGAAGAAATCCGAAAACTCGACGCCTATTTCAAGCGTCAGTTCCAGAACCCCAACCTTCAGGTCAAGGCACGTCCGCGCAAGGACGACTCGGCTGAGGTCTATATCGGCGACGAATTCCTCGGCATCGTTTTCAAGGACGAGGACGACGGCGACTACAATTTCTCGATGGCGATCCTCGACGTCGATCTGGGCTGACCAATCGCTCGGCCCCTGCGCCGCGCGGCGACGTTCGCGCGGCAGCTACTTCACGTGCAGCATGGCATTCGCCTTGGCGATCACCGCCCGGTCCAGCGCACGCCACTCTCCCAGAAGCTCCCTCGGAAATCTGTAGGTCAGGCTCAGATCCTTGCCGACGAAGACGTCGCGCTCGCAAGGCGCGAGCGATTCCTCAGCCTCCGTGCCGCTGAGGCAGCGAGCGACGAAGGGTGGTTCGCCGTTGCGCGCGGCAACCGCAAGCACCTCGTTGAGATAGCCTGAGTTCTCGGTGAAGCCGAACAGCGTCATGCCTTCGGGGCCCGGTACGCCCGGCTTGACGGTCAGTTCGCTGTAGATTGGCGCAAGACGGCCGCTCATGTCGCGGGTCATCATGCGCGGTTCTAGGCTGAGAAAGACGATGCGCTTGTGGCCGTCGAGATTGTTGAATGCCGGCCGTGCCGCCTCGCTGTAGCCGTCCATTTCGGGCCAGCGCAGATAGAGATCGAGGCGCCCGGCAATGCCGTCGCGGCGGGCCTTCTCGAAGCGGATCATGTTGGCGGGGGCTGAAATGACGTCGTTGCCGATGACGATTTCGCGCGGTGCGACCTCATCTGTGTAGCCGGCCATGGCGATGGTCTGGCCGAACCAGCGGCCGCCCAGACTGATCGCCACCGAAAGTATGGCGAGCACGGCAAAGCCGTAGAAGACCTTCATCATCAGCGCCGAATCGACGACGTCGAAACCGGAATTGTCGGCCGTCTCTTGCTTCATCTGATGTCTCCAGAGCGGCCACGGCTGGCATTTGCCTTCGCGTCATGCGCCTTGCCGGGCCGGTAACCCCAGCTCCCGTTCGTTCGGGAGCCCGATATCTGTTCGACATTGCGTGCGCATGGTTAATGGCGCGTTAAGGCTGTGTTGCACGCTTGCCTTGTGGCGATGCGCTCCATAGGTTGCGCGCGCCAAAGAAAAGGAATTGACGATGCCGCTTTACGCAATCGACGGGGTCGAGCCGCAGTTCGAGGACCGCGCCACCAGCTGGATCGCGCCCGATGCGGCGGTGGTTGGCGATGTCAGGATCGGGCGCGACGTCGGCATCTGGTTCGGGACAGCCATCCGCGGCGACCGCGAGCCGATCACCATCGGCGCCCGCAGCAATGTCCAGGAACATACGGTAATGCACACCGATCCGGGCTTTCCGCTCACAATCGGCGAGGGCTGCACCATCGGCCACAGGGCTATCCTGCATGGCTGCACGGTCGGCGACAATTCGCTGATCGGCATGGGCGCGATCGTGCTCAATGGCGCCAGGATCGGCAGGAACTGCCTTGTCGGTGCCGGTGCACTGGTGACAGAAGGCAAGGAATTTCCCGACAATTCGCTGATTGTCGGCTCCCCCGCCAAGGTGATCCGCACACTCGATGACGCAGCCGCCGACCGGCTGCGCAAGTCCGCGGACGATTACGTCGCCAACCAGCGCCGGTTTTCCGGCGGGCTGAAGAAGCGCGAGGACTAGGCGAGACGGCCGACTCGCGAAGGCTGCGCCGCGCGGCGCAGCGACGCCAGGCTTCTGAACACAGCCGCTGCGTTTCGGCATTTTCGCAGCCAGGGAAACTCATCCCCGCGACCGCGGGCTTATCTTGAGCCTGACCACCTTGCCCGGCGGCATTTCGTTTGCACCCTGGCTTGCCTGAAAAGGCGGAGCCGGCCCGGGGATGGGCCGGCTCCTAGACCCGGTCGTTGGGGACGGGGAGGGTGGGGACGCGACCGGGTTTTCTCACCAGCGCATGCCCCCGAAAACCGGGGCCGATTTTCGGAATGCCATGCACCGATTCATAGGGCTGCAGCTGCCTTGGCGCGCCTCTCATAGGGCGCGCCCGGGGCTGCTGCGCTTAGCGAACCGACGCCACCGCGTCGGCGCGGCCGTCGTTGATCGCAATCCAGACGCCCGAATTCCGCTCCGACTGGCGCTTGAGATAGGTGTATTCGGTCTCGTCCCAGGCCAGGACCCGCGTGTCGAGGTTGTCGAGGATGTATTCGCCGAGGCTGGTTCGCACCGTCAGGACTGCATGGCCGTCGCCATTGGGCTGGCGCACGACGGTGATCAGCAGATTGCCGGCGGGGACGCCCAGCTCCATCAGGTTGCGGCGCTTTTCCAGAACATAGTCCTCGCAGTCGCCGGCGCCGTTGTCGGGATAGGACCAGACTTCTTCCTGGCCCCACATTTCCATGTCGGTGCGCGGCGCGACGTCGGTGTTGACCTTGTCGTTGATGGCAATCATCGCCTTCCACAGGCTGCGGGTCAGCTCGACCGGCTTGCTGCTTGCGGTCTTTTCATTGCACTCGATCGGCGAGCGCTTGCACAGCTCATAGTGGCCGACCGGCTGGGTGGTGCGGCCGTTGGTCTGCATGACTGCCGGTGTCGCCATGGCGGCGCTGACGGCACCTGCCTGAATTGTCGTGGCCAGAAGCAGAAGCCATCCCCGACGCATGTTCATTTTGTTGTCTCCCCGTTTGAGGTGACAATGACAGGTCCGGATTTATTTGACGCAAAACTGCGAAGTAGATGTTGAGTAAAAACAAAAGAGAAATTGCGGAAACAAAGAATAGAACAATAATAAAACTTGCGGAAAATTTGATTACATTTTTATCGAATTTGGCATGACGACGCTGCGTGCCGCAGGGATCGGGCAAATCAGGTCCGAGTGGCATGACCTGTTTCGCGGGCTTGGGTGGTAAGCCCGGTTTGTCCGGACCTGCCTCTCCGCTTCGTCATCCCAGAGGCCTGCCCCGAGGATCCATGCTGTGATGGTGGGGGGCGTGATGCCGGGAAGGTGACGCCGGAGAGGCAGTCGCGGGCTTGTCTGTGCTGGAATGAAACAGCAGTCGAGCCGCTGCCGTTGTTCTGGAACGCTACGCTTGTGCGCTTTCGGATGTGCCTGCGTCAAAATACAAACAGCCTGACCTTCGGCGGAAGGTCAGGCTGTGCCTTTTTATGAAAACTGGGCGCAGTCAGGTGCGCGGGCGGTTGAACTCGGTGTCGAGCGATTCGGGGCGCTGGATGACGGCGAATTCGATGGCGACGCCGTCTTCGAAGTGGCGGACGATCTGGCCCCGCATGGTGCCGAGCGTGACCTGGACGCCGATCGCCGGCTTAACCTCGATCTCGATGGCAGCACCTGAGAGCGACAGGTCGATGATGCGGCAGGGATATTGCCGGCCATCCATGAGCTGCAGCGCGCTGATCGGATTGCGCGGGGCGACGCGCTCGTGGCGGCGGTCTTCCGGCAGGTCGAGTTCGTGCTTGTTGGCAAGCCAGGTCAACTGGGCCGCCAGCTTGTCCTTCTTGCGCTCGGAGGCGATGACGGTCATGGCGAAGCCGTCCGATAGCGTGCGGGTGATGACGCCCTCGACGCGGCCGATATGGTCGATATAGGCAATGACTTTTTCGCCTGCGGCGCCTGAGCGGTCGGTGCGGAAGGCGACGTTGCCGGGCGACATGTCGACGACCTGGCCGGCATGCTCGGTTCGATCCTCGAGCATGAAGCGACCATAGATCTTCACGCGGACGCGCTGGAAGTTGCGTCGTTCCGCCCGTGACGGCGCGTAGTCAATCGCCGCTGGCCTCATGTTACCCTCATATCTGCAAACTCCCGCCGAACCGCATCGGGGAGCTATTGGGCGAAACTAGCGCCAAAGAGGTTAACAAAACGCCTAGCAGCGGGCCTCTGGGGTCGCCCGCTTGCGCTATTCTTCGCGTCCGCCTTCGAGAACGAACAGGTGGCGTATCCGGCGCGCGCCATCGAGCGGGCTCGGCTCGCCGGAAAGGGCGCTATCGCTCGGTGCGAGCGATGGCACGGTGACCGCCGGACGGTTCTTGAGGAACATCGGTTCCAGGTCCGGATCGACGACGCGCACGCTTTCGATGGAGGCATCGGTGAGCGGATCGGAGCCGAGCCAGAACGGCCGGTCGACGCTCGACAGGACGCCCAGGCTGCGCGGGTTTTCGATGCCGCCATCGAGCGGCAGCAGAAGCATTTCGAAGCTCGTTGCGCGCAGGCTGGAGGTGAAGCCTTCGAAGTTGATTACCACCACGGACTTCTGCTGGAACACACCATAGGCAAGGCGTGCCATCAGCCTTTGGTCCTTCTGACGCCACAGCGAGGGGAACGAAAAGCCCTTGAGCTCGCGGCCGAAGGTGGCGCATAGCCGGGTGCCGGCGAGGCGGAAGACCGCTTCGCCGCGGGTGTCGCGCTCGAGGATGAAAGTGTCTGCAAGCAGGGCCTTGATCTCGGCCGGCTCGACTTCCGTCCGTTTGGGTGCGGGTCGGCCGTCGCGAAGGCGGTTCCAATATTGGAACAGTGCCAGCGATCCTTTCTGTTTCATATTGCTCCGCTCCGAGCGTTTCTGTGCCTGATGTGCCATCTCTGGACAGAATCGCTTCATTCTTGAGGACTACATGAGGCGCGGAGCAGGACGCGTGCCAGTCTTGGTAACAGTTGTTAACGGGTCGGGATCGTTAAGGTTAACAAAGGGTTTACGTTGCTGTGCCCAGGCTTACGTGGCACGTTCCATTCACTCCATGAAGTGGCCGCGCAGGCGCGGTCGGCAGCACTTCAGTCAAGAGTTACTTTTGGGGACGGGCAGGGGGGCTCGACCAGCCGTCCAGGGGCAACCCTGGGCGGCTTCTTTTTTGCGCTTTCGGCCGGCCTGCACTAGATGGAACGAGGCTGGCGCACGCCGGACCACAAACGAATCGGAAGTGCATGAGCGAACCAGCAAGACAGAACGACGCGCCTGAGGTCATCGAGGCCGAGCCGCAGCGCCGCGAACCGGTGTTCAACCTGCCAGCCATCGTCATTGCGATCATCGGCGCCTGCGTGGCGATCCATCTGATCCGTGTCTATGTCCTCAGCTCCGACCAGGATTTTGCCATGGTGGTACGGGCGGCTTTCATTCCGATCCGCTATTCGGGCCAATACGATCTCGAAATCTGGGCTTTCACCAGCCCGCTGACCTATGCCTTCCTGCATGGCGGCTTCGCCCACCTGATCATCAACATGGTGTGGTTGGCAGCGTTCGGCTCGCCGCTTGCCAACCGACTCGGGGTCGCTCGGTTCTCGGCGTTCTTCGCCGTCACGACGCTTGCGGCGGTGGCGCTGCACTATGTGCTGCATTCGACCGATGCCTCGCCGCTCGTCGGCGCCTCGGGCGCGATTTCAGGCATGATGGGGGCTGCCGCGCGTTTCAGCTTCCAGGTCGACCGTTCGCAAGGCAAGCCGGCTTTTGCAGGCGCGCCGCTGCCGATCCGCGATGTCTTCCGCTCACGGACGGCAATGACCTTCTTGGGCGTGTGGATGGTCATCAACCTAGTCACCGGGATCGTCGGTTTCACCCCTGGCGTCGACAATCAGATCGCTTGGGAAGCCCATATAGGCGGCTTCCTGGCGGGCTTTCTGGGCATCAGGTTTTTCGACCGCAGGCGCGAGTTTGCCTGAGCGCGTTTTACTTGAAATGCGACCCAATGCAGCGCACGATGCAGTTGGCCCGGTGGGCCGGCATGGAGTGTTTTGACTGATCGACAGCAGCAGGAGGCCACGATGACTGTGAAGGCAATTCTCGAGAAGAAGGGCCACGACGTTTTTACCATTGGGCCCAATGTACAGCTGTCGGAAGCGGTTCGCATTCTTGCCGAACACCGTATCGGTGCCCTGGTCGTGACCAATGGCGACCGCAAGATCGTCGGCATCCTGTCCGAGCGCGACGTCGTCCGTATCATCGGCAAGGAAGGTGGTGCCGCCCTTGAAAAGGCGGTGCGCGACGTGATGACCCCCAAGGTCAAGATCTGCAACGAGAACCACACGGTCAACCAGGTCATGGAGATCATGACGGTCGGCCGATTCCGCCACCTACCTGTCGAGCGCGACGGTTATCTCTACGGCATCGTGTCGATCGGCGACGTGGTCAAGCGCCGCATCGAGGATGTCGAGCGGGAGGCAGAGGAAATCAAGGCCTACATCGCCACCGCCTGAGCTCAGGAGCACGCAGGGCTTGCGCCGGCCAGGACTGATCCCGGCCGGCGATGCCGCCTTTTACCTGTTGTCGAGTTCGGAGCGGACGAGTTCGAGTCCGCGCCGTGTGATGCGATAGGGGCCGCCATCGGAAGAAGAAACAGCCTTCTTTCGCTTCAGTTTCCTGAAAAGGTCGAGATCGAAGCCCGGATAGCGCCAGCCATCGCGGGTGAGGCAGATGGCTGCCTCGATCTTGCTCTTGTCGTTCTTCTCGATTTCGATACGTCCGCCCTGGGCGAGCAGGTGGAGGATGCGCTGTTCCGTGCGCGAGATGTCCATTCTTGATGAGTCCTGGAAAACCTGGCCGATGGGCCAAAGAAAAATGCCGCCGCCGCGAGAACTCACGGCACGGGGTTTCAGGTTTTCATGCCCCGCCTTCAGGAGAAGGCTGGGGCCTCAGCAGGGCTCAGACGAATAGAACATCCACACTCCATAGGGATGGCCAGGATATAGCAACGAAGCAGGCGAAATGCCAGCCCACCGACCCGCGCGGTCGGGTTGCTGGCTGGCGGATCTGTTGCCGATGCCGGCATCGCTGCAACAAGACTTGACATTACTTCATACCGGCACGGGTTCCGAATTGGGATGACTGGTCGCGTCGGGTGCAACGCCCGGTGGGGCGGGGCGCCCATCTCAGGCTTCGGAGTACGCATGTCCGCAAATATAGATACTGCACCGGTTGCTTTCCGCATGTCGCTGGCGGTCATGGTCATCGGGATTCTCGCCCCGGATACGGCTTGGGCAGCAGATCGCGCCACAGCCAATGACGAACAAATCTCTGCGACAACAGCGTCAAGTTCGCGCCCAATGTCGAGGTGGTGCTGACCGCCACCGACGACGCGGTGCTGATCGAGGTCAGCGACAACGGCCCCGGAATCCCCGAAACGGTGCGGGCGCGTGTATTCGAACCCTTCTACAAGGTCGACGCCTCACGCGGCGCGAGCGCCAGGCGCGGCTTCGGCCTGGGCTTGTCGATCGTCGCCGACATCGTGCACGGCCATGGCGGCAGGATGGCGCTCGACGACAACAGGCCGACCGGGCTTGTGGTCAAGGTCGACCTGCCAAGAGGCCTTGTCGCCGCCGAAGCGATGTCCTGAAGCGAGATGAGAACGCAAGCCGCAGCCTTGCCGCGCAGGCAGCGCTTGCCTCCATTGGCTGTTTGCACTAGCGAAGGCGCACACTAAACTATGCGTTTCGTACTTCTCGATCCGCATCTTCTCGATCCAATGACGCAGGCCGCCATGTCCCTCATCGATACCCGCACGCCCGACGCCAAGCGCTTCATTTCCGGTGCCACCGGTGACTGGGAGGTCATCATCGGCCTGGAGGTCCATGCCCAGGTCACTTCGGAAGCCAAGCTGTTCTCCGGTGCGTCGACCGCGTTCGGCGCCGAGCCCAACGCCAATGTCAGCCTGGTCGACGCGGCAATGCCCGGCATGCTGCCCGTCATCAACGAGGAATGCGTCAAGCAGGCGATCCGCACCGGCCTCGGCCTCAAGGCGCAGATCAACCTGAAGTCGGTGTTCGACCGCAAGAACTACTTCTATCCCGATCTGCCGCAGGGCTATCAGATCTCACAGTTCAAGCAGCCGATCGTCGGCGAGGGCAAGATCACCATCTCCGTCGGCCCTGACCGCAAGGGCGAGTTCGAGGACATCGAGATTGGCATCGAGCGCCTGCATCTCGAACAGGACGCCGGCAAGTCGATCCACGACCAGCATCCGACAATGTCTTACGTCGACCTCAACCGTTCGGGCGTGGCGCTGATGGAGATCGTCTCCAAGCCGGACATGCGCTCGTCGGACGAGGCAAAGGCCTATGTCACCAAGCTGCGCACCATCGTGCGTTATCTCGGCACCTGCGACGGCAACATGGACGAGGGCTCGATGCGCGCCGACGTCAACGTTTCGGTGCGTCGTCCGGGTGGCGAGTTCGGTACGCGCTGCGAGATCAAGAACGTCAACTCGATCCGTTTCGTCGGCCAGGCTATCGAATATGAGGCACGTCGCCAGATCGCCATTCTCGAGGATGGCGGCAAGATCGACCAGGAAACCCGCCTGTTCGACCCGAACAAGGGCGAGACGCGTTCGATGCGCTCGAAGGAAGAGGCGCACGACTACCGCTATTTCCCCGATCCGGACCTTCTGCCGCTGGAATTCGACCAGGCCTATGTCGACGCGCTCGCCAAGGACCTCGTCGAGCTGCCCGACGACAAGAAGGATCGCCTGGTCACCTCGCTCGGCCTGTCGGTCTATGACGCCTCGATTCTGGTTTCCGAAAAGTCGATCGCCGACTATTTTGAGAAGGTGGCAAGCGGCCGCGACGGCAAGGCGGCCGCCAACTGGGTCATCAACGATCTGCTCGGCGCGCTCAACAAGGCCGGCAAGGATATCGAAAACGCACCTGTTTCTCCGGATCAGCTCGGTGCCATCATTGACCTGATCAAGGAAGGCACGATCTCCGGCAAGATCGCCAAGGACCTGTTCGAGATCGTCTGGAACGAGGGCGGCGACCCCAAGGAGCTGGTCGAGAGCCGCGGCATGAAGCAGGTGACCGACACCGGCGCCATCGAAAAGGCCGTCGACGACGTCATCGCCGCCAACCCCGACAAGGCCGACCAGGCCCGCGCCAAGCCGACAATGGCCGGCTGGTTCGTCGGCCAGGTGATGAAGGCGACCGGCGGCAAGGCCAATCCGCAGGCGGTCAACGACCTGGTCAAGGCCAAGCTCGGCATCGAGGAATAGCGATGTTCGTACGCATGGCGAGCGAGCGCGACCTTGAGACGATCAAGGCGCTGCTCGCCGACACGTGGCACGCGACCTACGACGCCATCTATGGCGTCGAGCGGGTCGATGAAATCACGGCAGAGTGGCATTCGCTGGCGTCGCTCAAGGCGCGGCTGACGCGGCCGAATTCCGAGTTTCTTGTTGCCGACGACGGCAAGACCATCGCCGGCATGGCCTTCGCGGCGGCATCCGGTGACGCCAAGACAGTCATGCTGCACCAACTTTATGTGCTGCCGCGCCACCAGCGGGCCGGCGTCGGTCGGCTGCTGCTCGACGAGATCGAACAGTGCTTTCCCGAGGCGCGCATGTTGCGGCTCGAAGTGGAAGAGGCAAATGCAGGCGCCATTGCCTTCTACGAAGCAAATGGTTTCGCCCATGCCGGTGCGACTGCCAATTGCGGCGCCGACCAGTCCGGCATTCCGGCGCTGATCTTCGAGAAGAAGCTGGGCTGATACAGGCCGGACTTAGCTGGCCGAAATCTCGACATTGTCGATGAGACGCGTCTTGCCGAGGCGGGCCGCAACCAGCACTCGACCGTCCGTGTCGCGTTGCCATGGCGCGAGCGTGTCGCTTTGGCGCGCGGCGACATAGTCGACGGCATCGAATCCGGCTTCCAGCACGTCCTGCCGCGCGGCGGCCATCGTCACCGCCTCGTCGGCACCGCCTTCAAGGGCGGACGCTGCCTTGCGCAGGATCTTGTTCAATCGGCGCGCGATCTCGAGTTCCTGGGCGCTGAGATAGGCGTTGCGCGACGACATGGCGAGGCCCTCGCTGTCGCGGATCGTCGGCGAGCCCACGATCTCCAGCGGCAGGTTCAGGTCCTGCACAAGCTTCTTCACCACGCAGAGCTGCTGGTAGTCCTTCTCGCCGAACACGGCGAGGTCGGGCTCCGACTGGATGAACAGCTTGCCGACGACGGTGGCGACGCCGTCGAAGAAAGCCGGCCGGAAATCGGTCTCGAGCCCGGCCGACGGGCCGCCGACCGAGATCGAGGTGGCAAAGCCTTGCGGGTAGACCTCCTCGACACCGGGCGTGAAGGCGAGGTGGACGCCCGCCTTTTCCAGCCTGTCGAGGTCGAGCGCCAACTGGCGCGGATATTTGTCGAGGTCTTCGGTCGGCGCAAACTGGCGCGGATTGACGAAGATCGAGACGACGCAACGGTCGGCGCGCTCAAGGGCGGCACGCATCAGCGAGACATGGCCGTCATGCAGCGCGCCCATTGTCGGCACCAGCGCGACCTTCAGTCCTTCGGCACGCCATGCCCGCACCTGGGCGCGGAGGGCGGCGATGGTTTCGACGACAATGGTCATGCCTTGTCCTTGTTCAGCGAAAACAGGTGCTCGGGGCCGGGAAAGGCGCGGCTGCGGACGTCGCGAGCGTAGGACGCGGCGGCGTCAGCGACGACATCGCGCAAATGCGCGTATTCCTTGACGAATTTGGGCACCCGGTCGACGGTCAGGCCAATGGCGTCATCGATGACCAGCACTTGGCCGTCGCAAGCGGGGCTGGCGCCGATGCCGACGGTGGGAATAGTGATGCGCCGGGTGATCTCGGCCGCAACCGGCTCGACGGTGCCTTCGATGACGACCGAAAAGGCGCCCGCCGCCTCGACCGCCCTGGCATCGGCATAAAGCGCCTCGGCATTGGCCTCGGAGCGGCCCTTGATCTTGTAGCCGCCTTCCTTTTCGACCGACTGCGGCAACAGCCCGATATGGCCCATGACGGGAATGCCTGATGCGACGATGGCTGCGATCTGCGCGGCAATTGCCACGCCGCCTTCGAGCTTGACGGCATCGCAGCCGGTTTCGCGCATGATGCGGCCGGCGGAAGTGACGGCGTTTTCGACGCTGTCCTCGTAGCTGCCGGCGGGCATGTCGACGACGACGCAAGCGCGGGACGCGCCGCGCATCACCGCCTGGCCGTGGGCGACCATCATGTCCATCGTCGCGCCCAGCGTGTTGGGATGGCCATGCAGCACCATCGCAACGCTGTCACCGACGAGCAGCAGATCGACATGCGGATCGAGCAGCCGGGCGATCGGATAGGTGTAAGCGGTGAGACAGACGATGGGCTCCTTGCCCTTGCGGGCCAGCAGAGCGGCGGGCGTGATGCGGCCGGCAGCCGCAGGCGCGTCGGAAGCCATGTCTTTTCCTCCCTCGACGTTTCCGGCCAAGGCCGGTCCGTGAGCCCTGTCAGGGCGAGAGTCCTTTAAGGACCGGCTAATTACTTTGCAAGTGCGAGATGAAAACGTGAGCAAGTGCGAAATGGCATCGTCCATCAGGACGAGCGCGGCTCTGCCTCTTCTTGCGCAAGGCGCCTGATGTAGACGGCGAACGCGGGGTCTTCGCCTGGCAGGAGCTGGGGCAGGGCGTTGCGAAAATCCTCGCGCCGGCACCATTCGCGCATGAAATCCTCCCAGGATGCCCAGCGGCGGCGCTTGCGATCGGACATGCCGGGTTCGTAGGCGACGAGATAGGCACGTTCGAACAGGGAGATCAGGATGGCGAACATGGCGAGCAGCCGGTCCTTTTGTTCGGCCGTCAGGTCCTTCGTTGCGGTCTGCGATTGCAGGTAGAGGTCGGAATGGTCGAGCGACAGCGTCAGGAAGTTGGTGTAGCCGTCTGAGAGCATCTGGTAGATTTCTTCCTCTTCGTTGACCCGCGCCTTGCGCTGTTCGAAGACGAAGATGAAGATCGCCAGCGGCAGGCCGAAGATCGTCACCAGCATGCTCAGCATTTCGAGGATCTGCATGAAGGGCATGGATTGCGTCCATTCTGGTGCTCACCGTGAACAGTAGGTGTTGATGGATCGTCTGCCAATCGTCGCAGGCACCAGGCTGCGGCGTCTAATCTCTTGCCTTCGCGCCGGCGTGACGCCATAAGCAGGAGACTTTCGACGCGCCTGCCGCGAGGATCCGATGAAGAAATTCCTTGTCCAGTTTTTCACCTGGTGGAACGGCCAGACCCTTGGCACGCGTTTCCACACCTGGCGCAAAGGCACCAAGGTGGGCCAGGACGAGTTCGGCAACGTCTACTATGAAGGCGGCAAGGATTCGGAAGGCCGCACGCGCCGCTGGGTGATCTACAACGGTTATGCCGAAGCCTCGACGATTCCGCCCGGCTGGCACGGCTGGATGCACCATCGTGTCGACGTGGCGCCGCCGAGCGACAACTACATTCCGCGTGACTGGCAGAAGCCGCATCAGCCGAATCTGACCGGCACCGGCGGCGCCTACCGCCCGAAGGGTTCGGTGCTGGGCTATACGCATCGCCCGCAGGTCACCGGCGACTACGACGCCTGGACGCCCGGCGCTTAAGACAGACAGCTTAACGGCGCGGACATTTGTCGCCACAATTGGCGGCTAACTCCTTGCCCATTGGCGTCAGGCGATTAGCCTTGGCGCGTGGGAATCAGCGAGTGGGACACACTCCGGGCGCAACGGCGGTAACGACTGAATGATTTTTCCTGGCCGGATTCCGTCGAGCGGACGATCGAAGGCGAAAACCCTACTTGTGGCGGCAACGCTGTGCGCAGCGCTTGGCCAGGCAACGGCCCAGGACAGCATCGAGCGGCTGCCGCTCGATCAGCAGGTCGAGCAAGGTGACGATCTGCCTGCCATCGACGTCCCACCCTTGCCGGGTGAGGGGCAGCCTGCTCCCGATCAGGCCCAGCCTGCTCCTGCAGAGACACAGGCAGCACCCAAGGTCGCGGCCCCGCCGCAGCGGATCAAGAACGCGGTTGCCGAGTTTGCCGGCATCGACAAGATCACCGGCCGCATCATCACCTTCGACGTCTATGTCGACGAGACCGTGCAGTTCGGCGCGCTGCAGGTGACGCCGCGCGTCTGCTATTCCAGGCCCGAGAACGAAGAGCCGAAGACCGATTCCTTCGTCGAAGTCGACGAGATCACCCTCGACCGCAAGATCAGGCGCATCTTCACCGGCTGGATGTTTGCCGAAAGCCCGGGCCTCAACGCCGTCGAGCACGCCGTCTATGACGTCTGGCTGAAGGCCTGCAAGCAGAAGTCGGACGTTCCGGCTCCGGAAGCCGCCAAGACCAACTGAGCCTTTTTCGGAACCGCTTGGGGCCCCTGACGTTTGGCGTCGTGAGCAACGCCAGCGGAGGATCGTGCCGTGACCGTCAACCGTGACGAACTGCTTGAGCTCGAACGGGAATTCTGGACCGGGAACCAGGAGTTTTTTGCCGAAAACGCCGACAGGGAGTGCCTTGTCGCTTTTCCCGAGATGGCGGGCGTGATGAGCAATGCCGAGCTTGCCGCCACCGCGACCAAGCCGCGCCGCTGGCGCAATCTCGAGATGAAGGTGCAAGGAATCGTCGAACCGGGCAGCGACATCGTCATGCTGACATACGAGGCCAAGGCAATCCGTGAAGATGGCGAGCCGTACCAGGCGCTGGTGAGCACGGGCTACGTCCATCGCCTGCAGGGCTGGAAGATGATGTTCCACGCCCAGACGCCGATAACGCAAGCGGCTCAGACGAAGAGCTAGCTTGCCCTCAGGGCGTGAAGGTGGCTTCGCCGAGGAGCGCCTTGGCGAGCAGCTTCTCGTATTTGTCGCGTGGCACGTCGACCGCACCGAAGCGCTTCAGGTGATCGGTTGTGAACTGCGTATCGAGCAGCAGGAAGCCGCGTTCTCTGAGCCGCTGCACCAGGTGGACGAGGCACACCTTGGACGCATCTGTCTCGCGTGAGAACATGCTTTCGCCGAAGAAGGCGCGGCCCAAGGAGACACCGTAGAGCCCGCCGACCAACTCGCCGTCGCGCCAGGCCTCGACGGAGTGGGCGTTGCCGATCCGGTGAAGGTGGGTGTAGGCCTCGCGGATCGGCGCGTTGATCCATGTCGACAGGCGGCCTGCGCGCCGTTCGGCGCAGGCGTCGATGACGCCTTCGAAGTCGCTGTCGAAGCGGATCTCGAAATGGCCCTGCCGGATCGTCTTGGCGAGGCTGTGCGGCACATGGAAGCCGTCGAAGGGGATGATGCCGCGTGTCTCGGGCCGGACCCAGAACACTTCCGGATCCGACGCGCTTTCTGCCATGGGAAAGACGCCCGACGCATAGGCCTTCAGAAGAAGGTCCGTGGGTATGCCGTAGCCGGGCGCATAAGGTCGGGTCATGCGACCCTCATTCTACTCGCCTTTCGCGAGATGTTTTTCCAGCCAGTGGATGTCGTAGTCGCCATTTGCGATGTCGGGGTTACCGACAAGCTCGCGGAACAGCGGCAACGTCGTCTTGATACCATCTACCACGAATTCATCGAGCGCGCGCCGGAGACGCATCATGCATTCGACGCGATTGCGGCCGTGCACGATCAGCTTGCCGATCAGGCTGTCGTAGTATGGCGGGATCCGGTAGCCGGAATAGACGCCTGAATCGACACGGATGCCGAGGCCGCCGGGCGTGTGGAAATGCGTAATCGTGCCGGGCGAGGGCACGAAGGTGCGTGGATCCTCGGCGTTGATGCGGCACTCGATGGCATGGCCGTGGAAGCGGATGTCGTTCTGGGTGACCGACAGGCCGCCGCCCGAGGCGACGCGAATCTGCTCGTGCACGAGGTCGATGCCGGTGATCGCTTCGGTGATCGTGTGCTCGACCTGAAGGCGGGTGTTCATCTCGATGAAGTAGAACTCGCCGTTCTCGTAGAGGAACTCGATCGTACCGGCGCCGGAATAGCCGAGATTGGCCACCGCGTTGGCGCAGATGTCGCCGATGCGCGAGCGCTCTTCGCTGTTGAGGGCGGGCGAATTGGCCTCTTCCCAGACCTTTTGATGGCGGCGCTGCAAAGAACAATCGCGTTCGCCGAGATGGACGCCCTTGCCGGCGCCGTCGCCGAAAATCTGCACTTCGATGTGGCGCGGCTTCTGCAGGTACTTTTCGATGTAGACGGCGTCGTCGCCGAAGGCGGCACCGGCTTCCGAGCGCGCCGTGGCGAGCGCCATCTCGAGGTCGGCTTCGGTCAGCGCGACTTTCATGCCGCGGCCACCGCCGCCGGCGGATGCCTTGATGATGACGGGATAGCCGATCTCGGCAGCGACGCGCTTGGCTTCTTTCTCGTCGCTGACGGCACCTTCCGAGCCGGGCACGACCGGGATGCCGAGGCGCTTTGCGGTGCGCTTGGCTTCGATCTTGTCGCCCATGATGCGGATGTGGTCGCCCGAGGGACCGATGAAGGTGATGTTGTGCGCAGCCAGGATGTCGGCGAACTTGGCGTTCTCCGACAGGAAGCCATAGCCCGGATGCACGGCGTCGGCGCCTGTTATCTCGCAGGCCGCGACGATCTGATGGATGTTGAGATAGCTGTCGCGCGACGGCGGCGGTCCGATGCAGACGCTTTCGTCGGCGAGGCGCACATGCATGGCGTCGGCGTCGGCGGTGGAGTGCACGGCAACCGTCTGGATGCCGAGCTCCTTGGCCGCGCGCAGCACTCTGAGGGCGATTTCGCCGCGATTGGCGATCAGGATTTTCTGAAACATTGCGCGCAGCCTTCCGGCTTACTCGACGACGACGAGCGGCATGCCGTATTCGACAGGCTGCGCGTCTTCGATGAGGATCGCCTTGACCGTGCCGGAGCGCGGTGACGGAATCTGGTTCATCGTCTTCATCGCTTCGATGATCAGCAGCGTCTGGCCTTCCTTGACCACCGAACCGATCTCGATGAACGGCTTGGCATCCGGCGACGGCGCGAGATAGGCGGTGCCGACCATCGGCGAGGGCACTGCGTTCTTCGAGCTGTCGACGGCAGCAGCCGGGCCAGCGGCAGCCGCTGCGGCCACCGGTGCGGCGGCTGCAAGCGGGAGAGGCGCCGGCGCGGCGTAAGCCTGGACGGCAGCCGCTGCCTGGCGCGACACGCGCACCTTGAGATCGCCGAGTTCGACTTCGATCTCGGTCAGGTTGGTATCGTTCAGGATCCCTGCGAGGTCGCGGACCAGCTGCTGATCAACACCATCGGTCTTCTTCGTCGCCATGTTCTAGCCTTTTCTCTTCCTGTTTCCGGTCAGAGCCGGGCGGCCAGCGCCTGCAGCGCCAGCGTGTATCCGAGCGGTCCGAAGCCGCAGATCATGCCCACGGCCACTGGTGCCACCATCGATTTGTGGCGGAACGGCTCGCGGGCGTGGATGTTGGAAAGGTGCACCTCGGCGACCGGCAAGGGCGAGACGGCACGAATGGCGTCCTGCAGCGCGATCGAGGTGTGGGTGTAGGCGCCTGCATTGAGCACGATGCCGACAGCTTTTTCGCCGGCCTCGTGGATCCAGTCGACCAGGACGCCCTCGTGGTTCGATTGGCGGAATTCGATCGCAAGGCCGAGCGAGGCGGCTGCCGCCTGGCAGTCGGCTTCGATGTCGGCCAGGGTCTTGCCGCCATAAATCCCGGGCTCGCGTTTGCCCAGCATGTTAAGGTTCGGACCGTTGAGGACGTAAACCGTTTTCAAATTAAAGACCTTTCCACCCGCCAGATCCTCTCTGGCGCGGCGGACCCTCTATAATCGGCATAAGCCGTCGCGGAAAGAGCGCAAGCGACTTCTTGCGCTGTCCACAACGGCTCGCGCTGAACAAAGCTTGCTCAGCAGGTGGAATTTGCCTGGCAGGCGGCTGCCGCGGCGATCTTTTCCGCCAGCACATCCTGGCCGAGTGCGCCGAAGACGACCTCGTTGCCGACGACATAGGATGGCGTGCCGCTGATCTGCAGCTTGTTGGCGAGATCGTAGGTGCGGTTGAAGGCTTCGCCGATCGTGGGGTCCTTCATCGCCTCGCGCAGCTTGGCCTCGTCGGCACCGAGCTCGAGCGCCAGCTTGACGGCGCTGTCCTCGCCGGCGCGACCTTCGCCGCCGAGCAGCTTGTCGTGGAACTCGCCGTACTTCTCGGGCATCAACTTGCGGAAGGCCATCGACACGACATGGGCCTTCTGAGAGTCCGGGCCGAGGATCGGGAACTCCTTGAGCACGAAGCGCAGGTCGGGGTTGGTCTTGACCAGCGCGTTCATGTCGGCCTGGGCGCGTTTGCAGTATCCGCAATTGTAGTCGTAGAACTCGACGATAGTGATCTTGCCGTCGGGATTGCCGACGATGCCGTCGAACTTCGAGTTGAAGATTTCGTCCTTGCTCTCCTTGATCACGCTCAGGCTGGCGATGCGCTGCTCTTCCTTCTGCTTGGCTTCGAGAGCGCCCTGCATTTCGAGCAGCAGTTCAGGGTTGTTGAGCAGGTAGTCGCGCACGATCGTCTCGACCTGCTTCTTGTCGAGGGCCGTGGTAGCCGCTGTTTCCGCATGTGCGGCATTTGGCGAACCGGCGAGGCCGAAGGCCAGCATGGCGAGGGCGACGGCGATGCCGGTCGTGCCGAGAAGAAGTGCTTTTTTCATGGTCCCTTGGTCTCCAGCCGTTTCGGCTTATGCATGCCTCCGAAAATCTGAAACGATTTTTGGCAAGGGGCATGCATCAGGTTTAAAGTTCTACAGCGTCCTTTGCGCGTCCGGATGACGCGCGGCGCTGTGTGTCGCTGTCCGCCGAATGAAAGTTCACTTCTTTTTCTTGCTCGGCGCTTTGTAGTTGATGATGTCCTGCGCGCGGACCCAGCCCGGCGAGCCTGGCTTGAGCTTCTGCTGGGCTCGCATCGCAAAGATTTTCGCGTCCTGATAGGCGCCGCTGTAGTAGTGACCGTCGGCGGTGGCAAGGTCGGCGTCGGCGACGTCGCCGAGCATGCCGTAGGCTTGAGCGAGGTAGCGATAGCCCGAGGCGTTCTCGCGGTCGCGGTCAAGGCCCTTGCGGATTTCGACGACAGCCTTCTTCAGCGCGTCGGGCGTGCCCATGGCGAGATAGGTCTGGCCGAGTTGGATCGGCAGGATACCTGATTTCGCCGTGTCGAGCCGGACAGCGTTGGTATAGGCCTCGGCTGCGGCCGCGGGCTTGTTCGACTTCATCAGGATGTCGCCGCGCAGCTCGTGGAAGTAGGCGTTTTTCGGCTGCGACTTGATCAGCGCATCCGTCTTGCTCAGCGCCGAACGCAGGTCGCCGAACAGATAGGTCGACTGGGCGTCGCCATAGCGCGAGGCGAGACCGTCGGTGCCGCGCAGCAGTCGTGAAGTGGCGGCCTGCCCTTGGGTGTAGGCGGCGATCTTGACGCGCATCATGTCGTGCCGCTGCTGCAGCGCCTCGGAATCCTTCTTGTCGAAATAGGGGCTTTCGCGCGCCAGCGTCTCGAGATTGGCGATGCGCTCGCGCGGCATCGGGTGGCTGACCTGGTATGGATCGACGCGCGCGCCCGACAGCGACAGTGCGTTCTGGAAGCGCTGGAATGTCTTCAGCATGCCCTGCGCCGACTGGCCGGTGGCATTGAGATAGGTGATCGCCGAACGATCGGCGGTGACTTCTTCCGTGCGCTGGTAGCCGAGCAGGCTGCGCCGTGCCATTTCCGAGCCCCCGGCGACGACGCCGGCGCCCGCCGCACCAAGGCCCTTGGCATCGCTCGCTGCACCGGCGACCATCGCACCGGCGCCTAGCAGGGCGGCAACGATCGCCATCGTCTGGGCACGCGCCAACTGGTCGCGCAGGCGCTCCTGGTGGCCGCCGGCGATGTGGCCGGCTTCATGGGCGATGACGCCGATGATCTCGTTCGGCGTCTCGGCCGTCATCAGTGCGCCGGTGTTGATGAACATGCGCCGGCCGGCAACGAAGGCGTTGAAGGCCGGGTCGTTGACGAGCACGATGTTGATGTTCGAATTGGCAAGCCCCGCCGCCTTGAGAATCGGCCGGGCATAGTCGCGCACCAGAGCCTCGATCTCGGCGTCCCGGACGATCGGAACACCCTGTGCATGGGCAGTTCCCATTGTGCCGAGAGCAAGCCCGGCCGACAGCGCAAGCGCAGTGACTGCGCGCGTTGATCTTGCGACGAAACGCGAAAGACTTGTGATGCTCTGCATAGCGGGAAACACTCGTAAACGAGCCGTCGGGCTGTGAAAAGGCTGGTTCAAGAAACTCATCAACTTGTGATCCCCATATCAATCAGGCATTTGTGCGGCACATTGCCCGGCGGGCGACAGTAGAAAGTGAACGAAAATGGCGGTTGCGATTTCACGGCGCGGCGAAGTCGAGCCCTTCCATGCGATGGATATTCTGGCCGAGGCCAACAGGCTCAGGGCGTTGGGCGCGCCGGTCATTTCGATGGCTGTCGGCCAACCCTCCGATCCGGCGCCGCAGCGGGTGCGTGACGCCGCGGCAGCCGCGCTCAAACTCGGCCGTATCGGCTACACCGACGCGCTCGGGCTTGCCGATCTGCGCAAGGCGATCTCGGCACATTATGCCGAGCATTACCGCATCGATGTGCCGGTTTCGCGAATCGCCGTCACCACCGGCTCGTCCGCGGCCTTCAATCTCGCATTCCTGGCAATGTTCGATGCCGGCGACCGGGTGGCGATCGCGGCGCCCGGCTATCCTGCCTATCGCAACATCATGGGCGCTCTCGGGCTCGACGTGGTCGAGATCGAGCTGGAGGGCGCTGCCTACCTCCATGCCGAGCACCTGCGCACAGCACATGCGCAGAAGCCGCTGAAAGGCGTCTTGTTTGCAAGCCCCGCCAACCCGACCGGTGCCGTCGTGCCGGCCGGCGACCTCAAGGCGCTTGTCGATACCGCGCGCGAACTCGGGATCGCGGTGATTTCGGACGAAATCTACCATAGGCTCGCCTATGGCGCGCCAGATGTGACCGCACTCACCTATGACAGTGACGTCACCGTCATCAACTCGTTCTCCAAATATTACTGCATGACCGGCTGGCGCATCGGCTGGATGGTGCTACCGGACCGGCTGGTGCGGCCAGTCGAGCGCATCGCGCAATCGCTTTACATCTCGGCGCCTGAGCTGTCGCAAGTGGCGGCCATCGAGGCGTTCAACGTCACCGACGAACTCGAAGTGATCAAGGCGCGCTACGCCTGGAACCGCGAACTGCTGGCCAAAAGACTGCCGGAACTGGGCTTCAGCTTCGCCGCACCCATGGACGGTGCGTTCTACGCCTTCTGCGACGTCTCGCGGCTGACCAATGACAGCATGGAATTCGCCAGCCGCATGCTGGCCGAAGCGCATGTCGCGGCCACGCCGGGCCGGGATTTTGACCCGCTCGCAGGGCACCGTTTCATGCGGTTTTCCTATGCGGGCAGCCATGACGACATGATCGAGTCGATGGATCGCCTGGAACGCTGGCTGCGTTGAAAGCGCAACCGCCCCGTCGGCCGTACCGACGGGGCGGACAGGGGCAAAGGGGAGGATGGGCTTTGCCGCCTGAGCGCCGGAATGCCCATGCCCCCCAGCATGCATTCCGACATGAGTTACGCGATCGGTCAGGGCGCGAGTATTGCCGCGACCGCCTTGCCGGCATCGAGCAGGCCAGCGCCGAAGAAATACGTCTTGCCCTTCGCCGGTTCGTTGTCGGCGTTCATCGGATCCTGCGTCAGCGGGGTCGTGCCCGGCTTGACAGAAGCATTCTGATCGCAGGCGGCAATGAGGTTGGCTTTGGATGTCAGGCCGTCCAGTTTCGCCGCGGCGCCATGCTTTGCCTTGTGGGCACGGGCCGTGAGGGCAGCCACACCGGCGACGAGAGCCGCCGCGCCGGAGGTCCCGCCGAAGGTGGTGTAGTAACCGCCGCCGATGCCCTGGTTGTCGAGCGGCGGCAGGATCGACGAATAGGGGTCGGAGCCACCGGCATAACCGAAGGTGCCGGGCAGGTCGGTGGTCAGCAGCGAGAAATGGCTGTGCGGAATGACCTTGCCCTTGCCCGGATGGTAGTGGTGCTGGTCGACCATCGGGTTGGTCCGGTCGACGCGCAACTGGTGTCTGGTATAGATCTCGAAATCGTCCGACGGCGCGACAAGCGTCAGCTTGGCGCCATAGTTGCTGTAGCCGGAGCGGTAGCCATGTGGCGTCACCGCGCCGACGGCGATGATGCCGTTGTTGGCGGCGGCGAGATTGGCCGGGTAGATCAGCTGGCTCTCGCCGTCATTACCGGCCGCGCAGACCACGGGCACCTTGCGGCTGATGGCAACGATGAGCTTGGCGAGCGTGTTCCAGGCGATCTCGCGGTTGCCGGTCTTGCCGACCGCATGCGGCCTGATCTCGCTTGCCGGCGGCGTCGCCTCCTCAAGACGGGCGAACAGATCGGCACGCTCCCAGTTGGCACGGTCGTCGAGGTCTTGAGAGAGCTCCGGCTTGGCATTCAAAACGCTGCGCACCGGGTCGGGGATGCCGCGCGGCAACAGGATGACGTCGGCGCCATTGGCAAAGGCATAGAGGAGCGCTGCTATGAACTGGTCGGGCTGCTGCTCGAAGCCGGTCCGGATCGAGATCAGCCGCGACAGCGGGTCGACGCCGAAATAAGGCAGCATGTTGCGGTTCGGGTTCGGCACGGCAGTGCCGTCGTCTGATATCAGCACATCGGGCAGGGCGATCGCCGGATTGGGCGCGACGCTTGCCGCCGGTTCGCCGACGACGAGGCCAGCAACAGCGGTGCCGTGGCTGCCAAAGGTCTCGTCACCCTCGATCAGCGTGTGCAGCACGCCTTCCGAAGCTGCGAGCTCGGCGATCAGGCTGCCGAGATAGGCGGTCTCCGGGCCCGTCAGGTTGAGCGTGCCCAGCCCTGCGGTGGAGATGCCGGCGAAGAAGGCGGCCTTGACCTCGGGGTCATAGGGGCTGGCGGCAGGGGCGGCGACATATTTGGCGCCATAGGGGTGGCTCACCAGGTCGATCGACTTCACCGCGTCCAGCCGGCTCTTGAGGTTGGGGTGGCTACGGCTGACGCCGACGTCGATCAGCGCGACTGTCGCAGGAGCCGTCGCTGCCGGGAACGCCTCTGATATCGTATCCCAGACGGTGCCGTTGATTGTGGGCGAGGAGTAGTCGACCCCGCCACCCGGGGTCAGCGGCCCGAAGGTGGCATCGATCACGCCGAGTGCCGCAAGGTGCCAGAGGTAGTAGTAGGACTGAGGGTGCTGGAAGGAGAACTGTGTGTTGCCGTTTGCCATGATCGCCCCTCAGATCCATTCGCGCTGTGCGGCGAGATAGTTCGCCATGAAGGCGTCACGCAGATATGGCTGGAAGCGCTGTGCCAGCGCCCGGCCGCCATTGGTGTCGCTGGGATAGTGCAGGCCTGCCCATTCGCGGTTTTCCGCGACTTTGCGGGCAATGCGCGACAGCTCCTCCGTCGCCGGGTGCTCCGGCAGGATGGCGTTGAAGGCAAAGGCAATCGAGTGGCACTGGAACGAGTGGTTGCTCGGATAGGCCTGGTGCGCTGGATTGGGCAGCATGAGCCGCAGGCGTGGCTCGACCTGGTTGGGCCTGGTGCGGTTGAATTTTGCCTTGTAGATCAGCCCGACATATTCGCAGGCCGTCAGGATCGACTGGAACAGGCCCTCGGTCTGGTCGAAGCCGCTGATGCCGTCGATGCCCAGCGGCTTGGTGAAGTCGGAGACGTCAAGCGTCGCCTCGCGCTCGATGTCGTCCTTGCGACGCGAGCGTTCGCGGTCACGGGCCTGGAGCGAAAGCATGACTGTCGTTTCGAGACGGGTGACGTCTGGGCCGGGCGGCAGCGGAATGTCGAGCTGCTCCCAGGTGAATTTGCGCGCTGCCGTGAACGCATGTGGCGAGGGCGACGTGTGCAGACGCCTGAGCTCGAAGGCCGGGATCAGGCTTGCCTGCGATCCAGTGCCTGATCCCGATTGAAGAGCGCTGCCCTTGTTCTTGTTTTTGTTCTTGTTTTTATTCTTGTTCTTGTTGAGCGAGGCCTTGTTGAGCACGCCGGCGCTCATGACGGCACTGGCGACTCCGGCCGACATCACCATCGCCTCGGCGCCGGAGGCGAGTGTGGTTTCCAACACGATCGGAGGCCGATCCGTGGCCGCGCAAGGCAGCACGTCGTCGCCGGCGATCTTGAAGCGGTACTGATCGAGAAAGTGCGAAAAGCCGCCCTCAGCAGGCGCGGAACTGTCGTTGCCAGACACTGAATTCCCCATTGAATTGATCGAAATGTGCGGTGCTCGGCGCGTCCGTCATGTTTTTTTGACACCGGCCTTGATCAGACCGGAGATCAGATTGGCGCCGCCCTCGGTGCGCATGATTGGATAGCGGGCGTCGATCAGCGAGCTGATCGAGAAATTGGGTTCGACGACGTTCAGCCGGTCGAGCAGCGAGCGGGCGGCGCGGATGTCGCCGAGCTGGGCGTGGCTCGCCACGAGATAACGCAGCAGCGAATTGAAATCGGGCCGCTCGCGTAGCGCCTGCTCGCCGGCTTCGATGGCGACGCGATGATTGCCGGCGAGCGTGGCGTTGATCAGCCGCGAGGTGTCGAAATAGTAGCGATAGGGGCTGTAGGCTCCGAGATGACGCGCCCAGTTGGCGAGGCTGAGCCCTTTGTCCGGCTGGCCGGCATAGGCATGCAGCATCGAATAGAGGTCCCAGCCGAGCACCTGGGTCGGGTTGGCGCGGATGGCGCGCTCGAACAGGCCCGATGCGTAGTCGTACTCGCCGAACAGGAACGAATGCACATGGCCGACGAGCGCCAGGGTGACCGAATTGCTGGAATCGAGTTCCAGCGCCTTGCGGGCGTAATGCTGAGCCTGCTCGATGGCCACGGCAGAATCGGAGAAACGCTGGCCGACCTGGAAAGTCATCAGGAAGGCGAGCCAGGCATAGGCCTGCGACGACGGCCGCTGGGCGATGATGCGCCGGAGCGACGCCTCGGACATGACTAGGTCGTTGCGCGACAGCCGGAACATGGCGTTGACGGCGGCATAGAGGCTCTCGGCCTCGACGACGTCGTCGGTCTGTTCGGAGCGCGCAATGAAATATTTGCGCAACTCGTCCATCGCCTCGTTGATGAGCTGGTGCGCCGCCGAGGTTTCGCCTGCCTCGATCGCGCGCCGTTCAAGCGTGGCGCCGCCCATCCACAGCAGGCTGCGGTCGGCGGTGCGATGGACACTGACGCTGATATAGGCCTGGTGGGCCGAAAAGCGGTAGCGGACCTGAATCGCCAGCGCCACCGAATCGAACGCCGTTTCCGGCTCCTGCGTCGGCGACAGATCCGGCCGCGACAGGTCGGAGACGGTCAGTTCGCCGCCTTCGAGCAGCGACCGCACCAAGAGTTCGGAAAACATGTCGGGCAGCGATTCTGCCCCGAAGGCATCGCCTGAGATCGCCGGCGGCAGCAGCGCCACCGACCAGCCGGTCCGGCTCCCGGTCAGCGGCAGCGACTTGCGGTTGCCGCCGTCGGAGGAATTCGGTCCCGATTTCTGTGCCTGGGCCGGGATGAGGCCGTTGCTGCGCCTGTCCTTGGGGCTGACGTCGCGCTGGCCGAGCGCATTTTCGAGCCGGCCCTGCCAGACCTGCCGCTCGAGCATCAGCCATTCCTCGAATTCGGGGTCGCCGATGTCGAGGCCTTCGAGCAGCTCCGGCCAGGATTCGAGCTCGACTTCGCTGGGCACGGATTGGCGCGACGGGTCGAGCAACTGCAGCGCGTCGACCGACACGCGGTTGAGGTCGAGCGAGATGGTGTGGTTGTCGGAAATGATGATGCTGTCGGCGATCGGGCCGAGCGATTTGCGGACGTCGACGAGGGCCTGTCTCAGGCTGGCTGCGGCCTGCTCCTCGCCGCGGTCGCTCCATAGCTTGTCGCGCAGCCAGATACGCGAGCGGGCACCGCGTGGAGCAAGTGCCAGCATGGCCACCAGCGCGCGCGACTTCTGCGCCTTGGGCGTGCACGACGCGCCGGCTGCGTCGGTGACGGCCAGCGCCCCGAACAGGTAGATATTGCAAAGCGTACTGGCGTCTTCACCAGCCATCGTGCGGACCTTCGCTGCAGGTCGTCCATGCCCCTGAAGAGCGTACCACAGGTCGAATCGCCTGTGGTCCTCGCAACTTGCATCGGGAGCATACAACGACATTCCGGCAAGTGCGCGTGCTTGTATGCTTCTGGCACCGGGCAAAACCTGCAGCATTCCAGCGTTCCTCACCACTCTTGCCGGAGCTGATTCCGGCCTGATTTCGGAAGGACGTTAGGGGAGGCGGGGTGATTGCGGCGTGAGTGAAACGTCAAAACAGCCGTGAAATGCAGATTTGACGGCCCATCAGATGGGGCCCATGTTCCTCACGCGCCAAGTGTTTCGGCAATCGCCTCGGTGACAGCGACGCGCAGATCGTGCGCGGTCGCGTCGCCAGTCGTGAAGGTTCAGCGTCCCGACGAGCCGTTGCTGCGGCGGGGGCCGGCGAGTTCCCTGCCAAGCGCCAACGCTTCCTGCAGGTCGGTTGCGTATTTGGCCGTATCTTCGAGGCCGCCGAAATAATTGAGCCGGATGGTTTCACCTCGCTTGCTCATGACCACGCCGATGCTCCGCAGGCTCTCACGCACATCAGAAAAACGCATATCGCAACGTCTCCGTTTGGTGGGTTGAACGAACATTAGAGGTTGCTTGTAACAGTGCCGTGTTGACGCAACGTGAGGGATACGTGAATCGCCGCTACGAAAGTTTCGCTTTCGGCACATCTTTCGACGATTCGGCGGCCGCCAGCCCACAAAGCGTCAGGGTTGTGCCGCTCTGTGATGACCAGGGGATGGGTGGCGTCGCGCGCGACTTGATGTAGAACGGCCTGCCGGTTCGAGCCGGTCGAAGCAGGAAGTGTCATGCCCAGCCTCCAGGATACGCTGAACGAGATCGTCGCCGAGATGGCAGCGCAGACGGAGCGCGGCGAGGTTGCCTCCTACATTCCAGAACTGGGCAAGGTCGATCCGGCCAAATTCGCCATCGCAGTGGTCAAGAACGACGGCGAAGTGGCGGCGGCGGGTGACGCCGACGAGCCGTTTTCGATCCAGAGCATATCGAAGGTGTTCACCCTGGCGCTGGCGCTTGGTCGAGTCGGCGACCAGCTGTGGAACCGCGTCGGGCGCGAACCTTCAGGCACGGCCTTCAACTCCATCGTCCAGCTCGAACTCGAACACGGCATTCCGCGCAATCCTTTCATCAATGCCGGGGCCATCGTCGTCTCCGACGTGCTGCTGTCGGGCCACCAGCCGCGCGAAGCGATCGGCGAGGTGCTGAGCTTCATGCGCACTGTGGCCGACGACGATTCTGTCATCATCGACCGCGACGTGGCCAATTCCGAGCGCGCCACCGGCTTCCGCAATTTCGCACTGGCCAATTATCTCAAGGGGTTCGGCAATCTGAACCACGCGCCCGAGATGACGCTGGGCGTCTATTTCCACCATTGCGCCGTTGCCATGAGCTGCCTGCAACTGGCCAATGCGGGGCGGTTCCTGGCCAATGCCGGGCGCATCGAGGAGACGGGTCACACGATCGTCTCGAGCGAGCGCGCCCGCCGCATCAACGCGCTGATGCTGACCTGCGGACACTATGACGGTTCGGGCGAGTTTGCCTTCCGCGTCGGCATTCCCGGAAAAAGCGGCGTCGGCGGCGGCATCCTGGCGATCGTGCCTGGTGTGGCATCGATCGCCGTGTGGTCGCCGGGGCTCAATGCGCGCGGCAACTCGATGCTGGGCTCGATCGCGCTGGAACGGCTGACCAAAAGGATGAACTGGTCGATTTTCGCCTCGCGCTGAGGCATTCCGCGCTGGACGATGTTGCAGGCCGGCCCGGGCTCAGGCACCGCCGGTTTTGCGTTGCTCTGCCAGCCAGCTGTCATGCAGCCATTTTTCGCTCTGGCGGCGGCCTTTGAGGTTGGCCCAGACGATGTCGCGCTCGAACACCATCACCTCGCGGTCGGCGCCGACGATCACCTAGAACCAGCGGCCGTCGACAAGATTGCGCATTTTCACCTTCATGCCCGTCAACGTTGTGCTCTTGCCGTCAGCGCGGATCGTCTCGTCATGCGGAGCAATGAAGCTGACCTCGCGGCGTGACAGAAGGTCGGCGGCATGGTCGGACAGGAACCGCATGGCGATGTCATGCGCTTCGTCCTGGCTGGGCGGGGCGCCGTCGCGCAGCGCGAGATGCATGCGCACGAAGCCCTTGAGCCTGCCGGAGGTGGCGCCCACGGTGCTGAAATGCTCGCCGCCCAGGCCAGCATGGCGTTTGTCCGCACGTTCCATGCGGATGAGCACGGCGCCTTCGCCGTCGACCTCGATCTTGCCCTTTTCGACATTGACGTAGCCCGCTGGCACCGGGAGTGCCGCGAGGATGTCATGAGGCGAGGCGATGACGGGCGTTCCGGAAGTTGGGCTGGTCGCTGTCATGGTTTCCGCGCTGATCTGGCAATCAGCACTGCTGCTGGTCGTTCGCGAATCTGCGCGAGGGCGAATGGCTGCGCGGGCGATTGTCCGGCGGGCCTCGGCATTAAGCGGAGAGCGGTCGTGCGGGCAGGGCAACGCCGTGCCGCAAGCCGTCCCGGCAGGATCACCCCGTCACTGCAGGATCGCGTAGCGGGCGCCGGCATTGACCTTGATGGCCGAGCTGCCGCGTTGCGGGGTCGAGGCGATTGTCAGCGTCATGATGGCGCAATTCTTGTTCTGGGCGCGGATCTTGGCGCAGCCCTTGGTAACGGCGTCGTAATACCTCGTCCGTTGTGAAACCCAGCTGTCGGTCATGATCGACTTGTCGTCGCCGTCATTCAGGTTGAGCGGGATTTCTACGTAGTTGAGTTCGGGCGCCTTGGCGACCTCGCCGAATGGCTCGCGCTGGACGAAGGTCAGGCGCATGCTGACCTGGTACAGATCTTCCGTCGGCCGGGCCGAAACCCTGTTGACCGCGCATTTGCTGGCGAAGGCCTTGACGATCAGGTCGCATTCGGCGCGCGCCAGGACGGGCAGGCGAGACGCGAGATACGCCTCGACGTCGTTGGCGTCGAAAGCGTTCTGGTCGCCGCGCCGGATGTCCGTCAGCCGCATATGCATGTTGAGGGAAACAGTGCGCGTCTGCTCGAAGTCGTCGAAGTTGCGCAGCGCCACCAGACCCGGCGCGCCCTCGGACACGACCTTGACGCCCTGGAAATCCGATGCCCGCCGTTCAGCCGCCTTTTCCTGGCTGTCGCTCACCATGCCCATCATCTGCATGATGTAGGCTGCGGCGGCGACGTTGAAGATCAGGCTGCCGATGAGCGGCGCGCCGACCAACAGCAGCAGCACGACGACCACGATCTTGAGAAAACTGCCCTGCATGGCCGTCATTGCTTCCGATTGAGAGTTGTGAGGTCGCCTCCGGCGAGCTGTTGTGCCTTCTTGGTGACGAGGTCGGAATGCTTCGAATCATAGTCGTCGCGGGAGGCGGCAACGAAGGCGTAGTCGGTGCGGGCGAGTTGCACGGTGGCGTCGGTGATGCCACGGTAAGGCAAGCGCTCTTCGAGTGATGCCGGCAGCGGCCCGACGATGGCGTGGTTCATCTGGTCGATGCCGATGGTGACCTCTTCGCTGGCCTTGCCGAAACTGACGCGGAACCAGCGGTCATATCTGTTGTAGATCGCATTGCGGCTGGCGACCGCCTCCTTGGAGATCTGTTCGCCGCCCTTGGCAGCCTCGACGACCCTCCAGAACGGTTGTGGGCGGCGGGATATCGATATCTTGCAATCCTTGGCGGCGTTGCCGGCCAGCACGGTGACCGGCGTGCCGGGCTCGAGATTGACGATACCGGCGTTGCGCGTGCCGATGATGGCAACGCGCGAGAGGCGGGCATTGGGCGATTTCTGGATGTTCCAGAGCGTGTCGAAGCCGCCGGCAAGCACCAGATAGACGGGCGCCGCCGTTTCGGTGACGACCACATTGACCACCCTCAGCCGATCGCCGGAGCGGTTCGAATTGACGCCTGGGTCCTTTCCGTCATTCTGCCATTGCGAGACATAGGCTTGCGCCCGCTCCAGCACTTCCGCCTGCGACAGGGCGAAGACATCGGAAACCTGGTTGGTCTCGTTGGTGTGAATCTGGACGAGCTTGTCGCCGACGGACGGAAGCGGAAACTTGCAGCTTTGGGTCGTCTCGAGCCAGCCGATCTTGGCCGGGCGCTCGCCTTCGACGGGTGCATAGCCCGTGACGACCGATTTGAGCCAGCTGAGAGAATTGTCCTTGCCGACAATGACGTTCGAATCGACCTGATAGCCGAAGCGGTCCGTTCTCAGGGAATCGGCAGGATTACCTTGCGGTGGCGAATCGCTGTCCGAACATCCGGTCAGCAGCAGCGTTAGAATGCCCAGTGAGAGGAAACGTATCATCCTGCGCCCGACAAATGACCTTAAGATATGGTTGCATATCTAGAGTGGACATATTGCAGGTTGCTTAAGGCTGAATGCGCAATTCGTTGCGATGTCTGATTCCGACGAATCGCTTGAGCGGCGATGGTGTGAAAGGCCGATCAATACTGACATGGGCGCTGCCGGCGGCCGATATCAGGTGATCTGCGCTCTAAAGGCGTGACAGGCCTGCAAGGACAGTTTGCGCGGCAAGCGAACAATAACCGAAGACCCGCCAAGGCGAGGGCGGATCTGAAAACTTCAATGCTTTGAGAATGAAGTGGCTCCCCGGGCCGGATTCGAACCAGCGACCAACCGGTTAACAGCCGGTTGCTCTACCACTGAGCTACCGGGGAACAGCGCTCTGGTGTGAACGAGGCGGCGTATAGCAACGGGAATTCGATTTGCAAAGCGGTAATCGAACCTTTTTGCGAGTTTTTCCCAGACAGCTTTCTGGTAATCACCCCGGGACGGCCTCATATGTCCGCTTTACCAAGCCTCTTGCCGGCTTGGCGCGTCATTCGGGCGCACAGGCTTCATCGAGCAAATGCAGGGATAATGACCAGCGCCAGCCCCCAGCAGCCACCCAGACGCAAGATTTCGATCTTCGGCCGCGAATTCGCCATGCCGCGTTCGCGCGGGGTGCGCATCGGCATCGGCGTCGCCCTCTGCTTCTTTGGCCTGCTGGGCTTCCTGCCGGTGCTTGGCTTCTGGATGATTCCGCTCGGACTTCTGGTCCTGTCGCACGAATTCCATGTCGTCCGCCGCGTACGCCGCAGGCTGATCATCTGGTGGGAGCGGCGCAAGCGGCCAGCGAACTAGCGCAAGCGACGCCAGGGAATAGCCCGACATCGCCCTTGCACCGCCCGGGCACGTTGCGAAGGCGTTGGCCGAGCCGCGTCTGGAGGGAAAACAAGGGCGTTGCTGCGATTCTTGCTGCTGCGGTGCATGATCAAATCCTTTGTTGAGCCTTTCCTAGGTCCTTTGCCGTGGCGGCAGCCAAAACCCACGGAGAAAGAGTCGTCTCCCGCTTGACGGCGGAATCCTGGCAACCTATTGGAGCGCTGTAGACGCCCGAAGCGGCGAGGCCTCGTGGCGGAGTGGTTACGCAGAGGACTGCAAATCCTTGCACCCCGGTTCGATTCCGGGCGAGGCCTCCAGCTTCCTCGGCAACCGCCGCCGAGGACCCATTCGGGCAGTTATAGTTGCGCATCACGCGCCGAAGGCGGACCAGTTGAACATGAACGCTGATTTTTCCGAACGTCGCGTGAAGATGGTGGACGGCCAGGTCCGCACCACCGACGTGACCGACGCAGCCATTCTTTCAGCTATGCTGTCCGTGCCGCGCGAAGAATTCGTCGACAGCGGCCATCGCGAGCTTGCCTATATCGACGAAGACATGCGCTACGGCGCGACCGCCGATGCCGATCAGCCGCGCTATCTCATGGAGCCGTCGCCCTTCGCCAAGCTGGCACAGCTGGCAGAAATTGCGCCGAGCGACTTCGTTCTCGATGTCGGTTGCGGCACGGGTTATTCCTCGGCGGTGCTGTCGCGCATCGCCAGTTCGGTGATTGCGCTGGAAAGCGACGCCACGCTCGCCGCAAAGGCAACCTCGACGCTTTCGTCGCTCGGCCATGACAATGTCGTCGTGGTCACCGCACCTCTTGCCGCCGGTTACCCGTCGCAGGCGCCATACGACGTCATCTTCGTCGGCGGCAGCGTCGAACAGGTGCCCGAGGCGCTGCTCGGCCAGCTCAAGGATGGCGGCCGGCTGGTCGTCGTCGAGGGTCGCGGCAATGCCGGCGTCGCCAGCGTCTACCTCAAGGACGGTGCCATTGTGACGGCGCGCCGTGCTTTCAATGCGGCAGTTAAGCCACTACCCGGCTTCAATCGCACACACGAATTTGAGTTCTGATCTCCTTTTTCTTGCGGCGGGCAATGCGTCGTGATGATCTAAGGAGCGGACGAGGGTGATTGATTCTGGACTGTTCTGGTCCAGATTGGTCGCTTGTTGTCGGATTCGGCGAGGGGCATTAGTAGCTGTCTTCAGGCAGCTCGCCGCAGAATGAATGAGGGACGCGCGTGTCGTTTTTCCGTAAAAGTGTGTTTGCCGTAGCTTTGGTTTCCGCGACGGCGCTTTCGCCGCTGTCGGCCTCCGCGGAAACGATCCTCGGGGCCTTGGCCAAGGCATATCAGAACAACTCCCAGCTCAATTCGGCCCGCGCCGGGGTGCGTATCATCGATGAAAGCGTGGCGATCGCCAAGTCGGGCTATCGGCCGACGATCAATGGCTCCGCCAGTATCGATTATTCGACGACGCGGCGGGACTCGACGAGCCACCTGACGACCGGCTCGTTCGGCATCGAGATCAAGCAGTCGCTGTTCGACGGTTTCCAGACCAAGAACAACGTCGCAGCTGCCGAGGCGCGTGTGCGCGCCCAGAACCAGAGCTTGCGCAACACCGAGCAGAACATCCTGTTCGATGCGGCGAGCGCCTATATGGATGTGATCCGCGACCGCCAGATCGCGGCGCTCAGGGAACGCAATTTGCAGTTCCTCGGCGAACAGGTTCGCGCTGCCCGTTCGCGTTTCGACGTGGGTGAGGGCACCCGCACCGACGTGGCGCAGGCGGACGCCTCGCGTTCGGCGGCACTCGCGCAATTGGCCGCAGCCCGCGCCCAGGCACTGGCAAGTGCTGCGACCTATCGCCGACTCGTCGGCGAAGACCCGAAGAACCTGAAGGGGGCAGCGCCGCTGTCCAAGCTTCTGCCCAAGAGCCTCGACAGCGCTGTAGCACTGGCGGCCGATCAACATCCGGCGATCCAGGCGACCGAATATCTCGTCGACGCGGCGGGCTTCTCGGTGAAATCGGCCGAAGGCGCGCTGTTGCCGCAACTGTCGGCATCGGCAGGCATTTCGCAGACCCACCGCGACTTTGCTCCTAACACTGGCAATACTGGCTCCGACGGTTGGACGACCTCGGCCAATATCGGCGCATCGCTCGTTGTGCCGATCTATCAGGGTGGCCGCGCTTCAGCGACCGTGCGTCAATCCAAGGAATCGCTTGGCCAGGCCCGCATCGAAGTCGATGTCAGCCGCGACCAGGTTCGTCAGGCGGTGACGTCCGCCTGGACGCAGTACGCGGCGGCGCGTGAGGCGGTGGCGGCGAACCGCGAAGTGATCTCGGCAGCACAGCTGGCGCTTAATGGCGTTATCGAGGAGCGCAATGTCGGCCAGCGCACGACGCTCGACGTGCTCAACTCGCAGAGGGACGTCATCGACGCCCAGATCAACCTGGCGACCGCTGAGCGCGATGTCGTGGTGGCGAGCTATGCCATCCTGTCGGCCGCCGGCAATCTGTCGGTCGAGCGGCTCAATCTGCAGGTGACCAAGTACAAGCCGGAAGAGCACTACAACGCCGTCAAGGACAAGTGGATCGGTCTCCGCACGCCGGATGGCCGCTGAGCTTCAGCGAGCCGGCTACCTGATAGGCGGGCGTCTGCTCCTATGGAGCAGGCGCCCGTTTTCGTTTTGCCGACGAGCGGCCGGGACACTGTATTCTGTTGAAATCGCCAGGGGTGTCCGATTGGGGATTCTCGAAGGGGAATCAGTCGGCTACGCTTGGGCTCTGATTCGACGCCCGTTTCGGCGGGCGCATTTTGTATCCTGTCACAAAGGCGGCGGATGTGACGATGGCTCAGGCTAGCAGCGCTCAGCGCGAACCCTCGATGGAAGAGATTCTCGCTTCCATCCGCAGGATCATCGAAGACAACGATACCGGACGCCGTCCGGCGGTTGATTTCGAACAGATGCGGCCGGAGCCCGAAGACGACCGCAGCGACCGCAACATCATCGAAGTCGAGGCATTCCGGGCCGAGTTCCAGGCGCCCAAGGCCGCGCCGGTCGATGTGAAGCCGGCAGAGGCCGTACCGATGGCCGCGAAGCAGGAAGTGCCGCGGCGCGACGAGCCCGCGAAGTGGCCGTCGGCAGAGCCGAAGGTCGCGGCGGCCACCGCAATGCCCATGCGCTCAACCGTCGCCGAGGCGCCAGCGCCCGTCGTCGAGACACCGGCGCCCATCGTGGAGATGCCCGCCGCAACCCGCCCGGCTGCCGCAAACTGGGCGCCGCAGTCGACGATCGCCGTCGAGCAGATGGAGCGCCTGGCTGGTCCGCGCGAAGCGGAGAAGCAGACACCTCAGGTCGTTGCCCAGACCGTAGTGGCAACGCCGGAGCCTGCCGTGGCCGAAGAGCTGGCCGCGCCGAAGCCTGCGATCATCTCGGAACAGGCGGGTCGCCAGATCTCAGCGGCTTTCGGCGAGCTCAACGACGCGTACGCGGCGCGCAGCCGCAAGTCCTTCGACGACATCGCCACCGAGATGCTGCGGCCGATGCTGCAGGACTGGCTGGACAACAACCTGCCGACGCTGGTCGAACGGCTGGTACGCGAAGAGATCGAACGCGTGGCACGCGGCGCACAGTGATTTCGGCTCTGCCGACATGAAAGCGCCGCCTTCGGGCGGCGTTTTCGTTTCCGGCTGGTGCTTGCCGCGCTGTTGACTTGGTTGCACCCATCCGATTTACACCGGACCAACAGATCCGGACCAAAACGGAACCAATTCCGATGCTTGAGAAGACCTACGACGCCAAAACAGTCGAACCCAGGATTGCCAAGGCCTGGGAAGATGCCGACGCCTTCAAGGCAGGCGCCGGCGCGCCCGAGGGTGCCGACCCGTTCACCATCGTCATCCCGCCGCCCAATGTCACCGGCTCGCTGCATATGGGCCATGCGCTGAACAACACGCTGCAGGACATTCTGGTCCGCTTCGAGCGCATGCGTGGCAAGAACGTGCTGTGGCAGCCCGGCATGGACCATGCCGGCATCGCCACCCAGATGGTTGTCGAGCGCAAGCTGATGGAAAAGCAGATCCATCGCCGCGACCTGACCCGCGAGCAGTTCGTCGACAAGGTCTGGGAGTGGAAGGACGAGTCCGGCGGCATGATCTTCAACCAGCTGAAGCGGCTGGGTGCCTCCTGCGACTGGTCGCGTGAGCGCTTCACCATGGACGAGGGCCTGTCCAAGGCCGTCATCGAGGTGTTTGTGACGCTGCACAAGCAGGGCCTGATCTACAAGGACAAGCGCCTTGTGAACTGGGATCCGAAGCTCCTGACCGCGATTTCCGATCTCGAGGTCGAGCAGCACGAGATCAACGGCAATCTCTGGCACTTCCGCTATCCTGTCGAAGGTGAGGTCTACGATCCGGAGAACCCGGCGACCTACATCACGGTTGCGACCACGCGACCTGAGACGATGCTCGGCGATACCGCCGTTGCCGTCCATCCCGAAGACGTGCGCTACGCAGCCCTCGTCGGCAGACACGTCGTGCTGCCGATCGTCGGCCGCAGGATCCCCATCGTCGCCGACGAATATTCCGATCCGGAAAAGGGGTCGGGCGCGGTCAAGATCACGCCGGCACATGACTTCAACGACTTCGAGGTCGG
This sequence comes from Aminobacter ciceronei, assembly GCF_014138625.1. GTDB lineage: Bacteria > Pseudomonadota > Alphaproteobacteria > Rhizobiales > Rhizobiaceae > Aminobacter > Aminobacter ciceronei. Next base: position 95,034 of record NZ_JACJHY010000009.1, read on the forward strand.
CAAGCGCCACAACCTGCCGCAGATCAACATCCTGACCGTCGAGGCCAACATCAACATCGTCGACAACGACGAGTTCCTCGAAGGCGTCGAGCGCACCGAGATGCGCGACGGCGTGTGGGCGCAACTGCACGGCCTCGACCGCTTCGCGGCGCGCAAGCTGATCGTCCAGATCATGGAAGAGGGCGGTTTCCTCGACAAGATCGAGCCCCACAAGCACATGGTGCCGCATGGCGACCGTGGCGGCGTGCCGATCGAGCCGTTCTTGACCGACCAGTGGTACGTCAACGCCGCCGAGATGGCCAAGCCTGCCTTGCGCTCGGTGCGCGAGGGCCGCACCAACTTCGTGCCCAAGAACTGGGAAAAGACCTATTTCGACTGGATGGAGAACATCCAGCCCTGGTGCGTGTCGCGTCAGCTGTGGTGGGGTCACCAGATTCCGGCCTGGTATGGCCCGGACGGCCAGGTCTTCGTCGAGCGCAGCGAGGAAGAAGCCCTCGATGCAGCGATCCAGCACTATCTCGCGCTTGAAGGGCCGTGGAAGGCCTGGGTCGAGGAGCGCCTCGAGAATTTCGAACCGGGCAAGATCCTGACCCGCGATGAGGACGTGCTCGACACCTGGTTCTCGTCGGCGCTGTGGCCGTTCTCGACGCTCGGCTGGCCGGACAAGACGCCCGAGCTCGAAACCTATTACCAGACCGACGTGCTGGTGACCGGCTTCGACATCATCTTCTTCTGGGTCGCCCGCATGATGATGATGGGCCTGCATTTCATGGAAGAGGAGCCGTTCCACACGGTCTACGTCCATGCGCTGGTTCGCGACAAGAACGGCCAGAAGATGTCGAAGTCGAAGGGCAACGTCATCGATCCGCTGGAGCTGATCGACGAGTACGGCGCCGACGCGCTGCGCTTCACCCTGGCGATCATGGCCGCGCAGGGCCGCGACGTGAAGCTCGATCCGGCCCGCATTGCCGGCTACCGCAACTTCGGCACCAAGCTGTGGAATGCCACGCGCTTTGCCGAGATGAACGGTGTCGCGCGCAATGACGAATTCTGGCTCAACGACGCCAAGCTGACCGTCAACCGCTGGATCCTGACCGAACTGACCCGCGCGACGCGCGAGGTGACTGCGGCGATCACCACCTACCGCTTCAACGAGGCGGCTGGTGCTGCCTATCGTTTCGTCTGGAACACCTTCTGCGACTGGTACCTCGAACTGCTCAAGCCGATCTTCATGGGCGAGGACGAGGCCGCCAAGACGGAAAGCCAGGCGGTCGCGGCTTTCGTGCTCGACGAGATCTACAAGCTCTTGCATCCGATGATGCCGTTCATGACCGAGGAGCTGTGGGCGCACACCGCCGGCGAGGGCAAGGAGCGCACGTCGCTTCTGTGCCACGCTGCATGGCCGGCGCCTGATTTCGAGGACGTGGGCGCTGCGGCCGAGATCAACTGGCTCGTCGATCTCGTCAGCGGCATCCGCTCGGTTCGGTCCGAAATGAACGTGCCGCCGGCGGCGATCGCGCCGCTCGTCTTCGTCGGGGCCAATGCCGAGACGCTGGAGCGCCTGAAGCGCCATCAGTCGGCGATTGCGCGCCTCGCCCGCGTCGGCGAGATCACGCATGAGGCGGCGGCACCCAAGGGAGCGGCCCAGATCGTCGCCGGCGAAGCCACTGCCTGCCTGCCGCTCGGCAGCCTGATTGACCTCTCCGCCGAAGCGGCGCGCCTGCAGAAGGAGCTCGCCAAGACGACCGAGGAGATCGCCCGGCTGCACAAGAAGCTGTCGAACGAGAAGTTCGTCGCTTCGGCTCCGGAAGAGATCGTCGCAGCCGAGCGCGAAAAGCTCGAGGACTACCGCCGGACGCAGGAAAAGCTCGACACGGCGCTGTCGCGCGTGCGCGACGCCGGCTGACGATTCGAAGCTCAAAACCTGCCGCGCGATGACGTTGCGGCAGGCTTTGCTTGTGCCGTCAGAAAAGGCATGTCGCTGCGTAAATTGTGGCCAATGTAACTATTTTGCGCCCGATTGTTGCCATAATGTAACAAGCCTCCAAAACAGCCCGATTTCGGGCTGTTTTTGCATTCCGGTTCCGGATTTCCCTGGAGATTCAGGATCGAATGATGCGGAATTGGCTAAAATTGACGTTTGCGTAAGCGGAAGGCGATGACCCCTGCCATGCCCCTGCCGCTGGGCCGCCAATGTTTGCAAAAAATCAATGTTGCGTGAGCAGTCTGAATTCGTTCAATTCTCGTCACGAGGCATTCGGGAGAGGACCACCATGAACATTTCGCGTCTCAAAGCGCTGCTGGGGGCAACGGCGCTGACGATCGTTGCGGCAGGCGCAGCCCAGGCTGGCGGTTTTTCGCGCGGCACGGCCGATACGGACATCCTGTTTGAACAGGGCAACTTTAACCTGCGTACCAGCGTCGTCGTGGTCAAGCCGCACCGCGAATTCACTGTAAATGGCTACGCGGACGGTACTGGCTACAATTTCGCGGATACTTATGTCGTCCCGTCAGCTGCCGTTAAGTTCAAGTTCTTTGACCAGCTTTCCTGCGCCGGGACAGTGAGCCAGCCGTATGGCGGTGGCGTGAGCTATCGTGGGCTGGGCAATGGTACGCTGAGGAAACTGGAAGAGGATTTTACCGTAACTGAGTATGGTGCTACTTGCGCCTTCAAGTACGAAATGGGCAAGGGAAGCCTCTCGTTCCTTGGCGGTCTTTTTGTCGAAAACGTCGACTACACTCTGCTTGGCGGCAGTGGTACCGTTTCGGTAAAGCTGAAGGATAACGATATTGGTTGGCGAGCTGGCCTCGCATACGAGATACCGGAAATCGCACTGCGCGCTCAGTTGATGTACCGCTCGGGTACCGATGTGGCGGCAGAGGGTACGACCAACGGAGCACCGGTTGCTCAGGGCTTCGCGGAGCTTCCACAGAGCGTTGAGTTGAAGGTTCAGTCCGGCATCGCTCCGGGTTGGCTCGCATACGGTAGTGTGAAGTGGACGGACTGGTCGGTAAACGAGCGGCTCTTGCTCGTTCTAAACAAGTTCAATCCTGGTCCCAACACTCGGGTTAACACCTACAATTGGCAGGACGGCTGGACGGTCACGGGCGGTATCGGCCACGCGTTTACGGATGCGATCTCCGGCACGGTCTTTGCGACCTGGGATCGTGGCGTCGGCACCGGCTGGGATCTTCAGAGCGATACCTACACCGTTGGTGCCGGCGTTTCGATGAAGGACAAGATCGGCGGCGAACTCCGCGCCGGCGTCGGTCTGTCTTATCTGACCGCCGCGACCGAAGATAAGTATAGCCTTGCTCTGCCCATGACTGATCCGGCATTTGGCTTCAATCGTGCCGTCGGCAACGACTGGTCCGTCGCCGTCTCGGCTGGCTACAGCGTGAAGTGGTAAGCTCCACAATCGATCCAGAAGAAGCCGGGCCTCGTGCCCGGCTTTTTTGTGGCCTGTCGCCGATGCAGCGCGTTTCTTATTTGGAAACCATGGCGCGGCAAGTCGGCAACAGTTGTGACGATTCGGCAACACTTTTTAATCAAGCTATCGGCTAAGGAACATGACGGGGACATTGCCAATTTCCCGCCATAAACCCGGCGCACCTCGAATGGGTCTTCGGACCAGCGCCCGGTTGAGGGACGTTGGCAACGGAAACCAACAGCAAAGTCGCGATGTCGCGGCGGGAACAGAAATGAACGCCAAGGCGACCTTCATGGCCAAGCTGCCCAGCCGTCGAAAGACGGCGGCATCGGCCTTTGGACGCCGCTTTTCCTGCCGTGCTTCGAGTTTTCGCGCGCCCCGCAGAAGTATTGGCGTCGTCATACACTCCGCAGGCGTGCCGGCGCAGTTGGCCGCCGATCACGATTTCTTGCAAGGCCTTGGCCGTAGTTTGGTCGAAAACAACGCGCATCTTGATGTGATCGATGTCGTGGACCTGGCGCAGACGGCCGCAGAGGCTGGCCTGGCGCGGTCCGACTGCGAAAGCGTGGAGAGGGCGAAAGAATGGAATCCGGGTCCGGCCGAAAAGCTGGGCGCGATCTGGAATTGTGTCCGAGCTGCAGGGCGAGGCCACGGTCACCCACCGAGGTGGGCGGAAGAAACGTACTGCCATGCGCATATCTGAGTTGGTAAGAGCATCAGCCTTTTCGGCGCTTGTCGCGGTCTCCCTGTTGGGCGCCGCAGGCGAGGCGCTGGCGTTCGACGACAAGGTGTTCGACGACAAGACCGGCGTGAAGCCGGAATCGAACCCGTGGGCTGTGTTCCAGTTCGGCTTCTCCGCTTACAAGAGCGGTCACAAGGACCAGGCCGTCGAGGCCTATCGTTACGCCGCTGAAAATGGCCAGATCGGCGCCACCTGGAAGCTCGCGCGCATGTATGCCGAAGGCGACGGCGTCGCCCAGGACGACTACGAGGCCTTCAAGTTCTTCACCGAGATCGCCGAGCAGGATGTCGAGCCCGGCTCGCCTGAGGAGAGTTATGTCTCCGATGCGCTCGTGGCACTCGGTGGCTACATGAAGGAAGGCATCCCGGGAAGCCCGGTCTCGGCCAACCCGGTCGCCGCGCAGGAATATTACATGCGCGCCGCCGCCAACTACCGCAATGCCAATGCCCAGTACGAGATGGGCAAGATGTTCCTCAAGGGCGACGGTGGCGTGAAGGCGTCCGTCAAGCAGGCTGGCCGCTGGCTGCAGCTGGCGGCGGAAAAGGGCCATGCCGGCGCGCAGGCGACGCTTGGCAATCTCTTGTTCCAGAGCGGCAAGGTGGTGCGCGGCCTTGCCATGATGACCGCGGCCCTCGAACGCGCCCAGCCCTCCGACCAGCCCTGGATCCGCGGCATGCAGGAAGAGGCATTTGCGCTGGCCGACGAATCCGATCGCCGCACGGCGATCTCGCTTGCCGAAGACATCCTGACCAAAGGCAACCAGTAGGCGGCACAGCGGTTGCGGCCGGCTTGCAGCACTTGTCGGCGAGACCGCCATTGGCGGTCGCCAACCAGTTTCCCCAAGATTGTGAATTGCAATAGGTGCGCCAGAGCCGGAGCTGTGGCAGTGCCTCACGCCGCCTGAAGGGTGAGGTCGATCGCCACCGGCACGTGGTCGGACGGCTTTTCCCAAGCGCGCACGTGCTTTTCGATCGAGGCCGAGGCGAAGCGGTTCGCGGCTTCCGGCGACAACAGCAGGTGGTCGATGCGGATGCCATTGTTCTTCTGCCAGGCGCCGGCCTGGTAATCCCAGAAGGTATAGACGTCGGGCTGGTCGGTGACCGCGCGCACGGCCTCGGTAAAGCCGAGGTTGACCAGCCGGCGGAACGCCTGCCGCGTCTCGGGCTGGTACAGTGCATCGCCCAGCCACAGCTCGATGTTGCGGGCGTCCATGGCCTCGGGGATGACGTTGTAGTCGCCGGCGAGCACCAGCGCCTCTTCGAGTGCCAACCGCTGCGTTGCCCAGCGCTCCAGCCGCGCCATCCATGACAGCTTGTAGGGGAATTTTTCGGTGCCGACGGGGTTGCCGTTGGGCAGGTAGAGCGACACCACGCGCAGCACGCCCTTGTCGGTCGAGAACACGCCTTCGATGAATCGCGCCTGCTCGTCGGCATCATCGCCCGGCAGGCCGCGATTGACCTCGTCGAAGCGCAGCTTGGAGAGGATCGCGACGCCGTTGAAGCCCTTCTGGCCGTGGGTTTCGACATTGTAGCCGAGCGCCTCGATCTCGAAACGTGGAAAGCCTTCGTCGACCGTCTTGATTTCCTGCAGACAGACAATGTCCGGATCGCTTTCCTTGAGCCAATGCACAAGGTTCTCGATACGGGCACGGACACCGTTGATGTTCCAGGTGACGATCTTCATGAATTTCACGCGATGATTTCAAACAATTCTTGATAGCCTGCACGGCGGTTCCAGACGATCCTGCACCATCCCTTGGGAGAAGGGAACCGGTCCTCTTCGGCATTCTTCGGACCGGCTGGCAAAAGGGGAACAAATGCCATGTCCAACAGTACTCATCCTGTGGACGAGGTGCTTCCAGCGCCTCGCCTAGCCGCGCTCGGCATCCAGCACGTGCTGGTCATGTATGCCGGCGCTATCGCGGTGCCGCTCATCATCGGACGAGCCCTCAAGCTCGATCCGGAGCAGGTCGCCTTCCTGATCTCCGCTGATCTTTTCGTCTGCGGCCTCGTCACCATCATCCAGTCCTTCGGCGCGACCCAGTGGTTCGGCATCAAGCTGCCGGTCATGATGGGCGTCACCTTCGCCGCCGTTGGCCCGATGGTCGCCATGGCCAACGCCAATCAGGGCCCCGACGGCGCCCGCATGATCTTCGGCGCCATCATCGGCGCCGGCATCGTGGCCTTCCTGATCGCGCCGCTTGTAAGCCGCATGCTCAGGTTTTTTCCGCCTGTTGTCACCGGCACCATCATCGTCGTCATCGGCGCGTCGCTGATGCGCATCGGCATCAACTGGATATTCGGCAACCCGGTCGGTCCGACCGCGCCCCGGCTGGTGGCGCCCGAGCATGCCGAATGGCTGAAGACCGTGACTGAGATGGCGGCTGCCACCGGCTCGACCATCCCGCCGATCCCGGCCAAGCTTGCGCTCGCCGCAACCGCGCCCAACGCCGCCTATGCGCCGCTGGTCAATGTCGGCATCTCGGCGGTCGTGCTGCTGTCGATCCTGGTCATCGCCAAGTTCGGCAAGGGGTTTGTCGCCAACATCGCCGTGCTGCTCGGCATCCTCATTGGAGGCGTGCTCACCGCTTCGCTCGGCATGATGCATTTCGACAAGGTCGCTTCGGCTGAGTGGTTCGAGCTCATCACGCCGCTGCGCTTCGGCATGCCGATCTTCGACCCGATCCTGATCATCACGATGGTGCTGGTGATGATCGTCGTGATGATCGAATCGACAGGCATGTTCCTGGCGCTCGGCGACATGACCGGACGCAAGGTGACCCAGCCGATGCTGTCGGCGGGCCTGCGCACCGATGGTCTTGGCACCATTATCGGCGGCCTGTTCAACACCTTTCCGTACACCTCCTTCTCGCAGAATGTCGGCCTCGTCGGCGTTACCGGCGTCAAGAGCCGCTTTGTCTGCGTTGCCGGCGGTGTGATCCTGCTGATCCTGGGACTGGTGCCCAAGATGGGCGCGCTGGTCGAGGCGCTGCCCACCGTGGTGCTCGGTGGTGCGGGGCTGGTGATGTTCGGCATGGTGGCGGCGACCGGCATCCGCATCCTGTCCAATGTCGACTTCAAGACCAACCGCAACAACCTGTTCGTGGTCGCGGTCTCCATCGGCTTCGGCATGATCCCGCTCGTCGCCCCCGACTTCAAGATGTGGATGCCGCACGACATCCACCCGCTGATCGAGTCGGGCATCCTTCTGGCATCGGTGTCGGCGGTGGTGCTGAACGCCTTCTTCAACGGCACCAAGGTCAACGAGGCTGAGATCCGCGAAGCTGCGATGGCGTCGGAAGCTTGATGCCGGACCACTGGCAAGAGACGAGGGCCCCTGCGTGGGGCCCTCTGCCTTTCAGGCGTCCAGCCGGTGCACGTAGAACTTGGTGTCGATGAACACGACCGGGAAGCTCGCCGGCAGGTCGGATCTGGCGACCTCGGCAAAGCCGTTCTTCTCGTAGAAGCGATGGGCGGCAAGAAACCTGTCGGTGGTGCCGAGATAGACCGCGCGGATGCCGCGTTCGCGGGCCGTGGCAAGCAAGAGCCCCAGCAGCTTTGCGGCGATTCCATGTTCGCGGCCACGCCACTCGGCGGCGACGAACATCTTGCGCAAGGCGGCGAGCCCATCGCCAATGTCGACCAGGCCGATCGTCCCGACGATCTTGCCATCTGCTTCGGCGACCCAGAAATCGCCAAGGTCGCGCTGATAGAATTCTGGAATGATCCGGAGGTCCGGCTGGTGGTCGACGGTAACGTCAAAGCCGAATTCGTCTCGCTGGATGGGCAGGATGACGTTCACCACGGCATCGAAGTCACGCGGTTCAAAAGGACGGATATGCATGCTGTTCCCTTACGCTCGGAATCTTAGAACGCCCGGGGGCAGCGGCGCATCGCGACGAGATGGAGTGGTTCAGAGGAATGCGCAAGCCTATTTGCGCTCGACCAGCCCGATCGTGTTGCCGGCGGGGTCCTTCAGGAAAGCCATCCACTCGCTCTCGCCGGCAGGGCCGAATTCGCCCGCCGCATCGCGGTGGACGAGCGTGGGTGCCGTGGTGAACGCCACGCCATTGTCGGATGCGGTTTCGTAAAAGGAGTCGAGGTCGTCTATGTCGAGATAGACGGTCGCCTGCGGTATGCCGCCGGTGAAAAACAGCCTGATGCCGCCGACGATGATGAAGGCGATGCCGGGCGGGTCGTAGCGGGCGTGTACGGGAAGGCCGAAGACATCGAGCCAGAAGGCAAGCGTCGCGTCGATGTCGCGACCGGCCGAAAGCGCCACCTGACGGAGCGCTTGCGGCCTGCGCATGACTAGATGGAGAAGCTGGTGCCGCAGCCGCAGCCGGCGACCGCGTTGGGGTTCTTGATCTGGAACGACTGGCCCATCAGGTCGTCGACGAAATCGACGACCGAGCCGCCCATATAGACGAGCGACAGGTCGTCAACGAGCAGCGTCGCACCATCGCGTTCGATGGCGACGTCGTCGTCGTTGCGGCCTTCGACGAGGTCGAACTTGTAGGAAAAACCGGAGCAGCCGCCGCCTTCGACCGAGATGCGCAACGCGATCTTGCCCGGATCGCCGGCGACGATCTTGGCTATCCGCTTCGCTGCGGCTTCGGTCATGTCGACCTTCATGGCGGTCTTGGCATCAGCGCCCATTGGCGTCACCTTGCTTTCAGTTTCTTATGATAGGTATGAAGCCACCTGGGGCAAGTCAACAGGTGGGGAGTATGGCAGGCGAACGGCAACTTGGCGATATCGGCTTCGGCTACCGGCCGCGCGCGGCCTATGCCTGCGATCCCGCGGCCTCGCGCGGCCGCCTGTTCGACGAGGTTGAAAGCCCGACACGCACGCCGTTCCAGCGCGACCGCGACCGCATCATCCATTCGACGGCCTTTCGTCGCCTCAAGCACAAGACTCAGGTGTTCGTTGCCCATGAAGGCGATCATTTCCGCACCCGGCTGACGCACACGATCGAGGTGGCGCAGATAGCCCGCGCCCTGGCGCGTGCGCTGCGCTGCGACGAGGATCTCGCCGAGGCGATCGCGCTGGTCCACGATTTCGGCCACACGCCGTTCGGCCACACCGGCGAGGACGCGCTGAACGACAAGATGGCGGCCTGGGGTGGCTTTGACCACAACGCCCAGTCGCTGCGCGTGGTGACACGGCTGGAGAGCCGTTACGCCGAGTTCGACGGTCTCAACCTGACCTGGGAGACGCTGGAGGGGCTGGTCAAGCACAACGGCCCGCTGACCGACGCCACCGGCAAGGGGCTGAAGGGCCCCGTGCCGCAGGCGATCCGCGACTATTCCGAGTTGCATGACCTCGAGCTCGACCGCTTTGCCAGCCTGGAGGCGCAGTGTGCCGCGATCGCCGACGACATCGCCTACAACACCCATGACATCGATGACGGGCTGAGGGCAGGGCTGCTGACCCTCGAAATGCTTGACGACGTGCCACTGCCGGCCGCGATCCTGCGCGGCGTGCGCGAGCGTTATCCCGCGCTCGACCCAATGCGCACCGGTCACGAACTGATGCGGCGCCAGATCACCATGTTCGTCGAGGACGTCATCTCCACCGCGACCGCAAGGATCGCGCGCCTGGCACCGCAAAGCGCCGATGAGGTGAGGAACGCGGGCGAGGTCATGGTGACCTTTTCGGGCGAGATGACGGCTTCGGAGAAGGAGTTGAAGGCTTTTCTCTACCGCAACATGTACCGGCACTCCGAGGTGATGCGGGTGCGCGCCAACGCCGACCGCATCGTGCGCGACCTGTTCGACGCCTATTACGCTGATCCCCGCGCCATGCCCGAGGGCTGGCGTGAGGGGCTCGACAGGGCCGAGGATCGCATCAAGGCACGCGCCGTCGCCGATTTCCTGGCCGGCATGACCGACACCTATGCGGTCAAGGAGCACCGACGCTTGTTTGACCATACGCCCGATTTGGTTTAGGCCGGGCGAAATCATCATTCAGTGGAATGTCACGTCAAAAGTGACGTCGAAGCGTCCTACGAAAGCCCAGAAATGAACATTTTCGCCGATTTCAGCGAGCGGATTACCAAAGCCGTCGAAGCGCTTGATTTGACTCCGAAAGAGGGCGGCGCGCTCGACCTGACGCGCATTGCCGTCGAGCCGCCGCGCGATGCGACCCATGGCGATCTGGCGACGAATGCGGCGATGGTGCTGGCCAAGCCGACCGGGCAGAACCCGCGCGCGCTGGCTGAACGCCTTGTGGCGGAGCTGTCCAAGGATGCCGACGTCGCCAAGGCAGAGGTTGCCGGCCCGGGCTTCGTCAATCTCAAGCTCCACGACAGCTTCTGGCAGAAGCACCTGGCTGACTTGCTTTCGCGCGGCACCGACTACGGCCGCTCCGGCTTCGGCAAGAAGAAGCGCGTCAACGTCGAATACGTCTCGGCCAATCCGACCGGGCCGATGCATGTCGGCCATTGCCGTGGCGCGGTTGTCGGTGATGCGCTGGCCAACATCCTCGGCTTTGCCGGCTACGACGTGACCAAGGAATATTACATCAACGACGCCGGCGTGCAGATCGACGTGCTCGGCCGCTCGGTAATGCTGCGTTATCGCGAAGCCCTCGGCGAGCAGATCGGCGAGATCCCTGCCGGCCTCTACCCGGGCGACTACCTTGTGCCGGTCGGCCAGGCGCTGGCCAAGGAATTCGGCCGCGACCTGCTGCAGAAGCCCGAGGAAGAAGCGCTGGCGCTGATCAAGGATCGCACCATCGATGCGATGATGGTGATGATCCGCGAGGATCTGGCGCTGCTCGACGTTCGCCACGAGGTGTTCTTCTCCGAGCGCACGCTGCATGCCGACAACGCCAAGGCGATCCGCTCGGCGATCAGCGACCTGACACTGAAGGGCCATGTCTACAAGGGCAAGCTGCCGCCGCCCAAGGGCGAGAAGCCTGACGACTGGGAAGACCGCGAGCAGACTTTGTTCCGCTCGACCGAGGTCGGTGACGACATGGATCGCGCCCTGGTCAAGTCGGACGGCGCCTTCACCTATTTCGCCGCCGACGTCGCCTACCTCAAGGACAAGGTCGACCGCGGCTTCGAGGAGTTGGTGTTTGTGCTTGGCGCCGACCATGGCGGCTACGTCAAGCGCATGGAAGCGCTGGCGCGTGCCGTCACCGACGGTGCGGTCAAGCTCGACGTGCTGCTGTGCCAACTGGTCAAGCTGTTCCGCGACGGTGAGCCGGTGCGCATGTCCAAGCGGGCAGGGGAGTTCATCACGCTGCGCGAGGTCGTCGAGGAAGTTGGTCGCGACGCGATTCGCTTCATGATGCTCTACCGCAAGAGCGATGCGCCGCTCGACTTCGATTTTGCCAAAGTCACCGAGCAGTCCAAGGACAATCCGGTGTTCTACGTGCAGTACGCATCAGCGCGCTGCCACTCGGTGTTCAGGCAGGCAAAGGAGCAGCTCGGCCAAGCAGAGTTCGCGCGCGCCGGCCTGATCGGGGCTGTCGAAAGGCTGACGGACGAAGGCGAAATCGCACTCATCAAAAAGCTTGCCGAGTATCCGCGCCTGATCGAGTCGGCCGCACAGTCGATGGAGCCGCACAGGCTGGCATTCTATCTCTACGACCTCGCAAGCACCTTCCACGGACACTGGAATCGTGGCACGGACAACCATGACTTACGGTTTGTTAAGGTTAACGATCCAGAATTGACCTATGCCAGACTCGGGCTGGTGCAGGCTGTTTCGGACGTTTTGACGTCAGGCCTGGCGTTGATCGGAGCGGATGCGCCGACCGAAATGCGCTAGGTTTTCCGGAGCTGAATGTCACCTTTTGCCCACATTGCGCTGGTAAGGGCCAACCTTACGCGACGTTCACTGCGTCCGAAAAAAGTGCGAGAGTTCGGGAAAAAGAATGGCAGACAGAACCCAGCTGAAGATCGCAGACAAGAATGACTTCGCCGACGAAGATCCCTTCGCCGAATTGACGAGGATCATGGGTTTCGACCCGCGCCAGCCAGTGGTGCGCCAGGATGTTGGTGCGCCCGCTGAGCGCATCGAACCGGCTGTCGACGACGACTTCGGCATTGATCTGGAGAAGGAACTGCTCGGCGAGCTGGCCGGCGACGATCTCGTCGCGGCGCCCGAGCACGTTGCCCCCGCGGCATATGTTCAGGCAAACGAACCCTCGTCCTACACGCCCGTCGAATCGTCGGTTCCTTACGCGCTGACCGAAGAGCGCGCTCGTGAGCCGGAATTCGCCTCCGACGCGTCGTTCGACGATGCCGTTGCCGCGAGCTTCGAGGATTTCTCGCTCGAGGATGAGCTGCTTCATCCCGGAGAGCGGGCTTATGCTGCCGCACCTGCCTATGAGCCGGCGCCTGAAGTCAATTTCGCTCCGGAACCCGTTTTCGCTCCTGAGCCCGCTTTCACGCCCGAACCGTCCTTCACGCCTGAGCCCGATTTTGACGACGCGGTTGCTGCGTCCTTCGAACAGGAATTCTCGATGGAGGACGAACTGCTGGTGGCCGATGAGCCTGCCGAGCAGGTCGCTGCGCCGGTTTCTTATTCGACTTCGACCGAAGTCGATCTCGATGCCGAGTTTGACGTCGCCCTTGCCGATGTCGACATGGATTTCGCGGCTGTTGACGATGACAACTATGCTGTTGAAGCTGTCGCTGACGATCAGCTGACGCTGGGCGAATACCAGCCGGCCGAGCCGGAAATCGCGTTCTCGCATGCCGATCTGGTCGAGGAGCCGCAGGCGGTTGCAGCACCTGTCGCGCAGGCCGAGGACTATGACGAGTTCGAACGCCGCCTGCAGGAGGCGCTGCGTGACGAAAAGCCCGCCTATGAGCCTGCCGTCGCTTATGAAGCGCCAGCCGTCGAGTCGGTGGTCGAAGCGCCGGTCCAGGAGATCGAGGTCGCCCAGGTCGCGGCTCCGGTGGCATCTGTCGAAGACACCAGCCTCGAAGACGAGCTGAACGCACTGCTTGGCAATATGAGCAGCCAGGCCAAGGCGCTGTCCGAGCCGACGCCGCTTCGCGTCGTCGAACCGGTTGCTGTTGAGCCAGAGCCCACCTTCGCAAGCTCGCTGTGGGCGCCCGAGCAGCCTGCCGAAGAGCCGGCGCAGGCTTATGACGACACCGACTATGCGCCGTCCTACGACGCGCCGGTCGAGGAATTCGTGGCCGCCGAGGAAGCGGCTCCCGTCCAGGCCGATGCCGGCTATTCCGAGCCGAGCTACGATCACCAGGCCGACATCGACGTCAGCTTTGATGACGACGCCTTCGACATGGCGCTCGAGCGCAGTGCCGTGGCCGAGGTGGCGGAAGTTGCAGCGCCGGCAGTTGCCGTCTCAGCAGCCGCTGCTGCCGCAGCGCCGATGCGTCCGCTTGCGGCCTCGCGCTACGAGCAGGCCCGCAGCTGGGGCCTCGGCACGCCGGTTGCGCCGCGCGCTGCCGCACCAGTTGTAGCAGCCCAGTCGAGCTACCAGCCGGAAGCAATCCAGCAACCGGATGCCTATGTGCCGGTCGCGCCGACCTACGAGCCGCAGGCCGAACCCGTGGCCTATGCGCCCGAAGCTTATGCACCGCAGGCCGAACCCGAGGCATATGCGCCAGCTGAGCCCGAGGTCGATGATCTGGAAGCCGAGCTTTTCGCCGCCGTTTCGTCCTTCGACGATGCACCCGATATCGAGACCGTCGATGTGCCGGAAAAGGCCGTCGCGCTCGCCGACGACCTCGACATTCCCGAGTTGTCGTTCGAGGATGACGCGCCGCCGGCTCCGGCCTATGACGATCTCGACGGTGAATTCTCGAACCTGATGAACGAGATGAATGCACCGGAGGTTACCAAGCCGGCCGCGTCGTCGAACTATGCGTCGAATCCCTATGCCGACGGCTTCGATCGCAAGACGCTGCGCGATGGCGATGCATCGCAGCCGATCGAACTGGCAGGTGCGGCCGCAGCCGGTGCCGCAGCGATGTATGCCGGCCGCCAGCCGGCCGATGACCGCCTGGGTGGCTTCGACCTCGGCGGCATGCAGCAGAGCCAGTCCAATGCGCCGCGCCAGCAGGCCCAGGCCGACGAGTTCGACTACGATCCTGATTTCGACGAAGCGATGGAAACGCTGCCCGGTTCGCCGGCAGCCCGTCCGGCACGTCGCGGCATGATGATCGCCGCAATCGTCGGTGCGGTCGCGGTTGTCGGCGGCATTGGCGCCTTCGCCCTGTCATTCGGCGGCGGCGAGGGGGCAGGCGCCCCCGTCATCGTCAAGGCCGACGAGAGCCCGATCAAGATCAAGCCGGAAAATCCGGGCGGCGCAACCGTGCCGAACCAGGACAGCAAGGTTTATGACCGCGTCGCAGGCGGCTCGACCAATGGTGCTCCGGCCCAGGACAAGCTTGTTACCAACGCTGAAGAGCCGGTCGATCTCGCGGCACAGGAAGCCGAGGCGAACATGCCCGAGAACCTGCCGCTCAACGGAGACGATGTCGCCGCTGAACCGACCGCGAAGTCGGAAGAGCGTGTCGCGCAAGTGCCACAGGCCGATCAGCCCGACGCCAGCACCGAGACGGCTGCTGTTGCTCCGCGCAAGGTCCGCACCATGGTGGTGAGGCCTGATGGCACGCTGGTGCCGCGCGAAGAACCGGCCCCGGCCGTTGTTGCCGCAACCGAGCCGACCGATCCGGCACCGCAGCGCGTTGCCGAGCCGGCAAGCGAAGCCACCGGCACCGTCCCGGCACAGCCGGCGCTGGCGCCTGTCGCCAAGCCTGCGCAGTCGGCCAACACCCCGTCAACCGCTCCGATCGCGCCACAGCGCCCGTCCGAGCAGCCGGTCGATGTCGTTGGCGAGGTCAAGCCTGACCAGGTGGCAGCTATCGCGCCGTCGGCCCCGACGACGGCTGCAGCATCCGGCGCCTGGGCCATGCAGATCGCCTCGCAGCCGAGCGAAGCCGCCGCGAAGTCGACCTATGCCGATCTCGCCCGCCGCTACGGCAGCGTGCTGAACGGCCGCGAAGTCAGCATCGTCAAGGCCGACATCGCCGGCAAGGGCACGTTCTGGCGTGTTCGCGTACCTGCCGGCACCCGCAACGATGCGGTCAGCCTGTGCGAAAGCTACAAGGCCGCCGGCGGCAACTGCTTCGTCTCGAAGTAAGCGAGCCACACCCAAATCGGAAAACGGCGCAGCCTGGCTGCGCCGTTTTCGTTTTCAGGCCCTGACGATGCGCACGATTCTATGTCAGGTCAAAAGGCGCTAAGCTCTTGGCATGACCGAATCACCGCCTGACACGTTGGGGACGCGGCTTTCTGGGGATTACCGGGCAAAGACCGCGGCAATCCTTGCGGCGGATGCCGATCTTGTCCTTCACTGCAAAATCGCCGGCAAGTTGCATGCCCGCGCTGAAACCGTGCAGCAGGCGGAATTCGGACACACTTTCGAGGCAGTTGCATAGCCTCTCAAGGAGAAGGCACGGAATTGGCGGAAGCATTGGAAAGCAAGGCGCAAAAGCCAGCACCGATGGACCGTCTGTGGGCGGAGAACGCTGACGACCGCATGACTGACGATCCGTCGCTGGTCGTTGATGTCGCCGGCTTCGAAGGCCCGCTCGATCTTCTGCTGCACCTGGCGCGCAGCCAGCGTGTCGATCTGTCCCGCATTTCCATCCTGGCCCTCGTCGAGCAGTACCTGACCTTCGTCTCGCAGGCGCGGGCCCTGAGGTTGGAGCTCGCCGCCGACTATCTGGTCATGGCGGCATGGCTCGCCTTCCTCAAGTCCAAGCTTTTGATCCCCAAGTTGCCGGGCGACGAGGGCGAGAGTGGTGAAGAGCTGGCCGCCGTGCTGCAATTCCGCCTGAAGCGCCTGGAAGCGATGCGCGATGCCGCCTCTCGGCTGGTCAACCGCAACCGGCTCGGTCGCGATGTCTTTCAGCGCGGGGCCCCCGAACTGGTCATTATCGACAAGCGCAACGAGTACTCGGCCTCGTTGTTCGATCTCTTGAGCGCCTATGCCGGCCAGCGCCAAAGGCAGGCGATTACCAATGTGCAGATCGCCAAGCGCGGTGTCTGGTCGCTGAAGGCAGCACGCGAGATCCTGACCCGCATGGTCGGCGAACTGAAGGACTGGACTGCGCTCGATCATTTCCTGATCCGCTACATGACCAGCCCCGAAGAGCGTGCAACGGCGATCGCCAGCTCGTTTGCCGCCAGCCTGGAAATGGTCCGCGACGGGACCGTCGAAATCCGTCAGCACGAGCCGTTTGCGCCGATCTACCTGCGTGAACGCCAGGCCGCGGCCCCGCAGACCGAAGGTGCGTCATGACCGAAGGATCAAATGTCGTCCCGTTTGCCCTCGACGACGAGGACGAGGAGACTGTCGAGCGCAACCCGGCGGCACGGCTGCATCTGGCCGAGGCTGTGCGTATGGCGGAAGCCATCGTTTTCGCCAGCGCCGAGCCGGTGAGCGAACGGCAGCTTGTCGCGCGCTTGCCGGAAGGCATCGACGTTCCCGCCGCCATGGCCGAGTTGCAGCGCATCTACGAGCGGCGCGGCGTCAATCTGGTCAAGGTTGCCGATTCCTGGGCGTTCCGTACTGCCGGCGATCTTGCCTTCCTGATGAGCCGCGACACCATCCAGCAGAAGAAGCTGTCGCGCGCCGCCCTCGAAGTGCTGTCGGTCATCGCCTACCATCAGCCTGTGACCCGCGCCGAGATCGAGGATATCCGCGGCGTCGAGACCTCGAAGGGCACACTCGACACCCTGATGGAAACCGAATGGGTGCGCATGCGCGGCCGGCGCAAGACGCCGGGCCGGCCGGTGACCTATGGCACGACCGACAAGTTCCTCGACCATTTCGGCCTGGAGGAGATCCGCGATCTGCCCGGCATGGAAGAGCTGAAGGGGGCAGGGCTGTTGTCGTCGCGCATGCCGCCCGGCTTCTCGGTGCCGCTGCCGCCGTCCGATCCTGACCTGCTCACCGACGACGAGGACCCGCTCACCGACATCGACCTGGAAGAGCTCGGCCTGTTGACACCCCGCGCCACAGATGATTGACCCGCGCCGGTGTGGAACCGGCAGCAGGAGGTCGATCCTGTGACGACAAATCAAACCCAGACGGCAGCGCGTGTCACTGCGGGCGTGACCTTCGCCGCGCGGTTGGCTTTTGAGGACATTCGCCATTCCTTCGGCAATGGCTCGGAGACGCTACGCGAGGTCAGTCTTGCCGCCGAGCCGGGCGAGGTGCTGTGCCTTCTAGGGCCGTCGGGCTCAGGCAAGACGACGCTGCTCCGGATTGCCGCCGGCATCGAGGCGCAGACCTCCGGGCGCGTACTGCTGAACGGCAAGGAAATCGCTGGTCCTCAGGTGTTCCTGCCGCCGGAACAGCGCTCTATCGGCCTGGTGTTCCAGGATTTTGCGCTGTTTCCGCATCTGACCATCCTCGACAACGTCCGCTTCGGGCTGACCGCGCTGTCGCGCGAGGAGGCCAGGAAGGAAGCGCTGATCGCGCTCGCCCGCGTCGGGCTCGAACATTACGCCGACAACTATCCGCATGCCTTGTCGGGCGGCGAACAGCAGCGCGTGGCTCTAGCTCGCGCGTTGGCGCCGCGACCGGCGGTCCTGTTGATGGACGAGCCGTTCTCCGGGCTTGATTCGCGCCTCAAGGATTCGGTGCGCGCCGAAACCCTGGCAATCCTGCGCGAAAGCCGGGCGACTGCCATCGTCGTTACGCACGATGCCGAAGAAGCGATGCGCATGGGCGACCGCATCGCGCTGTTGAAGGACGGCAAGCTGGTACAGACGGGCAGGGCGGAAGACCTCTACCTCAAGCCGGCAAATCTGTTCGTCGCCGGCTTCTTTTCCGAGCTCAACGTCTTTCCAGCCACTGTTCTGGACGGTTATGCCGCGACCCCGGTGGGCGAGGTCGAAACAGCCGTTTCAGACGGCGCGGACGTGCTTGTCGCCGTGCGCCTGACCGGCATCGACGTCAGCGAGGACACCGGCGAAACGCAGGCCCGCATCATTTCCAGGCGCTATCTAGGCGTCGTCGAACTGCTTGAACTCGCGGTGCCGGGCGCCGAGACGCCGGTGCGGGCGCGCATACGCTGCGGCGCTTTGTCCGCAAAAGCACGTGATATATGGCTGTCGCTTCGGAAAGCGGATGTTCTAGTGTTTGAATCCGGAAGCGAAAGAGCCTAGATCAATCGCAGGGAAACTGTTCAAGAGAGAGTTCAATGGGTTCGTTTTCAATCTGGCACTGGCTGATCGTTCTGGTCGTCGTGCTGCTGCTGTTTGGTCGTGGCAAGATCCCGGAACTGATGGGCGACATGGCCAAGGGCATCAAGAGCTTCAAGAAGGGTATGTCGGACGACGAAGCCGATGACTCCAAGACGGTCGAGCACCGCAATGATGAGACCGTGAATTCGACCAAGGAAAAGGCCAGCAAGAGCTGACCATCGTCTCTTGCTAGCCGGATCGCACCGACATGTTTGAAATCGGCTGGACCGAAATGCTGGTGATCGCGGTCGTCATGATCGTGGTCGTCGGCCCCAAGGATTTGCCTAAGATGCTCCGCACAATGGGGCGGATGACGGCCAAGGCTCGTTCCATGGCGGGCGATTTTCAGCGCCAGTTCAATGAGGCGCTGAAGGAAGCCGAGCTCGACGACGTCAAGAAGTCGGTCGACGAACTGCGCGGTCTCAACCCCGCGCAGCAGATCAGGAAGCAGCTCAATCCTTTCGAGCAGGCGGCTTCCGATGTGCGTGCCGGCCTCGACGCGGCGATGAAGCCGTCACAGCCGGCGCCGTCGGCTGATCCTGCCGTGGACGCAACGCATCGGGCCGAACCGCTGAAGAACGGCGCAACCGTCATGCCAGACGTTGCCGGGCCGGACGCGATGCCTGCCACATCACCGGTGTTTCCGGCCGCCGAGGTCAAGGCCACGCCTGTTCCTGCGCCAGCGGTTGCAGCCAAAGCCGAAGAGCCGAAGGCAGCGACCAAGCCCAAGGCCGCGGCTAAAGCTGTTGCCGCGCCCAAGCTTGCCGCAAAAGCCCAGGCTTCGGTAGCAACGACCAAGGCACCCGTGGCCAAGTCCGCTCCGGCTAAGGCGCCGGTAGCCAAGGCTGCATCGGCCAAGGCTGTTGCGCCCAAAAAGACCGCCAAGACGACCAAAGCAGGAAAAGCCTCGTGAGCGCCGAAGACGACGAAATCGAGAAGTCCTCGGCGCCGCTGATCGAACATCTGGTCGAATTGCGCACCCGGCTGATGTGGTCCATCGGCGGTTTCTTCATCGCCTTCCTTGTCTGCTTCTTCTTTGCCAAGCAGCTGTTCAACCTGCTGGTCATCCCGTTCAAATGGGCGACCAACTGGGCCGGGCTCGATCCGCACAAGGTCGAGCTGATCTACACCGCGCCGCAGGAATTCTTCTTCACGCAGATCAAGCTCGCCATGTTCGGCGGCCTGGTGATTGCATTCCCTGTCATTGCCTCGCAGATCTACAAGTTCGTTGCACCCGGTCTCTACAAGAACGAGCGCGCGGCCTTCCTGCCGTTCCTGATCGCTTCGCCGGTGCTGTTCCTGATGGGCGCGTCGCTGGTCTATTTCTTCTTCACGCCGATGGTGATGTGGTTCTTCCTCGCCATGCAGCAGGCCGGCACCGACGACCAGGTGCAGATTTCTCTGCTGCCCAAGGTGTCGGAATATCTCAGCCTGATCATGACGCTGATCTTCTCCTTCGGCCTGGTGTTTCAGCTGCCCGTCGTGACGACGCTGATGGCGCGGGTCGGAATGGTCAGTTCGCAAGGGTTGGCCGACAAGCGCAAATGGGCGATCGTCATCGCTTTCGTGGTTGCGGCAGTGCTCACCCCACCCGATCCGGTAAGCCAGATCGGCCTTGCCCTTCCCACGATCCTTCTTTACGAGATTTCCATCTGGACCGCCCGGATGATCGAAAAGAAGCGCGAACAGGAACGTGTGGCGCGCGAAAAGCAGGATGCGGACGACAGTGCCGCGGCCCCGCAATCGCAAGCAGCATCCACTTCGCTCGAAGGCACAGGCAGCGCCGACAAGGCCGGCTGACAGCCCGATCCGCCGGCGCGGTCGTTCGACAACTGCCGCGACCGGAACCTTATAAATGCTTGATATCAAATGGATTCGCGAGAACCCTGAAGATCTGATCGAAGCGCTGATGAAGCGCAGTCAGTCGGCGGATGCGGCAAAGTCGGCGGTCGAGGACCTGATCGCCAAGGACGAGGCGCGGCGCGCCCATGTCTCGAAGTTGCAGGAGGCGCAGGAGCGCCGCAACGCCGCCTCGAAAGAGATCGGCAACGCCATGCGCAATGGTGATTCCGCCCTTGCCGAGAAGCTGAAAGCCGAAGTCGCCGAGATCAAGGGCTTCATCCAGGATGGCGAAGGCCGCGAGCGCGAGCTCGACAAGGCGCTCGACGCAGCCCTGGCCGTGATCCCCAACGTGCCGCTCGAAGACGTGCCCGTCGGCAAGGACGAAACCGGCAATGTCGTGCTGCGCACCGTCGGCAAGGTGTTGCCGCGCCCGAACTGGGTGAAGGAGCATTTCGAGATCGGCGAGGCGCTCGGCCTGATGGATTTCGAGCGCGCCGCGAAGCTGTCCGGGGCGCGCTTCACCGTGCTCAAGGGCCAGCTGGCCCGGCTCGAACGCGCCCTCGGTCAGTTCATGCTCGACCTGCACACGTCGGAACACGGCTACACCGAAGTGCAGCCGCCGCTTCTGGTGCGTGACGAGGTGCTGTTCGGCACCAACCAGCTGCCCAAGTTCGAGGAAGACCTGTTCTTCGTGCCGCATGGCGAGAGCCGGCTCGGCCTGATCCCGACCGCCGAGGTGCCGCTGACCAATCTGGTGCGCGAGGAAATCCTGGCCAACGAGCAGCTGCCGCTGCGCATGACGGCGTTGACACCGTGCTTCCGTTCGGAAGCAGGCTCTGCCGGTCGCGACACGCGTGGCATGCTGCGCCAGCACCAGTTCTACAAGGTCGAGCTGGTCTCGATCACGGACGCCGACAGTGCGCTGGCCGAACACGACCGCATGACCGAATGCGCTGAAGAGGTGCTGAAGCGCCTCGGCCTGCCGTTCCGCACCATGGTTCTGTGCACCGGTGACATGGGCTTCGGCGCGCGCAAGACACACGACATCGAGGTCTGGCTTCCCGGCCAGAACACCTATCGTGAAATCTCGTCCTGCTCGGTCTGCGGCGACTTCCAGGCGCGCCGCATGGATGCCCGCTACCGTCCGAAGGAAGAGAAGGGCACGCGTTTCGTGCACACGCTCAATGGTTCGGGCGTTGCCGTCGGCCGCGCGCTGATCGCCGTCATCGAGAATTACCAGAACGAGGATGGCAGCGTAACGATTCCTGAAGCGCTGCTGCCTTACATGGGTGGCCTGACCAAGATCGAAGCGAAGTGACATGCGCATTCTGCTGACCAACGACGACGGCATCCACGCCGAAGGCCTGGCTGTCCTGGAGCGGATCGCCAACCAGCTGTCGGACGATGTCTGGGTGGTGGCACCGGAAACCGACCAGTCGGGTTATGCGCATTCGCTGTCGATCTCGGAGCCGCTCAGGCTGCGCAAGATCAGCGACAAGCATTATGCCGTGAACGGCACGCCAACCGACTGCGTCATCATGGGCGCCCGCAAGATCCTGCCAGAGCCGCCGGACCTGATCCTTTCGGGCATCAATTCGGGTCTCAACGTTGCCGATGACGTGACCTATTCGGGCACGGTGGCGGGTGCCATGGAAGGTGCTCTGATCGGCATCCGCTCGATTGCGCTGAGCCAGGCCTATATCTATGAAAACGACGAACGCATCGTGCCTTACGAGACGGCCGAAGCGCTGGCCCCGGCCTTGCTGCGCAAGCTGATCGCCACGGAACTGCCGATCGGCGTGCTGCTCAACGTCAATTTCCCGAATTGCCCGCCCGAAGAGGTCACCGGACCTGTGGTCGCCAGCCAGGGCAAGCTTGCCTACGGCATCTGGGTTGAGGAGCGCCGCGACGGCCGCAGCCTGCCATATTACTGGCTGCGTTTCGGCCGCGATGAGCCGGAGGTGAAGCCGGGCACGGATCTGCACGCCGTGCGCAACAAGCAGATTTCGGTCACGCCGCTCAAGCTCGACATGACGGCGCATGAACTGCGCGATCAATTGGCCAAGGCTATTGCATGAATATGATGCCGGACGACCGTGAGGGCTTCGCCGCCTTTCTTCTTCGCCTGCGCGGGCGCGGCATCGTTCCGAAAAATCTGATCGCCGCCTTCGAGGCAACGCCCCGTCGCGACTTCCTCGCTGGCCAGTTCCATTCCATCGCCTGGTCGGACCGCATGCTGCCGATCGAATGTGGCGAGGCGATCGAAGGCGCCGATCTCCAGGCGGCGGTCATATCAGCGCTCAACATCGAACAGGGAAACCGTGTGCTCGAAGTCGGTACGGGTTCCGGCTACACAGCCGCGGTCATGGCGCGGCTTGCCGGCCGGGTCGTCACCGTCGAGCGTTTCAAAACCCTGACCGATCTGGCGCGCCAGCGCTTCGAGATGCTCGGCCTTGGCAATGCGCTGGTCCGCCAGGCCGACGGTTCGAACGGCCTGCCGGGCGAGGGGCCGTTCGACCGCATCGTCGTATGGGCTGCCTTCGACAGCCATCCGCGCATGTTCGTCGACCAGCTGTCGAGCGGCGGCACCATGATCGCGCCGATCGGCCCGGAAGAGGGCGAGCAGGTGTTGTGCAAGCTGACCAAGATCGGAAGCCGCTTCGAGCGCGAAGACCTCGGCGTCGTCCGCCTGCAGCCGCTGGCCCGCGGCGTCGCTGCCGTCATCTAAGTCGGCACCACCCACATCGCTGCTATCTGCGCGCAGCCGGGGCCTTCAGCCCGCCTCGGAAAGCGTCTTGTCGCGAGCTGGCGAAGCTTTTGATTTATTTGATCCTCTTAACCGGCCAGTAACATTAACGCGCTTTAATCAAGCCTAGTTGGTATCGGGTAAAGCGCGGGTCAGTGCGATGCGTTTCAGTATTTTGAAGGCGAATAGACGCTCTCTGGCGCGCGGCGGCGCCGTTCTGCTGGTTGCCGGCATGGCCGCAGGGTGCAGTTCCGGAGTGTCGCGATTTGGCGGCGGTGGTGTCGATGACATCTTCACCGCATCGACGCCGAACCAGCGTTCGATCATCAACCAGCAGCCGCAGCAGCAGCCATTCCCTGGCGATGCCCAGATGGCGACGCCGGTTGCCTCGGCCAGTGCCGGTTCGGTCAGTCGCGGCAGTCTGCAGCCGGTGTCGTCGCAGCCTCTGCCGGCACCAGTCGCCCAGGCGCCAGCGCTTGCTCCGGCTCCAGTTCGTACCGCCCAGGCTCCGGCTCAAGCCCCGGCATTGGCACCTGCGCTGGACAATAGGTCGACCGGCGCGATAGCCCAGCCGCAGACGGCGCAGGACAATACGCTCAAGGTTCCGGGCAAAAATCCGCAGCCGGCCACCTTGCCGAGCAACAAGGTTGCGGTGCTGCCGCAGCAGCCCAAGACCAAGGAAACCGCAACCGCGCAGCTCGGCTCGCCGACCGACAGCAATGCCAAGCCGGCAGGTGCCGGCGGCGGCTACAAGGTCGTCGAAGGCGATACGCTCAACCGTATCGCCAAGAAGCTCGGCGTGTCGACGGCGGCACTCAAGGAGGCCAACAGCCTGCAGGACGGCCGCATCCGGATCGGCCAGACGCTGAAGGTGCCGGCTGGCGGCGCGACCTCGACTGTTGCCAAGGCTGCACCCGCCGTCGACCCGGTCGTTACCGCAACCGCTGCCACAGCCGCTCCGAAGCCGGCCGTTGCCGCGGCCAAGCCTGCGGCCGAAGCTCCCGCCGTTGCGGCCTACACGCCGCCGAAGAAGGACAAGCTGGTGCAGCAGGCCGAGGAATCGGCCGAGGCAGCGCCAAATGCCACCGGTATCGACCGCATGCGCTGGCCGGTGCGTGGCCGCGTCGTTTCCAACTACGGCAAGGGCGGCGGCAAGTCGAATGACGGCATCGACATCTCGGTGCCCGAAGGCACGCCGGTGAAGGCTGCCGAAAACGGTGTCGTCATCTATGCCGGCGACGGGCTCAAGGAATTCGGCAACACGGTGCTGGTGCGCCATGAGAACGGCCTCGTCACCGTCTATGGTCACGCAAGCTCGCTCAAGGTCCAGCGCGGCCAGAAGGTCAAACGTGGGGACGAGATCGCGCTGTCAGGCATGAGCGGTTCGACCGATGCCCCGAAGCTGCATTTCGAAGTGCGCAAGAACTCCACGCCGGTCGATCCGAGCGGCTACCTCGAATAGGCACTGGAGCCACGCATCGCTTTCCGAAAATCGTAAGGGGTTTTCGGATCGATGCCGGCGCGGGTCGCGTGACCTCCATCAGTCCCGCCATATCAGCCCGTCCCGACCAGGGCCGGGCATTTTTCGTTTGGAGGGTTCAGTCTTTCAGCGGCTGGCCCAGGCGGCCGGCGAGGTCCTGGATGAACTGCCAGGCAACGCGGCCCGAGCGGCTGCCGCGCGTCGTCGCCCACTCCAGCGCCTCGGCGCGCAGGGTCTCCGGATCATTGTCGAAGCCGTGGTAACGGGCATAGCCGTTGACCATCTCGAGATATTCGTCCTGCGAGCATTTGTGGAAGCCGAGCCACAGGCCGAAGCGATCGGAGAGCGAGACCTTTTCCTCGACAGCCTCCGACGGGTTGATCGCCGTCGAGCGCTCATTGTCGATCATGTCGCGCGGCAGGAGATGCCTGCGGTTCGACGTTGCATAGAAGATGACGTTGGCGGGCCTGCCCTCGACGCCGCCTTCGAGGGCCGCCTTGAGCGACTTGTACGAGGTGTCGTCATGGTCGAACGACAGGTCGTCGCAGAACAGGATGAAGCGAAAGGGCGCCGCCTTGAGAAGGTTCATCAGCTTGGGCAGGGTGTCGATGTCCTCGCGGTGGATCTCGATCAGCTTGAGCGGCGTTGCCGTCTTGCCCGAGGCGTTGATCGTGGCATGTGCTGCTTTGACCAGCGACGACTTGCCCATGCCGCGCGCACCCCACAAAAGCACGTTGTTGGCAGGCAGGCCGGCGGCGAAGCGCTCGGTGTTGTCGACGAGGATGTCGCGGACGCGGTCGACGCCCTTGATCAGGCCGATGTCGACGCGGTTGACCCGCAATACGGGTTCGAGAAAGCCCGGATCGGCCGCCCAGACATAGCAGTCGGCGGTGGCGATGTCGGTTTCGGGGACGGACGGAGGCGCAAGCCTGGTTACCGCAGCGATCAGAAGATCCAGCTTGGAGTTGAGCGCTTCGATGGTCTTTTCCATGGCCGATCCCGTTAGTCTCTAGACATTACCTGTGCGCGACGCTGTAACACGCTCAAATTGCGCGGAAAAGCGCCACGGCTTGGGCCAAGCGTAGTTGCATTGGTGGCATGAGCGACTATATTCCGCGCACATTTCCGGGGTCCCGATGTGCGGTATCCCGATACTTTCTCAGGAGACATTCATGTTCGTCACGCCGGCATACGCACAGGCCGCCACCGCGGGAGCGCCCGACGTTCTCATCAGCATCTTGCCGTTTGTGCTGATCTTCGTGGTCATGTATTTTCTGATCATCCGCCCGCAGCGCACCCAGTTGAAGAAGCGCGGCGAGATGCTTACGGCGATCCGCCGCGGCGATACGGTCGTCACCGGTGGTGGCTTCGTCGGCAAGGTGAGCAAGGTCATCGACGACCACGAGCTCGAGATCGATCTGGGCAATGGTCTCAAGGTGACGGCGCTGCGTGCGACGATTTCCGACGTTCGGGTCAAGGGCGAGCCGATCGCCAACCAGAACGCCAAGAAGTAATCGTAGGCGGGCGATAAGCACCGCGATCACGCCTTATCGGACGAGGCCAAATGCTCTATTTCTCGCGCTGGAAGACAATCTCGATCTGGGCCGTCGTGCTCCTCGGGGTGCTCTTCACCATCCCGAACATGCTGACCCAGTCTCAGCTCGATTCCCTTCCGGGGTGGTTTCCCAAGCGGGCACTGACGCTTGGCCTCGACCTGCAGGGCGGTTCGCACATCCTGCTGTCCATCGACCGGCAGGACCTGGTCGATGAACGCCTGCAGGCGACCCGCGACGACATCCGCACGCTGCTGCGCGACGCTAAGATCGGCTACACCGGCCTGACCGGCACCGGCACCACGGTGCAGGTGCGCATCAGCGATGTGAACGAGATCGATGCGGCCAAGACGGCGCTCGCGCCGTTGGTTGCGCCGTTGTCGTCGAGCATGTTCGGCACCGGTACCGTGAGCGAGCTGTCGCTCGAGGAGCCCGAGGCCGGGCTTCTGCGCTACACGCTGACCGAAGGCGGCATCGACTACCGCGTCAACAATGCCGTGACCCAGTCGATCGAGGTCATCGGCCGCCGCGTCAACGAGCTCGGCACCACCGAGCCGATCATCCAGCGCGCCGGCGCCGACCGCATCCTGGTCCAGGTTCCGGGCCTTCAGGATCCGACCCGTCTCAAGGAAATCCTCGGCAAGACCGCCAAGCTGACCTTCCAGATGGTCGACCAGTCGATGTCGCCGCAGGAGGCCCTGCAGGGCCGCCCGCCGGCAGGCTCGACGGTCATGTATTCGCAGGACGATCCGCCCGTTCCCTATCTGATCGAAAACCGCGTCATCGTGTCGGGTGAAAACCTGACCGACGCGCAGGCGACCTTCGACCAGCGCACCTCGGAAGCCGTCGTTTCCTTCCGCTTCGACGGCAAGGGCGCATCGCGCTTCGGCCAGGCCACCCAGCAGAATGTCGGTCGCCTGTTTGCCATCATCCTCGACAACCAGGTGATCTCGGCACCGCGCATCAACGAGCCGATCCTCGGCGGTTCGGGTCAGATTTCCGGCAGCTTCACCGCTGAAAGCGCCAATGATCTGGCAGTGCTGCTGCGCGCCGGTGCGCTGCCCGCCGACCTCACCATCGTCGAGGAACGCACCGTCGGTCCGAGCCTTGGCGCCGACTCGATCGCCGCCGGCAAGTTCGCCTCGGTCATCGCAGGCATCCTCGTCGTCGGCTTCATGCTGGTCGCCTATGGCACGCTCGGCATCATCGCCAACATTGCGCTTGCCGCCAACGTGGCGCTCATCATCGCGATCCTGTCCATCCTGGGTGC
Organism: Aminobacter ciceronei; assembly: GCF_014138625.1. Lineage (GTDB taxonomy): Bacteria > Pseudomonadota > Alphaproteobacteria > Rhizobiales > Rhizobiaceae > Aminobacter > Aminobacter ciceronei. The sequence goes on from NZ_JACJHY010000009.1 coordinate 122,346, forward strand.
CACGCTGACCATGCCCGGCATTGCCGGCATCGTGCTGACCGTCGGCATGGCGGTCGACTCCAACGTCATCATCTACGAACGCGTGCGCGAAGAGCGGCAACTCGGCCGATCCCTGGTACAGTCGCTGGACTCGGGTTTTGCCCGCGCGCTGGCGACTATCGTCGACGCCAACTTCACCACCTTCATCGCCGCCCTGATCCTGTTCTATCTCGGTTCGGGTCCTGTTCGCGGCTTCGCTGTCACGCTCGCCATCGGCATCTTGACGACCGTTTTCACCGCCTTCACCCTGACCCGCTGGCTGGTTTCGATCTGGCTGCGCCGCGCCAAGCCCAAGGAACTGCCCAAGGGCCTGGTGCGCTTCGTGCCCGACAACACCAGCTATCCGTTCATGTCTTGGCGGCGCCATGCCTTCACCCTGTCCGCAGCGGCGTCGATCCTGGCGGCCGTGCTGTTCTTCTCGATCGAGATGAATTACGGCATCGACTTCCGCGGCGGCACCAGCATCGAGGTGCAGTCCAAGAGCGGTACCGCTGACTCGGCCGCCGTCCGCGCCAGGCTGAGCGAGCTCAACCTCGGCGACGTTCAGGTGCAGGAGTTCGGCGCCAACAACACGCTACTGATCCGCGTCGAGGGGCAGAATGCCGGCGACAATGCCGAGCAGAGCGTGGTCGAGAAGGTGCGCGGCGAGCTTTCCGCCGAGTACGATTTCCGGCGCGTCGAATCGGTTGGACCGACGGTGTCGAGCGAACTGGCCTGGTCGGGAACGATCGGCGTGCTCGCCGCCATGCTGGCGATGCTGATCTATATCTGGTTCCGCTTCGAATGGCAGTTCGCGCTCGGTGCGATCATCGCGACTGTGCACGACGTGACGATGATGGTCGGGCTCTATGTCATAACCGGCATCGAGTTCAATCTGACCAGTATCGCGGCCATCCTGACGATCGTCGGCTATTCGATCAACGATACCGTCGTCGTGTATGACCGCGTCCGAGAAAACCTGCGCAAGTACAAGAAGATGCCGATCGAGCAGCTGCTCGACCTGTCGATGAACCAGACGCTGTCGCGTACCGTGCTGACCGGCGTGACGACGCTGTTGGCCCTGGTTTCGCTCTACCTGTTCGGTGGCGAGGTCATTCAGTCGTTCACGCTGGCGATGATCTTCGGCATCCTGGTCGGCACCTACTCGTCGATCTTCGTCGCTGGTCCGCTGCTCATCCTGTTCAGGCTGCGGCCTGAAGGCGCGGACGACATGGGCAAGCCGGCCGTGCCGGCCGGTGCCCAGCCGACCAAGTCGTAAGCCATGGCGGGAATGATCATCCGCGAGGCGCATTTCCCGGGACGGGCGCCCGTCGACGCTTATGGCGACGGTGGCTTCCGTTTCGCCGACATGTCGCATCGCGGATCGATCCTGTGCCTGCCGTCAGGCATCTATGGCTGGCAGCCGGCCGATGCGCAGGCGCTGCAGCCGTCCGATTTCGACAAGCTGTTCGCCGAGGCAGGGGCTGTGGAGATCCTGCTCGTCGGAATGGGTAAGGAGTTGCGCCGCCTGCCGGAAGCGTTGCGCGCCGCGCTGAAGGCCGCCGGAATCTCGGCCGACCCGATGTCGACGGGGGCAGCGGTGCGCACCTACAACGTGCTGCTTGCCGAAGATCGCGCCGCCGCCGCGGCCTTCATTGCTGTCGACTGACGTGCACGGCGCAAACGACCCGGCGAAAGCCCTGATGGATACGGTGCGCGTTGCCGATCGCGACCGCTATCTTGCCGCGCTCTACGCCCCCGAGGACAAGCGGCCGGCGCTTCTGGCGCTCTATGCGTTCAACGCCGAGATTGCAGCCATCCGCGACCGCGTCAGCGAGCCGATGCCCGGTGAGATCAGGCTGCAATGGTGGCGCGACGTCATTGCCTCGGGCAGTCGGGAAGCCGGCGCCGGACATCCGCTCGCCTCAGCCTTGATGGCGGCGATCGAATCCTATCGTCTGCCTGTCGCGGCTTTCGACAACTACCTCGAAGCCCGGATCTTCGATCTCTATGACGACCCGATGCCGTCGCGAACCGACCTCGAGGGCTATTGCGGCGAGACTGCCTCGGCGCTGATCCAACTGGCTTCGCTGGTGCTCGATGCCGACGGCGCGCCGAAGCATGCGGAGCTTGCGGGCCATGCTGGTTGCGCCCAGGCGATCGCAGGGTTGCTGCGCCTGCTGCCGATGCACCGGGCGCGCGGCCAATGTTATGTGCCACGGGACATCCTTGCTGCGGCCGGCCTGACGCCGGAAGAGTTCGTCGCTGGCATCGACGACCAGAGATCGACTGTCGCCGTCCAGGCGATGATTGCCTTGGCGCGCGAGCATCTCCGTGCCTTCGAACGCGGCGCCAAGGCGCTGCCGCAGTCATTGCGGCCAGCCTTCCTGCCGATTGCGCTGACGCCTGCCTATCTCGACCGCGTCGAGCGCGGCAAAGATGGCATGTCTGTGCTGCGCAAGCATTTCGCCATGGTCGCGACAGCTTCCCGTGGGTGGCGCTAGACTATCGTTGACGTAAACGTCAACGATACTAATCTGCCGCTGAAATCGCCTGGAGAGCGGTTTCGGGAGGACATCTGTTATCATGAGCTTGCCAATTCTGGTGGCGATGGTCGTCGTCGGCATATCAGCGGTAGTGGCTGCCGTGCATCTTAGCGGCGGCAGTGCAAAGGCGCAGCTGGCGGGCACGGACCATGCGCTGCAGCGGTTTGCCACTGACTTTCCTGATGTCGCGTCTCGCGCGGTGCTGCTGACCGAGGACGGCGGCACGGCGTTCCTGCAGCTCGACAACGGCTCCGTCGGTATCGTCCGCGGCATCGGTGACAAGTTTCTCACGCGTATCGTGACCGGGGCCGATGTGGCGGCCGTAACTGTCCGCGATGACAGGACCGTAGCGCTGAGCTTGCTCGACTTCACCTGGAAGGGCGGAGACTTCCGCTTCACGGATGCCGAGGCTGCCGGCGCTGTGGTCGCCGCGCTTTCGGGCAGATCAGGCGCAAGCGGCGAAGGGGATAAGGCGTGATGGAGAACTACGATTTTCCCAAGGTCACGGAGCTTGCGATTCCGTTCTTCGTGATCGCGATCCTGATAGAGCTTTGGCTTGTTCGCACAGGCCGGGCGAAGGGCGCTTTCGAAACGCGTGACACGCTGACGAGCCTGATGATGGGCACAGGAAACGTGGTTGCCGGCCTTTTGCTCGGCGTCGTGTCCTACTGGGCTCTGCTCTGGGTCTGGCAATTCAGCGTCTTCGACCTTGGCCTGTCGCTCTGGGTGTTCATCACAGCCTTCCTGCTCGATGACCTGCGCTACTACTGGTACCATCGCATCGCCCACCGCGTGCGCTGGGTCTGGGCCGAGCATGTGAACCACCATTCGAGCCAGCACTACAATCTGTCGACCGCGCTCAGGCAAAGCTGGACCGGCCTGTTCACCGGCATGTTCATCCTGCAGATGCCATTGGTGCTGCTCGGCTTCCACCCGGCGGTTATCGCCTTCGTCTTCGGCTTCAACCTGGTCTGGCAGTTCTGGATCCACACCGAGGCCATCGGCAGGATGTGGGCGTGGTTCGAGTTCATCTTCAACACGCCGTCACATCATCGGGTGCACCACGCCACCAACCCGCGTTACCTTGACGCCAATTTTGCCGGCACGCTGATCATCTGGGATCGCATGTTCAGCACTTTCGTCGAGGAACGGGAAGAGGACCTGCCGCGCTACGGTATCGTCCACAACATCGGCACCTTCAATCCGGTCCGCGTCGCCTTCCATGAATGGATTGGCATGTTCAAGGACGCATTCGCGCCCGGGCTCAGCCTGCGCCAGCGCCTCGGTTACCTGTTCATGCCGCCGGGCTGGAGCCATGACGGCTCGCGCGAGACCTCGGAAAGCCTGAAAGCCGCCTATGTCAGGCGCAATCCCGGCGAAGCGGGCAAGCCGGGGCTGCCTGAAGCGGGGCCGATACCTGGCGAGTGACCTCGCGCGCGTGAGCGCTAGGACGAGACGTACCGCTCGCGCCGCGTGAAGAACAGGAATCGATCAAGCCCGCGGGCGTTGACGTAGGAGCGGACGTCATGGTGCATGCGCCGGGCGACGCTGGCCGATGACGCATTGTCGGTGGCGACAATCGAGCCGATCAGGGGCTCGGTGGTCCTGGCGAAACCGAAAGCCATGGCGGCGCGGGCGGCTTCGAGCGCGTAGCCGCGTCCGCGCCATTGCGACGCTATGTGATAGCCGATTTCCAGCACGCGGGTGCCGCCGGCATCCTGCCAGGTCGGGCCGCAGTCGCCGATCAGCGCACCACTGGTCTTGTCGATGATTGCCCACAGGCCAAAACCGTCGCGCTGGTAGCGTTCGCGGTTGCGGTCGATCCACTCGATCGCCGCGGCCTCGTTCGTCATCTCCGGATAGAAACGATGGGCATAATCGTCATTGAAGACGGACTGGATCGCGACGGCGTCGCCGCGTTCCATTTCCCTGAGCGTCAGCCGTTGCGTTTCCGCAAGCGCCATGGCCTGATGCCTACTCTGCGGCCTGTGCCGCGGGGGCAAGGCCGAGCCAGGCGCGGCAGTCGACGAGCGCGCGCGCCGTCATCGCCTTCTTCTTGGCAACGGTCTTTTCCTTGCCGCGCAGGCGCTTGCCTTCGACTTTCGGCGCTTCCATGACCGGAAACAGGCCGAAATTGACGTTCATCGGCTGGAACGAGCGCTTGCCAGGCTCGTCGTTCGAGACGATGTGCCCGCCGGTGATGTGGTTGAGCAGCGCACCGAAGGCGGTGGTCACGGGTGGAGTGCTGATCTGGTGTCCCAAGCGCTGGGCGGCGGCGAAGCGGCCGGCCAAAAGCCCGATGGCAGCACTTTCGACATAACCCTCGCAACCGGTGATCTGGCCGGCAAAACGCAGGCCCGGTCGCGACGTGAGCTGCAGCGTCGGGTCGAGCAGGGTCGGCGAGTTGAGATAGGTGTTGCGGTGCAGGCCGCCGAGACGCGCAAATTCGGCGTTTTCCAGCCCCGGAATCATGCGCAGCACATTGACCTGCTCGCCATGCTTCAGCTTGGTCTGAAAACCGACCATGTTGTACAGTGTGCCGAGCGCATTGTCCTGGCGCAGCTGCACAACTGCATAGGCCTTCACAGTCGGGTTGTGCGCATTGGTCAGGCCCATCGGCTTCATCGGCCCGTGGCGCAGGGTCTCGCGACCACGCTCGGCCATCACCTCGATCGGCAGGCAGCCGTCGAAATAGGGCGTGCCTTCCCACTCCTTGAACTCGGTCTTCTGTCCATCGAGCAGCGCCTGGACGAAGGCGTCGTACTGCTCCTTGTCCATCGGGCAGTTGATGTAGTCCTTGCCGGTACCGCCGGGGCCGACCTTGTCGTAGCGCGACTGGAACCAGCAGACATTCATGTCGATGCTGTCGAAATGGATGATCGGCGCAATCGCGTCGAAAAAGGCGAGCGCGTCGGCACCGGTGCTGGCGGCGATCGCCTCGGCCAGCGAAGGTGCGGTGAGCGGGCCGGTTGCGATGATCGTCTGGTCCCAGTCCTCGGGCGGGAGGCCGGTGATTTCCTCGCGCACGATTGATATCAACGGATGCGCTTCGAGCCGTGCGGTGACGGCATTGGAGAAACCGTCGCGGTCGACGGCGAGCGCGCCGCCGGCGGGAACCTGGTTGGCGTCGCCGGCGCTCATGATCAGCGAGCCGGCAAGCCGCATCTCGGCGTGCAGCAGGCCGACGGCGTTGGTTTCGGCGTCATCCGAGCGGAACGAATTGGAACAGACAAGCTCAGCCAGGCCGTCGGTCTTGTGCGCGTCGGTGCCGCGCACGCCGCGCATTTCATGCAGGATGACAGGCACGCCGGCCGAAGCCACCTGCCATGCCGCTTCCGATCCGGCGAGACCGCCGCCGATGATGTGAATGGGTTTTGTGCTCATGGCGCCGGAATAATCCCTTGGCCAGGGGAATGCAACGATTGGGCGGCTTGCGAGTTGCGCCCGATGCGGGACAGTCACTAGGATATCGCCATGACGAGACGTACGATCATCCTTTTTGCTGGCCTCATATCGATCATGGCCGGCGGTCCGGTCACGGAGGCCGTGGCCGCGCCAGCAAGAACCATCGACATCTGCCATGGTTATGGCTGCGCCTTTCGTTCGCGCCTCGATCTTGGCCTCGGTGATGACCGCAAGTTGGCATCGATCATGGCTGCCGGCCGTGCCACGCCGGAGGCCGAGCGCAAGGCGATCGCCCGGGCAGTCAGCTATTTCGAAAAGCGGGCGCAGCAGGTGACAGGCGTGCGCGATCAGCCACGCTCGGAGTTCGGCGCCTCGAAAATACGCGGACAGATGGATTGCGTCGATGAGTCGACCAATACCGATGCATTGCTGCGCTACCTCGCGCGTCGCGGCCTGCTCCGCCACCACAAGGTGGAGGCACGCGATTCCAGGGGCTTCCTGCTCGATGGCCGCTATCCGCACTGGACGGCGGTGATCCGGGCCCCCGACGGCGTCAAATGGGTTGTCGATTCCTGGTATGCGCCGATGGGTGGCGCGCCCGACATCATCCGGCTCAACGACTGGAAGCAGCGTGGTGTGCTGGATAGCGGCGCGCTGAACTAGGGCAGTTATCTCCCGAGATCGAAGGCGCGGCGCCAAAACGACAACACCCGCCGGGGGAGGACCGGCGGGTATTGGTTTTGGTGGTCAGCCTCTGGGAGGAGGAGGAAGCTGACCTATTCGCCTTTGCCGGGGAGGAGGTCGGCGCAGGCTGAATTCTGTTCGCCAATCGAAGAGGGCGAGGCTCTCGGGCTAACGACACCCGCCGGGGGAGGAGGATCCGGCGGGGGTGTTAAGGTGGTCAGCTCAATGGGAGGAGAAAGCTGACCGGATCCATCGGGGTCGGGGAGGAGGTCGACCCGGACGGAAAGCTTGAATTAGATTGCGCGGCGGGCGATCGACTGGATCTCGCCACGATTGATGCCGAGATCGGCAAGCTGGCGGTTCGACAGACGGCCAAGCTCGTTCACCGTCTCGCGATATGCACGCCAGTTGCGGTAAGTGCGGAGCAAGTTCATTTCAGTTCTCTTTTCGGTTCGGACAGGTAGTTTGGGTAGATCGGCTTCGGTTAGATCGCCTTGCGAGCGACGAAGTGGATGTCGCTGCGGGTAATGCCGAGGTCGGTCAGTTCACGGTTCGACAGGCGGCTCAGCTCGGAGACAGTGTCACGGTAGCGGCGCCAGTTGCGGTAATTGCGGATCAGGTTCATCTTCGTTTTCCGTTCGTCTTCTTTTCTCTTCTGTGTACGGGGCGTAGATAGGATGCCCTTGCCTAAAATTGAAGCGCTATGCTCGCATGGCAGCAATGCGTTTTGTGCATTGCAACATTAATGGGCATTAAGGCTTCGGTCATAATTGTGACCGAATCTGAAATTCGCCATGATGACAACGGCTTGGCCCTGGTGTGGGCCGTCGGGCAGGGGAAGCGACATATGGCGAGCTATGCCACCAAGGTGAAGAACGACATCGGCCGTTGGGTCGACAGCGGGCTCGTCGACCGCGCGACCGGTGACGCGCTGATCCGCGATGTCGAGACCAATGAGCGCAACGGGCTCAATTTCGGTTCGATCCTCGCCATGATGGCGGCTCTGCTGTTTGCGGCAGCGATCCTGATCCTTGTCGCGGCCAACTGGGAAGCAATACCGCGCCCGGCGCGAGTGGCCTCGCTGTTTGCCGTGATCTTCGCGGGTTATGTCGGCGGAGCCGTGCTCAAGCAGCGGGACCATGGCGGCTTCGCCGAAGCATTGTGGTTGATCGCTGCCGCGGCCTTTGGCGGTTCGATCGCGCTGATCGGCCAGATGTACCATTTCTCCGGCGACGAGGCGGCGGCGATCGTCACCTGGTCGATAGGCACGGCCATAGCCGCGGCCGCACTGCGTTCGAATGCCCTGACTGTCGCCGCCATCGGCATCGCCGACGCATGGCTGGTGACGAAGGGATTTGAGCTGTTCCGCCGCGCGGAGTTTCCGCATCTCTTCATTGTGTTCATGGCCGCATACTGGGCGCTGTCGTTCTGGACGCAGAGCCGCGCTGCGCGCCACCTGATCGCGCTGTCGGTCATTCTCTATGCGGTGCTGCTCGGCTTTCACTACGAGTCGCTGGAGGTCGGGCTGGTGCTTGCGCTGGTCTCGGCAGCGCTTCTCGCCGCTGCAGCGCTGGCACCTGCGGCTTCGGAGCGCATTGCCCAGCTTGGCGGGCGGCTGCCGCTGCACGCGCTGATCGGCTTCCTCTCCGGTATGGGCATGGTCCAGCTCGACCAGATGGATGATGCAGGCTTTGTCATCGCCGCTGCCGTGGCGCTGGCGGTCATCGCGGCCGTGATCGTCTTCCTCGGTCGCGAGAGTCGAGGCTTGCGCTGGATCGCCTATATCGGCTTCGCCTTCGAATTGGCGATCGTCTACATGGTGACGGTCGGCTCCATGTTGGGCACGGCAGGCTTCTTCTTCGCAGCTGCAATAATCCTCGCCGGCCTAGCTTATGCGATCATCCGCATCGAACGGCGCATGAAATCACAGCCAGCCCAGGGAGCCGCGTGATGACCCGCTACAAGCTCGTTGTCGCCGCCATTGTCGTGGCCCTGGCGCAAATCGGTTTCCTCGGCTGGATGATCGTCGGGCGCGCGGCGATCCTGCGCGACGGCAAGGAAATCCTGCTCAAGGTCGAGCCCGTCGACCCGCGCGACCTGTTGCGCGGCGACTATGTCAGGCTTGGCTACGACATCTCGCGCATTCCTGTCGAAATCGTCGAAAACCTACCACAGGGTGAAGCGGCGGCCGTGGAAGGATGGCCGATCGTCGTCCGCTTGAAGAAGGACGCTGATGGGTACTGGCGCGCCAAATCCGCCATGCTCACTACTGACTCGACGATCGCAAGCCCGGATGAGGTCGATCTTAGCGGCCAGGTCACCAATGCCTGGAGCCTGACGCCGGGTTCGACCATTAGCGTCGACTACGGCATCGAGCGCTTCTATGTGCCGGAGGGCGAAGGGTTGGCCATCGAGGAGGAGATGCGCAAGCGCAACTCCGGCGCGGAGCCCGAATTGCGCAGCTTCGGCATCAAGGTGGCGGTCGGCAGCGACGGCACCGGCCAGATCAAGGCACTGATGGACGGCGACACAATGCTGTTTGAGGAACCGCTCTATTAAGGCATCAAGACAGGGCAAGTCCGCTGGCGTTCACCAGGGGACGTGCAGTACTTCTATTTTAGGCAGCCCGAGCGGCACGACGCCGAGATCATTGGCAAGGGCAGCAAAGCCTTCTGTCTCGAGCAGGAACCTGTAGGGGATCTCGGGAAAGTTGAGGCCGCCGCGATGCAGCGCTGCGTCGACGAGCAGCATCGTGCCACCGACGCCGTCGAGGTTTACGCTGTCGAGATGGCGCAGGTCGCTAAGGTAAAGCCTGGTGTTTTCCTTGGCTGGAGGCTGGTAGAGGCCGCCGCGCAGCGCGCGGTAGTATCGGTAATCCCTTGGCTTTCGGAGAGTGGCAAAGCTGTTCATGTCGAAGCTGCCACCACCCGGCGCCACCGCGCAGTTGGGAACGACGATCCTGCCGCCCGAAGCGATCAGGCGCGATATGGCGTCCGAGGGATAACGCCAGACGTCGATATCGATCCACAGAGCCCAGTCGTCACTGGCATCGAGCCCGTGGCTGATGAGATGATTGCGGACGGCGGCAATGGCCGAGCGGCGCTTGCGTTGAAGGCTCGGCTTCCAGCGCTTCGCTCGTTCCATCTTGATGCCAAGGTCCTTCTTGAGCAGCACGATGTCGCGGTAGTTTCCCTTGAGTGCAGCGGTCGCTTCGGTCAGCCTTTCCCAACTGCCGTCGCTGCTGTCGCCTTCGCAGAACACCAGCTTTATGCACTCCTTGGGGTGGCCGAGCCGGGCGAGCGCTGCGAGGAAGGGTTCAATGTGGTCGGCGGCATCGCGCAATGGCACAAGTATCGCGATGTTGTTGCCCGAGGGCGGTAGGCGGTTGAGGGCAGCCGGGTCGACTGCCGCCTGTGCTGCGGCCAGGTCGAGCTGCTCGCCTTTGGTCAAGGCATGCCGCGCCTGATAGTAGCTTTGCCGCAACCGTGCCAGCAAAGACGGTGGTTTGGGTTTGATCCACCAGGTGCCGGCCCAGTGATGAATGGACAGGGTCGCGGTCGTGGCGGCGTCGGCCGAATTGCCGCTGCTGCCAGCCGGGCTGAAAAGTTCGTTCGGGTGGATCGCAAAGGCCGACTGATCGGGGAAACTCAGCTGCGCCGCCGTCAGAAGGCATGGGCCCGTGGCATCGAGAACGTCCCGCGCATCCTTGACCAAAGGCAGATAGGCAAGCAGGTGGGGCCAGAACGGGTGTCCTTTCGGGCTCGCCATCGTCCCGTTGAAGAGAAGGTGAGGCAGGTTGCGCATGCGCGTCTGCGCATCCGACTGACTTTGGGGTTCCTTGCACAGGACGACGCGGTTCTCGTCCAAAAGCCCGTCGAAGGGCGCCACGCATTCGCAGTCGATGTCGGCATAGACGCCACCGAAATGGTGCAGCAGCATGTAACGCGCAGCGTCCGCACGCTGGACGCCGACCTTGTAGCTGCAGTAGGTCTCAAGATAATCAGGATAGTGTTCGGCGACAAAGTCGAGCAGCATCCTGTCGCTCCACAAGATGTGCCGCCAGCCCGGATTGTGTTTCTCCCAACTCGTCGACCAGCTGAGGAATTTGTCGGGAATTCTGTCCGTCTTCCAGGTCTGGTGAAGAATTTTTGGAATTGTCATGCAAAGCCGATCAACTTCGTCTTTCAGTCATCCTGCATGTCATGGCATTATTAGACAAGGCTTATCAAGCTGATATCGAGAGTTTCTCGGATATCACGCGAGGCTGGATCTGACGGCCGCCGCGATGGCTTTCGGACCGAAGCGCTGCGTGACTGTTTCACGGGCACGGAGCCGCCGCGCCTGAAGCCAGTCGGTGTCCGTGCACAGCGCCGCCGCGCGCGCGGCGAGGTCGTCGTCGGTCTCGGCAAAGTCGATGTCGACACCGTCGACAAGGCCGAGGCCTTCCGCAGCCAGCCGGGTGGCCACGACCGGGAGGCCCCAGGCCATCGCTTCCAGTATTTTCAGCCGCGTGCCGCCGCCGCTGACCAGCGGTACGACGGCAAGATGCGCTCGGCGATAAAGCTCCGCAAGATCGTCTGGATTGGCTATCAGTTCGACATTGGGCAAGGCAGCCACGTCGCCAAGGCTGCGGTGCGGGTTGCGCCCGGCAATGACGAGCCTTGCGCCGCCGAGCGCGGCGTGCAGCCGCGGCAGGATTTGCGTTGCCAACCGCCGCGCCGCTTCGAGATTCGGCGGGTAGTTGAGGTGGCCGATGAACAGCAGCGTCGGCTGGCCCGTGGCCATTGCGGGCTGGTCGGCCAATTGTTCCGGGATGAGATCAAACCGGGGAACGCCATTCGGAACGACATCGGCAAGGGCACGCCCGCCGGACAGGTCGCGTAGTCTGTCGCGATCCTGCTCCGAGCAGACCCAGACCTTGTCCACCATGCGCAGCGACTGCAACTCGATGTCGCGCATGCGCCTGACATGGCGGGCCTTCTTTGAGAACAGCCCTCCCAGCCAGCCGGTTTTCGGCATCATCTGCCTGAAAAGGTCGGACTCTATGTTGTGCATGTCGAGCACGATCGTCGACGCCAGTGGGCGCAGATGCTCGAGGAGAGGAAACAGTGGAATACCCTCGACGACGATGGCATCGGGCTTGAAGTCGCGTGCCGCCGCCAGCAGGCGCGTAAGCGCGACTTGCGGGATGCGCGTGTCGATCGGGGTCCGGCGTTTGGCGAGGCGCGGCGAGGTTGCGGCCTCGGCTGCGTTGGCAAGGGCGAGTGTCGTGATCCTGTCGTCGTCGAGCGTCGTAGGTGCAGCTGGTGCGTGGACCGAGGTCGCCAGCACATCACCCAGCCCCGCAAGGGCCTGGACATTCTGCCAGTTGCGTAGATCCCCACCCGAAACGGGCGGCCACACCGCATCGGAGGCAATGAGCAGGCTGCGTCGCGGTCGGACCGGGCGATTGTTGTCGGCAGTGGAGGTGGTAGCTGGGGGATTTGTCGTTGCGTGCACGGCTCGATCACTCGCGATCAGAGGTTTCAGGTCCGCCGGGCAGAGCGTCTATGGTGCGGATGATAGGAGTCGAACCTACACGCCTCTCGGCACTGGAACCTAAATCCAGGGCGTCTACCAGTTCCGCCACATCCGCATGCGACCGCCAATCACATGCCGCCATCATTCTGTCAATCTCGGAGCCGAAATGACCCGGGCCGGGAGAAACCGCGAAGATAGTTGAAAATTGGCTTCGCCTGTGACAAAAGGCCTGTCAAATAGGATGGGACGCAAAGGACCGTCTCTGAAAGATACGATAAGAAGTCGGAAAAACAATAACTTATCGGATTTTCGGAAGATGGCGGAGCCAAACGGGCCGCGATGGCGGGCCAGGATGACGATTTGCGAACTTGAAGCCACCCCCGGCAAACGAATTCCGGCAGGCTGAACGGCAGGACGCCGTTCAAGCCGCGCCATACGTAAAACAAAGGTTTGATGATGCAGGTCACCGAAACGCTCAACTCCGGCCTCAAGCGCGAGATCAAGGTCTCGGTTCCTGCCGGCGATATGGAAGCCCGTCTCGAGAAGCGGCTTTCGGCTGCCAAGGACAAGGTCCGCATCAACGGCTTCCGTCCGGGCAAGGTGCCGATGCAGCACATCCGCAAGATGTACGGCAAGTCCTTCATGGCCGAAGTGGTCAACGAGATCCTGACCGACTCGACGCGCACGATCATCGCCGAGCGCGGCGAAAAGGCTGCGATGCAGCCCGACGTCGTGATGACCGAGGACGAGAAGGAAGCCGAGAAGATCCTGGCCGGCGGCGTCGATTTCGAGTTCTCGCTGAGCTATGAAGTCATTCCCGCGATCGAGATCAAGGACTTCACCGACATCAAGGTGTCACGCCCGGTCTACGACGTTCCGGAAAGCGAGATCGACGAGCAGGTCAACCGCGTTGCCGAATCGGCGCGCTCCTACGAGCCGAAGACCGGCAAGGCCGCCGAAGGCGACCGCGTCACCATCGACTATGTCGGCAAGATCGACGGCGTTGCCTTTGACGGCGGCACGGGCGGCGACCAGCCGCTGGTGCTCGGCTCGAAGGAGTTCATTCCCGGCTTCGAGGACCAGTTGATCGGCGCCAAGGCAGGCGACGAGAAGCTCGTCACCGTGACTTTCCCGGAGAACTACCAGGCCGCGCATCTGGCCGGCAAGGAAGCCACCTTCGACGTCACCGTCAAGGAAGTCGCTGCCCCCGGCAAGCTGGAAGTCAACGACGAGACCGCCAAGAACCTCGGCCTCGAGTCGCTCGAGAAGCTGCGTGACATTGTTCGCGGCCAGATCGAGAACCAGTTCGGCGCCATGACGCGCCAGAAGGTCAAGCGCCAGCTGCTCGACCAGCTCGACGGTGCCTACCAGTTCGAGGCGCCTTCCAAGCTCGTCGAAGCCGAATTCGGCAACATCTGGAGCCAGGTGACCCGCGATCTCGAGATCGCCGGCCGCACCTTTGCCGACGAAGAGACGACGGAAGAAGAAGCCCGTGCCGAGTACCAGCGCCTTGCCGAGCGCCGCGTGCGCCTCGGTCTGGTCCTCGCCGAGATCGGCGAGAAGTCCGGCGTGACGGTTTCCGACGAAGAGTTGCAGCGCGGTCTGTTCGACACCGTTCGCCGCTACCCGGCCAGCCAGCAGCAGGAAGTGTTCGATTTCTACCGCAACAACCCGTCGGCGCTGGTCAACCTGCGCGCGCCGCTGTTCGAGGAGAAGGTCGTCGATCACCTGCTGTCGCAGATCTCCGTCACCGACAAGAAGGTGACCAAGGAAGAGCTGCTCGCCGACGACGAGGACGAGGCTTCGGCAAAGCCGGCCAAGAAGGCTTCGGCCAAGAAGGCAGACAAGGCCGAGAAGGCCGAGGGCGAAGAGCCCAAGAAGAAGGCCGCTCCGAAGAAGAAGGCCAAGGAAGCCGACGCCGAATAGGGCGACGCTCCTGAGTGAAACAGGAAAGGCCGCTGGAGCAATCCGGCGGCCTTTTTTGATTCTGTCTTCGTCGAAAGCTGTTCCGGCCAATGCCTGCTGCGCACGTCTAGATCAGCAGCAGCCCCTTCATGCTGGCAAAGCCCTTCTTGCCGATAATGATGTGGTCGTGCACGGCGATGCCGAGCGGCCTGGCGATGTCGATGATGGTCTTGGTCATGTCGATGTCGGCGCGTGAAGGTGTCGGGTCGCCGGACGGGTGGTTGTGCACGAGGATGACAGCAGTGGCCGACAGCTCAAGCGCGCGCTTGATGACCTCGCGGGGATAAACCGGCGTATGGTCGACGGTGCCCGTTTGTTGCACCTCGTCGGCGATCAGCACGTTTTTCTTGTCGAGGAACAGGATGCGGAACTGCTCGCGCTCTTCGAACGCCATCGCTGCCCGGCAATAGTCGAGCACCTGGTTCCACGACGACAACACCTCGCGGCCGCTGATTTCGCCGCGCGCCATGCGCGTGGCCGAGGCGGCGATGATCTTGAGGTCGAGAGCCACTGCCGGCCCGACGCCCTTGACCTCCTGCAGCAGGTTGACTGGTGCGCCCAGCATTTCGGCGAGTGTGCCGAAGCGGGCGAGCAGGGCTTTGGCGACAGGCTTGGTGTCGGCGCGCGGGATCAGCCTGAACAGCAAGAGTTCGAGCAGTTCATAGTCGGCGAGGGCGTCGCCGCCGCTTGCCGAGAAACGCGCGCGCAGACGCTCGCGATGGCCGAGATAGTGGGGTTTCTCCGGCTCAGTGTCGCGCTTGGGCTGCGGCAGCGACCGCTCGCCAAAGAAACCGCGCTCGTCGTGATCGTCGCTCGCCATGCCCAGTATGTCGCCCCCGCCGGCGCGATCGCCTGTGCGTTCGAACGAACGCAGCTAGGACGCTCTCCCCAAGTTGACACATCGTGCTTGTGCGGGCCGATGCGCTTGCCGGCGAGGTGATCTTATGCGGGCAGGCCCGGTCGGTCGAGCCCTTTGGGCGAGAGTGTGAAAATCTCGCAGCCTGTGGCCGTAACGCCGACCGTATGCTCGTACTGGGCCGAAAGCGAGCGGTCGCGGGTGACCGCCGTCCAGCCGTCCGACAACACCTTCACATGCGGCCGGCCGAGATTGATCATCGGCTCGATGGTGAAGATCATGCCCTGGCGCATCTCGACGCCTTCATTGGCATTGCCGTAGTGCAGGATGTTCGGTGCGTCGTGGAACAACGCGCCGACGCCATGGCCGCAGAAATCGCGCACCACCGAGCAGCGCTCAGCTTCGGCATAGGTCTGGATGGCAGCACCGATCGCGCCGGTACGGACACCTGGACGGACAGCCGCGATGCCGCGCATCAGGCATTCGTGGGTGACTTCGAGCAGCCGCTCGGCGGCGCGCTTGATGGTGCCGACCGGGTACATCCGGCTCGAATCGCCGTGCCAGCCGTCGAGGATGTAGGTGACGTCGATGTTGACGACGTCGCCGTCCTTGAGCGGTTTGTTGTCGGGGATGCCGTGGCAGACGACATGATTGATCGAGGTGCAAGACGACTTGGTGTAGCCGCGATAGTTCAGCGTCGCCGGGAGCGCGCCGTGATCCATGCCGTATTCGAAGACGAAACGGTCGATGGCGTCGGTTGTAACCCCTGGAGCAACGCGGTCGACCAGCTCATCGAGGCAGCTGGCGGTGAGCTGGCACGCCTTGCGCATGCCTTCAAAAGCCTCGGCGCCGTAAAGGCGGATCTGGCCGGTGTTCCTGAGGGGCGCCGTGGCGGCGTCGAGATAGCTGACCATTGACCTCTACCGGGTAACCTTTTGGGTGCTCGCAGCACCTGCGAGACGAGCCGCAGATTTGGCACCGGATGCGTCCGGTTTCAACCCGCAATGCCCGATCAGGCATGATATCGGCTGTTTCAGAGGCGAATTTAGGCGGCTCAGCCCGGCGTGGCGGTGTTGGCGGCGTGGCCGAGCGTCTGTTTCGGGCGAGGGGCGGCAGGATCCGCCGGTCGCAGCAGGTCGCCATGCAACCAACCCTTGCGTCCCGAGGCCGACACAAGCGTCCATTTGCCGTCACGGGCGAACACCCTGACACTCTCGCCCTGCTTGAGACTTGACGTGACGGGGGCGGAAACGCTTGGGCGCTGGCGCAGATAGACCGTGGTGCTGGTATAGAGCACGTTGAGCGCGGCAGCGCCGGTGCTCGTCGATTTCGGCGCCGGCTCCTTTGCTGTCGATTTCGGCCGCGGCAATGGCGTGGGCGGGCGTGTGATCGAGGCCGTCTCGATGTCGGCGGCAGGCTTGCGTGGCGTCCTTTCTCTGGCCGCAGGCGCCGTGGCTGCCGCCTTCTTAGTTGGAACCTCTGCCTTGGGCTTCGGCGCGGCAGCCAGCTTGCGCAGTTCGACATCCACCTTGGGGCGCGCCACGTCAGCTTGTGGCCGTGGCGCGACATTGACCTTCGGCCTGGTGACGGTGACGTCCTTGCGCTCGGTGGTTTCCGCCCTGGACTTGTTGGCTGCCCTGGCCGGGCGATCGTCGAAGCGCGCCTTGCTGGGCAAGTCCTGTGTCATCGCCCAGCCGCCGGCAGCAAGTGCGCCGAGCACCAACCATCTCAACTTGGGAAGGGCGAATCCAGACATGCGCTGAGTCTGGACTTCAGAGCTTAAAACCGCGTTGACGCTGGTCTATCGGCGCGGCGCAGCGTTGGCGGCTCAGGCCTTCTTCACAAACTCGGTTTTCAGCACCAGCCCCTTGACCTGCTTGGTGTTGCATTCGATCTCGCCGTGATTGCCGTTCAAGCGAATGTTCTTGACGAGCGTGCCGCGCTTGATCGTCTCGGAGGTCCCCTTGACCTTAAGGTCCTTGATCAGCGTAACGGAATCGCCTTCATTCAGCTGAGTGCCGTTGCTGTCTTTGACGATGATCTCGGACATGTCTTTTCCTTCCGCTGCAGCTCGATATGTCCGTCTGCAGTAGGTCGTCAAAGCGGTGACGTAAAGGGGGCACGCCTGTTATGGACCAGGCGCGGGAGCTTCAGCCGGTTCGCAAGGCGGCTGACCTTTGAAGTCGCGCGCCATGCAGCCGTATTTGTCGAATGTCTGGCCGCCGGTCCTCGCCGCTTTCGCCATGCCGCAGGCCGACAGGGTCAGGCAGGCGAGCAGGGCGACCGTTATTCTTGTGGCATGCATCGCGCTTCTTCCGGTTTGGCGGTCAGGTGAATCGCAGGTCGCGGCTGGACGGCGTCAAGATATGGCAAAGCCTTTGCCGTCGCCACATGCGCGACTTGCAGTTGAACTGTAAGTGATTGGAGGCACCTGACAGGATGCGCCTCAGCGCCGGAGATGAGCCGCCTTTACCTTCGACAGTTGGGGTACGCGCTGTGCTCTCCCGGTCAATCGAACTGCAGATTCTCCTTGAGCACCACTTCGATGCGGATGCGCTCCTGGGAGGCGAGAGGTTCGCGGTGGTCGGAACGGGCGCGCAGGATGCGCAGCGCGCTGCGGACGGCGTGGCCGGGGTCCTGGGCGATGACGGCGTCGATGCGTTCGTCCATCAGCGCCTGCTCGCTGAACGGGGTTCGCTCATGGGCGACGACGGTGAGCGCGCGGGCGCCTTGCGTGTTCCACACCGCCGTCAGCGGGATGCGGGCCTCGGAGCTCAGGACATAGACGGCGACCGTGTCGGGGTTGTGCTCCAAGGTGCGCCGGATGATCAGTTCGGCGCGCTTTTCGTCGCCATAAGTCTCCAGCGACGGCAGGCTTTCGAGATGCGGGAACTGGGCGTTGATGATGCTGTCGAAGCCGAGGCGGCGCTGGATGCTGTCGAGGGCCATCATGGTTTCGGCAACGACCATGATCTTGCCCGGACGTTCGCAGAGGAAACGGCCGGTGATCTTGCCGGCGGTGGCGCCAGCGGCAAAATTGTCGACGCCGACATAGTCGGCGCTCTCAAGTCGCTCCTGGCCCGACAGGAACTGCACCACCCGAACACCGCGCTCGACCAGCCGCAGCATCGCGTCGCGCACTTGCGGTGACTCGGGCGCCATGACGGCAACGCCGTCGACCGTGTCGTGGTCAATGGCCGTGAGGTATTTGGCGACATGGTGTGGGTCGCTCATGGCGATCTGCACGGCTTCCACGTCGGTCGAATCGGCGCGGAGTGCCTCCGTCGCTTCGCCGGCGCGGGCGATGAGTTCGGCAAGATACTGGTCACCTGACGTCGGCAGGACGAAGCGGAAGCGGTATGTCTTGTTGCGGGCCAACGCCACGGCGGCGGGGTTGCGCATGAAGCCGATGCGCTCGATCGCCTCGGCCACGCTCCTCGCCGCCTTTGGGCTGACATTCGGTCGCTCATTGAGGACGCGGTCGACGGTCGCGAGGCTGACGCCCGCGGCTTCTGCCAGGTCTCTCGCGGTTGGCCGCATCCTCGACTCTCTTCCCGATCATGTCGTCTTCGGGCGATTTCTCCAACAAAACCAGATGAAAATCAAGTTTTGAGGTGCGTGCCTCAAAATTCGCTTGCATTGAGGTGCGCACCTCAATTAAGACTCTCATGGTGGTCGCCGGGAGGACTGAGCGAGCCACGCAGGCGGCGCGGAGGAGACTGGCCCGCCAGGAAGATCGTTTCCGCGTCAGGTGCCCCAAGCGGGCGTTTTCATCTTCCGATGGAGGTCGGAAGGATGGGAGGGAGGTCCCAGCCATGACAATTCGCCATGTGAGATCATTGGCCGCTTTCGGCGCCGTTTTGGCTGCCGGCGTGGCGGGAACAAGCCAGGCCAGCGCAAAGGACCTGACGCTGTGCTGGGCCGCCTGGGACCCGGCCAACGCGCTGGTCGAGCTGAGCAAGGATTTCGAGGCCAAGAGCGGCGTCAAGATGAAGTTCGAGTTCGTGCCGTGGCCGAACTTCGCTGACCGCATGCTCAACGAGCTGAACTCGGGCGGCAAGCTCTGCGACCTGATGATCGGCGACAGCCAGTGGATCGGTGGCGCGGCAGAGAACGGCCAATATGTGAAGCTCAACGATTTCTTCGACAAGGAAGGAATCAAGATGGACGACTTCATTCCGGCGACCGTCGTCGGTTATGCCGAATGGCCGAAGAATTCGCCGAACTACTGGGCGCTGCCGGCCTTCGGCGATGTCATCGGCTGGAGCTATCGCAAGGACTGGTTCGCGCGGCCCGAGCTGCAGACCGAGTTCAAGAAGAAATACGGCCGTGACCTCGCCGTGCCAAAAACCTTCGCCGAGCTCAAGGACATCGCCGAGTTCTTCCAGAAGCGCGAGATCGACGGCAAGACTGTCTATGGTGCTGGGATCTACACCGAGCGCGGGTCCGAAGGCATCACCATGGGCGCGATGGACGTGCTCTACAGCTTCGGCTTCCAGTACGAGAACCCCGACAAGCCTTACGAGCTCGATGGGTTCGTCAATTCGGCCAAGGCGGTGCAGGGGCTGGAATTCTACAAGCAGCTCTATGATTGCTGTACGCCTCCCGGCCATTCCGACGCCTACATGTCCGAGGACATTGACGCCTACAAGTCGGGCCAGGTGGCGCTGCACATGAACTTCGCCTTCACCTGGCCCGGCATCAATGCCGATGCTAATGTCGGTGGCGACAAGTCGGGCTATTTCCCGAACCCGGCGGGTCCGGACGGGGTGGCCTTCGCCCAGCTCGGCGGCCAGGGCATCTCGGTGGTCTCGGCTTCGGAGAAGAAGGACGACGCGCTCGCCTACATCAAGTGGTTCGCCCAGCCCGAGGTCCAGCAGAAATGGTGGCAGATGGGCGGCTATTCGGCACTGCGCAAGGTCGTCGAGGATCCGGGCTTCGCCACCAGCCAGCCCTATGCCCAGACCTTCCTCGACTCGATGGCCATCGTGAAGGATTTCTGGGCGGAGCCGGCCTACGCCTCGCTGCTGCAGGCGACGCAGAAGCGCTTCCACGATTATGTCGTTGCCGGCCAGGGCTCCGCCCAGGATGCGCTCGACGGTCTCGCCAAGGACTGGACGCAGATCTTCGACGACGAAGGCAAGTACTGATCGCTGTAAAGCCCTGTCCCGCATCCTCCCAGCGGGCCATGCTACGGTGCGGGGCCGGCGCTTGCCGGCTCCGTCGCCGCACAGTTGATAATCAGGGGAATATCAATGCTGCATTCACCGGTGGATCGCGTCGCCGAAGCGACGCCGCACGCCATTGCCAAGCGTTTCCGGGGTCTGTCTGACCGTTCGCTCGCCTGGCTCTTCGTTGCTCCCTCAATCGTGCTCCTGCTCGCGGTCAACATCTTTCCGCTGATCTGGACGATCCGGCTGAGCTTCACCAATTTCCGCGTCAATCGACCCAATGCCGAGGTCGAGTTCGTCGGCCTGAAGAACTACATCAGCATCCTGTCCGACAAGGACATCTGGCTGACCATGCAGGCAACGGCCCACTTCCTGATCTGGACGCTGGTGCTGCAGGTGCTGATCGGCTTCTCGCTCGCCTATCTGATCAACAAGAAGTTCCGCGGCAATGATCTCTGGACGACGATCATCGTGCTGCCGATGATGCTGAGCCCGGCGGTCGTCGGAAATTTCTGGACCTTCCTCTACCAGCCGCAGATCGGCCTGTTCAATTATGCCATAGGCTTCCTGACGGGTGCCGATCCCTCCAGCTTCTCGATGATCGGCGACGTGGCGCTGGCGCCCTGGGCGATCGTCATCGTCGACACCTGGATGTGGACGCCCTTCGTCATGCTGATCTGCCTGGCGGGGCTGCGTTCCATTCCCGACAGCATCTATGAAGCCGCCGAATGCGACCGCGCCAGCAAATGGCGGCAGTTCTGGACCATCACCATCCCGCTGGTGCTGCCGTTCCTGATGCTCGCCGTTCTGTTCCGCGGCATCGAGAATTTCAAGATGTTCGACCTCGTCGTCCAGCTCACCGGCGGCGGTCCGGGTTCGATCACCGAGCTCACCTCGATCAACCTCAAGCGCGAAGCCTTCGAGAAGTGGCGCACCGGTTATGCCTCGGCCTATGCCGTCATCCTTTTCGTGACCGTCTTCGGTCTGGCTTCGATCTACGTCAAAGCCCTGAACAAGGTGAAAGAGCGATGAGCAGCTATTCCATCACCGAGCCGTCGCGCCGGCAGAAGTGGTTCGCCGGGGTACTTGTCGTCCTTTATGCGCTGATCACCATCTTGCCGCTGGTCTGGATCATCGGTACCAGCTTCAAGACCCCGTCGGATGCCATCGCCTATCCGCCCAAAACCTTCTTCACGCCGACGGTTGAAGGCTATGTCAATGTCTTCACCACCCGCACCCGGTTGACCGAGGAACAGTTGCAGGCGGTCGGCGAGCCCCAGACCTGGTACGACAGGCTTGTGCGCAAGGACGGGCTGGTCATCTCGGGACCGTCGCGCTTTGCCGAACGCTTCACCAATTCCGTCATCATCGGCTTCGGCTCGACCGTGCTCTGCATCGTGCTGGGGACAGCAGCCGCCTACGCCTTTTCGCGCTTCAAGGTGCCGCTGAAGGACGACCTTTTGTTCTTCATCCTGTCGACGCGGATGATGCCGCCGATCGCGGTCGCCATCCCGATCTTCCTGATGTTCCGCTCTCTCGGGCTGAGCGACACCCATGCCGGCATGATCCTGCTCTACACGGCGGTCAACCTGTCGCTGTCGGTCTGGCTGCTCAAGGGTTTCATCGACGAGATCCCGGTCGAATATGAGGAGGCGGCGCTGATCGACGGCTACACGCGCTTCCAGGCTTTCTACAAGGTCGTGCTGCCGCAGGCGGCGACCGGCATCGCCTCGACCGCGATCTTCTGCCTGATCTTCGCCTGGAACGAATACGCCTTTGCCGTGCTGCTGACCTCGGGCAATGCCCAGACCGCGCCGCCCTTCATTCCGACCATCATCGGCGTCAGCGGCCAGGATTGGCCGGCGGTCGCCGCGGGCGCGACGCTGTTCCTCGTGCCGGTCATGGTCTTCACCATTCTCCTGCGCAAGCACCTGTTGCGCGGCATCACCTTCGGAGCGGTACGCAAATGACCAGGTTCCTCGACGGATTGCTTCATTTCCGGCGCGGCGCCTGGGAGATGCTGGCCTCGGTGCTGATTGCCGCCGGCGTCGTCATGCTCATGCAGCCATTCGCCCTGGTCCTCTATTCCTGGTCCTTCCTCGTAACCCTGCTGGGCACAGTGATGTTCATCATCGTCAGCCATTTCCCGGAGTAGGCCCGTGGCACAGATCAGAATCCAGAATGTGCGCAAGGAGTTCGGCGCCTTCACCGCCGTGCGCTCATCGACCTTCACCATCGAGGACGGCGAGTTCTTCATGCTGCTCGGCCCCTCCGGCTGCGGCAAGACGACGACGCTCAGGATGATGGCGGGCCTCGAGCTGCCGACCTCGGGCGAGATCTTCATCGATGGCGAAGAGGTCGGCATGAAGCCGGCCAGCAAGCGCGACATCGCGTTCGTCTTCCAGATGTTCGCGCTCTACCCGCACATGAACGTGCGCAAGAACATCTCCTATCCGCTGGTCAGCCAGGGCATGAAGCGCGAGGAAGTGAAGACGCGTGTTCAGGAGGTCGCCCGCATCCTCAAGATCGAGAACATCCTCGATCGGCCGGTCGGCGGGCTGTCGGGCGGCGACCGTCAGCGAGTGGCGCTTGGCCGGGCTATCGTGAGGCAGCCAAAAGCCTTTTTCATGGATGAGCCGCTCGGCGCGCTCGATGCCGAATTTCGCGAGCACATGGCTGAGGAGCTGCGCGCGCTGCACGACCGCATGGGCGCAACGACGGTCTATGTCACGCATGACCAGCTGGAGGCCATGCAGATGGGCGACAAGATCGTCGTCATGAACCATGGCGTCGTCGAGCAGTTCGGCAAGCCGCAGCAGATCTACGACTGGCCGGCGACCAAGTTCGTCGCCCAGTTCATCGGCTCGCCATCCATGAACTTCCTCGATTTCGAAGGCATGATCGGCATTGGCGGCAAGTCGGTCGATCTCGGCGAGGCGAAGATCGAAGTGCCGGCCGCGCGGGAGGGGCGGGCCGGCAAGCTGACGCTCGGCGTTCGGCCCGAGCATGTCAGGTTCGCCACCGAGTCGGCATACAGGGGGCGAGTCACAGCGGTCGAATATCTAGGCACCACCCAGATCGTGACGCTGCGATCGAGCCACGGCGACCTCAAGGCGCGTATTCCCTCGGACCGGCCGGTCCGCGAGGGCGAGCTGGTCGGCCTCGCCTTCGACGCAAGGACGTTGTCACTGTTCGACGCCGAAACCGGCAAGGCGCTGCGATCGGACGCCAATGACGGAGTGCTGGGACATGGCTGAAGTGGTCCTTGAAAACGTGACCAAGAGCTTCGGTGGCACGGTCGCGCTCGACAATGTGTCACTGACCATCCCCGACGGCTCCTTCGTCGTGCTGCTCGGCCCGACGGGCGCCGGCAAGACGACGACTTTGCGCATGGTTTCGGGGCTCGATGTGCCCGACAGCGGCGAGGTCCATATCGGCGGACGCCTGATGAAGGGGCTGTCGCCGGCGGAGCGCAACGTGGCGATGGTGTTCCAGCAATATTCGCTCTATCCGCATCTGACGGTGCGGCAGAACCTTGAGTTTCCGCTGAAATCACCGCTGCTCAACACGCCACGCGATCTCATCGACCGGACCGTGAGGGAGGTCGCCGAGGTTCTGCAGATCGGCCACAAGCTCGACAACAAGGCGACCGCATTGTCGGGCGGCGAGATGCAGCGCGTCTCCATAGGCCGTGCGCTGGTGCGCAATCCGCAGATCTTCCTGATGGACGAGCCGCTGAGTTCGCTCGACGCCAAGCTGCGCGCCGACCTGCGCATCGAACTGAAGCGCATCCAGGCCAAGCTGGGGGCGACGCTGCTCTATGTCACCCACGACCAGATCGAGGCGATGACGATGGCGACCCATGTCGGCGTGCTGAACGAAGGCAAACTTGTGCAGTTCGGCTCGCCGCGCGAGGTCTATGAGCAGCCGGTCAGTGTCTATGCCGCAACCCGGCTCGGCCAGCCGCGCATCAACGTCCTGCCGGCCGACATCTTTGCCGGAGCGCCGTCGGGGGCGAAAAGCATTGGCCTGCGCCCCGAGCACATCGTTCAGGGCGAGGGCGAGGAGGCATTGGTCAAGCGCGTCGAGCATCTCGGCGACCAGACGCGGCTGCATCTCAACCTGAAGCGGCACGACCTCGTCACCGTCACCGATGCCCACACGCCGCTCAAGGGCGGCGAAACAATCCGGATCCAGCCGTCGCGGCCGCTCTACTTCGATGCGGCGGGCATGCGTTTAGCTTGAGGAGCAAGATTTCATGGCGCAATTCATAAACAGGCGCGAAGACGTCGTCACCGAGGCCATCGATGGGGTGCTGGCGCTGTCGGGCGGCGCGCTGACCCGCCTCGATGGCTATCCGCATATCCGCGTCGTGCTGCGCAGCGACTGGGACAGGTCCAAGGTGGCGATCGTCTCCGGCGGCGGCTCCGGCCATGAGCCGGCCCATGTCGGCTTCGTCGGCAAGGGCATGCTGACGGCCGCGGTCTGCGGCGACGTCTTTGCCTCGCCCAGCGTCGACGCCGTGCTCGCCGGCATCCTGGCGGTAACCGGTCCGGCTGGGTGCCTTTTGATCGTCAAGAACTACACCGGCGACAGGCTGAATTTCGGCCTCGCTGCCGAGCGCGCACGGGCCTTCGGCCTCAACGTTTCGATGGTCATCGTCGGCGACGACATCGCCTTGCCTGACCTGCCGCAGGCGCGCGGCGTCGCCGGCACGCTGTTCGTGCACAAGATTGCCGGTGCGCTCGCCGAACGTGGCGCTGACCTGGAGACGGTGACGGCGGCGGCGAAACATGTGATTGCGGGCACCCGCTCGATCGGCATGTCGCTCGACACCTGCAGCGTTCCTGGCTCGCCCAAGGAGGATCGCATTCCGCTCGGCAAGGCCGAACTCGGCCTCGGCATCCACGGCGAGGCCGGCGTTGAGCAGATCGACTTCGCCGGCGCGCGCGCCTCCGTCGCCACAATGGTCGAGCGGCTGGCGGCACTTATGGGCGAGGGACCACATGTCGTGCTCGTCAACAATCTCGGCGGTACCTCGGTGCTCGAAATGTCGGTGCTGGCGCATGACCTGCTGCAGTCGTCCATCGGTGACAGGATCACTCATGCCATCGGGCCGTCGCCGCTGATGACTTCGCTCGACATGCAGGGTATTTCCATTTCGGTATTTCCCGCCGACGCGACGGAACTGGAACTGCTGAAGGCGCCCGTCGCGATCCCGGCATGGCCCGGCGTCTCGCAGGTCAGGTCGCTCGTGGTCGCGCCCATGCCCGACGGGCTGACGCCGATCACGCCGATGCCGTCCAACCACGCGGGCACGCGCGCCTTCCTGGTCAATTGCTGCAACGTGCTGATCGCGGCCGAGCAGGACCTCAACGCGCTCGATGCCAAGTCGGGCGACGGTGACACAGGGTCGACGCTGGCCGGGGCCGCCCGCGCCCTGATCAGCGCCATCGACCGGCTGCCTTTGTCCGACCACACACAGCTTCTGCGCGCTATCGGCCAGGAACTGAGCCAGACCATGGGCGGCTCATCTGGCGTGCTGCTCGCCATCTTCTTCGCCGCAGCCGGCGACGGCGCCTCCAGCGGCCTGCCGATGCGTGAGGCGCTGCGGGCCGGGCTGGCGCGCATGCAGGAGATCGGCGGCGCGAAGATCGGCGATCGCACAATGGTCGACGCCCTGGCACCCGCCCTCGACGCCCTTGGCGACAGCCTGTCCGCCGCTGCCACGGCCGCCCGCAAGGGTGCCAACTACACTGCCACACTCACCCGCGCCAAAGCCGGTCGCGCCGCCTACATCAACGCCAGGCAGCTCGAGGGCCACATCGATCCCGGCGCGGAGGCTGTGGCACGGCTGTTTGAACATCTGGCAACCTAAAGAGCGTTGGCTGGTTTGGTGGGTTGGCGCGGAGAGGTGTCTGCGCTTGCCGATCAGGCCATCCAGGATTTGACTCATTGATGGGGCGGCATAGAGTCTGAATGAACGTCGTGTCGCCCTGTCCTTCAGCCGAACTTTTGGCCAGACACAGCGCGTCAGAGGGGAAGGGTTGGTGGACGGGCGAAACCAGGACACGTATCCAGCCTTTGCGGAAGACTTCCGCGGGGGCATCCTTGCCGCGCAGCGACAGCTGCGAAACCGCCTCCTCGATCGCAGCACCATTCGCTATCGCCATGCGCGCGACCTGGCCGCGCATATGCTGCTTCGTCTCGACGATTTGCCGGGGTGCTGGTCGGTCGCCACCAATTGGCTGCGGGCCGAGCTCGGATGCCAGCGGGTCGATACCGGTTTCGGGATGCGTGAGGCGAAGGACTATTTCCCGGGTTTTGCGGAAGCAAAGGACGCGAGCTTTGACGTTCCTTCGTTCGGATGCGGCAAGGCTGTCGACAACCGCGACGTCGCCATGCAGGCGATGTGGCTGGACCCTCGTCCGCTGATCTTTGCCGACATCAAGCAGGACCGCCGCGTCACCATGCGGCTGCGGCAAAGGATGTCCGGGGCGCGGACGAAATCGAAACTCGCCTGGGCGCTTCGCACCGAGCGCGGTGGCTACGGCCTGATCTGTGCCGACTGGACCGAACACCTGGTGCCCTGGGAATCCGGTCTCTACGATTGCTTCGAGCAGACCGTGACGGATGTCCTGAGCCCGATCATCGCCGTATCCAAGCAGATTGCCGACCAAGGCTCTCGTGGTGAGGTTGGAAAACCACAGGGATCCCTGGCCGCATATGCGGGCGTTTCGGACACTGCCTCACTTGCGACACTGACGGCGTCCGAACTGGAGATTGCACGGCTGGTTGCGAAGGGGATGAGCTACAAGGAGATCGCGCGGGTTCGCGACCGCTCACTTTCCACGATCGACCATCAGCTCAGGAGCATCCGGCAGAAGACCGGTGCCTCCAGTACATCGGCTTTGGTCAGCCTGCTTGCCCGGTCTGACTTGTCCTAGCCGGGAGCACTGCCGCACGCGCGGTCATCCGTTCTCGCCATTCTTACGCCGGTCATCGTAAAGTAAGCATTATCAATATGATATGCCGATGAACTGAAGTTTCGGCGAACTCTGGTCGGCATCGCGAATGTTCGCGATAGATGGCCACCAAGCATTCTTCGTAAGCTCCTTCGACGCTGAAGCCCCCAGACAGATGGCTTGGCCGAGGGAGGAGAAGAGATGAGCAAACGATTGCTTGTGGCAACGGCGCTGGTGGCATGGCTGCCGACGCTCAGTGCGGCCGAGGGGCTGGCCAAGCCCGTACTTGGTTATGAGGCGGCTGGACGGATGATCGCAGCCTGCTTCGCGGCACAGGCAGCCGCAGGACACGCCCAGGTCAATGTCGTCGTGGTCGACGATGGCGGACGGCTCATTGCCGCCGCGCGACAGGACGGGGCCTGCAAGGCCTGCACCGACATCGCGGAGAACAAGGCAACCACATCCGCGCTCTACGCCGCTCCGACCCGGGCCATGGCTGACCTGTCCTTTGGCGTGAAGCGCGATGGCGTGGGCGCGGGATTGCCGGGTGCGGCTTTTGTCCCGGGCCTTGTCGCCTTTGCCGGCGGTCTGCCCGTCAAGTCAGCCTCTGGTGACGTCATTGGCGGGATCGGTGTCAGCGGCGCCAGCGAAGACCAGGACGAAAGCTGCGCGCAGGTGGGCCTCGACGCTGTCGCGAAAAGCCTCGACTGAGGGCCTCACGATGATCGACAATCCGTATTACGGTCGTGAAACGCAGGGCGAGTTCAAGCTCTACGATCTCGGAAACCTGGTCCTTGAAGATGGTGAAACGCTGCGTGGCGCAAAACTCGCCTATCGCACCTTCGGTCGCCTCAACGCCGAGAAGTCCAACGCCATCCTGGTGACAACCTGGTTCTCCGGGACGGGCAAGGTGATGGCGGATGTCTATGTCGGCCGCGATCACGCGCTGAACCCCGACGAGTACTTCATCATTGTCGTCGACCAGATCGGCAGCGGGGTGTCGTCGTCGCCGCAGAACTCGCCGGCACCGCAATCCATGGCCAAGTTTCCGAAGCTGCGCATTGGGGACGATGTCAGGGCCCAACACAGGTTCGTGACAGAGCATTTCGGCATCGAACGGCTGGCACTGGTCGTCGGCGGGTCGATGGGCGGGCAGCAGGTCTATGAGTGGGCTGTGCGCTATCCCGACATGGTCGTGCGCGCAGCACCGATCGCGGCAACTGCCCGCATCTCGCATCACCAGGCCATCTTCGTCGATGTTTGCGCCGACGCGCTGATGTCCGATCCCGGCTGGAATGGCGGCTGGTACAATAGCGGCCATGACGTGCGCGACGGTATGGACCGCCTGGCGAGGATCGTGGCAACCCTGGGGTGGTCGCCGCAGTTCTACCAGGAGGAACGCTGGCGGAACGTGCTCGGCATGTCGTCGCCCGACGACTTCATCAACGGGGTGATGAAAGCCTACTTCGAACCCATGGATCCCAACGTGCTGCTCTGCGAAATGTGGAAGTGGCAGCGGGCCGATGTTTCCCGCCACACGGGCGGAGACCTCCCGACGGCACTGAAACGGATCACCGCCAAAACCTATGTCATGCCGATCAGTCACGACATGTTTTTCCCGCCGCACGAATGCGAAGCGGACTGTGCCTTGATCGAGCGTGCGGAACTGAAGCTCATCCACACCCCGGAAGGCCATATGGGCCTCAACGGATTTGAACCCGGCTACATCAGCCAGGTGGATGAGCATTTGAGGGCTCTTCTCAACAACTGAGACCAACAACAGGGACGCAACTCTTGGTCGGCGCCGATGGCGCTGGAACGGGAGAAGCATGTCCCGGACAGGGAGGATGGGATGGGAGGCCATACCCACGAGGCGCTGCGCATAAGCGGCGCAACCAAGACATATGCAGCGCACTCAGGCGTGGTCCACGCGCTGCAGGACGTGGACATGATCGTCGAGGCTGGCGAGTTCATCTCTGTCGTCGGACCATCCGGCTGCGGCAAGACCACCTTGCTCTGGTCCATTGCTGGCCTCCACCAGCTGAGCGGCGGCCGGATCCACCTGGGCGAGGATGAGATCAAGCAGCCGCATCCCAGCATCGGCATGATGTTCCAGGAAGCGAACCTGCTGCCCTGGCGCACCATCGAGCAAAACATCTCGTTGCCGTCCGAATTGCGCCGGATCAGGCCGGATAGGGACAGGGTCGAGGCCTTGCTCGAACGTGTTGGCCTTGGCGGCTTCGGCGAGAAGATGCCGCGCGAGCTCTCCGGCGGCATGCAACAGCGCGCCTCGATCGTGCGCGCACTCGCCAGTAACCCTGA
The DNA here is from genome assembly GCF_014138625.1 of Aminobacter ciceronei. Taxonomy (GTDB): domain Bacteria; phylum Pseudomonadota; class Alphaproteobacteria; order Rhizobiales; family Rhizobiaceae; genus Aminobacter; species Aminobacter ciceronei. The sequence goes on from NZ_JACJHY010000009.1 coordinate 151,798, forward strand.
CGTCCTCTTGATGGACGAGCCTTTCGGCGCGCTGGATGCCTTCACACGCGATGAGATGAACAAGCTTGTCGAGGAGATCTGGCTCGAGGCGCGCAAGACAGTGATCCTGATCACCCACTCCATCGCCGAGGCCGTCTTTCTCTCCGACAAGGTCTACGTGATGAGCGCCCGTCCGGGCCGCATCTCCAGGGTCGTCGACGTGCCGTTCGAACGGCCGCGTCCGCTGGAACTCATGGAAACCCGTGAGTTCTTCGACCTCGTCAACGACATCAAATCCGACATCAAGCATCAGGTGCCGCCGGCAGGGCGCACGACCTCCGCGAGGTAACCATGACCGACATGACCCACAATTCAGACCTGCCGACCGGAGGCTCTGGCCTTGCCAGTGCCACGGGAATCGTCAGCGGCATGGGCGGCCAGGGTGCGCGTGAGATCATTGCGATCCTTGCCGTTGCCGTCCTCGTCATCGGCGGCGGTGAATTCCTGCTGCGCTTCTTCGATGTCCCTCAGTTCATACTGCCGGCACCGTCGACCATTGCCGCCGTCTTCGCCTCGCCGGAGATTACGACAATCTCGCAGCACTATGGCTACACGCTGTTCGAGCTGTTTGCCGGTTACGCCATCGGCGCCTCGATTGGGCTGGTGCTGGCGGCCGTTATCACCCAGTTCCCCTTCGTCGAGAAGGTGATCACGCCATACATCCTGCTTCTGGTGACCACGCCGATGTTGGCGCTGGTGCCGTTGCTGATCCTGAATTTCGGCTTCGGCTACACGCCGCGTGTCATTGCCGTCGCCCTGGCCTCCGGCCCGATGGTGATGGTCAACGCGGCGACCGGCTTCAGGCGCGTCGATGCCGGCAAGATCGCGCTTGCGCGGTCATATGGCGCCAGCACCTTGCAGATATTCACCAAGATCCGCATCCCCATGGCGATGCCGATGGTCATCGTCGGACTGATGATCGGCGCAATCTTCGGAATGATCACCGCAGTGGGTGCCGAGATGTCGGGAGGCGGGTTCGGCATAGGCAGCCGACTGACGACCTATTCGTCGACGCTGCGCATGCCCGAATTCTTCGCCTGCATCCTGATCCTCGCGGTCACGGGCATCGCGATCTACGCCTTCTTCTTCTGGCTCGGAAAGAAACTCGCCGGCTGGGAGAGCTGATTGGCCGGGGCGGGGAATGACCGCGCCCGCCAGCGCCACCTGACCGCGGTCTTCTGTATCGAGGACATGCAATGACAACGACCAACATTTCACGCCGCAGGCTGCTCCAGGTGGGAGCGGGAGGCCTGGTGACGAGCACGGTACTCGGAGGCAGCCTGTTCAAGCCGGGCATCGCATTCGCCAAGCCCTACGCCTCGCCATTCAACTGGATCTCGCCGCGCGGGACCATCGAGGTAATGGACGACTACCCCTATTGGGTGGCGAAGGAGATGGGCTATTTCGGCGATCTGGCTGTCGAGACGGCAATGCAGCCGGGGCCGTCGGATGGCACTGCCGTGGTCAAATTCCTGGCCGTCGAACAGGCCGACATTGGCTTCCCATCACCAGGCGTGCTGTCTTATGCCGTCAACAGCGGGATGGATCTGGTTTCGGTCTTCGGCAGCGGCAATCTCGACCTCTTCAACTTTGCCTTCCGCAAAGGCGAGGGCGTGCAGGATCTTGCCAAGATCGAGGGCAAGACTGTGCTGCTCGGGTCGGCCGCCTGGCAGTCGATCTGCGATCCGATGTTTGCAGCTGCCGGCGTTGACCCGAAGTCGATCAAGTATGTCGAAGCCGGCTGGCCAACCTGGACCACGGCACTCGCGAGCGGACAGGGCGATGCCTGCCTGGCCTGGGAAGGGTTGCGCGCCGACCTCTCGGCCAAAGGGCTCGACTTCGACTACTGGCTCGGCATGCGCGGCTCGCCGCTGCCGTCCAATTCGCTGGTCGTACGACGTGCCGACATCGAGGACCAGGACCGCCGCCACTTCCTCGCCCAATATCTCAAGGGTTGGGCCATGGGCAGCGCATTTGCCGACCGCAATCCAAGGGCCGCTGCCGACATCGTCTTCAAGGCACTGCCGACGACGAAAGCGAATTACGGCCCGCGCTATGGCACGGAGAGCCTCATGCAGATCCATCGCACCTTCAAGGGCGACATGGCGAAGCGGAAAGGCTGGGGCGAGCACGACATCCGGGGCTGGGACAGCTTCTTCAAAATCCTGAAGAAGATCGGCCAGTCGTCGATCGACATCGACACGGAGCGGTTCGTGACCAACGCCTTCATCGCCGATGCGAACAAATTCGATGTCGCGGCGGTGCATGCCGATGCCGACAATTATGCCCTGCCTGAGGATCTTGCCTCTATCGACATGGCCAAGGTCGAGGCCGGCTTCTACGGTAACGTCATCAACTGATCTCGACTGAGTACCGCGGTGGGCCCCGACCCGTCCAAGGCAGGGCCCGCCGCGCCGCCAAGCGATTCGAAGTCCACATCGATCCCGGCGTTGATGCGCTCGGCGCCGTCAGCGCGCCAGATCCTCGAGCAGCAGCGCCGCCGCCTCTGCACCATCGAGATGCGCTATCCGCGTCCCGATGACGATCGCGATGCTATGGCCCCTCGCTCCCTGTTCCGGTCTTGTGTGTGCCCGGATTTTCCTGCTGCACCCATGGAGCCGGATACGCCTTTGCAAAATCCTCGAGATCGCGGCGGCCATCTGGCATCCGGTCGGAATCCGCGAGCCATACGGTTGTTCATCGCAGTTCTTGGGGAGGCTTGTCAGCAATGGCCGAGGAGTTAGCGGGGAACCCTCTTCGCCGACGTGCGTTACAGTTCGAGCGGCTCCTAGTGAGTGCTATGAACCCGCGTCTTGCGCACAACAATTAGTTGAAATGGCCTTTAAATGCAGCCGCCTATTTATGGCCTAGGAGTACGAACGATAAGCGGTCGGCGAATATTGTACTGTTGATATTGTCAGGTTTACGCGTCTGGAAATGGTCGTTTACGTGGGGGTCCCCAATCTCGGCCGGACCCACTGGTGAGCCATATGAAATCTTCTGCTGCGCGCAGGGTTCAAGACGATCTGAAAGTCACTGCTGGTCCGGCCCAAGCGCCACGCAATTCCGGCATCAGCTCCATAAGCGAAATCGCTTGGGGCACGCACATATGTGTTTTTTACGAGACAAAGCAGGACCTTCTGGACGCCAATTTCCTGTATCTAAAGGCAGGTTTGGAAGGCAACGAGTTCTGCGTTTGGGCGATCTCTGATCCGATCACGGAGGCGGACGCAAGGAATGCGCTGCGCCGGTCAGTCCCCGACCTTGATGAGCGCCTCGATGCGGGACAAATCGAGTTTATTGCAGGCACGGACTGGTATCTGCGCGGCGGCGAGTTCGATTTGCAGCGGATTACCGGGGGGTGGCACAACAAGCTGCGGCTCGCATTGGCCAAGGGCTACGAGGGGATGCGTGTGAGTGGAAACGCATTCTGGATTGGCACCAACCATTTTCAGGAATTCACGGAGTACGAGCGCGAACTGGACCGATCGCTCGCTGGCCAGAAGATGGTTGTTCTCTGCACGTATTCCCTTTCGGAAAGTCGGATCGTCGACCTGCTTGATGTAGCCCGCGCCCATCAGTTTACCATCGCCAGGAGGTGTGGCGAATGGGAGTTCCTGGAGACTCCTGGACGCAAGTTCACCAGGCAAACAAAACAGGAAGTAGCGGAGGTCAATGGCGATATCTGCTCCAAGTCCTTTCCGGGGCACGACACGCTCACATCGAGGGAGCGAAACGTCTTGGGCGAACTCGTGAGGGGTTGCTCCAGCAAGGAAATTGCTCGCCAGCTAGGTATCGTTCCTCGCACCGTTGAGTTCCATCGAGCCAATCTGCTCAAGAAGGTAGGTGCGAGGAGTACAATTGACCTCGTCCGGATTGTCCTCGGGGAATAGCGCATTCCAGCTTTGATCATAATGGGAACTGGAGCCTGCGGGCTCCACAGAAGGCGAGGTTGTGAGTTGGAGGATGAACCGTTCGATACTCCGGTCTTGGTTCAGCTTGGCGCCGTAGACGAGATACGCTCTGTAGCCTCCACTCAAGAAGCAGCCGAGTACCTGCTCTTCCGGTGGCCACGAGCAACTGGACCTAATTTCGTCACCGCGACCGAGGCTTGTCTCGCTGTCCTGCAAGGGACCAAAGAGACGTCCCATGCCAGGTCTGCATTCGAGGAGGCTGCAAGAGAAGTTGGCATTCTGATCGTCAGCAAGATGTAGTGAAAAACTCTACTCGTTCGCTCGTAATTGCCTTGTAAATTGTAGGAATTGCGTACATGCCTTCAAAGGATGTAAATAAATGCCAAAGTTGGGTGTGGAGAGAAGTCAATTGTGAGGTAGAGTTGCTTTTCCCAGCGCGTGGCGTGCGCGAAATACACGGAGCGAAGTTTCGACTCATACGACTCTCTGAAGGGGGTGCATCCGTTCGTGTCGGCGGCATGAGAACCATCCCGGATTTCTTCTACCTGAGATTCAATAATGATGAGGGGACCTCTGGTTGCCACATCGTTGGAAGGTCTATCGATACCATCCACTGTGAATTCTTTCGCGAAAAGACTCGAAGCGAGGTCGATCGCATCATAGCTGAGGGAGAGTTCATCTCCGTTCTTGGCTCATTGTCGGGGGACAATGGTGATCAGACGCAGCAAGAAGACTTGCCGTTCGACGTCTGGCAACTTTTTGACAAGCTGTATTAGTCACCATCAGCCGCATTCGAGTTCCTGCTCGAGTTATGTTGAACGCCCGCCCAAGTCTCCGACGGATGGCGGCCGGGCCTGTGTGTGAACTGAGCTTGTCTATTATCGCGATGTAGCCGGGACCAGCCGGGGTTCTGAGCAACAAATTGCTCATTAGGCGGCGCCACAAGAGCGTGCTGTCAACGCGCCTGCCTAACATTGGTGGCTTGGTCACGATCCAAAAAAGGTCCGCGTTAACTTAAGCCTTCGGCCGTCAGCGCTGCTCGCCTCGTTCGTCTTCGCCGCCGCCGGAGACAGCGGCTCGACCGGTCTGCCGATGCGGGAGGCGCTGCGGGCAGAGCTCGCACGGATGCAGAGATCGGTGGCGCAAAGATCGGCGATCAGGCGATGGTCGATGCCCTTTCCCCCGTTCTCGTGGCTTTCGACGTTAGCCTCGCCGCCGCGGCCTCGGCGGCCCGCAAGGGCGCGAACTTCACCACAACCCAACCCGCGCCAAGGCCGGCCGCGCCGCCTGGCAGATCGAAGGGCACGTCGATCCAGCCATGACGGCTTTGCGCCTTAGCCATTATGAGGCGAGGGAGAGGCCGTAGCCGTTCGTGGCTCTGCTTCTCGTTCGGTAGCGGCGTGCATTGACAGGCGGTCAGTTGGACCTGCCTTGAATACAGACATGTGCCGTCGGGCATTACCGAGAGCGAGACGATGCGTGCAAGAATTGCAGCTGCCGCGTCTTCCGAAATGCTCAAAAAATGTGGAGAAAACCTGGTACGCCCAAGGGGAATCGAACCCCTGTTACCGCCGTGAAAGGGCGGTGTCCTAACCGCTAGACGATGGGCGCGCTCAGGTGAGGCGGTGTATAGTTGGCTTGTTCGAGACAGGCAACCCGTCTTTTTGCTGCGCCGCGAAATTTTTTCGACTTATCCACGGCGACGGCCGCAACGCCAGTTCCAGTCGCGTTCCGGGCCGACGTCGATGTGGACGGAATTGGTGTGGCAATAGGTGCCGACACCGCCGCGGCCAGGCATGGCGCGCAGATACGTCGCCAGTTCCCACTTGCCGACGCCGGGAATCTGGATGTCGGCTGCCGCGCAATACATGTGCTGCGAATTCTTGGCGCCGCGGGCGCGACGGTTGCGTTCCGGGTTGCGATAGCCCGATGTCACGATCATCTTCTTGCCGTAGTGCTGCTCGGCGGCCTTGAGGATGCGCACCAGCGACGGCTTCAGGCAGGCGACATCGACGCTTTCATGCTGCTTGAGCAGCCCGTTAGGCGCGAGGCGCGCCATGCCGGCAGCCGATGCCGTCTGGTACAGTTCTGGATCCTCGTCCTCGTGCAGGTCGACGTCGCTGTCGTCGTTGAGGCCGGACTTGCGCTTGATTTCGAACAGATCGGTGGTGCGCACGCCCGGCAGCGCCCAGTTCGAATCGCCGCCCGACGAGCCGCCCAGCGACGCAAGCTCCACCGGCTTTGCTTCAGTTTTTGCCGAGGCCAGCGTGATGATCGGCTTGGCCTTTTCCTCGGGTGCCTTCGGCTTGGTTTCAGACGATTCGTCGCCCATCGCGATCAGCGGCCTTGCCTTCTGTTCGGCGGGCGCAGGTGCTGCCTTGGCAGATGAAGAGCCGAACAACGAGGCGAACAGCCCCTTCTTCTTGGGCGCCTCTGGTTCGGCTGCCGGACCATTGGTCAGGATGAAGCCGGTATCCTGCTGCACCGGCGGCTTGGCCGGTTTTGCGTCCGCAGCCTGGGAAGCGACAGCTGCTGTCTTCGGCTGCTCCGCTGTGGCTGCCGTCGCGACCTGCTGCGGCTGTTCGGCACTGGCGATGGCGACTTCCGCTGCGTTTTCGCTTCCCGGCTTGATCAGTGGGACATAACCGACCTGGTCGGGCAGGGCAGTGTCGCCTGCCGTGCTCATCGTTGCCTGGGCCACTGATGTGGCTGGGGCGCCTGCTGCGGTCACGGATTGGGCAGTGGTTGTTTCGGTGGTCGTTGCGGCGTTGGCCGCAGGATTTGTCAGGTCGAAATTCGGCTCGCCCGTCGAGGAGCAGGACACGCTCATGAGCGAAACCAGCACGGTCAGCGCAACGCCGCAGCGCCGGTCTGCGAATCGCAGTCGTCCTGACGTCAAACCGGATCCCCTCTCATGCACTGCAGGCCAACGATTACGCTTGGCGATTGAAATCGAACATCTACGCAACCACGCTTCCGCAGAAGAAGCGGCACTCAAACTTGTGGCAATGATCCCCCAGTAAGCGGGCTAGGCGCCAATTAAGGCGAGATCATGATAGGCGCCATGTTTTCGCCCTCTTGGTAAAGGGCGTCAATTCAATGCCTGTGACAGCTGGTTACACGCGTACCTTTACATAGCTGCCGGGCGCATCCTCTAGCACGCGCCCGCTTATGCCAGGCTTGCGTGCCGCAACGCGGGTGTCGTCCTTGGCTTCGATCCAGCGCTGCCAGTGCGGCCACCACGAGCCCGGCGTCTCGGCAGCGCCCTTGAGCCATTCGTCGAAATCGCCTGATGGCTTGCCTCCCGACCAAAACTGGTACTTGCCGGCGGCGGGCGGATTGACCACGCCGGCGATGTGCCCAGAGCCGCCGACGACATAGTCGACATCGCCACCGAAATACTGGCAGCCGAGGAAGACCGAGCGGGCAGGGGCGATGTGATCCTCGCGCGCAGCGAGGTTGTAGACCGGAATGGTGACGTCGGCGAGCGAGATGGTTCGGCCGGCCAGCTCCATCCTGCCTTGCGACAGGTTGTTCTCGAGATAGCAGTTGCGCAGGTAGAAGGAGTGATTGGCCGCTGCCATGCGCGTCGAATCGGCATTCCAGTAGAGCAGGTCGAACGGCGTCGGCTCCTTGCCGCGCATGTAGTTGTTGATGACATAGGGCCAGATCAGGTCGCCCGAGCGCAGCATGTTGAAGGCCGTCGCCATCTTGGTGCCGTCGAGATAGCCCTTGTCCTTCATCGCTCCTTCGAGAGCCTTGATCTGATCCTCGTCGACGAACACCTTGAGGTCACCGGCATAGGTGAAATCGACCTGCGTCGTGAAGAAGGTGACCGATTGGATGCGGTGGTCACCTTCCTGTGCCAGCAGAGCCAATGCTGCCGCCAGCAACGTGCCGCCGACGCAGTAGCCGATGGCGTTGACCTTGGTTTCTCCCGTCGCCTGCTCGACGATGTCGAGTCCATATTGCAGGCCTTCGCGGATATAGGCTTCCCAATCCTTCAGGCCGTGGCGCTGGTCTGGATTGATCCAGGAGATGACAAAGACCGTGTGGCCCTGCTCGACCGCCCACCGGATGAAGGATTTCTGCGGGTTGAGGTCGAGGATGTAGAACTTGTTGATCCATGGCGGGCAGATCAGCAGCGGCCGCTTCAGCACCTTGTCGGTGGTCGGCGTGTACTGGATGATTTCCGCGACGTCGCTGCGGCCGACGACCTTGCCCGGCGTGGTGGCGATGTTCTTGCCGATCTCGAAGCCGCTGTAGTCGGCCTGCCGGAGCTTGAGGTCGCCCTTGCCGGCCGAAATGTCCTCGGCAAACATCTTCATGCCGCGCACCAGGTTCTCGCCGTTGCTGGCGACGGTTTCGCGAAACAGCTCCGGATTTGTGAGGATGAAATTGGACGGCGAAATCGCGTTGGCAACCTGCTTGACGTAGAAGCCGGCCTTGTGGCGGGTGTGCTCGTCGAGACCGTCGGCATGGTCGACGAGGTCGCCGGCCCAGCGCGCAGTCACCAGATAGGCCTGCTTGAGGAAATCGAAGAAGGCGTTGCGGCCCCATTCGGGATCGAGGAAGCGCTTGTCGCCGCGTTCTGGCTTGACGGCGTCGTCGACCTCGTCGCCGCCCATGCGCTGGATCGACTTGCTCCACACGTCGAGATAGCCGGAGAACAATCGGGTCTGCGCTTCCAGCGCGCGTTGCGGGTCGGACAGCCAGTATTCGCTAAGCTTGGAGAAGGTCTTGACCATGTCGGCCATCGGCTCGGCGACGGTGTCGCGCACCTCGCCCTTCTCGCGCGGTTCGGCCCAGGCGGAGGCTGCCTTCCCGGCCTGCTCGATCATGCGGGCCATGTTGAGCGCAAAACGTTCCGGATCTTTGACGAGGTATTGCTCGACGGAGGAGGGGGTATCGCCACTCTGCTTGTCCGAATCGTCTACCTTCGCCATGGTTCTTGCAGGTCCTCCCAAAGCGCCCATTGTTGACATAGTATCATGTGACGTCTTACCGGGTCCAACGCGCTCTACCGCGCCTGTCGGGGAAACTTTATGACATATAGTGTTGGTCGGAATGTTTTTTTCTGCTCCCGCGTGATGTTGTCCGCGGGCGTGCTGGCATTGGCCATTGCCGGTGCCGGCTGCACCAGCACGACCAGCGCCGACAGCAGCGCTGCACCGGCAACCGGACGTGGCGCGCAGGATACCGGCACCTACCCCAATCTCAACATTGCGCCTGAGGTGGCCGCCGCCCAGTTCACCGAGGACCAGAAGGCCGCCAAGCTGGCCGAACTCCAGGCTGCCAGACAGCGCCAGGGCGCCAAGGCCGGCGCAGGCGGTGGCAATTCGGCGGCGATGACCACGCTTGCCAGAAAGCACGGCGACGACACGCTGAAGGCCATCGAAGGCAAGTGCGAGACTATCGACCCCGCCTGCAATTGAGTGTATATCGCGCACGCATCGCCGAGCCCCCGTTTACCTGGAACTGACATGGAAGAATTTCACAAGGTCCGCCGCCTTCCGCCCTATGTCTTCGAGCAGGTCAACCGGCTGAAGGCCAGCGCCCGTTCGCGGGGCGCCGACATCATCGATCTTGGCATGGGCAATCCGGACCTGCCGACGCCGACCGCCATCGTCGACAAGCTGTGCGAAGTGGTGCGCGACCCGCGCACCCACCGCTATTCGTCGTCGCGCGGCATTCCCGGCCTGCGCCGCGCCCAGGCCAATTATTATGCCCGCCGCTTTGGCGTGAAGCTCAATCCCGATACCCAGGTCGTTGCGACGCTGGGCTCGAAGGAAGGCTTCGCCAACATGGCGCAGGCGATCACCGCGCCTGGCGACGTCGTGCTGTGTCCGGATCCGACCTATCCGATCCACGCTTTCGGTTTCATCATGTCGGGCGGCGTCATCCGCTCACTCCAGGCCAAGCCGGATGATGGCTTCATTCCGGCGCTCGAGCGCGGCGTCCGCCACTCGATCCCCAAGCCGCTGGCGCTGATCCTCAATTATCCGTCGAACCCTACGGCCTTCGTCGCCTCGCTCGACTTCTACAAAGACGTCGTGGCGTTTGCGAAGAAGCACGACATCATCATCCTGTCGGATCTTGCCTATTCGGAGATTTATTTCGATGGCAATCCGCCGCCCTCGGTGCTGCAGGTGCCGGGCGCGATCGACGTCACCGTCGAGTTCACCTCGATGTCGAAAACGTTTTCGATGCCGGGCTGGCGCATGGGCTTTGCCGTCGGCAACGAGCGCCTGATCGCCGCACTGACCCGCGTGAAGTCTTACCTCGATTATGGCGCGTTCACGCCGATCCAGGTGGCGGCAACTGCCGCGCTCAATGGCGACGGTGCCGACATAGCCGAGGTGCGCGAAGTCTATCACAAGCGCCGCGACGTGATGGTCGACTCGTTCACCCGTGCCGGCTGGGAAATCCCGGCGCCGGCGGCGACGATGTTTGCCTGGGCACCGATCCCGGAGCCGTTCAAGCATCTTGGTTCGCTCGAATTCTCCAAGCTGCTGATCGAACATGCGGACGTGGCTGTCGCTCCCGGCGTCGGCTTCGGCGAGCACGGCGACGACTATGTGCGTCTGGCGCTGGTCGAAAACGAGCACCGCATCCGCCAGGCAGCACGAAGCATCAAGCGCTTCCTGCAGACCACAGCCAAACACCCCAACAACGTGGTTCCGCTCGCAGCCCATCGCTGAGCGGCACCGCGCCACATTCCCAGAACGATTGAAATAAAGAGGCGCCGCGACCATGGCTGAAGCATTGCGTGTTGGAATTGCCGGTCTCGGCACGGTCGGTGCTTCGGTGGCGCGTGTGCTGCGCGACAAGGGCGCCGAGCTCACCCGGCAATGCGGTCGCGAAATCGTCGTGACCGCCGTTTCCGCCCGCGACCGCAGCCGTGATCGCGGTGTCGACCTGAGCGGCGCGCAATGGTTCGATGATCCGATCGAGCTGGCCGAGAAGGCCGACATCGACGTCTTCATTGAATTGATCGGCGGCGACGAAGGTGCTGCGCGCGCCTGTGTGCGTGCCGCGCTCGATGCCGGCCGCCATGTCGTGACCGCCAACAAGGCGCTACTCGCCAAGCATGGCGTGGCACTGGCCGAGGTCGCCGAGAAGAAGGGCGTACTGCTCAACTACGAAGCGGCCGTTGCCGGCGGCATCCCTGTCATCAAGACCATGCGCGAGGCGATGGCGGGCAACAGCGTCAATCGCGTGTTCGGAATCCTCAATGGCACTTGCAACTACATCCTGACGCGCATGGAAGCCGAAGGCCTGACCTTCGAGGCATGCCTCGCCGACGCCCAGCGCCTGGGCTATGCAGAGGCCGATCCGACCTTCGACATCGAGGGCAACGACACGGCCCACAAACTCGCCATCCTGACCAGCCTGGCGTTCGGTTCGAAGATTGCGGCCGACGACATCTATCTCGAAGGCATTTCCAACATCACCCAGGCCGACATTCGTGCAGCAGCTGAACTGGGCTATCGCATCAAGCTGCTCGGCGTCGCCCAGCGCACCGAAAGCGGCATCGAGCAGCGCGTGCACCCGACAATGGTGCCGACGGCATCCGTCATCGCCCAGGTCCACGGCGTCACCAATGCGGTGGCGATCGAAACCGACATTTTGGGCGAGCTGCTTCTGTCGGGCCCCGGCGCCGGCGGCAATGCGACCGCCTCGGCCGTCGTCGGCGACATCGCCGACATCGCCAAGAGCCGTCCCGGCTTCCAGCATGGTCCGGTGTTCGGCCGCCCTGCCAAGGAACTGAAGCCCTACAAAAAGGCGCAGATGCGCAGCCACGCCGGCGGCTACTTCATCCGCCTGACCGTACATGATCGCATCGGCGTCTTCGCAGCGATCGCCAAGCGCATGGCCGACAACGACATTTCGCTGGAATCGATCGTTCAGCACGCCAATGGCACCGAAGGTGGCATCGCCCAGAAGACCGTCATCCTGGTGACCCACGAGACCACGGAAGCTGCCGTGCGCAAGGCCGTCGACGGCGTGACCAAGGACGGTCACCTGACCGACAAGCCGCAGGTCATCCGCATCGAGCGCGCCGGCTGAGCAGGCGTCTAGGTCAGGGGCGCAATTGTGCCCCCGGCCAGGCCGTCAAGCCGCAATTCCCTTTCAATCGATTGATATTGTTTCGCTTTCGATAAAGCGGGCAACAGGTCTTGCCGTTGTCATGCGGGTTTGACAATAAGAGCCGGCCCGGTTTGGGCGCTCCGAACTCATCGACTTCAGGACCCAGTATTATGGCGAAAAGCGTTGTAGCCGGCCTCGACCGGATTCTCACCATGGAACTCGTGCGCGTCACCGAGCGGGCCGCCGTGGCTGCAGCCAGGCTGCGCGGACGCGGCGACGAGAAGGCCGCCGACCAGGTTGCCGTCGACGCCATGCGCCAGGAACTGAACCGCCTTGCCATCAACGGCACGGTCGTCATCGGCGAAGGCGAACGCGACGAAGCTCCGATGCTCTACATCGGCGAGGAAGTCGGTTCCGGCGGCCCCGATGTGGACATCGCGCTCGATCCGCTCGAAGGCACCACCATCTGCGCCAAGAACCTGCCCAACGCCCTTGCCGTCATCGCCATTGCCGAAAAGGGCAGCCTGCTGTTTGCGCCTGACGTCTATATGGACAAGATCGCCGTCGGCCCGGGTTATCCCGAGGGTGTCATCGACATCGACGCCTCGCCGGCCGACAACATCGCCAGCGTCGCCAAGGCCAAGGGCGTGCCGGTCGAAGAAATCACCGCCTGCATCCTCGACCGTCCGCGCCATTCCAAGCTGATCGAAGCCGTGCGCGAGACCGGTGCTGCCATCCGCCTGATCGGCGACGGCGACGTGGCCGGTGTCATCCACACCACCGATCCCGAGGAAACCGGCATCGACATCTATCTCGGCACCGGCGGTGCGCCCGAGGGCGTGCTGGCTGCTGCTGCGCTGCGCTGCACCGGCGGGCAGATGCTTGGACGCCTGATGCTCGACACCCCTGAGAAAGTTGCGCGCGCCGCCACCATGGGCATCACCGACCCCAAAAAGGTCTACCGCGTCGAGGAGATGGCGCGTGGCGACGTGCTGTTCGCTGCCACCGGCGTCACCGACGGCAACATGCTTGCCGGCGTCAAGTTCGGTCGTGACTCGATCACCACCCACACGATTGTGCTGCGCTCGTCGTCCAAGACCGTGCGTGAGATCAAGGCACGCCACCAGGATCTGGAAAAATTCTGATTACGCGCCTGTTGCGGTCGCCTATGGTCGATCCGAAGCGGGTGGACCTCAACTGAATGGCGACTGAAAAGCGTAACTTTCTCGGCGTAAGGCGTTCGGCCACCGGTGTTTCCTGGGAACATCGCCTGACCGAACGCCAGGACATGCTGGCGCTCGCCATCGCCCAGGGGCATGGCGTGCCCGACATCGTCGCCCGTGTGCTTGCCGGCCGCGGCGTGCTGCCCGAGGACACCGAGCGGTTCCTCGATCCCACCATCCGCGACCTGTTGCCCGATCCGGCCTCGCTGACCGACATGGACAAGGCGGCATCGCGCCTTGCCGACGCGGTGCTGCGCAGCGAAAAGGTCGCGATCTTCGGCGACTATGACGTCGACGGTGCCTGTTCGTCGGCGCTGGTGAAGCGATTTCTCACCCATTTCGGCATCGAGTCCGAGATCTACATTCCCGACCGCATCTTCGAAGGTTACGGCCCGAACCCGGATGCGATGCGTGAGCTTATCGGGCGCGGTGCGAGCCTGATCGTCACCGTCGACTGTGGTACCAACAGCGCCGCCTCCATCGACGCGGCCAACGAGGCCGGCGCCGATGTGGTGGTGCTCGATCATCACCAGGTCGGCGGCGCGCTGCCGAATGCCGTGGCCCTGGTCAATCCGAACCGCGACGACGATCTCTCCGGCCAAGGCCATCTCTGCGCTGCCGGCGTCACCTTCCTGGCCTTGGTGCAGACGGCAAAGGTGATGCGCGCGCGACTGCCTGACGCGCCGCGTCCCGATCTGCTCAAGCTGCTCGACCTTGTGGCACTTGCGACGGTCGCCGACGTCGTGCCGTTGACCGGCGTGAACAGGGCCTTCGTCGTCAAGGGGCTGCAGGCCATGCGCCAGCAGAACAATGTCGGGCTGACGGCACTCGCCCGCGTCGCGCGCATAGGCGAGCCGCTCAACACCTTCCACCTATCCTTCCTGCTCGGCCCGCGCATCAATGCCGGCGGGCGCATCGGCGACGCGGCGCTCGGCAGCAAGCTGCTTGCCACCGACGATCCGGTCGAAGCCGGAACCATCGCCGAAACGCTCGACCGCCTGAACCAGGAGCGCCAGGCGATGGAAACGGAGATGCTGGCCGAGGCACGCGCCGAGGCCGATGCCGAAATCGGCGCCGGACCGGGCCCGGCCGTGTTGGTCACCGCGAGCACCACATGGCACCCCGGCATCGTTGGCTTGCTGGCATCGCGTCTCAAGGATCACGCGCGCCGCCCGGCTTTTGCGATTGCCTTCAACCCGAATGGCGTTGGCACAGGGTCAGGCCGTTCCGTGTCCGGTTTCGACCTTGGCCGGCTGGTGCGCGAGGCGGTCGAAGCCGGACTGCTGGTCAAGGGTGGCGGGCACGCCATGGCGGCCGGCATCACCGTTGAGCGCGCCAAGCTGGGCGAGTTGCGCGCCTTCTTCGAACAGCGCGCCGCAGCCGACGTGTTCCGCCTGCAGGATGAGGAAAGCCTGAAGATTGACGGTGCGCTGGCCGCGGAAGGCGCGACGCTGAACCTCGTCGACGCGCTGGAGAAAGCAGGACCGTTCGGGGCAGGGCATGTGCCGCCCGTTTTCGTCCTGCCAAGGCATCGCATCGCCGATGCCAGGCTGGTCGGCTCCGCACATATACGCATCGACCTGCGTTCGGAAAGCGGCGGCAAGGTCCAGGCGATGGCGTTCAGGGCGGCAGAGACGCCACTTGGCGATTTCCTGTTCCGGAACCGCGACCGTGCAATACACGTCGCCGGCTCGATTTCGGTCAATCATTGGAATGGCAGCCGCACGGCCCAGTTCAGGATCGTCGACGCGTCGCTGGCCGGTCCTTGACCGAGAATTGGTCTTAGCCGAGAACCGCCTGAAGCCTCAGGATCTCTTCCATCTGTGCCTTTGTCGCCTCGTAGCCGAGCCGGATGGCCTCGTCGGCGCGGTGGAATTCGGACAGGCCGATCAGGCCGAGCTTGGGCTGGATCGACAGATCTGGCGGATCGCCGGCCAGCCGCGCGCGGGAAATGCGATCCTGGATGATGTTGAACGCTTCGACCATGACACCCGTGATGCCGAGTCGCGCCTCGCGCTCGCTTTGAGCGGAGTTCTCTCCCGGTGCAGCCGGACGCTCGACCACCAGTTCGCCAGCGCTATGCTTGATCACTGCCGCGCGGCCGAACAGGTCGTAGTGCAGGTTGACCGCAACGACCAAGGGCTGCTCGTTGGCGCGGCAGACCGAAACCGGCACCGGATTGACGAGCGCGCCGTCGACCAGCACGCGGCCGTTGCAGGTGACCGGCTCGAACACGCCGGGCAGGGCGTAGGACGCCCGCATCGCCTTGATCAGCGAACCGCTCGACAGCCAGATCTCGTGGCCGGTGCGGATTTCGGTCGCAACGCAGACGAAGGGTTTCGGCAGATCCTCGAAGGTGATGCTGCCCATGTGCTGCTGCATGCGAGAATCGAGCTTCATGCCGCCGAACAGTCCGCTGCCGCCGAGCTTGAAGTCGAACAGGCCGAAGATACGGCGCTTGGTCAGGCTACGGGCGAATTCCTCGAGCTGATCGAGCTTTCCGGCGAGATAGCAGCCACCGACGAGGGCACCGATCGAAGTGCCGGCGATCATGTTGATGCGGATGCCGGCTTCATCAAGCGCGCGCAGCACGCCGATATGGGCCCAGCCGCGTGCAGCACCGCCGCCGAGCGCCAGTGAAATGCCGTTCTGTCTTGCTGTTTCGGGAACGTTCGAACTTGTGCCGGAAGAAAAGCCATTGGCTTCCCGGACGTTCTGGCGCGCATAGAATGACGCCCATTCGAGCATCGCACACTCCTTGTTCCCAAATACAGACTACTCCCGACCCGTATTAAAATCGTGAATCTCTGTGTTCTGGAACAGGTAGCCGGTTCACGTTTTCTTGCGGTAGGTCTCGTCGACATCGAACAGCGGATCGCTGCCGTCCGCGCTGAGCGTCGCGACACTGCCTTGTCGTCCTACCGTCCGATAGAAACAAGAACGCCGGCCGGTGTGACAGGTTGCGTCGTGGCCGCTCACTTTTACCTTGAGCCACACCGAGTCCTGGTCGCAGTCGGTGCGAATCTCCTGGACGTGCTGGAAATTGCCCGAGGTTTCGCCCTTCTTCCAAAGCGCGTTGCGCGAGCGCGACCAATAGTGGGCGATGCCGGTCTCGATCGTCAGAGCCAGCGCTTCGGCATTCATGTGCGCGACCATCAAGAGCATGCCGTCGGCGGCGTCAGTCACCACGGCGGTGACCAGACCGTTGACGTCGAAACGTGGCGAGAACAGCTCGCCCTCTTCGAGGGCGCGCTTGTCGTTGGAAACTTCGGGAAACTGCAAGGTCATCGCCGGGGTCCTAAGTCGGGGCTCCGGCGAAGCGGGATCAGATCCCGCCGCCGCCGGCTCGTACCATGGTCACGAACCGGACCTGTTCTTCGGGGGTATCCCGGAAAACGCCGGTGAATGTGGAGGTCAGGGTCGTCGAACCCTGCTTGCGGATGCCGCGCATGGCCATGCACATATGCTCGGCCTCGATCATCACGGCGACGCCGCGCGGGTTTAGCACGTCCTGGATGACACCGGCAATCTGCGCCGTCATCGCTTCCTGCGTCTGCAGGCGGTGGGCGAAGATATCGACGACGCGGGCGATCTTGGAGAGACCGACGACCTTGCCATCCGGCAGATAGCCGACATGAGCCTTGCCGATGATCGGCACCATATGGTGCTCGCAATGCGAATGGAACTTGATGTCACGAACGATGACCAGGTCGTCGTAGCCGGCGACTTCCTCGAATGTGCGGCCAAGCTCGTCGGCCGGGCACATGTCGTAGCCATTGAACATTTCACGGAAAGCCTTGGTCACGCGCTTGGGCGTGTCGATCAGGCCTTCGCGCTGTGGATCGTCGCCGGTCCAGCGCAGGAGCACCTTCACAGCGGCTTCGACCTCCGCCTCGGTCGGGCGGTCGGTTGCAGGCTTGTCCATATAGGCTGATTGCGGCATCAGCTTCTTCGCTACGGCATCCATATCAGGCGTCTCCAGTAGTCCCTGTCAGAGCAGGGACGAGTTGAACGGACACAGCCACTTTAGGGACCACCGGAACGAGTGCCGTACCCAAAGCTGCTTATCTTGCTCAAATCCCGATGCCTTTTCAGCTCCTTGTCGGGAGGCGAGCGCCACCATTATATATGGGTGAAGACGACGATTGGAAGATGCGTCAGCGACAAGAGTTGTTCATCACACGCACTCAGAGTGAAAAAAGTTGATCGACGACATCTATAACACGAAAATTCTCGGTTTCGCCGGCAATATCGGCCGGCTCGGCCGGCTCGATCACCCCGATGCGACGGCGACAGCACATTCCAAGCTGTGCGGGTCGACGGTCACGATCGATCTGGCGATGAAGGACGGTATCGTCACCGACTTTGCGCATGAGGTGAAAGCCTGCGCTCTGGGCCAGGCGTCGTCATCGATCATGGCCGAGCATGTCGTCGGCGCCAGCGCCGATGAATTGCGCGCCGTGCGCGACACGATGCTGCGCATGCTCAAGGAAGGCGGCACGCCGCCGGAGGGCAGATTTGGCGACCTGAAATATCTCGAGCCGGTGCGCGACTATAAGGCGCGGCACGCCTCGACGATGCTGACCTTCGACGCCGTGGTCGACGCCATCGGTCAGATCGAGCGCAGGTAGGCTGACGCCAGGCAGTTGTCGAGAATCTCGAGGCTTTTGGCGAATTCGGTCTTGATCCACTCGGCGAAGCACTGTGCCGGCTCGGACAGCTTGGCCAGGTTCTTCGCCACCAGCCAGTAGCCGCCGCAGACGACGTTGGTCTCGAACGGCTTGACCAGCGTTCCTGCCTGAAGCTCCTCGTAGACCAGCAAAAGGTCGCCAAGGGCGACACCGTGGCCGAGCATCGCCGCCTGTTTCGACAGTGCCGCGTCGGCCAGCAACGGCCCGCGCTCCGGTACGGATGCCTCGTCGGCACCCGCCGCCTCGAACCAGCGTGCCCAGCCCTGGCGGTTTTCCTCATGCAACAGCGTGTAGCGGCGCAAGTCGGCAGGGGAGGCCAGTGGCGGGCCGGACGCCAGCAGCGCCGGCGACAGGATTGGCGAATCGACGACCATCCCCAAAAGTTCCGACTCGCTGCGCGGCCACGAGCTGTTGTGCGCGCTGAAGCGCAAGGCGAGCTCGGCCTGGTCGCTGCGGAAATCGATCAGGCGTGGGTCGACATCGAGCGCGATCTCGATGTCGGGGCGCATCTCGCGAAATTTGTTGAGGCGCGGCAGGAGCCAGCTGGCAGCCAGCGCCGGCTCGGCACTGACGCTGACCACTGAAAGGGAAGGCCGTGTCGCCAGTTCAGAAAGCCGGCGGTCGATGTCGTCGAAGCTCTTGACCAGCTGCTGCAGCAATTTCTGGCCCGGCTCGGTCAGTTCGACACGACGGTGATAGCGCACAAACAGCGGCTGGCGCAGGAAACTCTCCAGCTCGCGGATCTGGCGACTGATGGCCGCCTGGGTGACAAACAGCTCGTCGGCTGCACGGCTGAAACTCAGGTGCCGCCCGGCTGCCTCGAAACTTCTCAATGCCGTCAGCGGAAGCCGCCCGCGGTTCATTCGCATAATCTCAAGTTATCCAAGCTGGACGTTATACTCGTTTGAAGAGCACGGCTAGAGGCCGTCTAATCCTCCGACACAAGGAGGAAAAACCATGCCAACGCTCTTCAACGCCTACGCAGAGATGTTCCGCATCGCGACCTTTCAGGCCGACCATGCCATCCAAAGAACGAAGTGCTGCGACGCCGACCGGCTTCAACTCGACGCTCCGCAACGGCGGTGCCCCCACCGCGGGGCGAAGCTTGGCTGGAATGCGTGACACGGCGCCGCAGCGGCGAGGTGGTAGATGCCGAACATTGCGTCTGCATGGCGGAATGGACATCTATAGCGAATAGATTCCGATCCGGCGGAGACGATGGACCACGGACATGACCAATCACGCGGCACCGCCGCGCGCGGCCGCAACTGGGCCGGGCCGTGGCGCAAGACGCCCGGCCGAGTGCTCGGCACCTCGTTGGTCCGGCTTTACCAGCTGACGCTCTCAGGCTTTATCGGCAATTCATGCCGGCATCTGCCGACCTGTTCGGAATATGCGCATGAGGCGATTGCGCGCCACGGCTTGTGGGCCGGCGGCTGGATGGGCCTGTTTCGCGTCCTGCGTTGCGGCCCCTGGGGCACCCATGGCATCGACCGGGTGCCGGAGAGCCTTGCCGCGCCCTATGCCTGGTACCTGCCGTGGCGCTATTGGCTGATTGGTCGACGTCCATCGGGGCATTGAAGTGGATGCAGCGCGCGCCGCATATCAGTTAACGCCGATATTTTCCGGTTTACCGTTTGCTCAGGCTAAGACAGTTCCGTCCAAGTTGAGCCATATTCGAGACAATTGCTGTCCATAGTCCTTTGGCGCCAACCGACAGAGGATGTCATGACAGTGCTTGCTTCGTTTCGTCGATCTTCGATCTTCGCTTTCTTTTCTCTGCTTGCAGTGCCTTTTGCCGCGGCGCAGGCGGCCGCCAATGATCCGGCGCTCAAGCCCGTGTTCGAATGCACGCTGATTGTCGATGCCCAGAACGGCGCGACCTTGCGCCGCGACGGTACCTGTGACCGGCGCGTGAGCGCGGCATCGACATTCAAGGTGCCATTGGCACTGATGGGCTACGATGCCGGCATTCTCACCGATGCGCATACGCCGCGCTGGGATTACAAACCGGAATTCAACGCCATCAAACGCGACCACAGGCCCATCGACCCGACGATCTGGGAAAAGGATTCGGTCGTCTGGTACTCCCAGCAGATCACCCGCAAGCTCGGCAACGAGCGCTTTGCCGGCTATGTCCAGAGCTTCAACTATGGCAATGGCGACATCACGGGCAATCCAGGCAAAAAGGATGGCCTGACCCACTCGTGGCTGAGCTCGTCGCTGCAGATTTCGCCAGATGAGCAGGCGGCATTCATCAGGCGTATTCTCGATCGTAAGCTTTCGGTCTCGGCCAAGGCATACGACATGACCGGCCAGATCCTGCCTGCCTTCGACGCCGGCGACTGGAAGGTCCAGGGCAAGACCGGCACCGGCTGGCTGACCAACAAGGCAGGCGCCCAAAATCGCACCAGGCCGTTTGGCTGGTTCGTCGGTTGGGCCGAAAAGGACGGCCGGAAGGTCGTCTTTGCCAGGCTGTTCGTCAACGAAGGCAAGAGCCCGGTACTCATGGGACCAAAGGTGCGCGCCGACTTCCTCACCGACCTGCCAGGGTTGATCAAGTCGGCCAACTAGTTCCAGGCTCCTCCGAAATGACGCAGCGGCGCTCGAAGCGTCGCTGTTTGGCTTTACGAGCCAGAAAACTCCCCCTAAAAGACCCCTCGCTGCCGGACGCATCCGGTTTTTTTTACCACCCGCGCTCGTTTGCGGGACTGGATAGGAGAAGAGCTTTGTCGAATTCCGTTTCCCTGACATTCCCCGATGGTTCCGTCCGCGACTACGACGCGGCAATGACTGGTGCTGCATTGGCCGAGTCGATCTCGAAGTCGCTGGCCAAGAAGGCGGTGGCCTATGCCGTCGACGGCACCGTGCGCGATCTTTCCGATCCGCTCGGCAAGTCCGGCAAGGTCGAGATCGTCACCCGCGACGACCCGCGCGCGCTCGAGCTGATCCGCCACGACACCGCGCATGTGCTGGCGGAAGCCGTGCAGGAACTGTGGCCCGGAACCCAGGTCACCATCGGCCCTGTCATCGACAACGGCTTCTATTATGATTTCGCCCGCAACGAGCCTTTCACGCCCGAGGATTTCCCGGCGATCGAAAAGAAGATGCGCGAGATCATCGGCCGCAACAAGCCGTTCACCAAGCAGGTCTGGTCCCGTGACAAGGCCAAGCAGGTGTTCCGCGACAAGGGCGAGGCCTACAAGCTCGAGCTGATCGACGCGATCCCCGAGGACCAGAACCTCAACATCTACGCCCAGGGCGAGTGGTTCGACCTGTGCCGTGGTCCGCACATGGCCTCGACCGGCCAGATCGGCAGTGCCTTCAAGCTGATGAAGGTCGCCGGTGCCTATTGGCGTGGTGACAGCAACAACCCGATGCTGACGCGCATCTATGGCACGGCTTGGGCTGACCAGGCCCAGCTCGACCAGTATCTGCACATGCTGGAAGAGGCAGAGAAGCGCGACCACCGCCGCCTCGGCCGCGAGATGGATCTGTTCCACTTCCAGGAGGAAGGTCCGGGCGTCGTGTTCTGGCATGCCAAGGGCTGGAAGATGTTCCAGAACCTGGTCAGCTACATGCGCCGCCGCCTCGACCAGCAGGGCTACCAGGAAGTCAACGCGCCCCAGGTGCTCGACAAGAGCCTGTGGGAGACCTCGGGCCACTGGGGCTGGTATCGCGACGCGATGTTCAAGGTGACGGTTGCTGGTGACGACACCGACGACGACCGCGTCTTTGCGCTGAAGCCGATGAACTGCCCGGGCCACGTGCAGATCTTCAAGCACGGCCTGAAGTCGTATCGCGACCTGCCGGTGAAGCTCGCCGAGTTCGGCAACGTCCACCGCTACGAGCCGTCGGGCGCGCTGCACGGGCTGATGCGCGTGCGCGGCTTCACCCAGGACGATGCGCATATCTTCTGCACCGAGGAACAACTCGCCGCCGAGTGCCTGCGCATCAACGACCTGATCCTGTCGACCTATGCCGACTTCGGTTTCAACGAGATTTCGGTGAAGCTGTCGACGAGGCCCGACAAACGCGTCGGCTCCGATGAGGCATGGGATCACGCCGAAGAGATCATGGGCAATGTGCTCAAGACCATCGAGGCGCAGTCCGGCAACCGCATCAAGACGTCGATCAATCCGGGCGAGGGTGCCTTCTACGGCCCCAAGTTCGAATACGTCCTGCGTGATGCGATCGGCCGCGAATGGCAGTGCGGAACGACCCAGGTCGATTTCAACCTGCCCGAACGCTTCGGCGCCTTCTACATCGGCTCGGATTCCGAGAAGAAGCAGCCGGTCATGGTCCACCGCGCCATCTGTGGTTCGATGGAACGTTTCCTCGGCATCCTGATCGAGAACTATTCGGGCCACTTCCCGCTGTGGTTCGCGCCGCAGCAAGTGGTGGTGACCACGATCACCTCGGACGCCGACGACTATGCGCGTTCGGTCGCTGCCAAGCTCAAGGCCGCCGGCCTGTCGGCCGAAGTCGACCTGCGCAACGAAAAGATCAACTACAAGGTCCGCGAGCACTCGCTGGCCAAGGTTCCGGTCATTCTTGTCTGCGGCAAGCGCGAGGCGGAAGAGGCGACCGTCAATGTCCGCCGTCTCGGTTCGCGCGACCAGGTGTCGATGGGCCTCGACGAGGCAATCGCTGCTTTGCGTGACGAGGCGATGACGCCGGACAGGCGCCGCGCGCTGACCGCTTGAGACAAACAGGCCTACGCCTGAGACAAACAAGAAGGGCGGCTCGATGCCGCCCTTTTCAGTTCAGAGGTCCGGAAGTCAGGCGACTTGCTGAAGCCTAGTCCGCGCCTTCGTTGGGGTCGATGGCGGCGTCTTCCGAGGCGACGACTTCGACGTCCTGGTTGCGGCCGGCAACGACGGTGAAGTCGCGCTGGTAGATGCGATCGCGGTTCTTGGCGATGATTGTGTAGTCGCCTTCCGACAGCACCATCGAGGCGAAGGCACCGACGGCCTCGCGCAGCGGGTCGCCTGACTCCGTCAGCACCGACCAGGACGTGTCGGCGATGGCTTCGCCGCCGGCTTCGCGCACCAACTTGAAGGTGACGTCTGCGGCGCGGTGCTCGACGGTTGCCTCGGTCAGCTTGCCGGCTTCGACGCGGATGTCTGAGCGGATGACGGCGTTGACGCTGCCATAGGTCGAGACGACGTGATAGGTGCCCGAATTGAGCCGCACCACCGAATTGGGCGCGACGTTGGGGATGATCAGCGCCCGTTCGCCGTCGCTGGTGGAATCACCTTCGAAGATCGAGAATTTGAGCTTGGCCGGCGGGATGCGGACGCCGCCGGAAAGCACGGCGTCGAGCTTCAGGCCACCGGCGTCGAGCACCAGGCTCTCACGCTTGCCCTGCTTGCCAACGGTGATGCGCTTGGTGGCGCCGGCGCGGCCATAGGAGGCATGGACGAGGTAGCTGCCGGGCGGCAGCTGGAACATGCTGGTGCCGCCCTGGGCCGAGGCGACCAGCGGTAGCTTGCCGTCGGGTCCGGCCTCGGGGCGGAAGACGCGCCAGACCAGGCCGCGGCCGATGTCGCTGCCCTTGTCGGTCAGCTGCGCGGTCAGCGTGATCTCGCCAAGGGCGCCCGTCGCCAGCGGTTCGTCGCCGCGCGGCGAGGCAAAACTAGAAATGCCGGGAAGGCTCAACCCGTCGATTGCCGCGGCACCGTCCTGCGCGAAAGCGGCCGCAGGCTGCACGGCGAACAGCGCGACAGCCAGAATCGGCGCGAAAAGTCGGAAGGATCCCCTCAGCATCCCTTGTTTGAAGCGCAAGGCGGTGGCAATTTCAAGGCTATTCCGGCGCGATGGATTCTCAACCGCACTGCGCCGATGCCAGAGCAGCCACCATTTACGGACAGGCGCTTCAGCCCAACATCCAAGGAGTGCCCGCGCCGTGACATCGCCGATTATCGACTTCCTGCTG
Source organism: Aminobacter ciceronei (assembly GCF_014138625.1). GTDB lineage: Bacteria > Pseudomonadota > Alphaproteobacteria > Rhizobiales > Rhizobiaceae > Aminobacter > Aminobacter ciceronei. The sequence continues at coordinate 175,694 of NZ_JACJHY010000009.1, forward strand.
ACCCGCAACTCCGCGCCGATCCCCGAACTCCGGGCGCCGGCACCGTCCGACGCCGAGATCGCCACCATTCTGGCGGCGGCAAGCCGCGTGCCTGATCACGGCCGGCTGGAGCCCTGGCGCTTCATTCTCTATCGCGGCGACGTGCGTGTCGAGATCGGCCAGAAGCTGGCTGACTTGGCTGAACGCCGGGAAGGACCGCTGCCGGAAGGCCGACGCAACCAGGAGCTTGCCCGATTCTCGCGCGCGCCGCTGGTCATCGGCGTGGTGTCCAGCCCCAAGGACCATCCCAAGATCCCCGAATGGGAAATGTTCCTGTCGGGCGGCATGGCGGCGATGAACCTGATTACCGCAGCCAATGCGCTCGGTTACGGCACCAACATGATCACCAACTGGTATTCGGATTGCGAAGAGGGCCGCGCACTGCTTGGCCTTGCGCCGCATGAACGTGTTGTCGGCTTCGTCCATATCGGCTCCTATGATGGCGCCGGACAGGAGCGCCAGCGTCCAGACGTGGCAAAGCTCTATGCTGACTATGCCGGGCCTTGGGAGGGCTAGCACAGGTGTTCTACGAGCCGTCGAAAGGCCACGGACTACCGCATGACCCATTCAAGTCGCTGGTGTCGCCGCGGCCGATCGGCTGGATTTCGTCCGTCGGCAAGGATGGGGCGGTCAATCTCGCGCCTTATTCGTTCTTCAACGCGCTGTCCGGCAAGCCGCCGCTGGTTTGGTTTTCCTCCGAGGGTCAGAAGGACAGCGCCACCTTCGCCAGCGAAACCAGGGAGTTCGTTGCCAATCTCGTCGGGCGCGACCTGGCCGAGAAGATGAACAAGAGTTCGGTCAATGCGCCGCGCGGTGTCAGCGAGTTCGCCTATGCCGGGCTGACGCCGGTGCCTTCGCGGCTGGTGGCGCCGCCACGCGTCGCCGAGGCACCCGCTGCGCTGGAATGCAAGGTCACCGAGATCTTCCGCCCCAGAGGTCTGAGCGGGCAGGAGACCGGCGCCATCGTCGTCATCGGCGAGGTCGTCGGCATCCACATCGACGAGGCCTATCTGACCGATGGGTTGTTCGACGTCGTCAAGGCCGGCAACGTCTCGCGCCTCGGCTACATGGATTATTCGACGATCGATGCCATCTTCTCGATGCGGCGGCCGCGCTGGGAGGACTGAACCTCAGCCGGCGACGCCGGCAGCACGCGCCCGGGCCAGCAGGCGCTGGGCGAGCCTCAGATGCGGCCGGTCATACATCTTGCCGTTGATGCCGACCACACCCGGATTGCCCGCCTCCTCGAAGGCGGCGACGATGGAGGCCGCGTGTGCCACCGCATCAGTGGTCGGTGTGAACGCCTCGTTGATGATGGCGACCTGGTCCGGATGAATCGCCATCTTGGCGGTGAAGCCGTCACGCTCGGCTTCGAGGCACTCGGCGCGCAGGCCCTCGCCATCCCGGAAGTTGACGAAGACGGTGTCCACAGCGGCAACGTCGGCTGCCGCTGCACCCAGCACCGTCATTGCCCGCGCCAGGCGGAACACGTCGGTGTAGCGGCCGTCACTGTCGCGTGCGACGCGTGCGCCGATGGCCGCCGAAAGGTCTTCCGCCCCCCATGTCAGCCCGGCAAGCCGGGCACTTGCGCCGGCATAGCTGCCGGTCGCCAGCACGCCGGCCGGGGTTTCCGTGATGATCGGGATGATGCGGATGGCGCCGTCCGGCAGGCCGTTTTCCGCCTCATGCACACGCAGTTTGGTAGAGAGATGCTGGACGTCGGCGCCGGAATTCGACTTGGGCAGCATAATGCCGTCTGGCGCGATCGGCACGATCGCCCTGAGGTCGTCGTCGGTGAGTCCGGTCGAAAGGTCATTGACGCGCACATAGATCGACGCGCGGGTGTCGTTGCGCTTGCTGGCGATGAAGTCGGCGGCGACGCCGCGCGCATGCGCCTTGTTGTCGGGTGAGACCGAATCCTCGAGATCGACGATGACGACGTCGGCGCCGGACGAAAAACCGCGTTCGAGCTTCTTTTCGGAATCGCCTGGAACGAACAGCAGCGAGCGCATCAGGCCGCCTTCTTCTTCATCATCATCGCCTGGCGCTGGCATTTGGCAACGAGCGCGCCGTCCTGATTATAGGCGCAATGCAGGAACTCGACGATGCCGCGATCGGTTTTCGATTTCGATTCGCGCACCGAAAGAACCTCCGTCTCGACACGAATCGTGTCGCCGTGAAAGACCGGATGCGGGAAGGTGGTCTCGGTCATGCCGAGATTGCCGATGGTGGTGCCGAGCGTCGTGTCGTGCACTGAAATGCCGATCATCAGCCCGAGCGTGAACAATGAATTGACCAGCGGCTTGCCCCATTCGCTCCTGGCGGCAAAGTCGAAGTCGATGTGCAGCGGCTGGGGGTTGAGCGTCATCGTCGAGAAGAACATGTTGTCGCTCTCGGTTACGGTCTTGGTGAGCTGATGCCGGATCACCTGGCCGACGACGAATTCCTCAAGATACAGTCCAGCCATCGGCAACTCCTCCCGTTGTGCGGATTTGATAGGCGCTGCCTCGCGGCCCGGCAAGGGTTAACGGATATGGTGAACCGTTCGTAAACCTTTTCTTCCTAGGGTCGTCATTGGGTTTGGGCGTTTGCTGCCAGGGGCGAAGAAAAGCGGATGGTCGTTTCGCATTTCCTGAAATGGATAGACACAGCCAAGGTGGGTGAGCGGGCGGCCGCGGCTGCCGCTCTAGCGAGCGCCTATGTCAACCGCGAGATGCCGTTCGAGGATCGCTGCGCAGCTGAAGCGGCGCTCACGCTGCTGCTCGACGACCCGTCTTCGAAAGTGCGCCAGGCGCTGGCCGAGGCGCTTTCGATGAGCGTCCACGCACCGCTCCAGATCATCGCAGCCCTTGCCGCCGACCAGCCCGACGTTGCGGCGATGGTGCTGGCGCGTTCTCCCTTGCTGACCGACGCCGATCTCATCGACCGCGTCGCATCGGGCTCGATTGCCATCCAGAAGCTCGTTGCCGACCGGCCGGTCGTGTCGATGTCGCTTTCGGCTGCGATCGCTGAAGTCGGTGAGGCCGAAGCCTGCGTCGTCCTGCTGCGGAATTATGGCGCCGACATCGCCTCGCTGAGCTTCCGCCGCATGGCTGAGCGCTTTGGCCATGATGCGCACGTGCGCGAGGCACTTGTCGCCGATCCGCGCCTGCCGTCCGATTGCCGGCACCTGCTGCTGGTCAAGCTTGGCGAGGCCTTGAAGGCCTCGCCCTTCGTCATGGCATTGATGGGCGCCGCGCGCGCCGAAAAGGTGACGCGCGATGCCTGCGTCAAGTCTTCGCTGACGTTGATCGAGGGCACCCGCGCCAACGAACACATGGCGCTTGTCGAACATCTCAGGTTGCGCGGCGACCTGACCGCAAGCTTCATCATCCGCATCCTTGCCCATGGCAAGGTCGATTTCTTCGGCGCTGCCCTTGTCGTCCTGACCGGTCGCGACGAACCACGGGTGAGGGCGCTGCTTTCTGCTGGGCAAGACGTCGCTCTGACAGCGCTGTTGCGCTCCGCCGGCCTCGCCGATGCGTCACACGCGATCATCCTGCGGGCGCTGAAGATCTGGCGCGAAGTTGCCAATGGCCGTCGTGTCGCCGGTGCCCAGGAAGTCAGCTGGCTGATGCTCAAGGAACTGGGTGGCCAGGCAGCCGAAGGCGAATTGGCCTCTTTGGTGAAGTCGATCCACCTCGAAGCCCTGCGTGAAAACGCCCGCGGCCACGCTCTGGCGATAGCGGCCGCCTGACGGCGGGCCGCTTTCTTCATTCAAATCCGGATCAGATATCCAGCGCGTCCGCTGCGGCGAACTCGGCGCGTTCCTGGATAAAGCGGAAACGCAGCTCCGGCTTGGTGCCCATCAGCGCGTCGACGGCGCTCTTGGTGTCGTCTTCGCTCTCATTGACCTCGACACGCAGCAGCGTGCGCTTCTTCGGGTCCATCGTCGTTTCCTTGAGCTGCGAGGCCATCATCTCGCCGAGGCCCTTGAATCGACCGATCTCGATCTTGCCGCGCCCGGTGAACTCGGTCTTCAGCAACTCCTCCTTGTGGGCGTCGTCGCGGGCATAGGCGACCTTGCCGCCCTGACGGATCGAGTAGAGTGGCGGCACCGCCATGTAGAGGTGCCCACCGCGGACGAGCTCTGGCATCTCCTGGTAGAAGAAGGTGATCAAAAGCGAGGCGATGTGCGCGCCGTCGACGTCGGCGTCGGTCATGATGATGACGCGGTCGTAGCGCAGGTCCTCTTCGCGGTATTTCGAGCGCGTGCCGCAGCCGAGCGCCTGGATCAGGTCGCCGATCAACTGGTTCGATGCCAGCTTGTCGTTGCCGGCGCTGGCGACGTTGAGGATCTTGCCGCGCAGCGGCAGGATCGCCTGCATCGAGCGGTCGCGTGCCTGCTTGGCCGAGCCGCCTGCCGAGTCGCCCTCGACGATGAACAATTCGGCGCCGGCGGCGGCATTCTGCGTGCAGTCGGCCAGCTTGCCGGGCAGGCGCAGCTTGCGCACTGCGCTCTTGCGCGACACTTCTTTTTCCTGGCGGCGGCGCACGCGTTCGTCGGCGCGCGCAATCACCCAGTCGAGCAATTTCGACGCTTCCTGCGGATTGTCGGCGAGCCAGTGGTCGAACGGGTCGCGGATCGCCGTCTCGACGATGCGCATCGCTTCGACGGTGGCCAGCTTGTCTTTGGTCTGGCCGACGAACTCCGGTTCCCGGATGAACACCGACAGCATGCCGGCGGCCGAAATCATCACGTCTTCGCTGGTGACGATCGAGGCGCGCTTGTTGCCGACAAGGTCGGCATAAGCGCGCAGGCCGCGCGTCAGAATGTTGCGGAAGCCCATTTCGTGGGTACCGCCGTCGCCGGTCGGGATGGTGTTGCAATAGGAATTGATGAAGCCGTCGCCGCCGAACCAGGTGACGGCCCATTCGACCGAGCCGTGGCCGCTCTGCTTCTCGCTCTTGCCCGAGAAGATTTCACGGGTGACCTGCATCTCACTGCCGAGCGAGGCCTTGAGATAGTCGCCGAGACCGCCGGGGAAGTGGAACACGGCCTTGGCAGGCGTCTCGTCCTTTTCCTTGATCAGCGTGGGATCGCAGCTCCAGCGGATTTCGACGCCGCCGAACAGATAGGCCTTGGAGCGCGCCATCTTGTAGATGCGTGCCGGTTCGAAATGCGCGCCCTTGCCGAAGATGTCCGGGTCGGGGTGGAAGCGCACCTTGGTGCCGCGCCTGTTCTGGACGTCGCCAAGGCTTTCCAGCCCGCCCTGCGGGACGCCGCGCGAAAAACGCTGACGGAACAGTTTGCGGTTGCGCGCCACCTCGACTTCAAGCTGGTCGGAGAGCGCGTTGACGACCGAAACGCCGACACCGTGCAGGCCGCCCGAGGTCTCATAAACCTTGGAGTCGAACTTACCACCGGCATGCAGCGTGGTCATGATGACCTCGAGCGCCGACTTGTTCTTGAACTTGGGGTGCGGATCGACCGGGATGCCGCGACCGTTATCGGTGACGGTGAGGAACCCCTCGGCGTCGAGTTCGACCTCGATGAAGGTCGCATGGCCAGCCACCGCCTCGTCCATCGAGTTGTCGATGACTTCGGCAAAGAGATGGTGCAGCGCCTTTTCGTCGGTGCCGCCGATATACATACCGGGGCGACGGCGGACGGGCTCCAGGCCTTCGAGAACTTCGATATCGGCAGCACTGTAGCTGTCGCTGGCGTCCTTTGCCGGAGCAGGGCGCTTCGCCGCCGCGGCCGCCGCGACCAGCGGGTCAACCGGACGGGAAACGGGGCGTGCAGGCTGGTTGCCGAGATTGCCGAAAAGGTCGCTGTTGTCGTCCATGCTCAATACGGTTGTTCCGCGCTGCGAATCACTTGTCGAGTTTGCCAGTTTTGCCGGTCCGGCAACAGTTCCTGATCTGTTCGTCCTCCGCCCGTTCGATATGCCGGAATTGGCAGGGCCGGCGCAACCTTTCGTAAACGCTAACCGAAGTCGCAGCACTCAGCTGACGATGGCGCGGCAATGTAAGGTTGCGGCTGACCCGGAATGTCCAATAACTGCTGCCCGAACATTCGGACATCAGGAAGGCCGCGCCCCCGTGCTTGACTTTGGTTCCCTGTTGCTCGCCACGGCCCTGTCGGGTGCGTGTCTGAGCGGAACACTCGTCGCGATCTGGCTGACGGCGCGTCAGTCCCGTTTCGTTCTCACGATGGCGGTGGGAATACTACTTCTTGTCATCCATGTCATCGCCTTTTGGCTTTATGGTCGCCATGCCTCCTCATGGCTCGGGCAGGGCATGTTGGCGCTGCTCGTCGCCGGCTTCTTCGTCGTCTTCACCTCGGCCGACCAGTATATCGAGCGCGGCTGGTCGAAACCGGCAACCCTGCCAATTATCGCGATCATCGCCCTGACAGTCGTGGTCACCGCCGCCGGGTTCGACGGCGTCGGCTTCGTCATCGCCTATTTGGCTGTAACCGGCATCCTGGTCATGACGGCAACGGCCTTCTGGACGAGCACGGAGGTCGACCGTCGCGTGCTGGCCCCGGTCTCGCTGCTCACCGGCAGCAGCGCCATCTCCTTCGCGCTCTGTGCCTTCGTCATCATTCAGCAGAAGCAGTGGGTGCTCGGCAGCGTACCCAGGAACTGGGCCGAGGACGTCAACACCGTTGTCGTCGTCGCCTGCATGACCGCGCTTGGGGCGCTCACCATTTCGTTCCACCATCTGCGCACCCAAAGCCGGTTGACCGAGGAAACGTTGACCGATCCGCTGACCGGGCTGATGAACCGGCGCGCGCTCAACTCCCTGCATGCAAATACAAGCTTCGGGCAACGCATGGCCTTGGCCATGGTCGATCTCGATCACTTCAAGCGCACAAACGATGTCTTCGGCCATGCGGTGGGCGACCGTGTCCTGCAACGCTTCGCGGACATTGTGAGGCGGCAGTCCCGGCAAGGCGTCGAGGGCTTTCGGCTCGGCGGCGAGGAGTTCGCCATCGTCATTTCGGGAATGAGCACGCTGGAGATCTATGAAGTCCTGCGCAAGATCGGCGCCTCCTTTGGGGCGGAGGTCGTCGCAACCAAACTCGGCCCGCTCAGGAGCACGGTCAGTGCCGGCGTCTGTTTCGGCAGCGACGAAGCGAGGAGCCTGGAACAGATGCTTCTGGGCGCCGACGTAGCGCTCTATGCGGCCAAGCGCGCGGGCCGCAACCGTGTCGCCACGGCTGGGCCCGCGGACTGCGACGGATATCGGGAGCCGCAGCTTCTGTTCGCCTGAACGGTGAGTTGCCGTCACAAGCAGCCCGCGTTGCACATGGAAAAGCATCTTCTCAGCATCGTCTGGTTGATGGCCGTGAGCATTGGCCCCGGCGTGCCGATCGTTGCTTCGCTCCACTTCAGCCGAAAGCTGACCAGGCTGAACTGTATCGCTTGGGCATTGGTGGCCGAGGCTGCGGTTGGTATTGCTTTTTGCCTGTTCACCATTCCTCCGGACTACGAAGCCGCGTTGTCGCAGCGCGTCTTTCTCTCTGCAGGCTTTGCCGCCGTTGCCGCGTTGACCGCGTTGGCCGCGTTGGCATTTTTTCTGATCGCCGGTCTGCGGCTGAGTAACTCTCCGAGTAGAGACGCGTAAGAGCGGCGCCCATCCAAAAGCAAATCGGCGGCGCCCGTGAGGTACGCCGCCGATTGATGTGTTTGCCGTTCAGATTACTCGGCGGCGCCGAGATACTCGCTCAGCGGCGGGCAGGCGCAGACCAGGTTGCGGTCGCCGGCGACGTTGTCGATACGCGACACCGGTGGCCAGTACTTGGCGACAGTGTCGGGATCGCCGCCGGGATAGGCCGCTTCGAGGCGCGAGTAGGGATGCTTCCACTCGCCGGCCAGCGTTTCGGTCGCCGTGTGTGGCGCATTGACCAGCGGATTGTCATCCCTAGGCCATTCGCCCTTTTCGACCTTTGCTGCTTCGTTGGCGATCGCAATCATCGCATCGCAGAAACGGTCGATTTCGTGCTTCGGCTCGGACTCGGTCGGCTCGACCATCAGCGTGCCGGCAACCGGCCACGACATGGTCGGTGCATGGAAGCCGTAGTCGATCAGCCGCTTGGCAATGTCTTCGACCGATATGCCGGCCCGCTCCTTGAGCACGCGGGTGTCGAGGATGCACTCATGTGCCACGCGGCCGTTCTTGCCCTTGAACAGCACTGGATAGTGCCCCTCGAGCTTGCTGACGATGTAGTTGGCATTGAGGATCGCCGTTTCCGTCGCGTGCTTGAGGCCCGAAGCGCCCATCATCCGGATGTACATCCAGGTGATCGGCAGGATCGAGGCGCTGCCGAAGGGGGCAGCCGACACCGCATGCGCGCTGCCGATTTCGACATGGCCGGGAAGGAACGGCGCCAGATGCGACTTGACGCCGATCGGGCCGATGCCGGGGCCGCCGCCGCCATGCGGAATGCAGAAGGTCTTGTGCAGGTTCATGTGGCAGACGTCGGCACCGATGTCGGCCGGCCGCGAAAGCGCAACCATCGCGTTCAGGTTGGCACCATCGAAATAGACCTGGCCGCCATGGGCATGGACGATCTCGCAGATGTCGCGTGCGCCTTCCTCGAACACGCCATGCGTCGACGGGTAGGTGAACATCAGCGCAGCCAGCTTGTCGGCGTGCTGCTCGGCCTTCACCTTGAGGTCGGTGACGTCGATGTCGCCGTCTTCGAGGCAGTGCACGACAACCACGTCCATGCCGGCCATCGCCGCACTGGCCGGGTTGGTGCCATGCGCCGAAGACGGGATCAGGCAGATGTTGCGCTGCGTCTCGCCACGCGAATGGTGATAGCGGCGGATCGCCAGAAGACCGGCATATTCACCCTGGCTGCCGGCATTCGGCTGAAGGCTGACGGCGTCGAAGCCGGTGATTTCGCACAGCCATGCTTCGAGGTCGTCGGTCATCGCGCGATAACCGAGGGAATGGCTGGTCGGCGCGAACGGATGCAGGTTGGCGACCGACGGCCAGCTGACCGGCATCATCTCGGCGGCGGCATTGAGCTTCATGGTGCAGGAGCCGAGCGGGATCATGGCGCGGTCGAGCGCCAGGTCCTTGTCGGCCAGCCTGCGCAGGAAGCGCATCATGTCGGTTTCCGAGCGGTTCTGGTGGAACACCGGCTGGGTCAGGAACTCCTTGCCGCGCGGCTGGCCCGGCAGCGAACGCTTGGCTTCGGCCACGACCTTTGCGCCAAACAGGGCAGCGATCGCTTCGAGATCGGCAGCTGTCGAGGTCTCGTCGAAGGCGACCGAGACATGGTCGGCGTCGATGACACGCAGCAGGCGGCCGGTCTTCTCGGCCTCGGCGGCAATAGCCTCGGCCTTGCCCTTGGCCTCGATGGTGACGGTGTCGAAACGTTTGTCGCCAAGCACCGGCAGGCCGGCAGCTTTCAGGCTCTCGGCAAGACGGCTGGCCAGCGCGTGGACCCGCTCGGCGATCGCCTGCAGGCCGACCGAGCCGTGCCAGATGGCATAAGATGCCGCCATGTTGGCAAGCAAGGCCTGTGCGGTGCAGATGTTCGACGTCGCCTTGTCGCGGCGGATGTGCTGTTCGCGGGTCTGCAGTGCGAGGCGGTAACCGGGGCGGCCCTTGCTGTCGACCGACTGGCCAACGAGGCGGCCAGGCATCAGGCGGGTCAGCTTGTCGGAGACGGCGCAGTATGCTGCGTGCGGACCGCCAAAGCCCATCGGCACGCCAAAGCGCTGCATCGACCCTGCGGCGATGTCGGCGCCAAGGCTGGCAGGCGTATCGGTTACGGTCAGGCTGAGCGGATCCGAGACGAAGATGACGATGGCGCCGACGGCCTTGGCCTTCTCGATCGCCGCCCTGTGGTCGCCATAGACGCCGTTGGTGTCGGGCCAGGAAACGATCAGCGCTGCCGTGTTGTCGTCGATGGTCTCGCCGTCGATCTCGGTGCCCAGCGGCTCGGCGCGGGTACGAACGACGTCGAGGACCTGCGGGTGCGCTGCACCGGCAATGGCGACGCGGCTGCGCTTGTCGCGGTGATGGCGCAGCGCGATGCCGACCGCTTCGGCAACGGCGGTTGCTTCGTCGAGCAGCGAGGCGGAGGCGACCGGCAGGCCGGTCAGTTCGGCGACCAGCGTCTGGAAGTGGAACAGGAGCTCCAGGCGGCCCTGGCTGATTTCGGCCTGGTAAGGCGTGTAGGCGGTGTACCAGGCCGGGTTCTCGAACAGGTTGCGCTGGATGACCGGAGGCACGTTGACGCCGTGATAGCCGGCGCCAATGAAGCTCTTCAGCACCTTGTTGCGGCCCATCTTCTCGCCAAGCTCGGCAAGCGCTTCATGTTCGCTCGCCGGGGCCGGCAGGTTGAGCGCGCGGTCGAGCCGGATCGACTTCGGCACGGCCTGCGAAATCAGCGTTTCCACGGAGGGTACGCCGATGGCGGTGAGCATGGCGCGGGTTTGTTTTGGGCCGGGCCCAATGTGGCGGGCCGAAAAGGGATAGGGTGCGGTGGTCATCTCAGGCGATCCTGTCAACCGATATGGGCTTTGTAGCCCGCTTCATCCATCAGGCCGTCGAGCTGGCCCGCATTGGCGATCTTCATCTTCCACAGCCAGCCGTCGCCTGATGCAGCCGAATTGACGAGCGCCGGGTCGGACGAGAGCGTTGCATTGGCTTCGGTGATGTCGCCGTCGATCGGTGCATAGACGTCCGATGCGGCCTTGACCGACTCGACGACCACGGCGACGTCGCCCTTGGCGAGCTTGCGGCCGGCTTCCGGCAGGTCGACGAAGACCAGGTCGCCAAGCTGTTCCTGGGCGTAGTCGGTAATGCCGACGGTAGCGATGTCGCCTTCAACGCGGATCCACTCGTGGTCTTCGGTGAAATAGGTCTTGGTCATGGAAATTATCCTTTGCGGTAGCGATGCTGCGTGAAGGGAAGAGAATGAACGTCGACGGGCACCTTGGTGCCGCGGACGTCGGCGAAGACACGGGTGCCGGCCTTGGCCAGCGACGCTGAGACATAGCCCATGGCGACCGGGAATCCGGCCGACGGGCCAAAGCCGCCCGAGGTGACGCGGCCGATCAGCTTGCCGTCGGCATCGAACAGCTCGGCGCCGGAGCGCACCGGCTGGCGGCCTTCAGGCTTCAGGCCGACGCGCTTTTCCTTGGCGCCGTCGGCGAGGATCGCAGCAAGTGCCGCGCGGCCGATAAAGCCGCCGTCTGCACGCAGGTCCTTGGGGATCGCCCACATCAGGCCGGCACTTGCAGGGTCGTTGTCGGGGGTGATGTCGTTGCCATGCAGGCAGAGCCCGGCTTCGAGGCGCAGGCTGTCGCGTGCGGCAAGGCCGATCCACATGGCGCGCTCGTCGGCCAGAAGCTTGGCAAGCAATTCGCGCGCGTCTGCCTCCGGCAGGCCGATCTCGAAACCATCCTCGCCGGTATAGCCGGAGCGGCTCATGAACCAGGTGGCGCGCGGCTCGAAGCCCTGCATGAAGAACAGCGCGTCGGTGGCAATGCCGGCCTTGCCGAGCACTGTGGCCGCCTCGGGGCCCTGGATCGCGATGAAGACGCGGTCGAGCGGCTCGATCGTGGCGTCGAAGTCCTTGGCCAGCGCACGCAGATGCGCTTCGTCGGTCGCTGCGTTGCCGGCATTGGCCACCACCATGAAACGCTCGTCGCCGAGACGGGTGATGATCAGGTCGTCGATGATGCCGGCGGTCTCGGTCAGGAAGAAGGTGTATTTCGACTGCCTGGTCTCAAGCGCGCGCGCATCGAGCGGGCAGGCGCGGTTGATGAGGTCGGCGGCCCCCGGGCCGGTGACCAGGAACAGCTTCATGTGGGAGATGTCGAACAGGCCGACATGCTCCCGGGTGTGAAGGTGTTCCTTCATCACGCCGGCAGGATAGGTCAGCGGCATGTTCCAGCCGGCGAAGGCGCCAAAGCGCGCACCGGCGGCTGCATGCAGATCTGCAAGTGGGAGTTGGTTGGTGGCTTCGCCTGTCATGTCTTCTCCAGAGTCGCACGTGTCCAGCCGCTTGTGGCAGCCATTCCGTGCCCCTCTGTCTGAAGCCTGAGAGACTCGCGCTCCGGAACTCTGTCGGCAGCGCTTACACCTTCGGCGCGGGACCAAGGTCCCGACTTTCCAGAGTGTCCTTCCTGTTTACGGTTCTTTTGCCTGAGAGATTTCGGGCGATTTCCCCTTCGGCGTCAGCTTTCGCTGCTCTCTCCCGCAAACAGGTGGAGCCCGCAAAGGCTCCAGACGAGTCGTCAATATCCCACCGGCGACACTTTGTCACCTGTCCGCGCAGTGCTTATTCACCGGATGGATAGTCCCAACCAATACTTCCGGGTGGTCCGGGTCAGGTCCCGGCACTTTCCAGCTTGCGCAGGTCGCGCTCGAGCTGGCCAATCAGGTTGCCGGTCTGGCGGTGCAGTCGTAGCAGCCGTTCCATCTGCAACGAAACCGAGGCGGCGGACAGGTCGTCTTCGCGCGGCGCAGGACCGATGCCGTGCAGGATCCAGGAAATGCTGGTGCCGAGCAGGCCGGCCAGCTTGGCGATGCGATGGGCCCCGGGCTGCGAGCGGTCGCGCTCCCAGGCATTGATGGTGGCGGTCTTGACCCCGAGGCGCCAGGCAAGTTCCGAAGCACTCAGGCCGCTTGCTTCGCGCGCACGCGACAGGCGTCCGCCAATGGTGTCGAGATCGGGTGTCTGCTCATAGATGTTCGTGGTGTCGGACACCAGAAGGGCCTCCTGTCGTATGTTGGATTTGGGCCGCCTAATGTCTGGGCGGCATGCCGCGAGCATCGGCCAGCGAGCCCGGATGCGCAACCGCAAGATACGAAAAATCGGTCAAGCTATTGAATAAGCGTGACTATCAATGGCGCTTGCGATCGTCCGTCAGATGCCGCCGTACCAGTCGTAGCCACGGTCTTCCCAATAGCCGCCCTTACCAAGGCCCATGGCGCCGAAGCCGTCGACCAACTCGATCTTGTGGATGTATTTCGGCATCTTGTAGCCGAGCTGTCGTTCGACACGCACCCTAAGCGGTGCGCCGTTTTCGACCGGCAGCGGCATGCCGTTCATGCCATAGGCGAGGATTGTCTGCGGGTGCCGCGCGTCGACCAGATCGATCGAGCCGTAATATTTGACTTCGCCCGAGAGGCTTCGTTCGATGGTGTCGAGGCAGTGGAAGACGACGTAGCGGGCATTGGGCTTGACCGCGGCGGCATCGAGTACGAGCGCCATCGGCACGCCTGTCCATTTGGCAATACAGCTCCATCCCTCGACGCAGTCATGCCTGGTGATCTGGGTACGCGAGGGCATGTTCATCAGTTGCTGGCGCGTAAGCGATAGCGGCTTTTCGACCAGGCCCGTCACCTCCAGCCGCCAGTCGGCGAAGTCGCCCGACTGAAGGGATTTGTAGACACTGTCGTCGGGTGCAGTGATGCCGTTGGGGCGTTGCGGCTGCCGAATGTCGGCCTCGGTGAACTCCTGGGCCAGCGACTCGCGGCCGGCGAGCAGCCGCTGGACGCGGTATGTCAGGTCGTTGGCACCCTCGAGGACATTGCGCACGCCGTTGTCGCGATCGGCGAGAAAATCGAAGGCGTCGCAACCGGAGAGTGCAAGTGTCGATGCACTGAGCGTAGCTGTTGTGAGGAAGCGCCGGCGGTTGAGCTGGAACTTGGGCATCTCAGGCGCTCCCTTCGCGACGGTCGCGTTGCGGTGGGTCGGTGCGATACCAGCCGGTGACGATCGAGCGCAGTTCGTTGATCGGTCCCGCCGCCAGGATCATCAGCATGTGGACAACGAAGAAGCCGACGAGCAGCGCCATGGTGACGAAGTGGATGGTGCGCGCGGTCTGGCGTCCGCCCAACAGGTCGGCGAGGAACGGCACGGCTGCATTCATGCTCGGCGACATGGCAAGCCCGGTGACGATCATCAGCGGCAGAAGCACGAACAGCACGCCACCATAGGCGAGCTTCTGCAAGGTGTTGTAGTTGCGGCTATGGTGGAACCTCAGCCTGGCGTGGTCGGCGACGTCCTTCGGCAGGTTGCGCAGATCGTTGACGCTTGGCGCAAGATCGCGACGCAGATGGCCGTTGATGGCGCTGGCGACGAGCCAGACGAGCAACGTGCCTGAGAGCACCCAGGCGAAGAAGAAATGCACGACGCGGCCGGTGGCGAGATCCTGGCCGGATGGAATCGTCGCCCATGCCGGAAACGCGCGCCCGTTTGGATTGGCGGCCGATCCCGACAGGCCAAGCACACCCGTCGTGTTGAATCTGTTTCCCAGGATCGTCGTGTAACCGACTGGTCCCGTTGGGCTATTTTCAGCACCGATGACCAGCACGTCGTTGCTGAAAGCAAAGCCTGACTGCTTGCCGATGTAGAGCGCGGGGTGGGCGTTGAAGATCTGCAGACCACTCAGCAGCAGGAAAAACAGCGACACTGCCCAGATCCAATGGGTGAGGCGTGTCCAGCGTGTCTGCCGATAGACGAGTTCGCCGCGGGTGCCTGACGCTTTCGCGTCATTCGCCTGCTGCAGCATGTGCGCCTGGCTTTCCATAACACCCGATCTCCCGTGGCATCGGCGATTGCGGGGGCGTCATCTTACGCCCTTTCGCAGAGGATTACGCTTTGGCGTCGGGAATTGTTTCGCTGCGGCGGTGACTTCGGCGTGAAATCAGCTTGCGAGTGAGACCACCAGGTTGACGGCCGCGGCGACGATGATGGTGTTGAAGAAGAACGACAGGACCGAATGGACAAGCGCTGCCTGGCGCATGTGCGTCGACGAAATGTTGGTGTCAGCGGTCTGCGCCGTCATGCCGATGACCACGGCGAAGTAGAGAAAATCCCAGCCACAGGGGCGTTCTGTGCCGGGAAAGATCAGGCCGCCGACCGGCTTGCGGCTGCGTGTCGACGCGGCATCGGCCTTGGTGTCGCCTTTCCAGTAGAGGCGGGCGTAGTGCAGGGCCGCCATGGCGTGGATGGTCAGCCAGCCGAGCGGCAGCGACAGCAGCGAAAACGCCAGCCAGGAGGGATGCGGAACCTGCTTGGCATTCATCAGCACGAATAGCGAGCCGACGGCGACCACGACGATACCGATGGTCACCAAGAAGATGATCCAGATCGGCTCGTCGGCCTGCTGGGCGCGCCGGCTGAGGAAGTCCGCCGTCAGTCGCGGCATTTCACGCAGGACAAGCAGTATGTAAGTGGCGAAAAACGTATTGGCGGCGATGCTGTAGCTGAGCGGATGCTGGAGCAGCATTGCCACGGCGAGCGCCGCCACCCCGATGCCGGCGCTTGCCAGGAAAATGAAATGGCGGCCGAACGGCTTCATTGTGCCTGCACCGACTTCACAGCCCTTCGCGCCATCTGGTCGAGCGCGCCGAGAAAGCGCGAGCGGTCCTGGGCGGAGAAGGAGGCATTGTAGCCCTTGCTTTCACCGGTTTCGCGCAGGTGCTGTTTCAGATCACGCATGGCGACCGCCATGCCGATGGTCTCCGGCGTGAACGGCTTGCCGGTCGGGCCGAGCACATGGGCGCCAAGCGCCACGGTGCGCGCGGCGAGCGGGATGTCGGCGGTGATGACGATGTCGTTGGCGCGCGCGTTTTCGACGATCCAGTCGTCGGCGGCGTCGGCGCCCTTTGAGACCACGACGTTGCGGATCATCGGATCGCGCGACGGGCGCAAGCCGCCGTTTGACACGAAGGTGACGACGAGGTCCAGCCGTTCGGCGACCTTCACCACCTCGTCCTTCACCGGGCAGGCGTCGGCATCGACATAGATCACAGGGGCATTTTCAGTCATTTCAGGCACGGTTCCGGGAAGGCAGTTCTTTGATTATGGTCTGGCGCGTCGAACGGAGACCGAGCATGGCACATCTGATCAATCGCGAACAATGGGCCGAAAAGCCCGATTCCTGGCACGGCGAGTTCCAGGGCGGCGCTTTCGGCGCCGATGTCTCGGTGGTGTTCTTCAGCAGTGACAAGGTCGGCGGCGGGCCGAAGCTGCACACCCATCCTTATCCGGAGGTGTTCATCGTCCGTGTCGGCCGGGCGTTGTTTACCGTCGGCGACGAGACGATCGAAGCGGAGGCCGGGCAGATCCTGGTGGCGCCGGCGAACACGCCGCACAAATTCGCCAATCTCGGGCCTGGACGGCTGGAGACGACCGACCTGCATGTAGCCGGTGCCTTCGACACGACCTGGCTGGAGTAAGCCCCGTCAGGCGCTTGCGCGCGGGACAGGCCTGAGCATGTCGACATGCGGGATGTCGTCCTCGAGATATTCGTCCGACACTGTGTCGAAGCCGAAGGACGCGTAGAATTTCTCGAGATGGCTTTGGGCCGAAAGCGCAATTGGCCGGTCCGGAAAGAGCCTTTCGCAGGCGGCTATGGATTCGGCCATCAGCTTGTCGCCGAGGCGCTTGCCGCGATGATCAGGAGAGACCACCACCCGGCCGATATAGGCCGGATCGTCATGGCCCGATGGGGCGATGATGCGCGTGCTGGCCAGCAATTCCTTGCCGGCAAGCAGCCTGAGGTGCAGCGCCTCGGGATCCTTGCCGTCCATTTCGGGAAAGGCGCATTTCTGCTCGACGACAAAGACATCGAGACGCATCTTCAGCATCGCATAGAGGTCGCGCGGCGACAGCTCGTCGAGCGATCTTACGTCGACCTCATATGCGATGCCGCTCATCAGTAGACGACCACGCTGCGGATGCTTTCGCCTGCATGCATCAGGTCGAAACCCTTGTTGATGTCTTCGAGCTTCAGCGTATGGGTGATCATCGGGTCGATCTGGATCTTGCCCTCCATGTACCAGTCGACGATCTTCGGCACGTCGGTGCGGCCGCGTGCGCCGCCAAAGGCGGTGCCTTTCCAGGTCCGGCCCGTGACCAGCTGGAACGGACGCGTCGCAATCTCCTGGCCGGCACCGGCGACACCGATGACGATCGACTCGCCCCAGCCGCGATGTGATGCTTCGAGTGCCTGGCGCATCACCTTGACGTTGCCGGTGCAGTCGAAGGTGTAGTCGGCACCGCCGATCTGGTCGGCACCACGCTTGGTCATGTTGACCAGATAAGGAACGATGTCGCCCTCGACCTCCTTCGGATTGACGAAATGCGTCATGCCGAACTTCTCGCCCCAGGCCTTGCGCTCATTGTTGATGTCGACGCCGATGATCATGTCGGCACCGGCAAGGCGAAGACCCTGCAGCACGTTGAGGCCGATGCCGCCGAGGCCGAAGACGATGGCCGTCGAGCCGATCTCGACGCGTGCCGTGTTGATGACCGCACCGATGCC
>NZ_JACJHY010000010.1 GCF_014138625.1 Aminobacter ciceronei
CTCTCCTTCCACGGCATCAACACCTCCGGCCAAAAGCCAAAAGTGTTACCCATGTGTCCGGTACGAAACGTCACCTATGTCTCGGGTCGCTCATTGTCTCACGCCGGTTTGCTTCGCTGACGGCTCCGATGGGGCGCGATGCCAGCTCGGGCTCGCGAACCCCGCGGGTTCGAAATGTCTTCGCGACGCTAGGCCGTTAACGGTAGGTGCGCGAGATACCCCCTATTCATAGAGGATAGCTGCACGAGGTCGTGCGGGCTTGATCCGGGCGGGCATCGCAGGATTGTGACCTGTTGCGGGGCGCCTCGCAATGCATACCCGCCTACTGGACGCTGCTCTGGTCGCAGTTTGCTTCCGCCCCGAAATACAAGTCGATCTGGCGCAGCATGAAGGCCCAGCCAGCCGCTGTCTGCTTCGCCCATTCGGCCCAGCGCTCGTCCATACTGTGCACGATGGTCGCTCGGCATCCGTTGTCGAGAGGTTCGATTGTCAGGGTGACGAGGGAGTTGTTCTCCTGTTCTTCCTCCTCCGAGGTGAACCATGTGAAGACAAGCTTCCGGGGGCGATCGATTTCGAGGTAGTAGCCCCAATGGACTGCCTCGCCGTCTTCCCGCATATCTGAAAAGGTGAACTTGCCGCCGACTCGCGCGTCGATCTCGACCCTACGAATATCGAATGAGGGCATTCCCGGAACAGGTTGCGCCGCCCAGGACCGCATTTTTACCGGATCAAGCCATGCATCGAATACGCGCTCGGCAGACGCCTTGAACTCATGGCGCGTCTTCGCTTCAATGGTTCTAGACACGCTTCTTCTCCTTGCGAGGTGGTATCTCACTCGCCGTATCTTCGGCCGTCAAAAGATCGTCGATGGCTTGAAGCCGGCTCGCCCAGAAGGCTTGCTGAGCCGCGATCCATTGTTGAACCTCAGAGAGCGGCTCGGGGCGGAAGCGAAGTATGTGCTCACGCCCGGACACATTCCGCTCGATGAGCCTCGCTCGCTCCAAGAGACGGATGTGCTTGCTCACCGAGTTCAGCGAGATTGAAAACTCGGCGGCAACATCGGTGACGCGGGATTCTGAGGCCCCCAATCGCTGCAATATGCGCCGCCGAACAGGATCGGCGAGCGCCATTAGCGTCCTGTCCAGGTAAGCCGATGGTCCTTCGTAGCGCATAATTCATCCTTTTGGGTGAATTATGCGGACGCTGTCCCCGCTTTGTCAAGCGCGCGGAGCGCCTAACCAAGCGGCGCTCGTGCCGAGTGGAGGAACGTAGTTCTCTGCTTCATCGGCTACGGTCCGCCACGGGGCTTATCCCGAAACATCGCTATTGTTAGGCTAGATGCCAGCAAGGCACGCCGGTCAGTTTCCGAAGTGGTCCTTAACCCTCCCTTAGCCATAACACTTCGTAACTGTGGCCTCTCGGTCAAAGTGCCCCCTCGCCGCGCGTATTACGTAGATATGGCAGTAAGGTTCAAATCCTTGGAAAGACTTTCGGCTGGGTACGCATGCTAGACAGACTGAATGCAATAACACAGCGCCGGTGGGGCCAGGTCGCGCTTCTGACCCTGGCTGGTGCGCTTTTGTTCGTAATCGTCGGACTGGGCTTCCGTGTCCTTGTCTTTGCCGGCGTGGATGCTGAAATTCTCTGGCGTGACGCGGTCAACGCTTTTGTCTTGCCACTGCTGTTCATCGCCCCCCTGCTTGTGCTGCTGGGCCTGAGCCTGACCGAAAACGCCTCGCTGAAGCAAAAATACGCCCAGGAGCTGGCGCATGACAGCCTAACGTCATGCCTCACCGGCCCGTTGTTCACCGCGGCAATCGACGTCATTGCAACGAGCTCTGCGACAGAGCGGCGGCCGGGCGCGCTGCTGGTGATCGACATGGATCATCTCAGACGCCTCAACGAGCAGATCGGCTATGCCGCCGGCAACCAGGCGCTCAGCGCGATCGCCGCAATCATCCGTGCTTCGGTGCGAAGCGGCGATCTTGTCGGGCGCATCGGCGGTGACGAATTCTCCGTCTACCTGCCCGGAGCGACCAAGGCGAATGCCGAGAAAGTTGCCGAGCGTATCCGCAATGCGGTTGCCGAGGCGAGTTTCGAACCCGTTGCCGGCGGTTTGACCTGGCCCTTGACCGTCAGTGTCGGCGCCGTGCTGTTTGAAACCGACGCGACCGCCGACGAGCTGCTGCTCACTGCCGATCGCCAGATGCAGGCGGCGAAGGAGAAGGGACGCAACCGCATCGAATACGCCCACCTCCGGCAAGGCTCCTCGCCTTCCCGCCCTTCGCTCCACTGAAGCGGTACGGTCTCTCATAAGGCGACCGCCAGCCCTTCGGAACAGGCGCCGGCTCTAAACATCAACTCGTTCTGCCGGATTTCCCTTCGTTCTGCGACAGTGCAAGGCGTATCGCGCAGAGCCACCTTGCCATGCACAGCGCCCCGGCCTCGCATTTTTGACGAAATCGCGAGACTACATCCGCCCTGTCGGCGCCCAGGGTGACAATCATTCCGAGGACAATCATGCCCAGATCGACTGCATCAGTCGCCACCGAACACGCCAGCCGCTATTTGCAGCAGCTCTGCAAGCACTGGAGCCACAAGTTTTCAGTCGACTTTTCACCTGCTGAAGGCCGCATCGACCTTGGCGAAGGACGTGTTGTCGACCTGCGCGCCGACGACCATATGCTGACGGTCAATGTCGAGGCCGAAGACCTGCCCCGCATGGAACAGGTCGTTGTCGACCATATCGTGCGTTTCGCCTTCCGCGAGGAACTGAAATTCGAGTGGCGCCCGGCCTGAGCGATAGAGCAATCCATCCACCGGTCATGAGGTAGCCGCAAGCCGGCTACCTCGTGCTGATCCAAACCGGGGCATGGTCGCTCGCGTCTTCGCGGCCGCGTATATCGCGATCGACGCCAGTCCCAGTCAGGCGCCTGGCCATCTTCTTGCTGAGCAGCAGATGATCGAGCCGCAGGCCGGCGTCGCGCGGCCAACGGTTTCGCCTGTAGTCCCAGAAGGTGTAGACCACCTCGGCGGGAAAGGCTTTGCGAATGGCATCGGTCCAGCCCTGATCGAGCAATTGCCTGAAGGCGGTACGGCTCTCGGGCTGGACGAGAGCGTTGTCGTCGTAAGATTTGGTTGCGTAGACGTCGCGGGGCTCGGGCGCGACGTTGAAGTCGCCCGCAAGCACCGCCGGAACATCGGCCGCAAGCAGCGTTGCCGCATGGGCGTTGAGCCTGCTGTGCCAGGCCAGCTTGTAATCGAATTTGGGCCCCGGTTGTGGATTGCCGTTCGGCGCATAGAGCGAAGCGATCAGCACGCCGTTGACCGCAGCCTCGATATAGCGGGCCTGGCGGTCGTCGGGGTCGCCGGGCAGCTCCCAGCGTGTCACGACCGGCTCCGCATCGCGGGCGAGGATCGCCACGCCGTTCCAGGTCGACTGTCCCCGCCAGACCGCGCCATAACCCGCCGCCTCGATGGCCGAACGCGGCAGCTGTGTGTCCGCCGCCTTCAGCTCCTGCAGGCATACGATATCGGGTTTTGCTTCCTTCAACCAAGCCAGCAGGTTTTCGAGCCTGCGGTTGACGTTGTTGACGTTGAAGGTGGCGATCTTCATTCGGTCAGGTCAGCCGGGCCGACCAGCCGGCGACCGCTTCGCCCAGCATTTTCAGGTGATCCGCGGCGGAAAAGCCGGAAATGCTCTTGCGCGGTTTGAGATCGTGGTCGCCATCCTCGAGCCACAGCAGCTCGATGCGCTCAGACAGCTCATAGCCGGGAACTTCCTCGACCGTTCCGAACTCGTCGCGTGTGCCCTGAACGATCAGCGTCGGCGTCTTCAGTGCCGCAAGATGTCTGGTGCGCAACTGCGTCGGCTTGGCCGGAGGGTGGAACGGATAGCCAAGGCACAGGAGCCCGACGATCTTGCCCGACGCAAACAATTCGTCGGCGACCATGCTGGCGACACGCCCGCCCATCGACTTGCCGCCGATGACAAGCGGTCCCTTGGCGGCCAGTTGGTCAACGGCTGCCTTGTATTCGGGGTTCAGCGTTTCCGCCCTTGGCGGTGGCTTCCGTGCGCCTTCGCTCCGCCGCGCCGCCATGTAGCCGAATTCGAAGCGCGCCACGCGAAAGCCGACCTTGGCAAGCGCGCTGGCAGCGGCCGTCATCGACGCCGAGTCCATCGGCGCGCCCGCGCCGTGAGCCAGAAGCACGGTGACGGCAGCGTCTTCCGGCCCGTCGAAAAGAAAATGCAATGCCATCTAGCTTGCCGTCCGTTCCCTGAGATGCAGATCGGCATATTGGATGCCCTTGGCGGCGGTCTTGGCCCATTCCGACGTGCCGTCGAGCTCAAGATAAAGCGACCACCAGCGCCTGGCTTCGGCCAGGTCGCCGGCCTCGTATTCGAGGTTGGCGAGGTTGAACATCGCATCGGCGTAGGTCGGGTCGAGCGCCACCGCCTTTTTGAGGTGGCGCCGTGCGGTGTGCACCTTGCCTTCGGCGGCAAACAGCCCGCCGAGGTTGAACCAGGCTTCGACGAATTTCGGGTCGAGCTTGATCGCCCGGAGATAGGTCTGCATCGCCTCCTGGCTGTTGCCGGCCGCGCGCAGGCAGTTGGCGCGGTTGAATGCCGCGACGCTGTCGCTCGGATCGGCGGCAAGGCAGCGTGCGTAGAGCGCCGCCGCCTCGGCATAAGAACCACCCTCCTCCGCCTGTTCGGCGAGCGCGAACATATCCTCGAGTTCGGCATCGCCTGGGCGTCCCAGCGGCAACAGCCGCTGGCCGTCCAGTTCGGCCAAGTCTTCACCAAGACGGGCATAGATCGAGTCCTTGCCGTCGGCATGCAACGACAACGCGCTGAGCGACGCGACGGCACCCGAACGGCGTACCGACCTGGCAATGGCGCTCCAGGTTGCACCGCTGGCCAAAAGCCCGGCATATTTCCGGGCCAGGATCAGGTCGCGAAACGCATAGGGCTCGCTGTCGCCTTCGAAGGCGTCGAACAGCGACAGGAAGTCGAAGGCGTGCGGCTCGATGCGCGACTGCTCGATCAGCGACTGTCGGGTCATCTCCGCGCCATCTGCCCGATCGAGCAGGTCAAGCGCGCGGAGGAAGCCATTTTCGCTGAGCACCGGTCGACCGGAGGCAAGCGCGGCGTCGAGCCGCGCCTCCAACTGCGCCTCGTCAAGCTTGGCGAGCAACATACGTCCGACCACGACATGCGTCGTCCGCCGCGTCACGCCATGCTGCAGTTCACCGCCCTGTCGAGCGACCTCGCGCACGGCAAGCCGCCTGGGAAAGGCGGCAAGCGCACCGACCAGGCCAAAGATCCTGCCCGAAAGTGCCGTCACTTCTTGCCTTTCGCTGCCTTGCCGCTGCCAGCGGCCGCAAGTTTGGCTGCGGGCTTCTCTGCCGGTTCGGCCTTGGTCTTGCTCTTGGCCGGCGGTTTGGCCTGGCCGAGGCTGGCTTTCAGCGCATCCATCAGGTTGATGACGTTGCCACGCTCTGGAGCCGCCGCGATGATCGGCTTGTGACCCTTCAGCTTCTCCTTGATCATCTTCATCAAGGCGATCTCGTAGCGGTCCTCGTAGTTTTTCGGATCGAATGTCGTCAGCTTCTGCTTTATCAGCGCTTCGGCCAACTCCAACATTTCCGGGTCCGGGTTGCCAGCGGGAATGTTGCCGAAATATTCAGACGTGCCACGCACTTCGCTCGGATTGCGCAAGGTGCAGACGAACATGCCGTTCTCACGTGCGCCGATCGTCACCACGCGCTCACGGCTGGACAGGACCAGGCGGGCGATGGCGAGCTTGCCCGATTTGCGCAAGGCCTCGCGCAGCACGGCGAAGGTCTCCTCGGCCATTGCGCCGTCCGGGGCAAGATAATAGGGCGCGTCCTGATAGATCACGTCGACGGAGTCTTTATCGACGAAGGCTTCGATGTTCATCGTGTGATTGGATTCAATCTTGACGCTGTCGATGTCAGCTTCGTCGATGATGATGTATTTCTTGTCTTCGTATTCGTAGCCTTTGACGAGGTCGGAGCGTTCGACGAGACCGAGTTCCGGATCGACGGGCTTCATGTTGATGCGGTTGTGCGTGTCTTTGTGCAGCTGATTGAAGCTGATGCGCTCGCTCGTGCTGGTCGCCGGGTACAGCCGCACCGGGCAGCTGACCAGACTGAGTTTCAGATACCCCTTCCAACTTGCCCTTGGTGCCATGCTTGTCTCCTACGCGACACAACTCAAGACATACTCGTGGTCAAGACTTACTCTTGGCAGTGACCTCGACCGGCAAGTCCTTGGCATGATCTGATATGTCTGCCCAAGGATCGCCCGACCTGGCCACAAGTCCGGGAAGCGAAGAATAGTTCAAATCCGCTGGAGCGTCGATGGACTCGAGATCGGCCCAGCTCAATGGAGTCGACGCCGGCATGTTGGTGCGGGCGCGAAGACTGTAGGGCGCAGCGGCGGTCGCGCTGCGCGCGTTGCGGTGGAAGTCGATGAAGATGCGCTTCTTGCGGTTGTCCTTGCCCATCACGGTGGTGAAAGTGTCGGGCGCGGTCCTGGCGATCCGCGACGAGATTTCGCTGCTTGCCTGATGGAACTGCTTCCAGCCGAGCTTGCCTGTCGTCGGCACGACGACGTGGATGCCGCTGCCGCCCGAGGTCTTCACGAACGGCACCAGCCCCATCTTCGTCAGCTCGTCGCGGACATGCACGGCCGCCTCGACCACCTCGCGCCAGCCGATCCCCTCGCCCGGATCGAGATCGAAGACGACCCGATCGGGCTTGTCCAGGCGCTTGCGCAATGCACCCCAGACATGAAACTCGACGACGCCGAACTGCGCCAGCGCGAGGTATCCCTTGGCGTCCTCGACCGAAATGTAGGTTTTTGTCTCGTCCTCAGAGTTCTTGGTCTCGAACCGCGCGATGGTTGCCGGCATGCCGGTGAAGGCGTGGCGCTGGAAGAAGCAGTCCTTGTGCTGGCCGGTTGGGCACCTGAACAGCGACACCGGCCGCCCCATGATGTGCGGCAGCATGAAATCGCCGACGGCGGCGTAATAGACGGCAATGTCGAGCTTGGTCGGCCCTGACTTGCCGAGCATTCGGCGCTCCGGATTGGTGATGGTGACGGCTGCAAGGTCGGCGTCGGTGATCAGCCGCTTGCGCGGGGCCAGGGGCGCCTCCGACAGCTCGGCCTCGCGCAGCCCCTTGAACACCGCATGCCGCAACGCATTGTCGGCGGTGCGGTTGGCGTAGTGGATGCGGGCATTGAGCACGGGTCGCACAGGGATGACCTCCTTCGGCGCGCCATCGAGCTTCGCCGCACCCTCGCGCAGGCCTTGCAGCCGGTGCAGCAATGACTGCAACGTCTCGGCGTCGAAGCCGGTTCCAACCTTGCCGCGATACTGCAGCTCTCCGTCCACCCATTCGCCGAGCGCAAGTGCCGCGAGGCCCTCTGCGGCTTCGGATGTGGTGTAGCCGGCGATGACGAATTCGTCCCGTTTCAGCGCCTTGGTCTTGGTCCAGCTATGCGAGCGCCCTGATGTGTAATGCGCCGAGCGTCGCTTCGACACCACGCCTTCCAATCCCATC
Organism: Aminobacter ciceronei; assembly: GCF_014138625.1. GTDB lineage: Bacteria > Pseudomonadota > Alphaproteobacteria > Rhizobiales > Rhizobiaceae > Aminobacter > Aminobacter ciceronei. The sequence continues at coordinate 7,594 of NZ_JACJHY010000010.1, forward strand.
AGGGTTGCCTGGTCGTACAATGCCTGGCCGTCGCCCTCGACATGCCCGCTGACCTGCAGCGCCGACTGCGCGTGGACATGGCCGGCAAGAAGGGTCTCCAGCAAGTCCTTGCGTTTGCCAAGCTCTACGCCCGTCAGGCCCCAGCCGTTGAGATGCAGAAGATCGAAGGCGTAGAACACCAGGAGCTCGTCGTGCCCGCTGGCCAGCGCGTCCTGCAAGGCGGCAAACCGGCTGATGCCCTTGTCGTCAAGAACGACGATCTCGCCGTCGATGACCGCGTCGCTGCATGGCAGGTCGCGAAACGCCGCCGAAAGCTTGCCGTAACGCTTTGTCCAGTCGATGCCGCTGCGGGTGATCAGCCGGGCCGTTCCGCCTTCCAGATGCACCATGGTGCGATAACCATCGAACTTGATCTCGTGCAGCCAACCCTCGCCCGACGGCGGCTTGGGTGCTGCGGTGGCCAGCTGCGGTTCGATCCGCGCCGGCATCGGCGCCCGCACCGCCCCCGCGAGCTTGTCGGGCTTGAGGTCGCCGGGCTTCGGTGGCGGCGGCTTCCTCGGAACCACGACCAGCTCCTCGATGCGCCGCCCGGACTTTACGCTTTCTGGCCGCGCTTCGAGAATGTCCGTCGTCTCGTCGGCCGCCGGGTCATGTTCCTTGAACAGCAGCCAGTTGCGCTTGTCTTCGCCCGGCTTCGGCTTCAGCCGCGCCAGCATCCAGCCGCCCTTGAGCTTTTCGCCCCAGAGCCGGAACTTGAACGCGCCTTTGTCGAGCGACGCCCGGGCGTCCTCCATCGGCGCCCAGACGCCGCCGTCCCAGACGATCATCGGCCCGCCGCCATATTCACCTTCAGGGATCAGGCCTTCGAAGTCGATATATTCGAGCGGATGGTCCTCGGTCTCGACGGCAAGCCTCTTGTCGGCCGGATTGAGCGACGGCCCGCGCGGCACCGCCCAGCACTTGAGCACGCCGTCGAGTTCGAGGCGCAGATCGTAGTGGTCGGCGGTGGCATGGTGCTTGTGCACGACGAAGCGGTTGCCCTCGCCCGCCTGTTCGACGCCGCGTGGCTCGCGCGTCCTGGTGAAATCGCGCTTTTGCCGGTAGGTGCGAAGCTTTTCCGCTGCCATCCCGGCCTAGCGCGCCGCGTCTTCGGGCGCGGGCTCCAGTTCAAGCTCCCTGGGGGTCGCACCCGCCATCAGCCTGTCGAGCAAGGCGTCGCTGACGTCGTAATACTGGCCCGAGACCAGCACCCGCGAAATGGTCTGGCCATCGCCTCGAAACAGCCTGGAACTGACGAATACCTTATGGCGGCCGAGCGCGTCGGAGACGGCCCTGCGCTTCCTGATCTGGTTGGCAACCGGTGTACGCATACGCCCAAGGCTCCTGAACCAATGGCGCCGACTATCTCCCAAAGTCGATCCTTGATCAATGCAGGCGTTGTTGGTCCATCACGAGGTATGTTGTCATGGCCCAGCTCAGATCGGCTTGGTCAGCACGCCGTCACCGACAAGTCGCTCTTTCAACATGGCGATGAACATCAACATCGGCCTGGAAAGTGGCGCTTCGCGCAGCGTGGCGATACCGTAGTCGCTCCACAGCGGCGGCGCGAATGGCCGCATGACAACGCGTTCGGACTTCAGCAGGCTGCCGATCAGCGCCGGGATGATCGAAACGCCTATGCCCTCGGCGACCAGCGCGACGCTTGCCTCCACCGAATGCGCTTCGACCCGGCAACGGACCGCACCCTGGGCACGCCGCAGCCGCTCTTCGATGTCTTCGCGGCTCGATCTCAGCCGCCCGAGCAGCACCAGATCGGAGCCTGCAAGATCGTCGGCACTGATGGTCTCGCGCGCTGCCAGCGGATGACCGGCCGGCAAAACACATAGCTGCCCGCTCGACACCAGCGGCATCGTCACCAGGCCACGATCTTCGGTCGGCAACCGGACAAAGCCGAAATCGACGCTGCGGCCCATGACCGCGCGTTCGATCATATCGTAGGGGCCGGCCACCAGCTCGATACTGACCTGATCCTGCGTTGCCAGAAAGTCGGCGACCAGCTTCGGCAACAGCGTCGTCGTCAGCGAGTGCGGAAACCCCATCTTGATCAGCGTCCGGCCCGAGCGCCCGGCACTGAGTTCGTCGGTCCGGCGCTTTAGCCGTGCCAAGACGTCCGAGAGTTCGCCGACCTCCCGGAGCAGTGCGGTTGCCTCAGGCTTTGGAACCAGCCTGCCCTTCTCACGACGAAACAGCTCAAAACCGATCTCTTCCTCCAGGCTCGTGAGCTGGCGGCTGATTGCCGACTGTGACAAGGCGAGCACGCCCGATGCGCCGATCGTCGAACCGGTCTGCATCACCGCGCGAAACACGTCCAACTGCTTCAGGTTCATTCAGCTTTCAGTTCCCCACGCTGCTGCACGGCCCTTTTCGCATCGAGTAATGCACAAAACTCATAAGATTGCGCGCCTGCCGCCCTCGCTGTTACGTCGCACGACAACAGGCAGTCGGCAACCGGCGCCGGGAGGAGAGCATTCACGTGATGACCGGGCGCAGCCCATTCAGGCAAGTCATGCAAGGAGCGCAAACGCGATGACGATCTTCATCATCCGCCGCTTCAGCCAGAGCCTGTTTGTCGTATTCCTGACGTCGCTTCTGGTTTTTGTCGGCGTCTACGCCATCGGCAATCCAGTCGACATCCTGATCCCTGCCGACGCCAGCTTCGCCGAGCGCGAGGCGGCGATCCGGGCGCTCGGGCTCGACCGCTCGCTGGTCGCGCAATACGGCACCTTCCTCGTCAACGCGCTGCACGGTGATTTCGGCCGCTCCTTCGTCTTCAACCAGCCGGCCATCAGCCTCATCTTTCAGCGGCTGCCGGCCACACTCGAACTCGCTTTCGTCGCACTCGCCATCGCGCTCGTGCTCGGCATTCCCCTCGGCCTGATCGCAGGGCTCAAGCCGCGTTCGGTGACGGACGAAACCATCATGACCGGTTCGATTCTCGGTTTCAGCCTGCCAAATTTCTGGCAGGGCATGATGCTGATCATGATTTTTTCGGTCTGGCTCGGTTGGCTGCCGTCATCGGGGCGCGGCGAATCCGGGGAGATCTTCGGCATCACGACGTCCCTGGCTACCTGGGACGGGCTCGCTCATCTTATCTTGCCGGCGACCAACCTCGCCTTGTTCCAGCTGTCGCTTGTCATCCGGCTGACCCGCACCGGCGTGCGCGAGACGATGCCGCTCGACTTCATCAAGTTCGCCCGTGCCAAGGGTCTGTCCGAACGCCGTATCATTTCCGTCCATGTGATGAAGAACATCCTGATCCCGATCGTCACCGTGGTCGGCATGGAATTCGGTTCGCTGATCGCCTTCGCGGTGGTGACCGAGACCATCTTCGCGTGGCCCGGCATCGGCAAGCTCCTGATCGATTCCATCACCGTGCTCGACCGGCCCGTGGTCGTTGCCTACCTGCTGGTCGTCGTCACCATGTTCATCTTCATCAATCTTGCCGTCGACATCGTCTATTCGATGCTCGATCCGCGCATCCGGCTGAGTGAAACGCAATGACAGCGCTCACCCACCGTTTTCAGGAAAGCCAGTCGTTCTGGGCGCGCTCGCTGCGCGGCATTCTCGGCAGCCCCAAGGCGACGATCGCGCTCGCGATCTGCCTGATCTTGATCGCCACGGCCATTTTCGGCCCCGCGCTGGTACCGCAGAACCCGTATGACCTCGCAGCGATCGACTTCTTCGACGCGCGCTTGCCACCGATGTCCAACAGCATGTCGGGCACGACCTATTGGCTCGGAACCGACGGCCAGGGCCGCGACATGTTCTCGGCGATGGTCTACGGCCTGCGGACGTCGATGGGCGTCGGCCTGTTCTCCGGAGTCATCGCTCTTGCGGTCGGCACGGCACTTGGCCTCACCGCAGCCTATTATGGCGGCCGCATCGACACGCTGATCATGCGCCTTGTCGACCTGATGCTCGGCTTCCCCACCATCCTGGTGGCATTGATGCTGTTGGCGTTGCTTGGCCAGGGCGTGTGGAAGGTGGTGCTGGCATTGGTCATCGTACAGTGGGCGCAGTTTGCCCGCGCGGTGCGTGCAGCAGCGCTGATCGAGCGCGGCAAGGAATATGTCGAGGCCGCCGCATCGCTGGGGCTTTCCAAGCCGCGCATCCTGTTCGGCCATATGCTGCCCAACTGCCTGCCGCCGATCATCGTCATCGGAACGCTTCAGGTGGCCAACGCCATTTCAGCCGAAGCAACGCTGTCCTTCCTTGGCATCGGGCTGCCGATCACCGAGCCGTCGCTCGGCCTGTTGATCGCCAATGGTTACCAGACGCTGTTGTCGGGCCAATACTGGATATCGGTCTATCCCGGCCTTTTGCTGCTGGCGCTGGTCTTCAGCATCAACATCGTCGGCGACCGTCTCCGTGAAGTACTCAACCCCCGACTTTCGGAGCGATGAGATGACGCTGAAGGTCGAAAATCTCCGCACCTATTTCTTCACCCGGGCCGGCGTGGCCAAGGCGGTGGACGGTGTGTCGTTCGAGGTTGGCCGGGGCGAAATCCTCGGCCTGGTCGGCGAGTCCGGTTCCGGCAAATCGATCACGGGCTTTTCAGTTCTGGGCCTTGTCGATCCGCCGGGACGTGTCGCCGGCGGCAGGATCCTGTTTCATGGCGAAGACCTTGTCGGCCGTTCGCAGGGCGAGATGCGGACACTCAGGGGCAAGAAGATCGCCATGATCTTCCAGGACCCGATGATGACGCTCAACCCGGTGTTGTCGATCGAGACCCAGATGGTCGAGACGGTGCGCGCCCATGATCGCGTCTCCAAGGCCGAGGCGCGGGCTCGCGCCGTCGAAGCGCTCGGTCTGGTCGGCATCCCCTCGCCCGACGAACGGCTTGCCGCCTATCCGCATCAGTTTTCCGGCGGCATGCGCCAGCGTGTCGCTATCGCCATAGCACTGCTACACCGACCGGAGCTCATCATCGCCGATGAGCCGACGACAGCGCTCGACGTCACCATCCAGTCGCAGATACTGGCGGTAATCCAGGGGCTGAGCCGGGACTTCGGCATGTCGCTGATCTGGATCAGCCATGATCTTGGCGTCGTCGCCGGCCTCGCCCACCGGATAGCGGTGATGTATGCCGGCAGGATCGTCGAGACCGGCGAAACCGATACCGTGCTCGACAGTCCGGTCCATCCCTACACGATCGGCCTGATGCGTTCGGTTCCAGCCAATCTCGAACGGGGCGAACCGCTGACGCCCATTCCCGGCATGGCGCCGCCACCGCTTGGGCGATCTGCGGGCTGTCCATTCCGCCTGCGCTGCTTTGCGGCCACAGCAGCCTGCGAAATCGAACCAGAAGAAGCCACAGCCGACGGCCACCGCTGGCGCTGCTTCCACCCGCAGATCGCGAGGGCAGCATGACGCCTCTTGTCGAAGCCACATCGATTTCTCGACGTTTCACGCGCGGGCTCGATTACGCCGAACGCCTGGCGCGCTTTCTTGGCGCCGATATAGAGGAGCGTGTCGTTCATGCCGTCGACGGCGTCTCGCTAACGATCAACCCCGGCGAAGTCGTCGGGCTCGTCGGCGAGTCCGGCTGCGGCAAATCCACGCTCGGTCGCATCATGGCTGGCATCCTGCCCCAGTCCGATGGCGTGATGAACTGGCAAGGCAAGGATATGTCGGCGCTGCCGCGTGCCGAGGCAAAGGCTGCGCGGCTTGCCTCGCAGATGATCTTCCAGGACCCGATGTCTTCGCTCAATCCGCGCAAGACGATACGCGACATCATCGGCGAAGCGCCAATCGCCCATGGCATGGTGGCGCGGCGTGATGCCGCCGAAATGGTGACCGCGCTGATGCAGCGTGTCGGCCTCGACCCGTCCTATCTCAACCGTTACCCGCATCAGTTCTCTGGTGGCCAGCGCCAGCGGATCGGCATCGCGCGTGCCCTGGCGGTGAATCCACGCTTCATCATCTGCGATGAATCGGTGTCGGCACTCGACGTCTCGATCCAGGCGCAGATCCTCAATCTGTTCATGGAGCTCAAGCAGGAACTCGGTCTGACCTACCTGTTCATCAGCCACGACCTTGGCGTGGTCAAGCATATCTCCGACCGCGTTGCCATCATGTATCTCGGCCGCATCGTCGAAAGCGCCCCGGCGGACGCCTTCTTCGCCGCGCCCAATCATCCCTATACGATCGCACTCCTTTCCGAAGTGCCGACGATCAAGCAGCGCAAACGCCAGTTCAATCCGGTGAAAGGCGAGATCCCCTCGCCGCTTCATCCGCCTTCGGGCTGCCATTTCCATCCGCGCTGCCCGCACGCCTTCGACCGTTGCCGCATCGAGCGGCCGATCTTGCGTGAGATCGCGGCGGGCCACGTCAGCGCCTGCCATCTCAACGAGATGCCGGGCAAGGCGGCCTCGCCCGCCATCCCGACAACCGCAATTGCATGAACAGAAAAGGGAACACGACCATGCAGATCATCCGTTCGTCTTTCGCAGCCTTGCTTTTGGCCAGCAGCTTTTCCATGGCCGCATCTGCCGCCGACCTTACAGTGGGCATTTCCGCCGAGCCTTCGGCGATCGACCCGCAATTCTCGCGCACCGGCAACAACCAGAATGCCGCCCAGCATATTTTCGGGCGGCTGGTCGAACAGGACGAAAACCTTCAGATCAAGCCGAACCTGGCCGAATCGTGGAAGAATACCGATCCGCTCACCTGGGAAGTGAAGCTGCGTCAGGGCGTCAAGTTCCACGACGGCTCACCGCTGAGCGCTGAGGACGTCGTCTATTCGCTCGAACGCGTGTCGACGATCGAAAACAGCCCGGCACCGTTCACTGCCAATGTCGGCTCCATCGCAAAGATGGAGATCGTCGATCCGACCACCATCCGCTTCACCACCAAGAAGCCGACGCCGCAATTCATGGAACTGGCCGGCATGGTCTACATCGTTTCCAGGAAGGCCTCCGAAGGCAAAGGCATCGCGGATTTCAACAGTGGCGCTGCGACCGTCGGCACCGGTCCCTACAAATTCGTCGAATGGGTGCCGGGCGACCGCCTTGTGCTTCAGCGCAACGACGATTTCTGGGGCGACAAGCCGGAATTCGAAAAGGTCACTTTCCGCACGATCTCCAACAACGCCGCACGCGTGGCGGCGCTTCGTTCCGGCGCTGTCGATCTGATCGACGCCGTGCCGCCGGCGGATGTCGCAACGCTGAAGAGCGTCGAAGGCATCGCACTGCATTCCACGCCCTCGGCACGGATCATCTATCTGGCACTCGACAGCGCACGCGACGAGAGCCCGTTCGTCACCGACAAGGCGGGCGCCAAGTTGGCGCCGAGCCCGCTGAAGGATGTTCGCGTGCGCCAGGCGATGTCGAAGATGGTCGATCGCCAGCTTTTGATCGACCGCATCCTGTCGGGTGCAGGTGCCGCCGCCGGCCAGCTCGTGCCTGAAGGCATCGGCGGCCACTCGGCCAATCTCAAGCCGGACGCGATCGATCTCGCCGGCGCCAAGGCTTTGCTTGCCGAGGCGGGTTATCCCGACGGTTTCGGCATCACAGTGCATTCGTCCAACGACCGTTTTGCCGGCGACGCCGATGTCGGCCAGGCACTGGGCCAGCTGTTTGCGCGTGGTGGACTCAAGGTCAACGGCGTCGTCACCCAGCCCTACAGCGTCTATGTCGCGGCGGCCGGCAAGCAGGAATTCTCGGCCTTCGTATTCTCCTTCGGCACAACCACCCCGTCTGCGGCGCCCGGCATGACCAACGTGCTGATGACGTTCGACAAGGAAGCTGGCACCGGCTCCTTCAACCGGGCGCGTTATTCCAATCCCGCCTACGACGCCAAGATGAAGGAGGCGCTGGCCGAATTCGACGTCGACAAGCGCAACGCGCTGTTGGCCGAAGCCGCCGAGGTCGCCTTCGGCGACGTCGCCATCATGCCGCTCTACTGGCCGGTGGTCACCTGGGCGAGCCGGGACAGCATCGCCTTCACCCCTTCCAAGGGTGAAGACACGCTCGCCACCTTTGCCCACACGACGAAGTAAGGCAGTCATGAAAGCAGCAGCCGAAACGATGGGCGTCGCGTCCTTGCCCGCGCTCGAGCAGGTGAGCCCCGGCGTCGTGGTCCACCGCGATGTGATGGTGGCGATGCGCGACGGTGTCCGGCTCGCGGCCGACATCTATCGTCCGGCAAATGACGGCAGGGTGTTGGAAGACGCCCTGCCCGTCATCCTGGAACGTACCGCCTACGGCAAGGATGAGCGCTCGCGCTCGGAAATCGAACTCGGCATGACAAGGCCGATGACGCGGGCCGAAGTCGCAAGCCACTTCGTCGGCCACGGCTATATCGTGATCTATCAGGATTGCCGCGGTCGACATGGTTCGGAAGGCGCGTTCACCAAGTACCTCGCCGAAGGTCCTGACGGTTACGACACGCTTGCCTGGATCGTCGAGCAACCCTGGTCGAATGGCAAGATCGGCACGATGGGGCTTTCATATGCCGCGCATACCCAGATGGCGCTGGCCTGTCTAAACCCGCCCGGCCTTGCTGCGATGGTCATGGACTCCGGTGGATTCTCGAATGCCTTTACCTGCGGCATTCGCCAGGGCGGCGCGTTTGAATTGAAGCAGGCAACCTGGGCGTACAACAATGCCCGCGAGAGCACCGCGGCCAAACACGACCCCAACCTGCTGCGCGCACTGGAAGCGGAGGATGTCAAAAGCTGGTTCAACGCCATGCCCTGGTCCGAGCGGCGCTCACCGGTGCGTTGGGTCCCCGAATACGAGGACTATCTGCTCGAACAGTGGCGTCACGGCACCTTCGACGACTACTGGAAGCAGCCCGGCATCTATGCTGCCGAAAGCTACGATACCTTCCCGAACGTGCCGGTCGCGCTGTTGTCGAGCTGGTACGATGCCTATGTGAAAACCACCTTCGAGAATTACGAAGGACTGGCGCGTGACCGGGATCGTCCGATGGCGCTCATCATGGGCCCCAATCTGCACGGCAATCGCAACGCCACCTTCGCCGGCGATGTCGAGTTCGGCGCGGCCGCCCCCTTGGGCGGCAATGTCAGCGAAAGCTGGCTGGAGTTTCGCCGCCGCTGGTTCGACCGCTGGATGAAGGACGCAGACAATGGCGTCGACAGAGAAACCCGCGCGCGCCTGTTCGTCATGGGCGGTGGGTCGGGCCGCAAGACTCCGCAAGGCCGCCTCGACCATGGTGGGCGCTGGATCGCCGCGCCCGATTGGCCGGTACCGACCTCCGAGGAAACGGTGCTGCACCTCCACGAGGACGGCCGCCTGTCGACCGAGGCCCCTGCCCGGACGGCAGCTCCATTCGTCTACGACTTCGATCCGAAGCACCCCGTGCCGACCATCGGCGGCGCGCTGACCAGCGGCCAACCGGTGTTCGAGGGCGGCGGCTTCGATCAGCGCGAGCAGGCGCGGTTCTTCGGCTGTGACAACACCAATCTGCCGCTTTCGGCTCGGCTGGACGTTCTCTCCTTCGAAACCGAGCCATTTGTCGAAGACATTGCCGTCGTCGGTCCGGTGACCGTTGAGCTTTTTGCTTCCACTGACGGCCCCGATACCGACTTCACCGCAAAGCTGATCGACGTTTATCCGCCGAGCGAGGACTATCCCACCGGCTTCGCCATGATCCTGACGGACGGCATATTCCGCTGCCGATACCGCGATGGCTTCGATGCGCCAAAACCCTGCGTCCCGGGCGAGGTGATGAGCATCACCATCGAACCCTTTGCCACGGCCAATCTGTTCAAGAAGGGCCATCGGCTTCGGCTCGACATATCCTCGAGCAATTTTCCCAAGTTCGACGTCAATCCCAACACCGGCGCACCGGAAGGCCGCGGCCGCGCCAAGCGTGTCGCCCGCAACATGGTCTATTGCGACCAGGAACGCGCCTCCCGCATCAGGTTGAGGACACTCTCGGCGGCTGCATTGCAGGATATCGCCCGGATTTCGGACTAGCGTTTCCGCTTTTCTTCGAATCGCGGAAACTCTCCATCCTCTTGTTTCTGCGCAATTCCGGACAGAAAACCGCTGCACACTTTTCCTGGAATTGCTCCAGGCTCTGTCCTGGCGAATTGACCGCCAACCGGGTCGAATGTCCCGATGCCGGATGTCACCGCTCGACTATGGCGGTGGCATCGTCATGATATCCCGAATGATTCGACGCAGACTTGGCCAGCGCCAGCGACGAGGCACAGCCTTGGCCCAGCGTTAATGCGGTGAGAAAACCTGTTGCTCGAGACGGCACTCTACAGCCCGGTAAAACGCTTCCTCGAAGGCCTCGGCTTCGAGGTCAAGGGCGAGATCGGCGGCTGCGACCTGCTGGCGCTGAGCGGCGATGCGCCGCCCATCGTCGTCGTCTGCGAACTGAAGCTGCAGTTCAATCTCGAGCTGATCCTGCAAGGTGTCGATCGTGCTGCCGCCGCCGACGAGATCTGGCTTGCCGCCCGCATGTCGCCGCGCGGCAAGGGCCGTGAGGGCGACAAACGCTTCCGCAATCTCTGCCGTCGCCTGGGTTTCGGCCTGCTCGGCATATTCGACGACGAACGGGTCGAAGTCCTGCTCAGCCCGGAGGCACCGGCGCCGCGCCGCGATCCGAAACGGCGCTCGCGCCTCGTATCAGAACATCGCCGGAGGCATGGAGACCCAGTCGTCGGCGGTGGTTCGCGCGCGCCGATCATGACCGCCTATCGCCAGGACGCGCTGAAATGCGCCGTGGCCCTTGTCGACGGCCCCAGGCGGCCGCGCGACCTCAGCCAGTCAGTGTCGCGCGCGCCAAAAATCCTGCAGGACAATGTTTATGGCTGGTTCGTCCGCATTGATCGCGGCATCTACGAATTGACGGATACGGGTCGTGCTGCGCTGCAGCGCTGGCCTCAGCAGCCGCCCGCCGTGATCTGAATGAAACTCAACGGTCGAACAGGAAATAGGCAAAGGCGATGCCGGCGGCGTTCGGCTGTGCTTCGATCTCCGTGCGGATCTTCGGGAACAGGTCGGAAGCGAGCTCGGGGTCCTTGATGTCGGCAGCCTTGATGCCGCTGTCGCTCGCCAGCGCCACGATCAGATGCGGTTCGGGCGCCGTGGCCTCCTGGTCGTTGAGCGGGAACAGCTTCATGCTGAAGCTCGCCGCGTCGGGCCCGGATTTCTTGAGCAGGCTGGCGAAGTTGTAGACGACGCCGTCCTTGCCGATCAGCAGCAGATTGACATTGCGGCTGCCGGTCCGGCTCAGCGTGCCTTGCAGCGAGTCTCCGACCTTGAGGTTGTCCTTGTTCAACTGCAGGGTCGGGCCCTGGCCGGTGTCCGGATGCACCGCCTCGAGGAAATCGGCGACTGGGCACTGCTCGCGCTCGATCATGCGCGGATTGACCTTTGGGCCGTTGCCGAAGGCCGAAGCAAAGTCGCGGCTCAGCTTGTCGAACGGCGCCTTCGAGGTCGCCAGCCCCTCGACCTCGGGGCTGGGCGCCGATACGTTGGCGACCGAAGCGTAGAAGCAGGGACCGCCGTCGAAGGCCTTGAACCAGTCGGCAGCACTCATCGCAGCCTTCGGGGGCTCGGGCAAGGCAATTGGCTTGACCGGCTCGGCGGGCTTCGGCTTGGCGATGTCAGTCGGCGCCGGCGCCTTTGCCTCGGTTACAGGCGCGGGCTCTGGCAAAGGCTTGGCCGGAACCTGCACCGTCTCCTTGGGTACGGGCGGCGCCGGCGTGAGTTTGCCGCCAGCGGCTTCCTGCCCCGATGTCACATCAGTTTCTCCCGGCAGGAGCCCGTCCATCAACCCGGAGAAATAGGCGCCGGCGCCCAGGGCGGCCACGGCGGCCAGCAAGACTGCACCTACCAGCGCACCGCGTGGTGACTTGGTTGCGCTCGCGGCGGGTGCAGGTTTGGGGGCTGCTCTTTGCCGTGGGTCGGGCATTGGCCTGCCCGTCGTACCGGCGGTGCGCCACGGCGCATCGCGCGGCAGCACTGCCTCGGGCGGCAACGACTTCTGCCCGCTCGATGCCGATCCCGGCGGCCGCCAGGCCTCGGCGGGCTTGCGCTGTTCCTGGTCGTGCACGGGCATGCCAGGCAGCGTCAAGGGTGGCGTGGTGGCGCCGCCGGTCTCGCGCAGCCATTCGACGATCGCCGCCGCACTTTCCGGGCGATCCCTGGGGTCGGGCTGCAGCATCGATTGCAGCAACGGCAGAAGATCGGGGTCGATGCCGGTCAGGTCCGGTACCGTGCGGCGTTTCTCGATCACCTCGACCGGCGATCCGCCCATGTCGAGCTGCTTGCCGCGCAAGGCGGCCGCCAGCACCAGGCCGAGGCTGTAGATGTCGGACTGGTCGGTAATTTCACCGCCATACAGCCCGAGCTGCTCGGGCGACACAAAACTGTATTTGCCGGCGAAGCTGCCGCCGAGCAAAGTGCCGCCGCCGACATTGGCCGAGCGCGCGATGCCGAAATCGATGATCTTGGTCTTCTCGACCTTGCCGCCTGGCAGGACGATATTGTCGGGCGACAGATCGCGGTGGATGACACCTGCCTCATGCGCCACCGACAGGCCGGAGGCCACGCGAGCCAGCATCTTGCGCGCCTCGCGCGTGTCGAGCGGGCCGTTGCGGATGCGCTCGCCGAGCGACTGGCCGTCGACGAACTCCATGGCGAGATAGGGCCGGCCGATGGTCGGATCGATGGTGAAGACGTGATAGCGAACGATGGCGTCGTTGGAGAGGTGGTTGAGGATCGAGGCCTCCTTGCGGAACAGCGCCAGGATGCCCTGGTCGCGCGCGAATTCACGCAGCACCACCTTGATCGCCACCGGGTCGCCGGTTTGGATGTTATGGCCGCGATAGACCTCGCCCATGCCGCCGGTGGCGATATGCTCGTCGATTTCGTAGATGCCGTTGAGCTGCACGCCCTTATGGACACCGGTATCGGGCGCGATACGTGTCTTGTCCTCCGGCGTCATGACCTGGTTCCATCCATGCGTGAGCGCCGTTCGGCCATTGCTTCACACCTGCGATTTTTCGATCACCGGACTGACAATAACACGGATTTTCGCGATCGGGACTTTTGCTCGCGAGGCCTTTGCGGGCGCCGGGCAATAGGCCGTTTGATCTATGTCGACTGCGTTGACACCGATCCGCCTGAGGAGGATGCTTGAACGCTAACAATGCAAGCCGTGCCAAGCCTGTAACGACTGCGTGTCCGGAAGGAGCAGTTCATGGTATGCGAAGGCTGCTTGCCCGCTCTCAATGCTGGCATATTCAAGCGCATGAGCGGCGCTCTCGCCGCCTGCGGTCTCATCCTGCTCCTAGCCCTGAGCACAGCCTTGGCGGCTGACGGCGTGTCAGGCCGCCGCGCTGCACTGGTCATCGGCAACACCGCCTACCAGCATCTGGCCCCGCTGCCCAACCCCGCCAACGACGCCGACCGCATCCGCGAGGTGCTGGAACGCGCCAATTTCGAGGTCACGCTCGGCAAGGATCTCGACAAGAAGGGCCTGGAGGAAACCATTCTCGGCTTCCTCCGCACGCTCAACGATGGTGACGTCGCGCTGTTCTACTACAGTGGCCATGCCGTGCAGGTCGGCGGCCACAATTTCATGATCCCTGTCGATGCGACCCTGGCGACCTCCTACGACCTCGAGGTCCAAGCCTACAACATGTCGAGCCTGCTCGAATACATGCGCGAAACCTCCTCGCTGCAGATCGCGATCCTCGACGCCTGCCGCGACAATCCCTTCGCCAACAATTCCTATTATGTCGGCCAGGCCAAGGTCGCGGTCGAGGGAAAGAAGGGCCTGGCCTCGGTCGCGCCGCAGGACGGCACGCTGATCGTCTATTCGACCGCGCCCGACCGTGTCGCGCTCGACGGCAATGATGGACTTAGCCCGTTCACCGGCACCTTCGCCGAATATGCATTGAAGCCGAATGTCGAAGTCCGCAAGCTGCTCAGCGACATCCGCGCCGAGGTGATCAAGCGCACCGACGGGCGCCAGACCCCTTGGGACGCCTCGAGCCTTACCTCATCCTTCTTCTTCGTAACCCGCCAGAACCTTTTGATCATAGAGGATATGCGCGAAGTCCGCGTTGCGCCTGAAACCAAGGAAGTGGCGCTGCGCATCTCGCCGCCGATCACCAGCGGCAATGCCGAGCTGACGGTCAATTTCACCAAGCTGCCCGATCAGGGCACGCTCTGGCTCGGCGACCAGCAGCTCAGCCTCGACAGCAAGATCGCGGCCGACCGCATCGAGGAAGTCATGTTCAAGCCGGCATCCGCCGACATGACCGCCGACGAGGTGCGCTACACCGTGACCACCGATGGCGGCCGCAGCGCCAGCGGCATCGTCCGCGTCGTCGTCGATAACAAGGCCGTCGCCGAGGCACAGGTCAAGCCGGCGCTCAACATCCAGCAAGGCGACGAGCCGAAACCGGCCGCGCCCGAACCGGCCAAGCCGATCCTGGTCGCCATGGCATCCGACATCGGCACCGGCTTCGCCGCCATGCCCGAAGAGGTGGTGCGCTCGACGAGTGCTGCGCCCACCGGCTGGCTCCGTCTGGAAAAGCGCGATCCGGAGACGCAAGTGGCGGTCGACGGCAAGATCGTTTCCGAGGGCGACCTGATCAAGGCCGAAGACATCACCAAGCTGCGTATCCGCCCGTCGCTCAAACTCGTCGCCGCCGAGGACGATGCCACGCCGGTGACGGAGACGGTGGCGATGAACACCAGCGGCAGCACCGGCAAGGTCGACACCAGCACCGACAGCATGGAGGTCAAGCCGCTCCCCCTGCCCGCCGACAAAGCGCCCGCCAAGGAGCCGCTGCGCACCGTCGTGCTGATGCCGGCGGTCAAGACCGCAGCACCCGCCCCGATCACCATCAACGTCGCCGTCTCGGTCAATGAATGCGACACGCTCGCCGCCGAACCGCTCGACGTCCAGGCAGTTGCCGACGGCAAGCTGCCCAACGACATCGACGTGCCCAGGGCGCTCACCGCCTGCAAGGCAGCCGCCGAGCAGCATCCCGAGGTGGCGCGGTTCAAGTACCAGTACGCGCGGGCGCTTTATGCCGAAGGCAATTTCAAGGAGGCCCTCACCGAACTCAACGCCGCCAGCGACGCCGGCCACGTCCGCGCCAGCTATTTGCTCGGCAGGCTCTATCAGTTCGGCGCAGCCGTCGAGCGAGACCCGGCCAAGGCAATCCCGTTGTTCGAATCCGGCGCGAAACGCGGCGATCCTTATTCGCAATATGCGCTGGGCCGTGCGCTCGTCACGGGGCTCGGCACCAAGCCCGACATCGACCGCGGCATGGCAATGGTCGCGAGTGCGGCCGAGTCCGGCCACACATATGCGATGAACATGCTGGGCACCGAGTACCTGTCGGGACAACATGTCGCTAAAGACGAGGCCCGCGCCCTCAAGTTCATCACGGAATCCTCGGATCGCAACGACGTCTACGGCATGGTCTTGCTCGGTATCCTCTATCGCGATGGAGCAGGCGTACAGAAGGACACCAAGCACGCCGCCGAATTGTTTGAGAAGGCCCGCGCAATGGGGCATCCATATGCCGGTCGGTTGCTAGCGCGCCTTGCCGAGCGAGAGAACACAGCTGATGCGGCAACAATCTCAACCTGGTACCGCGAAAGCGCCGAGAGGGGCGACGCATGGGGTGCCTTCTACGCTGCCGAGTTACTGAAGGACAATCCGACACTGCAGAAAGACAACGGTGAGATCGCCCGCCTTTACGCCTTGTCCGCCTCATTCAACTTCAAGGACGCTTCCGATCAGGCAAAGAAGGCATTGGGAGGCGTCGACGCTCTGACAATCGGCAAGGAAGTGCAACTTGCGCTCAAACGTGCCGGCCAAGATGTCGGCGAAATTGATGGCAGGCTTGGACCGCGAACCCGCCAAGCCGCAAGCACCGTTCTTGGAACGGCCGCACCGCGTAATTCCGGGGAGCTACTGAGCGACCTCCTGCACAAGGAATGGATCGAAACACGACCACGTTTGGACATGCTGGGCTCATGAAGGGGAGACGTTACATGCGATCGCATACCATCAGTCTTCTAATGGCGACCGTGCTTACGCCGCTGGGCGGTTGTGGTTCCTTGATGAAGGTCGAAGAGCAGGCAGCTGTTCAGCCGGTACAGGTCCAGAAAGTGGCGCCTGCGAAGAAGGTCGCTGTCGCGGCTCCGGTTCAGCCAAGGGTCGTCAAGAAGCCGATCGTTCCGGCGACGCCGAGCGTTGAACGCAGCGAAAGAAGCGATAGTGGTGGTGGTGGCGACGGTGGAAGCCCTTGGTAGGGCGTTGCAGCACCTACCCCGCAGGTGAATTACCCAAACTCGTAGCTGAACCCCTCGCCTGACGCGCCGACTGTCACGCGCGTCAGCTTTTCCCCATCGAGCGAACGGTTAAGCACGCCGCGGCTCAGTTCCGGCAAAAGCGTGTTGGTCAGGATCGCATCGATCATGCGGCCGCCGGATTCGATCTCGGTGCAGCGCGCCTTGATCAGTTCCATCACGCCATCGCCGATCACCAGTTCCGCGCCATGGCTGACCTGCAGCCGGCGCGCGATCTTGCCGAACTGGTGGCGGGTGATCGCCTCGATCATCTCACCCGACAGCGGATAATAGGGGATCGTCACGACACGGCCGATGAAGGCCGCCGGGAACACCTTGAGCAAAGGCGCACGCAACGCAGCGTCGAGGTTCTCGACATTCTCGCGCAGCTCGCCGCCCTTGGTCTTGGTCATGATGACCTCGGAACCGACATTGGACGTGAGCAGGATCAGCGTGTTCTTGAAGTCGATCCGGCGGCCCTCACTGTCGTCCATCATGCCCTTGTCGAAGACCTGGAAGAAGATCTCGTGCACGTCGGGATGCGCCTTCTCGACCTCGTCGAGCAGGATCACCGAATAGGGCCGGCGCCTGACAGCCTCGGTCAGGATGCCGCCCTTGCCGTAACCGACATATCCAGGGGGCGCGCCCTTCAGCGTCGACACGGTGTGCGCTTCCTGGAATTCCGACATGTTGATCGAGATCAGGTTCTGCTCACCACCGTACAGTGTCTCGGCCAGCGCCAGCGCCGTCTCGGTCTTGCCGACGCCCGAGGGGCCGCAGAGCAGGAACACGCCAACCGGCTTTTCCGGCGCGCCGAGCCCGGCGCGGCTGGTCTGGACGCGTTTGGCGATCATTTCCATCGCATGATCCTGGCCGACGACGCGCTCGGACAAGGTCTGCGCCAGCCACAGCGCCTTTTCGGTCTGGCTGGTCAGCATCCGTCCCGTGGGGATGCCGGTCCAGTCCTGCACCACTGAGGCCACCGCATTGCGGTCGACGGAAAGCAGGATCAACGGCGTTTCGCCCTGCGCCTCAGCCAGCACCGCCATCAGCTCCCTGAGCCGCACAAGGTCGGCCCCGGGATCGGAGACTGCCTCTGTTTGTTGAGCGGTTTCGGCCTGCTCAACCTGGGGCACGCTGCCAGCGGCGACATCTTGATCGACGGCATCATCGTCATTGGCAGCGACCGGTTCCTCGCCGGCTTCTTCGGCCGCCTGCGCCTCCGCAACGACGGGATCGAGCGCCACGCCCTGCCCGCGCAGCCTGGCGCGCAGGTCGAGAATTTCGGCGACGGCGGCCTTTTCCTTGTCCCAGCGCTCCTGGGCCGCAGCCAGTGCGGCGTCCGTCTCGACCAGCCCGGCCTCGACGCGTGCCTTGCGCTCGTCCACTTCGATGCCGATCGCCGCCTCGCGGCCAATGATGCCTTGCTCGACCTCGAGCGCCTGCCTGCGGCGCATCAGATCCTCGACCTCGCCGGGCCTGGAGTGCTGTGAAATGGCGACGCGGGCACAAGCCGTATCGAGCAGGCTGACGGCCTTGTCGGGCAGTTGCCGCGCCGGGATGTAGCGGTGCGACAGCTTGACCGCCGTCTCGATGGCCTCGTCGAGGATCTGCACCTCATGGTGCTTTTCGAGCACGCCGGCGACGCCGCGCAGCATCAATATGGCGGCGGCCTCGTCGGGTTCCTCGATCTTGACCACCTGGAAACGCCGGGTCAGCGCCGGGTCCTTTTCGATATGCTGCTTGTATTCGGCCCAGGTGGTGGCAGCGATGGTGCGCAACTCGCCGCGTGCCAGCGCCGGCTTCAGCAGGTTGGCGGCGTCCCCGGTGCCGGCAGCACCGCCGGCGCCAATCAGCGTATGCGCCTCGTCGATGAACAGGATCACGGGCGTTTCGGAGGATTGCACCTCGTCGATGACGGCCTTCAGCCGCTTCTCGAACTCGCCCTTGACGCTGGCGCCGGCCTGCATCAGGCCGACATCGAGCATGCGCAGGCTGACCCCTTGCAGCATCGGCGGCACGTCGCCTTCGGCGATGCGCAGCGCAAAGCCTTCGACTACGGCTGTCTTGCCGACGCCGGCCTCGCCGGTCAGGATCGGGTTGTTCTGGCGCCGGCGCATCAGGATATCGACGATCTGGCGGATTTCCGGATCGCGGCCGACGACGGCGTCGATCTTGCCGTCGCGTGCCCGCTGGGTCAGGTCGGTGGCGTATTTCGCCAGCGCCGACTCCCCGCCAGGTGACAGGCGCCGCGGCGCCTCGTCCGAAGTCGGGGCGGCACTGGTCGTAGAGCCTTCCAGCGAACCGTCGACGACGTCGGCGAAACGCGCAATCACGCCGTCAGCGTCGATCTTGTCAAACTCGGTGCTGATCTTCGACACGAGCCCTTCCAGCACCGGCACCTTCAGGCAGGCCAGGATCACATGGGCGCTGCGCACCTCGTCCGAGCCGAACTCCAGCGTCGCCAGGTTCCAGGCCTCCTGGATGGCGTGAAAGATGTGGTCGGAGAACTCCTCGATCGAGGTCGCGCCATAAGGCAGCTTGTCGACGGCGCGTGTCATGTCGCCGGCGACGCGTGCCGCATCGACACCGGCGTCAGCCAGGATCATCTGCACGTCAGAGCGATCCGAAAGAACAAGTTGCTCAATAAAATGAACGAGTTCCACGTAAGGGTTGCCACGCAGCTTTGCTGCGTCGGCCGCCGCCTTGAAGGCGCGCAAGCAGGTGGGATTGAGCTTACCGACCAGTTCCTTGCGCTTGAAGCCCTGGGACGACCTGCGCTGCTGCATGCCCTTCTGTTCCATGGAATTTCTCCAATGGCCGGACTGCGATCACTGCAATTTGCCACACAAACCGCGACTTTACAAAGCCGGCCCACGAGCGGGGGCGGACTGTATCCGCGCACCCGCCACCGAACGACTATAACAATTCGCGCGGCCGTGGTGACTAACGCTTAAGGGCTAGACGCGTCCAACTTTGAGCGGCGCCTGAACTGTGCTAAAACTGAAATCGAGTGGAATACCGGCTACTTCCGACCTGAGTATGGCGTGGGGGGGTGCGTGGTTGATCTTGCTCTTTGGCTCAACCCTTTGAACGGTGAAAACCCGTCGGGGGAAGATTTGCGCAATGATCCGCGCTTCCATGATCTCGAGCGCCTCGCCGTCCCGCAATCCGATGTCGTCCATGACGAGCGCAACCGGCCCTCGGCCGAAGTGAGCATTCCGGTCGACTGGGATGACGTCCTCGAAAAAGCCGACGAACTGCGCACCCACGGTCGCGACCTGCGCCTGCTGACGCTGGTCACCCGCGCCTTGGCCAATTCCCGCGGACTGGCCGGCCTTGCCGAAGGGCTGATGCTGATCGCGCGGACCTTCGACGCGCATTGGGACACGATGCACCCCGCTTTGCGGCCCAACGCGCCACCGCGCGATGCAGCACTGCGCCGCGTCAACGCCGTCCTCGACCTGCAGAACGGCCAGGAGCCTGGTCTGCTCCACGACCTCAGGAAGATGGTGTTCTTCGCGCCGCGCGGCTTCGGCCCGGTTACCGGGCGCGAGCTCGAACAAGGTGCGCTCGACGATCGTGTCATGCTGCAGGAAGCGGCACAGGGGCTGAACGCCGCCGAACGTGCGGCCCTGTCGACCAAGCACGAGCAACTGTTGGCCCGCCTGCGCAGCGCCTGCGCGGCCCAGGCCGATCAGGCTGCCGCTGCCCTGGAGCAATTGGTTGCCGATGCGCGCGCGGCGGGCGCAGCCCTTGCTGCCCTCGACAGCGCGCTCAACAAGCGCCTGGAAAGCACCGGACCGGCTGTCCCGGAGCTCAGGAAGTTTCTCGACCGGATGCTGACCACGATCGAGCGCGGCGCCGCCGCGCGGCCGGCGCCCAACGCGGCAACAGTGCCCGAGATGGCGGCCTCGGCACCGGCGGCCGCACAGCCCAACGGCCACGCGCCAGAGCCGGTGGCCAACCATGCTGGACCGACAATGGCCCTCCCCGAACGCCTGACTTCGCGTGACGACGTCGTCAAATGCCTCGATCTCGTCGTCGCCTTCTACGACCGCACCGAACCGTCGAGCCCGATCCCGCACCTCGCCCGGCGCGTGCGCCGCATGGTGCATATGGATTTCGTCGAGCTGATGGAAGATCTCGCCCCCTCGGGGCTCAAGGAGTTCCGGCTCCTCGCCGGCGTGACTGACAAGAAGACGCCTCAGAAGGATGAAAGGTAGCCAAGCATGCCAGCCGAAAGCAAAGCAAAGGTCATCGAGCGAAATCGCGCGCCGCGCGTGCAGATCGCCTATGACGTCGAGACCTACGGCAGCCCGACGACGATTGAATTGCCTTTCGTGATGGGCGTGATGGCCGATCTCGCAGGGTCGTCGCAAACCAAGGAGGCGCAGAAGACGGTGCTCGACCGCACCTTCGTCGAGACCGACGCCAACAGGTTCCCGCGCTTCATGGAAGCGCTTGGACCGCGGGTGAAGGCGCGTGTGAAGAACACTTTGCCCCAGGCCGAGGGTGCCGAACGGGAAGAAGAGCTGGCAATCGACCTGACCTTCTCCAAGATGGGCGATTTCGCTCCCGACAAGATCGCCGAGCAGGTGCCGCAGCTCGCCGAGATCCTCAAGATGCGCCGTCAGCTGGAAGAGCTTCTGGGCTTCATGGACGGTCGCGCCGATGCCGAGAAGCGCATCGCGCAACTGCTGAACAACGAGCCTCTGCTCGGCCAGATCGCCAGCCAGGCGCTCTCCGACAGCGACAAGGTCGAGGAGTAGAGCCATGGCCGAGCAGCAGAAGAGCCCAACGGTCGCCGAGGCGGAGGCCATCGACCTCGGAGAATTCAGCGACCTGCTGGAAAAGGATTTCAAGGTCAAGAAAGACGACAGCGAGAAGCTGCAGCAGCTCGTGCGCAATCTCGCGCTCGCCGCCCAGTCGCGCTCCGAGACGACCACCATCTCGTCGAACGCGATCAAGTCGATCAAGTCGCTGATCGCTGGCATCGACAAGATGCTGACGGTCCAGCTCAACGAGATCCTGCACGCACCGGAAGTGCGCGAGATGGAGGGCACATGGCGCGGCCTCTGGTATCTCGTCAACAACACCGAGACCGACCAGAAGCTGAAGATCCGGGTGATGAACATCTCCAAGGAGCAGCTGGCCGACACGCTGGAAGACTATGAAGGCCAGATGTGGGACCAGAGCCCGGTGTTCAAGAAGGTCTATACCGACGAATATTCGATGTTCGGCGGCGAACCCTTCGGCTGCCTGATCGGCGCCTACGAGTTCTCCAACCACCCGCGCGACGTCGGCCTCCTGCGCAACATTTCGGGCGTCTGCGCCTCGGCGCATACGCCGTTCATCGCCGCCGCCTCGCCGCGCCTGTTCCGCATGGACAGCTGGCAGGAACTGCCCAATCCGCAGGACCTGCAGCAGATCGTCTCCAATCCGGCCTATGCCTCGTGGCAGTCGCTGCGCGAGAGCGAGGATGCCCGCTACATCGGCCTTGCCATGCCGCGCGTCCTGGCCCGGCTGCCTTATGGTGCCGACACCGTGCCGGTGAAGGGTTTTGCCTTCGAGGAGGAGGTCCAGGGCGACCACCACAAATATGTCTGGATGAACGCCGCCTTCCCGATGGGCGTCAACATCAACCGCAGCCACAAGCTGTTCGGCTGGGGCACCCAGATCCGGGGCGTCGAGAACGGCGGCACGGTGATCAACCTGCCGGTGCACAGCTTCCCGACCGACGACGGCTCGATCGCGATGAAGTGCCCGACCGAAGTCGCCATCGACGACCGTCGCGAGGCGGAACTGGCCAAGCTCGGACTGATGCCGATCCTGCATCGCAAGAACACGGATCTTGCCGCCTTCATCGGCGCCCATTCGCTGCAGGACGATGAAACCCGTGCGGGACGGCTCGTCGATCCCGACGCGCAGTCCAACGAGCGCCTCAGCGCCAACCTGCCCTATCTGTTCCCGGTCTCGCGTTTTGCCCACTATCTCAAGGCGATCGCGCGCGACAAGGTCGGCTCGTTCAAGGAACGTGCCGACATGCAGATATGGCTGACGGAGTGGATCAACCGCTACGTGCTCGCCAATCCGGCCTTCGCCGACGACAAGGCCCGTGCCAAACGCCCGCTCGCTGCGGCCGAGGTCCAGGTCGACAGCGTCGAGGGACGTCCCGGCTACTACAACGCGCGCTTCTACCTTCGCCCGCACTACCAGTTGGAAGGAATTAACGCTTCGCTCCGGCTGGTGTCGGAGCTGCCTTCGGTCAAGTCCTGAACTGTCCAGTAACGGAGAGAGACAATGGCATCGGATGACGATCTGAGAAAAGCTACCAAGATCGACGGCTTCCTGAAGGTTCCCGACATCAAGGGTCCGAGCACCCGCGATGGTCATGACGAAGAGATCGAGATATTCAACGTCGCCTTCAACATGGTGGCCCCATTCGATCCCAATTCGCTTTCCCGCAAGGGTCGTGTCGCGCTGGGCACGGTGAGTTGTTCCAAGGATGTCGACATGTCGTCACCCTACCTTGCCAAGGCCTGCCACGAGAACAAGCAGTTCGACGAAGTGGTGGTTTCCTGCCGCCGCACGATCGACGGCGAGACGAGCGACTACTTCGTCATCACCATGAAGGAAGCATCCGTCGTTTCTTATGGCTTCGGTGCCAGCACGACCAACAGCGACACGCTCGAGGACTTCGTGCAGTTCGCCTACAAGACGATCGAGCTGGTCTACGACACCGACCATACGCAAGAGATGAGCGTTGCAACCGGCTTGTGACGTGCCGCATAGACGCCCTGGTGCTGCATGATGAAGGCCAGTGGAGTTCAGCAAGCAAGGCGAGAGGCGTCACAGCCATCGCTATGGGACCGGCTGGTGAACGACCTGCCTGGACTAAGCTCTGAAATCGAGGCCCTGCAGCGGGCACTGGACAATGAACTTGGCAGCGAGCGTGTCGAAGCGCTCGCCACCGGCAGTGCGCGTGTGATCGATTCCGATCTCGATCTCACGCCCGACCACAAGCAGCGTCTGCACCGGCTGGTCTTCCTCAACCGTAACCGCGTCGAACTCGAAAACCGGGGCATCGTGGTGTCGGCGCGCGTGCTGCGCGAGGCGGTTCGCCGCGACATCGAGGCGCTGTTCAACACCGAGCGTTTCGATGCCGTCCCGTTGCTGTCCGACGTCGAGGATGAGCAGGCTGCCGAAAGCCGGCTGAAACTCGACGACTTCCCGGAAGTACGCCGCAGCGTGGTCAACTTCGGCGTGCCTTCATTCTCCGGCCGCTCGTCCCGCGACTTCGACAAGGACGCACTGGCCCGTGAAATCAAGACGGTCCTGGCCAATTTCGAGCCGCGCCTCAAGGAGAGCGCGACCAAGGTCACGGTCACCCTCAACGACAAGAGCATGGGCATCAAGATCGAAATCGACGGGGTGCTGATCATGACGCCGACGCCGGAACGGCTCCGGCTGCGGACCACGATCAACCTCGACAACGGCTTGGCGCGGACCGAATACGGCGAGGCATAGAATGGATCGGATCTTCCTGGAGTATTACGAGGAGGAGCTGACCCACATCCGCACGCTTGCTGCGGAATTCGCCGACATGCACCCGGCGGTCGCACGCAACCTCTCGCTCGACACCGCGCCCTGCCCCGACCCTTATGTCGAGCGCCTGCTCGACGGCGTCGCCTTCCTCGCCGCACGCACCCGGCTCAAGGTCGATGCCGAACGCTCGAGGTTCGCGCGCAGCGTCCTCGAAGTGCTTTATCCCGACCTGCTGACGCAGGCGCCCGCGGTGACCATGGCGGTGCTGAAGCCGGGCCAGCAGGTTCAGACGATGAACATGGGCCACGTCGTCAAGCGCAGCACCCGGCTTGTCGCCAACCTGCAGCCCAACCTTTCGACGCGCTCCACCTTCACGACCGCCCAGGACGTCACCTTGTGGCCGATCGAGATTGCGTCGGTCGGCTACTATCAGGATCGCAGCGCGCTCGCCGCAGCCGGCATCTCGCCGATCAGTGGTGTTGTGTGCGAGGCGGCGCTGCGCATCACCATCGCAAGATCCGGCAAGGGCAAGCTCAACGAACTGGCGCTCGATCGGCTCGACCTGCATTTTGCCGGGCGCACCAAGGCGTCGCTGCTGTTCGACACCATCTTTGGCGTCTGCACGGCAATGGGCGCCCGCCCCAACGGCAAGTCAGGCAAGCTCACGGTGCTGCCACAGCCCGAGATGATCGGCATCAACGACAGTGAAGCTTTGATGCCGCGCACGCGTCCGACCTTCGAAGGCTACCGGCTGCTGCGCGAATATTTCATGATGCCGGAGCGCTTCCATTATGTCCGCGTGCAGGGTCTGCTGCCGGTCGTGCGCAGCTCCGAAGCGGGGCTCGAAATCTTCTTCCTGCTGCGGCGGGCAGCACCTGAACTCGCCGACCTCGCGCCAGCCGACTTCGAGCTTTTCGCCACACCGGTGATCAATCTGTTCGAGCGCGAATGCAACGTCATCGAGCTCGATGCCCGCAAGACCCGGCAGGTGCTTTATGCCGACCGGACCCGGCCACGGGATTTCGAAATCTTCCGCGTCACCCATGTCGAGGATGCCGACGCCCAGGGCCCCGACGCCGAGATACCGGCACTGTTCAGTCTGGGTCAGAACCGGGGCAGCGGCTGGGTCTATTCGATCGAGCGCCGTCCACGGCGCGCCACCGAAGACGAACGGCGCGAGGGCATGACGCGCACCTCCTACACCGGCGACGACGTTTTCCTGGCGATCTCCCGCCCGGCAGGCATCCCGGCCGGGCGGCCGCTCAAACGCATCGAGATCACCGCTCTCTGCACCAATCGCGACCTGCCGATCCTCGACGACAATCCGACGCTGACGCTGGAGAGCGGCGACCCGGTCGAGGCGGTCCGCCTGCTTGGTGCGTTGCGTGCGCCACAGCCCTCCATTCCCGCCGCCCTGCCTGCCGGGGCCGACGCTGAATCGCGGGCCGACGATCTGGCCTGGCGGCTGGTGGCGCAACTCGCGCTCAACTTCCTCAGCCTTGCCAAGGAAGGGCGCGGCGTCGATCCGCTGCACGCACTGCTCGACCTCTATGCCGATCGCGGCGATCCGGGGCTGGCGCGCCATGTCCGCTCGATCGTCCGCATCGATTCCCAGCCGGTGATCGAGCGCCTGGCGATACCGGGGCCGATGTGTTTCGGCCGCGGCATCGAGATCCTGCTCCACATCGACCAGTCGGTTCTGTCAGGCCAAAGCTCGCTGCTGCTTTCCGCGCTTCTGGCGCGGCTGTTCGCCCGCCACGCCGGTATCAACGGCTTCGTGCGCACCCGCACGCGGCTGCTCCAGAAGCAGGAGGACGTGCCATGGCCGATGACGCCCGGCAACCGCTTCCTGATCTAGCGGCTGCCGACACGCTGTCCGAGGGCTATGACTTCTTCGAGCTGCTGCGCCAGCTTGAAAACCGGGACGGCCGCCTGTTCGGTCACTCCGGCCGGCCGGACCGCGAGCCGGCGCGCCTCGGCCAGCATGTGCGTCTGGGCTTCGCGACCCAGGACGTCGTCAATTTTTCGCCCGCCACCGACAAGGGTGCCGCGCGGGTCACCGTCGCCAATCTTGGCCTGCTTGGCCCCGAAGGCCCGCTGCCGCTGCATGTCACGCGGTGGGTGCTCGACCGCATGTCGCAACGCTGGTTTGCCGGTGCGGATGCCCATCAGACCAGCGACACGACCTTCGTCGAGTTCGTCAATATCCTTCAGCACCGCATGATCGCCCTGTTCTACCGCGCCTGGGCGGACGCGCATCCCGGCGTGCAGGTCGAGCGTGCCGTCGGCGGGCGTATCCGCGCGATGCTGGAGGCAATGGCCGGCATCGGATTGCCCGAAACCGGCAACGCCCAGGACCCGGACATGGATTCGGTCAAGTTGCGCCAGGCAGCAGCACTTGCCGGACAGGTCGACGGGCCCGAGCGGCTGACCTTGTTCGTCGCCGAAGTGTTCAATGTGAAGGTCCAGCTCAAGGAGTTCGTGGCGTCATGGCTGGACGTTCCAGCCGCGCTGCAGACGAGGCTCGGCATGGCCAGCGCCTCCCTGGGCAGAAGTGCGACCATCGGGCCGCGCAGCTTCAGCCGCCAGAACCGCGTCGAGCTGCGCCTCGGCCCGCTCGATTTGAACACCTACTCATCCTTCCTTCCCGGCAGCCGGCGACTGGCTGTCCTCAAGCGCGCCATAAGCGACCTCCTCGGTGAATTGCTCGACGTCGACCTCAGGCTTGTGCTGGCCAGCGACGAGGTGCCGCCGGCCCGCATCGGGGCGGCGCAGCTCGGCCGAACGGCGTGGCTTGCGCCCCCTGCCGAAAGGGGCGATGCTGAGGATATGCGCCTGCGGACGATCGTCGGCTGGCGGCCCGAAATGGCGGGAGTCGGGGCATGAGCTTGCTCCTCACGCTTGAGCAGGGACCGCGCGCACAGGCAGTGCGCCAGACCCGGCTGGATCAGGGTGAACTCGTGATCGGTCGCAGTCCCGATGCGGACTGGCAGATCGACGACCCCGACATGTTCGTCTCGCGCGCCCACTGCAAGATCACATCAGGACAGGACGGCTACGTCGTCGTCGACACGTCGAGCAGCGGCCTGTTCATCGATGACGCCGGCAGCGCCCTTGGCTCGGGCAACTCGGCGCAACTGCGCCATGGCATGCGGCTCCGTCTTGGCGACTATGTCGTGTCGGTGGAGCTGCAGCCGACGGAAGCCCACCTGCAGCATTTCAAGCCAACATCGTCCAGGACATCGGTGCCGCAACCGGCGCCTGCCGCATCTCGCGCCCCGGTCGGTCTCGGCGGCGACGATTTCTTCTCGATCAAGACGGACGAGGAGCCGCAACGCCCCCGGCCCGCCGATCTGCCCAACCCGTTCGAGCATCCCGAGCCCGGCGCGTTCCGCGCCTATGAGCGCGCCGGCGGCTCCGAGCGCAATTCGCCTGCCTTCGACGATCCGTTCAGCCTCGATCCGGTGGCGACACCCGTTGTGAACGGCCATGCCGACGACAGCCAGAACGGCACGGCAGCCTTTGCCGATCCTTTCGGCCTCGCTTCGGCCGAGACGCCGAAGTCAAAAGCGGAACCAGTCGTGACACAATCGCCGTCATTCGATGACGGTTTCGACCTTCCGCCTATGACGCCGCTTCCGCCGGCGGTCGATGCAGACCCGCGCGAAACCGCTCTCGCTCCGCCCCCAGTTCCGGCTCCGGCACAGCCGGCATCGGTTGCGCCCTGGGACGCGCCTGCCCGCCGAGCGGACACACCGCCCCCGCCGCCGATGTCGCTGCGTGCGCGGGAGAAGGCCGCGGCAAATGTGGTGGCAGCACCTGCAGCCGCGCCAACTCCTACGCCCGCACCGTCCGACAGCGCGCTGCGCGCCGCCTTCCTGCGCGGCATGGGCCTTGGCGAAAACGCCTCTTCCAACCGCGACCCGCTGGCTGAGATGGAAAAATTCGGCCGTGAGTATCGCCTGATGCTCGAAGGCCTGATGCAGCTGTTGCGCAAGCGCGCCGAGGAAAAGGGCAACGCTCGCATCGAGCAGACTATCGTCGGCTCCTCGGAGGTCAATCCGCTTAAGTTCCTGCCCACGGTCGACGATGCGCTGGCAACCATCCTGGCCGAGCGCAGTCCGGGTTTTCTCGCCGGAGAGCCGGCCATATCGGATGCGATCCGCGACCTCGCCCACCACCATGTTCGCGCCTGGCGCGGCCTGCAAGGCGCGCTGCGCCACATGATCGACCGCTTCGATCCCGTCGCGCTCGAAGAGGAGCTGAAGTCGAGCTCGTCGATCGAGAAACTGCTCGCCGGCGGCCGCAGCGCCAAGCTTTGGGACCTCTACAAGAAACGCCATCGTGAGATCGCCCTGAGTGCCGAGACGCGCTTCATGGGCGAAATAGGAGCCGACTTCCGCAACGCATATGAAGAGGAGTGACGCATGATCGACCGGCGCGACTTCATTATTGCTCTCGGCGCTACAGGACTGGTGGCCGCCTGCCAAAGCGGGCCACCGAAACCGTCCACCGTCACCGTCAATGTGAGCGGTCAAGCCGGCATGAACCCCGGGCCCGACGGCGGCGACAGGCCGGTCACGGTTCTGGTCATGCGATTGAAGAGCACGGGCAAGTTCAACTCGGCCGACTATTTCGCCCTGCAGGGCGACGCCGGCTCGGCACTTGCCGGCGATCTCATCGGCTCCGACCAGCTTTCGGTCGGCCCGGGTGCGGCGGCATCGAAGACGATCACCGTCGAGCCGGAGGCGACCGCGCTCGGCTTCGTCGCGCTTGTTCGCGAACCAACCGGTCGCACCTGGCGGACGACGAAGTCGGTTTCACCGGGTTCGACGGTGACGATCACCGTGACGCTCGGCAGCGGAGGCATTTCGGCCTGACCGAGCCATATCAGGAGTTGTCGATGCAGAGAGTTGCCGCATGACCGACGCAAACAGGGTGCTCTGGTCCGAAGGGCTTTTCCTTCGGACCCAGCACTTCCAGCAACAGGACCGCTTCTTCGAGGCGACGGTGCGCGGCGCGCTGCAGGCCGGGCAACTTCACACCTATGGCTTTCGCACGCTCACCCTCGACCCGGCCCAGCTGGAAGCCGGACAGGTCGCCGTGCTTTCGGCGCGCGGCATCTATCCCGACGGCACGCCCTTTGCCATTCCCGACACCATGGACGCGCCAAAGCCGCTCGCCATCACCGCCGACATGGGCGGCGGTCCGGTGTTGATCGCGGTACCATTGGAACCGCCCGGTGGCGTCGGCTTCGATCCGGCGCATGCCGAGACCAGCGGTGCGCGCTACCGCGGCCGCATCGTCACCGTTCGCGATGCCGTGCAAGGCGGATCGGACCCCGAAGAGATCGAGATCGCCCGTCCGCAGGCCTTGTTGCTTGCTCCGGGAAAATCGGTCGGCGGCTACACGGCATTGCCGATTACCGAAATCACCGGCCTGCGCGCCGATGGCGGTGTTGCCGTCGACGCCAACTTCCTGCCGCCGACGCTCGCCACAGGTGCGGTCCATTGGTACGCCCAGCTTCTGCAGGAGGTCATCACCGGGCTCGACCAGATCGCCGAGGCGCATGCCAAGATGGTGCTTGGCGGCCCCGGCCGCAGCGTCGAAGATCTGCTGATGCTCAACCTTGCCAATGCGGCGCGACCACGCCTGGCGCATATGCTGGCGCAGGACATCTTCCATCCGGCCG
The DNA here is from genome assembly GCF_014138625.1 of Aminobacter ciceronei. Taxonomy (GTDB): domain Bacteria; phylum Pseudomonadota; class Alphaproteobacteria; order Rhizobiales; family Rhizobiaceae; genus Aminobacter; species Aminobacter ciceronei. Next base: position 37,195 of record NZ_JACJHY010000010.1, read on the forward strand.
AACTCTATCTCGAACTTGCCGGCCTCGCCGGATCGATGGCGACCTACGGCTCGAATTCGCGCCGTCTCGCCGAACTGCCTGTTTATGACCACATGGCCCCAGGTCCTGCCTATTCGGCGCTCGCCGACACATTGCGTTCGCTGATCCTCAGCCTGCGTTATGTCGAGCCGAAATCGCGGGCGCTGCCGGTCATGCGCCACTCCACCAATGTCTGGAAGGTGCGCATCGACAACCCCAAGCTGCTCGTCGCCAGTCGCATCGTCATCCGCGTCGGCTCCGAGCTGTCCGAGGACGCGCTGCGCAAGATCTTCGTCAACCAGGCGACGGTGGGGGCCGCCAGCGAATTCGAAGGCCTGTGGAAGTCGCGCCTGCCGGGCATACCGCTGAAGCCGCTGCATTCGCAGCCGCGCGAAATCCCCTATGACGGCGACCGCCTTTGCCTTGAACTCGATCAGAGAAGCGAGCACTGGGCCTCCCTCCTCGACGCACCCGGATTCGTCATCGGCGTTTCCGGCGTATTGCCGAGCGAGCCGCAGGTCGACTGCTATTCGGTGAACAGGTGACGCGATGAGCCAGGACGATCCTTTCGGCTTGTCGGAGGATCGTGAGCGTACCCGGATACGCATGGTGGGTACGCCGCAGCCGCGCATGCCGATGCCGTTCTCGTCTGCGCCGCTGAAGCGCTCGCGCACCCATCCGAACACATTGGTCAATGCGTTTTCCGCCTTGCTGGAATTCGCGCCCGAACTCGAAAACGCATTGCCGCCCGAGAATCCTGAACACCTTCGCACCCGCCTGCAGGAAGAACTGGTGCGCGGTCGCGACGCCGCCGTTGCCGCCGGATCGTCGGTCGAACGGGCCGATCAGGCTGCATGGGCGGTGGCCGCACTGCTTGATGACCTCGCGTTGAACACGCCGTGGGGCGGCTCGAGCGCCTGGCCTCGGCAACCTCTGGTTGTCATGCTGCGCGGCGACGTCGATGCAGGTGCCCAGTTCTTCTCGCGCCTGGAGGAGCTCGAGCGCCACCCAAACCGCGATAGGGAAATGCTGGAGCTGCAGTATCACTGCATGGCGCTGGGCTTCCGCGGCAAATACCGGGTACCCGGCCGCTCGGGCGACCGGTCGCTGAATGCCGTGCGTGTCGCCGCCGCCCGCTTCCTGCGCGACGCCGATGCCGAAGACGCGCCGCTGTCGCCCAACTGGCGCGGCGTCGTTGCCGCCGACGAGGCGCCGCGCTTCACCGTGCCGATCTGGGTGATGGGCGTCATCGCTGCCGTGCTCGCCACCGCGATCTACATCGCCTTCTCGCTGGGGCTGAGCAACCAGGCCGTCCAGCTTTCGGCCCTTGTGCGTGCGCTTCCACCGGCCGACCGCGCCGAGGTGTTGCGCACCACACCCAAGGCGGAAGCGCCACCGGTCGAGACCGTCGACTTCGCGCTGTTGCCGGAGTTCGCGGCAGCCACGCCCGAGGGCCTGCGCCCGGCGCTCAAGGGCGCCGAAAGCGTGTCGCTGGCCCGCCTCGTCGTCCAGGCCTCCAACCCCGAGCTCTTCCAGTCCTCCAGGGCCGAGCTGACCGACGGCTTCCAGCCGCTCATCGAGGCAATCGCCAAGGTGATCGTCGAGAACCAGGAGCTGATCGGCAACGTCACCATCGTCGGACATACCGACGGCATCCCGCTGCAAAGAACCAACCCGCTTTCCACCAACCAGCGCCTGTCGGAGGCCCGCGCCGCGACAATTGCCGACATGCTCGTCCAGAACGGCGTGCCGCGCGAGCGCGTGCGCTCCGAGGGGCGCGCCGCCACCGACCCCGTTGCCGACGACGCCACGCGTGAAGGCCGGGCGCTCAATCGCCGCGTCGAAGTGCTGGTCGAAAAGAGGTTGTGACAGATGTTCATCCTGCGCTTCCTCTGGTCGGTACTGACATCGCGGTGGCTCTGGACGCTGATCGGCCTGACGCTGCTTTCCCTGATCATCTGGATCTTCGGCCCCATCGTCGCGGTCGGCCAGAGCACGCCGTTTGCGTCCGAAACCGTGCGTATGGCGCTGATCGCAGGCCTGGTCATCCTGTGGCTGATCTGGCTGATTTTGGCGCAGCGCCGCGCCATCCGAGCCAATCGCATGTTCGTCGCCGAGATTGCCGCGCCGCCGGTCGAGAAGCCGCTGACGGCGGGCGAACAGAGCGTTGCCGCGGTCGGCGCCAAGTTCCAGGGGCTGATGGACGAGATGAAGCGGCGCAAGCTCGGCGGCCGCAAGTTGCTGCGCGACATGCCGTGGTATGTCATCGTCGGACCGCCGGCCACCGGCAAGACCACGGCTTTGCGCCAGTCCGGGCTGAATTTCCCGATCGACCTCACCGACGACATCCAGGGTGTCGGCGGCACCCGCAACTGCGACTGGTTCTTCGCCGAACACGCGGTGCTGATCGACACCGCCGGCCGCTACGTCCAGCAGGAGAGCCAGCCAGATGTCGATGCCGTGGAATGGCTGGGCTTTCTCGACCTGTTGAAGAAACATCGCGGCCGGCGCGCCCTGAACGGTGTCATCGTTGCCCTGTCGATCGATGCGTTCTCGGAGGGCGATGAAGCCATCAAGGCGCATGGCCGCAAGATCCGCCGCCGCCTCGCCGAGCTGAACGAACGTCTCGAAATCCGGCTCCCGGTCTATCTGATGCTGACCAAGGCGGACCTCATCAAAGGCTTCGAGCCCTTCTTCGGCGGCCTCTCGACCTCGGCCCGCGAACAGGTCTGGGGCACGACCTTCGCGCCTGATGCACGCGTCGACGGCAAGATGGTCGCAAGCGAGATCTCGTTGCTGGCGACCGAGCTCGAGCGCCGCCTCGTCCCCCGCCTCGAGGACGAAGACAGCCTCGCCGCCCGCGCCGAGATTTTCAGGTTCCCGGCCCAGGTCGAAAGCCTGTCCGAACCGATCCGTCTTCTTGTCGAACAGATTTTCGGCGAAAGCCGCTACGAAGACAGCGCCTGGTTGCGCGGCGTCTATCTGACTTCGGCCACACAGGAAGGCGCGCCCATCGACCGGCTTACCGCTGCACTCTCTTCCTCGTTCGGCCTGCCGCCGCGCCGCGCCATGTCGTCGCCACGCGTCGAAAAGCGCAGCTTCTTCCTCAAAAACCTGCTCACCGAAGTGATCTTCAAGGAAGCCGGGCTGGGCATGTTCGACCCCCTGGCGCAACGCCGCCGGACCTGGATCTGGCGCGGTGCCGCCGCAGCCTGCGGAGCAGCTGTCCTGCTTGCCGGAGCGCTGTTTGGACTGTCCTATTACGACAACCGCAATGCCATCGCGGCCCAAGCCGGCCAGTTGGAGGCACTGCAGGCGCCGTTGGCGCCATTCGCGGCGGCCCCGGCTCCTGTCGATGCGCCCGACATCGACGTTGCGCTGGCTGCGATGGATGAGGTCACCAATGCGCGCACGCCGCCGCCCAGCGGTTTTCGTGACCTGGTCGGCCCGACGGCCTCTCCCGAGCTGCTGCGGGCCCAGGCCGACAGCTACAACCACGCTTTGCGCAACATCCTCGAACCCCGCATGGTCGCCCTGCTCGAAACGACGATGTGGCGCCAGGTCCGCGATCCGGAATTCATGCTGGGGGCGCTCAAGACCTATCGCATGATGACCGGCCTCTCCCAGATGGACGCGGATTTCGCTCAAAACTGGTGGGTCAACGACCTGCCCGAATTCGCACCCGTCGCGCCCTTCCCGACGCCCAACGCAGAAGAGCACCAGCTTGCCGCCATCCGCCGCATGACGATCGACGCGAGTTATGTCGCGCCCGATCCGGCGCTGGTCGCCGAGGCCCTGAAAAGCGTCTGCACCATTTCGCTGCCAGCACGCGCCTACAAGCAGCTGCTGGCCGATCCCGCCGTCTCCGAACTGAAGGAGTGGATCCCGGCGAATTTCGCCGGCCCGAACGGCTCCAAGGTCTTTGCCCGCCGCTCCGACAAAACATTGCGTGTCGGCCTGCCCGGCGCATTCACCTATGCCGGCTTCCACGACGTCATCCTCGAACGGCTGGAGGATGTCGCCGCCCAGGCGGCCCTCGACCGCGCCGTCTTTGCCGGCGGCTGCGAGGAGAATTCCGAGACCTCGGTGTCGGCGCTGTCGGAAGACATCCTGAAGCTCTACTACGAGGATTTCATCGCCCAGTGGGACAGCCTGCTGCGCGACATAAGGCTGGCACCGCTGACCGACCTCAACGTCGCCAGCGAAAATTTGAAGGACCTGTCGAGCGCCGATTCCGCGCTCAAGCGCCTGGTCACGGCAGTCGTTCACGAGACCGATCTCATCCGCTCGGACGAGGAGCCGGCCGGCGACAACAAGGCCGCATCGAAAGGCGCCTCCAAGCTGTTGGGCAAGCTCGGCAAGGTCGGCAAACTGGCCAAAGCCGGCGCCAAGCTGTTGCCACGTGCCGGGTCGGCAGCAGAAGTCGACATGACCGGCACGCTCGTCGCCGAGCATTTCAAGCCGCTGAAAGGTGCGGTCGCCGAAGTCGACGGCCAGCCTCCCATGCTCGATGCCGCGGTCGTCGCCTTGACGGCACTATCGAATGTGCTGCAGACAGTCACCGCCAATCCCGACCCGCAGGATGCCATCAAGAAGCAGGGCGGGCTCGCGGAACTCACCGGTGCCGTCGCGCGCCAGGCGCAGATCCTGCCCGATCCGATCGACGACTGGCTCGGCGGCATCGCCGGCGACACCAGCGGCCTGACCGAAAAGGCCGTCACCTCCGAACTCAATGCCATCTGGCGCGCCGACATCCTGCCGTTCTGCCAGGCTGCCTTGACCAACCGATATCCGTTCAGCCCGGAAAGTGCCGTTGACGTCAACGTCCGCGATTTCGCCCGCCTGTTCGGCCCAGGCGGACTGATCGACGCTTTCACCAACGACCACCTGATCAGCTATGTCGACACGGCCAAACAACCATGGACCTGGCGTGCCGACATGGGGCTGGATTCGTCTGCCCTTGCCGCCTTCGAGCAGGCGCGCCGTATTCGCGACGACCTGTTCCCCGGTGGCACCGGCCCCCTGATGAGCTTCACGCTCGAGCCCAAGGATCTGTCGCCGACAGTCACGCGGGTGACGCTCAACCTCGATGGCCAAAGCCTCGTCTACTACAACAACGCCACCCGCCCTCAGCCGATGACCTGGCCGGGCAAGGACGGCACCGGCACCATCTCGTTGGCCTTCCAGCCCATCGATGGGTCGCCTGAAGTCATCGTCAACGAAACCGGGAGCTGGGCCTGGCTGCGGCTGCTCACCAAGGGTCGCTTCACGGCGACATCGCTGTCCGACGTCTACAACCTGCGCCTCGGCGCCAAGAGTTTTTACGCCGACTTCGAGCTCAAGGCGGCAAGTGTCGAGAACCCCTACAACCTGCAGATGTTCAAGAGGTTCACGTGCCCGCAGAACATCTAGCCACCGGCTTCTACGGCAAGATTCCGGCGACCGGAGACTTCGTCGGCCGCGGGCTTCCCGGCGACTTCGTGCGCGCATGGGACCGTTGGGTGGCAAGCCACCTCGCGCCATTGCAGAGTTCGGGCGCCTGGCCAGAGGACGTGGCACTGCGTTTCCTGCTCGGTCCCGATGCCAACGGCCCGATGGCGGGCATCGTCGTGACGAGCAACGACCGCGCCGGCCGCCGTTTTCCGCTGACGGTCGCAGCCCCCCTCTCCGCCGCCAATTCAGGATTGGCCGACATGGCGGCGAAATGGTTCGACGACATTGAGATGGCGGCCGACGCGGCGCGCTATGGTTATGTCAGCGCAGACGAATTCGCCGCCAGCCTTGCCGAGCTGCCGTTTCCGATCGCCGACATGACGGGAGAGCCTGTGCTCAGCATGGTCTTGTGGGCCGGCCCATGGGTGCCGGTGGACGTCGATCCGGCGGCCCCACAAGCGGTCCTCGACCGGCTGCTCACCGCGAGCTGGGAGACCAGTTGATGCAGATCTGGAACCAGACCGGCTACGTCCATCAATTCACCGTAGCCATGGACAAGGCTGGCCACGACTACATCGTCGTCGTGGTCAAGGGCACGTTCGACCTTCCCGACGCACCGGGCGGATTGGTGCGCAAGTCGGCCGAGCAGGCGCCGCTGGTCTTTGCCGACACGCAGACGGGCGAGCCCGGCTATTCCGCCACGCTGTGGGAAACCGATTTTGCCTTCCGCAAGCCGCGCTGCGACGTGATTGCCAATGGCTGCGCCTATGCGCCCGGCGGCCGGCCGGCGGAACGTGTGCCGGTCGGCATCAAGGTCGGCAACTGGTCGAAACTGTTCGAGGTGGTCGGCCATCGCGAGTGGCGCGCCATCGGCCCGGTCTTCACCGCGACCGCACCGCAGCCCTTCCTGAAACTGCCGATCAGCTATGACGTCGCCTGGGGTGGCGTCGACAAGCTGGATCCCGAGGACAAGATGCCTGGCGTCTACGGCGCCAATCCGGTCGGCACCGGCTGGTCGCGCACCAGGAACCAGCACCTCATTCCGGGCCTGCGGCTGCCCAACACCCAGAAGGTCGGCGAGGAAGTCCGCTCGCCCTTCGGCGACTACACGCCGATGAGCTTCGGACCGATGGGCCGCGGCTGGCCCGGCCGCATCGAACATGGCGGTACCTACGATGACAACTGGACGAAAAACATCTTTCCCTTCCTGCCGTCCGACTTCGACGAGCGCTATTTCCAGATGGCTCCGCCAGACCAGCAGATCGATCATCCCAAGGGTGGTGAAGAGGTACAGCTGGTGAACCTGACGCCGGAAGGTCGGGTGAGCTTCCGGCTGCCGCCAACCGGGCTTGAGATGACCCTGTTCAAGGATGGCGCCAAGAGTTTCGAGGGTGAGCTGTACCCCGACACTATCCTGTTCGACCCGGAGAACCGCCGCTACCACCTGGTCTGGCGGGTAGCGCAGCGGATCGAGCGCACGATTCTGGATTTTACCGAATGCTGGGTAGGTCCCCCCACCGAATCCATGCTGAGGGCGCGGGCAGCCGGCCGCACCTTCGTCCGTGCCGATGGGGTAGCACCTGAGGAGGAAGAGGCATGACCGCCGGCGTCGCCATCATTTCGGTCGGGATGGCCACGGCCGTCGGACTCGATGCGCCTTCAGCATGCGCAGCCATGCGCGCGCGCCTCGACGGCTTCCAGGAGACGCGTTTCCTCGGCTCGCCGGAGGGGTGGCTGACCGGCGCGCCCGTCCCGCTGCCGCGCAATTGGATCGGCGAGAAGCGCATGGCGCATCTGGCCGCAGGGGCCATTACCGAGGCATTCGAGCGCGCGCCGGAAGCGCGCGGCCAGACGGCACTTATCCTCTGCCTTCCCGAGGAAGGTCGCCCGGGCAGGCCGGTGCGCGACAACTCCGGCCTGCTCCGGCGGATCGGCGAAATCGTCAAGGTCGAACCTCACAGCCGCTCCCGCACCGTGGCGCATGGGCGCCCTGCCGGGCACGTAGCATTCAATTATGCCCGCAGGCTGCTGGCATCAGGCGACGTGCCCTATGTGATGATCGCTGGCGTGGACAGCTATCTGACCGCGCCGACGATTGCCCATTACCTCAAGGGACGCCGCCTGCTGACCGCCGACAACTCGAACGGCTTCATTCCGGGAGAGGCAGCGGCGGCGGTGTTGTGCACCCGGCCGAATGGCGGAAGCTTCCAGCTATTCGGCCTTGGCCTATCGCGCGAAACAGCCTCGATCTACAACAAGGACGATCTGCCCTTGCGAGCCGATGGCATGACAGCGGCCTATGATGCGGCGTTTGGCGAAACCGGCATCGAGATGAACCGGCTGGGCTACCGCATCTCGGACCTCATCGGCGAACAATACTGGTTCAAGCAGACCGCACTCGCTTCGATCCGGCTGCTGCGCGGCCGACACGAATTCCAGGATTTGTGGTCGCCTGCGGAATCGCTTGGCAACATCGGTGCCGCAGCCGTTCCCGTGATGGTGGGCATGGCCTGGACCGCGGCGGCAAAAGGTTACGCGGCCGGCAATCCGGTGCTCATCGAAGCGTCGTCGGATGACGGCGCGTGTGGCGCTGCAGTCTTTGCATCGAGGAGAGCCGCATGACCGTCTATGCCAACGGTCTGGAGATCGCCTGCAAGGCGCAAGCCAACAAGATCATCGCCGCCTTCCCCTATGTCTGCTTCACGCCGCCGCAGACGCCCGCGACGCCCCCCGGCGTACCGATCCCCTATCCCACCTTCAGCATGGACGACGACACCGACAGCGGCACAAGTACGGTCAAGATCGGGGGCAAGACGATCACGCAGAAGAACAAGTCCTACTATACGAAATGTTCGGGCAACGAAGCCGGCTGCGCGCCGAAGAAGAACATCATCACATCGGTGAACACGGGCAAGGAATACGCCCACGCCTGGTCAGGCAATGTGAAGATGGACGGCGAGCCGATCAGCCGCTTCTCCGATATCGGCTCAAACGACCACGCCTCGCCGACCGCCGGCGGGCCGCCGATGCCGAACATTTCCACCGCGACGGTGGCGACCTTCAATTGCAGCATGCTGGAGATCAAGCCTTACAACAAGCTGACGTGTCCGGAGGGGTATGAGAAGGAGCACACCACGGAAGTGCGCTTCTTCACCGCCAAGGGCGTGCGTGACCTGACCCTCGACTGCTGTCAGGCCTATGATGAAAGCAAGGCCCCCTGCATCTGCATGAAGGCAAAATGGGTTCCGGGCGAAGCTGCGAAGGCAAAGAAGGCTGGCGCCACCGGCAAAGTCATCGGCAAGGGGTCGAAGACGCCCCACAACCTCAAGACCCAGGAAGCGGCCAAGTGGATCAAGCTCAACCAGGAGGGCAAGCTCGGCGATTTCAACGAGAAATGCGCCAGGGCAACGGTCGACAACATGGATGACCCGAAAATTCCTGACGAAGTGAAGGATGCTGCTGCGGAGTGCCTCAGGAAAGCGAACCAGGACTATCAGAAAAAGAGCATGGGCAAGGACGCGCAGGAGGTGAAGGACACGAAGCGCTGTGTCGACACCTGCCCGAAGGCAATTGACCAGGGCCGACTTGCCGGAGTTGCCAAGAAGCGATTGAAGAAGGAGGCCGTGAGCCTCGGAAAGGACCCGAAGAAAGTCGTCGTCAGGGCGTCCGACGTCGCCAAGTCCAAGAAGGACTGCCCGTGAATGATCTCTGCCTAGCCAACCGCCAGGGAGGCGTTAGCCATGATCGGTAAGCTGAAGATGGACAAGGAAGAGCTGGAAGACTTCGTCGAAGATGAGGACACCTCGATCGAATGCCTTCAGGTCGCACCGATGGGCAATGGCAAGGTGGCCATTCTGTTCCTGCTCGCGGATTCCGACTACGACACCACGGTGTCGGTCATTTTTGTGGTCGACGACTTCAATCCAAAGACCGCGAAGGGCGTTCTGTTCACGTCAGAATGGCTGACGTCGCTGTCGGCGTCGCCCTCAGGTGAACTGTTTGCGCTCGAGGCAACGATCTGGATCTGGCGCTACGGCGGCAAGCAATGGACCCGCGATCAGGTCGGCACGGAGAGCTTTCGCCAGGTTTGGGCCGCCGACCCGGGTGGCGCCATGATGGTCGGCTCTTCAGGCGGCGCCGTCAGGCTGGTCGGAGACGACTGGCGTCCGATCACGCCGATCACCCAGGCTGAATACATGGATATTCACGGTGACGCGAAGCATGGTATCTGGGTCTGCGGAAAATCAGGATCGGTGCACAAGCTCGCGGGCTCGACGTGGCAGCCGCTGGAACTGCATCGCCAAGAAGTGTTCTATGGCATCGACGTTGCCGCGGACGGCACGATCAGGGTCGCCGGCGAAGACGGAACGTGCCTGCGCATCGCCAACGAAGAAGCGGTCGAGCTCGAACCGGCTGATGCCACCACCCATCTTGCGGTACGCACCTATAGCGGCAAGGCCTATTGGGGCGATGAGGGCGGAATCGGCGTGGAGAAGGGCAACGCGATCGTGCCCTTGGAGGTGGAAACCGGCACCGCCTCCGATATCCGTACCGATGGCGATTATCTCTATGTCGCGGGCACCGACAGTGCCTGGCGCTTCGACGGCAAGAAATGGAAATCGCTGTCGCTCGAATACGACGACGGCTTCAAGCTCGCCTGATTGTAGACCGGGCGCGCTTGCCCACGAGGATCAGCCACCGTTGGCGCTGAGATAGGCCCGGACCTTTTCCAGGTCGAGTTCAGCTATGCGCTGCGGCGCGCCCTCCATGAGCATCCTAAGCACGAAGAGCTCACCGACCTCAGGATATTCGGCGTAGACTTCCTGGGCGATCTCGCGTCCGGCATCTCCTGCAACGCGAAGGCCGTCGAGATGAGCATCCAGCCGCTCGACCAGCCGCGCAAGACGCTCCTCGTCCATGTCGGGGTTCTCATCCGGATGGAGCAGGTGATGGTCGTAGACGGTCCACAGAAATGCCGCCATTTCCGCATGCTGCCGCACGATCTCGCGCAGAACGATCTTCGGCATCAGTTTAGGTTTACAGAGCCGCCACGGATGCGGTTGGCCGCGCTGGCATGGCTGGTGACGTATGTGCCGCGAATGGTGATATGCCCATCCTTCTCCATGATGATTGTGGCCTTGCCGCAGCGCAGTTCGAGACGTTCCCCGGCCACGATCTTGACCTGCTCGCCGTCTCGAACGACCTGCGGCGTCTGTGCCTTGCGCACGGGCTCGACGATGCGCCCGACGATCAGCGGCCGGCCGGGGTCGCCGCCCTCGAACAGCAGCGCCACCTCTGCTCCGACCATGTCGGCGCTGAGTTCGGCCAGGCTGCGCGCGGCAAGTGCAGTGTCCCTGGGATTGCCAGGAAACACGACGAGCGGTGCAGCACCGTCGAAGCCGAGAAAGACCCCGATGACTACACCCTCGATCCGTTTGATGGTTCTGGTCATCCCCTGCGCCCTCAGTTCTGCTTGATCTCCGAGCCCTTCATGACGATGTCGCTGGAAGCCTTGATGTTGATCTTGCCCGATCCCTTGATGCTGATGTCCTTGCCCTCGATGGTGATCGTACCATCCTTCTTCATGGAGATGCTGGCTGAGCCGCATTTCAGCGCAATGGCGTCGCCGGCTTCGATCAGGAATGTCTTGCCGACATTCATCTTCCCGTCTTCACCGATCTGAACCATGCTCGCCTTGGCAATCCGCAACTCGTAGGCGCCGCCTACTTTGGTCCCGTCGTCGGTGGCGATTTCGGTTCGCCTTCCCTTGCCGATCTTCGATTTCTGGTTGCCGGCAATGTTGAACGTCTGGTCGGCGCCAATCGTCACCTCCTGGTTCGATGCGATGTTCCAGCTGTCATCGGCACCGATCTGGTGGGTCTGGGCGGCACCCACGGTGACCGCGCGCGTCGACCCGATCGTGTTGGTCTGCGCCGATCCGACCGTACGCGTCTCGGTGGCACCCACCGTGTCCATTCGTGCAGCGCCGACCGTGATCGCCTGGGCGATGGCGACTGTCTGGGCGTGGTTGGCGCCGATCGTCTCGGTCGAGTTGGAGCCGATGCTGATGGTCTCGTTGGAGCCGACGGTCAGCGAGCGGTTCTTGCCCACCGTTTCCGTATCGTTGGATCCGATGTCGGTCTTCTGGTCGACGCCGACCTTCACGGTCTTGTTGTTGCCGACGTCCTCGTCGAGGTCGTGGCCGACGGAATGCTTGGCGTCGTGGTCGATGCGGTCGGACTGGTCGTGCTGCACCAGCTTGGTGCGGTCGTTCTTGATCAGCAGGTTATGGTCCTTCTGGGCCTGGAAATTGACCAGTTCGGAGCCTGCCTTGTCTTCGAACATCAGTTCGTTATAGCCGCCGCCTCCTTTCGACGAGTTCGACTTCCAGCCCGACTGCGTGGCGTTGCCGGGCAAGCCGTAGGGCGGCATCTGGGCGGCGTTGTAGACGCGGCCGGTGATGATCGGCTGGTCCGGATCGCCTTCGATGAAATCGACGATGACCTCCTGGCCGATGCGCGGGATCTGGATGAAGCCCCAGCCGCTGCCGGCCCAGGTCTGCGACACGCGCACGAAACACGAACTGTCCTGATCCTTCTTTCCCATGCGGTCCCAATGGAACTGCACCTTCACCCGGGCATACTCGTCGGTGAATATCTCTTCGCCGGACGGGCCGACGACACGCGCCGTCTGCGGCCCGCGCATGATCGGACGCGGTGTGATCCGCGGCGGGCGGTATGGCAGACTAGTCGGCGCGACGCCGAGGACCACGGTGAAACTCTCGCCCTCAGTGTCGATGCCGCTGCGATAGCTGGGGTCGAATATGCGGTATTCGACGCTGACGACGAGATATTCCTGGTTCTGGTCATCGCGCGGAAAGCCGTCCAGCTTGAAGGTGCAGCCGGAAAACAGCCCGCGCACGGTGCCGGCAGCGGCGATGCGCTGGTGTACCGCCTGCAGCTCCTCGCGGCGGATGCCGGCGATCTTGTCGCCACGGCCGACATCCAGATGGGCGCCGGGCTGGCGATAGTTTTCCCCCGATGCCAGCTTGTGGCCGAATGCCTGGTCGGACTTGGCCATCAGGCTGGCATCCGGCTTCTTGAAATCGTAGTCGGTATGGGTGTAGGCGCCGGGTCTGACCGAGCTGCCGGGGATCCACTCGGTGATGTACTCGACGTCGCGGCGCGCGCCCTGCCCTTCGAAATGATACGGCACCTTCTCGTAGCCCGGTGCCGGCTTGAGCTTGTTCATCGCGTCGGCAAGGATCAGCGTGTGCTCGTCGTCGCCATGCTCGAAGAAATACATGATGCCTTCGTGCTCGAGCAGGCGCTGGACGAAATCCAGGTCGCTTTCGTCATACTGGACGCAATAGTCGCGCGGCGGATAGGAGCCTTGCAGCCGTTTCTCGAACTTCGCCGAGCCATATTTCGAGAAGATCTTTTCGACGATCTCGACGACGCTCATATTCTGGAAGATGCGGCAGTCCGTGGCCGTGCCGAGAAACCACAGCCACGGCCGGAGGACCGCTTCATAATAAACTTGCCGGTCCTCCATGCGGGTCAGGCGGAAATCCGACACCAAGCCGCTGAACCAGCGTTTCGGGTCGGACTCTCCTTCGACCGAAACGCCGCCGCCCAGCATCTTCAACGGGTCGATATCAGGGTCGCTGCTGACAAAGCCGACGGTGTAGGCGAAACAGCGGCTGATCTCGTCGCGACCGGCCAGATGGGTGAATGTCAACGTGTCGCCGAGCGGTGTCCGGACCACAGTCGCGCGATCGTTAGCCATGGCGTCGTGCCTCTCCGCGGGGACGGCCGGACATCTGAGTTAAGCTTAGCACAAGTTTTTCAACCGGCCAAAGCCGGCGCGGCACAAGCGCCGAACCGTGCGCGCCCAAATGCCCCTGTGCTGCGGTCGCAGCAAACTGCTAGAATAAAATAAGGAATTTGGACGAGGCTGCCGGAAACAGAGATTTGGCGGGCGAATTCGGATGCTCATCACTTTGACCATCGAGAATGTCGACAGGCTGCCCACAGGCGGACCGCTGTTCTACAGTTCGAATGGTCGCAGCTTCACCATCGGGCGCGAAAATCGCGACTGGAACCTGCCCGACCCCAACCTTTTCATCTCCGGCCTGCATTGCGAGGTGCGTTACGACAGGGGCACGTTCTGGCTCTATGACGTCTCGCGCAACGGCACATTTATCAACGGCTCGAGCCAACGCGTCACCGACCCGCATCCGCTCGGCCATGGCGACCAGCTTTCGATTGGCAGCTACATCGTCTCGGTTGCGCTTGAGGACGACCGCATATCGGGCAACGACTGGGGCAATCCGATCCCGGCCCGCCATGCCGCTGATATCGGCCAGCCGCCGCCGCAACTGGCGGATCCCTTCTTCGGCGGCGTGAACAACGGCCAGTTGGCGGCGGGTGTCGTTGCGCGTCAGCCAGTCCAGCATGCTCGCGCCCCGCAGCCCGTGCCCGTGCAACCGGCGCCTCCCCCGCCGCAAAGACCGGAGGCGACCGAACTGCTCCGGCTCATCGCTGCGGGCGCCGGCGTTTCTCCTGACGTGTTCCTGCAGCGCGACCCGAAAGATGTAGCCGCTGAAGTGGGCGCAGTGCTGCGCGCGGTCGTCGACGAGCTTGCCTTGCTGCTCAAGGCGCGCGCTGCCGCCAAGGCACTCGCCAAGAGCAGCCAGCGCACCATGATCGGCGGTGTCGACAACAACCCGCTGAAGTTCATTCCGCGCTCGGAAGAAATCCTCGAGATCATGTTTGCCCAGCGCCGCTCGGGCTATCTCGACGCCCGGCACAGCGTCGAGGAGGCATTCCGCGATCTCAAGACGCATGAGCTCGCGACCTATGCGGCAATGCAGGCGGCCTTGTCGCGGCTGCTTTCGGAATTGTCACCCGATGCCATCGAGCGAAAGCTCCCCGCCTCTGCCTTCGTCTCCAAGAAGGGCCGGGCCTGGGACATGTTCGTAGCGACATGGGAAGCCAAGGAGGCCGCGCATGAAAATGGCATGCTCGACGTCTTTCTCGCCTATTTCAGCGAGGCCTACGCCAGGTCGGCGAACAAGAAGTAACGTTGCTGGACGCAGCTGATCCCTCGGTCGGCCCCGCCGTTTCGACGGGCGGTTCAGCCCCGGTTCCCATCGGCATTTCCATGCATTACGATGCGTTGTTGGCACGTGACCGGAGGCATCCGCGGCATTGTCAGGGCATGGCAGCCGTCGCGCGAAAGCGGATAATCGGCGATGAGTTCGAAGGACGATCCTTCCGGCTCCGACGGCAGAACCGTCATTCGCGGATCGCCGCGCCGCGCGCCGCGTCCGGACCAGCCCTCGCCACCACAGCCGGCGTCCGATCCGACCATCATCTACACCGGCGGCCCTGAACAGCAGGCGCCAAGTTCGGGCACGGTGATCTATCAGGCCAGTCCCTTCGGCGACGCCCCTGGCGACGCGCCCCGCAACAGCCACAAGCAGCGTAAGCAGGCAGCAACGGCAGCAGGCACGTCGTTGGAGGCCCTGTTCGATGCGGCCGAACGTGTCCAGGTTTCCGGGGCCAACCCGCTGATATCAGCGGCAACGCCGCTTCTCATCTTGTTTGGCCATCTCAGGACGGTGACGGTCGAAGCCGACGTGTCCGTATTGGCCCAGCACGTCGCCGAATGCATCGAAGAATTCGAATGGAAAGCCGCCGAAGCCGGCGTGAACCAAGACGACGCGCATGTCGCGAAATATGCCCTTTGCGAGACAGCCGACGACATCATCGCCAACCTGCCGGGCATCGGCTCCGACAACTGGGCGCAGCACGGCATGCTGTCGCGCTTCTACGGGATCGATGCGTCAGGAAACGGCTTCTTCGAGGCACTGAACTCGGTGCTGGCCGATCCGGCGGAGCGTGGCGACCTGCTCGAACTGATGCATGCCTGCATGTCGCTCGGCTTCGCCGGACAATATCGTGGCGTCGCCGGCGGCAATCAGAGCCTTGAGCTCGTGCGCCAGGACCTGTACGCCGCACTGCGCTACTTCCGGCCGCTCACCGACGACGGTATTTCTCCGCACTGGCAGGGCCTCGCGGCCACCGTGGGCCGACGCCCCTACAGGCTACCGCTCTGGGCGATGGCCGCCTTCGCCCTCGCCTTCGTCACCACCGCCTTCTTCTGGATGCGCGGCGACGTCACCAGAGAGGGCGACGCGCTCGCCGCGACATTGCTTGCGCTCACACCATCGAAGCCGGTCGCCATCGAACGCAGCGACTTCGCCCCGCCGATCGAGCAGGCAGCGCCGGATGAGCCGGCTTCGCCGGTCGAGGATGCCAAACCGGCAGCAACAGCCCCGACCATGGCGCAGATTTACCGCATCCGCGCTGCCCTCACCCAGGACATCGGCGCCGGCGCATTGACCGTCGCCTCCAAGGGCGAGTTCATCATCGTCGAGCTCAACAACGAGCTGCTGTTCGAGCCGGGCAAGGCCGAGACCAAGCCTGAATTCACGCCCGTGGCGGCGCGCATTGCGGCTGCACTCGCAGGCGAACCGGGACCGATCAGAATCGTCGGCCACACCGACAATGTGAAGCCGCGCCAGTCCAGTGCCTACAAGTCGAACTACGATCTATCCGTTGCCCGGGCGGAGGCTGTGGCAAAGGCACTTGTTCAGGGGATCGGCGATGCCTCGCGAATAGCTGTCGAAGGCAAGGGCGAGGACGTGCCGATCGCCGACAACGCAACCGCCGACGGCCGCGCCTTGAACCGCCGTGTCGACGTCATGATCCGGCGCGAGGACGCACCATGAGCGCGCCCCGCCGCACGCTGTGGTGGTCGTGATGACGTGGCTGCTCAGAACTTTGAGCGTCATGGCACTGGCCGGCCTTGCCGCAGCCGTGTGGTTTGCCGGCCCGCTGATCGTCCTGGTCGGCAGCCGGCCGCTTGAATCAACTGGCGCGCGCGTCGCCATCATCGCCCTCATCCTTGCATTGGCCGCAGGCATCGCCCTGTTCCGCTTCTGGTTTGCGCGCCGTGCTCAAAAGGCGCTCGCTGCCGCCATCGCCAGCGAGAGTGCCTATGACGGCGACGGCCAATTGCTCGAAACGGGCATGACCAAGGCCATCGCGGCGCTCAAGCGCGCCAGCGGCAGGCGCAATTTCCTCTACGAGGTGCCCTGGTACCTGATCATCGGCCCGCCCGGCGCCGGCAAGACCACGGCGTTGGTCAATTCGGGCCTCACGTTTCCGATCACCGTGTCCGGCACGGCCCAGCCGGTGCCCGGCGTCGGCGGAACCCGGAACTGCGACTGGTGGTTCACCGATGAAGCGGTGCTGATCGACACCGCCGGCCGCTACACCAACCAGGATTCCGACACCGAAAGCGACCGCAAAGGATGGCTCGCCTTCCTGTCGCTGCTCAGGAAACACCGCGCCAGGCAGCCGATCAATGGCGTAATTGTCGCCATCAGCCTAGCCGATGTGATGTCTTCAAGCGACCAGGAGCTCGACGCCCACGCCGTCGTCATCCGCAATCGCCTGCAGGAAATCCACGAGACGCTGAACATCGGCTTTCCCGTCTATGTGCTGTTCACCAAGGCCGACCTGATCGCCGGCTTCATGGAGAGTTTCGGCAGTCTGGACGAAACCGACCGGCGCATGGTGTGGGGTACGACATTCCAGGGCGCCGACCGCAAGGCGAACGTGGTCAGCGAGGTTCCGGCTGAATTCGATGCGCTCGTCCGCCGCCTGTCCGAGGACGTGCCCGACCGTATGCAGGGCGAGCAGGATCCGGTCGCGCGCATCGCTATCTTCAGCTTCGCCGCGCAGTTTGCTTCGCTTAAGCAACGCTGTGCGACCTTTCTCGGCCGTGTCTTCGAACCGACGAAGAAGCCGGCAAGCGCTATCCTGCGCGGCTTCTACTTCTCCTCCGGCACGCAGGAGGGCACGCCGATCGACCGCGTACTCGGCGCCATCGGCCGTGGTTTCGGCAACGGATCCCAAGCACAGCTGTCCGGGACCGGCAAGAGCTTCTTCCTGCACGACCTTTTGGCCAATGTCATCTTTGCTGAGGCCGGCTGGGTCTCCTATGACGATGCCGCCGACCGGCGCGCCAGATTTGCCCGCTTCGCCGGAACCGGCGCCATCAGCTTGATCGCCGCTGCCGCCCTAGGCGTTCTGGCGGTCAGTTATGCCGCAAACAAGGCCCTGATCGCGGCCACCAGCCAGGCTGCGGAAAGCTACACGTCGTCCGCCGCCGCACTGCTGCAGGCGGAAACCGTATCCGACGTTGACCTTGAGAATGTCATCGATGCGCTGGAGAGCATCAGCGGCCTGCCGACCGGCTACGAGCATCGCGACCAGCCGACGCCGGCGCGCGAAACGCTCGGGCTCAGCCAGCGCGCGCGGTTGTTGTCGGCATCGGAGACGACCTACCGGCTGGCGCTGGAGCGGATGCTTCGCCCTCGCCTGTTGCTGCACCTTGAACGCACCATCCAAGCGAAGATGAGCGATCCTGCGGCTCTCTACGAAGCTCTCAAGATTTACCTGATGCTCGCAGGCGAAGCGCCGAAGGTCGATGATGAACAGATCGTCTCGTGGATGAAGAAGGACTGGGAGCAGAACCGCTATCCCGGTCCGCAAAATCGCGAAGGCCGTCTCATCCTAGAAAAGCACCTGAGGGCGATGCTTACGCTCGACGATGAGTTCGATCCGGCATTCGAGCTCAATCGCCCCTTGGTCGAGTCGGCACAGCGCGCGCTGGGCCGCATGACGGTCGCCGATCAGGCTTCCGCCTTGATCGCCTCGGCGCTGACCGCGGCCACGCTCGACGACTTCGCCGTCACCACGAAGGGCGGCCAGGAAGCGAAGCTGGTGTTTGAGACCGTCGATGGCAGCGACCTGTCTGCGCTGCGTGTTCGCGGCCTCTATACCTATGCCGGCTTCAACGATTTCTACCTGACACAGCTTTCCGGTATCGCCCAGAAACTCATAGACGAGCAATGGGTCGTCGGCGCCGGCGGCGAGCAAGGCGGCGTCGAGCAGGAACTGTTGCGGCTCGGCCCAGAGTTGCTCGACCGCTACAGCAGCGACTTTTCAGCCGTATGGAACGGTGTTCTCGACAAGCTCAAATTCCGGCCGATGGCGGCGGACAAGCCGGAATATCTCGCGCTGTCAGCCGCCGGCTCGCCCAGCTCGCCGCTGGCGCAGTTGTTCGAGGCGATTGCCCGCGAGACGGCGCTGACACGTGGCTCAGGCCCGACTGCCGACGCCGATGCGCGTGCCGATGGCCTCGCCCGCATCGGCATCGAGTTGCCGGGCCGCAAATCCGCCAGTCGCGCCGGTGCGGCATTCGCCAATGCGCCGACCATCGTGCCCGGCGCCAACATCGAGGCGCAATTCCGGCCGTTCCAGCTTCTTGTCGATGGCCGTCCCGGCCAGCGCCCGATCGATGCCCTGATCCAGAATTTCCATGCCGTCTATCAGAGCCTGACGATCTCGGCCGCCGCCCCGTCGCAGGCAGGTCGCGTCAATGCCAATCTTCAGCTGCAGATATCCAATCTCCGCGCCAACGCCTCGCGCCTGCCCAAGACACTGTCGCGCATGGTCCACGCTGCCGCCGACGATTTCGAGGGCGACGTGGCCGAGACCTCCGTAGCGCAACTCAACCAGTCGCTGCAGGAGACCGTCAGCGGCCCCTGCGAGGAAGTTATCGCCAACCGCTATCCCTTCGGCACCGGCGCCAGCCAGGATGTGCCGATCGGCGATTTCGCCCGGCTTTTCGCGCCCAGCGGCATCATCGACAGGTTTTTCGCACAAAACTTGGCCTCTCTCGCAGACATGTCGGGGACCGAATGGCAATGGAAGCAGGAGTCGCGCCTGGGCCGTGGGCTCTCCAGGTCGACGCTGAAGCAGTTCCAGCTGGCCGCCGAAATCCGCGACGCGTTCTTTCCGCTTGGCGGGTCCACGCCTGCAGTCAACATCACTTTCACGCCGTTTTCGCTGCATGGCGACGCCGACATGGCCTTGCTCGACGTCAACGGACAGGTCGTCCAGAGCTATCAGAACGGCAGCAGCCCGGGCATCGTCACATGGCCCGGCAGTGCCTCCGCCGGGTCGGCCAATCTCAGCCTTACGCCGGAGCTTCCCGGGCGCGAATCCGCCATCAGGTTCGAAGGGCCGTGGGCCTTGAAGCGCCTGCTCGACGCAGGCACCTCGACAGTCAATGGCGACAAACTGCAACTGCGCTACGTCATCGGCGGCCGCGATGTCGCCTACACCGTCCAGATCAACCCGCCGGGCAATCCCTTTTCGCTGACCGCATTCTCCGGTTTTACCTGTCCGAAGGGGCTTTGAAACGGTGGGCAGGCACAGTCAGCCCGGCACGTGTTAATTTCTGTACTCTAACGCACGGGCCTGTGGCAGACTGAAAGGCGCGCGCGTCAATACGCAACGCAGAGGGGCGCCCGAGAGCGCTTGAGGCCATTGAACGATGTCGTCCTCCCCTTCGAAAGCTATGGCGTCAGCCACAAGGGCTGCGTCCGTCAGGTCAATGAAGACAGCTACCTGATCGAGCCCCGCAGCGGCCTGTGGGTCGTCGCCGACGGCATGGGCGGCCACGATGCCGGCGAGGTCGCCTCCGCCAGCATCGTCGAACACTTGTCGACGATCGGCATTCCTGAATCGGCGCCCGATCTGCGCGCACGCTTCGTCGACAGGCTGAGGCTGGCCCATTCCGACATCCGCGAAATATCGGACTTGCGTGGCGCGACGATGGGTTCGACGGTCGCAGCACTGCTTGCCATGGACGGCAAGTTCGCCTGCCTGTGGCTCGGCGACAGCCGCGTCTACCTGGTGCGTGACGGTTCGATCTCCCAGGTCTCGCACGATCACACCGAGGTTCAGGAGTTGCTTGATCGCGGTGCGATCACCGCCGAGGAGGCGCAGACCTGGCCGCGCCGCAATGTCATCACCCGCGCCATAGGCGTCAGCGACGACATCGACGTCGACTTCCGCCAGGGCGATCTCTTGCCCGGCGACGTCTTCATACTCGGTACCGACGGCCTGACCGCCCATGTTTCCGACGAGGAGATCGAGGCCGCGGTGGTTTCGACGACACCGCAGGCGGCTTGCGAAGATCTGCTGGCAAAGGTCCTCGAGCGCGGCGGAACGGACAACGTCACCATTGTACTGGTGCGGATTCGGGGCAAGACCGACGGTGCAGCTTCTCAAGCCTTGGCGGGAGGCCGATAGCGGCCGGCAAGACGATGCGGGCGGGATCGGACACCGAACCGGTGCACGAGGAGCCACCTTTGCCCTGCTGACATTGCTGTCATTGCTTTGCGCCCCCAGTCTGGCTCGCGCGGAGTTTACCGTCTGTAACCAGACGCTCGACGTCGTCAATCTCGCCGTCGGCCAGGAAGTCGAAGCCGCATTCCAGACCGATGGCTGGTGGACAATCGGCGCCAATCAGTGCGTCAACGTCATCCGCGAAGAGCTGACCAACCGCTACATCTACATCTACGCGACCGACGTCTTCGGCAATGCCATCCTCAGCGGTTCGACCGACATGTGCGTCGAGCGCAAGCGTTTCACCGTGCGTGGCATCGACGAATGCTGGCAGCGTGGCCACATCGCCGCCCGCTTCTACGAAGTCGACACGCTGGAACAGTCGCGCTGGACCTTCTTCCTGACCGGGTCTTCGCCATGACGCATGGCATTGACGCGAGCTTCAAGCAGCAAAAGCAGCAGCGTATGGCCAGGCGCTCGCGCGAACGGCAGCTCAAGGCCATGATCATTGCCGGCATACTTGCCCTCACCGGTATCGTCGCTGCCGCCGTCTATTTCGGCGCGGACTACTGGCCATCGGGCGAATATGAGGGCGACCTGCAGCCGACCGAGGAAAGCGACATCGTGCCGGCCGATGCCGCTGTCTACGTCCCGGCCATCGTCGACCTCGCCGGCGACCCGATGTGGATCAACCTCGCGCATGAAGCAGGCACAGAGACCAAGCGACGCCAGCTTTCCCGCCCGGCCGATCTTATCGAAGACGGCATCTCGCCAAGCATCGAATACCTCTCCGACACGATGCTGAGCTCCAGCGAACGCTTCATGACCGCCATCCCGTCGACGCAGGACGACTTTGCCTTCTTTCAGGCGCAGCGCGCTGTCGCCGAGCCTCAGCCAGGGCAACAAACCAACATCCAGCCGACGCCGCCGATCGCAACCGACCTCGACGAAGCCGAGGGCGACGACACGTCCGATGTTGGCGCGGGCTGGGGCGAAACCATCGACCAGGGCGAAGCCGCTCTGCCCGCCTTCGAAAAAACCGCCGTCGAAAACAACACCAGCGTCGCGACCGTGACCCCGGAGCCCGAGCGGTTCGAGGCGACCGAAGACGTTTTCATCAAGATCCTCACCAGCCGCTCGCTCGAAAGCGTTGCGCTCGAGGCGCATTTTTCCACCGACGAAGCCAAGCTGGTCAGCGACGCACTCAAGGCGGTCTTCAAGCTGGAGACCCTCGAGCCCGGCTATGTCGTCGCCCTGCGCGGCTTCCGGCCGCGCCGCGGCGCCCCGGCAATGGCGTTGATGCAGGTTTCGGTCTACGCTATGAACAGGTTCATCGGCACGCTTGCCCGCAATTCGGCCGGCCAGTTCGTCGAAGGCGTCGACCCGTGGGTGCGCGACGACCTGTTCAACTATTCAGGCGCACCGCAAGCCAGCGCCCAGAAGCGCCAATACCGGCTGCTCGACGCGATCTATTCGACCGCTGCCCGCAACAACGTGCCCACCGGCGTGCTGGGCGAGGCCATCATGTACCTGTCGCGCGGCCAGGACCTGAACGCCTTTGCCACCGAGGACCAGCGCCTGGTCCTGCTCTATTCGGAGACGGCGCGCGGCAAGGATGGCGTCGCCGGCCGCGTGCTCTATGTCGGCGTCCACGGCACCGACAAGAAGCTCGAATGTTTCGTCTTCCAGCAGACTGACGGCCAGTTCTCCTGTGTCGGTGGCGACGACCAGGTTCGATCGCTGGCGACGACGAACGGCATGTTCACGCCGGTCAACGGCGTCATGACCTCGACCTTCGGACCTCGTAAGCATCCGATCCTGAAGACTGTCCGAATCCACAAGGGCGTCGACTGGGCGGCCCCCATCGGCACGCCGATCGCCGCCGCTTTTGACGGCCAGGTCGTGTTCGAGGGTGACGGCAAGGGTTACGGCAACCTCATCCGTATCTCGCATGCCAACAACCGTGAGACCCGCTATGCCCACATGCAGCGTTTCGCCGATGGCATCAGCGTCGGAACCGCGGTCAAGGCCGGCGACATCATCGGCTATATTGGCACCACCGGCTTGTCGACCGGCCCGCATCTGCATTTCGAGCTCTACCAGGACGGCCAGGCCATCGATCCGCTCGGCACTGTCACCGTTGCCGTGGCAACGACCACAACCACGACCACTGTCGCCACCACCTCCTCGGACGATCAGGCCATCGAGATCCTGACCAACCGCATCATCCATGTCGAAAGCGGCGGCAGCGCGCGTGCCAAGAACCCGCTGTCGTCGGCGACAGGCCTGGGGCAGTTCATCAGCAGCACCTGGATCCGGATGATGAACACCTACAGGCCCGATCTCGCGCGTTCGCTCTCGACGGCCGAACTGCTCGAATTGCGCTTCGATCCGACCATCTCGCGCGAAATGGTGCGCAACCTGGCTCGCGAGGGCGAAGCCTATCTCAAGCAGCGCGGCCACCAGATCACCGCCGGGCGGCTCTATCTCTGCCACTTCCTCGGCATGGAAGGCGCCCACCAGATCCTGACCGCCTCCGGCGATGCCATGATCGCCGACGTCCTGGGCGCCGTCGTGATCAAGGCCAATCCCTTCCTCACCGGCAAGAACGCCACCTATGTCGTTGCCTGGGCGGAGAAAAAGATGACCGGACGTGCTCCTGCAGCAACCTCGCTTCCCAGTTCAACCCCGACGTTGCCACCACCACAGGTGGTCAGGCAGACGTCGCCGGAATTCGAGAGATACAAACAGGCAATCGCGACAACTCTGAGTTCGGTTGCAAATACGCTTTGAGCATACAACCGCTCAGGTTCGGACCGAGCGGCCTGGCCTGGCAGCGTCGATCTGTCCTGGACGAATTTTCTCATTTATCCCAACTGCTTGCACTCTGGGACTTTATCGACGCCTTCGGCCGCGATATAGCATTCGCATGAGTTTCGGTTCGACATTGACGCTTGCGCTGACCCTGGGTTTCTCCGCCACGCTGCTTGGCGGCTGCAGTCGCTCGTCCGATGGCACCGTCGTCATTCCGAAACCAATGGACTCCCGGCGCTTCTGGCAGGACGACGAAGCCAAGCGTGCCGCGGCCGAGCGCCAGCAGGCTGCCGCCTTTCCAACCGGGCCCGATATTCGCTTTGCCACCGAGCAGCCTGGCCCTCGCCCGGTGACGCGCGCGCCAAGCGGTGCGGCGAGCACCGGCAATTCCAAGCCGATATCCTGCCGCGCCGTAAGCGGCTCTACGGGTCGCGTCAGATACGTCTGCGAGTGATTACTGGAGCGGCCGGTCGAGCTCCAAATACGAACGCCCAACCGCGTTTGTCACCAGGTTTCGTCAGCTTCACGTCAGGGAACGCGCCGATTTAAGCCGTTTCGAATAAACGCGTTGCTTGTCTGTTGACGCACGCGCGTCGGGCGTTATAGCCGACATCAAGACATTGGAACTGAACGGAGAGGGTCCCGTCCGATGGAGATATTCACTGCTGCAGGCTTCACAGCCCTTCTGCAGGTCATAGCTATCGACCTCGTGCTTGCCGGCGACAACGCCATCGTCATCGGCCTTGCCGCGGCAGGCCTTCCGGCCGATCAGCGCAAGAAGGCCATCCTCGTCGGCATCGCCGCGGCGACCGTTCTCCGTATCGGTTTCGCACTGATCACCCAATGGCTTTTGGCCATCGGGCCGATGCTTCTCATCGCCGGCGGCCTGCTGCTTCTGTGGGTGTGCTGGAAGATGTGGCGCGAACTGAGCGTCAGCCACGAGCAGGAACATGAAGCGACCGAGGCGCTTGCCGACGCCGACTATGACAAGGACGGCAAGATCGCCGCCAAGGGCCCGCGCAAGACCTTCGCCCAGGCCGCCTGGCAGATCGTCATCGCCGACGTGTCAATGTCGCTCGACAACGTGCTCGCCGTTGCCGGTGCCGCCATGGATCATCCCACGGTGCTGATCATCGGTCTGGCGCTGTCGATCGCGCTGATGGGCTTTGCCGCCTCCTTCGTCGCGCGCCTGCTGCATCGTTACCGCTGGATCGCCTATATCGGCCTTTTGATCATCCTCTATGTCGCGGTGAAGATGCTGCTCGACGGCGCAGTAGATCAGTTCCCGGAACAGTTTGGGTTCCTCAGCGAGTGGTTTGGCGGCCACAGCGCGCCGGCCCACTGAGCCGCAGCAACAGACCAAAAAGGGCCGGAGTTTTTCCGGCCCTTTTTGCATGTGGCGATCAGCCGGTTTGCTTGGGCCCCGATCTGTGCTATTGCGCCGCCCGAATTGAGCTCTTTTCAGAGCCGACAGATCGACACATCAACAGATTTCCGGGCCGGACCTCATGGGTTACCGGCCCGCGTCCATTGGAAACCTGCCTATGTCAGCAGCACCCCGCGTCAGCTTCGTCAGCCTCGGATGCCCGAAGGCGCTTGTCGATTCCGAACGCATCCTCACCCAGCTCCGCGCCGAAGGTTATGAGATCGCCCGCCAGCACGACGGCGCCGACCTGGTCGTGGTCAACACCTGCGGCTTCCTCGATTCCGCCCGCACCGAGTCGCTGGACGCCATCGGCACGGCAATGAAGGAGAACGGCAAGGTCATCGTAACCGGCTGCATGGGCGCCACGCCCGAACTGATCCGAGAGAAGCACCCCAACGTCTTCGCCATCACCGGCCCACAGGCCTATGAAAGCGTCATGGCCGCCGTGCACGAGGCTGCTCCGCCGGCGCACGACCCGTTCACCGACCTTGTGCCGCCTCAGGGCGTCAAGCTGACCCCGCGCCACTACGCCTATCTCAAGATTTCCGAGGGCTGCAACAACCGCTGCACGTTCTGCATCATCCCCGACCTGCGTGGCGACCTTGTCTCGCGCCCTGCCGCCGACGTGCTGCGCGAAGCCGAAAAGCTGGCCAATGCCGGCGTCAAGGAACTGCTCGTCATCTCCCAGGATACCAGCGCCTACGGCATCGACGTGAAATATGCGACCAGCGTCTGGAAGGAGCGCGAGGTCCGCGCCAAGTTCCTCGACCTGTCGCAGGAACTGGGCGAACTCGGCATCTGGGTGCGCATGCATTATGTCTATCCTTACCCGCATGTCGCCGACGTCATCCCGCTGATGGCCGAGGGCAAAATCCTTCCTTATCTCGACATCCCCTTCCAGCACGCCTCGCCGCGGGTTCTGAAAAACATGCGCCGTCCGGCCCATGGCGAAAAGGCGCTCGAGCGCATCCGCGGCTGGCGTGACGTCTGCCCTGACCTCGCCATCCGCTCGACTTTCATCGTCGGCTTCCCCGGTGAAACAGAGGAAGACTTCGAAATGCTGCTCGACTGGATCGACGAGGCCAAGATCGACCGCGCCGGCTGCTTCAAATACGAGCCGGTCAAGGGCGCGCGTTCCAACGACCTCGGCCTCGAACAGATCCCCGAGGAGGTCAAGGAAGCCCGTTGGCATCGCTTCATGCAGCGCCAGCAGAAGATTTCGGCCGCCGCGCAGGCACGGAAAGTGGGCAAGCGCCTGCCCGTCATCATCGACGAGGCCAACGGCACGTCGGCCAAGGGCCGCACCAAGTACGACGCGCCCGAGATCGACGGTTCGGTCCATATCCAGTCGCGCCGTCCGCTGCGCGTCGGCGACATCGTCACCGTCAAGGTCGATCGCTCCGATCCATACGATCTCTACGGCACCGCTGTCTGACACCTCTCCAGGGGCCGCAGCATGCGGCCCCTTTCTTTTGGCCGACACGCAGCCGAATTATCCCCGCGCTAGTCCGTATGACGGATGATCTTTCCCGGCACCGGTTCGATCTGGTGACAGGCACTCTGCCGCTCAGGCGCCTGCCATCGATCGAGCCGGGGCCAGCATCATGACATCAGACCGAGAAGACCAGCAGCCCGGCCTCATGAGCGAGCGGCGCGTGACCATCGTCGGTGCGGTGCTAGCCGGTCTCGGTCCCGCCTCGCTGTCGCTGTTCACGCCGGCCATGCCCGAAATCGTTCATGCCTTCGGCACCACCGAAGAGGCGGTGAAGATGACGCTCGGGCTGTATTTCGCCGGCTTCGCCCTCACCCAGCTGGTGTGTGGTCCTCTCTCCGACGGATATGGCCGCAAGCCGGTGACGTTGGCCTTTCTCGGCATCTACCTTCTCGGCAGCCTGGGCGCGCTGGTCGCGCCCTCCATCGACGTGCTGATCCTGTCGCGGCTGTTGCAGGGCGCGGGCGCGGCAGTCGGGCTGTCTTTGTCGCGCGCGATCGTGCGCGACCTCTTTGCCCACGAGCAATCAGCACGCATCCTCAACCTGATCACGCTGATCCTGGCGCTGGCGCCGGCCATCGCGCCGACAGTCGGCGGTCTGGTCATGGAAGTCGCCGGCTGGCATGCCATCTTCTCGATCATGTTCCTGATGGGCGTGGCGTCGTTGCTGACGGTCCGTTTCGCGCTGGTCGAAACCGTCGAGCGCGACCCGAGCCGGGTGCGGCTGGGCGCCGTCATGAAAACCTATCGCAATTTGCTCGGCAGCGGCTATTTCCTGTTCTCCAGCCTCGTCATCGCCGGCACCCTGGGCGCCTACTACACCCAGGCGACCGTCCTGCCCTTCATCCTGATGGATCGGCTGGGGCTGACGCCGGCGCAGTTCGGCCTCGCGATGCTGTTCCAGTCGGCCAGCTTCATTTCCGGCTCGCTTGTCATGCGCAGTCTCATCCCACGTTATGGTGCCTATCGTATGGTGCCCGTCGGCCTGGGGATCAGCAGCCTCGGGGCTGCTGCCATGGCGGTCTTGCTCGGACTGTACGAGCCAACCTTCCTGTCGGTCGCGCTGCCCATGGCCATGTTCGTTCTAGGCAATTCATTCGTCATGCCGGCAATGTCTGCCGCGACTGTCGCCGCCTTCCCCGACAGTGCCGGGGCCGCCTCCTCGCTGAGCGGGTTCCTGCAGATGGGCAGTGGCCTCCTGGGCACTGTCGTCGCCGGTATCCTCGGCGATGCGATGCTGGGCATGTCCGTCGTCGTGCCGTTGATGGCACTGGGGGCCGTGCTCGCTTGGCTGGCCTGGCGCAAGCTGCCGGAGCCTGCCCTTGCGCGGGCCGTCGTCACCAGGAAGGCACCGCCGCGCTGAAGCATGCGTCTTTTGTTAGCTCTCGCTAACGAATTCGGAAGCTCCTCCCCCTCCATCGTCCAAGCGGACGATGTTTCGGACACATGGCCGTGACTGTTTGTCGGTCGAAGTAAGCGGAGGAGAAACGCATGAACTTCCAATGGAATGGTTCCATTACGCGTCGCACTGCCATCGGAATGGTGTCGGTGGCAGCCCTTGCCTTGTCGGCAGGTATTTCGCAGGCACAGGAGGTCGTCAAGATCGGCGGCATCATGTCGATGACCGGCGGCGGCGCCTCGATCGGCAAGACCGCCGAAGTGGGCTGGAAGCTGGCCATCGAAGACATCAATGCCGCCGGCGGCATTCTCGGCAAGAAGGCCGAGCTGGTTCTCGGCGACACCATGACTGACCCGACCCATGCCGTTGCCGAAGTGCGTCGCCTGATCGAGAACGAAAAGGTCGAGGCGCTCGTCGGCCCGGCAACCAGCCAGGAAACCATTCCGGTCGTTCCTGTGGCGAGCGAAAAGAAGATCGCCCAGGTTTCTTCTGCTGCCTCGACTCAGCTGACGCCCGAAGCTGGTCCGTTCCACTTCTCGGGCTCGGTCACTGGTCTCAATCAGATGAAGCCGAACATCGACTTCGCCATCGACGTGCTGAAGCTCAAGAAGCTGGCGCTGATTTCGGACAATGGCGGCATGTCCAAGGCTGCCGTGGTCGAGATCGTCGACTACCTCAAGTCGAAGGGCGTCGAGCCGACCGCGGTGCAGGAGTTCGCCTTCCGCACCGAAGACATGACCCCGCAGCTGTTCCAGATGCGCAGCTCGGGCGCCGAAGCGATCCTTCTGATCAACTCGATCGGCGACGACTCGCGCAAGCTGCTCGAAAACCGCGCCGACATCGGCTGGGACGTGCCGGTTCTGGCCAACCAGACGATGACCAACTACGCCGTCGGCAACGTCGCAGTGGTCGGCGAAGACGCCTTCAAGGACGTCTACAGCGTGCAGTTCGTCGGCATGACCTATTGCCCGAGCGACCCAGTCGGCGAAAACGCCTTCGCCAAGTTCGCCAAGCGCGCAAAGGAACAGGTCGCCGACGTCGACCGCATGGGCGGTGCCTCGGCGCTGATCCCGTACTACATCCAGCCGATCGTGCTGGCGGCTGCCATCAACGGTTCGGGCAAGACCGACGGCGAGTCGGTCGCTGCCTGGCTGCAGGCCAATGCCGCGTCCGTCCAGATGCTCACCGGCCCGATCCAGGCGAGCGGCAAAAGCCACTTCCTGCCGGCGCCCGAGTCGATCAAGGTGGTCAAGAACCCCTACAAGCCGCGCGAAGACGGTCTGGTCGAGCGCGCCGACTGCGGCGCCTGATTTCCTTCTTCATCTGCTGAACGTGCGGGCCGGGTCGCAAGATCCGGCCCGTTTCGTTTGCACTCTGCCCAAGACTTGTCCACCACTGACACCATGTCAAAAATTCTACGCAACGCATTTCGAATTTGACGACGTGTCAATTTAATGACATAACTGTCGACATTAATCATTTCGCATTCGGGAGGAAGCGCGATGACCGGTTCGAGCCTACGCAGCATGACAACTGGATCGTCGTCCGTCCGGCATCTTGCCCGACGAGGTTTCCTCCCGCCGTCCTGATCGGCTGACGCCGGGCCGATACCAGGCCCTCGCCAATACAATCGAACTCATGACCTCCTGGCATGCACCGCGCAGCCGGGAACCGGTCCCGCACGCCCCCGTGCGGCGGATTTTGGGAGCTCCTGCAATGACTTTTCACGCCAGATCGATCGTCGAATTCGGCCATTTCCTCAACCGCGTCTCTGACAGCCTGATGAACGGCAAGCCGCTGCGCACCCCGCTCGAGCTGATCCGCGAGCAGTTCGACGCCTATGCCGCGGTGCTGGTGATCGAGGACCGCCTGCGCACCGGCGAGACCTACTACGCCTTTACCGAGATCGACGAGATGATGACCGACACGGCAGGCGCGGCCCTCACTCGCCCGGCGCAGCTCGCTTATCTCTCCGAACGCTGCCAGCCGATGTCGGCCACCTATGTGCCTACCGACGACACCGCCCGCTACACGCTCTGGGTTTTCCGCGACCGGTCGGACACCAAGTTCGATGACGATGCAGCCTCGGTCTGCGAAATTCTTGTTTCGCAGTTGGCACGTGGCGTCGAGACGTCCTGGCGCATGGGCGCCACCGAGGTCGAGCGCCGTCTCTACTCCGACGTCATGGACAAGCTCTACGTCGGTGTCGTCATCCTCGACCATTCCGGCAAGATCGTCCGCGCCTCAGACGCGGCGACGCGCCTGCTCGAAGCCCGCGACGGCCTGCAGATCCAGGGCAACAAGCTGCGCGCCACCTCGGCCAAGGAGGACCGCGACTTCCAGACTGCGGTCAAGGCGGCCTTGCAGATGGCAGCCGACGACGCCGGCACGACTTCGCGGGGCCTGTCGCTGACCAAGCAGTCAGGCTCGCGCAATCTCGGCGTCATCGTCCGCCCGATCCGCGGCAGCAAGGATAACGCCGCCGCTGCCAACTCGGCGGTCGCTGTCTACATCCGCGATCCTGAAGCGAACCCGGAGGTCGAGGGCGAGCTCGTGCGCCAGCTGTTCGATCTGACGCCTGCGGAAGCCGCGGTCGCCCGCCGACTGACCGCCGGCCTGTCGCTGGAAGATGCCGCCACCTCGCTCGACATCTCCCGCAACACTGCACGTGCCCATCTGCGCTCGATCTTCTCCAAGAGCGGCATCACGCGCCAGACGGAACTGGTCCGGCTGGTGCTGAACAGCGCCGTCATCCTCGGCCACGGACCGCGCCAGGCGGCCTGACAGGACATCCTCCCAACTCCCTGTCGACCCAAACTGAAAGCGCCGGCGGACACAGTCGCCGGTGCTTCTTTTTCGTCTGAGCAGATAGAAAGCTTGTCCCCTCGACAAGAAAGGCGCCGCGAACGGCGCCTTTCTGGTCAGAACAACGATTTCAGCTGTTCCTTGGCGTAGCCCACCCCTTCGTGGGCCCGGCCTTGCCGGACTTTAAGCGCCCAGGCCGGATCGGCCAATAGCGCCCGCCCGACAGCCAGGATGTCGAACTCGTTGCGTTCAAGCGGCTTCTGGATCACGTCGAGCGAAGCCGCCTCCGCCGCATTGAGCCCCGGCCGGTCGAGGCCGACGCCGCCGACTGCGATGACCGGCAAGCCGGTGATCTTCTTCGTCCAGCCGGCGAGCGTCACGTCACCCTCTGCCGCAAAACCCGGCTCCCATATGCGGCGTGTCGAGCAGTGCATGATGCTCACACCCGCGTCGACCAGCGGCTCCAGCACCTCTGCCAGTTCGCCAGGCGTTTCGCCAAGCACGGCCTTGTAGTCCTGCTGTTTCCACTGCGAATAGCGGAAGGAGATCGGGAAGTCGGGGCCGACGCGGCTGCGCATCGCCTCGATCACTTCCACCGCAAAGCGCGTGCGCTCGCGCCGGCTACCGCCGTAGCGGTCGGTTCGGCGGTTGGACGTCGCCCAGAAGAACTCGTCGATCAGATAGCCATGCGCGCCGTGGATCTCGACGCCGTCGAAGCCAAGCCGCTGCGCCGCATCCGCCGCCTCGGCATAGGACTCGATCACCTCGAGGATTTCCGTCTCGGTCATCGCCCTGGTGGCTTCCGGATGGCCGGTGAAGGCGTTGGTGTTCTCCGATGGACCGACGCCCGGAACACCCGGCTGCGGCGCCATGGCCGAGTTTCGGAAGCTGCCGGTGTGCCAGAGTTGAGGGAATATCTTGCCGCCGGCGGCATGCACTGCAGTGCGCACTTTGGCCCAGCCGGCCAGTGCCGCTTCGCCGGCGAAAAAAGGCACCCCCTCATAGCTCGGCGCCGTGGGGTGGCCGATATAGGTCGCCTCGGTGATGATGAGGCCGACCTGGTTCAGCGCCCTTCGCGAGTAGTAGGCGGACACCTTCTCATGCGGCACGCCGTCGGCGCAGAAATAGCGCGACATCGGCGCCATCGCGATGCGATTGGCAAGCTCCAGGGGGCCGATCTTGATTGGCTGGAACAGCTTGTCCGCGATCAGCCGATCCGAAGTCTTCTCAGCGCACACGGTTGCCACGGATTTCATTGCCTCTTCGCATGGTTTCAATGAAGGTTTCGAGTGGCGCCGGTTCCGGCAGGGCCTCATCAGGGCCCGAACGCGTCCAGAACTCTTTCCACGACGGAAACAGCTCATGGAACGAGCCTTCATAGGGCTCGCGGCCCGGCCAGCGCATCTTGCGCGAGCCGACCGGCGGCTTGTTGAGGTCGGTGGCATACCAGTAAAGCGGCTGGCGGCGGCGGAAGAACCAGCGGCCGTCGATGCGCTCATAGCGGTCGTAATACATCATCTGCATGATGACCCACTCGGCGCCGCATTCGTGCTCGTTCTTGGAATAGACGACGCCCACTGCATTGTCCGCGTCGACGAACTCGATAATGGTCGAGCCGACATGATGCGAGGTGCCGTCGAACTGCTTGCGCATCGTCTCGTCGAGCCAGTCGCGCAGGGCCGCCCTGCCCGATCTGCCGCCGCCGACCTTGACGTCGGGCGCAAACAGCGAGGCCATCGCATTCATGTCGCGCATGTCGAGCGCCAGCGAATATTTGGAAATCAGCTGGCGAATCTCGTCGCGCGACTCGAGCCTGTCCAGTCGCGCCAGGATCTCCGCCTGCGCGTCACCAGTCTTGTCCATTGTCACCTCCGGTGGCCGAAGCGCCGTGCGCCTCAGAAGTAGTAGCGGCCGACCATGTCGGCGACGCAGGCCGGCTTGGCCGAGCCTTCGATCTCAATGGTCACCCGCACCGTCGTCTGCACGGCGTTCCCCGGCAGAAACTCGGCGTTGACCAGTTCGCCCGTCGCCCGCACCTTGGAATTGACGGGCACCGGCGCCGGAAAGCGCAGCCGGTCGCAGCCATAGTTGATGCCCATCTTCATGTCCTCCGCCTTGAACAGGTCGGGCAGGAAGCCGTTGATCAACGAAAACGTCAGGCAGCCATGCGCAACCGTTCCGCCGAACGGGCCGTCCTTGGCGCGCACCGGATCGACATGGATCCACTGGTGATCACCGGTCGCCCCGGCGAACATGTCGATGCGCGCCTGGTCGATGGTGAGCCAATCGGTCGATCCGAGGTTCTGGCCGATGGCATCCACTGCCTCGTTGGGCGAGGAGAAGACGAGGCCCATGATCAGGCCCTCTGGCTGGAGACGGAGACGATCTCGCCGACCATGTAGCCGGCATAGTCACTGGCGAGGAACATCATGACATTGGCGATTTCCCACACTTCCGCTGCGCGGCCAAAGGCTTCGAGGCTGGTCAGCGCGTCAAGCTGTTCCTGTGGCGCCGACTTCTTGAGGAATTCGTGCATGGCAATCGACGGAGACACAGCATTGATGCGGATGCCGTATTCGGCTGCTTCCACCGCCGAGCAGCGGGTGAAGGCCATGACTCCGGCCTTGGCCGCGGCATAGTGCGACTGGCCTTTCTGAGCGCGCCAGCCGAGCACGGAGGCGTTGTTGACGATGGCACCCTTGCCGCGCGGCTGCATCTTCTTGAGTGCGGCGCGCGTCATGCGCATCGTACCGGTCAGGGTGACGTCGAGCACCAGGTTCCATTCGGCGTCGGTCATTTCCACGACGGACTTGAGGCCGCCGAGACCGGCGTTGTTGATCAACACGTCGATGCCGCCGAGCTTGTCTTCAGCCGCATCGACAAGCGACTGCACCTGCTCCTCGTCGGTGACGTTGCAGAGCTGACTGTAGATCTCGACGGTCGGCGAGAGTTCGCGCAGCTTGTCGGCCGCTTCCGCCAGGCGCCGTTCGTGGACGTCGGAGATCATGATGGCGCGGCAACCTTCCTCGATCGCCTTGCGGGCTGCAGCGAAGCCGATGCCGACGCCGGCAGCCGCGGTAATGAGCACCGAACGGCCCTTGAGCAGGCCATGGCCTTCGACATAGGGCGGGGCGGGAAGGATCTTGGTGGCGGTCATGTCCGGGCGTCCTGATCTGGTTACTTCTTGAAGTCGGCGTCGCGTTTGCCGACGAAGGCGTCGCGCGCTTCCTGCGATTCCTGGGTGAGATAGGCCTGGGCCGTGAACCCCTGCTCCCAGCGGTATTTCTTCTCGAGATCGCCATCCTCGATGCCGTTCAGCGCCTCTTTGGCGAGACGGATCATGATCGCGCTCTTGGCGGCGATGGTCTTGGCGAGCTTGAGGGCGGCATCTCGGAGCTCCTCGCGCGGCACCACCTTCTCGACCGCGCCGAGGCGATAGGCTTCCGCAGCGTCGATCGGCTCGCCGGTGAAATACATCTGGCGCACCTTCTGCACCGGAAACAGGCGCTGCAGATGCGCGCCGGCGCCGAGCGCGCCGCGGTCGACCTCTGGCACGCCGAAGGTCGCGTCAGGCGAGCACAGGACGATGTCGGCCGAGCCGCAAATGCCGATGCCGCCGCCGAGGATGTAGCCATGGGCAGCCACGATCACCGGCTTCAGGCCGCGATGGATGGCGCGGAAGGTTTCCCAGTTGCCGGCATTCACTTCGGGAATGCGCTCCGGGTGCTTCTGAAGTTCCTTGATGTCGACGCCGGCGCAAAAGCCCCGCCCCTCGGCACGGATCACGATTACGCGGACATCGGCATTGGCGTTGAGCGCGTCGATCTCCTGCGAAAGCCTGCGCCAGCCGATACTGTCGAGCGCATTCACCGGCGCGTTCTCGATCACCAGTTCGGCAATGCCGTCCTCGATTTTGGTCCAGAATTGGTCGCTCATCGAATTCTCTCCACTCAATTGGCGGCGACGAGCGCCGAGATGGCCTTGAGCCGCGCTTCCGCCTCGCTGACGATGCGGGCGATCAGCTCTTCGCAGCTTTCGAGCCTGTCGATCATGGCTGCGGCCTGGCCGGAAGGCAGCAGGCCGGTTTCTGTGTTGCCTTCGACCACGCCGCGTTGCACCAGCGTCGGCAGGTTCGGCGCCATCACGGTCTGGGCGAAGCTGTTCTCGCCGCTCGACAGCACCTTGAGGCCGAGCTTGGCCATGGCGATCGGGCCAAGCCCGCTCTCCTTGCCCCACTGGCGTGCGTACTTCATGCTCATGGCGAGGCGCGCCGGCAGGCTCATGTTTTCGAGGCGCCTGATCTCGGCATTCTCGATGAAGCGCTGCGGCAGGCCGTCGACGGCGGTGGTCGTGCGGATGAGTGTCGGGTCCTTGGTCGCGAGATAGCGATCCAGCGCCGAGCGCGGCACCGGCGATTCGTTGGTCATCAGGAAGCGCGTGCCCATGGCGATTCCGGCGGCGCCATAGCCGAGAGCTGCAGCAAGGCCGCGCCCGTCGAAGAAGCCGCCGGCGGCAACCACCGGAACCTTCACGGCGTCGAGCACCTGGGGCAAAAGGATGGTCGTCGGCACAGCACCGGTATGGCCACCCCCCTCACCGCCCTGGACGGTGATGATGTCGGCACCGAGCTCGACAGCCTTGATCGCGTGCTTGACCGCACCGACGGTGGGCATGCACACCACGCCGGCATCCTTGAGCCGCTTGATCGTCTTGGCATCGGGGCCGCGGCCGTAACTCACGGCGCGCACCTTGTGCTTGATGACCACCGAGATGACTTCTTCGGCGTTGGGCTGGAACATGTGGAAATTGATGCCGAACGGACGGTCCGTCTTCGACTTGATGGCGAGGATCTGGTTTTCGACATCGCCCGGCTCGGTGGTCGCACCCGCGAAGAAACCGAAGCCACCGGCATTGCAGGTCGCGGCGGTGAGGTTTGCGTCGGCCACCCAGCCCATGGCCGTCTGCACCACCGGATAGCGGCTGCCGAGGCGTTCGCACAAGACGGTATGCAGGTTCATGGACATTCTCTCTCGCTGGAAGTTCCGGCGACCGCCCATCGGCCGATGGCAGAAGGGCGATCGCACTGTCTCGTTTCAAATGATGCGCCGCACAAAGCCGAACATCGTCTGAATGAACTAACGAAAACGATCAGTAGAAGACGCGTCCGCCGTTGACCATCAAGGTCTGGCCGGTGATGAAGCGCGACTTTTCGCTCGACAGGAAAATCACAGCATTTGCAATGTCTTCCGGCTCGCTGAGTTCACCGAGCGGGATCATGTTCCTGGCCCGCTCATAGGCATCCTTGGGGATGCGCTGCATGGCGCGCGTATTGGTCGGGCCGGGGCAGACGGCATTGACGTTGACCTTGAACGGCCCGAGTTCGCGGGCAAGCGCGCGGGTGAAACCGAGCACGCCGGCCTTGGCCGAGGCGTAGTCGACAGTGCCGATATCGCCATTCATCGCCGAGTCCGACGAGATCGAGACGATCTTGCCCGAGCGGCGCTCACGCATGTCCTCGACCACCTGGCGTGTGCAGGTCAGCGTCGTCATCAGCGACACGCCGATCACGAACTGCAGCGTCTCGGGTTTGGCCTGCCAGAACTCGGAATAGTTTTCCCGCGCGGTCTGGCCGATGTTGTTGAGCAGCATGTCGACCGGCCCGAGGTCGCGCTTGATGCGGACAAAGCTCTCGGCGACGACCTCCTGATCCATCATGTCGCCGACCAGGGGCAGCGCTTTGACCTTGTGGGCGCGCACCAGTTCGGCGGTTTCGGCCAGCGCCGCGGCTTCGCGGTCGAGGATCGCGACATCGGCACCTTCCTGGGCATAGGCAATTGCCGCGGCGCGGCCGATGCCGTTGCCGGCACCGGTCACCACGGCAATCTTGCCGGCGAATTGTCTCTGGTCAGTCATGCTTTCGCTCCCTCAGGAAGTCCTGGTCTGTGAACTGGTTTGGATGTCAGCCATGACGACCGAAAAGCGTCAGGGCCCGGTAGGACAGGTCGTCGGGTCCCGGCTGGCCAGGCGGGCTGCCGGCAGCGAAATCCTTGTAGGCATCGGCGTCAACGACTCGCCTGGTCGACCAGTCGAGCGTGATCGAGCGACCGAGAAATCGCCACTCGCCGCCATCCCTCCGGTAGCGGTCGAGGCTGCGGCTGCCGGTGATCACTTCATGAGCGTCGGGGCCATGGGTGCGGTGATAGTTGATCTTGTAGACCTCGCCCTCGGCGCGGTCGCCATCGACCTCGAAGCTGGTGTTGACCACGTAATGCGCGGTCGCGGCATAGTTCGACAGCGCCTTCTCGACGAAGGCCATATAGTCGTCCGGCCCGCCCACGAACATGTCGCCATGCTCCTCGTAGGCTTCGTCGTGATAGAGGCTGCGCAACAGCTTGAAGTCGCGCCGGTCGACGGCGCGCGAATAGGCCGTCACCAGTCGCCGCAGCGCCTCGCGCGCCGCGATCTCCTGAAGACCCGCCTCCCTGATGCCCATGCCAAATTTCCTCCCTGGCCCAGGCGCGTCCTTGCCTGTTACAGCTTGCCGCGCGGCTCCCTGGGCATGCCGAGCCCTTGCTCGGCGATGATGTTGAGCTGGATTTCGTTGGTGCCGCCGTAGATCGTGTCGGCGCGCGCAAAAAGGAACATCTGCTGCAGGCGTTCGCGGCGCGGATCGTCTGAAACGACGTTGGCATCCATCTTCAGCACGTCCATTGCGAGCCGGCCAAGGTCGCGGTGCCAGTTCGACCACTGGTACTTGTAGGTCAGCGCCTCGCGCCGCGTTTCCGGCGACTGGTCGTCACTCAGTACGCGCATGGCTAGGTAACGCATGGCGCGCAGGCCGGTCCAGGCATAGGCGACGCGTTGGCGGATGGCAGGCGAGCGGTCGGAGCCGTTCTCCTTTGATATCTCGACGATCAGGTCGAGTTCCTGCTGGAAGCTCATCTGCTGGCCGAGCGTCGAAATGCCACGCTCGAAACCGAGCAGCGCCATCGCGATCTTCCAGCCGTCGCCGGGCTGTCCCAGAACATCATCAGCCTTGGCACGCGCGCCATCGAAGAACACCGAATTGAACTCGGCGCCGCCACCGATCTGCTTGATCGGATGGATTTCGACGCCCGGCTGGGCGAGCGGCATGAGCAGAAAGATCAGGCCATTTCGGCCGACCGAGCCTTCCTCGCAGCGCGCCACGACAAAGATCCAATCGGACAGATGCGCCAGTGAGGTCCACACTTTCTGGCCCGACACGACCCAATCGCCTGTTACAGGGTCGAGCCTGGCCCGGGTCTTGATATTGCCGAAATCCGAACCGGCGCTCGGCTCGGAATAACCCTGGGCCCAGAACTCTGTGCCGCTCCGGATGCCTGGCAAAAAGCGCTTCTTCTGCTCCTCCGTGCCAAAAGCGATCAGCGTCGGCCCCATCAAGCCCTCGCCGATATGGCCTATCCGACCGGGACCGCCGGCGCGGCTGTATTCTTCCTGGAACGCGACCTGTTCGGCGACCGACAGGCCACGCCCGCCATGTTCTTGAGGCCAGCCCGGGCAGGTCCAGCGGCCGGCGGCGAGTTCGCGCTCCCATTCCTTGCGCAGTTCCGGCAGGACGTCGCCCTCGCCCGAACCGCCGCGATATTTCAGTTCGGCAAACGTGCCGCTGAGATGGCTTGCCATCCAGTCGCGCACCTCTGTGCGGAAGGCGTTCAGGTCGCTCATTTCACACCTCCGTCACCGAAGACAGATGCGGCAATGCGGTCGAGTTGCGCCTCACGCGCGCCAAGCAGCGCGGCATTCGCTTGCGCCCGCTTGAAATAGAGATGAGGGTCGTATTCCCAGGTGAAGCCGACGCCGCCATGCAGCTGGATCGCCTCCTCGGCGGCTCGGAACTGCAGGTCGGAGGCGAGCACGCGCGCCCCAGCGATCTCCAGCGCGCTTTCTGCTGCGTCGGAAATGCCCAGACCTTGAGCGGCTCCGAAGATCAGCGACCGCGCCTCGGCAATTTCGACCACCAGCTTGGCGCAGCGGTGCTTGATCGCCTGGAACGAGGCAATGGTGCGGCCGAACTGAACACGCTCGGCGATGTAGGCAAGCGTCACCTCATGCGCGCCTTGCGCCGCGCCCAGTTGTTCGGCGGCAAGTCCGAGATTGGCAAAAGCGAGTGCCTCGCGGAACTGGCCGGCGCTGACGCACCCTTCATCGATACGGCTCTCGGCGGAAACCTCCATGGCCAGTTCGAGTGCAGCAACCGGACGCGTCCGATCAAGTACCTCGAGTGGCGCAACTGACTGTCCTGCGTCGCGCGCCAGCGCAAACAGCGCCGTCGCTCCGTCTTCCAGCGCTGCCGGTACAAGCACGATATCGGCCGCCTCGAGGTCGATGACCTGCGCGACCTTGCCGTCCAGCCTGTAGCCACCGTCGGTCCTGAGAGCTTTGACCGCAACCGTCGCCGCCGGATCGGCCACTGAAAGATCGGCATAGGCGACGGTCACGGCCATTTCGCCCGCGGCTATGGCGCCAAGATACTTCGCCTTGGCGGGCTCGCTTCCGGCCGACTGCAGGAGTGGTGCCGCCAGGCACACCGTCGACCAGAATGGCACGCAGGCAAGGCGTGCACCTGTGAGTTCCATCAGGATTGCCACCTCGGTGGCGCCGAGCCCCAGTCCGCCGAATTCTTCCGGGACAGCCATCGCGCACCAGCCGAGCTCACGCGAAATGCTGGCCCACAGCCCGGCGTCATGGCTCGCGCCAGTGTCGACGATCAGCCGGATCGCCTCGGAGGAAGACTGTTCACGCAGGAAGCGCTGGGCTTCCTCGCGGATCATCTGCTGGTCTGGTGTGAATTCGAGCATGCGGTCCTGTCGGGCACGGATTGGAGCGGCGCCGCTGCGCCTGAAGTGGCAAAGCGCTTCATGCCGGATGCCACCGGCCAGCGCCAGCAACATCGTCCAAATGTGGGATGCTGGTGCTTGGCCCGCCCTAGTCTACTCGCCTCAGACGGCCGGCGCGAAGCGGTCGCGCATTGCACTGGAGGAGACTATGGCGCTCAAGCGTTTCGACAACAAGGTGGTGCTGATCACCGGCGCCGCATCCGGCATCGGCCGCGCGACCGCCCTCCGCCTGGGCTCCGAGGGGGCAACACTGATCCTCGCCGACCGCAACGTCGAAGGCGCAAGACAGGTCTGCGCCACCGCGGCCGCGCAATACGGTGTCCGCGCCGACGCCATCGCCTATGACGCAGCCGACACCGCCTCGGCGCGCCGTATGGTCGATGACGCGCTGGCGCTGCACGGCCGCCTCGATTGTCTCATCAACAATGCCGGCATCTACCGGCGCGATCATTTCGCCAACCAGACCGGCGAAGACTGGTCGCTGGTGTTCGGCATCAACCTCGAGAGCGTTTTCCACATCGTACATCAGGCGTTGCCGGCACTCGTCGCCTCGCGCGGCAATGTCGTCTCAACGGCGTCCACCGCCGGCGTGCAGGGCATCGCCTATGCCGCAGCCTATGCCGCATCCAAGGCCGGCATCATCGCCATGACCAAATCGCTGGCGACGGAGTACGCCCCCAAGGGCGTACGCTTCAACGCCATCTGCCCCGGCCGCGTCCGTACCGAGATCGGCACCGGGCTGCAGCCGATCGAGAACCAGGACCCCGACATCATGGTCAAGCCGCCCAAGCTTGCCGGCAAGGAAAGCGGCGAGCCCGAGGACATCGCCAGCGCTTTCGCTTATCTGGCCTCCGAGGAGTCCTGTTTCGTCACCGGCGCCTTGCTGGTCGTCGATGGCGCCCAGACCGTGGGTTGAACGCCAAGAAGGCGCGCCGGGCCTGACGCCGGCGCCTGATGTCAGCCCTTGTGGGCGTGCGCGGTGATGACTGGCCTGTTCGTCCACGTGCCGTCGGCCGTCTGACGCCATCCGCCGGCGGCAAGCGCGCCGCCGTCGAGGTTGATGGTCGTACCGGTGATCCAGCTCGACAGCGGCGACGCCAGGAACAGTGCGGCGCCCGCCGTATCGTCAGGCTGTCCATAGCGTCCCAGCGGCATCCAGCGCTTGATCATGTGCTGGTGCTCTTCCGGGATCCATTTCAGGATCTGGATCTGCTCTGTCTCGGTCGTCTCCGGCGCGATCGCGTTGACCCTGATATTCTCAGGCGCGAGTTCGAGCGCCAGGCTCTTGGTGAAGCCGGTGATCGCGGTCTTGAATGCGCTGTAGACGGCAAAGTTGGGAATGCCGCGGAAGGCCTCGATGGTCGAGATGTTGATGATGCTGGCGCTCTCACCCCGGCGCAGCAGTGGCAGTGCGGCATGCGTCATCAGGAAGATGTGCTCGAGGTTGACACCGTAGAGCGCGTTCCACTCCTCGCGCGTCGTCTCAGCGAACGGCTTATGGACGCCGAGGAAGTCACCGACATTGTTGACCAGCACGTCGAGCCGGCCGAAGCCGTCCCTGACCCGTGCGATCACCTTGTCAACGGCAGCCGCGTCAGTGACGTCGGCGCAGAGGACGATGTTGCAGACGCCGGC
Source organism: Aminobacter ciceronei (assembly GCF_014138625.1). Classification (GTDB taxonomy): domain Bacteria; phylum Pseudomonadota; class Alphaproteobacteria; order Rhizobiales; family Rhizobiaceae; genus Aminobacter; species Aminobacter ciceronei. Next base: position 78,371 of record NZ_JACJHY010000010.1, read on the forward strand.
GGCATCGATTTCGGCCCGCACCTTGTCGGCGCGACCCTGGTCCTTCTCGGCGACGACCACGATTGCTCCGCAGCGGCCGAAGGCCAGCGCGATGGCGCGTCCAATTCCGGCGCCGGCGCCGCTGATCAGAGTGACCTTGCCGAGAAGGGAGTTGGCCATGCCGGCGAGTGAGGTGTCTGTCATGTCAGTCTCTTCATTTCAAATGGAGTGGCGGCTTTCTTCAGCCGGCGCGAAAAGTCATGTCGGTGCGCCGGTGGGCGAACTTCCAGCCATCAGTGGTGCGGACGAAGCGGTCGAAATAGCGCCCGACCACGCGCGGCAGTGTCGCCTTCGGATCGTTGCGGCTGGTGCCGTGAAAGGTGAAGATCGCAACGCCGCTCGCATTGTCTTCATCGATCACATCGATGACGATGTTGTGCGCCATGTGGATCGTGGTGTCGGTCTGCGCCTTGGCGTCAAGATAGGCGCTCATTTCGGCATGGCCTCTGAGTGGCCCTTTCCAGGTCTCCCACAAGCCGTCAGGCGCCCACAGCGCGACGAGCTCCTCGTGCCTGTAGTCGTCGACAAGCACGCAATAACGCTGCACCAGCTTGGCGCATTCGTGTTCGGCGGCGATCCGCTCTGCAAGATCCATCCCATCCTCCCCTGATGTCCGGCCACCGTCGCGTCAGACGAAAATGCCTTCATCCTCCAAACGAACGATGGCGGACGCGTCGAGTGGGTCAGCTATGAGCCGACAAACGGCAGCGGAGGACGGGAAATGTCTGATATCGAAGCGCGATTTGCGGCATTGGAAGCGCGCATCAAAGGACTGGAAGACCAGTTGGCCATCTATCAGCTGATCGCCACCTATGGCCCGTCGGTCGACAGCCGCACCGCCAGTGCCACCGCTTCGCTCTGGGCCGAAGCTGGTGCATATGATTTCGGTGGAGATCCGCTCGTCGGTGCCGACAATGTCGGTTCGCTTGTCAACATCGAACCGCATATCCACTACGTCGCCGATGGTTGCGCCCACGTGCTGAGCATGCCCCACGTCACCGTCAACGGAGACACGGCCGTGGCCACCGGCTACTCTCGTGTGTACCTCAACCAGGGCGACCACTGGCGCGTCGAACGCGCCAGTGCCAATCGCTGGGAACTCGTCCGCACGTCAGAAGGTTGGCGTGTCCAGAATCGCATCAACCGTCTGCTCAACGGCCAGCCCGAAGCGCGCGACCTTTTGTCGAGCAGCGTGAAAAGCTGAGCTGACCGGCTTACGGCAGTCCTCAGGCCCAAGCAGGCGCCTGCGCTGGCATCGTCCGAACGTGGGATGTCCGCCTGAGCTTGTCCGTTCAGGGTGGCCGGCTGGGAGGACACGAAATGAATACACTTCAGGGCAAGTCGGTGGTCATCACCGGTGCCGGATCCGGGCTGGGCGCCGCCTATGCGCGCCATGCCGCAAGCCTTGGCGCAGCGATTGTCGTCAACGACATCAGCGTCGACGCCGCGCGGTCGACGGTCGAATCGATCGTGGCATCGGGCGGCAAGGCCGTTGCACATACCGGCGACATCTCGTCCTGGAGTTATGCCCAAGAGCTGGTCGACGCCTGCATCGATGCTTTCGGCGCCATCACAGGCGTCGTCAACAATGCCGGCATTCTCCGCATCGGCAAGATTCTCGACCTCACCGAGACGGACATGCGCCGCATGGTCGAGATCAATCTCATCGGCACCGCCGCCTGTGCCAGCCATGCAGCCCGGCGTATGCTCGCCGCAGGCACGGGCGGCTCGATCATCAATGTCGCCTCTGGCTCCCAGGCCGGTGACGTCGCCCTTGGCGGATATGGCGCCACCAAGGGCGGGGTGGCATCCCTTACCTACAGCTGGGCCATGGAACTGCGTGGCACCGGCGTGCGTGTCAACGCGCTGTCGCCTCTGGCGGAAACCGCAATGGCCGCCCAGAACAAGGCGCTGATGGCCGAGCAGGCAGCGAGCCGCGAGGTGCACTACGCCGCCCTGCCCGACGCCGACGTCAACGCGCCGGTCGTCAGCTTTCTGCTTTCCGACGCCGCCGAGAAGATCAACGGTCAGGTCGTCCGCATCGCCGGCAAACAGTTGTCCTTGGTCACCCATCCACTGATCGCCGATCCGGTCCTGGAAGGCGACTGGAGCTACGGGGCGGTTGCCGAGGCTTTCGCCGGGGCTCTGGCGGGCAACCAGCAGCCGCTTGGTCTCGGCTACCAGAGGAAACCCAATTGAGCGGCATGGAACACAGGCCGGTCGCCGTCGTCACCGGCGCCAGCCGCGGTCTCGGCCGCGGCATCGCGATTGCGCTCGGCGAAGCGGGCTTCATCGTCTATTGCACCGGCCGCAGCGATCGTAAGGCCATCGGCCCATGGGGCGGAACCGTCCGCGACACTGCCGAGGCGATCGACCAGGCCGGCGGCAAGGGCATCGTTGCCATTTGCGATCACCTTGACGACAGCCAGACCGAGGCCCTGTTCAAACGCGTCGACGCAGAACAAGGACGTCTCGACCTGCTCGTCAACAATGCCTTCGCCATGCCTGATTGGGCCGTACCGGACGGCAATTTCTGGGAGCGCCCACTGTCGCTCTGGCGCGACATGATCGATGTCGGGCTGCGATCGAGCTATGCGGCAAGCCACTTCGCCGCCCCGATCATGGTCCGCCAGCGCTCCGGCCTGATCGCCAACACCTCCGGCCCCGGCGGCAAGATCTACCGTCACAGCCTGCCCTACGGCGTCGGCAAGGCCGGCCAGGACAAGCTGGCCCACGACATGGCGCACGAATTGCGCCCCTTCGACGTCGCAGCGATTTCACTGTGGCCGGGCCTGATCGGCACCGAGCGCACGCTTGCCGGCATCGCCGCAGGTGGCGTCGTCGGTGACACTGCCGGCAACCTGCCGCATATCGAGACGCCGTTCTTCATCGGCCGTGTGCTGGCGGCGATCCATGCCGCCGGCGACGCCATGACGCTCAGCGGCGGCACCTTCTATTCGACCGAACTGGCTAGCCGCTATGGCGTCATCGATGCCGATGGACGCCTGCCTCAATCGCGCCGCCCGCTGTTCGGTGCTCCGCTCTATCGGCCGATCTCCGGTGAGGCCGGTGAAGCCAGATCATGACACTGACGCCTGACGACGAAAATCCTGCATCGCGGCAGGCTTACAGAAACGCGAAGCGTATTATATTCGATCCGGCCAGTAGCCTGGGCTTTGGGCGATTCGACCCCCGGTTGTCGAACGCAGCGTCGAACATCCAAAGCGTGGAGTTGCTGATTTGAGCAGGATGGCGCGTATGGCACAGATGGATGGCAGCGCAGGCGCAGAATATCTCGATCGCGACGGCTCGGTCCGCGCGTCGACCAATCCGCGCAAGGAGCTGGTGCGCGAACAGCTGATCGACATCGCCGCGGAGCTGTTCGACAGCAAGGGCTACGTCCAGACCAGCATCAACGACATCGCCCAGGCGCTCGGCCTCGGCCGCTCGGCCGTCTACCACTACTTCCGCAACAAGGAAGAAATGCTGGCAGCACTCGTCGAGTCGGAAGCGCTGACGCCGTCACACCGGCTGCAGGAGCTGATGGCCGAGCCCGGCCTGTCGCCAACCGAGCGACTGCGCCGCGCCATCGTCGACGGCATCGTCCGCCGCCTGTCTTCCGGCTCGCGCTTCATCCTGTTGTCGCGGCTCGAAACCCAGATCCCCGAGGCGCTCGGTCCGCTCTACAACCAGGGCCGTCGCCACATCTATGATTTCTACGTCCGCTGCATCTCCGACGGTATCACGTCAGGCGAGTTTCGCACTGTCGATCCCAAGGTTACCGCCTTTGCGGTGATCGGCATGGCCAACTGGACATCGCGCTGGTACTCGCCATCAGGCGCCAAGACACCGCAGGAGATCGGCGAGATCATTGCCGACATGGCTCTGGCCGGCCTGCGTGCCCATCACGACCAGCCGCGCGATGCCGAAGCCGTGCGCCAGACCATCTCGGGACTGCGCCAGCAGATCGACGAGCTGGAAAAGCTGGTCAAATAGCAAAGGGCCGCCGGTTGTTCCGACGGCCGCGGCTGACAGCAATTTCAGCGAAATCAGTCGAACGTCACGCCGGCATGCTGGATGAAGGCGCTGTAGGTGTCGAAGCGGATGATCGGATGCGTGCCGGCGTAGGCGCGGATATGGTCCAGCACCGCCTGGCGCGATCGGCGCCACATCGGCGGCACGATCTCCAGCATCGGTCCGTAGAGGTCAGGCGAGCGGTAATAGAGGATCGACTGGTCCTGGCCGGCGACGCGGATTTCGTAGTCGCGCTCATAGCCGGCAGCCTCGACGCGAGCCGTCGCCTCGGCATGGTCATGCACCCAGAAACCCAGATGCTGCAGGCCCTCACGTCCGGCCGCCAGGAAGTCCGTGTAGGGTGACGAGGCGTTGTTGGTCTGCTCGATCAGCTCGATCTGCACATCACCCATGTAGCCGAAGGCGAGCTTGAGCTCGACCTCGACCGGCTGGCCGCGATGCCAGGTGGTGCTGACGGGCTGGCTGACGCCGCGCTCCATGAAGATGAATGGACCGACGCCGAAAACATCGATCCAGTGGCGCATCGCCTTTTCGATGTCGCGGACGACAAAGCCGAGCTGGGTTGCAGGCCCCAGAATGGGTTTGAGCCCCTGTGCAATTCCGAGATCGGTCATCGTCCCTTCCCAAAGGAGCGCCGTGCGTCCATTGGGACGAAGGGCGCTCCTATATCCCTACTCTGTGCGATCAGTTGAAGATTTCAAACAGGCCGGCAGCCCCCATGCCGCCGCCGACGCACATGGTAACGACGCCGTATTTCACACCGCGGCGCCGGCCCTCGATCAGCACATGGCCGGCCGTGCGCGCGCCGGTCATGCCGAACGGGTGGCCGACGGCGATGGCGCCGCCGTTGACGTTGAGTTTTTCCGGGTCGATGCCGAGCGTATCGCGGCAGTAGACCGCCTGGCTGGCGAAGGCTTCGTTGAGTTCCCAAAGGCCGATGTCGTCGACCTTGAGGCCGTGCTTCTGCAACAGCTTCGGCACCGCGAAGATCGGCCCGATGCCCATTTCCTCTGGCGCGCATCCGGCGACCGCCATGCCGCGATAGGCGCCCAGTGGCTTGAGGCCGAGTTGTTCGGCGCGCTTTGCCTCCATGACCACCAGAGCGGCAGCACCGTCCGACAGCTGCGACGAATTGCCGGCAGTCACATATTCGCCCAGCTTGATCACTTCGCCGTCGGCGAAAACCGGCTTCAGCTTGGCCAGGCCCTCGAGATTGGTGTCGGCGCGGAAACCCTCGTCCTGCGCCAGCGTCACGTCCTGGAAGCTGGTCTCGTTGGTGTCCTTGTTGACCACCATCTTGCGAGAGGCCATCGGCACGATCTCGTCGTCGAAGCGGCCGGCCTGATGGGCGGCAGCCGTGCGCAACTGGCTGGCGAGAGAGAACTCGTCCTGGGCCTCGCGGCTGATGCCGTATTTCCTGGCGACGATCTCGGCGGTCTCGATCATTGTCATGTACATATGCGGCCACTGCGAGGTCACGGCCTGCGAGCGCGAGCGATAACTGTTCTTATGCTTGTTCTGCGTCAGGCTGATCGATTCGACGCCGCCGGCAACGATGGTTTCCATGCCGTCGACGATGATCTGCTTGGCCGCGATCGACACTGCCATCAGGCCCGACGAGCACATGCGGTCGATCGACATGCCGGGCACGCTGTCAGGCAGTCCCGCGGCCGCTGCGGTCAGGCGGCCGATATTGTAGCCCTGCGTGCCCTGCTGGGCCGAGCAGCCCATAATGACGTCCTCGACGGCGTCGGGGGCGATGCCGGCACGAATGACGGCCTCGCGCACCGCGTGGCCCGACAGCGCCGGTGCTTCAGTGTCGTTGAAGGCGCCACGGAAGGCCTTGCCGATGGGGGTGCGGGCGACGGAAACGATGACGGCTTCGCGCAAAGGATTGCTCCAGAACAGTTGTTGTCGGCAGGGAACCAGGCAGGCAACGCAGAGGATATTTTCTGCTGCGAAGCGCCCGGAACCGAAGTTTTCCAACTACTTGCTAGGAGCGACGGGGCGGCCGAACATCGTCTGAAAAGACTAACGGCGGGTCCATGACACGCATCGATTGCGAACGGCCGATGCGGAAGAGGCAACGGCGCGGGCAACCGAACCCGCGCCACAGATGCGATCAGACGTGATAGCCGCCGTCGACATTGATGACCTCACCGGAGATGAAACCGGCGCGGCTGGAGGCCAGGAACGACACCGCTTCCGCGATGTCCATGGCCTTGCCGTTGCGGCGCAGCGGTGTGTTCATGGCCGCCGCCTGCATGTACTTGTCGTCGATATAGCCGAGCTTGCTGAGTTCCGTGTGCTGGCCGGTCTCGATGATGCCGAGCGCTACGCCATTGGAGCGGATGCCGTAGCGCCCCTCTTCCTTTGCGACGCCCTTCATCAGGGCATGCACCGCCGATTTCGGCACCACCGAGAGGCCGTCGGCTGCGGCAAAGCGATATTGCGCCGAGCTCTGGCAAGCGACGATGGAACCGCGTGCCTTGCGCAGATGCGGAATGGCATAATGGACCACATTAAAGAAGCCGAAGGCGTCCTGCATCAGGTGCTTGCGCATCTGCTCGGGCTCAATCTTGCTGAGATGGATCAGCGGTACGAGCGGCCCGGCGGCATAGACCACCGTATGGATGCCGCCATTGGCTTCCGCCACACCGTCGATGAAGGCGCGGGTCGCCTCAACATCCTCGATGTTGAGTTTGTAGATGGAGGCATTGCGCCCCTCGCCGCGGACCGCTTCGGCTGCAGCTTCCGCCTTGGCCTGGTTGCTGTGATAGGTCAACGCCACGTCGCAACCGTCGCGCGCCAGCACCCGGCAAATCTCGGCGCCGACGCCGCCGCTGCCACCGATGACGATGGCCGCTCCTTCGGCCGGATACAGTCCGCTCATGTCGATCCTCCCTTATGATTTCATCGCCAGTTCGGCATAATGCCAGCCGAATTCGGCCACCGGCCGCGCCAAGGCGCCGGCCTCGCGAGCGTGCGCGCTCGCCGCATTGCCGTCGACCACGCGCTTCATGATGCCCTGGCGGATGCCGGAGACGCGAAACAGGCTGTAGGCGAGATAGGCGTACCAATGCCGGTCGGAAACGCCGTCCTGCCCCGTCGCCTTGAGATAGGCGTCGCGATAACTGCGCTCGTCGGGAATGCCGAGTACGCCGATGTCGAGGTCACCCAGGCCGCGATAGGGTTGATTGGGCAGGCGCCAGGTCAGCATGTGATAGGCGAAATCCGCCATCGGCTCGCCCAGCGTCGACAGCTCCCAGTCGACGACTGCCAGCACCCGCGCTTCGGTCGCGTGGAAGATCATGTTGTCGATGCGGAAGTCACCATGGATCAGCGACGTCCGTGTTTCAGGCGGGATATTGTCGGGCAACCAGTCGATCAACCGGTCCATCGCCTCGATCGTCTCGGTCTCGGACGCCCGATACTGCTTGGACCATCGTGCCACCTGGCGGGCGACATAGTCTCCCGGCCTGCCGAAATCCTCGAGCCCGGCCGCCTTGTAGTCGGTGGTGTGCAGCGCCGCTGCAACGCGGTTCATCTCGATATAGATGGCCTTGCGCTCCGCAGGCGATTGCTCTGGCAAGGCAGGCGCCCAGAACGAGCGTCCCTCGACAAAATCCATGACGTAGAACATTGCACCAACGATGCTGTCGTCGTCGCAGAGCAGCCGCGCGCCGGCCACAGGCACGTCGCTGTCGCGCAAGGCACTGATGACGCGGAATTCACGGTCGACGGCATGCGCCGAGGGCAACAGCTTGCCGTCGGGCTTCTTGCGCAGCACCAGCTTGCGCTTGCCGTCGAATGACAACAGCATGGTCGGGTTGGACTGGCCGCCGCGGAAGCGCTCGACCGAGAGCTTGCCCTCGCAGCCGTCAATGTTGGCCTTGAGGTAGGCGTGCAGCCGCGCGACGTCGATCTTGCTGTCGGCGGCGAGCGGCTCGGTTCCGACGAAACGGCTGGCATCCATGGCGCGCCTCCCGCTCAGTCCACGTATTTGGCGAGTTCGATGCGCCCGATCTGGTTGCGGTGTACCTCGTCTGGCCCGTCGGCGAAGCGCAGCTTGCGGGCATGCGCATAATAATTGGCCAGCACGAAGTCCTGCGAAACCCCGGCAGCGCCATGCGCCTGGATCGCCCAGTCGATGACCTTGCAGGCCATGTTGGGGGCGGCCACCTTGATCATGCCGATTTCGGCGCGCGCCGCCTTGTTGCCGACGGTGTCCATCATATAGGCGGCCTTCAGCGTCAGCAGGCGAGCCTGGTCGATCAGGATGCGGGACTCGGCGATGCGCTCGAGCGTCACCGACTGTTCGCCGATCGGCCGGCCGAAGGCGACGCGGCTCTTCACCCGGCGGCACATCAGCTCCAGGCAGCGTTCGGCAAGGCCAATCAGGCGCATGCAATGATGGATGCGGCCGGGTCCGAGGCGGCCTTGCGCGATCTCAAAGCCCCGGCCTTCGCCGAGCAGGATGTTGGATGCCGGCACCCGCACGTTCTCGAACAGCATGTCCATGTGGCCGTGCGGTGCATCGTCATAACCGAACACCGTCATCGGCCTCAGCACCTTGATGCCTGGCGTGTCCATCGGCACCAGGATCATCGACTGCTGCTGGTGCTTGGCAGCACCCGGGTCGGTCTTGCCCATGAAGATCAGCAATTCGCAGTGGCGGTCGCCGACACCTGATATCCACCACTTGCGACCATTGATGACGTAGTCGTCGCCGTCGCGGACGATCGAACTCTGGATGTTGGTCGCGTCACTGGAAGCGACGTCAGGCTCGGTCATGGCGAAGGCCGAGCGGATCGACCCGTCGAGCATGGCAGGCAACCAGCGCGCCTTCTGCGCCTCGGTGCCATAGCGCTCTATGGTTTCGATGTTGCCGGTGTCAGGTGCCGAGCAGTTGAATATCTGCGACGAGAAATGCACCCGGCCCATGACTTCGCAGAGCGGTGCATATTCGGTGTTGGTCAGGCCCGCGCCATGCGAAGAATCCGGCAGGAACAGGTTCCACAGCTTGGCCGCCTTGGCCTTGGCCTTGAGTTCCTCCAAGACAGGCGGATGGCCCCAGCGGTCGGCTTCGACCTCTTGGTGATAGCGGCGCTCGTTGGGATAGACATGCTCATCCATGAAGGCATTAAGCCGTTCGAGCAGGCTTTTTGTCTTGTCGCTGTATTCGAAGTCCATCTTGCGTCCGTCACTGCCATTCCAGGAAGAGCCGCCGGCAGCGAGTGCCGGCGGCGGGTTCGTCAGGCGGCGCGGACGCCGGGAGGATTGCCCTTCAGGACGGTGGCACGGACATTGTGCGGGTCGAGCCTGGCGATGATCGCCATCTGCTCCTCGGTCGGCGCCGCGGTGGTGGTCATGCCTTCGGCGCGCAGCAGCGGGAAGCCGGTCGCGTCCTGCACCTGCTCGAAGGTGACGCCAGGATGCAGCGACAGCACCTGCGCCGCATGATCAGGACCGTTGAAATCGAACACGCAGAGGTCGGTGATGACTACGCCGAGCTTGACGTCGGCGGGCTTGGCGCCTTCCGGCCAGTTCTTGGCGTTGTAGCCTACGCTCGCCACCACATCGACCTCACCCTCGACGAAGGTGCGCTTCGAGTGGCTGGGCAGGAACATCGAATTCTTGTGGCAGATCGAGTTGCCGGGGAAGCCGCGGACGCCAAGCATGGCGACCTTAGGCTTCTGGAACTCTCCGCCAAGTGCGGAGATGTTGCCCTGACCGTAGCGGTCGACCTGCACTGGCGTCACCATGGCGTGGCGGCGCCCGCTCCAGACGCTGTCGAAGACCCTGCCGTAAGGCATCCAGCCGGAAAACTTCGGCTTGTAGTCGCCGCGCGGCCCGAGCGGGATCGGGTCCTCGACAAGATAGGCCTCGCCGTCGGTCATCATGATGCCGGGCGCGCAGGTGAGCTTGGCAAGACCGGCCGCAAGACGCGGCAGCGGGCCGATGCCGGTGGCGAGAACCTCACCATCGGAGGCCCAGGCCTGTGCACCGACAGCTACGATCAGTTCGGCAAGCGTGAATTCTTTTGCAGTCGTCATGTCGTGTCCGATCAGAAAATGGGGAGCGGCAGGGCGCGGATCTTGGCTTCGCCGCCAACGCTCGAGGCGTAGCTGGCATCGCCGCCCTTCACATATTGGTCGAAATAGCGCTGCCAGCCGCCCTCTTCACCAGCTGACGCGGCGTAGTCCTTGAGGTGGCCCATGTCCCAACCATAGGCCTCATGCGCAGCCGTCGGATGCGCACCGAGCGGTGCCGACACCACGCCAGTCACCAGGCAGCGTTCGAACAGCTGGCTCTTGGCCTTGTCGGAGTGTTCATCCCCGATGCGGTCGACCAGCACCTCGGTGGTAACGAACACCTTGTCGGCGGCACGAGCGAACAGGCCATCGAAGAACGGATCCGGACCGTCGGTCTGGGTGTTGCCCAGCCGGTCGGCGCGGCTCGCATGGATCAGCGCCACGTCGAGCTTGATCGCCGGCATCGCCAACAGCACTTCGCCGTCGTCATAGGGCGACTTCACCGTCTTGAAGTGCGGGTTGTACTTCATGACGTCGGAGCCGAGGCCGACGCGGGTCGCCGCAAACGGCAGGTTGTGGCCGGCTGCCTGCAGGCCGAGCAGCAGCAGGCCCTCGTCCAGCTCCGACACCTCGACCGCTCCGGCTTCGCGCGCCTTGCGGAAGTAGGGTTCGATCGGCATCACGTCGAGCGACACGAAGCCGTAGATCAGCTTCTTGACCTTGCCCGCAGCACAAAGCATGCCGATTTCCGGCCCACCATAAGCCACCAGCGTCAGGTCCTTGAGGTCCGAGCGCAGGATCTCGCGCACCAGCGCCATCGGCTTGCGCCGCGGACCCCAGCCGCCGAAGCCGATCGTCATGCCGTCGCGCAGCTGGGCGACGACCGCTTTCAGGTCCATTTCCTTGTTCATAGCATCCTAGTCCGTCTGTTCTTCATTCTGTTTCGGCAGGGATACGGCCTCAGCCGTAGAAGCCCTTGCCCTCGGCAACCAGCCGCTCGATCAGCGCGGCCGGCTTGAAATATTGGTCGCCCACAAGGCCCGCATATTTGTCGAGCGCCGCCTTGACCTTCGGCAGGCCGACCTGATCGGCATAGAACATCGGGCCGCCCAGATAGGTCGGGAACCCGAAGCCGTTGGTCCAGATGACGTCGATGTCGCTCGGTCGCGCCGCCGCACCCTCGTCGAGGATCTTGGCCGCCTCGTTGACCATGGCAAACAGGCAGCGTTCGAGGATTTCCTCGTCGCTGATGGTGCGTGCGGTGAAGCCCCGCTCCTTGCGGTGCGCTTCCAGCAGTTCATCGACAGCGGGATCGTGCGAAGCCTTGCGGTTCTCGTCATAGACGTAATAGCCCGCGCCGGACTTCTGGCCGAGGCGGCCAGCGGCCACCAGCCTGTCGACGATATTGCACTGCTGCTCGCGCAGCGACATGCGGGCGACGCGTGCCGCCCGCGCTGCGGCCATGATGTCCATGCCGGCGAGATCGGCCAGCGCGAACGGGCCGATCGGGAAGCCGAAGGCGGTTAGCACGCGGTCGACTTGTAGCGGCGTCGCACCGTCCTCGAGCAGGAATTGAGCCTCGCGCGTACGCTTGGAAAGCATGCGATTGGCAACGAAACCTTCGGAGCGCCCGACCATCACAGGCACCTTGCCGAGGCGCTTGCCCAATGCTGTGGTGGTCGCCAGGACATCGGCGGCGGTACTGGCTGCACGCACATTCTCAAGCAGCTTCATGACATTGGCCGGGTTGAAGAAATGCATGCCGGCGACACGCGCCGGGTTCCTCGACGATCCGGCTAGTTCCTCGATGTCGAGGAACGAGGTGTTGGTGGCGACGATGGCGTCGTTGCGCAGCACGGCATCGAGTTTGGCGAAGACGTCCTTCTTGACCGCCATGTCTTCGGTCACCGCCTCGATCACCAGGTCGACGTCGGCAATGCCGTCATAGGACGTCGTCGGCGTTAGCAGCGCCATGCGGCGCTCCATCTCTTCGGACGACAGGCTGCCGCGCTTGACGCTGCCTTCATAGATCTTGCCGATGGCCCTGACCGCGGAAGCCAGGCCTTCATCCGTGAGGCCGATCAACGTCACCGGGATGCCGATGTTGAGGAAGCAGGAAGCAATCCCGCGCCCCATGGTACCGGGGCCGACGATGGCGACCTTCTTGACGTCGCGCGGCTTCACCCCGGCGTCGACACCGTCGATCTTGAGCGCCTCGCGCTCGGCGGCGAAGATGTGGCGCAGCGCCTTGGACTGCGGCGAGACCAGCAACTCCTTGCAGGTCTTGTATTCGAGGGCGATGGCCTCGGCGACAGGCGTTTCGGTGACCATCTTGATCAGGTCAACCGCAACAAGAGGTGCCTTGAAGCCTTTGTATTTCTTGGCCAATGCGGCGCGGCTCATCTCCAGGACGGCAGCGTCGAATGCCGGCACCGGCAGGTCGCTGGTACGGCGCAGCCTGGCGCCGTCGGCAATCACCTTCCCTGTGAAGGCGATTGCTGCCTCCTTGAGGTCACCCGAAACGACTTCGTCGACGATGCCCTTTTCCTGGGCATCGCGCGCCGAAATCTGGCCGCCCTCGCTGATCATCGCCAGCGCCTGCTCGACACCGGCAAGGCGCGGCAGTCGAACCGTGCCGCCAGAACCCGGCAGGATGCCGAGCTTGACTTCCGGCAGGCCGACCTTCGAGCCTTCGAGCGCTATGCGATAGCTGCAGGCAAGCGCCACTTCAAGGCCGCCGCCGAGCGCCGTGCCATGAATGGCGGCGACTATGGGCTTGGTTGCCGCGTCGAGCGTATCGATCACCTCGCCCAGCAACGGCGCCACCATCGGTTTCTTGAACTCGTGAATATCGGCGCCGGCGATAAAGGTGCGACCATCGCAGACGATGACCATGGCGTGCGCCTCGGCATCGCTTTCCAGTGCCTTCACTGCCGCGATCAGCCCGGACCGGACCGAATGCGACAGCGCGTTGACGGGAGGGTTGTCGACGGTCGCGACCAGAATGTTGCCTTGCTTTGCGACCGAAACGGTCCTTGCGAGCAGCTCGGTCATGCCGGCACTCCTTCCTTGCTATGTCCTGAATTGCCCGTCACCAGCACGACCTTGCCTTTGACGGTGCGCTCCATGACGACGTCGAGCGCCTCGGCGAAGCGATCGAGCGGATATTCGGCCGAGATATGCGGCCTGAGCTTGCCCTTGGCGAACCAGTCCATCAGTTCGGCGATATTCTCGGCATTCTTCTCCGGCGCCGAGCGTGCATAGGCGCCCCAGAACACACCGATCAAAGCCGACTGCTTGAGCAGCAAAAGGTTGAGCGCGATCTTGGGGATGTCGCCGGCGGCAAAGCCGATCACCAGCAGCCGGCCGAAAAGTGCCAGACCGCGCACCGCCGTTTCCGTCATGTTGCCACCGACGGGATCATAGACCACGTCGACGCCCTGCCCGTCCGTCAGTTCCTTGAGCCGCTGGCGCAGGTCCTCGGTCGAATAGTTGATCGTCTCGTCGGCCCCGTATTCGCGGCATAGCGCCAACTTCTCGTCGCTGGAGGCGGCAGCAATGACGCGCGCACCCATCTGCTTGCCGAGCTCGACCGCTGTCAGCCCGACGCCGCCGGCAGCGCCGAGAACCAACATCGTTTCGCCCGGCCTGATCTGCGCACGATCCTTGAGGGCATGGTGCGATGTCGCATAGGTGATCAGGAAGCCGGCGGCTTCGACGAAGCTCATCTCGGCGGGGATCGGAAACACCTTCCAGGCATCGACCGCGACCTGCTCGCCATAACCACCGATGCCGGCAAAGGCCAACACGCGCGCGCCGACCTTCAGACGCTCGACACCATCGCCGACCGCGATGATCGTGCCGGCGGCTTCGCTGCCCGGCGTGAAGGGTCGCTCGGGCTTGGTTTGATACTTGCCCTCGACCATCAGTCCGTCGAAGAAGTTGATGCCGCATGCCTCGATGCGGATGACCACCTGGCCCGGTTTCACCAACGGTTCAGGGACCTCTTCGATCCTGAGCTGCGCCCTTGGGGCGAACTCCTTGCAGATCACTGCCTTCATTTTCCTACGCCGCTTGTTGCTGCCATTTCGGCACTGCCAATTTCTTCAATCGAAGCAAGGAATGGGACAGGGGCAGACCGCTAACATCGTCTGATGGGACTAGTCACAAGGCTGCACGCATTGTGGCCGCCAAGCCGCTGAAATGTCCGGCAATCTTAGTCCCTTCGGACGATGTTGAAGGCGCCCGGGCGCGCAGGTTCGCGGATAACGTTTCGAGGAGATCATCATGGCCCGTCTGGCAGGCAAAGTGGCATTCATTTCAGGCGCGACCGGCGGCATTGGCGAGGCTGCGGCGCGGCTCTTTGCACGTGAAGGCGCCAAGGTGGCGGTGGCCGGCCGCAGCCGCGACAAGGGCGAGGCCATCGCCTCCTCCATTAATACATCGGGAGGCACAGCACTCTATGTCGAGACAGACGTCACCGAGCCTGACAGCGTCGAGGCGGCGTTCAAGCTGGTGATGAACGCCTGGGGTCGGCTCGACGTGCTCTACAACAACGCCGGCGGCTCGAGTTCAGCCGACGGCCCGGTGACGGTTGCGCCGTTCGAGGAGTTCTGGCGCTGCATCAAGCTCGACCTGTTCGGCACCTGGGTCTGCTGCCGCAACGCGATTCCCCTGATGCAGCGGTCTGGCGGCGGCTCGATCATCAATTGCTCGTCGATCGTCGGGGCCATGGGCATCCCCAACCGCGACGCCTACTCGGCGGCCAAGGGTGGCGTCATCTCGCTCACCCGCTCGATGGCAGTGGAATTCGCCAAGGACAATATTCGCGTCAACGTGCTGGTGCCGGGCGCGGTCGCCACCGACCGAGTCCTCGGCTTCTTCGAGCGCGAGCCGCATCTCAAGGCACAGTTCGACGCCTATCTGCTCGGCATCGCCGAACCGGTCGATGTCGCCAACGCAGCACTTTATCTAGCCTCGGACGAGTCACGGAAAATGACCGGTCACCAGTTGCCCATCGATGGCGGCATCCTGATTTCATGACCGGCGCGCCCGGACTGGCTTAGTCTGTGCAGACGATGCCTGCTCATGCGGGCAAGTTCTCTAGTCGCCACAAAATCCCAATTTCGACTGCAGGAAATACGAGCATGGAAATCCTGAGCCAGGTGCTGGCGCGGAACGCACGGCTGATCGGCGAGCGCAACTTCATCATCTCCGACAAGGAGACGATCACCTATGCCCGCTTCGCCGAACTGACGGCACAGCTGGCAAATGTGCTCAAGGCGCGCGGCGTGGCCAAGGGTGACCGCGTCGGGCTCTATCTGCCGAGCACGCCGATGATGGCGATCGGCTTCTGGGCCTGTCAGCGCCTCGGCGCGATCCCGGCCCCGCTCAGCGCCATGTTCCGCCACGCCGAGCTGCGCAAGATCGTTGCCCAGACCGGCATGAAGGCGCTCGTCGCTGACAGCTCGACCTGGTCCTATTTTTCCGAGATCAGGGCCGAGTTCGCCGATCTCGCCCATTGCCTGGTCGTTTCGGGCGACGGCAGCACCGACGACCTCACCTCGCTGATGGCCACGGCACCCGCGACATTCGAAGACGTCGCTTGCCACATGGACGACATCTGCGCCCTGTTCTTCACCTCCGGCACGACCGGCGCGCCCAAGGGCGCCGCGCAATCGCAGTTCAACCAGTGCTCGACACTGCGCGACATGATGGTCTCGCACCGCACGCGCTTTGCCGAGGAAGTCTATCTCTGCGCCGTGCCGCTGTTCACCAATTTCGGCCTGACCGTGACGCTCAACCTCTGCCTGTACACCGGTGGCACCATCGTCCTGCACGAGCGCTGGGATACCCAGCGTGTGCTTTCCGAAATCGGCGAATACAAGGCTACCTATTTCGGCGGCACGCCGACCATGTATGTCTACATGGTCAACGAGGTCGATCCGGCCAAGCACGATCTGTCGTCGCTGCGCATCTGCACCACGGGCGGCTCGCCGGTGCCCCAGCCGGTCATCCGACGCTTCGAGGAGTTGTCGGGCGCCCGCGTCACGCAAGTTTACGGCTCGACCGAGACCAGCGGCCAGAACGTCATGGAGCCGACGGCAGGCATCCGGAAGCCAGGCTCCGCCGGCCTGCCCGTCGGCAGCTCGCGTATCTCGATCGTCGACGACGAAGGCAACGCCGTCCCACAGGGCCAGATCGGCGAGGTCATCATCTCGGGCGATTGCGTCGCCCAAGGCTACTGGATGGACGAAAAGGCGTCTGCCGAGGCCTTCGGCAATGGCGGCTGGAAGTCGGGCGACCTCGGTTACGTCGACGAGGACGGCTACCTGTTCATCGTCGACCGCAAGAAGGACGTCATCATCGCCGGCGGCCACAATGTCTATCCGCTGGAAATCGAGGCCCTGCTCTACAAGCATCCGGCGGTCGCCATGTGCGCGGTGGTCGGCGCGCCCGACGAGAGCAAGGGCGAAATCCCGGTCGCGGTCATCGTGAAGGCAGAGGGACAGGACGCGACCGCGGATGAGCTGATCCGCCACTGCCGCGAGAGCCTTGCCGCCTACAAGGCCCCGCGCGCCGTCCACTTCATCGACACCATGCCGGTCGAGGCCGCCAAGATCCGCAAACGCGAGCTGGTGCTGGCGCTGCGCGAAAACCGACTGGACGATTTCAGGAACAAGTGAACGCGGGCCACCAGAACGCAAAAGGCCGCGTCAAATGCGCGGCCTTTTGCATTGCAGCTTACACCTGGCCATTGTCCCTAAGCGGACACCACATCACCCGCGCCACCGAATGCGCTCCAGCCGCCATCGACCGGCAGAACCGTGCCTGTGATGTAGGACGCCCAGTCCGACAGCAGGAACACGGCGGCTCGCGCCATTTCTTCCGGCAGCGCCAGTCGGCCGAGCGGCGTACGCCGTTCCAGGATCGTCGGGTCGAATGCCTTGCGCTCGAGCAAAGCCTGAACCATCGGCGTGCGCGTGTAAGCCGGCGCGATCGCATTGACGCGAATGCCCGAGGGACCCCATTCGCAGGCCAGCGTGTGCGTCAGGTGATTGATCCCTGCCTTGGCAGCGGCATAGGCCGAGCGACGCGGGAAGCCGCCGAGCCCGACGATGGACGACACATTCACGATGGCGCCGCATCTCTGTCGGAGCATCGGTCGCGATGCGGCGCGGCACATCAGGTAGGTGCCCTTGAGGTTGACGTCGATGACGCGCTGCCAGCGTTCCACCGACTGGTCGTGCACCGGCACGAGGTCGTCGCCGATGCCGGCAGAGTTGAAAACGAGATCGAGGCCGCCGAGAGCCGTGATCGCTTCCCTGACCATGCGCTCGGCATCGTCCTCACTTGCGACGTCGCCTTGGGTGACCTCGGCTGCTGCGGTGCGCTGTAGCGCCGGATCGAGTTGTTCGCGGTTCAGGTCGGCAATGACCACGCGTGCGCCGAGATCCGAGAGCAGCCTTGCCACCGTTTCGCCAATGCCGCTGGCGCCGCCAGTCACCAGCACCCGCTTGCCGTCGAACCTGATCGCGGGCGCGCTCATACGTCGGGATCCCCGCCGTCTTCGGCGTCCTGCTTGAAGTGGAAGTCCGGCTGCCATTCTGCGCGCGTCTGGACATGCAGCCTCCAGTAGGCAGCGGCGACCAGATCGTGATCGTAAGGCGTTCCGGCCTGCATCGTGCCATGGATGGCGACAGTCGACACATGAATACCCGCAGGGGTGAGTTCCTTCTCCAGCGAGTGTCCAAGGCTGCGCAGCGCAGCCTTGCCGAGCGAGGTCACGCCCCATTCGATCCACGGGCCAAAGGCAAGCACACCACCGGTGAGCAGGATCGTACCGCGGCCGCGGTCGATCATTCCTGGCGCAACGGCCTGGGCCGCATGCAGCGCACCAGCCACGTTGGTCCTGAAGGCGTCGACGACGTAGTCGACGCTGGCCGCCTCACCATGCGACTTCCAGCCGTCGGCGGTGCCGTATTTCACCTCGCCCAGCCGCGACGGCGTGACGAACCGCGCCGGCTCGATGATGGCGGCATTGTAGATCAGCGCCTCGGCATCGCCATGCCGCTCGCGGATCGCCGCATGGACATGGTCCATCTCTTCGGGCTTGCCGGCGTCGCCGACAAATCCGGCAACGTCGAGGCCCTCGGCCCGCAGCTCCTGCTCGTAGCGTGCAATCGATTCTGCGCGGCGGCCGACAAAGGCAACACGATGTCCTTCACGCGCGAACTTCTTCACCAAAGCCTGGCCAAGCCCAGGCCCCATGCCGATGACCAGAGTCGACGGCGCGCTCATGGTGCTGCCGTGATTTTGGTGGTGGCCTCGGTGTGGTCGGCCGTCTGCTTGGCCTTGCGCTCGGCGCGGTTCGCCAGGAATTCCTCCAGCGTGCCGATGATGCCCTTGCGCAGGAACAGCACGCAGAGAACGAATATGATGCCCTGCACCACCACGACCCAGGCACCGAGGGTGGCCAACTCGCGTTGCAGCGTCACCAGCACTGCCGCACCGACCACCGGTCCAAGCAGCGTGCCGACGCCGCCGATCAGCGTCATCAGCAGCACGTCGGCCGAGGTCATGAAGAAGACGTCGGCCAGCGACGCCAGCTGGAAGATGATCGCCTTGAGGCCGCCTGCTACGCCCGACAGCATCGCCGAAAGCGTGAATGCGATCAGCTTGAACCGGTCGGTCGAATAGCCGAGCGAAATGGCGCGCGGCTCGTTCTCGCGGATCGACTTCAACGTCTGGCCGAACGGCGAGTGGATGATGCGGTAGATGAAGGCGAAGCCGGCCAGGAACACGGCGAGGGTCACGTAGTACATGTTCAGCGTGTTGGAGAGATCGATGACGCCGAACAGCATGCCGCGCGGCACCGACTGGATCCCGTCCTCGCCATGGGTCCATGGCGCCTGCACTCCGTAGAAATAGATGATCTGCGCCAGCGCCAGCGTGATCATGGCGAAGTAGAGCCCCTGCCGGCGGATCGCCAGCCAGCCGAACAACGCGCCGATCGCCGTCGCCACCATGACGCCCAGAAGGATGCAGAGCTCGGTCGGCAGGCCCCAGGCGGCAGCGGCATGCGCAGTCACATAAGCCGATGCCCCGTAGAAGGCGGCATGGCCGAAGGCGAGGAGGCCGACGCAACCGAAGATCAGATTGTAGGCGAGTGCGAACAGTGCCAGCACCAGGATCTTCATGCCCATGACGGGATAGACGAGGAACGGCAACGCCACGCCGCCGACCGTGAAGATCGCGAGCCACAGGCGACCGTTCTCGAGGAAGCTGCCGGAGCGGCCCGACGAGACGTCGGCGACCGAGTGGCTCGTCGTCTCCTTGCCGAACAGGCCAGCCGGGCGGAAGATCAGCACCAGCGCCATGATGATGAAGATCACGGTTGCCGAGGCCTGCGGATAGAAGACCTTGGTCAGGCCCTCGATCACGCCGAGCATCAGGCCGGAAACGATGGCGCCGAAGATCGAGCCCATGCCGCCGATGACCACGACGGCGAAGATGGTGATGATCATGCCCTGCCCCATCTGCGGGCTGACCTGGTAGATCGGGGCTGCCATGACGCCGGCGAAACCGGCAAGACCGACACCGAACGCGTAGGTCAGCATCAACAAGCGCGGCACGTTGATGCCGAAAGCACGGACGAGATCGGGATTTTCGGTCGCGGCCCGGAGGTAAGAGCCGAGCTTGGTTCGCTCGACCATGTACCAGGTGCCGAAGCAGACGACGATTGCCGCAGCGATCACCCAGGCGCGGTAGATCGGCAGGAACATGAATCCGAGATTGATGCCGCCTTTCAGAGACTCCGGCACGCCATACATCTGGCCGGCGGCACCGTAGTAGACGTTGAAGGCACCCTCGATCGCCATGGCGAGGCCGACGGTCAAAAGCAGGCCGTAGGCATGGTCGAGATCGTAGACGCGGCGGATGAAGATGCGCTCCATCAGCGCGCCGATGACAGCCACCACCAGCGGAACGATGACCAGCGCCCACCAGTAGCCGATCGACGGCAGACCAAGACCCGGGAACAGTTCAGGCAAGCGCATGAGATACCAGGCGCCGAACGCACCCAGCATGTATTGCGCGCCATGGACGAAGTTGCCGATGCGCAACATGCCGAAGATGATCGCCACGCCCAGGCTCATCATGGCGTAGAACGAACCGTTGATGAGGCCGACGAGCAGCTGGCCGAAAAGAAGGGTTGGCGGAACGCCAATCAGGTCCATCATGGCCATCACACCCCGAGATAAGCTTGGATTTTGGCTTCATTGCCGGCGAGTTCGTCGCGGCTGAAGCGCTCGACCACCTTGCCGTGGTCGACGACGAAATGCCGGTCGGCGAGCTTGGAAGCGAAGCGGAAGTTCTGCTCGACCAGAAGGATGGTGAAGCCCCTCGCCTTCAGCTTCTCGAGCACGACGGCGATCTGCTTGACGATGACCGGCGCAAGGCCTTCGGTCGGCTCGTCGAAGATCAAAAGCTTGGCGCCCGTGCGCAGGATGCGGCCGATGGCCAGCATCTGCTGCTCCCCGCCTGACAGCTTGGTGCCGGGGCTCTGCCAGCGCGCCTTGAGGTTCGGGAACAGCTCGAGGATCTCGTCCACGGTCATGCCGCCCTTGGCGATGACCGGCGGCAGCTCCAGATTCTCGGCCACCGACAGGCTCGAGAAGATGCCGCGCTCCTCCGGGCAGTAGGCGATGCCGCGCCGGGCGATGATCTCGGGCGCCCGCTTCGCAACGTTCTCACCGCGATAGGTGATAACACCGGTCTTCTTGCGCACGAGGCCCATGATACAGCGCAGCGCTGTCGTCTTGCCGGCGCCGTTGCGGCCCAGCAGCGTGACGAGTTCACCCTCGCGGATGTCGAAATTCATGCCGTGGAGCGCCTTGCTCTCGCCGTACCAGGCATGCAGGTCGGCGATGTCGAGCACCACCTGGGAAGTCTCAGTCATCTGCGCCACCGATATAGGCTTCGACAACGCGCGGATCGCGCGACACGGTTTCGTAGTTGCCTTCGGCCAGCACCCGTCCCTGCGCCAGCACGGTGATGGTGTCGGAAAGGGCTGAAACCACCGACAGATTGTGCTCGACCATCAGGACAGTGCGGTCGCTTGCTACCTTGCGGATCAGTTCGGCGATGCGGTCTACGTCCTCGTGGCCCATGCCCGAGGTCGGCTCGTCGAGCAGCAGCATCTCGGGATCCAGCGCCAGCGTCGTGGCAATCTCCAGCGCGCGCTTGCGACCGTAAGGCAGATTGACCGCGACATGGTTGCGATAGGAAAGCATGCCGACAGCGTCGAGCAGTTCATCGATGCGATCGTTGAGCACGCCGAGCGTGCGTTCGCTTTGCCAGAAGCGATAGGAGGTCCCCGTCGGCCGCTGCAGTGCCATGCGCACGTTTTCACGCACGCTCATGCGCGGAAACACCGCCGAAATCTGGAACGATCGAACAATGCCCTTGCGCGCCACCTCTTCCGGCTTCAGCGCGGTGATGTCCTCGCCGTTGTATCGGATCGTACCTTCGCTGGGCTGCAGGAACTTGGTGATCAGGTTGAAGGTCGTCGTCTTGCCGGCGCCGTTGGGGCCGATCAGGGCGTGGATGGTATTGCGCCGGACCTTGAGGTCGACGTCTTTTACGGCGGCGAAGCCATAGAAATACCGGCTCAGCCCGGACGCCTCGATGATGTAGTCGTCCGCAGTGCCTTGCTGCACCTTGTCCTCCACGTACTCTAGGAAATATGCGGCACAGGGCGCCCGTCATACGTCGACGAGAATGCCCTTGCCGCGTGATGCCAGCTGCCTGAGTGCCACCACCTTCTGGTAGTCGTCAGAATGGTAGAATTGGCGCGCCGCGTCAGCGCTCGGGAACTCGACCACCGAGATCGTCGCCGGCTGCCAGCCGCCTTCGAGGCTTTCGATTCGATCGCCCGACAAGACGAAACGCCCGCCGCCGGCGGCCATGATCGGCCCGGCGACCTCGCGATAGTGCTGCCAGGCGGCCTCGTCGGTAATTTCGATCTCGAAGATCAGATAGCCGGGCAAGTCGTCACTCCCATCGGGTGGACGCGCCGGACGGCGAGCGTGCCGTCCGGCGCTGTCGGATCAGCCTTTGGCCAGCTTGCAGGCGCTCTTGTCGATCGAGCGGAAGGCGATGTCGGCAGGAACGGTGGTCACGACCTTGAACACGTCCTGCGCATCGGATGCCTCGCCGGGCGCACGCACCTCAAGCAGCTGCATGTCATGCACGAGGCGGCCGTTGGGCAGCAGCGTCGCATTCTTTGCGAACAGGTCGTTGATCTTGCCTTCGCGCAGCTTGGCGAGCACCGCGGTCGGCTCGTCGGTACCGGCGGCCTTGACGGCGTTCAGATAATTGGTCGCTGCGGAATAGGCACCGGCCGCAACCCAGCCCGGAGCATTGCCGGTCTTCTTCTGCATCTCTTCCTTGAAGTGCTTGGAAGCGTCGTCGGTGTTCCAATACCAGGCGGCGGCAAACTGGATGCCCTTCAGCGCTTCAAGGCCGATGGCGCGCGCATCCGACTGGTGCAGCACGGTCAGCGCCACGCGCATGCCCTGGTCGATCAGGCCGAACTCCTGGACCTGCTTGAGCGCATTGACCAGTTCAGGACCATTGACCGTCAGCGCCAGAACCTTGGCGCCCGAGGCCTGGGCCTGCAGGATGTAGGACGAGAAGTCGGTGGTGCCGAGCGGCGCCCGCACCGAACCCAGTATCTTGCCGCCTTCTTCCTCGACGGCGGTCTTCACGCCGGCTTCCAGCACCTTGCCGGCTTCATAGTCGGGCGACAGGATGAACCAGGTCTCGCCACCGGCCTTGAGCTGGGCGCTGACCGACGAACGCACCTGCGAATAGGCGTCGTATGCCCAGGCCATGCCGTAGCCGTTGCAGTCGGCCTCGGTCATCTTGTCGGTCATCGGCGAGACGAAGAAGCCGAGCTTCTTCTGTTCGCCCAAAAGGTTGTTGACCGAAAGCGCGATTGCCGAATTGGCGACATCGAACAGCGCGTCGACATTGTCGCGCTCCAGCCATTCGCGGGCGATGGACAGTGCGATCTCGGGCTTGTTCTGATGATCGGCCGAGACCAGTTCGATCGGCTTGCCCAGCACCTGACCGCCAAAGTCGGAGATTGCCAGCTTGACTGCCTCGGTCACCTCGGTGCCGCCGAGCGCGGAGAAGGAAGAGCTCTGGTCGTTGAGCACGCCGAGCTTGACGCTGGTGTCCTGTGCTGCGGCAGTCAGCGCGGTCGACAGCAGCAAAGCTGCCGCGAGAATGGATTTCTTCATGTCATTCCTCCCCAGGAACGTAGGCTTTGGTGCCGGTCTGGATGCGCGCCGGCATTGATGTGCGCGCAAGGCCGCCACGCGGCATGGCGTGACGACTCCTCAAGGAGAAATCACAGGATGCAGGCGAGCCGAACATCGTCCATGCGGACTACCGCATATGTCGGCCTGGGCCTGAACAACGCTTGCCTGGGCTAGTTCGTTTGCAGGATGCGAGCCGACACGCACGCGCAAGACATCGCGGCATGAGAGAATTCGACACGATCATCGTTGGCGCCGGCTCGGCCGGCTGTGTGGTGGCCAACAGGCTAAGCGAAGACCCGGGACATAGGGTGCTTGTCCTCGAGGCCGGACCATCGGACCTTCATCCCTTGGTCCGGATGCCCCGGGGATGGGTCAAGCTGACGAAGCATCCGAAACGCTCATGGAACTTTCCTGTCGAGCATGAAGAAGGTCGGCCGGAAGCCGAGACATGGGCGCGCGGCCGCGGGCTTGGCGGATCGAGCTCGATCAACGGAATGCTCTATTGCCGGGGCGCCCCCGAGGACTACGACGGCTGGGCCGACTTCGGCGTCACGGGCTGGAGCTGGACCGAGATGGCGCCAGTCTTCCGCAAGATCGAGAACCATCAGCTTGGTGGCGATGTCATCAGGGGCGGCAATGGTCCCTTGCAGGTCAGTGTTCGTCCTCTCGCCGACCCTCTCGGCCAGGCGATCCTCGATGCAGGTGCTTCGCTCAGCCTCGACCATCTCGACGACCTCAACGGCGCCAGACGCGATGGCGTCGGTACCTACACGCATACGGTCGACCACATGGGGCGGCGCATGAGCGCGGCCCGCGCCTTCCTCCGACCGGCGATGCGGCGCAAGAACCTCGTCGTCCAAACCGGCGCGCAGGTTCTGCGTATCCTGTTCGACGGTCGTCGGGCAGTCGGCGTCGAATATCTCGTGGGCGGTCGCCAACGCACCGCCCGGTCGGCAAGCGAGGTCATCGTTGCCTGCGGCGCGATCCAGTCACCGCAACTGCTGCAGGTGTCAGGCGTCGGCCGCCATGATGTGCTTTCGGCGGCTGGCGTCCAGACTGTGACCGAATTGCCCGGCGTCGGCCGCAACTTTGCCGAACACCTCGTTGTGGCGCTGCCCTATCGCCTTGCCGGAATGCATGGCCACAACCGCAGCTTCAGTGGCCTGCGCCTCGTCGGCGAGGTGCTACGCTATTATCTCGCCGGCACGGGGCTGATGAGCTTCGGTGCGTCCGAAATCGGCGCGTTCGTCCGCTCCTCGTCAGACGTCACCTATCCGGATCTGCAGCTATCGCTGTCACCCTACACCTTCGCCCGTGGGCTGCTGCAAGGCCGCCTGAAGCTAGAGGCCGAGCCCGGCATCACCATCATCGGCTATGCCCTGCGGCCGGAAAGCCGCGGCGAGATTACCATCCGCTCGGCCGACATGCGCGACATGCCGCCGATCCGGCCGAACTGGCTGGCGACGGAAAACGACCGGCGCACCGCCATTTCGATGATGCGCATCATGCGCGACTTCGTCGCCCAGCCTGCATTGCAGCCCTTCGTGAAGCAGGAGCTTTGGCCTGGCCCAGCAGTGCAATCGGACGACGACATGCTCGCTGCCTTCCGCGCGACCTTCGTGTCGGGGCTGCATGCGGTCGGCACTTGCCGGATGGGCAATGACGCCGACGCCGTCGTCGACGAGCGATTGCGCGTCCATGGCGTCGATGGCCTCCGTGTGATCGATGCCTCGGTCATCCCGGCACCGATATCGGGTAACACCAACGGCCCTGTGATGGCGCTGGCCTGGCGCGCTGCTGACCTGGTACTTGAGGAAAGGCGCTGAACGCTCAGAAATCGAAGAATTCGCTTCGTGCGCTGCTGAACGCCTTTTCCAATCGATGGACCATGCGCCAGCCCTTTTCGGTCCTGCGATAACGCACGTCATATTGGCCGCAAGCTGTGCGGCTCATCGTGTGGTTCGGTGTTAACCGGCCGATGGCGACGAACTGGAAATGCAGGTGACCGGTCGCCTCGTCCCCGTCGATGTCGAGCAACGGCAGACCGGGCACATGAACGCCGGAGAATTTCGCCGTGAAATCGAAGCAGAAAGCCGACAGTTGCTCCCTGCCCTCAACCTTGAGCGCCGAGCGGTCGCCGACGGCCGCGATTTCGAACACGCCGTCCGCAGTGAACACATCGGCCCATGCCTTGCCATTGCAGCAGTCCCAGGCGCGCGCATAGCGCGCCTCGAGCGCGATGATGTCGAGCATTGCCTCGGCGCGCGCCAGCCTTGCCTCCAGCATCTCAGGCGTTCCTGGCAAATGCATCGCGCAGCCTGGCGCCACCGTGGTCGATCGCCAGCCGCGCTTTGCCGATCAATCCGACCATGCTGGCAAAGCCGTGCGAGACACCGTCGTAGCGCCTGGCTTCCACATCAACACCGGACTCGGCCAGCGCTGTGTAAAGGGCCTCGACCTCACTGCGCAAGGGATCGAATTCGGCAATGGCGATCGTCGTCTGCGGCAGCCCGGCAAGATCGACGGACCGAAGCAGCGCGACACGGGGATCTGCCAAGCCAGCCGGCTCACCCACATATTGCCGCCAGTACCAGCGCATCATTCCCGCGCTAAGGAATGGAGTCTGCGGGAAAGTGTCGTAACTCGTGCCGGAAGCCGTGGGATCCGAAGCAGGATAGAAAAGCAACAGGTGTCGCAGTTTCAGGCGGACCTCCGATGAGGCATGGAGTGCGGCAGCTGCCGCCAGATTGCCCCCGGCACTATCTCCGGCAAGCGCCAGCCTCCTGCCGTCGCAGCCGAGCGTGATAGCGTTGGCCGCCGCCCACTCCAGAGCCGCCAAAGCATCCTCGTAGGCTGCCGGGAACCTGTGTTCCGGCGCCAGCCGGTAGTCGATCGACAGCACCGCGCAATCGCCCGCCTTGGCAAGCGCCCGGCAGAAATTGTCATGCGTATCCAGCGAACACAGCACGAAGCCGCCGCCATGCAGGAAGACCAGCAGCGGCAATGCCTTGCCCTGACGTGGCTTGTAGAGTCGCGCCGGGATGTCTCCGGCACCGCCGGCAACGGTGATGTTCTCGACCGCGGCCATCTCGGTGCGCTCCGTCGGCCATCCCGCCGCGTTCACGGCAACGCGCAACGCCGGGATGTCGACATTGACGAGGTCGAGTGGCGGCCGCCTGGCGACGACCTCCGCCATCGCGGCAATATCTGCATCGAGCGCCAATTCCATAACCAACCTCCGCGGCATTTCTTCGGCTGGAGTGAAAGCCAGCCCCAAGACTCGCCGCATCGTTCGATCGGGTGAGCCAATGAAAAAGGCGCCGCCGGAAACCGGCGACGCCTTTCGCAAGTTGAAACCGTTCTGCTGCTTACTGGGCGCAGTCGGCACGTTCGACGAGACCGTCCTCGCGCAGCTGGTATGGGTTCTTGACGACCTTGAGGCTCTCGACCGACGGCAGGAAGTGGTTGTCGGCGCTGGCCGCCAGTTTGCCCGTCAGCGTCTTGATCTCGCCGGCGTTGGCCTCGATCCAGGCCGCAACCGACTTGCCGTCGGTCTTGCCCGAACCGTTCATGGCGGCAGCCAGGATGAAGGGTTGGATGTAATAGGGCACCAGCGCCGAGGGTCCGCCCATGCGGTCGAGATCGGCAATATCGGCCTTGGCCTTCTCGGCGAACTTGGCGAACGGCTTCTCGCCGAGCGCGTCGCCCGGGCAGAAGGTCATGCCCTCGAACTGCACCGAATACACGCCCTCGAACGGCTCGGTGCCGATTGTGGCGGCGTTGCCGACGGCGTAGTTGGTCATGGTCAGGCTCGCCAGCACGGGAACGTCCCAGCCGATGTCATAGCGATTTTCCAGCATCTTGCGGGCGTCGTCGCCGATCGAGTTGATCAGCAGCACCGCTTCGGCCTCGGAGTTTCGCAGCGAAAACAGCTGCGGGGTCATGTCCTCGGTGCGGAAGGCGAATTCCTGGATGGCGACCGGCTCCACGCCCTTGCCCTTCATGTAGTTGACGATGTCGGACACCGCCGCCTTCGACATGCCGCCATTGTCCGAGATCAGCGCCAGCTTGGTCAGCTTCAGCGTATCGAGCGCATAGGCGATGTTGGGGATCATCTGGTTCTCACCGATCGGCGAGGTGGAGAAGTGGTACGGGCCGACCTGCGGGGTCAGCTGCGTCGAGGCGGCGCTTGAAACCTGGGCGATATTGGCTTCGGTGCCGATCGGCATCAGCGGCGTCGTTTCCTGGCTGGTTGCCGGGCCAACTACCGCCGCAACCTTCTCGCTTTCGATGAGGCGGCGCATCTCGCTGACGCCATGCGTCGGGTCGGTCATCGTGTCGGCCAGCACCAGCTCGACCTTCTTGCCGAGAATGCCACCGGCGGCGTTGATGTCGTCGACAGCACGCTTCCAGGCGACCTCGGCATTCTTGCCGATCGAGGCGCCCGCGCCGGTCAGCGACATGATGCCGCCGATCTTGATCGTCTCTTCGGCCCTGGCCGTGCCGGCAGCTGCCAGGGCGGTGAACGACATCAGGGCGGCGACAATGGCGCGCCGGCTGCGAATGCTGGAAGTCATAGTCTGGTCTCCACGGAAATCGATGCCGCCGTTTCGGCCTAACGTGATTGGCAGGCATCGTCCATAAGGACCATTGAATTGAGCCAGCAGCTGCCTCGCCTGGCCCAATGCCATCAGCAGCAAAACGGCCCTCACCCGATCGAACGATGAATTTCGTGATTGCCAGCCGGACACTCCAGCTCATGCCGAAAGGGCAATTGTCTCAAGCGGAGGATCCTGCCAGTGAAATTTTCCATGATCTACGAGGCGCAGATCGCCGAAACCCATCGGGAGGCCGAGCAGCAGGTTTTCCGCGAGATGGTGGAACAGTGCGTGCAGCTCGACAGGAGCGGCTTCGACGGGGTCTGGTGCGTCGAGCACCATGGCCTGACGCAATATTCGCACATGTCGGCACCGGAAACCTTCCTCGCCTTTGTCGCCGGCCAGACGAAGAGGCTCGAGATCGGCCATGGCGTCGTCTGCCTGCCGCCGGCGATGAACCATCCCATCAAGGTCGCCGAACGTGTCGCCATGCTCGACATCCTGTCGAATGGCCGCGTCAATTTCGGTGTCGGCAAGGGCGGCAGCCAGCAGGAGGCCGGTGCCTTTGGCTACCAGTTGGCCGAGTTGCAGCCGCTGATCGACGAGAGCATGTATCTGATCCCGCGCCTCTTCACCGAAGAAGTGGTCGAGCATGACGGCCGGTACATCAGGTTTCCAGCCCGCCCCGTCCATCCCAAGCCGCTGCAGCAACCGCACCCGCGCATGTACATGGCCTGTACACGCTGGGAGGCGGTGGTGACAGCCGGCTCGCGTGGCCTCGGTGCGCTGGTCATGGGTTTCGGCGGCCCCGACGAGATCAAGACCAAGAGCGATGCCTATCGGAAGGCCTTTGCCGAGCGCAAACCGGAGGACCAGGTCGGGTTCCGCCCGACCGAGCACCTCTCCGCCCTGTGCCCGGCCATCGTCCTGCGCGACCGGGACAAGGCCCGCCGCATCGGCTTGCGTGGACAGCGCTTCTTCGCCGAGGCGCTGTCGCACTGGTACCAGCGCGGTCCCAAGCCTGAGGTCGACGACATGAGCCCGGAAGAGCATCTGGCGGCGCTCGACAAGGTGCGCGAGCACAAGTTCGCCAAGCTCGGCGAAGACAAGATCGCCTACAATCCGCAGGCCTATGGTTATCTCGACGACATCAACGACGCCTATGGCACGCCAGAGGATTGTATCCGCTATGTCGAGCGCCTGTCCGAGGCCGGTGCCGACGAGATCATGTTCCTGTCGCAGATGGGCACCGTGCCGCATGAAGCGATCATGGAGACGATCGAGCTGATTGGCAGCGAGGTGATCCCGCATTTCCGCGGCAAGAAGCTGCGCGTCGCTGCCGCCGAATAGGTTACCAGCGGTCGGCACCCAGGTGCCGGCCGCCTTTTCCCGCACCGAAAATGGCAAAGGCCGGCACCACCATGCGGGCCTTTCCGCTGCCTGCGTTCGTATCACATTGCCAGATGCGCGCCGACGTAGCGGGCGTCAGCATAGATCAGCGGCTCGATGCTGCCGAACAGTGCGACGTCGGTAACCCGCCCCACGAACACGCCATGGGTACCATAATAGAATTCTCCGTCATTGGCGCAGAAGATGTTGGCTTGGGCGTCGCCAAGATAAGGAATGCCCTGGCGCTCGCGCCAGTCACCCTCGGCGAAGCGCGCCTCGCCCTTCACCTGACCGCCACAACGTTGCGCCAATGCTTCATGATTTCGTGCCAATATGTTGACACAGAATGGCAATTTCGCCTGGAACGCGGCAAAGATCGAGGCGCTCCGGTTGACGCAGGCGAGCAGTGACGGCGGCTCCATGCTCAGGCTGTCGACAGCGGTCGCGGCCATGGCCAGCCGCTGGCCTTGATGGCTCGTGGTCAGGATCACCACCGACTTCGCCAGCCGGCGCATCGCCGCTCGCGTGTCCGCCACCAGCTCATTGACCTCAATGGACATTCCGCGCTCCTCCACGTCCTGCAACGATCGCAGCATCGCGCAGAACAGGGCCCTGAGGCATCGTTCGAACGGGCGAGCCCAGCAATTGGGGTTGGCCGTTAGCTCAGCTCGTCGACCGAGCGCAGCAGCAGCCGCACGAGCTCACTCTGCCTGCTCACTCCGGTCTTGGAAAACACCATGCGCAAATGCGCCTTGGCGGTGTTCTTGGTGATGCCGAGCGCGGCACTGGCATCGTCGAGGTCGAGTCCCTGCCCCATCAGCGCCGCAAGCTCGGCTTCTGCCGGCGTCAGGCCAAACAGCCTGACAAGCACCGCAGGCTGCGGCGCAACGTTGCTGCCGGCGTCGGCGATGATGACGAGTGCCGCGCCGCGCAGCGGCGCATGCAGCTTGGCCGAATGCGGTGCCGGCCTGACGACGAGCCCGAGCGCCTCGCCGCAGGAACGATGAATCGAAAACGCGCGCGAGCCGGCAAAGGAGGCGTCGCTCGTCTCGGCAATCTCGGCCACCGCCGTGGTGAACGCACCGCTCGGTCCGGCCTCGTCGAGCAGGCGCAGCCTGCCGCGATCGTTCTTTAGCACGTCCCTTTCGGCCAGGATCGCTTCGGCCTGTGGCGTTGCCTGCAGAATGCGGCAGTCACGGTCGACAATGATGGCGCCCACCGCCAACCGCCCCAGCGCACCCGCGAACAGCTCGCGCTCGGCCTCGAGCCCGTTCAGCCTGAGGAATAGCCCCATCGCCTGCGTCAGATGCGGCAACAGCCGTCGGAACGACTCTCGTTCGGCCGTACCGAAATTGTCCCGACCCAGCACACGTGTCGCACGCATCCGCACCCGCGCCCCGGAGGGCTCGACGATATCGGCACCCACGACATGCATCCAGCCCGAGCCGGTCATGAAACTCGTCATGAATTCCGAGCGGGAAAATCCTCCCTCGCCGACAAGCTCGGCAAGCGTCGTAACCTTGCCGAGCGGCAGGTCGATGAACGGGTCTTGCGTGTAGAGGTCGTTGTAACGCGCGATGCGCTCTTCCGACGCCGCCCCGGAATAGATCGCACCCGGTCGGTCGCGGCGCTGCCGCTCGATGATCAGCGTACTGCTTTCAGCATCAACCGATGCCCGCAACCCCTTGAGAAAACTGTCGAAGGGTTTTGCTTCGCCGATACCGGCATAGAGCAGTTCGACCAGCCGGTCGTGATCGGGCGCGGCACCAGATACTTCCGCGCGATCGGCCACGGTCAGTTCGCGTCCGGCGCGTAACGCTTGATCAGGTCGAGGAACAGCGGTGTCTCGCCGCCGCCATGCACCTCAAGCTGCGCACCGGTGACGAAGGTCGCCGTCGGACTGGCGAGGTAGAGGGCGGCGCGGGCGATGTCGTCTCCACGCCCCATGCGCTTCATCGGCACCGAGGCGGCAATCGCCTGCTGTGCCTCGCGTGAGCCATAGGTCTCATCGGCTTTTTCGGTCTCGATGAGGCCGACGATGATGGCGTTGACGCGCACCTTGGGCGCCCATTCCTGCGCAAGGCTGGTGGTCAGGCTGAGCAGGCCAGCCTTGGCCGCGCCGTAGACCGAGGTGCCTGGCGACGGCCGGCGGCCGGACACGCTGGCGATGTTGATGATGTTGCCGCCTTCCGGCAGCCTCGCCATCCAGTGGTAAACGGCCTGCGACATGTAGACGGGCGCCATCAGGTTGAGATTGACGATGGCGTCGGAGAAGCGCGGCGATACCGTCGCTGCGTCGACATGGGGCGAGCCGCCGGCGTTGTTGACCAGCACGTCGATACGGCCATGCTCCTCGCCGACACGGTCGACCAGCTCCTTGCAGGCCTGGGCCGTGCGCACGTCGCATTGCATGAAGATCGCCCTGTTGCCGTTCGAATGCGGCAGGCTGTCCGGCTCGGTGCGTGCGCAGACGACGACGGTTGCGCCCGCGCCGAGAAAACCCTCGGCGATCGCCCGGCCGATGCCCTTGGTGCCGCCGGTCACGATGACGACCCTGCCCTCGAAGGTCGAGCCAACAGGTTGCGGGGCATTGCTCATGTCATAACTCCAGGCATGGTCCGTCGCGCGCGTCTGTACGCAGTCCTACAGCCTTTATGTCGGTCGCCGTAAGGTTTATTCGTCTCTTCGGACGATGCTGGCCGCCCGCCGACGCCTATGTTCCCGCCAAACTAGCCCGGTGACCGTCCGCGGCCGCCATACCGTCGAACAGGCCCAGTGCCTCCAGGTAGACAGATGATCTCAGAAGACGCCGACTGGAAGTTCACCACCATTCCTGCCCTCTGCGCGCGGGCGGCCGAGCTCTATGGCACACGCACGGCAGTTGAAGACAACGGCGTCGTACTGAACTTCGCCGAGCTCGACACGATGCGCAAGCGCGTCGCCAAGGCGATGATCGCAGCCGGTGTCGAGAAGGGCGACCGCATCATGGTCTGGGCGCCCAACACCTGGAAATGGTTCGCCACAGCCCTTGGCCTCGTCACCGCAGGCGCCGTGCTCATTCCCGCCTCCACCCGCTTCAAGGGCGCGGAGATCGCCGAGCTGGTCAAGCGCAGCGGCACCTCGGTGCTGTTTTCGGTCGGCGACTTCCTCAACACCTATTACCCTGACCAGCTCCGTGCCGAGACGCGCGACCTGCTGCGCGAAGTGGTCGTCATCGGCGAAGGCAGCAAAGGCGATCGCGACTGGGAGAGCTTCGTTGCATCGGGCGACAGCATCAGCGATGCCGAGCTTGCCGCACGCGAGGCCACTGTCGGCCCGGACGATCTCTGCGACATGCTGTTCACCTCGGGCACCACGGGTTATCCCAAGGGCGTCATGTACGGTCACCAGCAGTGCCTTCGGGCGATCGATGCCTGGGCAACGCGTGTCGGTATCCGCGAGCATGACCGCATCCTGGTCATCCCCCCTTTCTTCCACGCCTTCGGCTATCGCTCCGGCGCCATCGTTTCGCTGATGCGTGGCGCGGTCCTGATGCCGCATCTCACCTATGATGCCGGCGAAATCCTCAAGCGCGTCGCCGAAGAGAAGATCAGCGTCATCCCCGGTCCGCCCGCCATCTTCCAGGGCATGCTCCAGCATCCGGACCTGGCAAAATTCGACACCTCCAGCCTGCGCCTCGGCGTCACCGGCGGCGCGGTCGTGCCGTCGATCCTCATCCGGCGCATGCGCGAGGAACTTGGCTTCGCCGGCGTTGTAAACGGCTATGGGCTGACCGAGTGCGGCGGCTACGGCACCATGTGCCTGGCGTCGGACCCGGATGAGGTGATTGCCAACACTGCCGGCAAGGCAGCTCCCGGCGTGGAAGTGCGTATCATGGGCGACGACGGCCATTTCCTGCCCGACGGCAAGCCCGGCGAAGTGGTGATCCGCGGCTACATCGTCATGAAGGGCTACTTCAACGATCCAAAATCGACGGCCAAGACCATCGACCCCGAGGGCTGGCTGCACACCGGTGATATCGGTTACTTCGACAGCGACGGCAACCTGCGCATCGAGGACCGTCTCAAGGACATGTACATCACCGGTGGCTTCAACTGCTATCCGGCCGAGATCGAGCGCATCCTGAGTCAGCATCCGGCCATCGGCATCGTTGCCGTGATCGGTGTGGCAGACGAGCGTCTCGGCGAGGTCGGCAAGGCCTATGTGGTGCTGCGCCCGGGCACCAGCGCCACCGAGAAGGACATCATCGACTGGTCGCGCGCCAACATGGCCAACTACAAATGCCCGCGCAGCGTCGAGATCCGTCCGTCCCTGCCCACCAGCCCGCAAGGCAAGGTGCTCAAGAACATTCTGCGCGAAGAGGTCCCCCAAGACGCCTGATCGCGTGCGCCTGCCCTCCGATGCGGGGTCCGGAGCGGCAGGTGCAGACTTTTCCTCAAGGGCCGGTGCGCAAGCGCCGCCCTTTTTTCTTGGCCGCGTTGCCCAGACTGCGCGTCCCCCGGGATGCGGCATCCCCGGGGATACTGCAAAAGGGCGCCGGTTGCCCGACGCCCTCCAGTTCTTCCTGACGCAGTGGCTCGGCTACGCCCCGTAGACCGCCTTCGGTGCCGGACGCGTGGCCACCAGTTCCTTGATCCGGTCGCCGAGCTCGGCTGCGTCCCATCGGCTGCCCTTGTCGAATTCAGGGCCGTCGTTCCAGCCGAGGCAGATGCGGATCTTGCCGCCGATCAGCTCGAAGATCTGGCCGGTCACTTCAGCCGACGCCGAACTGCACAGCCAGGCAACCAGGGGTGCGGTGTTCTCAGGCGCGAAGATATCGAACTCGCCGTCCTTGGCCTGCATGGCCTCGGCAAAGGCGGTCTCTGTCATGCGCGTGCGGGCATTCGGCGCAAGACCATTGGCGGTGATGCCGTAGCGGCGGAGCTCGGCTGCCTGGACCAGGGTCAGCGAAGCGATGCCGCCCTTGGCCGCTGAATAGGCGCTCTGGCCGACGCTACCCTGCAGGCCGGCGCCCGAAGAGGTGTTGATGATGCGGGCGTCGACCGTCTTGCCGGCCTTCTGCTGGGCGCGCCAATAGTCGACGGCGTGTCTGCTGACGCAGAAATGGCCGCGCAGATGCACGCGCAGCACCGCGTCCCATTCATCGGGCGTGCATGACACGAACATGCGGTCGCGCACGAAGCCGGCATTGTTGACCACGGCATGCAGGTCACCAAAGGCGTCGAGTGCGGCCTTGACGATGCGGCCGCCGGCCTCGAAATCGGTGACGTCATCATAGTTGGCGACGGCCTGGCCGCCCATGGCCTTGATCTCGTCGACCACCTGCTGCGCCGGCGTCTCCGCCGTCGCGTCGCCATGAGTGCCGACGCCGAGATCGTTGACCACGACCTTCGCGCCTTCGGCCGCGAGGCCCAGCGCATAGGCGCGACCGAGGCCGCGGCCGGCGCCGGTGACGAT
Source organism: Aminobacter ciceronei (assembly GCF_014138625.1). Taxonomy (GTDB): domain Bacteria; phylum Pseudomonadota; class Alphaproteobacteria; order Rhizobiales; family Rhizobiaceae; genus Aminobacter; species Aminobacter ciceronei. The sequence goes on from NZ_JACJHY010000010.1 coordinate 113,252, forward strand.
CACAACCCTGTTTTCGCAGATCGCTGCCATGTCAGTCCTTCTCACTTTGTCTTGGTCGACAGGCGCACAGCGCGCGCCTTGCCGGTGTTGCGTTTGCGGCCAGGTTCCGCGACGCGGAGCGGTTCGCATTCCACGAGATCGGCAAGCGACCGGTCCGCCAGCCGCTGATACTCACCGTCGCCATTGTTGCGCCAGATGATAGCGGCTTCCGGCATTTCCTTGATCACCTTGGCTGGATTGCCGGCGATCAGGCTACGTTGAGGCGTCACCACCTCGTTCTTCACCAGGCTGAGCGCTGCCACCAGGCTGTCGTCGCCGATAACGGCGCCGTCGAGCACCACTGCATTCATGCCGATAAGTGCATTCTCGCCCACCGTGCAGCCATGCAGGATGGCGCCGTGGCCTACGGTCGCGCCGCGGCCGACGATGCAGTCCGAGCCCGAGCCGGTGTGCAAGGTGCAATTGTCCTGCACGCTGGCATCGCCGATGACTGTGATGCGGCCGAAATCGCCCCGCAGCGACGCCCCGGGGCCGATGTAGCAGCGCGGCCCGATGGTCACGTCACCGATCAGCACCGCCGTCGGATGCAGGTAAGCAGTGGGGTCGACCACCGGCACGATGCCTTCAAAGGCATAGCACGGCATGGTCAGAGCCTCTCGATGATGGTCACGTTGGCCTGGCCGCCGCCTTCGCACATGGTCTGCAGCGCATAGCGGCCGTTGCGGCGCTCGAGTTCGTTCAGCATCGTGGTCATGATGCGCGCGCCGGTGGCGCCTAGCGGATGGCCGAGTGCGATCGCGCCGCCATTGACGTTCACCTTGTCCCGTGGAATGCCAAGGTCCTTGATCCAGGCGAGCGGGACCGAGGCAAAGGCCTCGTTGCACTCGAACAGGTCGATGTCCTCGATCTTCAGGCCGGTCTTCATAAGCGCATGGCGCGTCGCCGGGATCGGCGCTGTCAACATCCATACCGGATCGTCGCCGCGCACGCTGATGTGGTGGATGCGGGCGCGCGGCTTGAGGTTGTGGTCCTTCACCGCCTGTTCCGAGGCGATCAGCAGCGCAGCCGCCGCATCGGCGTTCTGGCTGGCGACGCCGGCATGCACGCGACCGCCTTCGACCAGCGTCTTCAGCGTCGCCATCCTGTCGAGCGATGTGTCGCGGCGCGGCGTCTCGTCCACGGCGAAGTCGCCGACCGGCGCGATCTCATTGGTGAACCGTCCCGCGTCGATGGCGGCAATGGCGCGCCGGTGGCTCTCCAGCGCGAACTGCTCCATCTCGTCGCGGCTGCACTGCCACTTCTCGGCGATCATTTCGGCCGAGCGAAACTGGCTGACCTCCTGGTCGCCGTATCGGGCGCGCCAGCCCGGCGAGGTGCTGAACGGATCGGGGAAGCCGAACTGCGGCCCGACCAGCATAGCCGACGCCATCGGGATCATGTTCATGTTCTGCACGCCGCCGGCAATCACTAGCTCCTGCGTACCGCTCATCACCGCCTGCGCGGCGAAGTGCACCGCCTGCTGTGCCGAACCGCACTGGCGGTCGACGGTTACACCAGGCACATGGTCGGGCAGACCCGCCACCAGCCAGCAGGTGCGGGCGATGTCGCCGGCCTGCGAGCCGATCGTGTCGGTGCAGCCATAGATGACGTCATCGACCGCGTTCGGGTCGATGCCGGTGCGGGCGATCAGCGCCTTGATCGGCTGGGCACCAAGGTCTGCCGAATGCAGGGCGGCAAGCGAGCCCTTCTTGCGGCCGACCGGCGTACGGACGGCGTCGACGATATAGGCTTCAGGCATATCAGGCCTCTCCGGCAAAGGTGTGTTCGGGTCCGAGCGGACGCGCAAAGACGCGGGCTGCGACGCGCTCGCGATGGAAGGCAGTGCCGCCCCACCAACTGGTCAACGCGATGCCACGCTTGAGGAAGAAGTGAACGTCCACCTCCCAGGAATAACCCATGGCGCCATGCACCTGGATCGAGGTCCGAGCCGCGACGTCGGCGGCATCAGTGCAGGCAAGCTTGGCCTGCGAGATGCGAGCGCGGCTGTAGAGATCGCTCTGCTCGAGCTGGGCGGCTGCCGCATGCAGCACCGGACGAGCGAACTCGATCTTCACCTGGGCGGTCGCGAGGTGATGCTTGACCGCCTGGTAGGAGCCGATCGGCTTGCCGAACTGCTGGCGTTCCTTGGCATACGCGACACCGAGATCGACGCAGCGCTGGGCTAGACCCAGCATCTGAGCGGCTGCAAACAGCGCGCCACGGTCGAGAGCGGCAGCCAGCGGGACTGCGGCCTCACTGGCGCCGGCAACCAGCGTTGCGTCGCTCGGCTCGAATTCAACCGTGAACAGCCGGCGGAACGGATCGACACTCGGCTGCGCCACGATCCTTGCCTTGGCGGTTTCGACGAGATGGACAGCACCGTCGCGGACGACGAGTACCGCCTCGGCCGTATCGGCATCGGCGACGAACGAATTGGCCGGATGTGCCACCGTGACGGTTACATCGCCGGCGAGCGCACGCTTGAGCAGCGCGGCCACCCGGGCATTGTCGGAGAAGGCAGCAAGCAGCGGCAACGCCACGCCTGCATTCTCGACCAGCGGCTCCGGCAGCCCGGCGTAGCCGCAAGCCTCGGCGATCTGCACGAAGTCGATGGCCGACAGTCCGAGGCCGCCATTGTCTTCAGCCACCAGGGCACCGGCGAGGCCCATCTCCAAAATCTTGGCCCAGCGGGAAGCGTCGCGGGCAGCGCCCTCGCCCATCAATCGGCGCAGGTCGGCGGGCTGGCAGACGTCAGCGAGCAACTCACGGACCACGTCAGCCGTCATCGTCTGTTCTTCGGAGAAACGGAAATCCATCTTTTCGCCTCCCCTTATGCGCGCGGCAGCCCAAGCATACGCTCGGCGATGATGTTGCGCTGGATCTCGTTCGAGCCGGCATAGATCGGTCCGGCCAGCGAGAAGAAGTAGCCGTCCAGCCAGCGGCCGATGTCGCCCGCCTCGGGCGCCGTACGCAGCAGTTCCGCACGGGCGCCCAGGATCGACAATGCCGCCTTGTGCATGGCGATGTCCATTTCCGACCAGAAGATCTTGTTGGTGCTGGCCTCGGCGCCGATATGGCCGCCTGCGGCAAGCCGCGATGCGGTGGCGTAGATCGACAGCGCATAGGCCTCGGCGTCCATCCAGGACTGCAGCACCGCCGTGCGCACCGTTGGCTCGACCTCGGCCTCATGCGCCTTGTAGAGCTCGACCAGCTTGCGCGCCGCCACCTGGAAGCGCGCCGGGCTGCGCAGCATCAGGCCGCGCTCGAAGCCGGCAGTTGCCATACAGATGTTCCAGCCCTCGCCCTCGCCGCCGAGTCGGTTGAAGGCGGACACGCGGACATCGTCGAGGAAGATTTCGGCAAAGCCGGTCTCGCCGTCGATCTGCGGGATCGCCTGCACCCGCACGCCGGGGGCGTTGAGCGGGAAAAAGATCAGGGACAAGCCCTTATGGCGCTGCGACGCCGGATCGGTGCGGAACAGCCCAAAGGCCCAGTCGGCGAAGACCGCGCGCGACGACCAGATCTTGTGGCCCTTGAGCACATATTCGTCGCCTTCAAGCACGGCGGTCGCGCGCACCGAGGCCAGGTCGGAACCGGCTTGAGGCTCGGACCAGGCTTGCGCCCAGATCTCGTCGCCTGAGGCCATGGAGGTCAGGAAGCGCGCCTTCTGCTCCTCGGTGCCATATTCCATCAGCGTCGGCCCGAGCAGGAAGATGCCGTTCTGGTTGACGCGCAGCGGCGCGCCGGCACGGTAATATTCTTCTTCGAAGATCAGCCACTGGATCAGGTCGAGCCCGCGCCCGCCATAGCTTTCCGGCCAGGTCACCATGCCCCAGCGGCCCTCGGCCAGCACGCGCTCCCATGCGCGATGCGCCTCAAAACCCTCGCGGCTGGCATCGAAGGACGGCAGCGGCTTGCTGGGCACATGCTTTTCGAGCCAGGAGCGCACTTCCTGGCGGAAGGCCTGCTGCTCGTCGGTGTAATCAAGATCCACGCTTGGAAATTCCCGTTGGTCGGTGGCGGGCTCAAGCCTCGCCGGCCTGCTTCTTGTTGGCGGCGGCCATGCTCTTGGCGTCTTGTCCGCCCAGCGTGTTGCCGGTGGTCAGGTCGTTCTGGGCATGGGCGAAATGATGCATGTGATAATGCGCGTCCATGGCGGTGCGCTTTCCGCGCAGGTCCTCGACATGATTGATCGCCTGCTTGGACAGCCAGAGGCCGAGGCGCGGATACTGCGCCAGCTTTTCGGCCATGGCCCGACCGGCGCCTTCCAGTTCGTCGCGGGCAACCACCTTGTTGACCATGCCGAACTGCTCGGCGCGTGACGCCGGCATGCGTTCACCCATCATCAGGAATTCCTTGGCGACGCGCGGCGGCAGCTCGAAGGCATGTGCGAAATACTCGACGCCTGGAATGCCCATGCGCACCACCGGATCCTGGAAGAAGGCATCGTCGGTGGCGACGATGAAGTCGCAGACCCAGGCAAGCATCAACCCGCCGGCGACGCAAGCGCCCTGCACAAGTGCGATCGTGGGCTTGGGGATGTCGCGCCAGCGTCGGCACATGCCGAGATAGACCTCGTGCTCCCTGGTGTAGAGCATTTCGGCAGCCGGCTTGTTGGTGTGGTCGGACCACATCAGGCGACGGTCGAAGGTCTTGTTGACGTCGCGACCCGGCGTGCCGATGTCGTGGCCGGCAGAGAAATGCTTCCCCGCGCCGCGCAGGATGATGACCTTCACCGTGTCGTCGTCGACTGCGCGCTTGAAGGCATCGTCGAGCGCATAGGTCATCTGGGAGTTCTGGGCGTTGTTGAACGTCGGGCGATTCATCGTCACCCAGGCGATCGGTCCCTCGGTTTCGTAGAGGACCGGCTCGCCCGTCTCATAGGTGATGTCTGCCGTACGCGGCTCAACCAGATCGCTCATATCAAGGGTTTCCGCTGACAATTCAACTTGGTAGCTCCGGAGAAACTACGTTCCCCGCCAAGGGGTGCAATCGTCCAAAGGGACTAAAGCGCCGGCAACTTTGTGCGCCGCACAATCACTTGCCGCACGATCATTTGCAGATCGTATCGATCTCGGCGAGCTCCGCTGCCGTCAGATTCCACGAGGCAGCCGCTGCATTGGCCACCACCTGCTCGGGACGGGTGGCACCCGCAATTACGCTGGAAACGATCGGCTGGCAGGCCAGCCAGGAAAACGCCAGCTCGAGGATGGTGCGTCCGCGCGCTTCACTGAAGCCGATCAGCTTCTCGACCTTGTCGAGATTGGCGTCGGTCAGGCCGGATTTGAAATAGGCCATGTTCATGCGCGTGTCCTCCGGCAGCGCCTGACCCTTGCGGTATTTGCCGGTCAGGAGGCCGCTCGCCAGCGGGAAATAGGGCAAAAGCGTCATGCCGGTGCGGTGCATCGCCGGGAACAGCTCGGTCTCGGCCGTGCGCGAGATCAGATTGTATTCGGCCTGGGTGGATTGCAGGCTGTGCAGATTGTGATGGCGCGAAGTCCAACTGGCATCGACCAGCATCCATGCCGGCAGGTTCGAGCAGCCGAGATAGCGGACCTTGCCCTGCTTCACGAGATCGTCGAGCGCCCGCAGCGTCTCCTCGACTGGCGTCTGCGGATCTGGGAAATGGTACTGGTAGAGGTCGATGTAGTCAGTCTTGAGCCGGCGCAGGCTGTCTTCGACAGCATTCATGATGTAGCCGCGCGATCCGTTGTAGCGATTGCTCTTCTCGCGGTTGAGCGGCGAGGCGAACTTGGTCGCCAACACCACATCCTTGCGCCGGTCGCCGAGCACCTCGCCCAAAGTGATCTCCGACCCACCATTGACGCCGTAGGAATCCGAGGTGTCGAGCAGCGTGATGCCGGCATCGAGCGCGGCATGCACCACTTTGCGGGCGCCCTCGGTGTCGAGACTCCTGATCATGCCGCCAAAATTGTTGCAGCCGAGACCGACAACCGAAACCTCAAGGCCCGTGCGGCCGAGAACGCGCTTTTCCATCTCGTCTACTCCATCATCTTCGTTCGCTAACTATCTTATTTCAAAGGCAAACAGCCTATGCGGCCGCCTTGACAATATCGGCAGCCTTCTCCGCGATCATGACTGTCGCGGCATAGGTGTTGCCGTTGACCAGCACCGGCATGATCGACGCGTCGGCGACACGCAGCCTTTCGACACCACGCACCCGCAGTTGCGGATCGACCACCGAGTCTGTGTCCGCACCCATCCGGCAGGTGCCGGCAGCGTGGTAGTGCGTCACGGCCGTCGCCAAAATGTCCTCGGCGATGTCGTCGAGCGAACGGATCGACCGCGCCGGCAACAGTTCCTTGGCGAGCACATTGCGCAAAGCCGGCTGGTTGACGATCGCACGCGTCCGGGCGGCTCCCTCCGTCAGTATCTTGAGATCGCGCGGATCAGAGAAATAGTTCGGCGAGATCGCGGCATGCGCCATCGCATCGGCCGACTTGAGTGTGACTTGGCCCCGGCTGTAGGGCGAGCCATGGTTGAGCAACAGCGTGAAGCCATGTTCCCGCGGCAGGATACCAAGCACCCCAGGACCACGGCGGATCACTGTTGCCGGTGCCATGCAGACCTGGATTTCGCTGCCGGGATCGCCCTCGACGGCGTTGAGATAGCCTGATGTTGGAAACAGCCCGCGGCTCAGGACGCCACGACGCTGGAACACATATTGCGCGCCGGCCTTCAATGCGCCCCACGGCTTGACGTGACTGTAGGCGCTGACCGGCTTTGTCGTCGTGTACATCAGCCGGTACATCGGGTGGTTCTGCAGGTTCTGTCCGACCTCGGGGCTGTCTGCGTTTACCTTGATGCCGAGACGCTGCAGGCTGCCCGCGTCGCCCACGCCCGACAGCATCAACAATTGCGGCGAGTTGACTGCGCCACCGCTGAGTATCACTTCCTTGACCGCGCGCGCCACGCGTGGCCGGCCCTCATGGGCAAACACCACACCGGTGGCGATCCCCGCCTCGATCACCACCCGCTTGACCAGGGCGTTGACGATCAGCGTCAGGTTCGGCCGCTTCAGCGCCGGGTGCAGGAAGGCCGCAGCCGTGCTTGAACGCTTGCCCTTGCCAATGGTCAGGTCGACATGACCGAAGGCTTGGGCCGCGTCCTTGTTGAGGTCGTCGGTCAGCGGCAAGCCTTCGTCGGCCGCCGCATCGAGGAACATGTCGCAGACGGGGGCAGTGCCCTGTCCCTTCGACACCTGCATCGGCCCGCTGCCGCCATGAATGTCGTTGGCGCCGCGCTCGTTGGTCTCGGATTTCTTGAAATAGGGCAGAACATCGTCATACCCCCAGCCGTCATTGCCCAGCGCCTTCCAGTTGTCGTAGTCGCGCCGGTGGCCGCGCATGTACATCATGCCGTTGATCGAACTGGAGCCGCCGACGAGCTTGCCCTGGGCCCAATAGAGCTTGCGGCCGCCCAGCGCTTGCACCGGTTCGCTCTCGTAGCTCCAGTTGTAGGCGGGATGCGTGCCGGTCACGACATTGGCGCCCGGAATACGGATCAACATGTCCTTGTCCAGCCCGCCGGCCTCTATGACGGCAACCCGCACATTGGGGTTCTCGGACAGGCGTGCGGCGAGCACGCAGCCGGCCGCACCTGCGCCCACGACGACATAGTCGAATTCGAGGTCGCTGAACGTCACGTCCTTGCCCCGAAGTCTCGCCGCGCTACGCCCTTGGGCCACGGCAGGCGCGCGTGCTCCTGGGCAAGCCTTGTCAGCGGATCGGCCACGGCAGCCTCGACGATCCTGGCTGCCTTGCGCAGGCGCAGGTCGACATGGATCGACAGGCCTTCGACCGTCGCGGCGCGGTAATTTTGGTCGACATTCCACAATTCGTGGAAGTGGTGGACGCGCTTCAGGTCGGTCCACAGCACGACGCTGCGGGCTTCCAGCTTTGCATCCGGCATCAGTTCCCGTTCGTAGCGAACGCTTTTCTCCAGCCGAAAGAAGCTGTAGCTGGTGCGCCTGATGTAGTCGTCATGGATACCAAAGACTTCGAACAGGTCGCTTTCGGCGATATCGAACACATGGTCGTACCAGGACACGTTCATGTGCCGGTTGACGTCGAGCCAGCGCGGCTCGACCTGCCCCCGGAAACTGATATAGACGCGCGGCCCGTTTTCAGGGTCTCCGGCGTTCGCGCCCGAAACTTGGTCCCCGACCGCGCACTCGTCGTTCATCAGCCCTTACTCCGCCGCGACAGCCGGAGCGTTCAGCTTCTCGTCCAGTTCGGAGGCGAGGCACGAGAACTTCACCTGGCCGCGCTCGATGATCATGGCGCGGTCGGCATAGGGGGCGGTAACAGCCAGATGCTGCTCGACGATGACAACCGCCGTGCCGGTCTGCGCCCAGCGACGCAGGAAGGCGAGGATCGGTGGCAGCAGCGCCTGGGCGAGGCCCATCGACGGCTCGTCGCAGAGCAGCACCTTGGGCTGGGCGATGAAGGCTTGGCCGAGCGCCAGCATCTGCTGCTGACCGCCTGAGAGATCACGAGCGTAGAGTTTCTGCTTTTCCTTCAGGATCGGGAAGACCGAGTAGATTTCCTCGACCGCGTTGTTGAAGCCGGCACGGTCGCCACGCCGGGCGGCGGCGCCCATGCGCAGATTGTCGAACACGCTGAGCTCGGGAAACACACGGTGCCCGTCAAGCACAAGGCGCAAGCCCGACTGCGCCACCTTCTCCGGCGCGACCCCGCCGATCGCCTTGCCGTCGAGCAGGATCTCGCCGCTGTCGGGTTTGTTGAAGCCGGCGATCGCCCGCATCAGCGTCGACTTGCCGGCGCCATTCTCGCCGCCGATGAGCAGGATCTCGCCCGCCTTTGCGGTCAGCGACACATCGCGCAGCACCGGGATGGTGCCATAGCCTGCAACCAGATTCTTGACCTCAAGCATGGCGCGACCCCACGAACATATGCTGCACAGCCGGGTCCTTGGCGACTACGTCCGGCTTGCCTGAAGAAACCACTCGGCCCTGTTCCAGCACAGTGATGGTGTCGGCAATGCCCCACACCAGGTCGAGATCGTGCTCGACCAGGATGACTGTCTTGCCCATCTGGCGGCTCAGGAACTTGACGAGATTGGCGAAGTTGGTGCGCTCGCTCTGCGACAGGCCGGCAGCCGGCTCGTCGAACAAGACGATGGTTGCCTCCTTGAGCACCGTGCGCATCACTTCGACCAGACGACGTTGGCCGTGCGACAGCAGCGTCGCGCTGTCCTGGCCAAAGCTCTTCTCCATCGCCTTGGCGAGCGCGGTCATGTCAGCGCTGGCAGGGCCGACGCGGGCATCGATGCCGATCTTCAAGTTGTCCCACAGCGACATCTGGCTGAAGATGCGCGGCGCCTGGAAGGTGCGGCCGAGGCTCATATTGGCGATGCGGTCGGCCGCCATGTTGGTCGCGTCTACCCCGTTGATCATGAAGGAGCCGGTGTTCAGGCGCGACAGACCGCTCAGCACGTTGAGCAGGCTGGTTTTGCCCGAGCCGTTGGCGCCGATCAGTCCGTGCACCTCACCCTTGCGAACCTTGAGGTCGACAGCACTGACAGCCACCACCTCGCCGAACTTCTTGGTGCCGTTGCGCACCTCGACGGCGATCTCCTCGCTCGGCTCGCGGACCGTCTTGCCGGCCTGCAGGTCGGCGAGAAAACCGTCGATGCGGAAGGCCTGCTCGCCGCCGCCGGTCTGCTTGCGCTTGGCGCGCAGGCGCTCGACCGAGCCGACGATGCCATCGGGGAAAGCCATGACCGCAACAAGCGTCAGGCAGCCATACATCAAGAGGCGATACTCGACGAAACCGGCCAAGAGGATGTTCGGCAGGATGTAGACGATCCAGATGCCGATGATCGGACCGAGCATCTGTCCGCGACCGCCGACAACGACCGCGAAGAAGAACACGAAAGACAGCTCGATGTTGAAGCCCTGCGGGCTGACGAAAGCTACCGTCGGCAAGTAGAGGATACCGCAGATACCGGTCCCGATCGACGCGACGATGAAGGCGGTGAAGCGCATCACTCCCGGCTTGATGCCCAGGGAACGCGCCGCTTCCGGGCTCAGCGCCGCCACGAACATCATACGGCCGAGCTTCGAGCGCCGAATACCGTAATGGACGAACAGCGCGATCATCGGGAATACCGCAACCGCGATCGCCAGCAGCGACATGCTACCCACGATCGGATTGGTCAGCGCCGGTACGGTGACGCTGATACCGTTGATGCCGTTGGTCCACTTGTCGAGCGTCACCAGAAGCTGCGGGAAAACGATCGCGGCACTCATGGTTACGAAGCCGAGGTGGAAGCCTTGTACACGCAACGCCGGCAGGGCAAACAGCAGGCCGCCAAGCATGGCAGCGACGATGCCACCCATCGCGGCGGCTGCAAACGACCAGCCATGCAGGCCGAACAGGATCGCAGCGACATAGGCGGCAAGTCCGAGGATGGCGCCCTGGCCGAACGACTTCTGGCCAGCATCGACGAACAGCATGTTCTGGAAGATGGCTGCTGCGATATAGATGTTCACCAGCTGGAACGTGTGAATCCAGTAGGAGTTGCCGGCGATCACCGGGCCGAAGCCGGTGATCGCGATCAGCGCCACGCCGATCCAGACCTGCGTCAGGTCGGAGTTGAAGCGGCCTTTCGGCTTGGTTTCAGCCATGGAAACGGGTCCGGTTTGTACGTTCGCGGTCGCCTGCATGATCACACCCGCCTTGCGCCGACGCGCCCGAACAGGCCTTGCGGCCGGAACATCAGGATCAGCACCAGAACCAGCAACGATGCGAGGTCCTGATAGGCACCACCGACCTTGTAGGCGGTCAGCATCGCCACCACGCCCACCAGAGGTCCACCGATCAGCGTGCCGGCGTTGGAACCGATGCCGCCGACGACGGCGGCGACGAAGCCGTTGAGCACATATTTCAGGCCGGCGTCAGGGCTGACCGAGATCACAGGAGCAACGAGGAAGCCGACGGTACCGACCATCAGGCCGCTGATTGCAAAGGAGATGAGCTGCAGCCGGCGCACCGGCAGGCCGGCAGCACGCGCGGCGTCGAAATCCTGCGACAGCGCGCTGATGGCGAGACCGATGAAAGTGCGGCGCAGGAAGTAGCGCAACGCGAAAAACCAGAAGATCATCGCAGCGATCGCCAAGGCATAGGCACCCGGCGTGCGGGTCCCGAAGATGCGGAAGCTCGGCACGACGCTCTGGACGGAATAGGCGAACGGCCCCTGTGTGATCATCAGCAACGCCGCCACGATCACCGAGACCGACACCGTCGAAATCAGCCAGCTGTCCTGCTCGACCGAGGAGCGCAGCGGCAAAAGCGTGATGTAGCCCTGGACGGCGACGACGGCGGCGATGCCCAGGCCAGTCAGCAGCAGCATCAGACTCCACTGGCCAAGCCCGACCTGGTTGGCCAGGAAATAGGCGGCGAAGCCGCCGAGGATGAACATGTTGCCTTGGGCGAAGTTGAAGATGTTGGTCGCGCCATGGACGATATTGAAGCTCATCGCGATGGTGGCAAAGATCGACCCGATGGCGATCCCGCGTATCACGATGATCAGTATTTCGCTGAGCATAAGCTCGCCTCCCTGACCTCACTTATGAACCCGCCCTGCCTGCACCGCGGGCAAGCCCGGAAAGCTGACGAGGAAGGCGTATTTTGAGGTCAGCTTATGCGTGCCAGCGACGCCCGCAACATCGTTCGAACGGACTAACGACAATTGCAGGAAAACGGAGCGGTCGGTCGCCCCGTGCAAGGTTCGGACGCGGTTGTTCAGACGCCGACTTTGTCGTCGTCATCCATGGCCGCCCCCCCTTGGGCGCTAATGGTCAGGAAAAGCAGTCCCGTGCCGTGTCGAACGAAATTTTCGCCGCCTCATTCCGGCCGAGAGCCGCGAGTTCGGGCGAAATCACCTCGACGCTGAACGGCGCGGCAACGCCCATATCATCCAGCGTCGCAGCGAAGGCGGAAAGATCGAATGCGCCCTGCCCGCACAGGCTGCGGTTCATGGTCTCGGCCGAGCGCTGGCCGACCGGCACCTTGCCGGCATCGTTCACCTGCACGCACAGGATCCTGTTCGCGGCAATCCGCCTCAGATCCTCCAACGGCACGTCGGCGCGGAAAACATGCCACGAATCGATGACCAGCCCGGCATTGGGAATGTCGGCGATGATCGCCAGCGCCGTGTCTACGTCACGCACATTGCCCCAGGCCACCAGTTCCAGCGCGATCGAAAGCCCATGTTCGACCGCCTGGCCGCAGAGGTCGCGGAATTTCCGCTGCATGGTCTCGAGCGATATGCCACGTTCGCCAAGATCGGGTCCGACATTGATGACCTTGGCGCCGAACGCGGCCGCCGCCCGGAACGCCGTCTCTTCGTTGCGGCGGGAAACAAGCCCCGCCTCGCCGTCCATGAACCAGTCGGTCAGAAACTCGACCGACACATGCTTCATGCCGTGTGCATCGAGAATGGCGCGAAGCTCGCCATCGCCAAACCCACGCGCCCGCTGCTCGGCATAGTCGCGGAAATGCAGGCACATGCCGGTGTAGCCGGCCGCAGCACACGCCTCCACACGCTCGGCAAAGCCATGGCGCGAGGCAACGGGGTTGCCTGGCATGACGCCGCTTATCGTGTGCGAGCTGCAGACATATTCGCGCGTCTTCATTGGTCATCCCGGGGCTGGCTGCAATCGGCCCAAAATGTCCTCGCGGCATCAGGCATACAGGTCCATTCGGACTAGGCGCCAGCTGCATGCGACGCCTGAAACGAAAAACCCCCGGTATAACCGGGGGTTTCCTTGAACCGCGAGGCGTCTCGCAGCCGATATCGATCCGCTTACTGCGGCAGCTTGTCGTCCACGCCCTTGACGTAGAAGTTCATGCCGAGCAGCACGCCGTCCTCGGCCACTTCGCCAGCCTTCAACCATTCCGAACCGTCCTGTTTGGCGATCGGGCCCGTGAAGGGGTTGAACGAGCCGGACTTGATCTTGGCGGTGGTCTCTTCGGCCAGCGCCTTCACGTCGTCGGGCATGTTGGTGAAGGGCGCCATCACGACGTGGCCTTCCTTCATGCCGCCCCAGACGTCCTGCTGCTTCCAGCTGCCGTCGATCACGGCCTTGACCCGCTCGATGTAGTATGGGCCCCAGTCATCGACGATCGAGGTCAGCTGGGTCTTTTCGCCGAACTTGATCATGTCCGAAGCCTGGCCGAAGGCCTTGATGCCGCGCTCGGTCGCAACCTGCATCGGGGCGGTCGAGTCGGTGTGCTGGGTGATGATGTCGACGCCCTGGTCGATCAGCGCCTTGGCGGCGTCGGCTTCCTTGCCCGGGTCGAACCAGGTGTTGGCCCACACCACCTTGACCTTGAAGTCGGGGTTGACCGACTGCGCACCGAGCACGAAAGCGTTGATGCCCATCACCACTTCCGGGATCGGGAAGGACGCGATGTAGCCGGCAACGCCTGCCTTCGACAGCTTGGCGGCGATCACACCCTGCACATAGCGGCCTTCATAGAAGCGCGAGTTGTAGGTCGCGACGTTGGGATGCTCGCGCTTGTAGCCGGTGGCGTGCTCGAATTTCACATCCGGGAACTTGCCGGCAACCTTGTTGGTCGGATCCATATAGCCGAACGACGTCGTGAAGACGATGTTGCAACCCGAGCGCGCGAAGCGCTCAATGGCGCGCTCAGCGTCGGCACCTTCCGGCACGCTTTCGAGATAGGCAGTCTCGACCTGGTCGCCGAGCGCCTTCTTCATCTCCTCCAGGCCCTGGTGGTGCTGGTACGACCAGCCGAAATCGCCGATCGGGCCGACATAGATAAAGCAGGCCTTGGTTGCTGCTTGCGCAGCCATGGTTCCGAAAGACATCACGGCAGCCGCCGCGGCGAACGACAATATTGTCTTCTTCATACTCTTGTTCCTCTAGTGGTTGCCCGGGGCACTATCCCATCCTTTTATAGTCCCTGTACATGGTTCGGACCGGAAGTCACCGGAACGACTTCCGAATCGTCGCCATGATCTTAGCGATCTGGCACAAACGGCCGCCCCAATGAAGCCGGAGTGTTCACCATCGTGAGCCGCCTGTTGCGCGAAATGAGCACAAGCACCACGACGGTTGCCAGATAGGGTAGCGAAGAGAGCAGTTGCGACGGCACGCCGACACCCAGGGCCTGGGCATGCAACTGGCCGATCGAGACCGCTCCGAAGAGATAGGCGCCCGCAAGCACGCGCCACGGCCGCCAGGACGCGAACACCACCAGCGCCAAGGCAATCCAGCCCCGGCCGGCGGTCATGTTTTCGATCCACTGCGGCGTGTAGATGAGGGACAGGTAGGCGCCGGCGAGTCCCGCACAGGCGCCGCCGAACATGACCGCGAGATAGCGGATGCCGATGACCTTGATGCCAAGCGCGTGCGCCGAGGTGTGGTTGTCGCCGATCGACCGCAGCGTCAGGCCGGCGCGCGAGCGAAACAGGAACCAGGCGACGCCCGCCGTCAGCAGAATCGACACGTAAAAGAGCGGATCCTGACCGAAGAACAGCCTGCCGATATAGGGAACATCGGTGAGATAGGGGATGTGGAGATAGCTCATCTTGATGCCCGGCAGGCCGACGAAACCTTCGCCGAGCATACCTGAGAGACCGAGCCCGAGCAGCGTCAGGGCCAGGCCGGTCGCCACCTGGTTGGTCACCAGTGTCAATGTCAGGAAACCGAACAGCAGTGAAAACAGCATGCCGACGATGATCGCGGCAACAACGCCGAGCCAGGGAGAGCCGGTAGTCAGCGCAACGCCGAAACCGGTCACCGCGCCCATCACCATCATGCCCTCGACGCCGAGATTGAGCACGCCGGAGCGCTCGACCACCACTTCGCCGACGGCTGCGATCAAGAGCGGGGTTGCCGCCGTCGCAATCGTTATCAGGATATCTTCAAACATTTTGCCTGGCCTCCACGGTCTTTGCAGCGGAGGCGCCGACAAAGCGGATGCGATAGAGAATGAGCGTGTCGCAGGCGAGCACGAAGAACAGCAGCATACCCTGGAAGGCACGCACCACCTTGTCCGACACGCCGATCGAGATCTGCGCTGCCTCGCCGCCGAGATAGGACAGCGCCAGCACCAGACCCGCGGCGATGATGCCGAGCGGGTTCAGGCGTCCGAGGAAGGCGACGATGATCGCGGCAAAGCCGTAACCGGGTGAAATCGTCGGCCTGAGCTGGCCGATAGCGCCCGAGACTTCGGAAATGCCGGCAAGGCCGGCGAGCCCGCCCGACACCAGGAAGGCAAAGAACACCATGCGCGACTGTGAGAAGCCTGCGAACTTGCCGGCGCGCGGGCTTTGCCCAAGCACCTGCACCTCGAAACCTCGAAGCGTTCGCGACAGCATGAACCACAGCGCAACCGCCGCGACGATGGCAAAGACAAAACCCCAGTTGGCACGGCCGGATGCCGACCAGATCTCGGGCAGCACGGCACTCGGACTGAAGGTGCGCGTCTCCGGAAAGTTCATGCCCGCCGGGTTGCGCCAAGGGCCGCGGACCATCCAGTCGAGGAACAGCTGTGCGACGTAGACCAGCATCAGGCTGGTGAGGATCTCGTTGGTGTTGAAGCGCACCTTGAGATAGGCCGGAATAGCGCCATAGGCGGCACCGCCGGCGACACCCATCAACAGCATCAGCGGCAGCACGATCCACGACTGGAAATCGGGGAACATGACCGGCAGGATCGAGCCTGTGATGGCGCCGATGATGAACTGGCCCTCGGCGCCGATGTTCCAGTTGTTGGAGAGGTAGCAGATCGACAGACCAACCGCGATCAGGATCAGCGGTGCAGCCTTGACCGCCAGCTCATGCAGCGACCAGACCTCACGCAGCGGATCGATGAAGTAATAATAGAGCGCTTCGACCGGGCTCTTGCCGAGCAGCGAGAACATGATCGCGCCGGCGATCAGCGTCAGCCCGAGCGCGATGAAGGGTGAAAGTGCCGCGAACAACTTGGAGCGTTCGGGACGCTTGACGAGTTCGATACGCATCACGCCACCTCCTTCGCAGGGTCGAGGTGACCTGGTTCGGCGCCGCCCATCAACAGCCCGATACGTTCTAGCGTGGCCTCCGCGATCGGGATCGGCTTGGACAGCTCGCCATTGTGCATGACAGCGATGGCATCGGAGATTTCAAACAGCTCGTCGAGATCCTGGCTGATCACCAGCACCGCCGAACCATTGCGGGCGAGTTCGATCAGTGCCTGGCGGATGCGCGCCGCAGCACCGGCATCGACGCCCCAGGTCGGCTGGTTGACCACCATCACCGACGGATTGCGATCGAGCTCGCGGCCGATGATGAATTTCTGCAGGTTGCCGCCTGAAAGGGCTGCGGCCTCCGGATCGGGCGCGCTCTTGCGCACGTCCATCACCTCGATGATGCGCTGTGCCGCCTTCTGGATAGCACCAGACTTGACCATTCCGCCGGTACCGACAAACGCCTTGCCGTCCGTGCTGTGGCGCGACAGCAAGAGATTGTCAGACAGCCGCAGGCGCGGCGCGGCACCATGACCGAGGCGCTCCTCCGGGACAAAAGCCGCCCCCAGCAGACGCCGCGCCGAAATGCCCATGCGCCCGGCCGACTTGCCGCGAATGCGGACGGCGTCTGCGCTTTCCTGCAGCGCCTCGCCCGAAATCGCCTCGAACAGTTCTCCCTGGCCGTTGCCCGCGACACCGGCAATGCCGATGACCTCACCGCCGGCGACGCTCAGCCAGATGTTCTTGAGCGGCATCGAGAACGGCCCGGCTGGCTTGCGGCTCATGCCGCAGATGCTGAGCAGTTCCTCGCCACGCACCGATGCCGTGGTGCGCTCGGCGTTCTTGACCTCGGTGCCGACCATCATGCGAGCCAGCGAGGACGGTGTTTCGACCCGGGGATTGCAGTGGCCCACAACCTTGCCGTGCCGCATGATCGTGGCGCTGTCGCAAAGCCGGCGGACTTCATCGAGCCGGTGTGAGATGTAGAGGATCGACTTGCCCTCGGCGCGCAGGCGCTCCAGCGTCTCGAACAGCTTGTCGGCTTCCTGTGGCGTCAGCACCGAAGTCGGCTCGTCGAGAATGATCAGGTCTGGTGTCTGCAGCAGGCAGCGGATGATCTCGATGCGCTGGCGCTCACCGACCGAGAGATCACCGACAAGCGAGTCCGGATCAAGCGGCAGGCCGTAGCTGTAGGACAGCGCACGCGCTTTGGCAGCAATGGTGCTGATCGGCGTGTCGTCGGCCAGCGACAGCGCGATGTTCTCGGCGGCCGTCAGCGCCTCGAACAGCGAAAAATGCTGGAAAACCATGCCGATGCCGAGTTTCTTGGCGACGCCTGGGCTGGTGATCCTGACAGGCTGTCCGTTCCAGGCAATTTCGCCGGCATTGGGCTCGAGCGAGCCGAACAGCATCTTAACCAGTGTCGACTTGCCGGCGCCGTTTTCACCGAGCAGGGCATGGATTTCGCCCTTGGCGATGGTCAAGTCGACCTGGTCGCACGCCTTCAACGTGCCGAATACCTTCGTCAGGCCGCGAACCTCAAGCAGGTTCCGACCATTGGCTAAAGGGGTTGTGTCCACAACGCCTCCCATGTCAGTTCTTTTTTATGTTCCCGGGAGCATGGTAGGCGCGTCCTGCTCCCGGCGCAAAGCATGTCAGAAGTTGAAAGAGCTTCAAGAATTCCAGCGAAAACTCAAGGGATAAGAACCGTCGTCCCCGTCGTCTTGCGGCCTTCCAAATCGGCATGAGCCTGTGCCACGTCGCGTAGCGCATAACGCTGGTTGATCCTGATCTCGACGGCGCCGCTCAGCACCACATCGAACAATGCGTCAGCCGACCTTACCATATCTTCGCGCAGCGCATTGTAGACAAACAGCGTCGGCCGGGTGGCAAACAGCGAGCCCTTCTGGGCCAGGAGCGAAATGCTGAACGGCGGGATCGGTCCCGAGGACTGGCCGAAGCTGACGAATGTGCCGAGCGGCCTGAGGCAGTCGAGCGAGCCGGGAAAGGTGTCGTTGCCGACGGAATCGTAGACGACGTCGCATTTCTTGCCGCCGGTGATGGCAGCCACCTCGGCGACGAAATCCTGGCTGCGATAGTTGATGACGTGGTCGAAGCCATGCGCCATGGCAAGCTCGCCCTTGTCGTCCGAGCCTACAGTGCCGATGACTGTCGCACCGAGGTGCTTTGCCCACTGGCCGAGGATCAGGCCGACGCCGCCAGCGGCCGCGTGGTAAAGAACCGTATCGCCGGCCTTCACTTTGAAGGTACGCAGCAGCAGGTATTCGGCGGTCATGCCCTTCAGCATCATCGCCGCCGCCTGCTCGTCGCTGATGCCGTCGGGCAGCTTGACCAGCTTGTCGGCGGCAATCACGCGCTGCTCGCAATAGGCGCCCGTCGGAATGGAATAGGCGACGCGGTCGCCGACAGAAAGCCAGTTCACGCCCTCGCCGAGTTCGAGCACCACGCCGGCCGCTTCGCCGCCAGGCGTCACCGGCATGCCAGCGGGCGCAGGATAAAGCCCCGTGCGGAAATAGACGTCGATGAAGTTCAGGCCGATCGCGGTATGGCGGATGAGCGCTTGGCCGGGCCCCGGTCGGGCGACCTCTACCTCTTCATAGACAAGCGCTTCGGGGCCGCCGTGGGCGTGAACGCGTATGGCTTTGGGCACGTCGTCAGTCTTTCTCTGTCTCGATTGCCGGCTCGCCGCCGAGTTTGGGGAAAAATTGCATAACGCCACCGATGAAGAACAGGTAGATGCCGCTGATGGCGATGCCGATCTTGACCCATTCGCTGGCATCCATGGCCTGCCACAGCGCGACACCGCCAAACGCGCACCAGATCAGCGTCATCGGCAGGTTGATGTTGCGAAGCCTGACGACCCGCACCGGATGCAGGAAGTTCATCGGAACGAAGGTCAGTATGCCGGCGATGACCACCACTGCGAACGACACCCATTGCCCCGGCTCGATGACGAACAGCGTGAACACCACCATGTTCCACACCACCGGGAAGCCCTTGAAGAAGTTCTCCTTCGTCTTCATCCCGGTGTCGGCATAATAGATCGCGCTCGACACCACGATGATCGCGCCCGACAGAAACGACAGCCCCTCTCCCATGAAGCCGCTCTGGTAGAGCGCGAAGGCAGGGATCAGGACGTAGGTGACGTAATCAATGATGTTGTCGAGCAGTTCGCCCGACCATGTCGGCAGGATCTCCTTGACCTCGAGCTTGCGCGCGATCGGCCCGTCGATACCGTCGACGAAAAGAGCGAGCCCCAGCCACCAGAACATCGCCGTCCAGCGCTCCTCACTCGCCGCAACCAGCGACAGGAAGGCAAGGAACGAACCCGATGCGGTGAGAAGATGGACCGAAAAGGCCCGCGCCTGCGGCCATGTGACTTTCTTAGGCTTCACGTTTCCCGCCAATCATTGTGCAGAATTGAGCCGAGTGGATGAACATGACCGAGCATATGGAGCAAATCTGTTGCGGCATGATTGCACGAATTCTCTAGTCATCGTGCCTCCTGTTTGCCACCGGTAGTCTCCCTTGCCATTCCGGCACTTAATAGCAGCGTCGCTTTCCAGACAAGACGAAAGCCAAACCGAAAATGCCTTGTCACGGCGCCAACACTGCTTCATCCACTTCGGCGTGATGAGCCGGCAAGTTATCAGGCTGGCTGAAATTGCGCCGGGATCGACTGTTGCGACCGAATGGGATGAATCGCCGCGTTGATCAATGGCTTAGGCCTGCAATATACCGGGAAAACCAAGGTGCTGAGACAGCACTGGAACAGCATGGGCTGCCGATGAGCGTCGACACGAGAATTCTGGTGGCAGGCACCGGACCCGTGGGGTTGATATCAGCCCTCGCCTTTGCCAAGGCCGGCTTCAGCGTCGTGCTTGCCGGACCGCCGGCCCGGACCGACGATGGCCGCACCACAGCTCTGATGGTCCCGGCGCTGAAGTTCCTGGCCACGCTCGGCATGCTCGATTCGCTCGAGCCAGATGCTGCTCCCCTCAAGGTGATGCGCATCATCGACGGCACGTCGCGGCTGATCCGCAGTCCGATGGTCACCTTCCGCGCCGGCGAGATCGGCGAAGAGCATTTTGGGCTGAACTTCCAGAACCGCGTCTTCAATGCAGTCCTGGAAAAGGCGGTCGAAGCCCATTCGGGAATCGAGTGGCGCCGCGCCATGGTCGACAACTGGACCCTTGAGCCCGGCAAGGTGATTGCCACACTATCGGACGGCACGTTGGTTGAAGCGCCATTGGCGGTTGCCGCCGATGGCAGGAATTCACCGGCCCGCCAGGCCGCCGGCATTTCGGCCTCAGCGCAGTCGCTGCCACAGGCCGCTCTGGTGCTGAATTTCGTCCACAGTCGTGACCACGCCTTCACCTCGACCGAATTCCACACCGAAACCGGGCCATTCACCCAAGTGCCGCTACCCGGCCGCCGCTCAAGCCTCGTCTGGGTGCTCAGACCCGAAACCGCCAAGGAATTCGCCAGCGTCGGCGACGATGCGCTGTCGCAACGTGTCGAGCAGCAGATGCAGTCGATGCTCGGCCGCGTCACGATCGAGGGCGGACGCCAGATATACCCTTTGTCGACATCCTTGCCGCGGCGCTTCGCCCAGAACCGCATCGCCCTGGTCGGCGAAGCAGCGCATGTGTTTCCGCCGATCGGCGCGCAAGGGCTCAATCTCGGCATCAGGGATATCGACCAACTCGTTGAAACGGCAGCCAAACATCGCGACGATTCCGGGGCTCCAGAAGCGCTGGCAGCCTATGATGCCGCACGGCGTCCCGACATTGTTGCCCGCACCAGCGCGGTGAACCTGCTCAACAGGTCGCTGTTGTCCGACATGCTGCCGGCGCAGCTGGCGCGCAGCGCCGGCCTCAACGTTCTCGGCGTCTTCTCGCCACTCCGTGCCTTCTTCATGCGCGAAGGCCTGCGCCCGGGTAGCGGCTTTTCCTCGGCCGTCGCCGGGCTTCGTTCGCCGCGCCGCGGCGGCGATGCTGCCACCGACTGAGCTTAAGGAAAGAGATCCGGCGGCAAAATGCCGTGCTGGATCGCGTAAAGCAGCCCGGTCACCGTCAAGACAGACAGACAGGTGGTGACCAGCACGCTGGCCGAAGCCCGCTCAACCCAGACGCCATATTGCTGGGCGATGACGAAGACATTGGTCGCCGTCGGCAATGCCGCCATGAGCATGGCCGAGAACAGCCAGACCGGCTCGAAATTGCCAACCCAGCTCAGCACGACGTAGCACAGCAGCGGATGCAGGATCAGCTTGAGCAGCGCGATCGGCACCATCTCATGCGGCACCCGCTTCAACGGCCGCAAGGCCAGCGTCACGCCCATGGCAAACAATGCGCAGGGTGCTGCCGCCCGCGACAGATATTCAAGGAAGCGTTCGACAGGCAGGGGCGGCCGGAATTCGACATAGGCCGCGAGCACGCCGATCGCCGTTGCAACGATGAACGGATGAAAGGCGATCTTCTTGACCACGTCCAGAGCAACGCTCATCGGCGAGCGCGGCTCGTCGCCGGCCAGCGCCATCATCATTGGTGCTACGGTGAAATGCATGATGTTTTCGAAACAGAAGATCAGTGCGACTGGAACCGCCGCCTCCTCGCCGAAGGCCAGCAGCGCCAGACCTGGGCCCATGTAGCCGATATTGCCATAGGCCGACGCCAGCCCCTTGATCGTCGATTCGGCGATCTCGCCGCGCCCTCGGATGCAGGAGGCCGTAAACATCAGCATGAAGATGACGAAGGTCGAGAACACCGCGCCTGATATGTAGCCCCATTCGGTCAGCCGCTCGAACGGCGTCTTGGCCAGCAGCTGGAAAAACAGCGCCGGCAGGGCGACATAAACGATGAAGGTCGTCATCCAGCCGAGCGCTTCCAGCGGCTGCCGGGTGATCCGGGCAACGACGAAACCCATGAAGATCAGCCCGAAAAAGGGCAAGACCAGACCGATCACCTCAGACATCGGCGCTTTCCCGCTTCTCGTGCTGGAAAAGGCGCGTTCGCCGCCTGGCGGGCAACGGATGCGCGATGGAGCATTGCTACCAGCCGGTATCGTGCCGCCGGACCGGCCGTCAAGCCGCTATGCCATTGAAATGGCTGCCTTGCTGCGCCAAATAGGAACTTGGAAGGGCGCGATTGGCAGGGCCAGTAGGTCTTATCGACCTCGAACGTGTCCTAAGCGATTGAAAGCGCGTGTGAATTGGCAACTCTTACGCGGTGCAGGTGATCCATGAAGACGGCAAAATTCTCGATCGGACAGGTGGTGCGCCACCGGGTCTTCCCGTTCCGGGGCGTGATCTTCGATGTCGACCCCGAATTCGCCAACACCGAGGAGTGGTACGACGCGATCCCCGCCGCCGTGCGCCCGCGGCGTGACCAGCCCTTCTATCACCTCCTCGCAGAGAATGCGGAGACCGAATACGTCGCCTATGTCTCCGAGCAAAACCTGCTCGAGGACAGCTCCGGCGAGCCGGTGCGGCATCCGCAGGTCGGTGAGTTTTTCGACAAGACAGCGGACGGTCACTACGCCCCCAAGGCGCGTAGCAGCCACTAGACGCAACCAGTTGATATGCAACAAAAAAGCGGGGCCTAAACCCCGCTTTTTTTCAGTTCAGTACGGTCAGGTCGATCAGTTGGCCGTCTTGGCCTTGTCCTGTTCTTCCTTGAGCTTCTTGGCGAAGTCCTCGTTGTTCTTCGACACGAACTCCTGGAGCTTCTTCTGGCGGTCTTCCAGGTCCGACTGCTTCAGCGGCTCGCCATCGAAGGCGCCGGTGAATCCCGACAGCGAAACCTTGATCGGGTTCGGCTGGTTCTGGAAGTTGATCGAGGTCAGGGTCAGGTCGGTGCCCTTCTTGAACGAGCCGACGAGCGCGTCGGTCAGGGCGATCTCGGCCACGCAGCGGTCCGGGAAGCAGATCACGTATTCCAGCTTCTGGGCCTTGGCGCCATCGACCTGCAGGCCGATTCCCGGAGGGATGAGGCGGCCGCTCGGCACGGTGACCTGGAACACCTTGCGGTTGACCTTGCCCTTGAGCTCGATCATCGAGATGCCGGTGACCAGCTGGCCGTTGCTCGCGGTCAGGATGTTCTGCACGTTGCAGATATCGACGTCAGCCTGCTTGGAACAGGCCTTGAACCAGCCCTGCGGCACCTGCTGCTGCTGCGCAGCGGCCGGCGCGAGGCCCGACGCCAGCAGACCGGCAACGCCAGCCGCCAAGGCCGACAGGCGGAGACCGTCGAATTTCTGGCTCGTCATCTTCATGAATTCCTCTCAAACAATCCCGGAACCGGCCCTAGCCGTGTGTCGACGCTACCTGTTGGGCAAATGAGGCAACAGCATGACTTCGCCGCGCGTGTTACACTGCCGCGAGCCGCGAATCCAGCCTGTTTCCATGCATTTCTTGTGCCTTGAGCCAGCATGGACGGGCCACATACGCCTGCGCTACGCTTCGAATCATCAAAGCTTCCCCGAATTCGTGGAGAATCGTCGTGAGACGCACTCTTTCGCTGCTGGTTGCCACCGCCGCCATCACAACTCTGGCGCCGCGCGCCGCTCTGGCCGAGCCCGTTCATGGCCTTTCCATGCATGGCACCCCTGCCCTGCCCGCCGATTTCAAGAACTTTCCCTACGCCAATCCCGACGCCCCCAAGGGCGGCAAGATCACCTACTGCGTCATCGGCAGCTTCGACAATCTCAACCCGTTCATCATCAAGAGCCTGCGCACCACCGCGCGCGGCATGATAGATACGATCTACGGCAATCTCGTCTTCGAATCGCTGATGCAGCGCAGTGCCGACGAGGCCTTCAGCATCTATGGCCTGACTGCCAAGTCGGTCAACATCGACCCCGAGCGCAAATGGATCGAGTTCCACCTCGACCCCAACGCCAAGTGGTCGGACGGCCAGCAGATCACGCCCGACGATGTCATCTTCACCTATGAGGTCTTCACCGAAAAGGGACGCCCGCCCTACAGCGACCGCATGGCCAAGATCGAGAAGATCGAAAAGACCGGGGACAACAGCGTCCGCTTCAACTTCAATGACAAGGCCGACCGCGAATTCCCACTGATCATCGCGCTGACGCCGATCGTGCCCAAACACGCCTTCTCCAAGGACACGTTCGACCAGACCACACTGAAACCGCTCGTCGGCAGCGGCCCTTATACGGTTGCCGAAGTGAAGCCCGGCGAGCGCATCGTCTTCAAGCGCAATCCCGAATATTGGGCACGCGACATCCCGTCCAAGCGCGGCTTCGATAATTACGACCAGATCACCATCGAGTATTTCCTCAACGCCGCTGCCCAGTTTGAGGCGTTCAAGAAGGGCATCTGCGACACCTTCACCGAGGCCGATCCGGTCAAGCGCGCACGTGGCTTCGATTTCCCTGCCTTCAAGAACGGCGACATCGTCGCCGAGACCTTCAAGAGCGGCCTTCCGCCTGTCGTCACCGGCTTCATGTTCAACACCCGGCTGGCGAAATTCGCCAACCCTGAGGTTCGCCAGGCGCTCGGCATGCTTTACGACTTCGAATGGGCCAACCGAAACCTGTTCGCCGGCAAGTATGAGCGCACCGTCAGCTATTGGCAGGGTTCGGAGCTTTCCGCCTTTGGCGTGCCGGCCAACGACAAGGAAAAGGCGCTGCTGGCGCCCTTCCCCGATGCGGTGCGCCCCGACATCATGGATGGCACATGGCGCCCACCTGTCACCGACGGCTCCGGTCAGGACCGCAAGGTGATGAAACAGGCATTCGAGCTGTTCAAGGCCGCCGGCTACACCTTGCAGGGCGGCAAGATGCTCGATGCACAAGGCGCGCCCTTCGCCTTCGAGATCCTGACTTCGTCCGAGGCCGAGCAGCGGCTTGCCGCGCTTTACCAGCGCACGCTGGAAAAGCTCGGTATCGCGGTCACCATCCGCGCGCTCGAAGCCGACCAGATTCAGTCACGCAAGCAGGCTTTCGAATTCGACGCGCTGATCGGCGTCACAGGCTTCACCGGGACCCTGTCGCCGGGCATCGAACAGATCGGGCGCTGGGGCTCGTCGTCGGCCCAGAAGCCTGGCTCATTCAATCTTGCCGGCGTTTCCAGCCCCGCCGTCGACGCAATGATCGACGCCATGCTCAAGGCGCGCGAGAAGGAAGATTTCGTGGCTGCGGTGCGTGCCCTCGACCGTCTCTTGATCTCCGGCAATTACATGGTGCCGTTCCAACACAACTCCGAGCAGTGGATCGCATTTGCGAAGAGACTAAAACATCCGGAAAAAACACCCATATTTGGCTATCAGTTGCCGGTCTGGTGGAGTCAGGGCGGTTAATCGAACTGCTTGAGCTAAGGACTTTTCCATGTCTGAACAGAACCGGATCACCATCGACGTCGTCTCGGATGTTGTCTGCCCGTGGTGTTTTCTTGGCATGAAGCGCCTCGAAAACGCCCTTGCCAGCCTGCCCGACATCAAGGCCGAGGTGCATTGGCGCCCGTTCCAGCTCGACCCGACGATCCCGCCCGAGGGCAAGGAACGCAAGGCCTACATGCTGGCGAAATTCTCGGACGAGAACCGGTTGAAACAGGTCCACGCCAATCTGGTCTCGCTGGGTGCTGTCGAAGGCATCTCGTTCGACTTTGACGCCATCACGGTTGCGCCGAACACGCTCGATGCCCACCGCCTCATCCGCTGGGCAGCGGCTTCGGGAGACGGCGTGCAGGACAAGCTCGCGCGTTTGCTGTTCAGCCTCTATTTCGAGCAGGGCAAGAACATTGGTGACCACGCCGTGCTGGTCGAAGCAGCGCGTGAAGCCGGCATGGATACGGCGGTCGTTGAATCGCTGCTCGCCACCGACGCCGACCGCGACGACGTCACCAACGAGATCGTCACCGCCTCGCGCATGGGGATCACAGGCGTGCCCTGCTTCCTGCTCGACGGCAAATACGCGGTCATGGGCGCCCAGGACTCGGCCACCCTTGCCGATGCCATTCGGCAAGTGGCAGCCGAAAAGGCTGCCGGCGAGCCGACGCTCAACTAAGCCCGCCCGGCCGCTGCGCCGGTCGGTGTGATACAATGTATCCAAAGCCCCCTTCGCTTCGGCGATCGGGGCTTTTTTGGTGTTGGCGATAAGCAGTGCAAGCGATGGAGCGTCAGTGCCCATTGGGGCCGACATCGGGGATCAATGGCTTCATGGACGCCACGGCATGGAGCGGCCAAGGGCCTTGTGTGAATTCGCGACGACGCGTGAGCATGACATCCCTCGCCTGCTCAGGCCACTCTTGGCCAGAAACAGCAATTGGACTACGCAAGTAACCCCGATCGTTCGAGGCAATTTCCGCAATGAAAGACATAACTCCCGGCCCTACGTGGCCGAAGACTTTGCCGCCTGTCTGGCGATATTCGACAGCAACGTGCCGACCTTCTTTGCACCGGAAGAGCGCGCGGACATTTGCCAATTTCTGGAAAGCATCGCTACCGAAGGTTGGCCCTATCTGGTGCTCACACGCAGTGGGTCGGACATCGCCTGTGGCGGGCTGGCAGTCGAGCCAGAACGCAAGCGCGCCAGCTTGGCATGGGGAATGGTCGACAGGGTGTTTCACGGACAGGGTCTGGGGACCAGATTGACGCAGGCCAGATTGGCGCAGGCACGCGCTATCCCTGGCATCGCAGAACGGATCCTGGAAACCAGCCAACACACCCATGGCTTCTATGAGAAGTTCGGCTTCACCGCCTCGAGAGTCACGCCCGATGGTTTCGAGCCAGGGTTGGACCGCTGGAACATGACGTTGCGCCTTACGGACACCTGATCCAATCCAGCGGCTGCTCCGGCATCGCGCCCCTGCGATGCCGGTCCCTATCCCATGCGCACGGCATCTCAAGCCGCCTGTTCGACCAACTTCGCCAGTTGCGTCATGATGACGGCCGAGCCGGCCAGGCGCTTTTCAGGGTTCGGCCAGTCGCGGGCGAACACCACCGAGTGATCCGGCCTGATCTTGGCCAGCGAACCCTGCTCGGCGATGTAGCGCACCAGACCCGCCGGATTGGCAAACTCCTTCTTGCGGAACTGCACCACCACGCCCTTCGGCCCGGCATCCAGCTTTTCAACATTGGCCTTGCGGCACAAAGCCTTGATGAAGACGATCTTGAGCAGGTGCTTGACCTCCTCCGGCAACGGCCCGAAGCGGTCGATGAGCTCGGCGCCAAAACCGTCGATCTCCTCGGTGTTTTCGAGATCGCCAAGTCGACGGTAGAGCGCCAGTCTGAGCTGCAGGTCGGGCACATAGCCTTCCGGGATCATGACAGCCGTGCCGACAGCGATCAGCGGCGACCAGCCGGTGTCGATCGCCTCACCGCTGCCGCGCAGCTCGGCCACTGCCTCTTCCAGCATCTGCTGGTAGAGCTCGAAGCCGACTTCCTTGATGTGGCCCGACTGCTCCTCGCCGAGGAGGTTGCCGGCGCCACGGATGTCGAGGTCGTGGCTGGCGAGCTGGAAGCCGGCGCCCAGAGTATCGAGCGACTGCAGCACCTTGAGCCTGCGGTCGGCGGTGGCAGTCAGCGTCCGGTTGGCGGGCAGCGTGAACAACGCATAGGCGCGCACCTTAGAGCGCCCGACGCGCCCACGCAGCTGATAGAGCTGCGCCAAGCCGAACATGTCGGCGCGGTGCACGATCAGCGTGTTTGCGGTCGGAATGTCTAGGCCCGATTCGACGATGGTCGTCGACAGCAGCACGTCGTACTGGCCGTCATAGAAGGCGTTCATGATGTCGTCGAGCTCGCCTGGCGGCATCTGGCCATGCGCCACCGCCACCTTCAATTCAGGCACCGATTCCTGCAGGAACTGATGAATTTCGGCGAGATCGGCGATGCGCGGCACGACATAGAAGCTGTGGCCGCCGCGATAGCGCTCGCGCAGCAGCGTCTCGCGGATGACCAATGGGTCGAAGGGCGAGATGAAGCTGCGCACCGCCATGCGGTCGACCGGCGGCGTGGCGATCAGCGACAACTCGCGCACACCGGTCAGCGCCAGCTGCAGCGTGCGCGGGATCGGCGTCGCCGACAGCGTCAGCACGTGCACGTCGCTCTTCAGCTCCTTGAGCCGCTCCTTGTGCTTGACGCCGAAATGCTGCTCCTCGTCGATGATCAGCAGGCCGAGGTTCTTGAACTGTATCGACGAGCCGAGCAGTGCATGTGTGCCGACGACGATGTCGACAGTACCGTCTGATATGCCTTGCTTGGTCTCGGCAAGTTCCTTGCTGCCGACGAGCCTGGAGGCCTGCCGCACCTTGACCGGCAGGCCGGCGAAACGCTGCGAGAAGGTCTTGAAATGTTGGCGCGACAACAAGGTCGTCGGCACCACGACCGCCACCTGGAAACCTTCCATGGCGGCAATAAAGGCCGCGCGGAGGGCAACCTCGGTTTTTCCAAAGCCGACGTCGCCGCAGATCAGGCGGTCCATCGGCTTGCCGGCACCCAGGTCCTCCATCACTGAATCGATGGCGCTCTGCTGGTCGTCGGTCTCCTCATAGGGGAACCGCGCCGCGAATTCGCCATAGACGCCATCAGGCGGGTTCATCGCGGGTGCTTCGCGCATATGCCGTTCGGCGGCAAGCTTGATCAGTTGCCCGGCCATCTCCAGCAGGCGCCGCTTGAGCTTGGCCTTGCGCGACTGCCAGGCGCCGCCGCCGAGCTTGTCGAGCTGGGCCTCGGCTGAGTCCGAGCCATAGCGCGACAGAAGCTCGATGTTTTCGACCGGCAGGAACAGCCGGCCGTCCGAGGCGTAGTGGATTTCGAGGCAGTCATGTGGCGCACCGGCCGCCTCGATTGTCTTGAGGCCGACAAAGCGGCCGATGCCGTGGTCGGCGTGGACGACGATGTCGCCCGACGACAGCGACGCTGCCTCGGCGATGAAGTCGGCAGCGCGCTTGCGCTTCTTCGAGCGCCGGATCAGCCGGTCGCCGAGAATGTCTTGCTCGGCAACGACGACGAGGTCACCTGACTCGAAGCCGGCCTCGATCGGCAGCACCGCGAGGCCCGCTTCGCCCGGCTTCAGCGCCTCGACCTCGGCCATGTTCGCCACACGCTTGAGGTTGCCGAGCTCGTGCTCGTCGAGGATCTGCGTCAGCCGGTCGAGCGAGCCTTCGGTCCAGCCGGCGACAACGACGCGGCGCTTGGCCGCCCGCTGGTCGGCGATGTGCCGGGCCACCACGTCGAAGACGTTGGCGTTCGGGTCGGCGCGCTCCTCGGCAAAGCTGCGGCCGGCATGCGAACCGGCATGCAGCACCTTGCGTCCGCTCGAAAACGGCGTGTCGAACGGCGTAAGCTCAGCATTGACCTGGTCGGCGAGCGCGGTGAACACCTCTTCGGGCGACAGATACATCTGATCTGGCGCCACAGGCTTGTAGGGCACGGCATCTTTGAGCCCCTTGCCCTCGCCCTGCTTGCGGCGGGCCTCGTAGTGATCAAGGATCAGCGCATGGCGCTCGCCCAAAGCCTCGCGCGCCAGATGGTCGAACACCACAGGCGCGTCGGGCAGGTAGTCAAAGATCGTTTCGAGATGCGAGTAATAGAACGGCAGCCAGTGCTCCATGCCGGCAAAGCGCCTGCCTTCGCTGACCGCGGCGTACAGAGCATCGTCGCGCGACGGCGCGCCAAAGGCGTCGATGTAACTGCGGCGGAACTTGCTGATCGTTTCCGGCGTCAGCGCCACCTCGCTCATCGCCTGCAGTACCACCTGATTGCGGCTGCCCGTCGTGCGCTGGCTGGCGACGTCGAAGGCACGGATCGTCTCCAGCGTGTCACCGAAGAAGTCGAGGCGCAGCGCATCCGCGGCACCCGGCGCATATAGGTCGAGGATGCCGCCACGCACGGCGAATTCACCGACGCCGCGCACCGTCGGCACGCGCTCGAAGCCAGCCCGTTCGAGCCGCGCCACCAGTTGGTTCATCTCGACCTGGTTGCCCGGCTTGGCGGGGAATTCCTGCGCTTCGAGCGCAGCCGACGGCGGCATGCGCTGCAGAAGCGCATTGGCCGTCGTCAGCACGATCGCCCGATGCGGCTCTTTCCTCAATGCGATTATCGCCGCCAGCGCATCGAGCCGGCGCGCTGCCGTATCCGACCCCGGCGACACGCGGTCGTAGGGCAGGCAGTCCCAGGCCGGCAGTTCGAGCACCGGCAGGTCGGGCGCGACGAAAGCCAGCGCTTCGACGATCTGCGGCAGCCGCTGTCCGTCGCGCGCGACAAACAGCAGCGGCTTGTCAGGCGCCGTCTCGGCGGCGGCGATGGCGAGCGCGAAGGCCTCATAGCCGTCGGCGACGCCGTCGACGATGAACTGTCCGGCGCGACCCTTGGGCAGGCCGATTGCTTTGGTCAGGCTCATGATTTCACTCAGGCTGTGAACGCGCCGCGCGACGCCACGATCTGGCGATAGACGTCATGGTCGACAGCTTCAGGCACAGGGTGCTCGCCGATGATCCAGGACAGCAACTCCTTGTCGGTGATGTCGAGCAGCACCTCGTAGAGGTCGAGCTCCGCATCGCTCAGCCTGTCGATATTGGCGTCGGCGAAACTGCCGAGGATCAGGTCCATCTCGCGCATGCCGCGATGCCAGGAGCGGAACAAAAGCTTGCGCCTGCGCGTATCAAGCCCTTCGCTCGAGCGTGTCGATCCGGTCATGTCAGCAATCCTCTGATGTCGAGGCGCATATAGCGTGGATAGCCGGCCATGTCAGCCTTTGCCCGGGCTGCAGCAGCGCATAAGCTGACACGATGCGTCCATCCCTTCTCGATCCCCTGTTCTCCCCCATCACTTCGCTCACCGGCATCGGACCTAAGGTTGCCGTGCTGATCGAAAAGGTCGTGCCTGCCGATCTCGGCGACCGGTCCGCCCGCGTCGGCGACCTCGCTTTCATATTGCCCAACAGCGTCATCGACCGCCGCAACCGACCTGGTATCGCGCTCGCCGCGGAAGGTGCCATCGTCACGCTGGAGGTCCGCATCGACCGCCACCAGCCGGCGCCGCGCGGCAACCGCTCGGCGCCCTACCGCGTCTTTGCGCATGACGACACAGGTGAGATCACGCTGACCTTCTTCCATGCGCATGCCGCCTATCTCGAAAAGGCGATGCCCGAGGGCGAGAAAGTCATCGTCTCGGGCCGCATGGAGTGGTTCAACGGCCGCCCCTCGATGGTTCATCCTGACCACATCGCGCTTGCCAGCGAGGCCGACAAGCTGCCGCTGGTCGAACCTGTCTATCCGCTGACGGCGGGCCTGTCGGCCAAGGTGCTGCGCCGCGCCATCGGCCAGTCGCTCGAACGGGTGCCTGAGGTGCCTGAGTGGCTCGACGCCGATGTCATACGCCGGCAGAGTTTTCCCGCTTTCGCGGCGTCGCTGCAACGCGTCCACAATCCTGCTGATCCGATCGACGCCTCGCCCGAAAATGCCGCCTGGCGCCGCCTCGCCTATGACGAGTTGCTTGCCGGCCAGGTGTCGCTCGCCCTCGTCCGCGCCCGCGTGCGCAAGCTGCATGGCCGGCCACTGACTGGCGACGGCCGCCTCGTCAACGCACTCCGCGCGGCACTGCCTTATCAACTGACCGGCTCGCAACAGGCCGCCCTGGAAGAGATCGATGCCGACCTCGCCAAACCCGAACGCATGCTGCGCCTGCTTCAGGGCGACGTCGGCTCGGGCAAGACGGTGGTCGCACTTCTGGCCATGGCTCGAGCCGTCGAGGCGGGAGGCCAGGCGGCACTGATGGCGCCGACGGAAATCCTTGCCCGCCAGCATCTGGCGACAATCGCGCCCTTGGCCGAACGAGTCGGCATGCACGTGGCGATCCTGACCGGCCGCGAAAAGGGCCGCGACCGCGCCCAGACGCTGGCGGGGCTCGAAAGCGGCGAGATCGACATCGTAATCGGCACCCACGCCTTGTTCCAGGATACAGTCACCTTCCGCGACATGGCGCTGGCCGTCATCGATGAGCAGCACCGCTTCGGCGTGCACCAGCGCCTTGCCATGAACGCCAAGGGCCAGGCGCCCGACATGCTGGTCATGACCGCGACGCCGATCCCACGCACGCTGGTGCTCACCGCCTTCGGCGACATGGATGTGTCGCGCCTGACCGAAAAGCCGGCCGGCCGACAGCCGATCCGCACTGTCACCATGCCGCTCGAGCGCTTGGAGGAACTCGTCGGCCGCATGCGCGACGCCGTCGCCGAAGGCCAGAAGGTCTATTGGATCTGCCCGCTGGTCGAGGAATCCGAAGAGATCAAGCTGATGTCTGCCGAGGATCGTTTCGCCTCGCTGCAGCCGGTCTTCGGCCAACGTATCGGCCTCGTTCATGGCCGGATGAAGGGCGCGGAGAAGGACGAGGCCATGCGCGCCTTCAAGGAGGGCGAAACGCGTGTGCTGATCGCCACCACCGTCATCGAGGTCGGCGTCGACGTGCCCGACGCCACCATCATCGTCATCGAGCACGCCGAGCGCTTCGGCCTCGCCCAGTTGCACCAGCTGCGCGGTCGCGTCGGCCGCGGTTCGAAACCATCTTCCTGCGTGCTGCTCTACAAGGATCCGCTTGGCGAAACAGCCAAGCGCCGGCTGTCGGTCATGCGTGAAACCGAGGACGGCTTCCTCATCGCAGAGGAAGACCTCAAACTGCGCGGCGAAGGCGAATTGCTGGGCACGCGCCAGTCCGGCACGCCGGGCTTCCAGATCGCGCGCATCGAAGCGCACGCCGACCTCCTGGAGATCGCCCGCGACGACGCGCGCCTGATCCTTGCTCGTGATCCAGAGCTCGTGTCGCCACACGGGGAAGCGTTGCGCCTGCTGCTTTACGTGTTCGGCAGGGACGAGGCCGTGCGCTTGCTGAGGGCCGGCTGAGGCAGCGCGCCGGCAGAAGGGTTGCCGATGGGCCCTTCGATCGCCTTGCTCTTGGCTGCTGCGCCCGGCGCCGGTTCTGGCACCACAAGGCCAGCCGAGACGATCAGCTTGGCGCCGTCCTCGATGCTCATGTCGAGCAGCACGACCTCGGAGCGATGCACATACATCAGGAATCCCGTGGTCGGATTGGGCGTGCACGGCATGAACACCGCAATCAGCGGGTCGCCTTCCTTGTCGAGCTTGTCATTGATCTCCGTCCGCTTTTCATTGCCGACAAAAACGATCGACCAGACACCCTTGCGCGGATATTCGACCATGCCGACGGTCCGGAACATGTCGCTCTTATTCGACAGCGCGGTCTCGAACAGCTGCTTCAGCGTCTTGTACAGGCCGCGCACCAGCGGGGTCCTGTTCAGGAGCCGCTCGCCGAATCCGACGATGGCGCGTCCGATGAAGTTGGCCGTCAGGAAACCGATCAGCGTGATCATCACCAGGGCGACGATCAGGCCGAAACCCGGCACCCGAATCGACAGATAGGTATCGGGATTGTAGCTCGCCGGAATATACGGCTTTACCCAGGAGTCGGCCCAGCCGATGAACGACCAGACGATATAGATGGTCAGCACCAGCGGCGCGCAGACGATGAAACCGGTGAGGAAATAGTTCCTCAGCCGCGTCATCCCAGAAGTCTTGTGGCCATCCGACATCGTTCACCGCCGCACCGTTTGCAGCGCAACATTAGTCAAGCGCGCGACGCTTTGGAACACAGATCTTGGTAGGGGGTGTCGGCCCTACTCCACTGTCACCGACTTTGCCAGGTTGCGCGGCTGGTCGACGTCGGTGCCCATGAACACGGCCGTGAAATAGGCCAGCATCTGGATCGGCAGGGCATAGATGATCGGCGCGATGAACTCCGGCACGTCGGGCAACACGATGGTCTCGAGTGTCTTCACCGTCGCCTGCGCGGCACCCTTCTGGTCGGTGATCAGGATGATCTTGCCGCCGCGGGCCGCCACTTCCTGCATGTTCGACACGGTCTTTTCAAAGATGCGGTCATGTGGAGCGATGACGATGACAGGCATGTTCTCATCGATCAGTGCGATCGGGCCGTGCTTGAGCTCGCCGGCGGCATAACCCTCGGCATGAATGTAGGAGATTTCCTTGAGCTTGAGCGCGCCTTCCATGGCGAGCGGGAAATTGGTGTCGCGGCCGAGATAGAGCACGTGCTTGTACGAAGCCAGCTCACGCGAAACCTTCTCTATCTGCTTGTCGAGCTTGAGCACCTGGGCAGCATAGCGCGGCGTCTCCGACAGGCTGCGCACCAGCGCCTTTTCTTCTTCCGCCGTAATCGTCCCGCGTTGCGAGGCGGCCCGTATGGTCAACGCCGCCAGCACCGAAAGTTGGCAGGTGAAGGCCTTGGTCGAGGCAACACCGATCTCGGGGCCGGCAAGCGTCGGCATCACGACGTCGGATTCGCGCGCCATCGTCGATTCGCGTACATTGACGATCGCGCCGATCGGCACGCCTTCCTTACGGCAGTAGCGCAGCGAGGCCAGCGTGTCGGCGGTTTCACCCGACTGCGAGACGAAGAACGCTGCGCTCTTCCTAGAGATCGGCATCTCGCGGTAGCGGAACTCCGAGGCGACATCGATGTCGACCGGCAGCCGTGCGTGGCGCTCGAACCAGTATTTGCCGACGAGCCCGGCAAGATAGGCCGTGCCGCAGGCCGAAACCGCGAGGCGGTCGATGTCGGCGAAGTTGAACGGCAAGTCGAGCGGCTTCGACGTCCCTTGCGTGAAGTCGAGATAGTGCGCCAGCGTGTGCGAGATCACCTCCGGCTGCTCATGGATTTCCTTTTCCATGAAATGGCGGTGATTGCCCTTGTCGACGAGATAGCTTGTGCCGACCGACTGGCGCCGCTGGCGCTCCACCGGCACACGATCCATCGTGTAGATCTGGAATTCGTTGCGGCGCACCACCGCCCAGTCGCCGTCTTCAAGGTAAGTGACCGAGTTGGTGAAGGGCGCAAGCGCAATCGCATCCGAGCCCAAGAACATCTCGCCCTCGCCATGGCCGACAGCCAGCGGTGGCCCATTGCGGGCGCCGACGATCAGGTCCTCGTCGCCCTTGAACATGATGGCGAGCGCGAAGGCGCCGTTGAGGCGCTTCAGCGCCGCATGCGCTGCATCGATAGGCTTGGTGCCGCGCGCCAGTTCACGCGCAATCAGATGCGCCACGACCTCCGTGTCGGTCTGCGACGTGAACTCATAGCCATCGGCCATGAGTTCCTGACGCAGCTCGGCAAAATTCTCGATGATGCCATTGTGGACGATCGCCACGCCGTTGGAAAAATGCGGGTGCGCATTGGTCTCGTTCGGCACGCCGTGCGTTGCCCAGCGCGTATGGCCGATGCCGATATTGCCATCCAGCGGCTCGGCCTTGAGCCGGCGCTCGAGATTGACAAGCTTGCCCTCGGCGCGGCGGCGCGCCAGTTCGCCATTCTCAATCGTGGCGACACCGGCGGAATCATAACCGCGGTATTCCAGCCGCTTCAGCGCATCCACGATCAGCGGCGCAACCGGCGTCTGGCCGACGATACCAACGATTCCGCACATGATTTTGCCCCGTCCAATCCCTCAAAACCCTGTCGGCCTTTTAGGCAGCACAGCAGCCAAGCGGAAGTCACATTCCGTTTCGCAACGTATCAGCCGCCCGACCGGGCAAGAAGGACCATCCATGGCACGGCAGGATTGAAATGCCGTTACTTTGCACCCGCCTTTTTCGCAGCGGCGGCAGAGGCGAAGCGTTCGCGCAATTCCTTGCCCTTGCCCGGCAAGGTCTTCTGGCGCGCCCGACCAAAGGCCAGTGCATCCCCGGGCACTTCCTCTGTTATGACGCTGCCCGAGGCGACATAGGCGCCGGCCCCGATGACAATCGGCGCAACCAGCGACGAGTTCGAGCCGATGAATGCGCCCTCGCCGATATCGGTGAAGAATTTCGAGTAGCCGTCATAATTGCAGGTGATCGTGCCCGCGCCGATGTTGGCGCCGACGCCGACGCGCGCATCGCCGATATAGGTCAGGTGGTTGATCTTGGCGCCCTTCTCGACCGTCGCCTTCTTGACCTCGCAGAAATTGCCGACCTTGGCTTTCTCATGCAGCTCCGCACCCGGGCGCAGCCGGGCATATGGCCCGACCTCGGCACGGGGGCCGACATCGGCGCCTTCGAGATGGCTGAACGCATGGATGACGGCGCCGTCGGCAACCTTCACATCAGGACCGAACCAGACGTTCGGCTCGACCAGCACGTCGGCGCCGATCTCCGTATCATGCGAAAAATAGACGGTTTCGGGCGCAATCAGCGTCGCACCGTCGAGCATGGCCTGCCGGCGGCGGCGCTTTTGCCAGATCGCCTCGGCTTCGGCGAGTTCCGCCCGGTTGTTGATGCCAAGCACGCTTTCGAAGCTCGCCTCGGTGGCAACAACCATGAGACTGGCCTTGTCGGCGATCTCGACGATGTCGGTAAGGTAGAACTCGCCCTTGGCGTTTGAATTGCCGACTTGATCGAGCAGCCTCAGCGCATCCTTGCCCGCAATTGCCATCAGCCCGGCATTGCAGAATCCGATCTTGCGTTCTTCGTCGGTGCAATCCTTGTCCTCGCGAATGGCGACCAGGCGCCCATCCTTCTCCAAAAGGCGGCCATAACCTGCCGGGTTCGGCGGCCGGAAGCCGATGACGACCACGGCAGCCCCCTCGGCAAGCTTCTGACGCGCCAAGGCAAGCGAATCGGCCTCGACCAGCGGCGTGTCGCCGAACATTACCAGAATGTCGTCATGGCCCTTGGCGATCGCCGCCCGTGCCGCCAGCACCGCATGAGCCGTACCCAACCGCTCAGCCTGGACGAATGCATCCGCCTTCGGCGCGAACGCCTCCGCTGCCTTCTTCACCGCGTCGCCGCCATGCCCCACCACCAGCGCGACTGCGTCGGCGCCTGCGCTCTCGGCGGCCCTGGCGACATGCGCCACCATCGGCAGATTGGCAATCTGGTGCAGAACCTTGGGTGTCGCGCTCTTCATCCGAGTGCCCTCGCCGGCGGCAAGGATGATCGACAGGCAGGTTCTCGAGGTCATGGCGTCGTCCGGATTGGCAAGAAGCGGCGGGATTCGCCCGCCTTTCTAGCATTGCTGGCAATCGCCTCCAATGCACAGGCTATCTGGACGTTTTTGGAGCTAGCCGAGCTGGCCGAGCACCGGAAAGCGCTCCAGCAACCAGTAGGATGCGGTCTGCACGCCACCGGTCAGGAACAGCACGCCTGCAACCACCAGAAGCGCACCGATGGCCTTTTCGACCTTGCCGAGATGGACGCGGAACTTCTGCAGGAACCGCATGAAAGCGCCCGAAAACAGCGCCGCGATCAGGAACGGAATGCCAAGGCCGAGCGAATAGACAGCCAGCAGGGCAGCGCCCTCTCCCACCGTCTCGCGGCCGCCGGCCAGCGTCAGGATCGGCCCCAGCACCGGTCCGATGCACGGCGTCCAGCCAAAGGCAAAGGCTAGGCCCATCAGATAGGCGGCGAGATTGCTCGCCGGCTTGCCTTGCGACTGGAAGCGCGCCTCGCGCGAAAACAGCGGAATGCGCAGGATGCCGAGGAAATTGAGGCCCATCAGGATGATCAGCACGCCAGCCGCCATCGCCAGCGGTTCCTGCCAGGTTCGCAACAGCTGCCCGATCGTCGAGGCGCCAGCACCCAGCGCCACGAAGACGGTGGAAAAACCGAGCACGAAGCAGGCCGACGCGGTCAAAAGCGCGCCGCGGGCGCGGGAAACGGTTGCGGCCCCGCCCTCGGCCCGGAAGTCGTCGACCGAAACGCCCGCCATGTAGCAGAGGTAAGGCGGCACCAGCGGCAGCACGCAAGGCGACAGGAACGACAGGGCGCCCGCCCCCAATGCGCTGAGATAACCGACGTCCAATGCCATTCAATGCCGCTCCACAATGTGCAGGGCCGCTATAGCGGCAGCGGCAATCAGGTACCAATCACCATTTTGTGGCAGACGGGCCGGTTGCTTCCGGCCCGGTGCAGTTTTCTTCGGCGTTCCTGCGGCGTGCATTGCCGATAGCCACTCTATTCGGGGTTCGGCGCAAAAGGTGCCGAATCTGTTCGCGGCGTGACCAGCCCGGGGCTTGCTCGAAGCCAGCCCTATTCGTGGATCGTGTATTCGCCGAGTTCGCAGAGGTTCTGCTTGTCCTCGGTGGTGTCGAGGTCTGAGCCTTCCTCGAATTCGAAGCGCATGTCGTATTC
Organism: Aminobacter ciceronei; assembly: GCF_014138625.1. Lineage (GTDB taxonomy): Bacteria > Pseudomonadota > Alphaproteobacteria > Rhizobiales > Rhizobiaceae > Aminobacter > Aminobacter ciceronei. The sequence goes on from NZ_JACJHY010000010.1 coordinate 151,500, forward strand.
GCAGACGCTGCGGCCATCGGCGATGGTGATCTGCATGCTTTCGCCTGCGCCCAGCGTGTCGCGGCCGAAGATGTCGTCTTCCCACTGGTCAACGCCAACCGGCGAGGCGTAGAAATTCGTCAGCACCGATTTCGTGCCGTTCTTGAGCGTGAAGACAAGATCTTCTGCCTGTGCGACGGCGGGAATGACGGAAGTTGCGAAAACGGAAGCAACGGCGAGTTTCAAAAGAATACGCATCTATCAAATGTCCAAAACGATAAGCCCGATATTGGGCCCCCGATGTCTAGCAGCGCTGCCGGATGCCAGCAATATCACCAAGAGGTAATATTACGCGCGTGAGGGGTTGCCAGGAAATGCCGAGCGAGTTGAGTTGCAGGGTCGAGAGCCAATTGCCGGTGGCCATTCGACAGCCTGTTTGCAATGATGTTTTTCCGGTTGACCCGCCGGGACACTCTCCCTATGTTCCGCCGCAATTTCGGGGTCGCCATACGCCCCCCGGGAGCGCGTAGCTCAGCCGGTAGAGCAACTGACTTTTAATCAGTAGGTCCAGGGTTCGAATCCCTGCGCGCTCACCACAAAAAACCCAATAAAACCAGATGCTTACATCGCCGTCGCCACTGACCTGAATCGAGGAAGCAGGCCGATGGGTGCAGTATGGGTAACATATTTGAAGGCCCGGCTGCAGGTGCAACCGGGCCTCTCAAATGTCTCAGCCCAATATGAGCAAATGACTCGCGTAGCCGGCGCCAACGGTCACCCAAAACAGCAGATCAAGGTAGCTCATGCCGCCTACCCCTGATCATCGCGCACCGCGTCCAGCAAATCATGCTGTTGCCCCGCCAAGCCAATGGCGAGCACCATGCAACTTGCTAGACCGCTGGCGACCTGCTGTGTCGTCATGCCGCTGACCTCATTGATGGTCGACGAAGCATGCGCACATACGGCCAAGAGCCCCAACAGATGCAGGGAACGGTCGATGTCCTCAGATGTCACCGCCGCCTTCATCAGTGGATGACCTTGACGTCGTTGGAAGCCACGAAGGTGCGCATGATCGTTCCGTCGGGCATCCGGTGCGCACGCTCGGCATAGGTGAGCTTTTGAGCCTGCCGCCGCATTTCGGCCGCGCGTTTGGCCAACATCTCGCCATCTGTGACCACCGGCCCCGGAACATAGTCCGCCGGCGCCACTTCACAATGCCACACGGCCAGCACGTCCTTGCGCTGATAGGTAATGCGTGTTGGCGGGTTGAGCATTTCGACCACGTAAGCGTCTTCTGTCTGGGAGACGAGGCGTTTGACTTTCATGACATGGTCGCCGCTCGACACCTTCGCCGGATCACGGAAAACCACGACGAACCCGCCTGGCTTCAAGGACTGTTGTCTATCGACGAAAAGACGTGAGCCATCTGCAATGAGGGGTTCACAGCAACTGCCGGCGCCTACCATTGAGAAGCGGTCTGGAAAGAACTCAGGCAGCACTGCTGGGTTGCGGACGTCGGAGCGTGCGCCGCGCTCGGAGAGCGTTTCCGAACTCATCCAATATAGTCCATCCTCATCCCCGACACCGCTTTCAGCAGGATCAGCCTCCAACTCATTGTCGCCAAGCTGGCAAGCCTCAGTGTCGTTATCGTCCTCGCCAGCGCGCCAACCTGTTCCTATGCCGACAAAGCCGAGGCTGGCCTCGTACTCATCCCTGGCCTGCAGGACCGCCTGCGAGCCATCACCCCAGCCTAGCGAATACTCGTCGTCTTGGTCCGGTTCGCGCTCGTCATCGTCTTCACGATCATCCCCAGATGCGTCACCTTTGGCCCATTGCTCCTGATTATGGCTCCGGTCATGGTAAACAGCGCCGCTCCGGGGCTGCTGAACGCCACAAGCAATGAACTCCCGCGACGAAGGATGGCTTTCGGCTGCGGCCAGGCACGGCTCATTCTCGCCATCGGCGACGACTGCAATCCCTGTCGACCATCCGTTTTGCGCCCCGTCCTTGGATCGTCCATGACCAAGGGGCCGCGGATGGTTTTCAGTCGCCCCGAGCGTTGGCTCGGCATCTGCCCAGTCGGCTTCACGGTCGCTGTCCTGGGACATGTCACCGCATGCCGGCTGAGCAGCATTCGGCCAGCCAAGCCAAGGTTCGTCGTCGGAGTTGTCTTCAAGGTCGGGGTCAGGCTCCATGGTGTCGAGCATATCTATCAAGCACTCGATGGTGGCCGATATGGAAAGCCGGTGGCCTTCCTTGCAGGTGACAAAGACGAACCCGCCGTCGACTTGGAGCTTCGGCATAAAATCGGGGGCGTCATGCCCCCCATTTGTGTGAAGGGTCATTTTTCAGTACTCGCGGTTTTAGACCGACCGTCACAGTCGGTGGAGGGACCTTCCCGTCACAGAAAGGCCTTCCGCGCTGGTGGCGGACCAGCAGCCGGGGGGTGACACCTGCCGCGAGACAGGTCGAACGATTTTAAGGGTCACCCCTCTGGACATAGCGTTCGCCCCCGGCCATATTCAGCCGAGTTGGAACGCCCGCCAAGGCGTATCCGGTGGCACATTACGGCCCGCCAAGGCCATGTGCGCCTCAGCAGCACCTACGACGCCAATCGTGGTTCCTGCTTATCGCGGTCAGGTTGTCACACCCGCGCCTACCTTCATCTGATTTGCTTAAGATTGCAAGAACGCCCTCCGGGGCGCCTCTTTGCGCATGGAAATTTAGCTCCCGCCACCTTTCGGCGCGCGGGGCCGTTTCGTGCTCCATTAATCGACCTGTCCGATTAATTTGACAAACACAATGCGTTGGAGCGGCTTTTGAAAAAATGATCTCCTCGATTTAATATCTGGAGAAAAAAATTGTCCGTCGACCTTGCCGATAACCGCTTGTCGCTTCCACAGGCGCCCATGAAAAAGGGCGACGAAACGCACAACGTGATCCGGCCTGGTATTGTGCTAGCCTGCACAATTGCAGGCGCTGGGTTCTCCCTAAAGCAGCTACCTGGCATGGCGTTGCTCAGCCCGCTGATACTGGCTGTGCTAGTTGGAATCGTATTCTCTAATACGGTCGGCGTGATGGCCAATGCCAAGGCGGGCATTGCCTTTTCACAGAAGACGTTGCTGCGTGCCGCTATCGTTGCGCTCGGCTTCCAACTCACGGCAACGCAGATTGTCTCGATTGGCGTGCAGGGAATTGTTGTCACAGTAATTGCTCTCGTCACAACTTTCGGGTTCACCATCCTGTTGGGCCGCTGGATGGGGGTCGATCAAAAGCTAACTGAACTGATTGCCGCAGGAACGTCTATCTGCGGCGCATCTGCAATCGTTGCCACCAATGCCGTGACGAATGCTCGAAGCGAGCAGGTCGCCTATGCAATCGCTTGCATCACTTTGTTCGGCACTGTCGCCATGCTATGCTACCCCCTGCTGATGGGTAGCTTCGGCCTTGATCAGCATGCTTTCGGGCTGTGGGCCGGCGCTTCCATTCATGAGGTAGCGCAAGTGGTTGGCGCAAGCTTCCAGGGCGGTCCCCAAGCGGGCGAGATCGGCACCGTCGTCAAGCTCGCACGTATCGCCATGCTCGCGCCCATGGTCATCGCTCTTGGCGCTATTGCCATGCACCGCAAGGGTACAGCGGAGGCCAAGCGCCCGCCGCTCCCTTGGTTCGTTTTTGCCTTCGTCGGGGTTGTTGGTCTGAACAGCCTGGTAACGATACCCGCTGAGGCGACGGTACTGTTGAAATCGGTCACCACATGCCTTCTGTCGGTCGGCTTGGCCGCGATGGGGCTGGGCACGAACGTTGCCGAAATCCGCAGGCATGGTTGGCGCCCGTTGGTTCTGGCGCTGTCGGCTTCCCTGTTCATCGCAGGACTCAGCCTCGCGTTGATCAAGATCGAGTACTAAGGGACACATTGGCGCAGGGTAAGTGGTGGAGGTATCAGGTCGTGGCGCTGGTTAATCTGAACGCAGATATGGGAGAATCGTTCGGTCGGTATAGGCTGGGCAACGACGAAGCGCTGATCAAGCATGTTCTTTCGGCCAATATTGCCTGCGGGTATCATGCTGCTGATCCAGGTACTATCCACGCCACTGTAAAGCTCGCAAAGGACCATGGGGTCGAAATAGGTGCGCATGTCGCTTATCCCGACCTGGCTGGTTTCGGCCGTCGCAAGATGGGGTTGAGCGAGCAGGAAGTGTTCGAGATAACCGTATATCAGATCGGCGCGGTGAAAGCATTTTGTGCAGCGGAGAATGTTCCGCTGAACCACGTCAAACCGCATGGCGAGCTTTATCTCGCGGCGGCTGTCGATCCGGAAGTGGCACGGGGCGTCGTGCGTGCTCTGAAGGCTGTCGATGACAGCCTTCTTCTTTTTCTTGTCGGTCCTATCGTTGATGCCGCATGCCGAGACTTGGGCATCATGATGGTCAATGAGGGATATGTTGACCTCGATTACAATCCGGACGGCTCGCTATACTTGGACAAGAAACGCGAGGCGCGGGACCCCGCCGAGGTTGCCCGTAACGCAATTTCGTTGGTCGAAGAGGGCGGTCGTCTCGCCCTCGATGGATCATCTTGGATAGTCCTGCCTACGCAGACCATCTGCATGCACGGAGACATGGCCAACGGTATCGAACTCGCCAAGAAGACGCGGAAAGAACTGCAGAACAGAGGACATAGAGTAGTCAAGTCGCGCCTTGTGGCGTTGGCTTCATTGTAAAACATCGGGAGGAGTCAATGAATTTTAGAACACTTTTGACGGCGCTGATTTTCGGCGCCGCTATTTTATCTACTGCCGCATCGGCGGAACCAGTTCGGATTTTCGCGGGCTCCAGCCCCACGTTCGCCCCGGTCTTTGTGGCCGACCAACAGGGCTACTTCAAGGAGGAAGGATTGGAGGCTGTGGTGAGGCCTTTCCCCTCTGGCGCTGAGGCTATTGAGGGTTTCCGATCTGGCGCGGCCGACTTCCTCGTCGCTGCCGATGTGCCTCTGTCGTATCTTCTTACGGGAGGCGACGTCGTTATGGTCGCGCAGTTCTCTCAGAGCTCGCACTTTATGGTTGTTGTCGGACCAAAGGAAAAGATGGAAGCTGCCGACATCAAAGGAAAGAAAATTGGCCTGGTCTCAAAATCGGCTGGGGAATACATGCTGAGCCGTTTCCTGGACAGCAAGGGACTGACATTGAACGACGTCGAGCGCATCAACCTCGCGCCCTTCGACCAAATCTCCGCCCTCGTTCAAGGCGACGTCTATGCCGTTTCCTCATGGAAGCCTTTCGACCAAAAGATGGTACAGCTAAGTCGCGGCGAAATGATACCAGCCGCCTGGAACGGCCAAGTCGGCTTCGACATTTACTCCGGAATAGTAGCCAAGCGCGAGCTGTTGGAGAAGCAGCCCGAGACGGTGGAGAAAGTGGTGCGCGCACTGCTTAAGGCCACCAAATATCTCGAGAAGTCCGGAGGCGTAGAAGCCAACGCCGCGGATTTGGCTGCTTATCTCAAGGCCCCGCCCGCCGATGTCCAAAGCGTGCTCGAGACTAATAAATGGGACATGCACGTTAGTAAGGACTTCCTGGACGGAATGAAGTCCGTTGGCCAATTCTTGGAAAGTCAGAAGCTGATCGCCGCGCCGATAGATTGGCAAAAGGCATTCGACTGGACTGCCTTGAAGGCAGTGGACGCCAGCCTAGTCCAATAGGAGGCGAATAGCCTCACATTGATGAGCCGCAACGATACCAGTTCCCCTGGTGGGATGGCAGGTAAGGCGGATCAGGACGCTGGGCGGGCATCTATGCTCCGCCCAGCGGACCGTACAGACAAAAAAAGGGGAACAAAAAATGCTAGCTAAGCTATGGACCAATTTCGGAATTTCAAACGTCTCGAAATCCTTCGGTAACTACCCGATCCTTGACCGGATCGACCTAGAATTTAACAGGGGCTCATTCATCTGTGTGCTCGGTCCCAGCGGATCTGGCAAAAGCACGCTACTCGATCTTATCGCGGGCTTCGAACGCCCGACTTCGGGCGCCATTCGCCTCGGATTAGAGGAAATCCGTTCGGCTGGCCCCGACCGAGTAGTTGTGTTCCAAGACGTGAGCAATGCACTCTTTCCCTGGCTGACCGTCCGAGAAAATGTCGAGTTCGGCATTTCCCGACTCCCGCGTGCTGAAAGACAGCAACGTGTCGCCCGGGTGCTCGAGATGGTCAACTTAGCCAATCATACAAACAAGTTCCCTTCGGAACTGTCCGGCGGCATGAAACAGCGCGTACAGATCGCACGCGGGCTCGCCATGGAGCCAGACATGCTTTTGATGGATGAACCGTTTGGGGCGCTGGATGCCATTACTCGCAAAAAGCTTCAGACTGACCTCAAATCTCTTTGGGAGGAGACAGGGAAGACCATTTTCTTCGTCACGCATGACATTGAGGAAGCTTTGCTTCTGGCGACCGAAATCGTCGTACTTTCGACCGGTCCTGGCGCACGCGTGAAGGAATGGATTCGGCGCGACCAAATTCCACAGGATCCCGCCACGGTCGAATATGTCGCAATGAAGACCCGCCTTGAGAGGGCACTCGACATCGATGAGGACCACTGAGATGCGTGTGCTCTATGCGGGGCTAGGCGTCGCCATCGTCATCGCGGTTTGGCAACTGATGGCAAATGCAATCGCCTTTGACATGCTCTTCCCACCTCCGAGGGTAGTTGGCGCTAGTGCATATGATATGATTGTGAGTGGCAGCATGACCGACGATGTCGGCGCGAGCCTGTGGCGACTGCTACTCGCCTTATTGATCGGCGTCCCGGCTGGCATTCTCATAGGCGTGGCTATCGGCTGGTGGCCTATCGCGAACGCTATTGTCCAGCCCTTTATTCGTATGTTCAACGCCATCCCGGCGATAGCGCTAGTGCCGTTTAGTCTGTTGTGGCTCGGAGTGACGGAACAGTCTCGTATCGCGTTGCTAGTCTATACGATCACCCTAACCGTGCTCATTAGCACGCGGGCCGGTGTGCGCAATGTAAGCCGCATCAAGTTGCGGGCGGGCGAATGCCTTGGCGTCCGCGGCCCCCAGGCGCTGTTCAAGATAGTGCTGCCGTCCTGCATACCCGCAATCATTATTGGCATACGTACGGCGATCGGCCTTGGCGTCATGGTCGTAGTGGCAGCCGAGATGCTGGGCGCTGAAAGCGGTGTCGGTTATCGACTTATGCAAGCCCGCTCGCAATTCGACACCGCCGCCCTGATGGCTAGTATCATTGGACTGGGATTGCTGGCGTTGCTACTGGACCGCGCCTTTGAGTTCGCAGTGGAGACCTTATTGCCACGCTACTCGACCAAGCGGAGGATCAAGTAATGTCTGGCTTTCGTATGACGACCTTGTCGACGCTTTCACTGTGCTCCTTCGTCATTATGTGGGCGATTGCCGCCGGGTCTATTGGACGTCCAGACCTCGTGCCGAGCCCTCTGCAGGTGGTTGAGGCTCTCAAGGGCATGTTGTCTTCAGGTGAGATTGTGAAGGCTACTATTACGAGCCTGGGCCGCGTAGTCGTCGGCTATCTGCTGGGGGGTGTTGCCGGCGTAGTCACAGGTATCATCCTCGGGCGTATCACCATCATCCGCGAATCGTTCAGCATCATATTTGATGTTGCAAAGGGTATACCTCCCATCGCGCTAGTACCGGTCGTAATCATGTGGTTTGGCATCGGCGAAATGTCCAAATGGCTGGTTATCGCTTATGTAGTTTGGGTGGTGGTCACTATTAGCACGCTGGTTGGTGCCAAGGAGGTGCCGTTAATCCGTTTGCGCACTGCAGAGATCATCGGGTTGGGGCCACTCGAGCGACTCTACCGGGTTGTACTGCCATCGGTAGTGCCCTACGCCCTAATAGGTCTACGCAACGCGGTCGGCTTTGCTTTCGTGGCGTTGGTATCCGCTGAATTGATTGGTGCCAATTCAGGGTTGGGACAGATTATCATGGATTCACGGTTCGCGCTGCAAACCGACCGCATGGTCGTTGGCATCTTCGTGCTAGGCGGTGTTGGCGCGATTTGTCAGATTCTGTTCGAGTTGATGGAGCGCCTGATTCTAGCTCGGCGCTTCCAGACAGGTTAGCCCAAGACGACCGAAAGATTGCGCTACCCGGGCTGAAACCGGGTAGCGCCAATGCTAAATGCGGCCTAGCTGTTAGACATCTGGGCTCCAGCACCGGCTTATGCGTTTCGTTTGCCGCGAAACTGCCGCGGCGTTGCCTGCGTGACTTTTCGCATTAGCCGTCGCAGCGCAGTCGTATCAGCATAACCAACTTGTTCGGCTATTTTTTCTACGGAAATGTTGGTGCTCTCCAGCAGTATCCGCGCCCGATTGATCCTCACACTTTGAAGCAAGGCAGACACACTTTTCCCCGTTGTGGCCTTGATACGCCGCGAGAGAGTTCGGCTCGACATAGATAGTTCTGCAGCAAGTTCTTCCACCGATGGAGGGTTCGGCAGCCTCGCTTCAAAGCAGGCCACAAGCCTAGTTGCGACGTCGCTGCTGCTTGCCAGAATCGCAGGAACGATGAACGGCGCTTGCGATTGGCGGCCATCGATTACCATTGCGCGCGAAACTGACTCAGCAAGTGCCGGGCCAAAGCGGATGCGAAGTAGATGCAGCATTAGGTCGATGTGCGCGAAGGCCGCGCCACCTGTGATAATGTTTCCGTCGGCGACAACGATCTGATCGACGTCAACTTGGCAATCGGGTGCCATCTGTTGCAGGAGCCCCCCGAGCCACCATGTCGTGGTCACCCTCTTGCTGCTCAGAAGCCCCGCCGCATGCAACAAGAACACTGCAGAGCATGACGCCGCGATAATCCCTCCTGCGTCGGAATGCGCCTTCAACCCATTTGCTATAGTGACCGCATCCGGCTGCGCTAGGCGGTTTATGACAGCTTCGGCATCGTTAAGGCCAAGCCCGGGCAGCAGCCAGACCGATCCATCGGACTTCGGCTTTTCCGGCAGAATCGCAGCTTCAATCTGAAGGCCGCTACTGAGGAGCACTGACTTCTCGGTCGAACAAATGCGCCAGCGTGGCGGAGCGCAGCCAGCTTCATGAGCAATGGCAGTGGCACAGGCAAGCGTGTCGAGCGATACGCCGACGCCTGACGCAAAAGTGCCTGGAAGCACGACGAGTGTGAAATCGAACATTGGCTGATTTAGCACGAATAATGTCAGATAGGACACTCGAATAAAGCACTCCGTCACTGCAAATGGAAGTCGGCTACCCCCAGACGTCTGGGGAAAGGCCGGCAACCAAACAGGAAGGAAAAAGGCGATGAAGGCTAGGAAGCTCGACGAGTATGATCCTCTTGAGGATTTTGCTCCAAGGAAGATAACCCTGATGGGCGTAACCAAGATGGTGCATACTGCGGGCAAAGGGCCCGCGGTGATCGTGATTCCGGAAGTGCCCGGTATCAGTCCACACGTTGCCCGCTTCGCTCGCTGGGTTTTGGAGGCGGGGTTTACGGTCTACATGCCATCCCTCTATGGCCGAGACGGGGAGCCGGTTGACCTTGAGGTGGGCCAGGCAATCTTCAAACGAGTTTGCGTAAGCGCAGAGTTCCGTGCCTTCGGCGCTGGTGCTTCAAGTCCAGTCACAATATGGCTTCGGGCCTTGGCGAAACTTGCACATGAAGAGTGTGGAGGTCCCGGGGTGGGCGCTATTGGCATGTGCTTCTCGGGCAATTTCGCACTCAGCATGATGTTGGAGCCATCCATGCTTGCGCCAGTTCTCTCGCAACCAGCTCTGCCCCTCGACGATGATGCCGGCCTCGAAATCTCATCCGAAGACCTCGTCACGGTTAGGGAGCGACTAGTCAAAGAGGACCTGACCGTTCTTGCTTACCGTTTCGAGGGCGATCGGTTCTGTAAGGCGCAGCGTTTCGCAGCCTATCAGCAGGTCTTGGGGGACCGCTTTGTTGGTCGCGTTTTGCCGGATGCGTCGGCGAACCGCGATGTGCCGGAATTCTTTGAGAAGGTCGTGCAGACCCCCCACAACGTCGTTACTGTGCATCTGATTGATGAGGCTGGTCAGCCGACTATCAAGGCACGCGACGAGATACTCGATTTCTTCAAACGCAGGCTGACTTCGTAATCTCGGGCAGACGAGATGCCAAGGTCGCGCGACAGGTGCAGTGTGGGAGGCCGTCTATCGTCCCCTTGCGATAATGCGGGCGCGACGGTGAAACTCTCACAACGCCCCCCCCGACTGAACGACAAAGTGCCGCCGGGTGAACCGGCGGCTTTTGCGGGAAGGACGATTACGTCTAGGCGGCCATGCGGGCAGTCCCCCCACGCAGCGAAGCTATAGAGCGAGGCGACGAGTGTTGGGAGCGCGTGAGCGCAAAAAACCCGCCAGCCGAAGCAAGTGGGGCGGTAATAGGTGGTAATGGACGTTAATGAACGGCTACGGCCTCGGCGTCGGAGAGTCCTTCTCGAGCAGCCTGACCGCGCGATCGATCTGCATGGACACGTTCTGAAGTGTGACCTCCATTCGTGTCAGCCGGTCCTTCATCTCGCCGCTCTGGATCTCCAGGCGCTCGATGCGGGTGGTGTTCGCCGCGGTGGCCAGCCTGTTGGCCTCAATGTCAGACCCAAATTTCGCCCAGCCGAAGATGATTGACGCCAGCAACGTGCCGATGACGATCATGTTGCCCAGGCTCATCTTCATATCGATATCCATGCCGAAGTGCTTTTGGTCGCTCACGGCTTCCTCCCGCACAGTTCCTCGCGTGTCTTCAGAATGGTGAGGTGCCGGGCTGCTTCCTCGGCGTTCATCGCGTCGTAGACCTGTTGCCGATAGCGGAGGTCTGGACCCAGGCAGATGCTGCCCCGGGCTGAGGTGCAGGCAGCAGCGCCGGTCAGGACCACGATCAGCAGCATGATCTTGACGACGAGGTCGAGCAGCCGGCGCTTCATGGTCGTGCCCTCTTGGCGAGCTCGGCGCGCACCTGATCGGCCGACATGGCGCCGACATCGGATTGCACGTCGTCGAGGACATCCCGCGCCTTGGCTTCCTCAGCTTCACGCTTGGCGCGTTCCTTGGCCGCCCCGCGTGAATTGCCCTTGAAGAAGGCCACAAGGACGGCCAGCAAGCCACCCATGATCGCCAGCAGCGTTGGATTGGTCAGTGCTGAGAGGATGAGCGCGGTCATTCTGCCGCCTCGTAAGTCGCCTCGAAGATGTCGGGCTTGCACGGATAGAACTCGCCTTGAACACCCTTGATGATGAAATCACCCTCTGTGGCCACATGCTTTGCGCGCTGGTCGTGGCCGTCTTCGAGCGTGACGATTTCAAGCTCGCCCTTCGCTGAAGGGTGACGCGCCTTGCTCTCGTGGCCGGCGCTCGCTCCGAGGAAAGCGCGGACGGCCGGATCGCCATATCGATACTGCATAGCCTCGATGACAACTGGCTTCTTGCGATACTTGCTCATTTCGACCACCCGAACTTGCGAGCGGCCCAGTACCAGCCCTCGGCGACCACACCCAGCCCGGCGCCGACCAGCATCTGGATATCGGGATCGGTGGCGAAGTTGGCCCCGTCTTCAGCCGACAGCATGCCCTTGAGAACGAGATAGCCCGCGCCATAACGCAGGCCGATGCGAACGATGACTGCGGTCATGTCAGCGATCCTTTCGGGAGAAGGCCCAGGCGAACGCCTTGCCAATGAGTTGGAGCCAGAAGGCCGCGCCCTTGGCGGGTTCGGCGGGGGCGGTCACAGGTGGCGACGGACTTGTCTCATCGGGCTTGGGAGCCGTGCCCTCACCCGCTTTCGGCTCGGCCAGCTTGAGCGCGTCGGCGCGCACGCCGGACACGCGCGCCGTCCAGCCATTGCCGAATGTCGGCCACGTCTTCAGGCCGCGCAGGAACTTCATGCGCTTGTCGCAAAGGTCATTGATGACGGTTGCCCGCATCATCGCCTTGGTAGCGGCAATGGTGGCCGGCCCAATCCGGCCGTCTTGCACAACACCGACGACACCCTGCAGGTATTTGGCCGCCCTGCCCGGCCCGCTGTTCACGGCGAAGTCGAAAACGGCATAGTCGACACCGTCGGGCAGTTCGGCGCCATGCACCGCGTCCCAGTAGAAGCGCCGGTAGACCGTCGCCAACTGCTCGTCCGTGATCCCACGCAGATCGTCCTTGGTCGCGCCCGGCTTCACGTAGCGGCGGAAGTTCGCCAGCGTGACGCCCTTCATGGTCGCTCCGCCCGGATCGGCCGGATGATCCGACCAGCCCCCCTCATGTTTCAGGACGAGCGCAAGCGCCCGCTGGAAATTACGGTCCATCAGGAAACACTCCGAAAGGGGTTGAACATGATCTTGATCATGTGCCGGTGGCCATCGAGCGCAGACCAGTGCCAGCCGATCCAGATCTTGGCGAAGCGGTTGCCTGGCAGCATCTGGTCGCGACGATAGGAGAAATAGCGGTGGCCATTGGCAGCCTGCATGACGACGAGGCGTGAGACGGTCTTGCCTCGGTCAAAGTCGACAACGCCGCTGTCAGAGACGATCTGAACCCCGGCAGCGTCAAAGCCGAGCACATAGGCATCGAAGCCATAGCCAGGGTTTCGCCAGAGCCACCAGCACGCGACCTTGAAGCGTTCCAGCGCTGACAACGGCTTTAGAACAGGCCCGTAGATGTCGTCATCGTGGGTGTGGACGTAGGCAAAGACGCCTGGCAGCCGGTCAAGACTGGCGAGCGCAGCCCATGCAGCCCAGACCGGGACCGTCGCCATCACAAACAGATTGAAGGCGAGCGAAAGCGGCGCCATCAGAAGATAGCGTGAATACATGGCCAATTCCTTTGAGCGTGCGTCGTCATTCCCGCTGGATGCGGGTCAGGTGCGCGAATTCGAAGACGGTTGAAATGCACTTCGGATCGTCTAAAGCTGCCTAGGCAATCCTTCCGGGGCATCTATGCGACTAAGCAATCTGATCAGATCAGCGTTCCCGCCTGCGTTCATTCGCGGCCAGGGTGACCGCAAAAGTAGTTCGCAACTCCAGCAAGACCTTTGGGCGCTGTCGGAAGCTGGCAACAAGACGGACGGTTTCTTTGTCGAGGTCGGCGCTTACGACGGCGTTACCCATTCCAATACCTACCTGCTCGAGCAAGTCGGCTGGGCGGGTATCCTAGCGGAGCCAAACCCTGCCGCGGAACAGAGCATCGTTACACGAAGGAAGGCCCCGCTTTGCAGCCAGCCAGTCGGCAAGGTGTCAGGGGTCGAAGTGGACATGCTCTTTGTCCCCGACCACCCCGAGCTTTCCACTATGCAGCAATTCGCGGGCGGCGACCGCCATGCCTCCCGCCGTGCGGACCATACCAAGGTCACCCAAACGACGATCAGCCTGAACGACCTATTAGCCCGCTACGACGCGCCCAAAAAGATCGATTTCATCAGCATAGATACCGAAGGCAGCGAGCCGGAGATTCTTGAGGGTTTCGACTTCGGCAGATACGACGTCCGTCTCTTCGCCATCGAGCACAACTACACACAGGCAGAGAAACAGATTGATCGGTTGATGAAGCTACGCGGATATGAGCGGGTTCATCGCCTGTGGTCGCGTTGGGACGCTTGGTACCGGAAGCGTTAAGCGGGCCATTTGATCTGCGGTAGTTCTGCTAAGAAATCCGTGATCGATGGTTGCGGACGCAGTCCCGTCGTCACCCTCTCAAGCTCGGCATAGACATATGCCCAGACACAATCGCGCCAAGCGACAAAGGCGGCGGCCTCCGCAGCCCATGCGGCATTGGTGCTCCCCACATATGTCGCGAGGGACACCGCGCTGTCGTACCGACGGTCCTGCGCTCGCGCATCAATCAGCCGTTCAATTGCCGCCTTGTAATCATCCAAGGTAGGCAGCGGTGCCGGTCGGATCGTGATGACGCTCATTCTCCTGCCTCCTGTTCGGCAAACCAAGCGTCAGGGCCAATCCCGTGACCATCTGGGTTCGTGAAATCTGCCGACCAGAGACCACGCTCAGTCCTGTCGTCAGGAACATCGGTCGCTTCGATGATGCGGTAGGGCACGCCGGCAGGAACATCCTTGCGGGCAATCTCTTCGATTGGAATGCCGCTTTTCCCAGCAGGGATCAGGACACAGACCCCACCATCACCTGACGGGAAAATGATACGTTTGTTCATGGGTCAGTCTCCCATTACAATGATGCCGACATATGCGGTGTCGACGCCACCCACGTTTGATTCACCAACCACAATGGCTATGGCCGACGTCGTCTTAGTACCACCGCTGTAGTTGACATCCCTGAGGTTGCCGCTGGCCATACCGACAGCCGCATAATTGGCGTTGGCCAACGCTGACGCGAAGTTGACGGTGTAGTTACCGACGCCGTTGTCTGTAATTGAGGACACGTTGAAGCTGTCATTGATGGCGACAGTGCCAGTACCGTTGAAGCTTACCCAGGCCTTGGCCACGCCTTGATGACTTGCGATGGGGGCAGCCCACTCTGGCGCAGTCGCGCCAGAATTCATCTGAAGCACCTGCGCCGCAGTGCCTTTGGCAAGCCTTGCCTTGACCTTTGCAGCAGTGAAGTACTCGATGTCGCCGGCTGCCGTGCTCGCTGGGATGGGAACGAAAAGCTGGGTTGCAGCGCCGTCGCCGATTGCAAGTACGTTGTCATCGGTGTCCCACTCGACACCGCCCTCTGCGGTGGGGGTCGCAGTGGCCCCCTGCTTCAGTGTGAGCGTAGGTTGAACGAGTGTGTTGACCGTGAGTCCGCCTGTCGAGCGCTGATACCCAACACAGACCCAATTGCCCGTACCCTTCGACCGGAAGGTTGCGACATCGCCGGCAGCGGTGGTGATATTTGCCGCACCCGGCAGAATGAGGCTGGTCGCATTGTGGGTGAGGATCAGCGCGCCGGCGAAGACCAGCGTTCGGATCGCTCCCGAGTTCACCGTGCCGAGCGCGGTAATAGGCGTGGTGCCAGTGACGTTGACGACGACACCCGTCGCGTTGGCCAGGTTGAGCGTCGCCGCCGAGGCCATGTCGGCACCGGTAGTATTGAGATTGTCATTGCCGGAAACGGCCGTGTTGCCACCAGTGCCGCCGGCGGTTATGGGCCGTGCAGCATTCAGATCCGCCAGAAGGTCGGCCAGGAATGCATTGTAGCGTGTGCTCGAAACAGTCGTATTGGGCACACCATTCGTATTTGGCGGCCACGACATCACACCTGAGCCGTTACGGGGCATCGGCAGTACTCCATGTGGGAAAGCCGCTCCAAAGGCGGCCTATTGTCGAAATGGCGGGCTGGGGTTACTTTCCGGCGCATGAGCTACCGGACCACAGTTCAGTTGATCGCTGCAGCAGTCACCGCCTGCGTAATGGTGGCGCTTGGCTTTGCGCTGGACGGCTTCCTTGGCGTCGTCTCATCAGACTTCAAAAACGGCTTGCTAACCGGCGTGATCGTGACGGGCCTGATCGTTTTCTTTGCTCTTCGCTATGATCAGCGATCAGCGGCCGACGCCGCCAACCGTCGTCAGCAGCAAGGCCCGCGAAACTCGATCGATCTGTGACGGATCAAGGTTCGAGCCTTTCGCCGCCTTCAGCAGAGCATCGACCACCTCAGCATTGTTGCTGGTCAACGTTTCGGCCATCTGCTTTCGCGCTGCTTCCGTCTTCACGCCCTGCAACGCCTCGACGACCTTCTCGACACCCTTAACGGCTGTTGCCCGCGTCGCGCCGCCGACGCCGCCAGCCTTGAAACTGTCGACCACGCCGAAGTCGCCGCCGGTCTGGCCTGTCAGGTCGTTGATCGCCTCGCGGCGCGCCAGGCTCTCGCTATTGCGCGTGACGATGCTCGAGGTGTCCGCGAAGGACCGTTCATTGTCGAGCAGCCGAATGATCCTGTCGGCACGGTCGTCGCCGAACAGCGTCGCGAGACGGTCGCGGTTCCAGTCGCCTTCACCCTTGATCAGCCGCTGAAGTGCTACCCGGTCGTTGGCATTGGTGCCAATGATGCGCTCGATTTCGGCCCGCGCACCTTCGCGCAATCGCACCGGCACCGCCGAGGGACCGATCTGTTCGCCCTGAGGCAACGCGCCTTGCCTGAATTCGTCCGCCAGTTCGACCGGCCGAGGTGCTTCGCGGCCATTGGCAAGAACCGTCTGACCGCGCTGCACCGCCGTATTCTGACGGGCCAGTTCGGCATATTGAGCGTCGACTTCCTTGATGCCCGGCACCGAAGCGCGAAGCTGATCGTCAACCGCCTGGCGGGCGGTGGTCAGGGCATTGCGGGCGTTCGTCTCCTGGACCGTCTCCAACATGCCGTCGATGGCCTTGCGGGTTTCCAGCAGGGTCACGGGATTGGTTTCAAGCTCTTCCGTTCCGACGCGATTGAGCATCCGTCGAACGGTCGACAGACCACGCTGCGCCTCGCCCCGTAGGGTCTGAATTTCCCGGTCCAGATATTGCGCGATTGGCCGCGTATCGACCGGCGAAGCGTTCTGGAACACTTCACGGTATCGCGGCGACAGGTGCCCCTGATTGACCTCGATGTCAGCCGACACCCTGCGCGGGACCGGAGCCGGCCCAAGCTGGGAATTGACCTCGTCGATGATCCGACGATTTGCAGCAGCATCGCGGGCGCCGATTGCACCGCGAACGATCTGCTGGCCTTCGCCCGGCATGGCAGCGAGCGCGGCGGCCTGGTGTTTGAGGTTTGGCCCCAGATCCAGAACCATGCCGTCAGGGCCCAATTCCTGAAGACGGGCGTGTACAGTCGCCGCGTCGAGCCCATCACGCTCCATGCCTTTGGCCAGGAGATTGAAAGCCTGCTTGTCGACGCCGGTTGCCTTGGCGAGGCGACCGGTTAGGAGGGCATCGGCGACCTTCTTGACGCCTTTGCCGACCAAAGGGGCGACGTAAGTGCCGGCGGCACCCAGACCACCACCCCAGAGCGCGCCGTCGCGCGTTTTTTCCAGATCGCCACCAGACCGCACAAAGGCGTCTGCACCTCCTAGGCCCCCGCCGCCAAGAGTCGCGCCGCCAATCTTCCCCAAGCGGGTTGCCTGCGCGACGCCAAAGGCGCTCGGAGCTGCTGCAATCATGGGGACCGTGCCAACGACCGCGCCGGTAACCTGCGCGGCCGTGTCCAGCTTCGGGTTCATCGACTTTTCAGCCTCGGTCCCCGACTGGATGGTCTGCAAGACCTCGTCGTAATCCTTGTCCGAGAACTGCGCCAAGGTGGCCGCGGCGGCACGATCAACGCCACCACGGATCAACGGGCCAACGACCGGGATGCCTTCCAGCACGCCGCCCGACGCCGTCCGGACCTTGCTCAGGGCGTCATCGCCCTCAATCACGCCGGTCTGACGGTTATAGCCAGGGATGCCGCCCGGGACGTTCGCCGGGTCGAACTCGAAATGCTGCGGCTGGCCGCCGGGCCGAGGGGCCCCGGGTTCGACCATTTGCCCGAGCGCACCGACAGCGGCATTCTCGTCGGGCGCATCGATCTCGTAGGTTTTGCCGTCCGGGCCCTGGATCTCGAAAACAGGCATTACTGTTTCACCCTGATTTTGACGCCGTTGCCCATGTCTTTCCAGCCGCCACCATCACCCGGAGGCGGCGCGCCAGGCGTCTGCCGTTCAACAGAGGCGTCGACAGAGGTCTTGATGTTGGCGAGCATGCGCTTGAGTTCTTCCACGCTGTTCTTCGCCCGCGCGCCGGCCCCGCCCGTCACTCCGGTCCATATCTGATCGGGCAGATTGGCAATGCCGCCCTCTTTCAGGGGATCGACAACCGGGTCATAGATCATCCGCTCCATGAGCGAGAGATCAGGCCCGTTGAGCACGCCGAGGTTAAACAGCTCCTTCATCTGAAGCATGATGCCCTGGCGAACCGTGTTCAGGTTGTCCTTGGCCTCGCCAGGCTTCACCTGAATACCGGATTTGTCGACAAGCTCCGCGTAACGGTCCAATTCACTCGTGATCGTCGAAAAAGCCTGGTCGACGCTCGAAGACCGATTGCGCTGGGCTTCCGTCGGCTTCTGCGCCTTCGGGCTGGTGATCGGGATCATGCCAGGGCGCTGGCCCTCGACCGGTGCACTGATCGGCGCAGGGGTCGGGGCGGGCGTCGGGCTGACAGGCGCTGCCGGAACAGGAGCCGGGGAAGGTGCAGGCGTCGGCGCTGGCACAGGAGCGGGTGCGCCTTGCGGTGTGACCGGCATTGCAGGACCACCCGCAGCCGCCTGTCCAAATACGCCCTGTGGCGTCATGAACATGACGGACCCGTCTGCGGGATTGGTGATGGTCTTGCCGGCGCCGAGCTGCTGTGCCTGTTCCGGGGTCAGAGCGCCGCTGTCCATGAGGCCGTTGAGCGACTGTGCTTCGACCGAATTGCCCTCAAACCGGAATTTGCCATCTGACGGCTTGCCTACATGCTTGGTTTCGCCCGTGGCCGGATCGAACAACGTGCCGTCGTCGAGTTTCTGCCACTGCTTTTGGGGCGTCCCTAGCTCCTTCTGGAGCTTCTGAAGCTGAAGCTGCCGGATAGGGTCGTTCGATTGCATCTTCTGCTCGAGCATTGTGTTGACCATGGCGCGCTGCTGCTCGCTCAACCAAGGATCGGCTGCGGCCTGCATGATCTGCTGGACGGTCGGGCCAGCCTCGCCAGGCTGAAGCGGCGCATGTCCGGGCATGTCGCTATCAATGGCCGTGCCGCGATAGGCTTCCGCGCCCATTGCCTGAGCAACGCGCTGGGTGGCCGGGCTGGCCGCCTGTGCCGCCGGCTGATCGCCATTGGCCTTGGCCAACGCCCCAGTGACTTTCGAAAGCGGCTGCACTGCGCCGCCTATGGGCGCGCTGTCCATCATTGCCGCCGTGACGCGCTGAGACGGTGAGGGTGTGACTTTTGCCACTGGCTGAGGAACTGCGGGCTTCGGCGGGGCTCCGGGTGCCGTCGGCGCGTTCATTCGGGCCCAAGCCTCAGGCGACAGGCCGGTTTTGGCGTATTCCTCCGGCATCGGCGGCACCTGCGTCGCCTGCGCCACGCCAGCCGACGGGTCGAGAGATGCGACCTGAACAGGCTGTTCCTGTTGGGCCGCCTGCTGAGCCTGAGCGGGCGAAGCACCTGCATTGAGTGCGCGCTGATAGGTCGACACAAACCTGTCGGTGTTCGTGCCCTGCTCAATGCCGCCCGGCAAGCTGGTCCAGACCGGATTGAGCACCTTTCCCACGCTGGCAATTGCCGCCGGGTCGCCTGACTGCAGAACAGCGTCCAGATCCTGACCCGTCTTGGCTTTGTAGGTTTCGGCTGCGAGGTTCCAAGCCGCCTTGTCCTGATTGATAGGCGAGAAGTCGCCCAGACCAAGCTTTCCAGCCTGATCATCCCACGTAGAGCCGAGAAACTGGTATTTGCCGGCGGCAGAAGAGGTGCGCCCCGCGTTCGGGCCAGTCTGGATGCGCACGGCTTGGTTTGGGTGTTTGGAGAAGTCGTCGAACTTCCCGCCGCCATAGATGACGTTGTACCGGCCGCCGCTTTCGGGCCCGGCAATCGTGTTCAGCAGCGCCTTTTGATACGGCTTGGCATCGGTCCATGCGAGTTCGTCGCCGTGAAAGTCGACGGGAGCCGATGACGTGGATGTGCTCTGCTTGGAAGTCGGCGCATCTGGGAACGTGCCGGCGCCAAACAGCGGTGCCATGGTCGACGCGGCATGATCGCGGCCCGCTTTTTCGGCAGCATCAGCACGGCTTCCGAGGACAGCCGAGACGATACCGTCGGCCAGGGCGCTGATGCCTTCGCCTACGTTCCGGGGAACCTGATTGCGGCTGGCGAGCGCATCCGCTACGGCCCGCTTCTTCGCGAGGCTGGCCGGCGTTTCCTTGGATGCGTCGAAAATGAAGGACAGAGCCATTGATTATGCTCCCAGCGCCAGCGCTTTGCGGTAATCCACGGCCTTGAAGCCGTGCGGGGTATCGAACACCGCGTCGGGGTGTTCCTTCTCGACATCCTGCGCCATCAGGCCAAGCTGCATGGGCCCGCCGGCCTTGTAGCGATAGGCATAGATGGGCTGGCCGTCGTTGGTCTTGCCGACCTTCTCGATACCGGTCTTGGCTCGCTTGTCCGACAGTGTGAGCAGCTTGCCGACGCCGCCGAACAGCCCGCCCAGCAGACTGCCGCTCTGGGCGACCTGCTGGTTATAGGCGTTCATGCGCTGATTGTAGTTCTCGTTGATCAGCCCGGCATTGTCGGTCGTCGGGATGGTGCTGCCGTTGTAACCCTGGGCTTGCGGTGCGGCCACCTGCGAGCCCGACAGAAGCGCAGTGATTTCGTTGATCGGCTGATTGCGGACGGCCTGGGCTTCCGAAAAAGCCTGGCCGCGACCAGTCAGCAGCAACTGATTGTAAGCATCGTTCGTCGTCTGGCCTTGCTGGGCCATGGCCCGGTCGTACGCCGCGGAACCCTGCATGATGCCCTGGTTCGCTAGACGGGTCTGCAGCGCGTCGTTCTGCTGCGCAATGAGCGGGTCGAGGCGCTTGCGACCCAGTTCCAGCAGCCGCGATTCAACCGCCTCGTTGGAGCCATCGAAGGGCTTAGCCATATAGTCGTTGAGGAAAGACGACTGGTTGTTGGCAAGGGTGCCGAGGTTGAGCTGCGCCTTGTCGGTTTGATCCTTGATTGCCTGCTGCGCCGCTGACAGCTGCGTCGTGACAGTCGTTTTTGGGATCGTGTAGGTCTTCCCGGTGTATGGATCGGTGACCTTCTCTTCGCCAGTCTTCGTATAGGTGATCGTGCCGTCAGGCGTGACCTGGTTGGCATTGTTCAGCCACGAATTGGCAATCGCGGTCGAGATGTTGGTGCCGGTCGATGCCGCTGAAGTTTCCTTCGGGTCGGGAGGCGTCGGCGCTTTAGGCTTGCCCATGGTATTTCCTCGTGAACTTGCTGTTCCGCCAGGCGTCGTCAGTCAGCGTGAAGACGTAACCGTCCTCATTGCGACCGCGCATGCGCTCGATGAAATGCGGCGTGAAACCGAAGGCTTTCGCAATGCGCACCATACGCTCGTTGGCGGCCGAGACTTGAAGAACCACCATCTGGCAGCCGACCTCGTCGAACGGGTACGAAAACATCTTGTGCCGCACCTCGGCAGTCAGCCACCGCGGCGTCGTCGATGCGCTCGATATCTGGATGAGGCCCGGCCCCGGCTGCCAGTCGTGGAAGACCATTCCGGCGACCAGTTCACCGGTATCGTCGTCGACAACACCGAGTGCCTTGCAATTGCCGAAACCCGCTTCACAGCCTGGAATGAGGCCGGCGACGAAGGCCGAAACCTGATCAGTGCACCCGTAGAGCAATCGCATGCTCAGACGACCACAGCACCGACTTCATAGGTGATGTCGATCGCTACCAGCTCGGCGTCGGGCGTTGGCGTCACGCCGCAAGTTACCTGGACTTGTGGTGCCGCAACGAAGCCAGATCGGCCAATTGAGCCCCAACGGGTCGAAATGCGCTTCTCTGAGCTGCCATCCCATTTCATGACGTCCCACAGACCACTGTCCCATTCGTCGAATAGGGTGTCATCTGGGGTCGACGCCGGAGCGGCTGGCAATGAAACCTGATAGTCGGTGGACATCGACAGCTTCGAAATGAACGCTCGAGCCGCAAGAAAGACAGACCGGCCCATATGGACGATCTTGTTCGCCGCCGGCACGCGTAGGTGGTCGAACAGGCCAACATAGGTGCAGACATAGGGGGAGCCGTCGTCGTTGCCGCCGACTTCGCACTGCATGACCTTGCCGTCGGAGGTGCCGAAATAGGCCCAATCGTCATGGATGGCGAGGCAACGGGTATCCCAGCCGGTATAATCGGCCCATGCGCCGGTTTCGAGGTTGACGACGAAACAGAGATTGTCCTGGCCGACGTCGGTAGGCAGGGAGACGATGCCCATATTCATCAGCGGCCATTTCACGATTTCCCAAGGCAACACTGCTGCGCGGCGAGCCACCTCACGGCGCCAGTCGGGTTCGATGTTCCGGCTTACGCTGCTCATGGAGAGCGCAACCCGGTCCTTCGAAATCGCCTCGCTGATAGGGACGATGCCGTCTTCCATGGCGATCAGGAGGTCACCACCGGCCTGCATGAAGGCGCGACGGCCCATTGGCCGCGAGATGTCGTATCGGCCCACAAGCCGCCAATCTGCCGGATCGGCGGGGTTTGCGCCTTCATAGACCGCGACCTCGCCCTGATCGGAGACGATGACGCATTTGTCGTCGACGCCGTCGCCGGCATCAAGCGACCAGGTTGCCCCGAACTTGATTGCGCCACCCTTCTGGAAGACGCCGGCAAGGGACAAATCCTGCGCGGTACCCGAGATCTGATTGACCGGCAGGAACCAGACGACAAGGCTGTCTTTCTGGACGAAAAACTGCCGGTTTCGGTAGGCCCATATCTGCGCCAGCTTGTTCGTCGCGATAGGGCCCAGTGCCGCCACGGTTGACCAGACGCTGCCATTGAACTGGCGCATCGAATCCGTGCCGTTGACCGCAGACAGAAAGTCGCCGCCGGCCGTGGCGAACTGGATATAGCTGTAATACCCGCTGGTCTGCCCGCTGACAGCCGCTGCCGGCGGCACCAGAGGATCGGCGGGACTGGTGACGTCAAAGATGTTGGTCGTGTCCGCGGCAAACATGAAACGACCGCTCGAGCTGTCATAGGTGATCATGCTGACCACCGGCCCGGAACCAATCGTTGCCTTGCGACGAGTGCCGCCGCGCAGCCTGATACCGGTACTGGTCGGGAACCAGTTTTCCAGCACCCGGGCGCCCTGAGGCTGCGAGGCCGCCAGATTCTCATTCGAAATCTTGCCGCGGACCGGGGCCGGGAAAGTGTGCGTGCGGTGCTTCTGCTGGGCAGGGGCAGCGACCGGAACACGTCGGAAGGCGCGCCTCATGGGGTAATCACCCCTGGGAAGGCGCATTCGGCGCCGGCCGGCAGACGAGGCGTGCCGACGGTCAGGATGTTCGAGCCCTTGTCGTTGCCGCTGGCGACCGCAAGCGCGTCCTCGTAGGTCACCATGTCCTCGGCGTAGGCTTGGCCCTTGTTGGCCTTCCACTGCCAGATCATGCCGAGCTTCAGCACACGCTCATCGAGGCGGAAGACGTCATCGTCTGAGGTAAATTCGGCTTTTGGCGTCCCGTCCTCGGCCTTGATGATCAGATCGGAGATGTAGAAGAACGATGCGGTCGCCAGATTGGGCATCACCGGCTTGATGTGGACCTGCTCGCCAATCATCGTCCATGCGCCGGTCAGGCTCTGGTAGTTCTGGACTGCCATGGCGAGCCAAGTGTCGCTGTCGGGGTAGTGCGTCAAAGGCGAATAGGGCGTTGCCGAAGGCCAGATGCGAGCCTTTTTCAGCATCCGCTTGTAGTCGGGGGGCAGATTGAAACCGGTGGCGATGCCGTCACCGGTCAGCGTTGCGAGCACCTTGAGGCGCGTCCAATCACGGCCGTCGAAGGCGATGCGCTGCGCCATTTCATTGGCGAGCGCTTGCAATTCGGCGTGTTCCCGATCCGTCGACGAGAAGACGGCATCAGGGACGGTGAGCCCGATGACCGGGCACACCTGCTTTATGACGCTCAAGATGCTCATGGGCGCTTAGCCGTTCGCCAGTTCGGCAGCAGCAGCGACAAGGGTGTTGTGGCTGGGGTTGCCGCGGGGGCGCGAGCCGGTGTGTCCGGCGATGTAGTCCTTCAGCTTGTCGTCATCCCACGTGTCGAAGTCGGTCGACGCATCCGGATCGGTTTCGCCTTCAGGCTTGTCAGCCGCTTCCTCTGGCTGCGAGCCGGACTGCAGGGCCCCGACTTGATTGACGGGGGTGTTGCGCCCCGACATCTGGGCAAGCTGGTCCCTGAGATCGGCCATCTGCTCGAGCAGCGAAGCATTTTGCGCAGCCAGCGCCGTCACGTCTGCCGAGCCGGCCGCATTGTCCAGATAGGCCTGCGCCTGGTTCTTCAGATCGCGCCCGCCCATGCCGAGCTGCTTGAGCGGGTTGCCATCCAACCCGGCCAGAGCTTCCACCGTGTGGATGTTCAGCGCCTTGAGTTCGCGGCGCTTGGCCTCGGCCAGGAATGGCGCTTCCGACAAAGGCGTGCCGCTCGTCGGCTGGGAAACACCTGCCTTAAAGGCGCGATACTGCTCGTTGTAGAGCATGGCGTAGGTCACGACGCCGTTGCCGTCCTTGACGCTCTCGCGCGTCGCGTTGGGCTCGGCCTCATGGGCCGGAAAGGTCGCCCTGGTCTTGGTGTTGCCGGCGAATGCGATGTCGCAGACTTCCATGTCGGAGAAGATCGGTCGGCCTGCCTTCTGGCTGGCGGTGGCGTCGGGCATCGTGTGAATGCGGAACACGACGGTCGTCTGATTGTTGTTCGATGTCATTTTCTCGATTTCCTGTCTGAGAGGGTGCAAAGGAAAACGGGGCCCGCCGAGGGGCCCCGCTTATTGCTTTGTCGTCAGGGATTAGGCTGCGAGGCCGTCGTCGACGAACGGACGATCGATCTCGAATTCGGCCAGGCCGGCGGAAGGCGTACCGACCGCAGAGGCGCCCTTGGCGTTCTTGACGCGATCACCGGCAACGACGGCATCGTCCACGGAACCAGCGGTCGCCGTGGCATAGACGTTGGCGTTGTCGAGGAAGCCCGCAAGCGCCTTGCCGATGGCCTTGCCCTTGATCTGATACCAGCCGTACTGGCTGGCCACGTTCGCCGACATGGCGACAGCGACCGAGCCAATAGCGTCGGCACCAAGCAGGACCGTCGACCAGTCGTCGGGGTTGTAGACGACCCACGAACCAACTGCCGTCGAGGCTACGCCCTGAAGGTAGATGAACTCGCCGACACCATAGACCGGATCGACCGCGCGGATGACATCGCCCAGCTTCCAGGGAGTGCTGCGACCGGCCACGTTTGACGCGGGACCGGTGTAGGCAATCGGAGGGAAGCCGAGGTTCGGAGTTTCGGGAATGTAGGCCACTGGACCCTCCTTAGGCCGCCGGGTTGGAATCGATGAGCTTCCACATGAACAGCGGATTGGTCATCGTCAGCTCGCCCATGAAGCCGATGTACTGAACAACGGCGTCCTGGTTGATCGGCGTGAGCGCCTTGCCGATCTTGTTGAAGTTGCGTTCCGGGTGGTAGCGGAGCCACAGGTTGGCGAGGTCCAGACCATAGGTCGTATTCGCCGGCATGTTGGAGCCGATGCCACCTTCCTGCACGATGTCGGCAACGCGGCCGGCGCCGTAGTATTTCAGCGCCGAGAAGCCGAGCTTCCCGAGCTTGGTTTCGTCGTTGATGCGCTGAATGGCGACGGTTGCAGCGTCGTAGGCCGCGTAATGCTCCGGCGACATGAGCAGCAGGTTTGCAGCCTTCTTGCCGCGCGACCGCTGGGTCATGATCGAGTTGAGCATGGGGCGCACGGTGTCCTTGTTCACCTGCGTTCCGATGGCCGGAAATGCAGTGTGCGCGTCGAACACCGAAGTACGCCAGGCCGGCTGGGTGCCGCGGTCGATGCCGGCATAGGTACCGGAATTGACGATGGTCGGCACCGCAAGCTGAAGGCCGCCGAGTTCCTTGCCGCCGAAGCGCGTACCGTTGCCATGGAGCGAGATGTCGGCCTCATCGATAAGCTCGCTTTCGGCGGCTTCGATGTGGCTTTCCAGGATGTCCATCAGCTGGTTTTCGCCTTCGTTGTTGAGGATGTCCTCATTCGGAAGGGTGACGGCCACGGCGACCATCTTGGGGGTGTACTCGGCATCGCTGAACAGCTCGGCAGGAACCGGGTTCAGGAAGTCGAAGCCGTTGTACCAGATCGCCGAGCCCGTCTTGTTGTAGAGCAGGCGTTCGCGGATCTTCGGGCCCGAGTATTCCTTGAAGTTCCCCCTGTCCTTGAGCAGATAGAGGGTGGCCGACGAGTTGGAGACAAGGTCCTGGTAGCCTTCGGAACGATCCTCCAGCGCCAGAGACAGGATCTCCTGGTTCTTTTCAACATTAGTGAGGGCCAATTTGGCCTCCTATAGACGCGGGTTATCCGGCCTGCGCGACGGCGCGGGCGAGAGATTCCCTGATTGAGGTGGAGCGCTTCCGGGCATTCGGGTCTGAGCCGAGCGAGGGTGCGCCAGAGACGGATTTCGAACCTTTCCGGGTCTGAGCCTCAAGGTCTGCAGTAATGGCCGCCGGGGCGGCTGGGACCGGGGCAGATGGGGCGGGGTTGAGCCGGTCCGCCATCTTGTATGCCTCGGCCAAATCCTTGGTTTTGCCGCTCTCGATGAAGAACACGATGTCGTCGGCGAGTTCTTCAAAGCGGGGATTGTTTTTCGCGAACTCGTCGACCGATGCCTCGATCTTCGATTGATGCTGCTGCTGCATCGAGGTCGTGACGCCGCCGATCTGGTTCTTCAGGCCGGCGATTTCCTGCTGCAGCGCGCGGATGGTCGCGTCGTTCTGCGCCTGGGTCTGATCGGGCGTCTGGCCCATGACGGAAGCGGCGAGTTCACGCAGCGAAACGCCGGCATATTCGCAAACTGCCTGAATTCCCTGCATCGGATTGGTCAGCAGCGTCTTTTCGAGGTCGGTGTAGCGGGTCATCGCGTCACGAATGGTCGTGCCGTTCTTCCTCGCGAGGTCGTCGAAATCCCTGATCTGGCCGAATGCCTCGGCATCCGCGCGATACTTCTCATGGCCCTGCTCGAGTTCGCGGATTGCCCGGTGCACCTCGGCCTTGATGGGCTCTGGCGCCGTTGCCCAGGCGGCTTTCGCATCCGCGGAGAAGCGGGCGGGCGCATCGATCTTGGACTGGGCCGGCTCGGCTGGCTTTTCGGCTATACGCGTCGCATCGGCAGGCTTTGCCTGTGTCGGCTTGTCGCCAGCGCCCTCGGATTTGGCCGTGTCGACCGGCTTTGCGACGGTTTCCGGCTTCGGTTCGGCCTTCGCGACTTTTTCGGCTGCTCGCTTCAGCGCCTCTCGCGCGGTCGGAGCCTTCTTCGGCTCCTGGCCATCGTCTTTGGCGGGCTTGGGCTCCGGCAGATTGGTCTGTGCCGGCGGCTGGGTCTGGCTGACCTGCGTTTCCGGGGCAACGGTCGAGGGCTCGGAGGGCGCAGCAGCGCCGCCATTCAATGCGTCGGTCATGGTTCTACCTGTCTGAGAGGTTGCGGTGGGTGGTTAGCGGGGCCGAACGCGCTCGCCCCGATCAAAGCGAGCCTTGGCCTTCTCAACGGTGGTTTTGATCGCTGCCCTGTCGGGTTTCGGGCGCTTCCGAGTGCGAAGCCTGGCGGGATCGTTGCCGACCTCGATCATGCCGGCCGCTCGATAGGTGCTGAGCAGCTTGGACTTGCTGTCGTACATCTTGCCGTCCAGCATGCTCTGGACTGGCTCCATGGTGTCTTGCGCGATCATGGGACAAGCAAGCGTCGAGCGTTTCGGCCGGCGCGTCTCTTCCTTGCGGTAGACAGAGCGGCCGTCTTCCAGTTCGAACCACCGGTAAGCCATGCTCAGCGCCCCTGAATGATGGCGAACAGCGCCCACAGCGCTGTGCCAAAAATGCAGGCGAAAAGCGCAGCGGTAAGCGCGATGTTCCGCGCGTGTCCACCGCCATAGACAATGATGCCGGCAAGGAAGATTGCCGCGAAAAGGCACCCACTCAGCACAAAGCCGAGCCATTCAATACGGTTCATCCGATATGCCCTTCAATCATGGGCGCGATGCCCTTCTGTGCCTGCTGGGCGAGATGGAGGCGGAGCCGCGCAAGCTCGAGCTCGCCTTTTTGCATGTCTTGCGCGTGCTTCTGCGCATCGGCCGCCGCTCGCGCCTCGATCTCGCGGATTCGAATGTCGGCCTCTCGCTGCTTCAGCGCGGCATCGGCATTGATCCGGGCGATATCGGCTTCGGACTTGGCCACGGTCGCCTGAGCCTTGGCCTGTTCCACTGCAGCGCGGTCGGAATTGGCCTTGGCTTCGCTCTCGGCCTGCGCGGCCCTCGGGTCGGGCTGCGGTTGACCGGCAGACGCCTTCATCTTCTCGACGAACTCGTCAATGGACGCCTGCATCTGGCGGCCTGGCCTGAACGGCGCGATGGCAAATTTCAGGATTTCGCCGGCAAAGGGGGCCGTCTCAGGCCTTGCGGCGACCATCTGGGACAACTGCGCGAGCGCGCCGCCAAGAGCAGTCAGAAACTCGGCTGTTCGCTTCTTTGCCGCGTCCTCGTCCGGTTGAATGGTGCTGTCTGTCTCGATGTCCAGCGTGAAAGGGCGAATGCGTTCGTCCCGTAGGAACTTCATCACCTTGTCGATGGTAATGGTTTCTTCCAATCCCTGGACCTGCTGCGCGATCTGCTCGACCTGCTGCTGTGCCTGCTGGAATGAGGCTTGAGCTTGTTCTGGATTGGCCTGGGCCATCTGCTGAACCTGCGGATTCGCCTGTGCAGCCTTCAACGTGTCGACGACCTGCTTTGCCTGGGCTTCCAAAGCCTTGATCGCCTTCGATACCTCTGCGTCCGTCTCAAACTCCATCTGAGACATGTCCAACAGGGTCTTGGCCTGGAAGTTCTCCGCCTGAATTTCGGCAACGATGCGCGCAGTGTCGCGAGCGATACGCACCAACTCCGCCTGGCGGTCCCGAATGCGAACCGAACCATACTGCGACTTCAGCGTCTGGGCCCCAAGCGTCTCATTGGGGTTGGTTGCACCCCGCATGACGTCCGACAGGCCGCTGATCTGGTAGATGTCCTCAATCAGCTGCTTTCGCAGGGCGATAAGCTGGGTCAGGGTCGTAGCGACCATGTCCAGCGGCAGCCACACGATGGTGTCTTTCGCCGAGCCAGTTACGGCCCAATTGGAAACCGGAACGAGCACCTTGCGATCATCGACCGACTTGATTGCGGCTTCGATCGCATCGCTGAGCTCGCCGGCGCCGGATGGATAGAAACCACGCACCTTCAGCGCTTGGGTCAGCGCGGAAATGCGGTTGGTGAGTTCGTTTACCTCCTCGGCCTGATCCTTGTAGAACAGGAAGTCAGGCACCGGGATCAGGCTGTTCGGCTCTACCGTGCCATATGCAGGCTGCGGGCACGGGAAGAAGCCTTCCAGCGACAGGTGCGGCTTGTCCTCGTCGAGCACAACGTCGACGCCGGGCGTGACCCACACGACCTTGTTTTCGGTCTTGGACCAGATCTCCCAGACACCGGCCTTGAGCTTACCGTCGGTCTTGTTCTTGTCGTCCTTTTGCTTGGCGAAGATTGCCCCGGCATATGCATTGCCTGACGTCTTCTGGAAACGCTGGCGCATTTCCTTCCGCGTCATCCATGCGCGCCCGGCTACCCAGCCGACTTCTATCCATCCGCGGCCCGGCTCGTGCGCGAAGTCACGGCGGTTCTTGTGCTCGATGCAGACGCGTTCGATAAGCCCGCTGTCCTTGCTCTTGGCCTCATACCTGACCCAGATGCAGCCGCGGGCATTGATTGCCAGGTCATCGCGGACACGCCGCATGACGCCGTCAATGTCCTCACTGTCGAAGGTTACAGCAGTCGAACGCTCCAGCAGTTCGGACGCGGCGCGCGGAATCGGCTTGGTGTTGTTGAACCTGGTCGCGACCACCGGGATAGGCGGTCGGGCATACATGGACGGCTTCAGAACCTCGATGTTTGCCCAGAAGATCTGGAATTCGCGGCTCCTGCTGACGCTCGCCAGACGGGCAAGGTTTGCATACTGCTTCTCGATGTTCGCGCAGCGCGTTTGATAGTCCTCATACCCAGCTTTTTCATAACTGGTGATCAGGCTGAGCCATGCCTTTGAGGACTTCGGCTTGCGTGCCGGCTCGGCGTCTGCCTGCGCCACGTCGAGTTCGTCGTCGGGATCGATCACGGGGCAACCTTCATATTCTGATCCTTCCACCGGTCGCGGGCTCAGGAGGGCCGGGCAACTGCACCATGCCGGGTTTCGGCGGCGCTACTTGCTCGAGCGGCTTCTTGAACCATGGGCGGGACATGCAGCCGTAGCGAACCATGTCGGCCGCGTGGTCTTCCTGCGATGTGTCGAGGTCTTCCGGGTTCGTCTGATCGTGCTGAAGCGCCGGCAGCGTTCGTATCGTGTGCGTGCAGGTGCTGAAGAAGAACAGCAGTGCGCGTCCGTCTTCGTCTCCGGTCAGGCGGCTGCGAAGCTGGTCCCAGCCGCCCATAGCACCACGGCCTGGCGTTCGTTTGTTGTCCGCCCTTGTAAACGTGGCCCCTTCGCCGTTCTCGCCTTTGGCCATGCGCTCGGCGATCGATGGCCCGCCATCCTGATTGAACGCCGCCGGGTCAAGAACGCCGTAAGTGATGGAATCGCCATAGTCCCGAAACCTGACACCCGCGCCGACCGCTTCGGCATGGAGCTTCAAACCGGTGTCCGGAATGAACTTGCCTTGAGCGTCCCTCTTCACCCCGTACCATTCGCGGTACATCACCAGCGCGCCACGCGGGATCACCACGCCGGGGCCGGCAATAGTGTCTTCCGAGGCAACCGCGAACCAGCCGAAGGCAAAAGGCTTGGCGCTGCCCCAGTCACCGGCCCGGAACCTGATCCAGTGTTCTGGGATCGCAAATGGCCGAATGACATGGCGCTCTCGGCGGAAGTTGTCGAAGTAAGCGCCCTCGACGATGTCCCAATCGCCATGACGCATTGCCCGGACGAGGCTTTCCGACCCCAGGCCGTGAAGACGATCCTCATATTCAGGATCGTTGTCGTTCATCGCCGGGTTGTCTTCGAGCTTCGCCGGGATGTACTGGCGCAGCATGCCGCCCTCGGTCTTGGGCGTCCTGTAGACCTTATATGCGGCCGCACCGTCGATGAACGTGCTCTTGACGAACTGATGCCCGATGCCCCCGGGGTTGCCGCTGCACAGGATGCGCGGGAAGCGACCTTTGTACTTCTCAGGCACCTCGATACCGACCATGCGCACCCGGCCACGGAGGTACCGGTAAATCTTGTCCGTGAAGTGCGTCAGCTCATCGATCAACAGGACGTGGATTTCGGCGCCCTGGTATTTGAAGCGGTCCTTCTCGTCTTTGCAGTGGCAGAGATAAATCTTGCTGCCATTCCAGAACCTGATTTCGTCCTCAACGATGGTGACGAAGCCACAGGCCACCCAGCCGGCGAGCAGCGCCCGAAAGCCGTTCGGGCCTTCCATATGGTTCTTGACCAGATCCCCGCCGATGCGGCGGAACAGATAGACCTGTAGGCCTGGTATCTCCGTGCACCAGGTGATTGCCGCCGACCGTATCAGGTGGCTCTTGCCGCCTCCTGCCGCGCCGCCGAAGAAGGTTTCCGTTGCCTCGGTGTTGAATGCCACGCCCTGCTTGGGATGCAGGACGAGATCAAGAGTTGCCGCTGACTGAGACATTGAGCACCGGAACCAACGGCGCGCCGTCCTTGCCGGTCAGTTCGGATTTGTCAGCCAGACCCAGCTCGCGGGCGATGATGTTCGCATTCAGAAGCTCAGCCGCAGCCCCCTCAAACTTCTGGGTGCGAATGATGTCGTCTACCTGCGCGGTGATGCCAACAAAACCTTCCCGCTCTCGGTAGAGGTCCCATGCTTGGCGCGAGATATCGAGGAAGATGCACAGGCCCGAAATCGTCATGGCCCGCATCTTGGCTATCCTCTCGACCTTCACGTCGCCCTGATAGGCGAAGGGCCGTGCCTCATATAGCGGGTTTGCTTCGACCCAATCGAAGTACTCGGTGCACGCTTCCCACAGTGCATCTGCGGTGGCGAAGATCGGGGCGCGGCCGTGGGAGCTGCGAACCTTCCAGAACTGGTTACCTGATGGTGCGGGCATATGTGTTCCTCTCGCCGGTTTGAGCGGTCGATTGGCGCGGCAGTTGCATTGCGAGTGGACGGTCTTGATATGGCCTCATGCTGTGAACTATTTTTCACACCCTGTTGACAAACCGGGCAACTGTGAATTATAGTTCACACATGATCGAAGTTCGCCAAACACCAGAATTCAAAGAATGGCTCGACGGCCTGAAGGATCAGCGCGCACAGGAGCGCATCGCTATCCGGATCGTTCGGCTGCAGTCGGGCCTGATCGGCGATGCCAAGTACTTCGACGGCATTGGCGAGCTTCGTATTGACTACGGCCCCGGCTACCGCGTCTATTTCGTGAAGCGGGGCAATGAGGTGGTGATCTTGTTGTGCGGTGGCGACAAGTCGAAGCAGAGCAAGGACATCAAGCGGGCGATCCGCATGTCACAGGAGGTCAAATGACCATAGAAACCGTACCCTTTGACGCAGCGGCCTATCTGGCAAGCCCCGAGGCGCAAGCGGAACTTATCGCTGACGCTCTACACACCGGAGACGCCGCCTATATCGCGAACGCTATCGGTGTTGTCGCTCGTGCCCGAGGTATGAGCCAGATTGCCAGAGACGCAGGCGTAACCCGCGAAGCCCTCTACAAGGCGCTCAGCCCTACCGGCGACCCTCGACTGTCAACCTTCCTGGGCGTGATGAAAGCGCTCAACATGGAAGTCACGGCGAAGCCGGTTGAGGACGCGCTGGCCGAATAAGTCTGCTGGCTTACCGCGTTCTGCGGAATTCCGCGGAAACCCGAAGGAAACCCGCCGCATAAGCAATGCACGTGCAATGCATGTGCATTGCCGTGGCATAGCTGTAGCAATGCTAGCCCTGCCCTCTGAAAACAGAAAACCCGCCTGTGGGGCGGGTCTTTGGATGCAGTTCTGCAAACTAGGCAGAACATAAGGGGTTTCGTTACATGTGTCAACGCAACGTTCCCGCGCGATATCACATGAAATCGAAGTGCCTTGCGCACAATCGCAGATAATGCTGCAATATAATCGACATTTCTCGTTCTTGGACGCCGTATTTTTGCGCAATCTCGGCAGCCGTGTGTCCATTCACACAGTAGTCAATGAGCTGCGCTGATGGCGCTAAACCGAGCACACCCCGAAACCCGGTGAGTCTGTCTAGAGCGGCAACCCGGCCGTCGCCTATGCCGGCGGCGTATCCCGACCTGGTGCCCCGCAGGAAGTTCGCCGAGCTTGCTATTGTCATCCCTGCCCGCTCCCAGAGGGTTGCGAGATGTGAACCGGCATGGAAAAGGGCGTCCTGCTTGTTTCGCCCATATCGCCATTCGAACGATCCGGGCCGGCAGCGGAACAACTGACGTTCGGCACGATCCGCCGAAATCTTTACGTTGACCTGCGTGACCCTTGCCCCGTCCTTGCCGCCGTCCTCATCCTGGAGCTTGGCGATACGCCGCCGTTGTGGCGCTGTCTCAGACACAACCCGTTCGCGTTGTTCGGCACGCTCCCACACCGCGCTAACCCGTGTGTCCTCCACGGGCGCGCTAGTCGCGGCTTCCGAACGGCTTTTCCGGCGCCGGCGGGCCTCAGCAAGGTTGATGCGCTTGCCGCCGTCTACCCGTACCGATGGGAGAACCTTCTTGCCCTTCAAGCAACCTTCCTTTCGATGAACACGACGTCGGGGTCGTTCGCCGGCGGAAGCGCTGTATGCGTGCCCTCTGGCACGACCACATTTGCGTAGTGTAGGCCGGCAAAGCTGTCGCTGCGAAATAGGACTTGGCGACCGTCAACGCTGATTTCGAACCTGGCGAATGGCGTATTCGGCCTATTCCCCCAACGGTGCAGCAACAGAAGGTTTTTTCGGGCAAAGAACCGCTGCCCGTCATCGATGCTTGCCAATGTTGCCAGCATGCTCCGCATCGCTCGCGCGACCATTCGCCCACGTTTTAGGATCTCGTCCGTCGCGGGGTGCTCAGGCGTGGTCGGCGACCAGTCCGGCAGTGGCTGCGCGGCATCAGTCAGTGCAGTTTGCAGGTGGCGAACGTCGCGCTTCACATCGTAGCCATAGGCCAGGAATTTCAGACCACTCGCCCGGCCGATTGACTTTCGTTGGATGACGGCATTTCCGGTTCGGTCCTTCATGCCCAAGTCAGCGTCGATGAATAGCTCACCGTTGGTCTGGGCGAGTTCCCTTTGCAGAAACTCGCAGTATCCCTTTGCCTGCTCGTCAAGCTGGTCCCGCACGAATTGCAGGTCCGCAGCTATCTTTGCCATTCGGGCGACAAACTGGGCTAGCGCTTCGCGCCTCGCGCCGATTTCCTGCCATGTGTCGAAGTAATCACGGCACGCCTGCTGCCGGCGGAACAACCTTTCCGCATGGCGAAAGTTCTCTCCGTAGTGCGTGGCTGCGCATTGATGCCCTACGAACCGCACCGTTTTTTCATCGGGGAAATAGGCCATGCGCCCGCGAATGAACTTTGGCGAGCCAGGCGCACAGAACGAACATGGCACTCGCTCGCCGCCAGGCCGAAGCAAGACCGGCACGGTGATTTCCTCGGACAACAGAACGATGTTGTCATGCTGCGTCGGCCGGCTGGTCGACACGCACTCAAAATCTTCGGGGCGACCAGTCGTAGCGGTGTGCTGACGCCACCGCTCGAGATAGTCATCGCTCGGTTGCCCCTCGAATACCGGATGGTGAGCCAGATCCATCATGCCGCGGCCTCCAGCATCAGGTTCCGGTAATCGGCGGCGATATCGGCCGGCACGATTTGGAACTCGAGCCCGGCAACTTTCCCCTTCGCGAATTGCTCAATTGTTAACCAAACGCCGCTGACGAACTCACCACTCGTCATCTGCAGCGGCTTACCCCTCACAGGCTTCTGTAGGAGAAACACCTCTTGAGTTCGGCCATCGATCGACCCAAAGTAATAGAAGCCTGGGTACTCGGCGGATGGCCACAAAATGGCGATGGGCTCTTTCGAGGCGTCATCGAAATTGTCGGTAGAAATCACCAACACCTCGTCGCCAACTGGCAGACAAAAGTCTGCCAGCAGTTGCAGTGATGCCTTGATGCCCCCGATAGCCGACACGGTTTCGGCTTTCAGGCCCGAGCGTGCGAGCCTCATCAGGTGCTGCGACCATCTTTCGCCGACGCCAGCGCGATCCAGCAGGGGCAACCATTCGCCATGCCTGCATTTGTCTTTCGCCCGGCAAAGCAGCCGTCCGGTTTCAAGCGCCTTCTTTGCTGTCATGCTCTGCGCCGCGCTGAACGCCGCGTGGCTCTCTTTGATCCGCTCGGCCAAGTCGGCCAGACTGTTCGTCAAAATAGTCATGCTGCACCTCCACCACCCTCGACATGCAGGCGCCGGCAAAGCTCGACCTGCACTGCGCCAAAGAATTCGCGCAGCTCCTGTTCGATGACGGGTGTGGCCAGCCCCGATTTCTGCATCTGAGAGGCCATGCCGTCGACGATCTGCTGCCAGTACTGATCGGCGCTCTTTCCGCGCCGATCACCGAGCACGTCGGCCACCCGACGGATTTTCCCCACCCGATACCTTGCCGGAAACGGGACGATGGCAGCCCCGCGGTCAGTTGCGCTTGCCAGGCGGGTCATGCACGCCTCCTGTTGATGATGGTCGCCCCGCTGCTCAGGGCTTTTTCCCGACTGCCCACCCAGAATCTATAAAGGTGTTCGGAAACCCGAAATTTGCTGATCATTGATTTCATTCGGAAATTCTCCGTGGACTGCCATTGGCGACCCGGCGAATTTCGGCTTCCCGAAGCGGTCGGATTTCGGCTTCCCGAAGTGGGGTTTTCTTCTTTCGTCCGACCGACCCGCGCTTGTCGGCGTGTTGCTTTCGGATGGTTTCCGACCACGCGACCGCCATTGCCTCGGTGCAGCGCAGCCATTCGTTTGTAGGGGGCGCCCCCTCGTGGTCGCCGAGCCAGGTAAGCCTGTAGACGTTGGGGTGCGACGTGCCGGCACCCGCCCGCCCCCTCCGGACTTTAACCAGTCCCTTGAAGGCCAGTTCATCGATGGCGTCGGCAACATATTCGCCGGAAACCCCATGCGCCTTAAACTGCTGGTGGGTGACAATGAGTTGCCCATTGTGTAGCCCGCCATGAGCACAATGTTCGACCACCAGCCGCATTATGGCACGGACGGCATTGACGCTCAGGGAGCGGAACGCAACCGAGCACATGAAGTCTACGGTGAACCACCCCCAACCGTTTTGATCGGCTGGTGGCTTGTTGTGCTTCATCACCAGGTTGTAGGTCTTGCCGCGGCTCGTCCGGCTCTTGTCCTTGAAATCAATGGGGGTCACGACGCCCTCGCTTTGATCAAGGTAGCCTCACGGACTGCAGCAACGGCCTCCGACAGTGTCAGACCGAACCGCTGGCGGAGATCTGGCACGATTGGGTGCGGAGGGTTCTTCTCGGTCGCAAGCCAAACGGCAGCGACCGCGACGTCGCGCGACGTCGCGCGACCGTCACGTGACTCTTTCTGCATTGTTTGCTGGCTCATGCGGCAGCGCGCCCCGCGCCATATTCGATGCTGATGGGGGTATGGAGCCGATACCGGGCATGGCTGCCAGGAAACGGCCCGCCGTGCGTCTCGTGCTCTGTCTCAATCACCAGCCGGTGTTCGTGACGCAGCAGATAGACGAAGTGAGCGAGGCGTAGA
The DNA here is from genome assembly GCF_014138625.1 of Aminobacter ciceronei. GTDB lineage: Bacteria > Pseudomonadota > Alphaproteobacteria > Rhizobiales > Rhizobiaceae > Aminobacter > Aminobacter ciceronei. Next base: position 187,996 of record NZ_JACJHY010000010.1, read on the forward strand.
CCCGCCGGAAAGTCGGCTGCACTGCAGCCCCGTTGCCCGGCCTTGTGCAGTTCGTTCAGCGCCCAGCCGGCGCGGCCAGGAACGACGATGCGGCGTTCATGGACAGCGTCACCGGGATAAACGAGGACTGTGAGTTGAAACTTGCCCTTGCCAGAATTGAGTTGGCGGGCTGCGGGTTCCCTTGCTATGGAATCCATCGCGGTCCTTTTGGAATTTGGGGATAACAAATCTTCTCGGATCGAAGGGAGATGGGCGGTTGAGTTTGGCGACTGGCCGCTCATCTCTTCGCAGTTCGGGGGACGCCTCATGCAGCCTCCTGATCTCGAACAGCAATCTTTTCGGCGATCCAGGCTTCAACCTCGGACAGCAAAAACGCTTTCCGGGCGCCATCGTCATCGCCACTCAGCCTAAGAGGCTTTGGGAACTTGCCCGCCTTAGACTTGAGGAAAATCGAAGACCTGCTGAGCGATGTGAGGCGGCAGGCTTCTTTGATACTGATCAGCCGGAAGTCGCGGCTGTTTGTGTTCATGCGCAATGCCCTTTGTGTTGATTTGGCATTGCTAACAATACTGTTTCAGGGAGTCGCAACCAAGTCGACGCGACCCGTCCCAAACCCTATATGCCAGTTATCCACAGGCACATAGGGCTAACTATCTGAAAATAATGATTTTTTTCTAACGAACCGAGTGGATAAATCGCCGAGCTTTGTTCATGCTCGGTTCCCGATATTGCCCTCTAATGTTCCGCCTCCGCCAAGTGCTTGTTTTTATTGACAAATACTTGTCAGGTGATCGGCCCACTTGACAAGGGCGTCTCGTTTCTCCGGCTCATAGGTTGCTCGGTTGTAGACGCCTGCCACGCCGGCTTTAAAGCCGCTGATGTGGTTCAAGACCGCCTCGACGATGTGCGGCATGATCCCGATTGATGCCATGCCAGTCGCGACTGTTCGCCTGATGTCGTGCGGGGTCCAGCGCTCTTTGCTCGCTTGGAGCTTGAGCCGAACAGCCTGCGCAATCGCGTTGCTCTCGACGGGCTCCCCCGTTCGCGTGAACAGCGGGGCCTCGTCCTCATCCTCAGCCCTGCTCATGGCCTCGGTCACGATAGACATCGCGAGCGGTGACAGCGGCACCACGTGCGTCAGCTCGTTCTTGGTACGGGCGCCCGGGATGGTCCAGGTTGCCCGGGCTAGATCTACTTCCGACCTGCGCATCCCACACACTTCGCCAGAGCGTTGCCCGGTCAACAGCAGCAGCCGCAGCACATCAGCCGTCACCGGGCTTAGCGCGGCCGAATTTAGCGCCCCCCACGCCGCCTTGACTTCTGCGTCGGACAGAACTCTATCGCGTCGAGTGGGCTTGCTGCGGGGCTTGAGGCCGGTGATTGGGGATACCGTCAGGTACCCATCATCGACCGCCCAATTGAAGAACTTCCGAACCACTGCCTGGATGTTTCTCGCTTGGACCTTGGCGCCCGCTGCCGACTTCTTGTCGATGATGTCGAGCACGTCACGCCGAACAACAGCCATCCCTTTCATGCGCCCAATTGCTGGGTACACCTCGGCCTTGAGAATGCGCTCATCCTCTTCCCATGTCCGCTTGTTCGGCTTGGCGTAGACTTCGAGGTAAAGCGCGCCCAGTTCCTCGATGGTTGCAGCCGCACGCCTGGCGGATTTCGCCTTCGCCGGATCCTCACCATCGGCGACTGACGTCATGGCCCTCAGCGCTTTCTTGCGGGCTGCGTCAAGGGACACGGCAGGATAGCGGCCCAGCTTTACCCGCTGGCGAGTATTGTCGCTCTCTCGGGTATACATCAGGTTCCACGTTTTGGTGCCTGTCGGCGCCACCCGAAGTGACAGCCCGACCAGTTGCATGTCGAAATAGTCTGTGCGAGTCTCTGCTGAGACACTGGCCACGAAGCGATCAGTCAGCTTCAGTTTTGGCAAAACGTCGACCTACTGATTTGTTGAAGCGATTATTCAGTTGGGTACGGCATGGGTACGGAATTGTCAAAACTGCATGACACGCCGCTGAACACCCTTGAACAGATTTCCCCAAGGTTCCCGCTGAGTTCGACTGTGTGATGGTGTCTATGCTGTTCAAAGGTGTTGGGTCAAAAACGCGCTTTTAATCAGTAGGTCCAGGGTTCGAATCCCTGCGCGCTCACCACCTTCAAACTGTACAGCCCGAAGACATAGGTAACAGTTTGTACCTAAGACATGGGTGACAACCTCGTGCCGAACGGGTTGTCGATGGTCTGCAGGGTCCTCTGT
>NZ_JACJHY010000011.1 GCF_014138625.1 Aminobacter ciceronei
TTCACGACTTCGACCGGCAGGCCGACTTCCTTGTAGATTTCGATCGCTTCGCCGGCGCCCATGACACGGACGCTGGGGCGCAGTTCGGCAAGTGCTGCACGGGCTTCGGCGACCTTTTCGGTCGGCACGTCGAGCACGGCGTGGGTCGACTTGATCGTCGACGAAACCTTGGCGCCGATCTTCTTGCCGAGCTCGGCGTCCAGACCCTTGAAGTCCACGTCCGGATTGGCCGACTGGATGGTGACCTTGGCATGACCTTTTGTGCCGCCGCCGTAGATGGCGATGCCCGCGCTATCGGGGCCACGATCGGTCATGGTTACAAGCATTTCGGACAGCAATGCGCCCAATTGGGGCTCCAGCGACTTGTCCTTCAAAAAGAGTCCTACAATTCCGCACATCCCGGTTTCCTCACCTGATTGGCTGCCTGTGACAAAAGCTAGCAGGTTCCGGATGCCAATTCAACTGTGATGAATTTTTTATTCCTGTAGAAAAACAAGGGACGGCTGACAAATGGCGCTGCAGCCACCGCTGCCCCACCCTGGCGCGGCACTCCGCGTCCTTTGCGAACAGCCATGTGGAATGCTGGAACCTCAGGAGAAGAAGCGACTCACAGAAGCAGCCGATGCCAACGTCGTCTCAGGGGCGTACGAGTGCTTCGTCAGACCTACTTCAAGCTCTACGAAATCGGCCGCCAATCAGTCGCGTCGAGGTGACGTCGACTAGTGGGGTGTGAAGACAGAGCGCGCCGCATTCGCTTCTGTGTTATGTCTCGCGCGCATATTGTTGTTTGAGGGATTTATGAGACGGGTTGGTATCCTAGGTACGTTTGATGTGGCCAATTTTGGGGACCTTTTGTTCCCGCTGATTGCTCAAAAGAGGCTTGGTGCATTAACCCAATGTGAGGTGGTGGCTCTTTCTCCTGCAGGTGGCGATCCAATTTGGGGGGACTGCCTCCCGTCAAGACGGTTGGCAACTGCGAACGAATGCGATGCTTTGTTGGTAGGTGGCGGAAACGTCATCAGAATGTCCGCCGCAACCCTTGATGAATACCAAATCGACGCTGCGGCCATGGCCGGATATTCGATGCTATGGGCTGGCGTCGCTGACGTGGCCGCGTCGGGAATTCCTTTGTGTTGGAACGCCCCCGGCGTGCCTGAGGCTTTCCCTCAGTTCCAGCACTCGCTCGTGAGAGTAGCACTGGACGCCGCGACGTATTTGTCGGTTAGGGATGACGACAGCCGCAGCTTGTTGCTTGACGTGCACCCCGACGCAAACATTGACGTAATCCTTGACACGGCCTGGGATATCCCGATCCTTTGGTCCAACGTTGAATTGGATGACGCCTATCGGCAGGTGGTTCAAGGGCGCACAGATCGAACAATCGCTATCCATCTAAATGAACGGTACCTGGGGTTGCCCGAAGCGGAAGTGGCCTCCTGCCTTGACGATATCGGCGTCGCGACGGACAGCACGCCATTGCTGCTAGCGCTCGGGCCATGTCACGGAGATGACCGTCTTGCGATGCGCGTGGCCAGGAAAATGGTATCTAGCCCAATAGTCATCGACCATCCGTCATCACTCCGGGAAATTGTGGCGTGTTTGTCTCGGTCGAAAGCTTATCTGGGATCATCGATGCATGGTTTCATCACGTCTATGGCTTTCGGTGTACCAGCGTTGAATGTTGCTTCGCAAAAGGTGGTGAAGTTTGCGGGGCTGCAGCGATTGTTGGGCTCTCGCACCATTTGCGTTCAAACGTGGTCAGAGGCGAGAGACTGGGCCAGCTCTCTGGACGGGGCAGGCAACCTGCCTCCTGAGATCAACACCCGACTTGACGCGCATTGGAGCCGAATAGCGGACAGCGTCAAGTCCCCTCAACAGCGCCAGATTCCCGCGGTAGAAGGCCTGAACGAGGCGATACTCGCGGCGACCTTTCAGGACTTGGTCGGACGATTCCGGAAGCAGCAAATGCGCCTGAAAAATCTGACGAAGTCGTAGATGGGGAAGTGTTTTTCTCTGAATACAGACATTTCCTGCCGTTGAGAAATCCCTTCAAACCCGGTACTCCCTAGTAGCTTGCCGATTGCCAAGGGGGGGATGTGAGCATTCTACAGAAGCTAATACGCCGGCTTTCAACGCGTTCCGATCAAGTCATTGCACCACCCTCTGGCGACGACGCACGGCGGCTTGAACAAGAATTGGACAAAAAGCAGTGGGGAAAAAGGGTCGCCGCGGCGGAAGGAAGCTTTGACGATCGCAATTGGCCGGAAGCAATCGAGCGGTGGCGTCAATTAGCCGAAGTCTATGGGGATTTCCATGGAACAGCCTCAAAGGCACGCCTGGCAATTAGCGTGTCCGAACGACTCTTGGCACTGGAGTATCCGAAGTGGCTAGGGCGCCATCGTCGGGAGGTCAGCGGCAATCCGAGGGTCGTAGTCTTTACGGCCATAGTTGGCAATTATGACGCGCTGCGCATCCATGAATGCATCAACGAGAATTTTAGGTATGTCGTCTTTTCAGACAACGACATTCCAGATCTCGGCCTATTCGATGTCCGTCCAATTCCGTTCCACGAGGATGACCCGACCAGGGCGGCACGCTACGTAAAGACTCATCCGCACCACCTTCTCGATGATTGTGACATCGCGATCTGGATCGACTCCAACATAATGATCGTCGAACCGATCGAGAAATTGATCGAGCAGTTCCTGGCGTCTGGACGAGCTGTAGCAGCTATTCCCCACCCGCAGAGAGAGACATTGCAGCAAGAAGTTGCCGCATGTGCGGAGCGCAGCAAAGACGATCTTGAGACGATGGTGTCTCAACTCGACACTTATTCAGATGGTGGATTTAAGACCAAAGACCTTATCGAATCCAACTTTCTAATGATCGACCTCCGACAGCAGAAGTCGCAAGTTTTTCTCGACGCGTGGTGGCGCGAGATATCGAAATTCAGCCGGCGCGACCAGTTGAGTATCAACTTTGCGCTTTGTGAGGCCGGTATCAATCCACATTGGATAACGCAGAAACCGCACAGTGTGCGCGATCATCCATCGTTTGCTTTCTCACCTCATGATCGGGGCGAAGGTCCGGCGCAAATCCTTTTTGATCGACTAAACCAAGTGGTTCCGTCTAGGGCTCGGGATGTCGCATCTTACGCAGACGTAAAGGTGATCCGACTTGTGACGGTGGCAGACAAAGAAATTGATATCGTCGTTTGCGTTCACAATGCGTTGCAGGATGTGCGCGCCTGCCTTGCATCGGTGGAACGGAAGCGTGCCGATTTGCATCGACTGATCATAGTCGATGATGGATCTGATAAAGAAACGCGGGAATTTCTTTCGTCGTTCAAGAATGGCCGTGATTGGGTAACCCTTCACCGCAATGCCACTCCGCGAGGCTATACTAAGGCAGCGAACATTGGCATCCATCTTTCGTCTGCCCCGTTCGTCATCCTCCTCAACAGCGACACGGTTGTCACCGACCAGTGGGCTGAGAAGATGGCGGACGCAGTTTTCTCGACGCCGGGCGCAGGTATCGTAGGGCCAATGTCGAACGCCGCTAGCCACCAGTCTCTGCCAGAGCATATTGGATCTTCAGGGCAAACCGCGATCAACACATTGCCGCCCGGCCTTTCAGCAGACGACATGAACTCGCTTTGCGAACAATGGGCCAAACCGTCGTTCTTGCCACGAGTACCACTGGTTCACGGCTTCTGCTTCGGCGTGACACGTGAGGCACTTAATAAGCTTGGGCCATTCGACGAAGAGCTTTTTCCGAACGGGTACGGTGAAGAGAACGACTACTGTATGCGCGCGACCAATGCAGGCGTCGGTCTGGTTCTGGCCACTCACACCTACGTGTACCATGTAAAGTCGAAGAGCTATTCTTCGGAGAAGCGTGTGGCATTGATGAAAGCTGGCTCTGAAGCGTTCAACAAACGGCACGGCCGATCGCGCATTCGCCGATGCGTTCTCGCTATGCAGACCAACCCAGAACTGGTGAGGCTTCGCGAACTTGCCAGGAAACTGTTTTAAGCGTCAGAGGCAAAGACAACCGTGTCCCACGGCAACTTTGCCTCGACCTCTTCCAAGGTTGTCGAACTGCCCTTCAGGATCGCAATGCACATGATCTGCTTAAAGACCGGGCGGTCGAAAGGTACCGCTGGCTTGGGATCGTGGGTTCCGGCTTTCCATTCGTGTTGATCGGTCGGAGAACCAATCGGATGCACGGCAGGGTGGTCGCTGTCTAGAATAGGGTCGCGCCCATAAATCCGGAAGTCTTCGATGTTGGGGATTCTCGACAGCACGTTGTGAAACTCTAAGCTGGTCATCGCGTTGGGATGCCCCCTCCAGTCAGACCAGTAGAGCTTCAGCCCTAGCGACATGAGATATCCGTCCGAGTCGAACCATGGCTGGCGGATAAAAATGAAATCTTTCGCTACTTCGGAGGCTGAGAGAATGCAGGTTCGGGCATCACTGAGGCCCGGTAAGTGCTCGAGAAAGTCCAGCATCGTTACGAACGAAACGGCTTTCGGATAGGCAGACAGTGTTCGGGCATCCGCCAACATCGCGTCGAAGCCTGCTCCACGCGTCGCCTCGACTTTCTCAGGACTTATGTCAATTCCGATTCCCCGTGGCACTCCGAAGGCCTTCGCCGCGTAGGCGATAGAACCGCCCTTGCTGCAGCCGAAATCAATGAAGTCGTAGTCATTCAAACCTGTAAGCATGAGCATGCTTTAGCTCGTGAACGGTCTTTCTTCAATATCACCTGGAGCATCACATGGACCTGCCGCGCGCAAGAATCTCTCGTTCGCATTGCCAACGACACGTAGTGGCAGCTTTGTCAAATCCGAGCCGATGATGCAGCGGGACTGAAGGCGTGGGTTCTCAGCGGAGCAGATCGACCAATTCTCTCGCAGCTTCGCGTTGTGAGCAGTGCACCGCTCGCCGCCAGACGTCATTCGTGATGTTCGCTATTGCTTCGGCGTCGAACCCGTCTGGCACAGCTTTCGAAATTGAGGCGTTCGGTCGTGTTGACCAATATGCCTTCATCGAAATCGGGTCGGTAATAGTTACGCCTAGAAATTGAGGCAATGACGCCAACAAGTTGGCCCACTCCTGATGAAGGATGACCGGGCAGAACGTCTCTTCAGCAAATTTGACCAAGTATTCGTTGACGGTGCGCCAGTGGAGCGCGATGCGCATGGCTAGCGCGAATTTCTCGTTTCCAGGCGGAAGCAGGCGGTATTGATCCCAATAGTTGCCTTTGCTGAGAACCCGCTTCGAGTGCGCTGAAAGTACATATCCCAGCGGCTCGCGAACCACGATCAGAAATCTTGTCTCCGCAGCCGCGTCTCGAATGTCATGCAAGAGATTGGGCGCGCGGAACGATTCACCATAGCGACCAGACGTAGCAAAGCCCTGCATTCGCTCACGAAACACGTCGGTCTTGTAATTTTGCCCGCAGTCTTTCTGCCACGCTTCTTCCAGTAGAGTTGGCGTCGGCTCGTGCCTCACGATGTGATCTGAGTAGCGGCTAAGCCCCTCGCATATAGCTTCGGTGCCGCACCGGCCGCTGCTGGCAATAATGAACATGTGGCGCTTTCTAGCGGCCGAGGGCTCTTGCCGCAATCTGGCGCAAGCCTCTCATCCACCACAAACCGAGGAAATCTTATGGACCGTGGCAAGTTCTACGCGGCCTGCGCGCGCTCGCCTGACGTGTTCGGAACGTCGTAAAGCCAGGTCGACGGCACCGAGCGTATATACTTGATGAAACCCAACGACGTGGCATGCCGCTTCGACACCTCGCCTACATCCTGTCGACGGCCTATGACGAAACGGCGCATACCATGCAGCTGATCCACGAACTGCGCGGCTAAAGGTTACCCGCGCTCGAAGCCTATTATCCTTTGGTTGGCGAGGGCTTGGTGCAAGTCACCCGGGAAGAGAACCACCGCAAGATCGGCGCCACGGCACCAGGCCAGATGATGACCTGGCCGATTGCCTTGAGCGCCATTTTCGACGGCATAACTAAGGGCATGTTCACCGGCAAGAAGCTGGATGACTACATTCGCGGCGATGGCCGACCATCTAGTGCAACTACGCTCAGCCAAACTCAGGTGATAATTGCACTAGTGTTCGCCAGCTTGCCAGCCGCAGCGGGACGCATACATCACGACGATGGCTAGTGGTATTGTCGGAATCACGTCCTCTCGAACAACCCTTGCCATGGGCTTGCATAGCAAACATCGAGCCCAAGCGTAGTTGAGGAGAAGTCTGCCCTCATTTTCGTACCTGAGCCGTAACAATCGCTTGTTGAAAGCGTTCCGCATCGTCCAGATATTCCTTGATGTCAAAATGCGCGCCCCAAACCCGGCCGACATATGTGCTCGTCATGATGGTGTCGCCATACGTCTTCCCATTGTTGGTTGGTAGGAAGATGAATTTGGATTCTTCCAAAGCCGTATCAATATTTTTGATCTTCGTAAGTTCGGCCCGCAGTTCCTGTAGCCAAGCGCTTTTTGCAACACATTCTTTCTCCGCGCTCCGGATGAAATCTAGGAATCTCGGTGGCTGAACCGTTGCCACGAAAAGACCCCCGGGCTTGAGAACGCGCGCTATCTCAGTGAGCCAGATCTTCTGAATGTGCTCAGGAAGATGACTGAAGACAGAATAGGCATACACGATGTCAAGGCTGTTGCTCTCGAAAGGAAGACTCCCGTCGGGCTGGATCAAATTGAAGGTCCCTGGGACGCCAGTCTGGCGCGCGGCCCCGAGAAAACGATCACTTGTGTCAACACCATGCAAGCCTGATGGCAAAACTTCCCGCAGGAAACATCGCATGATGCGACCCCAGCCGGCTCCAAAGTCAAGCACCTTAGAACCCGGGGTTAGCTTAATCCCGTTCACTCTCGCTGCGTTCAGAACAAAGGAGTAAAACCGGAAACCCTCTGCAATAGTTTCTTTGCCACTGGAACCGACCGTTTCAACTTGAAGGCTTGCGTCTGGAAATCCGGGATAATTGATGCCATCGACAATCCTGCTATCAACGCTGGCCTGCAGAGTTTGGAGCCATTGGGCATCGTCAAGCCCCGACAGCAGATGAGGAAGAGGTCTGCGCGTCGTGCTGAAAGTCGTCATCCCAGCCAAAGCCTCTTCGTAGAGGTTTTCGGCTAGCACCCGCATAACCGACAGTTCCGGGCTTCGCTCGAGCGCACGAATAGCGGACCCGAAAAGCGCTTCACCGTAGCGACCGTACAGGACCTGCTGCGCTTGCTCTGAAAGCGCCTGTCGCCGTCCTACAGTGTAACTCGATGACTTGACGTGATAAACGTATGTGTGTGTCGCAACGACCATGCGAAACCCTGCCGCGGCTAAGCGGAAGCAGTAGTCGTTTTCCTCTCCGTACCCATGCGGAAATGCCGATTCGTCGAACTTTCCGACAGTGTCGAGGGCTTGTCGAGTTATGCCAAGGCAGAAGCCGTGTATTAGTGGAACCGAGGGAACCGCCGAGGTACTGTGCCGCTCACACCACTCGTTCATTTCATCTGGCGACGTGTTCGGCGGCAGGTCGTTGACCGCCGTCTGCTTGTCCGTGCCTGCCGTGCTAGGGATCGACTGGAACGAGGCAGCATTGGACATAGGTCCGACTGCACCGCCGCCGGGCGTCGAAAAAACTGCATCAGCCAGTTTCTCTGCCCAACTGGAGGTGACGATCGTATCACTATTCAGAAGAATGACGAGATCCGCGCTTGAGAGAGACAAACCTACGTTGGCAGCTCGGGTATAGCCTTGAGCGACGCCGTTACGATGTAACAGCAAATTGTTGGCGCGGGCAAAATTATGCAGATAGCCGCGCGTCTCGTCGCCAGAGCCGTCGTCGATCAGGATAACACGATGGCCCGCGCCGAGATGCGCCATCACCGAAGCAAGGCATGCCCTGACGTCTCGCAAGGCGTTATGAACGCAGATGACTATGTCAACAGTCTTGTTTGCAATACATTCCAGGCGCTCGTCGCGGACTTGTGAATAATCACGCACAGTTGCTTCTTTGCCGATAATTTCTCGACAGAAATTCACAAGCTTCTCCCTGTAGTACGGGAAATCGTAGCCCGCTGCCCTTTCACGGGCTCGCGCACCCATATCCTGCAACAATGCTCTATCTCGGCAGAAAGCCTCAACGTGCGTCACCGCCTCTGCTGGTTGGCCAAAGCGGACAAGGAAACCGGTTTCACCATGACTGACCAGTTCAGACAAGGCACCCCAGTCGTAGACAATGGCAGGTCGCTTTGCGGCCATACCTTCAAGCACTGTGCGCCCAAACGATTCCTGGAAATGCGAGAAGTTCACCACGACATCAACTTGGGCAATCGCCTCGGCGGACGTCGGGAGATAATCAGTGAAGCTGAGATTCTTCGGCAGTTGCCTCTTTCGCGACAGGTAGCCAGTGATGAGGGGACGTGAAAGCGGCCCTATAATCAGAAATCGTGCGTTCGGAACCCGCTTTGCGCACGCCCGCGCCAAGGCTATGAAATCCTCCACACCCTTCTTCGGTAAGTTGCTGCTAATTAGGCCAAATGTAACAATGTCGCTTAATTTGTCCGCAGGTAAATCAAAATCCTTAAGATCTATTGTGTTGGGAATCGTCGCAACATTTCCACCAGCAAAGCACATCGCAGTAGCCTGCGAATTTGCAATGATATGCTCGGTAGACTCTAGAACCTGTCTAACAGCTTGCTCTCCGGTCAATCCCAGCTGCTTCTGAAGGTCCTCATCATGGAGAATGATCTCCCGTGCATGTACAACCGAGGGAATGCCGCGCAACCTTGCGGCCGCAAGGGGTGAGGCGACGACGATCGTATTAACATAAACGAGGTCGGGTTTGACAACGTCTATAATATCAAGAAACTGCGGAGTTGCCGCGTAGGTATCTTTTTGATTTGAAGTCCATTGGCTATATCCAAATATGTATATTTCCTGAGCGTATTTCTTCAACTCTTTTACATAAGCTACATTCCCTCCTTCCTGGATTGTGACCGCCAGATTGAATCCGCCGTCGGCCAGCGCTCTCAGAACGTCGAGAAGGCTACGTTCACCGCCGAATACCTGCTTTCCGGCATGGTGCGAGCATATCAAGATGGTCTTCGCACCTTTGTGTCGGATACGATCGCCGGCAAAGAGGCGAAACTTTGCGTTGTCAACGTGGGTGCGTATCGCCGAAGCGCATGCCTCGAGATAAGCGTAGCCAAACCTTTTGTCCGGCTCGAGATAGGCTCCCTCGGCCCATTCATTCCAGGCATTAATGAGCACGAAGCGTCCGCCTGCATTGTTGTTCTTATGCGCGCGCGCGATGGCAAAGCTCAGCCACCGTTCAAACAGCGCAGGCGTCGCTCCGTGGATGATTTCTCCATTTGCGGGGCGGCGGGCGCTGTTGTCCCAACTCGGCATGACGCCAGGGAATACCGTACCGGCAACCGGTTGGCGGCTCTCCTCTGAAGACACAATTTCTTCATACGAGCGAACGCGCCAACCGGTCCGGTAATGCGACATCTGGAAATGATCTTGGACGTTAGGAGCGGCAACATGATGCGGAGGAAACTCCGACAGCGCATCGAAGCCAAGCTTCTGGTAGTCCGAGAAGCCGAACGAATTGGTCGCGATTAGATAGATGCCTGGATAACCAAGTTCTATTGCGATCTTCCTCCAACGTTCGACGGTCTTTGACGTATCGGGAAGGATTGATGGCCGATATACTGTCAGAACAGGCTTACCATCAATCTTCAGATATCGATCGTCGCTGAAATATTTGTCGAGATAACGCAGAAATTCGGCGTCGTCTTCGGCCGAATGCGATTGCGAGATGAGCACTTCATTCTCGCTGCCGTCCCAACGTCGCGACCAATTTTCATTTGCCCAACAAAGGCAGAAAGGCAGATCAAGATCAGTGTTCTCCAAATAGTTCAAAATTGGCGTTTCGAGCAGGCGCTTGCCGCCAAACCAGTAGAAGTGAAAGCAGAATGCGTGGATTCCATAGTGCTTTGCCAACTCGACCTGTCGTTTCATCACGTCGACAACACGAAGATCATAATATCCCAGTTCACCCGGAACTCGGGGTTGATAGTGACCCTCGAACTGCGGATAGGCGCGCGCAACGTTGCGCCACTCGGTAAAACCCTTGCCCCACCAAGCGTCGTTTTCTGGCACCGGATGAAATTGAGGCAGATAGTAGGCAATCAGCTTAACATCACTGTTGTCTGCGGGAGCCGCATCTGCAGATAGTTCCACGTATTCAGAGGGATCGAATTCTCCGAGCGAGTTTTGGACATACTTATCAAATAGGCGAGCGTGCAGGGCTTCAGAATTGCCTCGGGGCGCAGTATCGTCAAACGCAGTTGTCCTTGCACCATGGAGCGCAATTTCGCGCCAAGTGCGGCGCTGATTGGATGAAAAGGGATGACGGAGGAGTGCCGCCAGATTTACCCACACTCGCGATTTCTGGACAGTGTTTCTTTGCAGCGAACGGTACCCTCCGGTGCGGAACTCTTTCCTCTTGCGTGAAGAGGTCGGATGCCGCCAAATTGCGTGCCATTTGATTGCGTTAGACATTAGCGCAAGTGCCTTTTTTGTTTTTGACTATGACGTCTTGGGCATAAATTTCGCCTGAGTCGATCATCCGCTTTACTTCCTTGAGGGGCATCTCATTCAATTCAATCAAACCCCTCGACTGGGTATTGAAACCGTAGACATCAAAATTGGCGAAGATCCACGCTTGGTCGGTTTCGGGAATGTGCTTTATCTCGACAAAGAATCGAATAGTCAGCGGCGCGTGCTAGACTCTGATAAGCGCCACGGAGAACAGCGGTCTCGTTTCCCTCGACGTCGACTTTCCTGGCTAGGCGCAAGGTCCCGCGAGTCTCTGCCACAATGCTGTCTGCAGTAATCTGAGGAACCTCCAACCAGTTCCCTGCCTCTTCGTCGACCTCGAGGACGCGACTTGTTCCCGACCAATCGTCATCCCGAAGGAAGCGCGCAGTGCCCTTTGTGTCCGACGCCGCGACGCAGACGTACCGGGCTTCTAAACCATCTTCCTCCAAGGTTCTCCTTAGATACGGGCGCAGTAGGCTATTCGGCTCGACGGCGATGACTTCGGTTACGTTGGGGAGTTCGACGTTGGCAAGCATTTCGCCATAGTTGGCGTCACCATCTAGAACACGCGTGCAGGGTCCATCAGCTAAAAACATATCCCACATCAGCAGAGACAATGGATTGAAGTTGCCATCGTGATTACCGAACATCCGCCTCCACGGCATCAACGCTTCCATCCAAGAGCCAACACTGTTGCCGTTGTGTCGGCACCAAATCACCTATGTCTCGGATCGTTCATGCAGACGCAAGCGGCTGGCGCAAATCAGCACAGCCCTAAGCCGCGCACTCATGAAGTCGAGTGCGGTTTCGATATTCGTAGATTCCGCGAAGAGTAGCATTCGCTCCCAACTGACTCGCTAGCGCGTAGCACTAGGTTTCAACATTCGTCACTGATACCTGCGCGGCGGTCAGGCGGTGACGAGCCGGATTCGAAAGGCAAACTGCTACCCCCAACAAGTTCCATGCCCTTCGGCGGGCACATACGCCGCAAGTCGCGCGCGCCCGTTTGATCGGACCGCTCCGAACTCGAAGTGTGTCACAGACACCCAAATCTCATCCACTCCTTAAAACAGCTTTGAGAGCCAAATGTGACAGCGAAATTCCAAGGAAATCAGTCCCCGCCGCGGCCGCGCGGATAAGAAATAATCGACAGATACTTGATCGGAAGATGCGTCAGCTCTTCGGGGCCGTGCGGCGCATCGGCATCAAAGAACAGGCTGTCGCCCGGCGTCATGCGGTAGAGATTGTTGCTGTGGCGGTAAACGACCTCGCCTTCCAGCATGTAGAGGAACTCCATGCCGTCATGCTGGAAGGTCGGGAAGACGTCTGAATCTTCCGACAAGGTGATGAGATAGGGCTCGACCGTCACGCCCGACGTGTCGGAGCCGATATGGCCGAGCAGCGTATACTGGTGCCCGGCGCGCGTGCCGCGACGTTCGACGTCGACGCCCTCGCCCGACTTGACGAAAACGGCGTTGCGCTCCTCTTCGAAGCGACGGAAGAATGCGGTGACCGGCACGCCGAGCGCCCGCGACAGCGCCTGCAATGTCGTCAGCGATGGCGAGGTGATGCCGTTTTCGATCTTGGACAGCATGCCGAGGGAAATGTCGGTGGCCGAGGCAAGGTCGGCGACGGTGATGCCGAGCTTCTTGCGGAAGGCCCGCACCTCGTGGCCGATCGCCACTTCAAGCACTTTTTCGCGCGTGTCGCGGACGGCGTGCGGATCCTGGTGCAGCGGCGGCGAGACGTGAGACAGCGCGGACTTTGCGGCACCGGCTGAAACCGCAGCCGACATGGCCTTGCCATTCTTCTTCGAATGCCCGTTCTTTTCCGCTGCCTTGTCCTTGCTCATATGCCGCCGCCTGTCTCTGCTCGCTGAATCTATTTCACCGAGAGTAAACATTTTCGGCGGCGCGTTCAACAGATTCTGACAAACGCAGCAATGCGGTCAACAGGCCAGCGACTGGCCGAGCGCAGACTGGACAGGTTCTGAAGAGCGCAGTCGCGGCTACTGCATCAGCAGTATTTGCAGGTCGGCGACATTGGTGCCGGTGGCGCCGGTCATCAGAAGGTCGCCCGACGATGCCAGCGCATGATAGGAATCGTTGTTCTGCAGATGCGCCACCGGGTTGCAGCCGAGCTTGCGCATCCAGGTGGTCGAGCCGGCGTCGACGATGGCGCCAGCGGCATCCGTCGGGCCATCGCGGCCATCGGTGCCACCGCTCAGGAAAACCCAGGGGCGCTTGATCGAGGTCCACTCGTTGAGCAACGCGAAACGCAACGCCAGCTCCTGGTTGCGTCCGCCCTTGCCGTTGCCGGCGACGCGAACCGTCGGCTCGCCGCCGGCGACGATCGCCACGGGACCGCGCTGGCTGGCGGCAAACACCGCCATGCGGTGGAGCGTCTTGGCGACATCGGAGACGTCGCCGCTCAGCCAGTCATCCGCCTTGACGACGACCGGATAATTGGCCTCGGCGCTGTGCATCACCCTTTGCAGGCTGATGCCATTGCTGCCGATGACGATGTTTTCGACATGGTCGAAGCTGGTCGCGACCTCTGCGCGTTCGACAAGCAGGTCGAGATGCGCCTTGAGCGCCGGTGACAGCGTCCTGACCAGACCATAACGGTCGAGCATGGCAATGGCCTCGGCCTGTGTCGCCGAAGGCCGCGCGGTCGGACCACTGGCCACCGTGCCGACATCGTCTCCGGGCACGTCGGACAGGATGAGCGACAGCACCTTGGCCCGCGACGCGAGTTGGGCGAGGCGTCCGCCCTTGAGCCGCGAAAACAGCTGCCTGACGGCGTTGATTTCGCTGATGTCGGCGCCGCAGCGGATCAGCGTGTCGTTGAGCGCGATCTTGTCGGCGAGCGCGATACCGGCGGCTGGAGCGCAGGTGAGCGCTGAACCGCCGCCGCTGACCAGCACCAGCACCAGGTCGCCCGGTTCGGCCGACAGGGCAGCACGCTCGATGAGCTCGGCCCCCCTGATGCTGCCTTCGTCGGGCAAGGGATGACCGCCTGATATCACATCGACGCCTTCGATCTCCGTCAGGTTCTCGAAATTGGTCACGGCAATGGCGGTAACAAGCTTGTCGCCGATGAACGGCAAGGCCGCGCGCGCCATCGGACACGCCGCCTTGCCGAAGGCGATCAGGATGACACGCCTTGCCGCGGCGATCTCATCGGTTCTCGTTTCAAGCGTGGAAGTGACCGCCTGCTCGGGATCGGAAGCCGCGATGCCTTCGCGAAACAGGGCGGTTGCCTGCGCGCGAAGCTTGACCAGTGCCGAAACCGAGCAGTCGAGATACATCACACCACCTTGTCGGGTAAGGCGCGGCCCTCGAAGAAGGCGGTCAGATTGTCCACCGCCTTCATGCCCATGGCCACGCGGGTTTCCTCGGTGGCGCTGCCCAGATGCGGCAACAACACCACATTTTCCATGCGCATCAGGGCGCCGGGCACGTCAGGCTCGCCGTCATAGACGTCGAGGCCGGCGCCGGCGATGGTGCCGCTGTCGAGTGCCGCAACGAGTGCCTTCTGGTCGACCACGTCGCCGCGCGCCGTGTTGATCAGGAACGCGCCGCGCTTCATCGCAGCGAGACGCTCGGCATTAATAAGGTGCCGGTTCTCGGCACCGCCGGGGCAGTGCAGCGACACGAAGTCGGACGCGGCCAACACCTCTTCGATGCTTGCCAGCTGCCGCGCGCCCATGGCGCGGGTTTCCTCGTCGTCGACCTTCGAGCGATTGTAGAAGACGACATCCATGTCGAAGCCGAAATGCGCGCGCTTGGCCATGGCCTTGCCGATACGGCCCATGCCGATGATACCGATCGTCTTGCCAGTGACCTTGGTGCCGATCATGTGGGTCGGGCACCAGCCCGCCCACTGGCCGGCGCGAACCTGGCGCTCGCCCTCGCCCGCCCGCCGGGCGACCGACAGCAGCAGGCTCATACCGATGTCGGCGGTGCAGTCAGTCAGAACGCCGGGCGTGTTGGTCACCACGATGCCACGGGCGCGAGCGGCGTCCGTGTCGATATGGCTGAATCCGACGCCGAAATTGGCAAGGATCCTGGTGCGGATGTCGGCATCGGGGAAGACCGACGCCGGCAGCTTGTCGCTGACGGTCGGCAGGATCGCGTCAAAGTTCAGGAACGCTGCCTTGAGCTCGGTCGGGCCAAGCGGCGCATCGCCCTGATTGAAGGTCGTGTCGAAGCGTTCCGCCAGGATCTGCTCGACTGCCGCGGGCCAGCGGCGGGTGACGATAACGCGAGGTTTCATTTCAGTTCCTTGGTCATGCTTGGAGCGCCACGCGTCGCTGTCGAACGCGCAAGGCGCACTTTAGCAGTTCGAAACGACACATCATGCGATGGATCATCGATAATCGGCCGGTGCACCAGCCGGACAGAGGGGAGCCGGTCGGCGCCGGCTCCCCGAAGGCCAGGTCAGGCGGCCTTCTTCTGCTGCTCGAGCACGCTGGCGACAGTCGGGCCGAAGGCTGCCGGGGTCGGCACGATGGTCACGCCGGCCTCGCGCAGGATCTCGACCTTCTCCTGGGCGGATTCGCCGAAGGCCGAAATGATGGCGCCGGCATGGCCCATGCGCTTGCCCTTCGGCGCCGAAAGGCCGGCGATGTAGGCGATGAGCGGCTTGCGCATGTTGTGCCTGGCCCATTCGGCGGCTTCGGCTTCCTGCGGACCGCCGATCTCGCCGATCATGACCACGGCATCCGTGTCCGGATCGTCTTCGAACAGCTTGAGGATGTCCTTGAAGGACGAGCCGTTGATCGGGTCGCCGCCAATGCCGACCGAGGTCGAAACGCCAATGCCCAGCGCCTTCATCTGCGAGGCAGCTTCATAACCGAGCGTACCCGAGCGGCCGACGATGCCGACACGTCCCGGCAGGTAGATGTTGCCGGGCATGATGCCCATCAGTGCCTGGCCGGGGGTAATGACGCCGGCGCAGTTCGGGCCAACGAGGCGCATGCGGTCTTCGTAGCGGAAGCGGCGCATATAGCGCTTGACCCGCATCATGTCCTGCGAGGGGATGCCGTCGGTGATGCAGACGCAGAGCTTCAGGCCTGCCTCGGCCGCTTCCATGATCGAGTCGGCGGCAAAGGGCGGCGGCACGAAGACGATCGAGGCTTCGGCGCCGGTCTCGCGCACGGCGCCGCGAACGGTGTTGAACACCGGAATGCCCTGGTGGACCTGTCCACCCTTGCCCGGGGTGACACCGCCGACCACGTTGGTGCCGTAGCGCTTCATGTCGTCGGCGTGGAACGAGCCGATCTTGCCGGTCAGACCCTGGACGATGACGCGCGTCCGGCGATTCAAGAGAACTGCCATTTCGACCTCCCTTAGTTCTTTTTTGATTTCGCGTAGGCGCGCATCGCTTCAACCGATTTCTCGGCTGCCTCGGCGAGCGTATCGGCGACGATCACCTTTTCGCCCGACTCGGCGAGAATGCGCCGGCCCTCTTCGACATTGGTTCCGGCGAGCCGCACGACCAGCGGCACGTTGACGCCAACCTCGCGGATTGCCTTGATGACACCCTCGGCCACCCAGTCGCAGCGGTTGATGCCGGCGAAGATGTTGACAAGAATGGTCTCGATGTTCTTGTCGGCCAGCACAGCGCGGAATGCCTTGGCGACGCGCTCGGGCGACGCACCGCCGCCGATGTCGAGGAAGTTGGCAGGCTCGCCGCCGGCGATCTTGATCATGTCCATCGTCGCCATGGCGAGGCCGGCACCATTGATGATGCAGCCGATGTTGCCTTCGAGGCCGACATAAGACAGGCCACGGTCGCTGGCGAAGGTTTCGCGCGGATCTTCCTGCGACTTGTCACGCAGCTCCGAAATCTCGGCGCGGCGGAACAGCGCGTTTTCGTCGAAGGACATCTTGGCGTCGAGCGCGATCAGATTGCCGTCCTTGGTGATGACGAGCGGGTTGATCTCCAGCATCGAGGCGTCGAAGTCGCGGAAGACTCGGTAGCAGCCGAGCAGCGTATCGACGGCCTTGCCGATCAGGCTGTTGTCGAGGCCGAGACCGAAGGCGATCTCGCGGGCCTGGAACTGCTGCATGCCGGCGCCCGGATCGACGATGGCGCGGATGATCGAGTCGGGCTGCTTTTCGGCGATCTCCTCGATCTCCATGCCGCCGGAGGCGGAGGCCACGATCATGACGCGCTCCGACTTGCGGTCGAGCACGATGCCAAGATAGAGCTCCTGGCGGATGTCGACGGTTTCCTCGACATAGAGGCGCGACACCAGCTTGCCTTTGGGGCCGGTCTGATGCGTCACCAGCTTGCGGCCGAGCATGGATTCGGCGGCCTCGGAGACCTCGTTGTCAGTGGTGCAGATACGGATGCCGCCGGCCTTGCCGCGGGCACCGGAATGGATCTGTGCCTTGACCACCCATTTGCCGCCGCCGATCTCGCTGGCGCGATAGGTCGCCTGCTCCGGGCTGTAGGCCAGGCCGCCGCGCGGGATCTGCACCGAGTAGCGGGCGAGCAGTTCCTTGGCCTGATATTCATGAATATCCATGTCGAACTCCTCCTCAGTTTGGCAGGCTGTTGCGCGACCGCGCCGACTGCTCGATTGCGTCGTGCATGACCAGGACGTTGCGGGCCATACGTTCGGATGCGGCGTCGATCATCTTGCCGTCGAGAGCTGCGGCACCCTTGCCCTGCTCCTCGGCTTCCTTGAGCACTTCGATGATGCGGCGGGCGCGGGTGACTTCCTTCTCCGGCGGCGAGAACACGGCGTTGGCCAACTCGATCTGCGAGGGATGGATTGCCCACTTGCCTTCGATGCCGAGGGCTGCCGCACGCTTGGCGGCGGCGATGTAGGCCTCCGGATCGGAGAAGTCGCCGAACGGGCCGTCGATCGGGCGCAGGCCGTAGGCGCGGCAGGCAACCGTCATCCGCGACAGGGCGGCGTGCCACTGATCGCCGGGGTAATCGGGGTTGAGGCCACCGATGCTGACCGTGCGCGCCTTGCAGCTGGCGGCATAGTCGGCAACGCCGAAATGCATCGCCTCGAGCCGGCCGCCATAGGCAGCAATGGCCTCGACATTGGCCATGCCAAGTGCTGTCTCGATCAGCGCTTCCAGGCCGACGCGGGTCTTGAAGCCTTTGGCCATCTCGATCTGGGTGACCATGGCGTCGACCGTATAGAGGTCGGCGGGCACGCCGACCTTGGGCACCAGGATGGTGTCGAGCTTGTCACCTGCCTGTTCCATCACGTCGACCACGTCGCGGTACATGTAATGGGTATCGAGGCCGTTGATGCGGACCGAAATGGTCTTGCCTTTGGCGCGCCAGTCGATTTCGTTCAGCGCCTGGATGATGTTCTTGCGCGCCCGCTCCTTGTCAGGCGGCGCCACCGCATCCTCGATGTCGAGGAAGATGTAGTCGGCTTCGCCGTCGGCGGCCTTGCGGATCATCTCCGGATTGGAGCCCGGAACGGCGAGCTCCGAGCGTTGCAGGCGCAGCTTGCGGAGGTGGTGGAGTGTATGGCTCATGCGATCCTCCCTCAGGCTGCCTTGGCGACGGCCGGCTGAGCCGACAGGCGATAGTGTTCGAGCGCGGCACCGACGCCAGAGCCCGGCTGAACCTTGACGCCGCAGTCGCGCAGCGACATCTCGGCGGCCGAGATCGCACCGCACATCATCACTTCGTTGACCCAGCCGAGATGGCCGATGCGGAACACCTTGCCGGCGACCTTGTTGAGGCCGACGCCGAGCGAGGTCTGGTAGCCGTTATAGGCGCGGCGGACGATGTCGGCGCTGTCGATGCCTTCCGGAACCACGATCGCGCTGACCGTGTCGGAATTCCACTTCGCTTCCTTGGCGCAGACGCGCAGGCCCCAGGCGTCGACCGCCTTGCGCACGCCGGTCGCCAGCCGGTGATGACGTTCGAAGATGTTGTCGAGCCCTTCTTCCTGGATCAGGTCGAGGGCGGCGCGCAGGCCGCGCAGCAGTTGGACGGCCGGCGTGTAGGGGAAGTAGCCGGTGTCGTTGGCGCGAATCTGGTCCTCGAACGAGAAGTAGCAGCGGCTGAATTTTGCAGTCTTGGCAGCGTTGAGGGCCTTCTGGCTGACCGACAGGAAGCCGAGCCCGGGCGGCAGCATGAAGCCCTTTTGCGAGCCGGACACTGCGCAGTCGACACCCCACTCTTCCTGGCGGAAGTCGATCGAGCCGACCGACGACACTCCGTCGACGAACAGCAGCGCCGGGTGCTTGGCGGCGTTGAGGGCGGCACGCACGGCGCCGACATCGCTGGTCACGCCGGTTGCGGTTTCATTGTGGGTGACGAAGACCGCCTTGATGCGGTGCTCCTTGTCGGCTGCCAGGCGTTCGGCATAGATCTCGACGGGAACGCCCGTGCCCCATTCGACATCGACGACGTCGACATCGAGGCCGAAGCGCTCGGCCATGTCGACCCACAGATGCGAGAACTGGCCGAAGCGCGACATCAGCACGCGATCACCGGGGCTCAGCGTGTTGGTGATGGCGGACTCCCAGGCGCCGGTGCCCGAGGACGGGAAGATGAAGGCGCGGCCGGTCTCGTTGCGGAAGACCTTCATCAGATCGGTGAACAGACCGCGCGTGAAGGTCGGATAATCCGGCGCCCGCATGTCCTCCATCGGCATGTTCATCGCCTGCCGGACACTCTCCGGAACGTTGGTCGGTCCTGGAACGAAAAGCTGATTGAAGCCGGCCATGAAAAGTCCTCCCGAATATTGTTGCGGCGTGGCGCCTGTCTGTGGCTTTCGGGAGGATGATCGGTTTTGCACCGCCGGCTCACAACACCTGCCGGGATAGATTCGCGGACCTTTGGGCGTTGGACCGGGCCTACTCTTTCAGATGTGCCGACCCCCTGTCGGATAGGGTGAAACCTACCCGGCCACCGCATGCATGGCGCCAGTTCCGCTCACGCAAACTTGTCAGCAAGGGGGCTCGTCCTGCCGCCGCTTAGGCCGATAATGGACCGGAGAAGGAACCGCCCATGGACATCAAGACCCTCGGCTTCCTCATGGCGACAGCCCTCCATCTGCTGCAGCCTTTGGCAGCTATGGCGGATGAGGCACCGCCGAAATCGGGCAATGCCGTCTTTGACCGCGCCGTCGAGCTCGTCATCGACAATTTCCACGACGCCTCGGCGCTGCCACGGTTCAGCGCAGCAGTCAGGCAGGAAATCGGCACCGGGCCACTCAACGCGAACAGTTCGGAGACGCGGGTCGACAAGGCGATCGATATCGTGCTTGCCAGTCTTCAGTCCTCCCACACCGGCCGTTTCGAACCCGACACGATCGCCTACTTCGAGCTCGCCGACATCTTCCGCTTTGCCATCCGCAACGACATGCGGCGGCTGTTTCCGCCCGACGGCCAGGTCAGCTATCCCGGCATCGGCATGATCGCCGAACCGCTGGCAGGGTCGCTGTTCGTCAGCGACGTCTATGACGGCTCCCCGGCGGCCCGGGCAGGGATCCTGACTGGCGACGAGATCCTTTCGGTCGACGGCGCGCCCTATCATGAGATTGCATCATTCAGCGACAAGGTCGGCCGCACCGTCGAGATCAGGCTGCGCCGGAACGCCGGTGCCGAACCCACGACCGTCAAGGTAGCGGTGGAGCGGCTGCGTCCGCTCAGGACATTCGAGCAGGCGATCGAGGCAAGCATCGGCGTCTCCGAGCAAAACGGAAAGCGCATAGGCTATGTCAGGCTATGGACCCTTTCGGCACCTGATGGTCTCGACATCGTTGCCCGTGAAATGGCCGACGGTCGCCTCAAGGACGTCGACGGCATGGTCGTCGACCTGCGCGGCCGCTGGGGCGGCGGCCCTTCCGATGCGGCCGAGCTGTTTGTCGGCGATACACCGACATTCCGGCTCATCCCGCGCAAGGGCGAGGCGACACTTGCCAATATGCGCTGGCAAAAACCTGTTGTCGCGATCATCGACGAAGGCGCGCGAAGCGGTCTGGAACTGTTCGCCTATGCGTTGAAGAGCAACGGCATTCCGCTCGTCGGCGCCCGCACCGCCGGCGCGTTGCTGGCCGGGCGTGCCTATCTGCTGCCCGACGACAGCCTGCTCGAAGTGGCGGTCTCCGACGCCGTCATCGGCGACGATGTGCGGCTGGAGGGGATCGGCGTCGCACCCGACATTCCGGTGGCTTTCAGCCTGCCCTACGCCGCGGGCCGGGACCCGCAACGCAATGCCGCCGTGCAAGAGATGCAGCGCATCCTCGCCGGCGGCTGAGCCCATCACACCCCTGTCGTCGGGCGATGCCTGGTGCCGTCGATGAAGCGCTCGTAGCGAAAAGCCGTGGGGGCCACCAAAGGCGTGTCGCCGGTGACGATATCGGCTGTAAGTCGCCCGGCGGCCGGGCCAATGCCAAAACCGTGGCCGGAAAAGCCAGTGGCGATGACCAGCCCGGGCAGCGATTTGACAGGCGAAATCACCGGCACGGCATCCGGCGTGGCGTCGATGAAGCCGGCCCAGCGCTGCAGCGTGGGTACGCCTTTCAGCACCGGGAAGACCTTCTCCATGTTGGCGCGAGCAGCCTCGAGCGGGGCAACTGCCGGTTCGGGATCAAGCGTGCGGTGCCGCTCATAGACACTGCCCTCGCCTTCCAGCCTGGGCGAAAGCCCGAATGGGCCACCGAGGAAATCGCCGAAGCGCAGGCCGATGGAGCGCCACTCCCGCGACAGGATCGGCAGGAAATCGGTGAAGTAGCGGAAGCTGTCGGGGTTCACATGATGATAGCTGATGGTGCCGTCGGCGATGGTGTAGCCGCCGTCGAGACGCTTGCGGTAGGCAAAACCTTCCGTCCAGGCAGCGCCATCGGGGCCGCCTTCAACAGGACCGGTACGCATCACCGACGAGCGCACGGCAAGTTGCGGCAAGCGGATGCCGACCGATCGACAGAGGTGGCTCGACCACGCGCCGCCGGCGACGACGACGGTGCTCGCCCGGATCGGTCCGTTCTCGGTCACCACGCCCGAGACGCGGCCCGCTTCGGTCTCGATCTCGCGCACCGCGCAGCGCAAAAGGATGCGTGCGCCGGCGCGCTGGGCGGCACGGGCGATCGCGGGTGCTGCTTTCTGCGGCTCGGCCCTGCCGTCGCTCGGCGTGTGCAGTGCTGCCCTAAACGTCTTTTGCGCGCCGGGCATGAGATCGGCCAGCGCTCTTCCCTCGATCATCTTCGAGTCGAGCGCATAGTCGCCGGCGCGTCTCACCCATTCAGCATGGTGCTCGACGTCGCTTTCGTCCTGGCAGAGATACAGGATGCCCGTGCGGCGAAAGCCCACATCTTCGCCGACCAGCTCTTCGATGCCGCCCCACATCTTCAACGCTTCGACGATCAGCGGCAGCTCGCGGGGGTCGCGGCCCATTCGCCGGCACCAACCCCAGTTGCGGCTCGACTGCTCGCCGGCGACGTGGCCCTTCTCGCAGACGACGACCGAAATGCCCTTCCTTGCCAGGAACAGTGCCGCGCTGACGCCGATGATGCCGCCACCGACGATGACGACGTCGGCGCTCTTCGGCTGGCTGTCGCCAGCGGGAACCGGATCGACTGGAGGCCCCATTCATTTCTCCCCGATGTGCCAACGGGAGGCAGGCCAACCCGTCTTGAAAATAACATACAGTACTGTATGCATTGACGCCCAATTCTTGCAATGCCGCCGAAGCTATCCGGCGATCGAACCTTGGGGAAGAGCCATGTCGCCGCGAAAGATCATCATCGACACCGACCCCGGCCAGGACGACGCCTTTGCCATCCTGTTCGCGCTGGGGTCGCCCGAGCTCGAGGTGTTGGCGCTGACCACCGTCGGCGGCAACGTGCCGCTGGCACTGACCTCGCGCAACGCGCTGCAGATCGCCGAACTCGCTGGCCGGTCCGACGTGCCGGTCTATGCCGGCTGCTCGCGTCCGATGGTCAAGGCGCTCAAGACCGCCGAATATGTCCATGGCCCGACCGGCATCGACGGCTGCGTCCTGCCCGAGCCGGAAAAGCCGCTGCAGGACAAGCATGCCGTCAACTTCCTTGTCGACACGTTGATGGCCGCCCCCGAAGGCGAAATCACCGTCTGCACGCTTGGCCCCATGACCAATCTCGGCATGGCGATGGTGATGGAGCCGCGCATCATCCCGCGCATCCGCGAAGTCGTGCTGATGGGCGGCGGCTTCTTCGAGGGCGGCAATGCCACGCCTGCCGCCGAATTCAACATCTGGGTCGACCCGCATGCGGCTGCGGTCGTGTTCGATTCCGGCGTGCCGGTGACCATGGCCGGCATCGACTGCACCTACACCGCCCAGATGACGCCGGAATGGCTGCAGCAATTGCGTGCGCTCGGCACCCGTTCGGCAATCGAAGCCGCCAATATGGCCGATTTCTACCGCCAGTACGGCTCGCACAAATTCCCGACCGAGGCCCGGCCCATCCACGACGCCTGCGTCACCGGCTACCTGCTCGCACCGCATCTCTACGAGCAGAAGCAATGCAACGTCACCATCGAGTTGATGTCGCCCGAGACCATCGGCATGACCGTCGTCGACTGGTGGCACGTCACCGGTCGCCGCAAGAACTGCAACGTGCTGCGCCGCATCGACGCCGATGGTTTCTTCGCGCTGATGCTGGAGCGCTTCGGCAACCTCCCCTGAGGAACGACGAGATGAAGCGCAGCCCAACGTCTCCCGAACGATCGGCCAGGTCCGAAGCACGGAAAACGCTGTCGCGCGAAGCGTGGATTGCCGCTGCCATCGCTGCGCTGGAAAAGAAGGGCATCGCCAACGTCAAGATCGATCACCTGTCGAAACAGCTGAAGGTCACGCGCGGCAGCTTCTACTTCCACTTCAGGAACCTGAAGGATTTGCTCGACAGCCTTCTCGAGGAATGGCGTCAGCGCAACTGCAAGCCGTTCGAGGCGCTCATCGACCAGGAGGTCATCGACGGCCCGGCCTTCTTCGACGCGGTAACCGGCGTGTGGATCAGGGAGGACCCGTTCAGCCCGCGGCTTGATCTCGCCATCCGCGACTGGGCGCGCGGTTCGGCAGTGATCGCCCGCAAGGTGCAGGCACAGGACGATTTTCGTATGGCGCTGCTTGTCCGGGCTTTTACCGCGATGGGCTATGACCAGGACGAGAGCCTGATCCGCGCCCGCATCACCTATTTCCAGCAGATCGGCTACTACGCCACTCACTTCAAGGAGCCGCCGGCGGACCGCAAGCGCTTCCGCTCGCTCTACACCAAGATCCTGATCGGCTCCGACTAGACTTCAAGGAAGCGAAATGTCCCTGCCAGTACCTTACCTGTCCGCCCGAACGCTGACCGTCGTCAAGAAAATCGACACCACGGGTGCGGCACGCGTCGTCAATCTCGGCCTCAACGAAAGCTGGCTCGGATCGGCGCCCGGCGTGGTCGAGGCTATTCGGGAGGCAGCTCCCAACGTCTATCGTTATGCCGACCCGAACTGCGGAACGATGCGCGCGGCGATCGGCAAGCAGTTCAATCTCGACCCCGCCCGCATCGTCTGCGGCAACGGCTCGGAGGAATTGCTCGATGCCGTCGGCCGCGTCTATGCACGCGCCGGCGACGAGATCCTGTTTCCGGCCTATTCTTTCCTGCAGTTCGCCATCGTTGCCTATCGCCTCGGCGCCAAGGCGGTCGAAGCACCGCTTGGCCCCGACTTCTCTGTCGATGTCGATGCACTGCTGGCCGCCGTTACGCCCAAGACGCGCGTCGTCTTCCTCGCCAATCCCAACAATCCCACCGGCTCGGTGGTGCCGATGGACGAGGTGGCGCGGCTGGCGCGCGAACTGCCGTCACACGTCGTCCTGGTGCTCGACGCCGCATATGCCGAATATGTCGACCCGGCCGAGGCGGTCGCGACCTTCGAGATCGCCGATCACCACCCCAACGTCATCGTCACCCGCACCTTCTCCAAGGCCTACGGCCTGGCCTCCGCACGCGCCGGCTGGGCCTATGCCTATCCGGAGGTGGTTTCGGCGCTGAACAATGTCCGCGGCATCGGCAACGTCAACGGACTGGCGCAGGTGGCGGCTACTGTCGCGGTCGGCGAACAGGACTTCGTCCAGCACGTGCGGACCCGCACCGCCGAAGAACGCGACTATCTCGAAGGCGAACTGCGCAAGCTTGGCTTCGAGATTTCGTCGAGTGCCGCAAACTTCGCCTTCGTTCGCCTGCCCGGCGCCTATGCCGGTTGGGCCCAGGAGACCGTGGCGCGGCTGGCCAGGAAAGGTTTCATCATCCGCTCGAACGAAGACTACGGCTTGCCGGAATGGCTGCGCATCTCGATCGCCGACCGGGCCGATCTCGATGAAATGCTCGCCCTGTTGCGCATCGAGGTACGTGCCGCCAACGGCTAGGTCGCAACAAACCCAGCTGCTTTGCGCCGGGAGGGCGAAGCGTGAACGGTGTCCGCACCTAGGTGGTCCTTCTGCTGTGTGGCTCCAGTTCTGGTGAAACCCAACCTGGCAAGACCAAGCCGGACTTCATGTGCCCCCATGAACAGCTTCCACAAGAGCCCGGTTCTGTGGTTTTCGATCATTGCGACGATGGGGCCCTGGTTTATGGCCAGATAGGTCCGGGCATACCAGTTGCGGTTTTCGCAGAACGCATCGACAAAGCCGAAACGACCCCAGATACGATCCCTCGGCTTGGTCAGGAAACCGCGTAGGGCGGCCATCGCCTGGTCGGGCACATAAGGAAAACTGGACAGGGCCGCACTCGGCGTGATGACCCCGACATCCCTGTCAGGAGCATGCGCGATGTAGGCAGTCGGCCCGTGAGACGCGGTAAGCCCCCAGCAATCCGCGCCATAGCCTTTGTGACCATGCGGGTTGAGCACGCAATGCTGGTGGTTGATCAATGCGTGGCAAGTATTTTGCTGCCAATAGTCGGCATAGCGATCACTGAGACCGTTGGGATCGAGCCCGCAAAAGGAGTAGTGCGCGAAAAAGAGCGGTCCGCCAAAGTTAGGTCCAAGCTGCAGGACGATTCCGTTGTAGTTACGCCCGTTTTCAAAGGTTGGGGCGCGAGCAAAACCGTCGTGGTAGCAATCCGGATCAATGGCATGATGCTGCGATCCCGCCGCAAGAACGAATGCAAGTAGGCACTCGTTCCAACCCTCGATCGGATTGTTCATGGCCCAGCCATGTCTGGGGCTCCAGTGCCAGTAGAGCTTGCCTTTCCGCGCAAACCAGTCCCACTCGGCCTGAGCCAGCAGCGTGTTCACCCGAGCGCGAAAACGCTGCTCCTCGCTCGCAGTCTGATCAAGATATTCGCGGGCACAAATCAGGCCCTGAAATAGAAACGCCGTCTCGACGATGTCAGCGCCATCGTCCTTTCGTCGGAACGGAATGGTGTCGCCCGTACTGCCGTTGATGAAATGCGGCAACATGCCGTGGTAGCGCGGCGAGCCCTCAAGCAGATCGAGCATCCGATGCAATCGATGAAGGGCTTCAGCGCGATCGACCCAGCCGCGCTCCACCGCAACGATGATGGCCATGATCCCGAAGCCGGAACCACCGATCGCCACGAGATCGTTCGGCGCATCGCCAGCGGTCTTCTGGCGGTCGCGGGCAAGACCGCTGACCGGATGGGCACCCTCCCAGAAATAGCGGATCGTCTGCCGCTGCACGATATCGAGCAGCGCGTCCTCAGCAAACTCGAGCGCATCGTTTGGAAGGTCGGGCGTCCGACAGGAGGCAAGAATCATGAAGCCAGTATGCAGCCAAATGCGTCGTTGAGACGCTCATTCGCGCAAGCTAGCCAGACGCACCCCAATCCATACGCCCTCGGCGCTTGACTTTGCCCAGCGCAAGCAAATCCAAATGCAACGCGCCACGTAATACGTGGCTCTGCTCTTTGCCATTTCAGAATCGTTTGCCGCGCGAAATATTTCACAATCCGCATAGACGGGAACTTAATAAAGGCGCAGGGTCGATTGTCGGCCGCTCGTCTTAGGGCGCGGCTGATTGAGGGCGGCCATCGTGCCCTAGCCCCAACTGAAAGGAGGACACCCTTGTCTTCCAACTGTCTGAATTCCGAAAACATGAGCGCGATCGGCGCCCCTGATTAGAGCCGCGAACCGATTTCCAGGCGATGGACGTTTGGGTTCCAATCCGTAGGAAGCCAAAGCTACGCCTGCGACCTAGCGCCTTGGTAGCTCACCATTTGTTGGGCGCCCTTGGGCAACCTGATCTTCCCGACGACATTGTATTGGAGCAACCGATGACACTTGCCTTTCCCAACAGAAGCCGCAGTTATGACGCCGCGAGAAAAGCCATACGTTTCCTTGGATACGACGGCACGTTCGAAGTTCCGTTTTTCGTCGAGGTCCAGGCGCTCAAAGCCAGCCAGCCGGCGGTTGACAATGAAACGCGATATCTTGCCGCCTTCGATGCAGCTCGCATCTCAATCCAGGACGTCGCTCGTGAAGTCTATTCTCACGGCCGCAAGCGCCTGTATGTGCTGACCGCATACGACTTTAAGTGACGCGCTCCCGGCCGGCCTGAGGTCGGCTTTTGTCGGAGCCGCCACAAGGACGGCTCCGACAGGGACAGCTAGGCCTTGGTTGCGGCAACCGCAGTCGATGGCTCGCGGCCTGCACTGCGGTGCTGCCACCAATCACCGAGCAGGAGCAGGATCGGTGCTGCGATGAAGATCGACGACGTCGTTGCGATGAACACGCCGAAGACCATCGGGACGGCGAAGTTCTCGACCGCGCTGCCGCCCCAGATCGCCATCGGCAGCATCGACAGCAGGATGGCGACGGAGGTGTAAATACAACGCGCGAACACCTGATTGATGCTCATGTCGATGATCTCGCGCAGCGGCATCTTCTTGTACAGGCGCAGGTTCTCACGCATGCGGTCATAGACAACCACCTTGTCGTTCACCGAATATCCGATGATGGTCAAAAGCGCGGCAATGGCCGTCAGGTTGAAGTCCAGCCCGAACAGCGCGAAGAAGCCGACCATCTTGGTGGTATCCAGCACCAGCGTGGCGATGGCGCCGATGGCAAAATTCCATTCGAAGCGCCACCAGATGTAGACCAGCATGGCAAGAGCTGCCAGCACCACCGCCATGATGCCGGACTGCGCCAGCTCGCCGCTGACCTTCGGTCCGACCACTTCGGTGCGTTCGAACTTCACGCTCGGGTCGAGCTTCTGCACCGCTGACTTGATGGTGTCGACGGCGGCGGTCTGTGCCGCCTCGCCGCCCTCCTGGCGCTGGACACGGATCAGCACGTTGCCGTCGCTGCCGATCTGCTGCAGCGCCACCTCGCCGATGTTCAAGCCGCCCAGCGTGCTGCGCAGTTGCGCCAGGTCGGCCGGCGTCGACGTCGCGATCTCGACCTGGATGCCGCCCTTGAAGTCGATGCCGTAATTGAGACCCGGCTTGAAGAACAGGCCGATCGAGGCCAGCGACAGGAAGATCGACATGCCGATACCGAGATAACGCGCCTTCATGAACGAGATCGAGGTCTTTTCCGGGAAGAAGCGGACCAGCGGTTCGATGGTGATGGTCTTCAGGCGCCTGCGGCGAACGACTGCCGCCATCAGGATACGGGTCACCGAAACGGCGGTGAACATCGACAGGCAGGTGCCGAGGAACATGGTGATGGCGAAGCCACGCACCGGACCGGAGCCGAACATGAACAGCAGGCCGGTGGCGATCAGCGATGTCACATTGGCGTCGACAATCGTCGAGTACGCGCGCTTGAAGCCGTTGTCCAAGGCGGCGAACGCGCTGAGCCCCTTCTTCGATTCCTCCCTGATGCGTTCATTGATCAGGATGTTGGCGTCGACGCCGAAGCCGATGCCGAGAATGATGCCTGCAATGCCAGGCAGAGTCAGCGTGCCGCCGATCAGCGTCAACACACCGAAGGTTAGGATCAGGTGCAGCAAGAGCGCGAAATTTGCGATCATGCCCCAGGTGCCATAGAGCGCCACCATGAACAGCACGACGGCCACGAAGCCGGCGATGCCGGTGTAGATGCCCATCTTGATGACGTCGCCGCCCAGGTCGGGACCGACGGTGCGCTCTTCGATGACGGTCAGCGGTGCCGGCAGCGCGCCGGCGCGCAGCAGCGCCGACAGCGTCACGGTATCTTCAACGCTGAAGCTGCCGCTGATCTGGCCGGAACCGCCGGTGATCGGTTCGCGGATGTTTGGCGCCGACAGCACCTTGCCGTCGAGCACGATGGCGAATGGCTTGCCGACATTGGCGGCGGTGATCTCGGCGAACTGGCGCGCGCCGACGCTGTCGAAGCGGAACGAAACGAGCGGTTCCTGAGTGCGCTGGTCAAAGCCGGCGCGCGCATCGGTGAGGCGTGCGCCATCGAGTGCTACACGGTCCTCGACGGGATATTGTGCGCCGGACTTGGCGTCGGGCAGCATGGTGACGCCACGCGGCAACGGTTCGCCATTGGCGACATTGGCCACCATGTGGAACGTCATCTTGGCGGTGCTGCCAAGCAGCTCACGCAAACGGGTCGGATCCTGCAGGCCGGGTAGCTGGACGAGCATGCGGTCGCTGCCGACCCGCTGGATCGTCGGCTCGGCAACGCCGACCTGGTCGACACGCTGGCGCACGATCTCGAGGCTCTGCTGAAGGGCTGCGTCGA
The DNA here is from genome assembly GCF_014138625.1 of Aminobacter ciceronei. Taxonomy (GTDB): domain Bacteria; phylum Pseudomonadota; class Alphaproteobacteria; order Rhizobiales; family Rhizobiaceae; genus Aminobacter; species Aminobacter ciceronei. The sequence goes on from NZ_JACJHY010000011.1 coordinate 29,294, forward strand.
GCTTGTCGCGCTGGCCAGCCTCGGTCAGCGCGACCTTGATCTGCTTGTCGGCAGTGGTGACCTCGATGTCCGGCTTGCCGCCGCCAAGGCCGAGGCCGCCACTGACGGGAACAGCCAGTGCCTGCAGCGTTGCCAGCGCCTTTGCGCGCTGCGCATCGTCGGCGATGTTGACGACAATGGCATCACCGGCAAGCCGCGCCGCGGATGCGTTGATGCGCTCCTTGCGCAGGGCGCCGCGCACATCGTCGAGCAGCGAGCGCAGGCGGTCTGTCTTCAGTGCCGCCGCATCGACTTCAAGCACCAGGTGCGAGCCGCCCTGGAGATCGAGGCCGAGCGTGACCTGCTGTTTCGGGAACCAGCTTGGCAATGCCGCCAGTTGCTTGGCGGTCAGAACGTTGGGAAGCGCGGCAATGATGCCGGCCAGAATGATGATGGTGTATGTCCACACCACCCATCGGGAGGTCCGCATATGATCTATCCTGCAAAGGCCGTCGCCGCGGCGTCGGGACGCGCGGACGACGGCTGTTCGTTCAGCGGCGCGGCGTCGGGCCGCACCATTCACAAATGGTCAGGAGATTGCTGGCGGCGCGCGAGCGCCATAGGTCGGCCCAGACGGCAAGACATCCGTCTGCAAGACGAGATCGGCCTGCGGACGGGCAATGGCCATCGCAAGCGTGTCCATCCTTGAAGGGATGATTGCCGACTTGCCGTCATCGTGCTGCGGCATCGCCTTGACGCTACGCCAATCGACGACGACGAACGATCGTTCTGGAATGGCGGGGCCGCCATGCCGTCCGCGGGCGTCCACCTGACCCGAAGCGGGCTCTGTGGCACCCGATGCCTGAGGCAGGCTGTCGACCAGCGATCCGCCAAGCATCACCGCCAAGCACAGCAGCATGGCCGGCAAAAAGCCGGTCGCAAGCGGTCTATATGCCTTGGTCTGGTGCATCAGGCGGTGGCGCGGTCCGTGATCTCTGGGGCTGAATTGCCCAAGAAGCCTCCCAGTACGGCATTTTGATGGATACGCCAAGCAAGTCTCGCTGCCTGAGGCGAGCACACCGGTGCAAACGCAGGGCCTGTTGCCTGATCAGGCGTAGAGATAGCCGACCCCGCGAATGGTCTTGATCACCTCGGGCTTTGTCGGGTCAGTCTCGATTTTCTTGCGCAGCCGCGAAATTCGGATGTCGATGCTGCGGTCGAACGGATCCCAGCCCCGATCATGCGCAAGTTCGAGCAACTGGTCACGGTTGAGTATCCGCCCACGGTTCTCTGCGAACACTTTGAGCAGCCGGAACTCCATCGGGGTGATCGCAATATCAAGGCCGTCGGCGTCGAACAGCTTGCGCTGCTCAAGGTCCAATCGACAGTGGCCGAACTGGGCGCTCTGGGGCCCGAGGGCATTTTCTGCAACACGATCCCTGCCCGTTGTCCTGCGCAGCACGGCCTTCACCCGCGCCAGCAGTTCGCGCAGGTCGACCGGCTTGCCGATATAATCGTCGGCACCGATCTCGAGACCGACGACCCGGTCGATGATCTCGGCCGAGCCCGTCAGCATGATGATCGCCACCTCGGAATGCTCGCGCAGGTAGCGCGCCAGCGAGAGGCCGTCTTCGCCGGGCATGCGGATATCGAGGATCACGACATCGACGGGCTGGCTCTCGACGATCTGGCGCAAGGCCGGCCCGGCATCGGCTGTCGTCACGGCATAGCCGTGGCGTTCCAGATATTCCGCGACCATGTCGCGGACATCGGGCTCGTCATCGCAAACGACGATCTGCGAAATGGCAGTCACCGGGTCCTCACCTCGACTGGAAAACTACCTCGCTTCGGCGAGGGCGGCAAATCAAACGACATCCCTCACACCTGCCTGACGACCAGGCCTGAAACAAACCGGCGCAGTTCGATCGGCTTCACCGGCTTTTCCAGATAGGGCCGCTTGGTGGCGCGCAGGAACACCTGCGCGTCGGGGCTGATCGTGTCGCCGGTCAGGAAGGCGAGCCTGTCGACTTCGGCCGGGTGGTAGTCGGCGATGTAGTTGTAGAGCCGCCGGCCATCCATGCTCGGCATCTTCAGGTCGCTCAGGATGACGGCAAACGTCCGCTTCCTGAGCTGTGTCAGAGCCTCTTCGCCCGAGCGCGCGACGACGACAGTGAAGCCGTCGCGCATCAGGACCTCGGCGATCAGGTCGGCAACCTCCCGCTCGTCGTCCACCACCAGGCATGAAAGCCCTGCCGAGTTCTTCGGCTCGTCGTCTGAAGGTCCTGATGTTTCGACGAACCGGTCGGAAGCCGGCAGCGAGACGACAAAGGTCGAGCCGCCGCCAGGCATGGTCTCGACCTCGATCGTTCCCTGATGGGCCTGGATAATGCGATGGCAGAAGGACAGGCCGATGCCCGTGCCGGCGCCTACCTCCTTGGTGGTGAAGAACGGCTCGAAGATGCGCGGCAGGATTTCTTCCGCAATCCCGGGGCCAGTATCGGTGACACTAATGGTGATGTTGCCGCATTCCGGATGCCGTCCCGTGGCAACGAGTATCTTCCTTGACCCCTCCCAATGGTGGAGCGCGTGCTCGGCATTGACCAGCAGGTTGATCAGCACCTGGCTGAGCTGATCGGGGTCACCCCAGATCGCCGGCAGATCCGGCTCAAGATCGAACATGAGCTGGATGTCGGAAGACCGGATCGAATAGTTGACCACTTCGAGAGCTGCCGAAACAACCTCGTCTATCGACACATTCGTGGCGCGCGTCGGCTGCTGCCTGGCCATTGCCAGGAAGGTCTTGACGATACGGGCGCAGCGTTCCGCTGCCTTGCTGATCTTGTCGGCTCGCTCGACCGTCTTAGCGTCGACCGATGTTTCCTTCAGCGTCAGCGACATGCCGAGCACCACCGACAGCGGATTGTTCAGCTCATGGGCAACGCCGGCCAGTAACCCGCCGAGAGCCGACAGCTTCTCGTTCTGGTGCAGCTTCTCGCGCTGGTGCTCGACCTGCTTCTGCAACTCGATGCGGTCGCTCAGGTCGTGCGTATGGGAGACGATGACCTGCTCGCCATGGAAATCGATCAGTCGCGACGAGATCGAGCACCAGAATGTCTGGCCGTCGCTGCGCTTGAGCTGTGTTTCGAATTCATCGACAGCGCCATCACGCAGCAGGCGTTCGATATATTCGTCGCGATGCGCCTGACTGGCGAAGTGGTCGAGCGCGCCAACGACATCGCCCAGCAACCTCGTCGTCGCCGGGCTGCTGTAGAGCTGCTTGCCGTCGTGGGCGCGAGTCATCTGGATGCTGACGGGGCTGGCCTCGAGGACCCTGCGCACGAGGTCGTCTGCTTCCTTGGCCGCCAGTTCAGCTCGCTTGCGCTCGGTTATGTCGAGGCGGGTGACGACGAAGCCGCCCTCCCGTGTCGGGCTGTTCGAAACGAAAAACCAGCCGCCGTCTGCATGCTGGAACTCCTGCTGGCGGTACTCGCGCCGATCCCTCGCCCGCTCGGCCAACCACTCGTCGATCTTGTCGCCGGGAACACGGAACTGGCTGCGTTCAGCAGTCACCCGCAGGAAGTCGAACCAGTTCACCCCGGGGACCAGCACGTCGGCGCATATGGCATGCATCTTCCGATACTGGCTGTTGGCCAAGACAAGGCAATCGTCCTTGTCATAAAGCGCGAACCCTTCGGCCAGCGACTCGATCGCGTCGGTCAGGCGGTTGTTTGCCTGGCGCGTCTGTTGCTGCGCCATGATCATGGCGTTGATGTTCGTGGCGTTGGAAACGATCACCTTCTTGCCCTGGAAGTCGATCAGCCGCGCCGAGAGCGAGCCCCAGAAAATGGTGTCGTCGGAACAGTATTGCCGCACACGGAAGTCGTCGATGCTGCCCTTGTCCAGCAGGGTGCTGACCAGAATTTCCCGGTCGGCCGGGTTGACATAATAGTCAGCGATGTGAGGGCGATCGCCGTAGAGTTCCCGGCTGGCGGGATTGGCATAGAGCGTCTCGCCTTCGATCGTCGACATGCGTGTCGGCGACGGGCAAGCGTCGAGCACCCGTTGCATCAGCGATGTCGCCTCGCGTTCCGCTGCTTCGGCTTTCTTGCGCTCGGTGATGTCGAGCACGCCGATGACCAGCGACGGGCGCGAACGAAAGACGCTCCGCCGCCAGTTCGTCGAGCACCAGACATTTGAGCCATCTTCACGCTGCATCTCAATCTCGCAATCGCGCAAGATGTCGTTGCCGTGGACATGGCGACAGGCCTGATCGAATTCGTCCGGGTTCACAAAATGGTCGGTGAGGCGCTGTTGCTGTTGCGGCTGCCATTTGCGGCCAAGCAGGTGCGACCCGTCGAGGCTCTCATAAAGGATCTGTTTGCTTTCTTCGTCGACGACCCAGACCGGCAGCGGATGGCTGTCGGTGATACAACGGAAGATCTCGGCGCTGTTGAGATGTGCGATCTGGGCCAGCTTCATTTCGGTGATGTCGGTGCTGATCAGCGCGATGCCGGTGCCAAGGCGGGGGTGGCTCGTCAGCAGTTTCCAGGCGCCGTCGAAGGTTTGCGCCTCGATCGGCGGCACGTTCGGCTGCCGCCAGCGCAACGCGGCGCGCCGAACGAAGTCATCGGTCTGTTCCACAACAAGACCATCGAAGCTTGCAAACTGACGAAGCACCCGGGCGACCGCTGCGAGGACATCCATCGGCGGCTGCTCACCGCGCGGCTGGGCAATGCCGCCGAAAATCTCGGCATTGGCGTCGACAAGCATGTCGTCGCTGTCGAAAAGCGCGTAGCCCGTCCGAACATTCACCGCCGGATCGCCAGCTCGCATGATCGTCTCCTCAATCCTGAGCGCCGCCACATCACGGCGGCGTGAGCGCGGCGGATGATTACAAGCCCTCTGTTTCGATATGAGGTCGAAACTCACTCACTTTGTTTCAATTATTTCGGCCTGGGAGCCATTTTCGCGCAATCGCGCGAACAAACGAAACCTTTTCCCCCAGATCAGAAAAAGCGTCGAAACAGGCCTGAGCTAACTTCCGCCATGTCGACTTCGTTGGGTCGGCTCCGGCATGCGGAAGCATCCAGTCTATCAAAAACCCACGGGATGTTGATAGGCGGCCCATCCGCAGGCGAGGCGCCCGGCAAGGTCGAGAACGCGAACGTCCCCAAGGAGACATGAGATGCGATCGACCATTCTAGCCTTTTGCGCTGTTCTGCCGACCTTCGGCATGGCGCATGCTTTCGACATCGCTTCCACCTTTCAATTCCCACCCGCCGGGATGATGTCGTCACTGCACGACCCTGCTAACGCAACGTCCCCGCGGATCGTGAAGAAGCAGCGAACCGACGTCTATTCACGCGTGTCGCTGGGCGCGACACCAGGGCGGCTCACGTCGCGCCGCCTGTTCAGCGGCCTGCCACTGTCAGCAACGGGCGACAACGGACACAGCTCGATCGGGCTTTCGTCAGCAGCTTCGATGGCGGTTGGCGTCCCTGCTCGCCCGGGCAGCCGTCATGCGCCCTGTGGCAACCCGCAGATCGACTAAACATCGCCACTGAAACAAACGAAACACTTCTCCCGATGCCGGGAACATGCCCGAAACAGGAGAGGTCTAGATCAGTATCGCCGACTAGGCACAGCTCAAAGGAGTTCCAGGACATGACTACCCTGACCATCCGATCACCCGCCGCCGGCCTCGTTTCGTCGCTGGCTTCGCGGATCGCGGCCGCCCATCGGACATTCTGGCTGCATCGCGCCCATCGCCGCGCGGTGTGGAACCTTGGGGAACTTGACGACTACCTGCTCAAGGACATCGGCGTGGCCCGCTCTGAAATCCAGTCGCTTGTCAGCGATCCATCCGGTGACCGGAAGCGCGGCCATGAACACGATGTGGAATAGCGCCAGTTGGAAGTCCGATCCCGGCGACGTCTGCCGGCCCGTGCTCAGCGAGGCTGTGTTCTCCCCACCCGTACTCGCGTTGCATGGCTCCACGAATACGGGTGGGCTGTGGCAAGGCACCGCGGACTACCTGCGCGGCCGCCACCGGCTAATCGCGCCTGATCTGTCCTGTCACTGCAGCAGATGGACAGCCCTTGGTATCCCCGCTGTTGCGGGCGCTCTTCTTGGCGCGATGTCGGAGCCGATGCACCTTGTCGGACATGGGCATGGTGCGGCAGTGGCGCTGGAGATCGCGCTGATGCGACCGGAACTGGTCAAAAGCCTGACGCTGATCGAGCCCGCACTGTTCCATCTGCTGCGCGCCGGGGCTCCGTCGGATCTGGCCTTGTTCGCCGAGCTTGCCGGCATGGCCGAGAAACTGGCGACAACAGCACGTGCCTCCGGCCCGTCAGCCGGCATGCGCGCCTATATCGACTTCTGGCATGGCGCAGGCGCCTGGCGCCGGACCAGCGAAGGCCTTCGGCAAGAGCTCGTGCGCCATGCCGAGCAAGCGGGCCGTGATCTCGCAACCGCACTTGCCGCAACCTGGCCGGCGAACCGCTGTCGCGCGCTCGGTTGCCCGACGCTTGCGGTGATGGCGCTGGACAGCCCTGTCTTGAGTTTGCGCGTCACCGAAATGGTCGCCGAGGCTATTCCAGGCGCCAGGCTTGCCATCGTTCCCGATGCCGGACATATGGCGCTGCTGACCGCCCCCCACATCGTCAATCCGATGATCGCAGCGCATCTGCGCGCCGCCGACGGAGTGCGCACGGCCCGCAAGTCGCGGCTTTCAACGACGGCACCCTCCCGTTCGATCTGACCGGCCGGCGCTTGCCGGTCGGTGCGTTTGCGTTTTCCCGTCCGAACTGCGGGAGCGCATCCAGCGCCACGAAGCACGGTCAAACCTCGCCGCTTTCGCCCTCCCCTTTCCATCGCGTTGCCGTTGGCTCGACAGAGCGAGACTGCCCCTCGCGCCCTGGCTGCCGTCATTCCGACAGTCGCCTGCCCCCATCAGCCCTCGCCAAGCCCGATCGTCGCGCGCTGGTGTCTGGTCACAGGCCGTCGTCGTCCCCACACGATCGCTGTTCAAGCAGAACACGCCTGCCCTTTCCAGCCGGCAAGCAGCGTTTTGTTTCGCTTACCGGCGGCGACTGAAACAAACGAAACACTTATCGCCGTGTTCTGAAAACAGCTCGAAACGGGACGCCGCTAGAAATGGGACGTCGCCGATGTTGGCGTCACCTCCCAAGAAAGGAACTACCAAATGAAGAAGATCATCCTGGCTGCCGCATCCCTCGCCTTGATGTCGGGCGCAGCGCTCGCGTCGTCGAACAACGGCGTGGTCATGAAGTTCAGCCCGGCATCTCGCGTCATTACCCTCGACAACGGCCACAGCTTCACCGTGCCGCGCGACGTCGGCCTTCCTAATATCCAGATCGGCGAGAAGGTTTCGATCGGGCTCAACGATGAAGGAGACAAGGTCACCAGCGTCCTGCGCTGAACGACACCTCCCCACCGCCAAAGGCAGCTTGATGTTGCCGCAAAGCCATGGGCCGCCCCTGCCCATGGCTTTTTTGCTGTTGGTCGCCACAGCGGCAGGGCTGCGCCGAATACTCCGCCTGATTAGGCGGCCGGCGTCTGGCCATTCTGCTGCTGGCCCTTGGCCTTGGCGTGCCAATCGAAATCGATAGAGCCTTCCTCGGCTTTGTGGAAGAACTGCGAACACACCAGCCAGCCCTTGAGCGGCCGCAACAGTGCCATGCAGCTCAGCACGGTCAGCGGCAAGGTGATGAACAGATGCACCCATAGCGGCAGGCCGAATGCCGTCTGGAACCAGGCGCCGAAGGCGAGCGCCGGCACCGCGGCAATGGTCATGGCGAAGAAGGCGGGGCCATCGGCCGGATCGGCGAAGGAATAGTCGAGCCCGCAAACCTCGCAACGCGGCGCAAGCTTCAGGAAGCCCTGGAACAGGTGCCCCATCTGGCAGCGCGGGCAGAGCCCCTTGATACCCGTCTTCATCGGGTTGTCGGTGGGGGGTAAACCCCTCTGCCGTATATCTGGACCGAGACATGCGCGTCTCCTCCTTGCGGGTCGCAAACATGCGGGCAACGCCACAGCGCGCCCCTACGCCCCGACACATAAGGCGCTTCAGCCTTGCCGGCAAGGTGCAATATACATATAATTCACATACATTCCTGACAATTGATGAATGTATGGATCTATTGTATGGAGAACGAGCGCGCCGTAAGACGCCTGCGCGGGTCCGCCACATGGGGCAAAATGTCCCCCGGGGTGCGTCGACTTTCCGCGCTGCGCAGATCAAGATGGGCGTCTATTGCAAGGTGTGAGCAATACCTGACGACAATCGACGAGTATTACGCTTCGACCAGCAATCGCGCTCAAGCCGATTGTACATGCAAGAGAGGTCCTTGATGTTCGGCCTAACCGCACTCGAACTGGCCCGCATACAGTTCGGCTTTACGATCTCCTTCCACATCATCTTCCCCGCCATCACCATCGGGCTCGCAAGTTACCTCGCGGTGCTGGAAGGCTTGTGGTTATGGAAGCGCGATACCGTCTACCGCGATCTCTACCATTTCTGGTCGAAGATCTTCGCCGTCAACTTCGCTATGGGCGTCGTCTCCGGCCTCGTCATGGCCTACCAGTTCGGCACCAACTGGAGTTACTTCTCCGCCTTCGCCGGCTCGGTGACCGGGCCGCTGCTCGCCTACGAAGTGCTCACCGCCTTCTTCCTCGAGGCCGGCTTCCTGGGCGTCATGCTGTTCGGCTGGAACCGGGTCGGCCCTGGTTTGCACTTCTTCTCCACCATCATGGTTGCGGTCGGGACGCTGATTTCGGCAACGTGGATTCTCGCCTCCAACAGCTGGATGCAGACCCCGCAAGGCTTCGAAATCGTCAACGGCGTCGTCATCCCGGTGAACTGGTTCGAGATCATCTTCAACCCGTCATTCCCCTACCGCCTGGCGCACATGACCGTCGCCGCCTACCTGGCGACCGCCCTTTTTGTTGGTGCGTCGGGCGCCTGGCATCTGCTGCGCGGCAACGACAGCCGCCACACCCGCACCATGATGTCGATGGCGATGTGGATGGTGCTGGTTTCGGCGCCGGTGCAGATTCTGATCGGCGACCTGCACGGCCTCAACACGCTGAAACACCAGCCCGCCAAGATCGCAGCACTCGAAGGCCATTGGGAGAACAAACCCGGCGAAGCCGTGCCGCTGACCCTGTTCGGCTGGCCCGACATGGAGAAAGAAGAGACGCTCTACGCGATCAAGGTTCCGAATCTCGGCAGCCTGATCCTGACCCACAGCTGGAACGGCCAGTTCCCTGGCCTCAAGGAATACGCCAAGGAGGACCGTCCGAACTCGACCGTCGTATTCTGGAGCTTCCGGATCATGGTCGGTCTCGGCATGCTGATGTTGCTGCTCGGTGCCTGGGGGCTATGGCTGCGCTGGCGCCAGCAACTCTATGAAAAGAGGCTGTTCCTGCGCTTCGCCACCTTGATGGGCCCGGCCGGTGTGATCGCCATCCTTGCCGGCTGGTACACCACCGAGATCGGCCGCCAGCCATGGATCGTCTATGGCGTGATGCGCACCAAGGACGCCGTGTCGAACCATTCGGTGCTGGCGATGAGCACCACCCTCATTGTCTTCGTCGTGGTCTACTTCATCGTCTTCGGCATCGGCACGAGCTACATGCTCAAGCTGGTCGGCAAGGGCCCCGAAGTCGACGAGCATGATCCGGGCGACGACGATATGAGCGGCCGGCCGGCGCGGCCGCTATCTGCCGCCCACGAACAGATCGACATGTTCGCGCAGACTCACGCCGACAGGAAAGGCTGAACCGATGGGCATCGATCTTCCAGTTGTCTGGGCCGTCATCATCGCCTTTGGCCTGATGATGTATGTCATCATGGACGGGTTCGATCTCGGCATCGGCATCCTGTTCCCCTTCGTTCGCGACCGCGAGCAGCGCGACACCATGGTCAACACGGTCGCCCCGGTCTGGGACGGCAACGAGACCTGGCTGGTGCTCGGGGGGGCCGCCCTGATGGCTGCCTTCCCGCTTGCCTATGCCGTCATCCTCAGCGCGCTCTATCTGCCGCTGGTGCTGATGCTGCTCGGGCTGATCTGGCGCGGGGTCGCCTTCGAGTTCCGCTTCAAGGCCGACCAGCATCACAGGGCATTCTGGGACAAGGCCTTTGCCGGCGGCTCCTATGTCGCCACCTTCTTCCAGGGCGTGTCGCTCGGTGCCTTCCTCGACGGCTTCAAGGTCGAAAACAACACCTATGTCGGCGGCGCGCTCGACTGGGTCACGCCTTTCAGCCTGTTCACCGGCTTCGGGCTGATTGTCGCTTATGCACTGTTGGGCAGCACATGGCTGATCATCAAGACTGAAGGCGTGCTGTATGACCGCATGGTCGCACTGGCGCGCCCCATAACGCTTGCCTTGCTGGCCGTCGTCGGCATCGTCAGCCTGTGGACGCCGTTCGCCCATCCCGACATTGCCGAACGCTGGTTCAGCTTCCCGAACATCGTCTTCTTCTCGCCGGTGCCGATCCTGGTCCTTGTCGCCACCTGGCTAATTCTGCGCAGCCTGCAGGGCGCACCACATGCCGGACCGTTCATCCTTGCGCTGTTCGTGCTGTTCCTTGGCTATAGCGGCCTCGGCATCAGCCTGTGGCCGAACATCATCCCACCTGACATCACCATCCGCGAGGCCGCCTCGCCGCCGCAGAGCATGGGCTTTGCACTGGTCGGCGCCCTGTTCATCATCCCCTTCATCCTCGGCTACACCGCATGGTCTTATTACGTGTTCCGCGGCAAGGTGAAAGCCGGCGAGGGCTATCACTGATGGCCGCCCCCTCGCAGGCACCGGTATCGTGGCCGAAGCGGATCGGCTGGCTGATCCTCATCTGGACAGTCAGCGTTCTGGGGCTCGGTGCCGTGGCCTACCTCTTCCGCCTGCTGATGAATATCGCCGGCCTTACCGTGTGAATTGCGGAACGATCTGATGTACAACGACGTCTCCGAGGCGCCCGGCCCGCGCCTGCTTCATGACCGGATCTATGCCGGCGACATTCTTCGCTTCGGCGAACTTGTGCCGATGGCCGACCTCGTCAGCTTCACCCAAACCTTCCTGGAGGATGCGTTCGCGCCCTTCGCACCGGAGGAAATACATCGCCACCTGTCGCATCACGAGCAGACGGAGAGCTTCGCCCAGCGCCAGCGCGATTTCGCCCGGTCGCCGGAGGTCAGGCGGCTGTGGCGCGATGTCTTCGAGGCCTGCGGCCTGGAGGCGGAAGGGCTCGTACGAGATACCCTCTATCTCAGGTTCCAGCCGCACCAGGATCCGGGGAGCGTCGTGCCGCGTGCCCGCACCACCGCCACCATTGCCTTCCACCGCGACACCTGGGGTTCCAACCTCTATGCCCAGACCAATTGGTGGGCGCCGGTCTACGACATCGATGAAGGGCGCACCTTCGCGATCTACCCCTCGCTCTGGGATCGTCCGGTCGCGAACACCAGCGCCGACTTCGACCTTGCCGCGCTGCTGGAGCGGTCGAAGGCTGGTGGTCGCAACGCTGTCGACGCCGACGCGGCGATACCTCATCTGATCGAGGAGCTTGAGGTCGCAGACGCTACGCCGGTGGTCATCGCACCGGGTCAGATCATCGCGTTTTCCAGCGCTCATGCCCATGCCGGCGTGCCGAATTCGACCGGCCTGACCCGTATCTCGCTCGAAACACGCACCTTATGGATCGACGATGTTCGTTCAGGTCGCGGCGCGCCCAATGTCGACGGCTTTGCGCGCTGGATGTCGCCCGGCATGTTTCGCCGGGTGAGTGACGAGGCCCCGCTGCATCAAATCCTTGGCATGAACCGGATCGAGCGTTTCGCCGGCCCACTGCCGAGCGCCATCCCCTAGGGCTACACGACCATCGACGACACCGCCGACTGCTGCACGAGCAGGTCAGTGACTGTCCCAAGGCTTGCGGCAAGCGACGCCTGATTGGGCGCCGCACCCAGACCAAGGCGCACTGCCTCGGGTGCAGGCCCCGAAACCGAGAACGCATCGCTGGTGACGACGCCGATGCCGGCCGAGCGCAGGCGCGCGGCAAAGTCGCTCCGGCTCCAGCCAGATGGAAGCTTCAGCCAGACGTGGAAGCCTTCGGCATTTGCCTGCACAAGGCTGGACGGCAGCAGTTGCGACGCGATCGCTTGCCGCTGCCTGGTTTCGCTTCGAATTGCCGCCAGCACGGATTGTGCAACCCCAGTCTCGATCCAGCGCGTGGCAAGCGAGGCCGTCAGCGGCGAGGCCATGCCGGCGGTGGCGCGGATGGCGCCGGCTAGATGGGCTGCCGTGCGCTCCTGCGGCACCACCACATAAGCCACGCGCAGCGCCGGCGCCAGGCACTTGGCCAGGCCGGCAATGTGATAAGTGATTTCGGGTGCGAGGGCCGCGAAAGTGGCCACCGGATTGACCGGCAAGGCGCCATAAGCGTCGTCCTCAACGATCAGCACATTGTGCTGGCGCGCGATCGCCACGATCTGCTCGCGCCGTACCTGCGACAGCGTCGTAGTTGTCGGATTGTGCAGCGTCGGCGTGCAGCAAAGCAGCTTCGGCGCGCGCTTGCGGCACACATCTTCGAACGCTTCGGGAATCAGCCCTTCCTCATCCATCGCCACGCCGGTGACGCCGATGCGCAGATGCTCGGCAACGGCAAGCAGGCCGGGATAGGTCAGCGCCTCGGCGCAGATGGTTTCGCCCGGTGCTGCCAACGCCCCCAGCAGCGCCAGCAACGCCCCTTGCGCGCCCGGACAGACCATCAACCGACCAGGGCCGATATCGCCCAGACGCGGCGCCAGCCACATGGCGCCCGCGGCGCGGTCGCGCAGCGTGCCGCCGGCTTCCTGGTAGCGCATCAATAGGCCGAGCCCGTCGCCGGCCTGCAGTTCGGCGATGCCGTCCCACATCTTTGCTGCGAGCTCCGGATCGTCGAACCGCGGCGGCAGGTTCATGCTCATGTCGACGATACCGGTCACCGTCGACGGCGAGTTGGACGGACGACGCATCCTGACATAGGTGCCCTGCCCGACCCGACCTTCGACCAGCCCGCGCTTGCGCGCCTCGGCATAGGCACGGCTCACCGTGGTGAAATCGATGCCAAGCTGGTCGGCAAGTGTCCGCTGCGGCGGCAGCCGAAAGCCGCCGGGCAAGCGGCCAGACGCGATGTCGACCGACAAGGCGTCGGCAATCGCCAGATACAGCGGCCCGTCGGCCTTCGAGATCGCGGGCGACCAGACGTTGACTGTCATGGTGCAACAGGTTCCATCATCGTTGTCCATATATAGGCATAATGTATGCCCAAGGCCACCATCAATGCGTGGGTCTGGTTGACTGAACCCCCAACTGTTCGATCCGCAGATCCCTGTGGCTCAATCGCGCCCCGGTGGACGACGCCGAATTCGCATGGGATCATTCTGAAACCAATTGTTTAGGCTGGCTCCGGCCTGCCCACTCATGTGGGCGGCCGCGAGAAGACAGGCCGTCTGCGCGACTTGTCGAGACGCTAACCAGGCAAGTTGTTGGCCGGCCTTGCGATCACTCCAAGGGTTGGCTCGTCGATTGGATTAGGAATCGACCGCGACCAAGCGTGGTCGTCCCTCAGTCGTGGCTTCGCTAAGGTATATCCGTCTCTCGTATGAAAGATCGAACCGTTTCAATGTCCCACGACAGTGGGCGATCGTCGGCATAATGCGCGACACGTTCACGAACCGAGCGATAGATCGCATCCGTTCCAGGCGCGCGCGTTTCGTCGCCAGCCAGGAAGTCATGCGCTTGGGCTGCCGCCATCAATTCAATTGCCAGGATATATTCGGCGTTGTCGATGACCGCCAGCAGCTTGTTGGCGGCAACGGTCGGATGGGCGAGGAAATCTTCCTGCAACCCTGAGGTAACGCCGCCGTCGGTTGCAGCTGGGGCTGCGAGGCGGCGGTTTACATTGCTCAACGAGGCGGCAGTGTACTGCGCGATCATGAAGCCGGAATTGCAGCCGCCTTCGCTGGCGAGAAACGCCGGCAGGTTGTTGACGAGAGGGTTGACCAGACGATCAATCCGCCGTTCGCTCATCCCCGCCACCTGAGCCAGCGCGATCGTCAGGCTGTCGGCCGCCTGACCCAGCGCCGGCGCAACGGCATGAGCCTCCGAAAAGACCAGCGGGTTTTCCAGCGTACCCGATACCGCCGGATTGTCGGTGACTGAGGCGAGCTCGCGATCGACAAGTTGCGCCGAACGCTCCGTCACTTCAAGCGCTGCACCGTGCACATGAGGCACGGCACGAAGGCTGAGTGCGTCCTGCGTCCGGCGCCCGCGTGCCGCGCTTATCAGGCCGCTGCCTTCGAGCAAAGCACGCAGCGTTACGCCTACTGCCTCAATGCCGGGTGACGGCCGCATAGCAAGCACTCGCTCGTCAAAGGCCTCCATCTGACCACCAGCAGCTTCGAGCGTCAGGGCCGCCGCAGCATCAGCCCAGCGTAACAGCCGTTCGACGCGCGCCAGCGCTACACACAGGAGCCCAGTTGCACAGGCGGTGCCATTTACCAGGCTCAGACCTTCCTTGGCGCCAAGCACCAATGGCTCAACTCCAATGGCAGCCAGCGCATCACGGCCATTCATTCGGCGCCCGGCCACTTGCGCCCTGCCCTCACCGATCAGAACCAACGCAATGTGGGCGTTGTGCGTGAGATATCCGGCTGACCCTCGTGACGGAACTTCCGGAATGCAGTCACGTTCCAGGAAGCGCAGCAAGTGCAGAACGATCTCAGGGCGAACTCCAGAGTGACCATGTGCAAAGTTGGCCACCTGCGATGCGATAATGGCCCGGACGCTGTGCTCTGGAACTCGTTCGCCTACCCCGCAAGCATGGCTGAGGATTATGTTGCGCGACAGTTTTTCCTGCAAAGCTGGTTCGACTACCGTGTTCGAAAGCGCGCCGACCCCAGTGTTCACACCGTAAGCACGCACGCCGTTCTCAACGATACGCGTCACGATACGATTGGCATGTGCAACGCGTTCCCAGGCTGCTGGGGCAAGAGCCAGCATCTCACCTGAGGCAACCCGCGCGATATCGCGCCAACTTGGAGGGGTATCGATTGATATTACCATGGCATGCTCGCGAGATGGCTCATTGGTGACAGATGGCAGATGGCTGGCATTGGATTTGAGACGAGCCCCGACAACGCATCGGCTCGCACCAGTATTCCTCTGTCGGTGCCAACAGGCTGCAGACGCGCCTCCGCCAACTTGAGGTTCGCGCGCTGGAGCGAAAGTCATTCCTGCAGTCGCATGAGCAGCCATTGTGACGCCTGCTCAAGCAAGCGTTTTTGATAAATGAGCAGTTCCGACAACCAGGCTACGAAAGCGACCTGGACCGGTCGAAAATGCTGCACCAAGAGCTGCCAGACAGGCTGGGCGGAAGATAGCTGTCCTCCACTCCAACCCGGAAGCGGGTGGGCATACCAACTCCGGCGCTACAGCTCGGCTCAAGGCATTCTGACCACGACACCCAAGCTGTCCGGCTGCACCAGCAGCGGCCGGACAGCGGATCGAGTGCTCGCCTCCCTCACTTACAGGTGCAAAAGCCCAGATCTGCCGGTTAAAAACCGCAATCGACAGGCTATTCCTTGCAGCCTCCCGATCAATCTGATTCCCTGAGCCGGTCCGATTCGGGCAGGGGCGCTGCGCAGGAAACGGAACCATGAACACTTCCAAGAAACCTGAGATCTCGGAAATGAGGCCGAAGCTGACCGTTATCGGTGTCGGCGGCGGTGGCGGCAACGCCGTCAACAACATGATTGCCGAAGGTCTTGAGGGCACAGAGTTCATCGTCGCAAACACCGATGCTCAGGCGCTGACCATGTCGAAGGCCTCGAAGCTGGTTCAGCTCGGCGCGATGGTGACCGAGGGTCTCGGTGCCGGCTCCATGCCGGAGGTCGGTCAGGCGGCAGCCGAGGAATCGATCCATGAAATCATGGATCAGCTCTCCGGCACGCATATGTGCTTCGTGACCGCCGGCATGGGCGGCGGCACCGGAACGGGCGCCGCACCTGTGATCGCACGGGCAGCACGCGCGGCAGGCATCCTCACCGTTGCCATCGTCACCAAGCCGTTCACCTTCGAAGGCAAGCGGCGCATGCAGATGGCCGAACAGGGCATCGAGCTTTTGCGCCAGGCCGCCGACACGGTCATCGTCATTCCGAACCAGAACCTGTTCCGCATCGCCAACGCCAAGACGACCTTCGAGGATGCGTTCGGCATCGCCGACAAGGTGCTCTACTCCGGCGTCAGCTGCATCACCAACCTGATCGTCAAGGAAGGCCTGATCAATCTCGACTTCGCCGACGTGAAGACGGTGATGCGCGACATGGGCCGCGCCATGATGGGCACGGGCGTCGGCAGCGGCGAAAACCGCGCCAGCAAGGCGGCCGAAGCGTCGATCGCCAACCCGCTCATCGACGAAAACTCGATCAAGGGCGCCAGGGGCGTGCTGATCTCGATCTCGGGCGGCATGGACATGACGCTGTTCGAGGTCGACGAAGCCGCCACCCGCATCCGCGAGGAGGTCGGTGATGAAGCCGACATCATCGTCGGCGCGATCTTCGACAATTCGCTCCAGGGGCAGTTCAAGGTGTCGGTGGTCGCCACTGGCCTGGCAGCCCCGACCTCGCAAGGCGAGCCGGTCGTCAACATGCGCGGCGAGCCTGCACCGGGTTCGATGCAGCCCTACCACTGAGGCCGAAGTGCCGGACCCCGGCCGCCGACGCGGCCGGGAGGCCAGATAGGCTGGCTCAGTCCCTGTTTCGCGTCATCTCGGCGGCAAAGGTGAAGTGGCGCATCACCAACGCCTGCAGATGCTCGGACAGGCCGGCCTTCGCCACCGCCTGGCGCATGCATGTCAGCCACAAATCGCGCAGTTCCGGGCCAATCGCCACGTGCTCGTGGATTTCCTTCAGCCGCGAATGCCCGTGCTTCTGAACGTAATAGCTCGGACCGCCAAAGAAGCCTGATAGATAGTTGAACTGCTCCTCACGCGAATGCGCGACGCCATGCCCCCTGCGATGCAACAGATGCAGCTCGGCTGCAGCCTCGTCCTGCTCGACGATGTCGTAGAAGATTTCGACCAGCCGGCGTACGGCCTCTTCGCCTCCCAGCTCGAGATAGAGCGAACGCCCCTTTGGCTGTACAGTTTCATTCACGACAGGCGACCTCCTCCCAGTTGCGATCCGTGTCGCACTGACTGTCCGGACATCCGGCATCGCATTGTCAAAGCCTAGCAGCAGAGCCCCTGACGACAAGGGTGGCATACTGCGACTTATTAGCCATCACTCATTCGTCCCATCACTCATTCGTCGGTGACGATGATGTCCATCGGAATGTCGTGCGGCTGCGGATAGATCGTGGCGATCCGGCTGCCTGCGTAGCCGACGCCGACGACGAGCGGTCGCTTGGGCATCGCGGCAAGGGTGCGATCGAAAAAGCCGCCGCCATAGCCCAGCCGGTAGTTTGCCCCGTCGAACCCCACGACCGGCGCGATGACGACATCGGGCAGGATCGCCGGACCATTGGCGGGAACGAGGATGTTCCAGACACCGCGTTCGAGCGGATCGCCCGGCGACCAGGCACGGAACTCCAGCGGCCAAGCCTTCTTGATGACGACAGGCAAGGCGATCCTGCCGCCGCGCCCGATCACCCGGACAGCCCAGTTGCGAAGATCCGGCTCGCCGCGGAAAGGCCAATAGACACTGACGATCCGGCCGCTGACCTTGCCGATTGCCAGGTCGAGTTCGGCAGCGATGCGCTCGGAGCGAGCCTTGCGTTCCTCGGGATCGGCAAGCAGTCGCTCGTCAATCAGGCGCGCCCGCTCCGCCTTGCGCCATCGCGCGACATCAGGCCACGCGTCCATGGGAGCCGTATCAGTCCGGTAGCCCGGTTCCAGTTCATGCATGAAGCAAGGAGGCGAAGCGTATTCGCGCGTTTCGGGAGGAGCGCCTTTTTGGTCAGACATCATCTTCGTGTCCCGTCTTGGCGGCGAGATCGATCTCGACACGGAAAAGCTGCGCTCCGTCACTCCGAAACGCAAACGGATTTAAATGCTGCATTGATGCAATTTTTTTGCACTAATGGCGTATGGATATCGACCGCGCCCGCACGTTTCTCGAGATCGTTCATTGCGGCAGCTTCCTCAGAGCCGCCGACCGGCTCCATGTCACCCAGACGACCGTCAGCGCCCGCATCCGTACGCTCGAGGACGAGCTCGGCCGCCAACTGTTCGTTCGCAATCGCAACGGCGCGCAACTGACCCCGGCCGGCCGCGAGTTCGAGCGCTTCGCCCAATCCTTCGTCCAGATCTGGGAGCGCGCCCGCTACCAGCTGGCTATCCCCTCCGGGCGGACAAGCGTCGTCGCGCTCGGAGGCGAGCTCAGCCTGTGGAACCCGCTGCTGCTCGACTGGCTGGTGTGGATGAAGAAAGCCAGGCCCGAGATTGCCGTTCACGCCCATGTCGGCGTGCCGGACCAGTTGCTCGACCAGCTCAGGAACGGGGTGCTCGACATCGCCGTGCTCTATGCGCCGAAGCTTTTGCCCGGCTTCAAGGTCGAGATCCTCCAGGAAGAGCAGCTCGTGCTGGTCAGGACCTTGCCCGGCAATGGCAGGCCAGAGGCCGACACCTATGTCTATGTCGACTGGGGGCCGCTGTTCGCCGCCCAGCACGATGCCAGCTCGACGGCGTTTGGCGAGCCCGGACTTGTCGTCGGTCTCGGCCCGCTCGGCCTGAGCTACATCCTGCGCGCCGGCGGAACGGGCTACTTCCGCAAGGGCGTGGTTGCCCCGCTGATCGCCGCGGGCGAGCTGGAAACCGTCGAAGGCGCGCCCGAATTTACCTATCCGGTCTACGCCGTCTGGCCCGAAGCCAACGAAGCACGAGCCGATGTGCAGGAGGCGCTGGCTGGGCTGAGGCAGACTGTCCGGTAAAGGAGCGCCCCAAGGCAGGGGCGCCCGCAATGCGGGTCATGCGCTGCCGATGACCCGCATCAACCGCAGATCGTGACTGCGCCGATGTTGCCGGCACGCGGCCGCAAGGGCAGCACCAAGAACCTCGATGTCGGACACTTCATGCGGCCGCCAGCCGCAAGGGCAGCCATCGGGGCAGGCATGAACGTCGGCCACTTCGCGATAGATCGACCCGACCGCCTGCGCGGCTAGCCGCATCACCGCAATCGGAGACAGGCCTGTCTTGTGCATGACGTCGCAAAACTCATTCATGATCGTTGCGCGGATATGCGCCGACGCCTCTTCACTGCGGCGTTCGATCTCGGCCATCTTTGACACTCGATAGTCTCCATCTGATATGTTGTCCCGCGACAGTCCGGCCCTGCCTCAGGCAGGACGGCGTAGATCTGCCGCGGCGGTCTTGTCCTGATCCAAGACGAAATCGGAGGCGATTGCCCGCAGCGCCCGGCGCGCTGCGTCTAGCTTGCGCATCGCCTCGAACATCGTCTCGCGGTCGGCGCGGTGGCGCTCCAGCTCAACCGCGAAAACGGCATTGCCCACACTGTGGGGTTCCGGCACGGCATTGACGCGCTTCAGGCTCAGATCAGCCTGACGCCTTGCCCGGCGAACCTGGGCGCCCAGCGCTTCGACCTCGGCGAACGTCTCGCGATATCGGCGCATCCCATCGCCCTGCGCCTCGCCGGTATCCTTGAAGGGGTTGACATGCATCATGACCTGCTGACCCCTGGCGCAAGCTCGTTGTCGCGGATGCGCGAAAAAGTCTCGCGGCCAGCGATGACGACCGGCTCTTCCGCAGCATAGGAGTCTGTCGAAAGCGGCTTGGGCTCGACACCCTTGCCGTATTGCAGTTTCTGCCAATGCCCAGGTTGTGGGCGAGCTATGTCATGACGATCGCAGGCCTGCGCCACCTGCTGGTCGCGCACGCCAAGCTGCACCGCGATCTCGGTCATCGGCCGTGACCAGACCAATTGATGAAGCTTGGCCCGCGTCAGTTCGACAGCTTGGCTGGTCGCACGCTGACCCAGCCTGCTGATCCGATGCGTCCCAACATTCATCGCCGAAAGAGCTATTGCCACGACCTGGTCCCATCGTGCCGACGGTGGCCGTTGCGGCCGTCCTGTCCCGAGCACAACCGGACCATATAAAACATGACTATTAATATCAAGTTTAGTTTGGCCCCGAATTTTGCTCTGTCGGCGATGGCCGGAGCCTTCGCTGACAGGCATGAGTTTGCGCACCGAAGCCTTAGGCCGCGTGGCCCGGCGCGTCGTCGTCCTCCGCCTCCGGCTCCGATTGCTCGAAGCTGGCTTGCCAGGTCGTGATCCTTTGGCGGCGTGCTTCATCTCCCAGGCACTCGGCCAGACGGACCTTCTGTCGCAGCGCGACACGCAACGCAGCCCGGGCATGGCGCCCGGCAGGCGCCTGGCCGGCGTCGAGGTCCCTGCCCGTCTCCAGCGCGTCGTCGACATAGGCCTTGCCGGCGAGAGCCTCGGCGGTGCCGAAACGGCTCATCAATTCCTGAAACTCGCTATGCAGGGTCAGGTCGAACGGCCGGTCCTTGCCCAGCGGATCGATGACCGGATTGCCCGGATGCAGCGAGCCGACTGGCAACAGGCCAGTTGGGATCGGCGTGTTGGCCGAATGCGTGCGGCCTCCCTTCAGAAGCTTCGGCAGCAGATGGGTATGCGGTCCCTCGGGAGAAACCCCGCCCGTGTCGGGTCCACCGATCTTCTGGTAGACCTCGACACGGCCGATATTGGTCAAGGCGATCCGATGCGGATGGACCGCAAGGATCGCCGGCATCGCCTCATTGCCATGCTCGAACAGCGAACGGCCGAGATTGGCGCGCAAGACGGCCAGCAGCTTTGGCTCGCTGGTGCGGATGCAGAAGTCGCATTGCGGCAAGGACAGGCCCATGTCGAACAGGATGCCCGTGCGATCGATACCCCGGATCGCGTGATCGTCCGGCCCGATCTCACTCAGCACGCTCCTGCTGCCGCGCCGCGCCTTCGCTTCAGGAAGGCACAACGCCACCGCCTGGCTCCAGCGATGCCGCTTCGGACTGAGCGTCTCGTAGGCGACAGGCACCAGTTCGCTCAACGTGCCGCGATCGACATGAATGCCGCCCCGCCGGGTAGCCCGGGTCAGCAGGTGGGTGTCGTCTATCACCGCAACCTCGCCGTCATCCTGATGGAACTCGGCGATGGCGCCAAACGTGCCCATGCTCCATCCGCTGCGCCAGTCGGTCAGGTGGTGACGCAGTAGCTGCTCGAGGTAGCTCATGGTCGTGCTCCGGTATCGACGGCAACGAGATCGAGCGGCTGGACAATCAGCCCGCCCGCTGTCTCGCCGAAGAAGGCTTCGACGCCATAGACGTCGCGCAGGGTTTGGGCGGTCAGCACTTCATCAGGCGGGCCGTCGGCGACGATCCTGCCGGCGTCTATGAGCAGCAGTCGGGTGCACCAGCGGGCGGCGAGCCCGAGGTCGTGCAGCGAAGCCACGACGCTTCGTCCGCTGGTCGCGAGATCGGCAAACAGGCGCATCAGCGTGATCTGGTGCGATGGGTCGAGGCCTGATGTCGGTTCATCGGCGAGCAGCAGCGGCGTCTCCTGTGCCAGCGCCCGGGCGATCAGCACACGCGCCTTTTCGCCACCCGAAAGCTCGGTCGCAGCGCGGTCCCGAAAGCTGTCGACTTCCATCTTGCGCATTGCGGCGTCGATGGCGTTGCGGTCGGCAAGGGCGAGCGAGGCGAAACTTGGCCGATGGGGCGAGCGACCGAGGCCGACCAGCATCTCGACCGGCACGGCCCAGGCGATCTCGCGCTCCTGCGCAACGTAGGCCATATGCCGAGCGCGCTCCCTCGCGGAGACATGAGCGGCGGCGAGCGCACCCAACGCGATTGCGCCGTCTGCCGGTGTCAGTCCGAGCAATGCGCGCAGCAAGGTCGACTTGCCGGCTCCGTTCGGGCCGATAAGGCCGACAAACTCACCCGCCATGACGGAAAAGGACACGCCGTTGAGCACCGGCCGGCCGCCGAGCGACGCCCTGAGATCTTGAACATCGAGCAGCATCAGGCAAGCTTCCTTCTCGTGCGATAGACAAGCCACAGGAAGAACGGCGCGCCGACGATTGCGGTCAGAACGCCGAGCTTGAGGTCGCGGCCGGGCGCGACGAGCCGGACAAGGATGTCGGCGGCAAGCAGCATGCAGGCCCCGCCCAAGGCGCTCGCCGGCAACAGCCGCGACGGGCGCGCGCCGACAAGCGGCCTCAGCATATGCGGCACGACGAGCCCGACGAAACCTATGGCGCCCGACACCGCCGTTGCGGCACCGACGGAAGCCGCGGTGCCGAACACGGCCAGCAACTGCACGCGGCGCATGTCGATGCCCATGCTCGCCGCCGTCTCGTCGCCAAGTGTCAACGCATCGAGCGCCCGGCCGAGCGCCGCAAGCATCGCCCAGCCGACCAGCATGAACGGCAAGGCGAGCCAGACATGGGTCATCGACCTGTCGGTCAGCGAGCCGAGCATCCAGAACATGATCTCGAGCGCGGCGAACGGATTGGGCGACAGGTTGAGCGCCAGCGAAGTCATCGCGCCGGCAAAGCTCGACACGGCGACACCTGCCAGGATGATGGTCAAGGTGCTGCCGCGCAGGCCGGCAAGTGCCTGGACCACGACGACGGCGAGCACGGCGGCAGCCAATGCCGACAGCGGCAAGGCAAGCGGGAAGACAATCGTCAGGCCGGAATAGATGGCGATCACCGCGCCCAGCGAAGCTGAAGCGCTGACGCCGATCAGGCCCGGCTCGGCCAGCGGATTGCGCAGATAGCCTTGAAGTGCCGCACCGGAAAGCCCGAGTGTAGCACCGACCATCAGGCCGAGCAGCGCGCGCGGCAGGCGGATCTCACGCATGATCAGCTCGATGGCGCCGGCCTTGTCGGAAAACAATGCAGCGATGCTGTCGCCGAAGCCGAGGCCCGCCGGACCGACGGTGAGCGAAAGCAGGAACAGAATGGTGGCCAGGATGGCAAGAACGGCAAGCACGAGCCTGTAGCGGGAGATGTCGCTCACTTGGCGTCCCCCTCGGCGGCATCGCGCAGCAGGCGGGCGGCTTCAAGTGTAAACGGCGCGCCGCAAATAGTGTATCGCGACGGCACCGCCACTGCCCTGCCCTGCCCGGAGACCGCCCGATAGGCCGGGTGGACGAAGTTTTCCTGGGCGAGTGCCGGGGCGCCATAGTCTTCGCCGCCACCGATGACCAAATCTGGTTTGGCCATGACCAGCATCTCCAGCGGCAACCGCGCCGTGCCGCTGAGCCCGAGCTTGTCTGCAATATTGACCAGTCCGGAAAGCTTGACGATCTCGTCGACGAGCGTTCCGGTGCCCGAGGTGTAGCTGTTGGCGTAGTAGGTCGCGACGGTCTTGCCCGAGGCGCTTTCCTTGCCCAATTCGGCGACGCCACGATCAAGCGCGGCGACAAGTTTTGCCGCTTCTTCGCGCCGCTCCAGGACCTCTCCCATGCGCAGGATGTTGGCCCTGATGTCGGCGATGGAGCTGTCCGGCGCGAATTCCTCGACCCGGATGCCGAGGCGCCTCAGCAACTCAACCGTCGTCCGTGTCGTGTAGGCTCCGGCGAGTACCAGGTCAGGCTGCATCAGAAACACTTCCTCGGCAAGGCCGTGATTGACGGCAAAGCCGTTGGTCCGATCGGCCAGTACCGACGTGTTGGGATCGCTTGCCAGATAAGACACTGAATGCAGCTGCCCCTCGGCCGCCAGAAGCATCGCCAGCTGGTCGGTGCAGACATTCATCGACACGACGCGTTTCGGCGGCACGGCGGCTGCCGGCGCTGATGACAACGCGGCCAGCCCCGCGAGAGCGGACAGCCACGCTCGAAACCGAGCGCAGCTGAGACGATTGGTGGGCATATTACCTCGCATCAGAACACACGCGTGAAGCTCAGATTGAAGCTTCGGCCCGGCGCGCGATAGTTGGTGACGGTCGAATAGTGTTCGTCGAACAGGTTCTCGACCGAAAACTTCAGGCTCGCCCGCTCGTCGAACGTGTAGTTGGCGGCGAAATCCACCGTCACATAGTCCGGCAGCTTGACGGTGTTGGCGGCATTGGCGTAGCGCGCCCCGCCGTAGAGCAGCTTGGCGGTGAGGTCGAGGCTGTCGGTCGCGGCAAAGCTCACCTCGGCGGCCGCCTTGAAGCGATCGCGATAGGGAATGTAGCGGCCGTTGTCCTCATTCTTCGGCGAGCGGTAGTCGATCGAAACCTTGCCACTCCAGCGCTCGTCGAACGCATGCGACAGGCTGGCCTCGATACCGGCCACCTTGGCGCGCGCGACATTGAACGGCAGGTAGGTCGGCGGGTTGGAGGCGATCGCGTCGGTCAGCCAGGTCTGGTAGAAGGCGACGTCAAGCTCGGTCCCCTCGCTTGGACGCCAGTTGATGCCGATCTCATAGGACCGCGACTTCTCCGGCTTCAGGTTGGGATTGGAGTAATCGGGGTAATAGAGGTCGCTGAAGGTCGGCGCCCGGAAGCCGGTGCCGTACGAGGCGCGCGCCACAAGCTCGGGAACGAGCTCGTAGCTGGCACCGATGTTGTAGGTGGTGGCGCCTCCGAACTGTTCATTGTGATCGTAGCGCAGACCGCTGTCGATCGTCAGCGCGCCATAGTCGAGCGAGTACTGGCCGAACACCGCCGCGAGGTCGCGCGAGCCGACACCGAAATCGACAGTCGAAGCCACCTCCTCGCGATAGGCCTCGGCACCGCCGACCAGGACATGCCTGACTTCACCTGTTTCAAAGGACTTTTCCGTCGACGCGAAGATGCCGTAGCGCCTGGTGTCGAATTCGCTGCTGCCCACGACGCCGTCACGGACATTGGTCGAATAGTCGAGGTTGCCGGAAAGTTCGACGGTCGAGCTCCAGCTGTCGGAATGCTTCACCCGTGCGCCGATCCTGCCGGCGAAGGTGTCGGTGTCAACTTCATTGGCGGAAGGCGGGGAGGCATCGTACTGGCTGCGGCCCCGGGCAAACAGGCCATCGGCATATAGCCGGCCCCAGCCATACTCCTTGGCGGCTGCGACGTTGAGCGAGCCCTGCAGGAAGCCATCGTCGTCAGGCTCATGTCCCCAGGCCAGCGGCGTGGTGAAGTCGTAGCCGTGCGTGCCGAGGATGGAGCCACCGACGGAGTAATCGATGCCGTCCTCGGTGCGTCCGCGCAGATCGCCTGAGAGATAGCCACCCCAGGGATGCGTGACGCCCGAGGTGATGCTGCCGCAGGCGTTACGGCCGTCGGCACACTGGCCGCCCTGTTTGGTGATGATGTTGACGACACCGCCGATGGCATCGGCGCCATACTGCGCCGAATGCGGTCCCTTGGCGATCTCGATACGCTCGATCGACGACAGCGGAATGTTGAAGATCGAGCTCGTACCGCTGGTCGCCGACGAACTGCGGACGCCATTGACCAGCACCAGCGTCTGGCCGGCCGACATGCCGCGCAGATAGACATTGGACGAGGCCCCCTGGCCGCCATAGCCGATGATCGAAACGCCGGCATAGTGCTTCAGCAACGACGGCAGGTCTGCTGCCGCGGACTTTCGCAATTCTTCCTCGTCGATCACTGTGACCGACGACGTCGGGCGAACAAGCGCGGTTTCGCGGCGCAGCGGCGTAACGACCAGGCGCGGCAGCACGGTCACGCCGCCTGCAGCGGGCGCCTGCTGCGCGCTGGATGGTGCCGGGATGGCCAGCATGATCGCGCCGATGCCCAGGATAATTCTCTGCATTTCTGCCCTCAAATGGTTTGGGGGGGCGCGACAAGGATCGCACCCGGTTTCCAAACCGCAGGCAAGACAGGTCGGCAGGCAGACTTTGGGACAAGATTGACCCGACGGCCTTCCGCATGCGGCAACACTTTCGATGTCACCGCCACGAGCGACCGCGCCTGACCACACCCCGTGGACAAGCATGGGTGACTGGAACGGGCAGGTCTCCTGACTTCCGTGTCACAGCCTTTTTCCGCCTTCCCGAACGCGCGAATGCGTTCAGTGGCATGATGGAAGAGGCTCAACGGTTACAGTTGCGGGGGCAGTCGCGGATTTGGCCTTCGGCCTCACCGTGTTCCCTTTTCATCCGCCTCTCGGCGGAACCGATTCCGAGGCGGACGCTACTCAGGGATGCCGAGGCTTGTCAATCGCAATCATGCGACCGGCCATAAAATATATTGATTTTCAACTAGATAGGATCATTGGACACGGACAAACAGGGCAACTTGTGCAATCGCCCGGACGCGGCAAGCCCTGCATGGGACCGCCAATTGGACGGCACTGCCCCTCGTGGACAGAGGCCACCAGCACATTGCCAACGGGGTCGCGGAAACTGAACCGACGATGTGCGCGCTACGGCCATCGACATCATCTTCGGCCGCGTCGGTATCATCCGCGCATGTTCAGCCGAGCAAGGTCCTTGTCAGCGCATGATCCTTGTCGGCAAGCCCGTCGATGACGCTGAAGTGATGCCGGTCGGGCTCGACCACTGTAGCGGTAGTGGCGCCAAGCCCGGTCCAGATATTGGAAAGCAATGCGTTCTGGCGCAGGAACTCGGCGCGCTCGCCACCGCCGACCCAGCAGGTGATGCGGACGTTGTCCACCGGCCGCAGCAGCGCCGGGCTTTCAGCCAGCGCCTCAGTCTCGTCGATGTGGAGCGTCTTGTTCATGCCGGTGTTGATCAGCGGCCTGAGATCATGAACTCCCGAGAGCGAAACGACATGACGGATACGAGACTGCACATCGGGCGCAAGCGGCGAAGCAGCCGCGACCATGCGCGACACGAGGTGTCCGCCGGCGGAATGACCGGTCAGCATGATCGGGCCTTCGACCAACGCGGCTGCCTTGCCGATCGCCGCACCGACCTCGCGCACGATATCACCGATCCTGACTTCCGGGCACAAGCTGTAGGACGGCATCGCAACCGCGTAGCCGCTGTCGATGGAACCCTTGGCGAGATGCGACCAGTAGCTCTTGTCGAGCGCCATCCAGTAACCGCCATGGACGAAGACGACGAGCCCCTTCGGCGTGCCTTCAGGCAGGAACAGGTCAAGCAGGTTGCGCGGCCTGTCACCATAGGCGATGTCGAACTGCGCTCTCTCATCTGCCGACAGGGCGTCGCGAAACGTCTGTGCCGGTTCCACCCATGCAGCAGGCCAACGATCGCCACCGGCGATGTTGGCGCCATTGGTGTAGGCGTTGTCCCAATCGGCGATATGGCGTTCGAGCATACGGGCATCCCTCCAAGGCGGCAGCAATCCAGGCGCATAGCAATGGCCAGCGTGCCGGATTGCGTCAATGGGCCAGCGGCAGAAACTTTATGCTTGAAATAATTTTGGTCCGGTGCAATTCTCAGCCATCAGTCGAGAACGTGGGAGGTCTCGCTGTGCCAGACGCCGATCGCATGCCGATCGCGCAAAGCGCGGTTCCGTACCGAACGGCTACCCGTTGCGGCGCAGCACCTTCCCCCGAAGTAACGCATTCCAACGCACGCATGGCGCTTCCGTCATGCCGATGAGCAGGTAGGGGACAGCCGCAGAATGCTTGGACCGTCAGCGCATATCGACACCTTCACGCGCGATAACCTGCCGCCGCAGGACCAGTGGCCGACCTTTCTGCTCGACGGCTTCGACTATCCCGAGCACCTCAATGCGGCCGTCGAGCTGACCGATCGCCTGGTCGAAAAAGGCCTGGGCGACCACACCGCGCTGATCGGCAACGGCCGCCGCCGCACCTACAAGGAGCTGTCCGACTGGACCAACCGACTGGCGCATGCGCTGGTCGAAAACTACGGCGTCAAGCCCGGCAATCGGGTGCTGATCCGCTCGGCCAACAACCCGGCAATGGTCGCCTGCTGGCTGGCCGCGACCAAGGCAGGTGCTGTCGTCGTCAACACCATGCCTATGCTGCGCGCCGGTGAGCTCGCCAAGATCGTCGACAAGGCAGAGATCACGATTGCGCTGTGCGACACGCGCCTGATGGACGAGATGATCGCCTGCGCCAAGGACAGCGCCTTCCTGACCAAGGTGATCGGCTTCGACGGCACCGCCAACCACGACGCCGAACTCGACCGGGTCGCGCTCGACAAATCCGTCATCTTCGAAGCGGTCAAGACCGGCCGCGACGACGTCGCCCTGCTCGGCTTCACCTCGGGCACCACGGGCGTGCCGAAAGCGACGATGCATTTCCATCGCGACCTGCTGATCATCGCCGACGCCTATGCCAAGGAGGTGCTTTCGGTCACCTCCGACGACGTCTTCGTCGGCTCGCCGCCGCTGGCCTTCACCTTCGGTCTTGGCGGCCTGGCCATTTTCCCATTGCGCTTCGGCGCGGCCGCGACCCTGCTCGAGCAGGCAACGCCGCCGAACATGATCCACATCATCGAGACCTACAAGGCGACGATCTCGTTCACCGCGCCGACCGCCTATCGCGCCATGCTGAAGGCCATGGACGAAGGCGCCGACCTGTCGTCGCTGCGCGTCGCGGTCTCTGCCGGCGAGACCTTGCCCGGACCGGTGTTCGAGGAATGGCTGGCCAAGACGGGCAAGCCGATCCTCGACGGCATCGGCGCCACCGAGATGCTGCATATCTTCATCTCCAACCGCTTCGAGGACATGAAACCCGCCTCCACCGGCAAGCCGGTCGGCGGCTATGAAGCGCGGGTCGTCGACGGCGACATGAACGAGGTGCCACGCGGCACTGTCGGCAAGCTTGCCGTGCGTGGCCCGACAGGCTGCCGCTACATGTCCGATGACAGGCAGCTCGAATATGTCCGCGACGGCTGGAACGTGACCGGCGATGCCTTCATCCAGGACACCGACGGCTTCTTCCACTTCGCCGCGCGTTCCGACGACATGATCGTCAGCGCCGGCTACAACATCGCCGGTCCCGAGGTTGAAGCCGCCCTGTTCTCGCATCCCGAAGTCGCCGAATGCGCCGTCATCGGCGCGGCTGACAGCGAACGCGGCCAGATCGTCGAGGCCTATGTCGTGCTGGTTGCCGGCGTCGCCGCCGACGCCGCAACCGTCAAGCGCCTTCAGGATCACGTCAAGGCAACGATCGCGCCCTACAAATACCCGCGCTCGGTGAAGTTCATCGACGCCCTGCCCAAGACCCAGACCGGCAAGATCCAGCGCTTCCGGTTGCGTGCGGAGAAGATGAATTGAGCAAGCCTTACGATCCCTCCGTCGAGGGCGCGCAGATGTCGTTCAAGGACCGCATGTCCTACAGCGATTATCTGCATCTCGAAAAGATCCTCGACGCTCAGGCGCCGCTGTCGACCGCCCATGACGAGATGCTGTTCATCATCCAGCATCAGACGTCGGAGCTGTGGATGAAGCTCGCTTTGCACGAGATCGGCTCGGCGATCCGCTCGATTCGTGCCGACAAGCTTGAGCCCTCGTTCAAGATGCTGACCCGCGTGTCGCGCATCTTCGAGCAGCTCAACAGCGCCTGGGATGTGCTCAGGACGATGACGCCGAGCGAATACACCGAATTTCGCGACTCGCTCGGGCAGTCCTCGGGTTTCCAGTCCTGGCAGTATCGCGCCATCGAGTTCATGGCTGGCAACCGCAACACAGCCATGTTGCGCCCGCACGCCCACCAGCCCGAACTTAGCGAAAAGCTCGAGGCGGTTCTCGCCCAGCCTTCGCTCTATGACGAGGCGATCCTGCTGCTTGGTCGCAACGGCTTCGATATCGGCGCCGACGGCAAGCGCACCGACTGGCGCGAAACGCGCAGCGAAAGCGAAGAAGTGCTCGTCGCCTGGCAGGCGATCTATCGCGATCCGCAACGCTACTGGATGTTCTACGAGCTGGCCGAGAAGCTTGTCGATTTCGAGGATTACTTCCGGCGCTGGCGCTTCAACCATGTCACCACGGTCGAGCGTATCATCGGTATGAAACGCGGCACCGGCGGCACGTCTGGCGCCTCGTATCTGAAGAAGATGCTGGAGGTTGAACTGTTTCCCGAACTCTGGAAAGTTCGCACCCGGCTCTAGGACTTCAAATCAAATAATCGGGAACACTTGGGAGGAGTAACCTAATGAAGAAAATCATTGCGGCAGGAATTTTCGGCCTTTCGTTGGCGGCATCCGGCCTTGCCTATGCCGAACCGGTGAAGATCGGCGTCATCACCACGCTTTCGGGCGGCGGTGCGGGCCTCGGCGTCGACATGCGCGACGCGTTTGCGCTGGCCATGAAGCAGTCCGGCAACAAGGATGTCGAACTGGTCGTCGAGGACGATGCCCAGAAGCCCGAGATCGCCGTCCAGCTCGCCGAAAAAATGATCCAGAGCGACAAGGTCGACCTGTTGACCGGCATCATCTGGTCGAACCTCGCAATGGCCGTGGTGCCTAACGCTGTGGCGCAGGACGTCATCTACCTGTCGCCCAACGCCGGCCCGTCGGCGCTCGCCGGCGCCAAGTGCAACAAGAATTATTTCAACGTCGCCTACCAGAACGACAATTTCCACGAGGCGATGGGCCAGTACGCCAACAAGGACTACAAGAAGACCTTCATCCTCGCGCCCAACTATCCGGCCGGCAAGGATTCGCTGACCGGCTTCAAGCGCTATTACAAGGGCGAGTTGGCCGGCGAAGTCTACACCCAGGTCGGCCAGACCGACTACGCCGCCGAGATCGCCCAGATCCGCGATTCCGGCGCCGACTCGGTGTTCTTCTTCCTGCCCGGCGGCATGGGCATCTCGTTCATGAAGCAGTACGCCCAGTCGGGCGTGAACATTCCGGTCATGGGCCCGGGCTTCTCCTTCGACCAGGACATACTGCCGGCGGTCGGCGACGCAGCCCTCGGCGTCAAGAACTCGGCGAGCTGGTCCAAGGATCTCGACAACGAGGCCAACAAGCAGTTCGTCGAGGCCTTCCAGGCCGAATACAAGCGCTTGCCCTCGGTCTATGCCGCCCAGAGCTGGGATACGGCAAACCTGATCCTCTCGG
The DNA here is from genome assembly GCF_014138625.1 of Aminobacter ciceronei. Lineage (GTDB taxonomy): Bacteria > Pseudomonadota > Alphaproteobacteria > Rhizobiales > Rhizobiaceae > Aminobacter > Aminobacter ciceronei. Next base: position 60,320 of record NZ_JACJHY010000011.1, read on the forward strand.
CGCTCGGCAAGGCCAGCGTCAAGGACAAGGATGCCTTCCGCGCAGCACTCAAGGCCGCCGATTTCAAGTCGGTGCGCGGCGGGTTCACCTTCAACACCAACAACCACCCGGTGCAGAACATCTACGTGCGTGAAGTGATCAAGGAAGGCGACGTGCTGACCAACAAGATCGTCGCCACTGCCTTCGAGCACCACAAGGACGCCTACGCCGACCAGTGCAAGATGTAGGATGGGTTCAGGCCCGCTCGTTGCAGGCCAGCCTTGTAACGAAGCGTCCGACCCCCACTCCGCCTCGCGGCGCTCGGCACCTCTCCTCCTCATAAGGGGAGAGGAAAGGAGCCAAGCCGCAGCGGCTTTTCCTCTCCACTGTCGAACGGGGGAGAGGTGGTTTGCGAAGCAACCCGGAGTGGGGGTCGAATTCCCTCAGCAGCGCATTTGAAGAGTTGTAGGCGTCCCGCCACACTGAAACGACAATCCAGCCAGCGAAAGCGTCCCCTTGTCCATAGCACTGCTCCTCGAGCAACTTCTCAACGGGCTGCAGCTCGGGGTGATGCTGTTCCTCATGGCCGCCGGCCTGACGCTGATCTTCGGCGTCATGGGCCTGATCAACCTCGCCCATGGATCGCTCTACATGATCGGCGCCTTCGCATGTGCTGCGGTCGCGGCTGCCACCGGCTCGTTCTGGATCGGCCTGGCGGCGAGCCTCGTTGCTGCGGCAGCGGCCGGCGCAATCATCGAAGTGACGGTCATACGCCGCCTCTATGACCGCGACCATCTCGACCAGGTGCTGGCGACATTCGCGCTGATCCTGATCTTTTCCGAAGGCACGCGCTGGCTGTTCGGCTCGTTCCCGCTCTATCTCGACATTCCGCCGCTGCTGCAAGGCGCAGTCCCCCTGCCCGGCGGCGGCCAGTACCAGCTCTACCGTCTCGCCATCATCGGCGTCGGTGTCGTGGTAGCACTGGGCCTGTATGTGCTGATCTCGCGGACGCGGCTCGGCATGCGTATCCGCGCCGGCGAGTCCGACCGCGAGATGATCGCCGCACTCGGCGTCGATATCCGCACCCTTTACACCGTCGTCTTCGCACTTGGCGCTGCACTGGCCGGTCTTGCCGGCGCGCTCGTCGGCGCATTGCAGTCGGTGCAGGTCGGCATGGGCGAGCCGGCGCTGATCCTCGCCTTCGTGGTCATCGTCATCGGTGGCATCGGCTCGATCAAGGGCGCCTTGTTAGGCGCCATCCTGGTCGGCGTCGTCGATACCATGGGGCGTTTCCTGCTGCCCAAGGCTCTGGCGCTGATGATCCCCGCCGCCCAGGCCGGCCCGATAGGTGCAGCACTTGCCTCGATGCTGATCTACATCGTCATGGCGCTCATCCTTGCCTTCAGGCCGAGCGGCCTGTTTGCGACGCAGTCGTGAGGACGTCATGACCAACGCACCCATCATGACCCCCGAAACCATCGTCAACGTCAGCCTCGCATTGCTTTTGCTCGGCCTGCCGCTGGTGGCGCAGACGATGGGCGAGCCGTTCTACATCACGCTCGCAACGCGCATCGCCATCCTGGCGCTCGCCGCCGTCGGCCTCAACATCGCACTTGGCCTTGGCGGGCTGGTGTCGTTTGGCCACGCCGCCTTCTTCGGCCTCGGCGGCTATGCTGCCGGTATCCTCGCCACCCATGCCTTTGACGGCGTGCCGCTGTTCGCCGGTATCCCCGGCACCGCATCGATGCCCATCATCTGGCTCGTCGCGGTTCTCGTCTGCGGCATGATCGCCTTGCCGATCGGCGCCATCAGCCTGCGCACCGCGGGCGTCTACTTCATCATGATCACGCTCGCCTTCGCGCAGATGATCTACTACTTCGCCGTGTCCTGGCCGGCCTATGGTGGCGAGGACGGGCTTTCGATCTATGTGCGCAACGAATTCCCCGGTGTGAACACCGCCCAGCCGCTGTCCTATTTCCTGATCTGCTATGCAGTTCTGATGCTGGCGCTCGGTCTGTTCTGGCTGCTGCGCGGCTCGCGCTTCGGCGCGTCCTTGCAGGCGGCCCGGCAGAACGCAACGCGGCTGTCCGCTGTCGGCATCGCTCCATTCAACATCAGGCTGGTTGCCTTCGCGATCTCGGCAATGGTCACCGGCCTCGCCGGCGCGCTGTTTGCCGACCTCAACAAATTCGTCAGCCCCTCCATGCTGTCCTGGCATATGTCGGGCGAACTGATCGTGCTGATCATCCTGGGTGGCAAGGGCCGGTTGTTCGGACCCGTCGCCGGGGCCATGCTCTATGTCCTGTTCGAATTCGCCCTTGGCGGCATCACCGAACGCTGGCAGTTCTTCCTTGGGCTGATCCTGCTCGGGGTCGTTCTGTTTGCCCGCGGCGGGCTGCTCGGTCTGCTGGCCGGAAAGGCGCGTCATGGCTGAGCCGATCCTCGAAATCCGCGACCTCCGCAAGACCTTCGGCGCCCTGAAGGCGACAGATGGCGTCAGCCTTGAACTCAGGCCCGGCGAGATCCACGCGCTGATCGGGCCCAACGGCGCCGGCAAGAGCACGCTGATCCACCAGATCTCCGGCTCGTTGCGGCCGGACAGCGGCAGCATCCGCTTCCTCGGCCAGGACATGGCCGGGCTCGACATGGCCGCGCGCGCCCGTCTCGGCCTCGGCCGCAGCTTTCAGATCTCGTCGCTGGCGCAGGAGTTTTCCGCCCTGCGCAACGTCATGCTGGCGGTGCAGGCACGCCAGGGCACGAGCTTCCGATTCTTGCGCCCTGTCATGAGCGACAAGAGCCTGACCGAACCGGCAATGGCGATGCTGGAGCGCGTCGGTCTCGCCGGACGCGCCCACCTGCCCGCTGCCGAGCTGTCGCATGGCGAACGCCGTCAGCTCGAGATCGCAATTGCGCTGGCGCTCGGCTCAAAGGCCTTCCTGTTCGACGAACCGATGGCCGGCATGGGTCCGGAGGGCTCGAAAGCGCTGACCAGGTTCCTCGACGGTCTGCGCCATGAAGCGCCGATCCTGCTGGTCGAGCACGACATGGATGCCGTCTTCGCCCTCGCCGACCGAATCTCCGTGCTTGTCTACGGCCGCGTCATTGCCACCGGCACTGTCGACCAGATCCGCAACGACCCCGAAGTCCGCCGGGCCTATCTCGGAGAAGCCGCGTGAGCCTGCTCGAACTCAAAGGCGTCGAAACCTTCTACGGCGCATCGCAGGCGCTCTTCGGCGTCTCGCTCGACGTCAAGGAGGGCGAGGTCGTGGCGCTCATGGGCCGCAACGGCATGGGCAAGACGACGACGATCAACTCCATTCTCGGCCTGGCGAAGCCGCGCTCCGGTTCAATCAGCTTCGCCGGCCGCCAGGTCGCCGGCATGCGTCCACATCGCATCGCCCGCTTCGGCCTGGGTCTGGTTCCGGAGGGACGGCGCTGCTTTCCCAACCTGACCGTTCTGGAAAACCTGCTTGCCGCAGCGCGCGGCAGCGAGTGGACACTGGAAAAAGTCGTCGAGCTGTTTCCACGCCTCGGCGAACGCCGCGACCAGTATGCCAACACGCTCTCGGGCGGCGAACAGCAGATGCTGGCGATTGGCCGCGCGCTGATGACCAATCCCAGCCTGCTCATTCTGGACGAGGCGACCGAGGGTCTTGCACCCGTCATCCGTCAGGACATCTGGGCGGCGATCCGCAAGCTCAAGGCTGCGGGTCAGTCGATCCTGGTTGTCGACAAGACGCTGTCGGAGCTGCTGCCGGTGGCCGACCGCTGCTTCGTGCTGGAGAAGGGCGTGACCGTATTCGAAGGCACGCCGGACCGGCTGACGCCTGACATCCAGGACCGCTATCTCGGTGTATGAAAAAGGGCGGCATCTGCCGCCCTTTTCGTTTCCATTCGACCTGAGATCAGGTCACTGCCGACTTGACGGCAAAACGGGCTTCCTTCCAGGCGCCGGTCCGCATGATGTCTTCGAGGATCTCGACCGCCTGCCAGACGTCCTTGAAGCCGACATAGAGCGGCGTAAAGCCGAAGCGCACCGTAGCCGGTGCGCGGAAGTCGCCGATGACGCCGCGCGCGATCAGCGCCTGCATGATGGCATAGGCGTTGTCGTGCTCGAACGAGACTTGGCTGCCGCGCTTCGTGCCGTCGCGCGGGCTTTCCAGCTTGAGGCCGTAGGCGCCGCACCTGGCCTCTACCAGTTGGATGAACAGGTCGGTCAGGGCAATGCTTTTCTTGCGCAGCGCTGCCATGTCGACGTTGTCCCAGTCATCGAGCGCGCCCTTGAGCGCCCGCATGGTCAGGATCGGCTGGGTACCGCACAGGAACCGGCGAATGCCGGCGTCCGCCGCATAACCCTGCTCGAAGGCGAAGGGTCTGGCATGTCCCCACCAGCCGCTCAGCGGTTGCTGAACGTCGGCGAGGTGACGCGTGGCGGCGTAAATGAAGGCCGGGGCGCCGGGACCGCCATTGATATACTTGTAGGTGCAGCCAACGGCGAAATCGACATTGGCACCGTCGAGATCAACCGGCAGGGCACCTGCCGAGTGGCAGAGATCCCAGACGATCAGGGCACCTGCCGCCTGGGCCTTTCTGGTCAGCGCCGCCATGTCGCGCAGCTCGCCCGACTTGTAGTTGACGTGGTTGACGAGAACCACCGCAACCTTGTCGTCGATCAGCTCTTCGATGCTTGGCGCATCGACGCCCTCGAGCCGGAGCACGGCACCGGCCCGCGTCGAGGCAACGCCTTCCGCCATGTAGAGATCGGTCGGGAAGCTGTTGCCTTCGGCGACGATGACCGAACGGTCGGGTCGCATCGCAAGGGCTGCATGCAGCACCTTGTAGATGTTGGTCGACGTGGTGTCGCAGACAACCGTCTGGCCAGCTGCAGCACCGATCAGGCGGCCGATGCGGTCGCCCAGCTCGGTCGGCATGTCGAACCAGCCGGCGGTGTTCCAGGCGCGGATCAGATCCTGCCCCCACTCCTTGGAGGCAGCTGCCTGGAGCTCGCTGAAGGCAGCATGCGACGCGGCGCCCAGAGAGTTGCCGTCAAGATAGATCACTCCTTCCGGCAGGATGAAGCGATCACGCATCGAACGCAGCGGGTCGACAGCGTCCATCGCCTCGACAGCGGCGAGATCGGGAAATGCAGTCATGATGCGGGCTATCCTTGATTATTCGCGAACGGTTTCGCGTGCTTGTGCCGGGCCCCGGCTGCGACGCAGGCTTGGAAGTGCAAGCATGGCGAGCACGAACAGGCCGGTGGCGAGCTTCAGATCGGGGGGCGGCATGCCGGCGGCGAGACAGAACGAGACCAGTTGGTAGTAGACGACAGCGCCGACGAACGGAGCAGCGAGCTGGCGCAGCACAGTCTGCTTGCCGACGATGGCTTCGCCGATCATCAGCGCGGCAAGGCCGTTGATCAGGATGCCGAGGCCCATATTGACGTCGGCAAAGCCCTGGCTCTGCACCATCAGCGCGCCGCTGGTCGCCGAGAACGCACTGGCGAGGCCGACGCCGCCGATGGTGGCGACCCAGACATTGATGCCTTGCGCTTCGGCCATGTCGGGATTGGCGCCGACGGCGCGGATCGCGGTGCCCTTCTCGGTCTTGAAGAACATGTTGAGCAGGATGAAGACGATCGCGCCAATGAGGCCGGCAACGATGATCTTGGCGGCCGGAAAGCCGGGCTGGACGAACGGCGCCCAGTCGAAAACCGTCGGCGCGCCGAACACGGACAGGTTCGACTTGCCCATGATGCGCAGGTTGATGCTGTACAGCATCGTCATCATCAGGATGCCGGCGAGCAGTGTGTGGATGCGGAAGCGCAGGTGGATGAAGGCGGTGCAGCAGCCGGCGAGGAAACCGGCGATCAGCGCCACGGCAAGCGCCGTCAGCGGAGAAGCACCAGCCGCCAGAAGCACGCCGCAGACGCAGCCGCCGAGCGGGAATGCGCCTTCGCTGGTGAGGTCGGGGAAATTGAGGGTACGGAACGGAATCATGATGCCAAGCACGACAAATGCCAGGATCAGGCTCTGCGCCAGGGTGACGGGAATGAGCGAGACGAAGCTCGTGAAAACGGTCTGGATAAAGTCCATGATGATCAGCTCGCCAGCAACATGCGGTCGGTTTTCACGGAGAAATGGCCGATCAGGTCGACAACCGTGACCTTGGCCTTTTCCTCGCCGGAGATTTCGAGCCGAAGTTTGCCGGCATCCAGCATGATGACGCTGTGACCGAAATCGACGGCATGCTGCATGTTGTGCGTCACCATCAGCGTGGTGAGCTTCAGGGCATCGACGGCGCGCACGGTCGCCTGCATGACGATGTCGGCGGTGCGCGGATCGAGCGCCGCGGTATGCTCGTCGAGCAGCAGCAGATCCGGAGAGCCGCCCACCGCCATGATCAGCGACAGCGACTGGCGCTGCCCCCCCGAAAGCAGTTCGACGCGGGTGTCCAGGCGATTTTCGAGACCGAGGCCGAGAAGTGCCAGACGCTCCTTGTAGGCCGCGAGGCGTGAAGCATTGAGCCCCTGGCGCAAGGTACGTTTCTTGCTGCGCAGATCTGCGAGCAGCATGTTTTCGGCGACCGTCATCGAGGCGGCGGTGCCTTTCATCGGATCCTGGAAAACGCGAGCCAGGCGAATGGCGCGCTTGTGAACGGGCATGCCGGTGACGTCGTCTCCATTGATCAGGATCTGGCCGGAATCGAGCACCAGCGCCCCCGAAATGGCATTGAGCATGCTGCTCTTGCCGGCACCGTTGGAGCCGATGACGACGCCGAATTCACCGGTGGCGAGCTTGAGGCTGAGGCCGTCCAGCGCGACTTTTTCGTCGGCCTGGCCCTTGTAGAAAACTTTACGTGCAGATCGGATTTCGAGCATCCGTCCCTCCCGGAAAAGGTAACGGCGCCTTGGAGCGCCAGGGCGCTCCAAGTTTCTGAACCTGCGCATCGTGCCTCTTGGGCCGATGCGCCAGACGCCGCTACCAGTATTGACGAAGTCGAGTGTTAGTCGACGATGCAGCCGCAATCAGCGAGCGACGCGGGGATCTCGATGCCGAAGGCGGCCATGGCCTTCTTCGAGATCGTCGCGGCATGGTCCTCATAGGCCGGGCGCGACGGCGCGATGGTCTTGGGGTCCTTGCCCTTCAGGATTTCGGCGGCGATCTTGCCGGCGTTGATGCCAACCTGCTCGTAGTTCACCGCGAAGCTGGCAGGCACGACACCGTCGCGGACTGCATTGTCGTCGGCATTGACGACCGGAATGCCAGCCTGGCGGGCCGCGGCGGCAACGGCCGGGATAGCCGGCTGGATCAGGTTCGAGGTCGGGCCGTAGATCACGTCGACCTTGCCGGCGAGCGAAGCGATGCGCTGCTGGATGTCGTTGACGTTGTCGATACCCACTTCGACCACTTCGAAGCCAGCGGCAGGCGCTGCTTCCTTGATCTTCTCGACCAGAGCGACGTCGTTGGCTTCACCCGGATTGTAGGGCACGCCGAAACGCTTGGCGTTCGGCAGCAGCTTCTTGGTGAATTCCATCACCGCCTTGACGTCCTGCAGGTCGGTAGCACCCGTCATGCCTTCGTCGCCGGCTTCCCACGACGGGACCAGCTTGGCGGCGACCGGGTCGGTCACAGCCGAAAAGACGATGTTGATGCCCGAGCCGGCGAGCGCCTTCTTGGCGATCTGCGACACCGGGGTGGTGACGGTGTACATCAGCTTGGGCTGTTCGGCCTGCAGCTTGGCGATCATCTGGGGAACCAGCGACGCGTCGAAATTGGTGTGGCTTTCGGTGAAGACGACGTCCTTGCCGTCGACATAGCCATTGTCAGCCAGCGCCTTCTTGAAGCCGGCGACGGCGGCGTTGAGCTGCGGGTGTTCGCCAAAATTGGCGACACCGATCTTGATCGGGTCGGCAACGGCTGCACCAAGGCTGACGGCAAGCGCGCCGGCCAGAACCAGGCCCGACATCAGACCGGATTTCAAGTTTCTCATCGATTCCTCCCAGATTGACTGCGCCACACCCCTAGCGGCGGCATGGAGGCAATCATGAGCAGTCCGGAGGGCTCTGTCAAACATTATATATAATTCTTGCCATGAGCCTCCATGATATATAATTTTTTGCAGAGACAGGGACGGATCACGATGCAGGATGACGAGCATTCGACCAAGACGGAAGCAGCCTACCGGCTGCTGCGCCGAGACATCCTGACCACCCGGCTGATGCCGGGAGCTCCACTCAAGCTGAGCGCACTGCGCACGGCCTATGGCGTTGGTTGGACGCCGCTGCGCGAGGCATTGTCGCGACTTGAGGCTGAACGGCTGGTGACGGCGATTTCCAATCGCGGTTTCACCGTGGCTTCGGTTTCACGCCAGGAGCTGGAAGATCTGGCGCGAGCCAGGATGGTGGTCGAACTGCCGCTTCTGCTGGAATCGATCGAGAAGGGTGGCAGCGACTGGGAAGAGGCTGTGGTTACCGCGCATTACCGCCTGTCGCGCTGCAAGACCGCAGTCGAGGATCCTTCCGATGCCTCCGTCGATGACTGGGACGAGAAGCACGAGGCGTTCCACTCGGCGCTGCTAAGTGCCGCCACCTCGAACTGGCTGCTGCGCTTCCGCTCGACAATCTCCGACCAGCTCCGGCGCCATCACAGGTTCCTAGGACTAGCACCAACCTTGCGCGCGGCCGCGGGCCAGAAGCAGGGCTACGAAGAGGCAATGGCAGCCCTTAACGAGGCACAGTCGATCGGACCGCACACCGCCCTGATGGAAGCCGCACTCGACCGCGATCTCGAAAAGGCCAAGGCGTTGATGATCGATCACATCGGCTACACGCTGCATGTCTATGTCCACACCGAGGACTACAGCGGCAGCAGACACGCCGCCCGCGCCGGCAGCCTCAGAACACCCTCGGCCGCCGAATGACCGCCCCCTATCGCCCGTCTCTGGACGAGATCAGCGCCGCCCGCGCCCGAATCGCCTCTCATGTTCCGCGAACGCCGCTGGTCCGCCTCGATCTCGGCCTGCCCGACCGGCAGATCTTCCTCAAGCTCGAGACGCTGTCACCGATCGGCGCGTTCAAGCTGCGGCCGGCGCTGAACGCCCTTCTGTCACGCGACCGCGAGACGCTCGCCCGGGGTGTCGCCACCACGAGCTCCGGCAACATGGCTTATGGCATGGCCTGGGCTGCCAACAGGCTCGGCGTGCCGATGGCAGCCTACATGTATGCGGGCGCGCCGCAGACAAAGATCGATGGCGTTCGTCGCCTCGGCGGCGAAGTCCGTTTCATCTCCATGGAGACATGGTGGCAATACATCATCGGCGCTGACCGGCCCGAATTTCCGGAGCTTCTGATCAACCCGGTTACGGACCAGGCAGTACTTTCGGGCAACGGCTCCATCGGCATGGAAATTGTCGAGGACCTGCCCGAGGTCGACGTCGTGCTGACGCCTTATGGCGGCGGCTCGATGACCACGGGCGTGGCGAGCGCCGTCAAGGCCTTGCGACCCGAGGCAAAAGTCTTCGCCGTCGAGGACGAGAACGCCGCCCCTGTGACGGCGGCTCTTGCGGCTGGCCGCATCGTCGACATCGAGACGCGCCCCTCCTTCATCAAGAGCATCGGCGGCCCGTCGCTGGTGCCACAGCTGTGGCCCATCGCGCGCGAGCTGATCGACGGCGCGGTGTCAGTCAGCCTGATGCAGGTCACCGAGGCTATGCGGCTGCTGTTCGCCAAGTCCAAGGTCGTCGCCGAGGGCGCGGGGGCAGCTTCGCTGGCTGCGGCGCTGACGAGCCAACATGCCAGGGGCAACATCGTATGCGTAATCTCTGGCGGCAACATCGATGCCGCCGCTTACTCGGCGGTTCTTGCCGGCAACATTCCTGCCCCTTGAACCTTTCAAGCTTGTACTATCGCGCGAAACGGCACTACAACTGCCCGAGAGGATAGCCGGCGCACCGGCCGCGGCGAGGAAAGACCCTGACACAGATGGAAGAGCGCAAGGATACAGCCGGCGCCGAAGGCTGGGTGGACGGCGAGACCAAGGTACTCGAAGCGCCTGCGGATCACGGCACCGAGCTTCGCCTTTGGCTGCGCCTGTTGACCTGCTCGACGCTGGTTGAAACAGAAGTGCGCCGCCGCCTGCGCGAAGAGTTCGATTCCACCCTGCCCCGCTTCGACCTGATGGCACAGCTCGAACGAGCCCAGGACGGCATGGTGCTGGGCGAAGTGTCCAAGCGCATGATGGTATCGCCCGGCAACATCACCGTCCTGGTCGAGCGTCTGGCCGAGAGCGGCCACATCAGCCGCACCACCTCGCCCACCGACCGCCGCGTCCAGATCATCGCGCTGACGCCCTTCGGCCGCGCCGAATTCGAGAAGATGGCCGCAGCCCATGCCGACTGGATCGGCGACCTGTTCGGCACTCTGTCGGCCAAGGACGGCGGCATCCTGCTCGACGAACTCGGCAAGCTGAAGCGCTCCATCGTCGCGTCGCTGGCCAAGGGCAGCTAAGCGCTGCGTCACTCGCCTCAAGAATGCGCTAAGCCCGAAACCGGGCCCGGTAGTCGCTCGGCGTCAGCCCGACGATGCGAGCAAAGACTTTTCGGAAAGCACCAGGATCGCCATAGCCGACCTCCCAGGCCACCTTGTCGACCGTCTGCGTGGTGAATTGCAGCAGCTCGCGCGCCTTGCCGACACGCAGGCGCTGGCCATATTCGGTTGTGGTGAGCCCGGTCGCCTTCTGGAAGCGGCGCAGGAAGGTGCGTTCCTCAAGGCCGGCCATTGACGCCAGCACGGCCAGGTTCAGTTCCTTGCCTTCGCCCGCCTGCAGCCAATGCTGCACCTTGAGGATGGCGGCGTCGCCATGGCTGAGTCGCGGCGCAAACGCGCTGTAGTAGCGCTGCTCGCGCCCGGGAGGGTCGAGCGCCAGGATGCGGGCCGTCTCGATCATCACGGTCGGCCCAAGGAAGCGGTCGACCAGCCGAAGGCCCAGGTCGGTCCAGGCCATCAGGCTGCCGGCAGTGATGATGTCACCGTCATCGATGAGCAGCCTGTCGGTGTCGAGCCTGGCCTCGGGGAAACGCGACCGGAACGCCTCGTCATAGACCCAGTTCGTCGTCACCACCCGCCCGGCCAGCAACCCGGTCTCGCCGAGCACGAAGGCGCCGGCACAGACGGACGCCAGCACGCTGCCAGCACCATGGCGCTGGCGCAGCCAGCCGGCGAGCGACGCGATAGTCTCTCGCGAAATCGGATCGCCGAGCGCCGGCGGCACGACATAGACCTCAGCTACGCCTGAAGCGTCGGGATGGGTGTCGAACACCCGCTGAGGCGCATGCTCCGCCTGGTCCGCGCGCCAGTGGCTGACGCGCAGCTGGTTCGGCGCTGCACCGCGGCTCTTGCGTGCGGCGGTGCGGTTGGCGAGCTCGAACAGGTCGGTCATGCCAAGCACCGCCGACATCTGCGCGCCGGGGTACAACACCAGCCCGATCTCGATGACGCCAGCTTTTGCCATTTGTCGAAATCACCCCTTGTTATGTCGATATCGCCAATGGGTCGGCACCATAATCCATTGCATCCTGCAGGCAATATCCTTCCCAACAGCAAAGGCATCAGGGACATGAGCAAACGCGCGGTGATCGCCATCGACATCCAGAACGAATATTTCCCGGGCGGGAACATGCCGCTCGTCGGCATCGAACAGGCAACTGAAAACGCCGCCCGCATCATCGCGGCGGCGCGTGCCAAGGGCGACACCGTCATCCACGTCCGCCATCTCTCGAAGGCCGCCGACGCTCCGATCTTTGCGCCCGGCACGCCGGGCATCGAGATCAACGCCACCGTCGCCCCGGCCGACGGCGAGAAGGTCATCACCAAGAACTTCGTCAATTCATTCCGCGAGACCGACCTCAAGGCGACACTCGACGCCAAGGGCATTGAGGAAGTCGTCATCGTCGGCGCGATGAGCCACATGTGCGTCGAAGGCGCCACCCGTGCTGCGGCCGACTTCGGCTACAAGACATCGGTCGTCCACGATGCCTGCGCCACGCGCGATCTCGAGTTCAACGGCAAGACGGTGCCAGCCGCCCAGGTCCACGACGCCGTCATGGCAGCGATCGCCTTCGGCTATGGCGAACTCGTGGATACCACGACGTACCTGTCGCGCTAGTACATTCAGGCCTTCTGGCCCCGGTCGCGCGCTCGCCGACCGGGGCCTTTTTGCGTTCACTTCCAAAATAACTTTAAGCTTGAAGTTTTTTTTGAAAGCGTCCATGGTGCCTCCATGGTCAGGGTCGGGCACGCATGTCCACTTGACCGAACGGCTTCAGGAGGAGGACGGCATGCGCATTGTCTGTATCGGTGGCGGACCGGCCGGTCTCTATTTTGCCCTGCTGATGAAGAAGCAGCACCCCGAGCATCAGGTTACCGTCGTCGAGCGCAACCGTCCCTTCGACACCTTCGGCTGGGGCGTGGTCTTCTCCGACGCCACCATGCAGTCGATGCGCCAGTGGGACCCGGCTACCGCCGAGACCATCGAGGACGCCTTCAACCACTGGGATGACATCGAGCTGGTGTTCAAGGGTCGCAAGATCCGCACCACCGGCCACGGCTTCGTCGGCATCGGCCGCAAAAAGATGCTGAACATCCTGCAGGAGCGCTGCATCGAGCTCGGCGTAGAGCTGGTGTTCGAGACCGACGTGCAGGGCGACCATGACTTCCCCGAAGCCGACCTCATCATCTCGTCGGATGGCGTGAACTCGCGCATCCGGCACAAATATGCCGACATCTTCAAGCCCGACATGGTGATGCGGCCGAACCGCTACATCTGGCTCGGCACCGACAAGCGCTTCGACGCCTTCACCTTCGACTTCCAGCGCACCGAGCACGGCTGGTTCCAGGCGCACATCTATCGTTTCGACGACAACACCTCGACCTTCATCGTCGAAACCACCGACGAAGTGTTCAAGGCGCATGGCATCGACGAGATGGACCAGGATCAGTCGATCGCGTTTTGCGAGAAGCTGTTTGCCGGGACGCTCGAAGGCCACAAGCTGATGACCAACGCGCGCCATCTGCGCGGCTCGGCCTGGCTGAATTTCGGCCGCCTGATCTGCGACAAGTGGAGCCACTTCAATGGCCAAAGCCACGTCGTCCTGATGGGCGACAGTGCCCATACCGCGCATTTCGCCATCGGCTCCGGCACGAAGCTCGCCATCGACGACGCCATCGAGCTGACCCGCCAGTTCGACCTCATCGGCCACGACAAGGCCAGCATCCCGGCCGTGCTCGAAGCCTATGAAGAAGTACGCCGCGTCGACGTCGCCCGCATCCAGAATGCGGCACGCAACGCCATGGAGTGGTTCGAAGTGGTGGGCACCCGTTATGCCGACACGCTCGAACCCGAGCAATTCATGTATTCGATGCTGACCCGCTCGCAGCGCATCAGCCATGAGAATTTGCGCCTGCGCGACAAGCACTGGTTGGAAGGTTTCGAGCGCTGGTTCGCCGAGCGCGCCGGCGTGTCGCCTGCCCCCAACGGCTCGGTACCGCCGCCGATGTTCACGCCGTTTTCGATCCGCGGGCTGACGCTGAAGAACCGCATCGTGATGTCGCCGATGGCGATGTATTCGGCCACCGACGGCCTGCCCGACGACTTCCACCTCGTCCATATCGGCGCCCGCGCCATGGGTGGTGCAGCACTCGTCTTCCCGGAGATGACCTGCGTGTCGCCAGACGCGCGCATCACGCCCGGCTGCCTCGGCTTGTGGAACGACGAGCAGGCGAAAGCCTTCAAGCGCATGGTCGACTTCGTCCACCAGCAGACGCCGGCGAAAATCGGCATCCAGATCGGCCATGCCGGCCGCAAGGGCGCGACCAAGGTTGCCTGGGAAGGCATCGACCAGCCGGTGACCTCAGGCGGCTGGCCGCTGATCTCGGCCTCCGCCCTGCCTTATCTCAAGCACTCCGACATGCCGCGCGCCATGACCCGCGAGGATATGGATCGCGTTCTGGCCGATTTCGTCAGTGCCACGGAGCGGGCCCGCGACCTCGGCTTCGACATCCTCGAACTGCATGCCGCCCACGGCTACCTGCTGTCCTCCTTCCTGTCGCCACTGACCAACCTGCGCGACGACGAATATGGCGGCAACCACGAGAACCGCGCCCGCTATCCGCTCGAAGTGTTCCGCGCCATTCGTGCCGTCTGGCCTGAGGACAAGCCGATCTCGGTGCGTCTCTCCACCCATGACTGGTACGAAGGCGGCAACACGCCTGAAGACGCGGCGATCTTCGCAAGGATGTTCAAGGACGCCGGCGCCGACATGATCGACTGCTCGTCGGGCCAGGTGGTCAAGGAAGAGCAGCCAGTCTATGGCCGCCTGTTCCAGACGCCCTTCTCCGACAAGATTCGCAACGAGATCCAGGTGCCGACAATTGCCGTGGGTGCGATCTCGGAAGCCGATCACGCCAACTCGATCATCGCCGCCGGCCGCGCCGATCTCTGCGCCGTCGCCCGCCCGCACCTCGCCGACCCGTCTTTCGTCATGCATGAGGCGGCAAAGATCGGCTATGCCGAACAGGCCTGGCCAAAGCAGTATCATTCGGCCCGTGCCCAATATGTGAACAACCTCGCCCGCGCCGCGGCGGCTGCTCCCACGGGCAAGGCATGAGCATGGCCAAGCGTCACGCCCTGGTCACCGGCGCCGGCAGCGGCATCGGCCGCGCCATCGCACTTGCGCTCGCCGCCGACGGCCATGGCGTCAGCCTGTGCGGACGGCGTGCCGCGCCGCTCGAGGCGGTGCGCGACGAGATCGCCAAGATGGGCGGCGAGGCCTTCGTCCTTGATGGCTTCGACGTCACTGATGCGCATTCGGTCGAGGCAGGCATCGCCAAGGCGATTGCGCATGCAGGCGACATCGCCGTGCTGGTCAACTGCGCCGGCGAAGCGCCGTCGGCACCGTTCGACAAAACCGACCTGGCATTGTGGAACCGGGTGATGGGCATCAACCTCACCGGCACGTTCCTGGTCACACAGGCAGCGCTTGCTTCGGTCAAGCGCGCCGGCAAGGGCCGCATCGTCAATGTCGCCAGCACCGCCGGCCTGACCGGCTATGCCTATGTCTCAGCCTATTGCGCTTCAAAGCATGGCGTGGTCGGCATGACGCGCGCGCTGGCTCTTGAGCTTGCCCGCACCGACGTCACCGTCAACGCGGTTTGCCCCGGCTTCACCGACACGCCGCTGCTCGACGGCGCCGTGGAAACCATCACCGGCAAGACCGGGCGTTCGGCCGAAGAGGCACGCGCCACGCTCGCCCGCGTCAATCCGCAAGGGCGGCTGGTGACGCCAGAGGAAGTGGCCGACACCGTGCTCTGGCTCGCCTCGGAAAAGGCAACCGCAATCACAGGCCAGGCGATCCCGGTCGCCGGCGGCGAAGTTCTGGGAGGATGACCGTGACCAACCCGATGCAGGACAAGAAGCATCCCTTCCAGGGCCACAAGGCTCAGCACTTCAAGTTCGAGACCGATGCCGACGGCAAGGTCGCGACGATCACGCTGAACCGCCCAGAGAAGAAGAACCCGCTGACCTTCGAGAGCTACGAGGAACTCGGCAACCTGTTCCGCGCCTTGCACCGGGCCAGCGACGTGCGCGCCATCGTCATCACGGGTGCCGAGAACAACTTCTGCTCGGGCGGCGACGTCTTCGAGATCATCGAGCCGCTGACCCGCATGCCGATGCATGACCTGCTCGACTTCACCCGCCTCACCGGCGATCTGGTGCGCCAGATGCGCGCCTGCCCGCAACCGATCATCTCCGCCGTCGACGGCATCTGCGCTGGCGCCGGTGCGATCATCGCCATGTCGTCCGACTACCGCGTCGCAACCCCGGAGGCGAAGACCGCCTTCCTGTTCACCCGCGTCGGCCTGGCCGGCGCCGACATGGGCGCCTGCGGCATCCTTCCGCGCATCATCGGCCAGGGCCGCGCCGCCGAACTTCTGTTCACCGGTCGCGTCATGACCTCGACCGAGGGCCATGCCTGGGGCTTCTACAATGCGCTGCATGAGCGTGGCGCACTGCTCGCCGAGGCGCAGAAATTCGCCCGCAACCTGGCCGACGGCCCCTGGTTTGCGCATGCCATGACCAAGAAGATGCTCGACCAGGAATGGGCGATGGGCATCGACCAGCTGATCGAATCCGAAGCGCAGGCCCAGGCGATCTGCATGGCGACCGGCGACTTTCGCCGCGCCTTCGAGGCTTTCGCCGCCAAAGCCAAGCCCGAATTCAAGGGGAACTGAGCCATGGCCGCGCATTTGATGCCGACCAGTGCGCCAACCCGCGACCACCTCGACTGGCCGTTCTTCGCCGACCCCCACCGCGCGTTGGCGGCTGAACTCGACGCCTTCATCGCCAGCGGCGGGCTGGGCGAGATCGACCATGGCAATGCCGACGGCGCCTGCAAGAAGCTGGTGGCGGCGCTTGGTCAGGCGGGTATGCTGCGCCACTGCGTGCCGGCGGCCTTCGGCGGCGCGTCGGACGTGATCGACAGCCGTTCGCTCTGCCTGATCCGCGAGACACTGGCCTATGCCGACGGTCTCGCCGACTTCGCCTTTGCCATGCAGGGACTAGGCACCGGCGCGATCAGCCTGTCCGGTACGGACGAACTCAAGCAGGCCATCTTGCCTAAGATTGCCCGAGGCGAACTGATCTCGGCCTTCGCCCTGACCGAGCCAGAGGCCGGCTCCGACGTTGCCGCCATGAGTACCAGCGCCCGCCGTGATGGCGACACCTATGTGCTCGACGGCGAGAAGGTCTTCATCTCCAATGGCGGCATCGCCGACGTCTACACCGTCTTTGCCCGCACCGGCGAGGCGCCCGGCACGCGCGGTATCTCGGCCTTCGTCGTCTATGCCGACACTCCGGGCTTTTCGATCGCCGAGCGCATCGAGACGATCGCCCCGCATCCCCTGGCACGCGTCAGGTTCGACGATTGCCGCATCCCGGCATCCCAGCTGATGGGCGAACCGGGCGAAGGCTTCAAGATTGCCATGCGCACGCTCGACATTTTCCGGCCGTCAGTGGCTGCCGCAGCCCTCGGCTTTGCCCGCCGCGCCCTCGACGAAGCCGTAGCGCACGCCAGGTCCCGCAAGATGTTCGGGGCGACGCTGGCCGACCTGCCGACCGCTCAGAGCACGCTGGGCGAGATGGCGACTGCCATCGACGCAGCCTCGCTCTTGACCGTGCGTACTGCCTGGCGGCGCGACGTGCAAAAGCTGCCGATCACCCGCGAGGCCGCCATGGCCAAGATGACGGCGACCGAGAACGCCCAGTGGGTCATCGACCAGGCACTGCAGCTGTTCGGCGGCCGCGGCGTGCGTGTCGGCGAGATCACCGAGCGCCTCTATCGCGAGATCCGTGCGCTGCGCATCTACGAAGGCGCCACCGAAGTGCAGAAGCTGATCATCGGCCGCGAGCTGATGAAGGCCTTGAGGTAGGAGAGCTGACGTGCCCTTCCGTACCTCAAGGCCGCTGCGTTTCGGAGACTGCGATCCCTCCGGAATCGCCTACTTCCCGTCTTACCTGAACATCCTCGTCGGTGTTTTGGAGGAGTTCTTCGGCGATGCAGGTGCGCCGTGGAAAGACCTGATCGCCGAACGGCGCATCGGCACGCCGACGGTGCGACTGGACCTCACCTTTGCCCACCCGGGCTTCCATGGCGACACGCTCGACTTCGAGCTGTTCGTCCGCCGCATCGGCCGCTCCTCGCTCGATCTCGAGCACAAGGTTTCGGCCGCCGGCACGCTGCTCTGGAGCGCCCGCCACAGCGTGGTCGCCACTTCGCTCGATACCCACAAATCGCTTGCCTGGCCGGATGACCTCCGCGCCGCGCTCGAAAGCCGCCTGGAGACTTGAGATGCATGAGATCCTGCAACCCGAAGGGTGGGCCAAGCCCATCGGTTATGCCAACGGCATCGCCGCGAGCGGCCGCACCATCTTCGTCGGCGGCCAGATCGGCTGGAACGCGCAGTGCCAGTTCGAGACCGACGACTTCGTCGGCCAGGTGCGCCAGACGCTGGAAAACGTCGTCGCCGTGCTGAAGGCCGGCGGCGCCGAGCCGCACCACATCACCACGATGACCTGGTACTTCACCGACAAGAAGGAATACACCGAGAACCTGCGCGGCCTCGGCCAGGCCTATCGCGACGTGATCGGCCGCCACTTCCCCGCCATGGCCGCCATGCAGGTGGTGGCGCTGGTCGAGGACCGCGCCAAGATCGAGATCCAGGCCACCGCGGTCATCCCGGCATAGCCATGAGCGCGACGCGGTTTTCGGAGAGCGTTTCGGGCAGCATCCGTGACGGCGTGCTCGTCGTCATCATCGACAATGCGCCCGTCAACGCCACCTCGGCGCATGTCCGGCAGGGGCTGGTCAAGGCACTCGACCATGCGTCAGCCGTTGGCACCGTCATCGGCGTCGTCATCACCGGCGCCGGCCGCACCTTTGTCGGCGGCGCCGACATCAGGGAGTTCGGCAAGCCACCGGTCGAGCCGACGCTTCCCGAGGTCATGCAGCGTATCGAGAATTGCAGCAAGCCGGTGGTTGCTTCCGTCAATGGTGCTGCCCTCGGCGGCGGCTGCGAGATCGCGCTTGCCTGCCATGGGCGCGTTGCCGGCGAGGCGGCGAGTTTCGGTTTGCCGGAGGTCAAGCTCGGCATCGTGCCGGGCGCCGGCGGCACCCAGCGCCTGCCGCGCCTCATCGGCACCGTCGCGGCAATCGACCTGATCGGCAGCGGCCGCACAGTCAGGCCTGATGAAGCCATCAAGCTCGGCCTTGTCGACGGCGTCGCAGCCGATCATCTCGCGGCAGCCGTCGGCCTTGTCCATCAACTCGCCGGTCAGTCGCAAAGGCGCACGGGCTTGCTCGATGTCCCGATCGCCGAATTAGCCGCCGTCGAGGCGGCGTCAAAAAAGGTCTTGTCCAGATCACGCGGCCAATCGGCACCTGCCGAGGCCGTTCGCCTTGTCCGGCTGGCTTCGGAAAGGACTTTCCGGGACGGTCTCGCCGAGGAGCGCGCCACCTTCCTGCGCCTGCGGGACTCCAATGAGGCGGCAGCCCTGCGCCATGTCTTCTTCGCCGAGCGGCAAGCCGGCAAGGTCGACAAGCTTGAGGGCATTGCCCCACGCAGGATCGAGACGGTCGGCATCGTCGGTACCGGTCTGATGGGTGCCGGCATCGCGGTCGCAGCCTTGACAGCTGGCTACCGCGTCGTCGGCATCGAGCAGACCGAAGACGCCGCCACCAAAGGGCGCGAGCGCATCGCCGGCATTCTCGACAAGGCGGTCCAGTCAGGGCGCCTTACGGCGACAGTTCGCGACGGATGCCTTGCGCGGCTGGCCGTGGCTGCGAACATCGGCGAACTCGCCGCAGCAGACCTCGTCATCGAGGCGGTGTTCGACGATCTCGCGGTCAAGACCGAGCTGTTCCAACGCCTCGACGGCATCGTCAGGCCGGATGCGATCCTCGCAACCAACACCAGCTACCTGAACCCCGACGAGATCGCGGCGGCGACTGCTCACCCCGGGCGCGTGGTCGGCCTGCACTTCTTTTCGCCGGCCAACATCATGCGCCTGGTCGAGGTCGTCGACTGCAAGGCAACCGCGCCCGACGTGCTCGCTTCCGCATTGGCCTTCGCCAGGCAACTCGGCAAGCTGCCGGTGGTCTCAGGCGTAACCGAAGGCTTCATCGGCAACCGCATCTTCTCGGCCTATCGCCGCGAGGCGGAGTTCATGGTCGAGGACGGTGCAGCCCCCGAAGAGGTCGACGCAGCACTCGAAGCCTACGGCTTTCCGATGGGCATCTTCACCGTCTACGACATGGCCGGGCTGGAGATCGCCTGGGCGCGACGCAAGCGGCAGGCGGCAACGCGCGATCCAAACGCGCGTTATGTCGAGATCGCCGACAAGCTTTGCGAAGCCGGCCGTTTCGGTCGCAAGACAGGCAAGGGCTGGTACGACTATGCGTCAGGCGAAAAGGCCGTCGATCCAGAGGTCACTGCGCTGATCGCCGCCGCACGCGCGGCCAAGGACATCTCGCCCCGCCGCTTTACGGTCGACGAGATCGTCGACCGGTTGCTGCGCGCCATGGCCGGCGAAGGCGCTGCCTTGCTCACCGAGGGCATCGCCGCGCGATCGAGCGACATCGATCTGGTGATGATCAATGGCTACGGTTTTCCGGAGCACAAGGGCGGGCCGATGTTTGCAGCCGAAACGCACAAGGACATCACACCATGACCGAAGCATACATCGTAGGCGGCGTCCGCACCCCGATCGGCCGTTATGGCGGCGCGCTTGCCTCTGTGCGCCCTGATGATCTCGCCGCTCACGCCATTCGCGAAGCGCTGGCGCGGCACCCTGGCATCCCCGCCGACCAGATCGATGAGGTCGTGCTCGGCTGCGCAAACCAGGCCGGCGAAGACAACCGCAATGTCGCCCGCATGGCTGCCCTGCTTGCGGGCCTGCCGGTATCGGTGTCCGGAACGACGATCAATCGCCTCTGCGGCTCCGGCCTCGACGCGGTTGGTTATGCAGCACGCGCCATCAAGCTCGAAGAAGCTGACATCATCATTGCCGGCGGCGTCGAAAGCATGTCGCGCGCGCCCTTTGTCATGCCCAAGGCTTCAAGCGCATTCCAGCGCAGCACCGAGATCTTCGACACCACCATCGGCTGGCGTTTCGTCAATTCGTTGATGGAAAGACAATACGGCATCGATTCCATGCCTGAAACGGCCGAGAACGTCGCCGCCGAGTTTTCCATTTCACGCGAGGATCAGGATCACTTCGCCCTGCGCAGCCAGGCTCGTGCCGCCGCAGCGCAGAAGAGCGGCCGTTTTGCCCGCGAAATCGCTCCTGTCACCATCAAGGGCCGCAAGGGCGAAGCGACCGTCGTCGAGCACGACGAGCATCCGCGCGAAACGACGATCGAAAAGCTTGCGGGCCTTTCGGCACCCTTCAGAGATGGCGGCACGGTGACCGCCGGCAACGCGTCGGGCGTCAATGACGGGGCCGCAGCCGTCATCATCGCATCGGCACGCGCCGTCGAACGCCACGGTCTCAAGCCGCTTGCCAAAATCGATGGCATGGCGACCGCAGGCGTTGCCCCGCGCATCATGGGCATCGGCCCCGTCGCCTCGACGCAAAAGCTTCTGGACCGCGCCGGCCTTGTCATATCAGACATCGATATAATCGAACTCAACGAAGCCTTCGCCGCGCAGTCGCTGGCATGCATGCGCCAGCTCGGCCTTGCCGACGACGCGGGCCACGTCAATCCGAACGGCGGCGCCATCGCGCTTGGCCACCCGCTCGGCATGTCGGGCGCACGTCTGGCACTGACCGCAGCACTGGAACTCGACCTGCGTGGCGCAAGACGCGCGCTGGCCACCATGTGCATCGGTGTCGGCCAGGGCATCTCGCTTTTGATTAGCCGGCCGTAGCAGGCGGCGCGCCTCGTTCGTAACCGTCAGCCAGCAGCCCTGCGCAGCGGCTGGCGCAGGATCGCCGAACCTCCCGCCGCCTGGACGGCAAGGCTGCCATAAGTGATGCCGGCGGCAAGGCAGGCTTGCTCGGACTGACCCGAAAGCCATGCGTCGATGAAGCCTGCATTGAAGGCATCGCCCGCGCCCGTCGTATCGACGACAGGGACCTCTTCGGCCCGGCGGTGCAGCAACTGGGCAGCGGCCTTCAACCACGCGCCCTCGCCGCCCGCTTTCAGGGCCACGATCGGGAAGTCCCTGGACAGGATCTCGATTGCCGCGATCGGATCGTTCTCCTGCGTAATGGCGGTGGCCTCTTCCATGTTGGGCAGGAAGATATCAACGCCGGCGCAGCGATCGAGCAGTTCGGCTTCGTAGATCAGCGTCTCGTCCCAGCTCGGATCGAGCGAGACGGTCAGCCCCCTGGCCTTGGCGCGGCTGACCAGATCGGGGATCTCGTGCAGCGTGGCATATTCGGCGATGTGCAGATGGCCGGCGTCGCTCCAGTCGAGTGCGGCGTCAAGCGTCGCCGGCAGCGCGGTCCCAGCACGCCGCGACAGGAAGGCGCGGTCGTTGCCGATCACCGAGGCGACGGTAACCTGCGGCCCGGCACCGGGCGAATGCTCGACGAAGCGCAGGTCGACATTGCTGGCACCGAGCTCAGCCTCGATCCCTGTCGACAGCGCGTCCGTGCCAAGGCGCGCCACCAGAGCGACTTGACGCCCGGCATGGGCCATGTGGGCGGCCGCAATGAACGCGCCGCCGCCGGCAGCCATCTTCATGTCCTGCGCAAACACCTCGCGCCCCGGCTCGGGCAGCGCAGCCAGGCCGGTGAAAATCAGGTCACAGTAAATCCGCCCGATGCTAAGCACCGCCGGACGCTTTGCATTTTCCGATGTCATTGCCGGCCCAGGCTCTTCTCGGTCTTGGCGTCGAAGAGATAGAGGCTGCCCGGCGCCGCGCGGCAGGTCAGCGTGCTGCCCGTCGCGGGGATGAACTTGCTCGGCGCAGTGGCAATCACGGCACTGCCGTCGACATCGAGATGCACCAGCGTCTCCGGTCCGAGCGGCTCGACCGCCGTCACCGTTCCGGTGAGCTCCAGACCGCCGTCCGACTTCTCGACGGCTGCAGTCAGTTCGTGCGGGCGCACACCAATCAGGATGTCGCCGCCGGCAGCGGGCTCGATGCCCTTGCCGTTCTTGCGGCCCGGCACCAGGTTCATCGACGGACTGCCGATGAAGCGCGCGGTGAAGACATCGACCGGGTTTTCGTAGAGATCGGTCGGCGTGCCCACCTGCAGGATGTGGCCGTCCTTCATGACGACGATGCGGTCGGCCATGGTCATCGCCTCGACCTGGTCGTGGGTGACATAGACCGTGGTCGTCTTGAGCTTCTGGTGCAGGCGCTTGATCTCGATGCGCATCTGGGCGCGCAGCTGGGCGTCGAGGTTGGACAAGGGCTCGTCGAACAGGAAGGCCGAAGGATTGCGCACCATGGCGCGGCCGATGGCGACGCGCTGGCGCTGACCGCCCGAAAGAGCCGCCGGACGGCGGTCGAGATATTTCTCAAGGCCGAGGATCTTGCCCGCCTCTTCGATGCGCTGGTCCTTCTCGGCCTTGGACAGCTTCGAGGTGTAGAGACCGAAGCCGATATTCTGGCGCACGGTCAGGTGCGGGTAGATGGCGTAGTTCTGGAACACCATGGCGATGTTGCGCTGCTTGGGGTCACGCTCGTTGACCACCTCGCCGCCGATCTTCAGCGTGCCGCCGGAGATGTCCTCGAGCCCGGCGATCATGCGCAAGGTCGTCGACTTGCCGCAGCCCGAAGGCCCAACGAAGACCACGAATTCGCCGTCGGCGATTTCAAGGTCGATACCCTGGACGACGTCCACCTTGCCGTAGCGCTTGACCAGCTTTTCAAGTTCGATCGTCGCCATCAGAGCGCCCCCGCCAGTGCCTTGAATTTCTCACCGAGTTCTTTTGCGGCTTTCGCCTCGTGCCCGGCATGTTCCTGTGCGACGGCTTCCAATGCCGCTGCCTTCTTCCTGTAGACGCCGATCGCCTCGGCCATCGCCGCCGGTGCCGGGCCGCCGAAACGGTCGCGCACGGCAACGAAATGTTCGGGCGAGACGATCTCTTCGAACTTGTCACGGCCGAAGCTCGGTTCGCGTCCGGTCGAATGCCTGAAGGCTTCGAGGAACGGCGCGTAGCCATCCTTGGCAAGCCCGCCGCCAGCCGCGACCACTGCCTTGGCGACCGTCGCCGCGATCTCGTGCGCCTCGCGGAAGGACAGGTCCTCGATGCGGACGAGCGAGTCGGCAAGTTCGGTGATGGTGATGCACGAGCGGCGGATGTTTTCAGCCACACGCTCCGGATCTATGCGGATCGCGCCGACGAAGGCGGCGAGCAGGTCGAGCACGCGGGAGGCAGCGGTAAACGCCTCGTAGCCCATCGACTGCGTTTCACCTTCGCTGTCGTTCATGTCGGTGAACGGCGTGTTGTGGATGACACCGAGTACGGTGCGGGCGCGGCCCATCGTCTGGCTGGCGAGCAGCCGCATATGCTCGATCGGCACCGGGTTGCGCTTCTGCGGCATGATCGAGGAGATCTGCACGAATGCGTTCGGCACGTAGACTTGTCCGACCTCGAAGC
Source organism: Aminobacter ciceronei (assembly GCF_014138625.1). Lineage (GTDB taxonomy): Bacteria > Pseudomonadota > Alphaproteobacteria > Rhizobiales > Rhizobiaceae > Aminobacter > Aminobacter ciceronei. The sequence continues at coordinate 84,470 of NZ_JACJHY010000011.1, forward strand.
TGGTCCAGAACTGGAAGTCCTGGATCAGGCGGCCGAGATGCAGGAACATCAGCTCGATCGCCGAATAGGTCGAGGTGATGTAGTCGGATGCCGCGATGCAGCTGTAGGAATTGCGCAAGGGTGCGGCAAAGCCGAGCAGATCGGCGACGCGCTGCCGGTCGATCGGGAAACCCGACGTGGTGATGGCGGCGGCCCCCATCGGCGACAGGTCGACGATCTTGCGCGCCTCTTCGAAGCGCTCGATGTCACGGAGCAGCACCTCGATGGCAGCCGACAGGTAATGCCCGAATGTCGAAGGCTGCGCCGGCTGGCCGTGCGTGTAGGCAACGATCAGTGTCGCCTTTTCACGCTCGGCCGCGTCGATCATCGCGGCCAGCAGATGTCGCGCCTTGACCATCAGCGCATCGATGCGCTGCTTGAGCCCTAGCTTGAACAGCGTGTGATCGATGTCGTTGCGCGAGCGCGAGGTGTGCAGGCGTCCGGCGACATCAGCGCCGAGGCGGGCCTTCAGTTCCTTTTCGATAAGGAAGAAGAAGTCCTCGACCTCGCCGGTATAGACCAGCTTCTCAGGATCGACTTCACGGTCGATGGCTTCGAGAGCGCCGGCGATCGCCGACGCCTGCTTGGCATCAAGAATACCGGTCTCGGTCAGCATTACCAGATGCGCCCGGTCGATGGCGCGGAAGCCGTCGACATGGTGTGTCTTGGCGCCGTCGAAAAGCGGCCGAAGCACCGTCTCCTTGTAGACGGGATCGGGGAAGACGCTCTTGTCGGAGAGCCTCGGGTTCAGTTCAGACATTTTCTATCCCTTGAGCCCGGCGAGCATGACGCCGCGGACGATGTAGCGCTGGAGCACGAGGAAAACGATCAGCGTCGGCAGGGTGGCGATCGCAGCACCCGTCATGATCATTTCCCACTGGATGGACTGTTCGACCGCGAAGCTCGATAGGCCGACCGGCAAGGTGTAGAGCTCCTTGCTGGTGGTCACGATCAGCGGCCAGAAGAACGCCGTCCAGTTGCCGAGGAAGGTGAAGATGGCGAGCGCGGACAGAGCCGGTGTCACCAGCGGCATCGCCACTTTCCAGAAGATCTGGAACTCGTTCAGGCCATCGACGCGGGCTGCTTCGAGGAAATCGTTGGGCACGCCTTCGAAGAACTGCTTCATCAGGAAGGTGCCGAAGGCCGTCATCATGCCGGGAAACATGATGCCCCAATAGCTGTCCAGCCAGCCGAGATTGGCCGACATCAGGTACCACGGGATGACGAGCATCTCGGTCGGGATCATCAGCGTCGACAGGATGGCCAGGAAGATGAAGTAGCGGCCGCGGAACTCGAACTTGGCCAGCGTGTAGCCGACCAGGCTGTCGAAGAAGACGTTCGACAGCGTCACCATGACGGCAACGAACATCGAGTTGAAGAACCAGCGCATGAAGCGCCCGTCGGCCAGGATCGCGACGTAGTTGGCGAAGGTTGGCGCTGCCGGAATGAGCCTGAGGTCATAGACCTGACCGGCCGTCTTGAATGACGTCGAGAACATGAAGGCCAGCGGCGTCACCATGATCAGGCCGCCGATGAACAACAGCGTCCAGGCGAGGATGCGGCCGGGCTTGACGTTGGCGTGGGACAGCGCCGGCGTTTGGGTGACGGCACTCATTTCTTTTCCCTCAGGATCCAGAGCTGCAACAGCGATACGAACAGCAGGATGGTGAACAGCACCACCGTCTGGGCCGCCGCATATCCCATCGCGTAGGACGAAAACGCCGTCTGGTAGATCATCAGCACCAGCGGCTTGGTCGAGCCGAGCGGGCCGCCCGGGTCGTTGGTGGTCATGTTGTAGACCTGGTCGAAAATGCGCAGGAAGCCGATCGACGAGAACACGACGAGAAACACGGTTGTCGGCTTGAGCAGCGGCAGCGTGATCTTGCGCAGGATTGCCCATTCGCCGAGGCCGTCGATCCGCGCCGCCTCGTAGAAGGTGTTGGGGATCGACCGCAGGCCGGCCATGAAGATGATGATCTGGAAGCCGAGGCCGGCCCAGATCGCCGTCAGCATGATCGACGGCAAGGCCTGGTCGACCGAGCGGATGAACGGCTGCTGGGGGATGCCGAGCGTGCCGAGCGCATTGTTGATCACGCCGATCGGTGCCGGCTGGTAGAACCAGCGCCACACCCAGGCCATCGCGGCAGCCGTGGTCAAATAGGGCAGGAAATAGAGACCGCGGATCAACCCGTGCATGAAACGCACGCGATCGAGATGGTAGGCAATGACGAATGACAGCAACAGGCTGATCGGCGTGCCGACGAGCAGATAGGCAAAGGTGTTCTTGAACACCTTCCAGAACTGCGGGTCTGCGAACAGCTTCTCGTAGTTGGCCAGGCCGATGAACTGCGGCGGCTTCAAAAGGTCCCAGTTGGTCAGCGAAAGCCAGAAGGCTTCGATGGTCGGGTAGAAGCGGATCACCGAATAGAACAGGATCGGCAGAGCGAGGAAACTCCACACCCACACCAGCCGCTTCGTCCGCATGGAACGGCGTTCCCAGAAGGTCGCGCCGGGGCGGCTCAGCGCCGCCCCCTGTTGATCCGCTGTCACAGACATCAAGCCTTCGCCTTACTTCGGGGCTGCTGCGTCGATGATCGCCTGCTCGGCCGCTGCGGCCTGTGCGAGCGAATCCTTCACCGACTGGCCTTCGAGCAGCACGCGGTTGGCCATGTCGATGGTGGTCTGGCGCTGGGCTGCCTCATCAACGAACATGGTGGTGCGGGCGTATTCGAGACCCTTGAGGAACGGGCCGTAGACCGGATCGGCTAGATTGGCTTCGGTCATGGCAGCCGAACGGCGTGCCGGCAGCTCGCCGACCGTCTTCAGCCAGACGTCCATCGCCTCGGGCGAGGAGATGTAGGCCAGGAACTTCTTCGAGGCTTCGAGCTTCTCGCCGCTGGTCGTCGCCGAGATGCCGTTGGCGAAGTAGCTGGCATAGTTGGAACGGGTGCCGTCGGCATTTGCCGGCAGTTCGGTCACGCCCCACTCGAAGCCTTCGATCGACTTGAAGGCGCCGAGACGGAAGGTGCCGTCGATGGTCATCGCCGCCATGCCGGCACGGAAGGCCGCCTGGCCTTCGTCCATGAAGCCGGCCTGGCCGATCTTCTTCTCGGTCTGCAGGTCGGTGTAGAACTTCAGCGCCTTTTCACCCGCTTCGGTGTTGTAGGCCACCTTGCGGTCTCCGTCGGTGTAGGGCTGGCCGCCGAACTGGCGCACCAGCACTTCTCGCCACCACTGGTGATCCTGGCCGGCCATGTCGAGGGTCGAGCCGGCGACGATCAGATTGCCGGCGGCGTCACGCTTGGTCGCCTTCTCGGCGGCGGCAACGAACTCGTCGAGCGTCTTGGGCGGGTTCGCCGGGTCGAGGCCGGCTTCGGTGAACAGCTTCTTGTTGTAGAACAGCGCCAGCGAACGCACGGCGGTCGGCAGGCCGTAATAATCCTCGCCGCGCTTCATGGCGCTGACGATCGGGAAAAATTCGCTTTCGATCTTGTCGTGCGGGAACGCATCGGTCGGCAGCGGCTGCAGCAGGCCGCCGGCAACGAACTTGTCGAGCCAGCCGTAGAACAGCTGCATCACGTCGGGGCCCTGGCCGCCCATCTTCGCAGCGATGACGCGCGTCTGGTAGTCGGCATAGGGGAAGGTCGTCTGCTTGACGGTGATGTCAGGATTGGCCTTCTCGAAGTTCTCGATCAGCTGGTCCATCGCCTTGACGCGCGAGTCGAAGACATACTGCCAATATTCGATCTCGACGGCCTGCGCCGCGTTCATAGCCAGTGTGCTGAAACCAGCAATCAGACCGGCAAACAAGGTTGCTCTACGCATATTAGCCTCCAAATGCGCCCATCGGATATCCCGAACCACGGGCGACCATTATCCCCTTGGCCCGATTTTTCTCGCAGTCGAGAAACGGGCCACTCGCTTAAATTCATGGGCCATCGAACGCGGGCGGAACACGCCCGACAAAACTGACACCAAGGAGCTGCGGATCCTCCCCGCACACTCCCTCTACGGTTCCCTTTCATCAGCCGTTTGTCAATAAGATAATCTACTTGAATTAATCTATTGCAGCTAACGTCGCTTCCGCGTTATCAATTTTGCAACCGAGGTCAGGATGGGCGAAATGGCATTTCAGCCGGGCAGCACGCATCAGGTCACATTGGGCAACAACCCCGAGCGCAGCCGCGACCATAACCGTCGCGTGGTGCTCGACGTCGTGCGCCGGAACGGCGCCCTGGGGCGCATGCATATTGCCCGGCTGACGCACCTGACAGCGCAAGCCATCGCCAACATCGTCGACGAGCTGGTCAGCGAAAACCTGTTGATGGAGACCGGGCGCCTGCGTTCGGGCCGTGGCCAGCCGCCGATCCAGTTCGCCGTCAACCCCGACGGCGCCATGACCATGGGCATCGAGATGGCCTCCGACCACATGGTGTCGACAGTGCTCGACCTGTCGGGCCAGCCGCGTTCCAGGCGAATCATGCCGGTCAGCGACACCAGCCCGAGCCAGGTCATCGCGCATCTGCGCGCCGAGCTCGATGCGGTCAGGTCGACGTTCAAGTCGCGGCTGCTCGGCATCGGCGTGGTGATGCCCGGCCCGTTCGAGATCGAAGGCATGACCTCGGTCGGCCCGACGACGCTGCCGGGCTGGGCAAACATCGATGCGGCAAGCCTGCTCAGCGAAGCCTGCGGGGAGCCGGTGACGGTGGAAAACGACGCCAACGCCGCGGCCGTCGGCGAACGCTTCTTCGGTGCTGGCCACACCATCTCCAGCTTCTGCATGGTCTATTTCGGCGCCGGCCTTGGCCTTGGCATGATCCAGGACGGCACTCCGTTCCGTGGCGCCTTCGGCAATGCCGGCGAAATCGGCCACGTCGTCGTCGTTCCCAGAGGCAGGGCTTGCCCATGCGGCCAGCACGGCTGCCTCGAGCGCTACGCCTCGGTCCATGCGCTGCGCGAAAAGCTGTGCGAGGCAGGCATCCCCGACTGCGACTTCGCCGACTTCTCCGAACTCCATGCCAAGCGCCATCCGGTGCTGCTGGCGTGGATGGAGGAGACCGCGACCTATCTCGCGCCGATGATCGCGATGATCGAAAACATCCTCGACCCCGAAACGGTGATCCTTGGCGGCGTGTTGCCGGACGCGATCATCGACGAGCTGATCGAGCGGATGGGACCGTTGCCCATTTCCGTCGCCAGCCGACGGACCCGCGCCCTGCCCCGCGTCATGCGCGGCCAGACCGGGCAATACACGGCGGCACTCGGTGCCGCCGCGCTGCCGCTGTTCGAGGTGGTCACGCCCAAGCTCGAAACCGCCGCCACAACGACCACCGAATAGCAGACTGGAATACCGGAGGACCTGAATGCCGAGCGCCCGCGAACGTATCGAAAGACAAAAGGCCAGCCCGTCGCTGCTCAGGCTTCACCGTGCCCTCAGCCGTCTCAGCTCTACCGTCACCATGATGAACACCGGCGCTCATCCCGATGACGAGCAGAGCGGCCTGCTTGCGTATTTCCGCCTCGGCCTCGGCATGCGCGTCATCGTCGCCTGCTCGACGCGTGGCGAAGGCGGTCAGAACTCGCTCGGGCCGGAGCGCCTTGGCGTGCTCGGCATGATGCGCACCCGCGAGATGGAAGAAGCGGCGCGCGCGCTCGATGCCGACGTCGTCTGGCTCGGCCATGGCCCAGATGACGAAGTGCATGATTTCGGCTTCTCCAAGGATGGCGACCAGACCTTCACCCGCTGGGGCGAGATGCGCACTGTCGAACGCCTGGTGCGTGCCTATCGCAGCGAACGGCCCGACATCGTCATTCCGACCTTTCTCGATGTCCCCGGCCAGCATGGCCACCACCGCGCCATGACCCGCGCAGCCGAAAAGGCAATCGGGCTTGCCGCCGACCCGCAGGCGTTCCCCGAACATTTCAAGGAAGGCATGAGCCCCTGGCAGGTGGCGAAGTATTATCTGCCGGCATGGTCGGGCGGTGGCGACACCTATGACGACGAAGTGCCACCTCCCGATGCGACGGTTGTCGTCAACGCGCCCGGGCGCGAACCGGCGACGGGCGCGGAATATGACCGCATCGGAGAATGGTCGCGCTACTACCACGCCTCGCAGGGCATGGGTCATTGGCCTGATGTCGCCGAGACGCGCTGGCCGCTGCATTTACTGCTTGCCGCCAACGGCACAAAGGCCGAGACGTCGGTGCTCGACGCGCTGCCGGCAACGCTCGCCGATCTCGCCGCATCGCGAGACCTCTCCTATGAAGCCGCGCAGGCACTGAAGGCCGCCGGTTTGGCCGTCGACAAGGCAATCGCGGCATTCCCACACGCCGATGCGATCATTGCAGCCCTCACCGAAGCGGCTACCCAGCTTGCCGCTGCCCGCAATAACGCCTCGCCCGATTTCCTCGAACGCCATCGCCACCGCCTCGACCGCAAGGCACGCGAGATCGACGCCGCCTTGATCGAGGCCGCCGGCCTCTTCGACCGCGCGACGCTGTCGCCATCGACAGTGGCGCCTGATGAAACGGCTGAACTCACTGTCGATCTGGCCTCCGCCGGCGACAGTCGTTCTGTCGAGGTCGAAGCTGTGCTGCCCAATGGCGTCACGGCCAAGGCGGAGACCATCACCGGACGCCGACGCAGCCTGAAGATCGTTGCCACCGTCGACGCCGCTTACACAAAGCTCTATCCGCCATCATGGTCGGCTCTCGGCGGCAATGGTGACGCCCATGTCGTCATCTCGGCAAAGTTCGGCGATCATACCGCCCGCGCCACCTATGACCTCGAGGAGCCATTTGCCGTGCTGCCGGCAAGCTCGGTCGTGATGGAGCCCGAAGCGCTGATCGTACCGCTCGACGGCACCAGACGCGAATGGCCGGTCAAGTCAGTGGTCGCAGGCAAGGATGCGCCCGTCTCGCTCAACATGGAAGACGGCTGGTCGCTGGCCCAGGCGGAAGGTGGCCAGGTCATCCGCGCTCCCGAGACACGTGTTGCCGGGCTAACCACCATCACGCCGCTGGTCGGCGGCAGGCCGGCATTGCGGCTGACCCCGATTGCCTATTCGCATATCGGCCGCGTCACCCATCGCCAGCCGGAAGCGCTGCGCGTGCTCACGCTCGACCTCAAGCTGCCGCAGGGTGCTGTCGTCGGCTATGTCGGCGCAGGCGCCGACCGCGTCGGGCTTTGGCTCACGCGCATGGGGCTCGACGTCACCGAGCTCGACGCCAAGGCATTGGCCGGAGACCTCAGCCGCTACACATCAATCGTCGTCGGCATCTTTGCCTTCGGCATTCGCAAGGATCTGGCAGCAAGCACCGAGAAGCTGCACCGCTTCGTCGAAAATGGCGGCCACCTTGTCACCCTTTACCACCGCCCGACCGACGGTTGGGATCCACTAGCGACGCCGCCGAGGAAACTCGAGATCGGCTCGCCGTCTTTACGCTGGCGCGTAACGGATCCGACCGCCGAGGTTACGGTGCTGGTGCCGGACCACGTCCTGCTCAAGGGGCCGAACATCATCGGCCCGCAGGACTGGTCCGGCTGGAACAAGGAGCGTGGGCTCTACTTCGCCGCGCGCTGGGACGAGGCCTACCAACCGCTGCTGGCGATGCACGACGCCAACGAACAGCCGCTGATGGGCGCTCTGGTCTCTGCCGAGATCGGCAAGGGCCGCCATACCCACACCAGCCTCGTGCTGCATCACCAGATGGACAAGCTGGTGCCGGGAGCATTCCGCCTGATGGCAAATCTTGTCCAGCCAGCCTGACGGCACGGTGACGCCCGAGGCGGGGGACGAGCGTCACAAGGCCAACCGCGAAGGCATCGTCTGGGTGCTCGCAGACATGCTGCTGGTCTCCGGCGGCATGACGGCGCTCGTCAAGGCGCAAGGGCTCGTCTATCCGGCGTTCCAGCTCGTCTTCATCCGGGCGATGATCGGCTTGCTGTTCATCCTGCCGCTGATCTGGCGCCATCGTCACCACATCCGTCACACCAGGCATCCCTGGCAGAACGTCTCGCGCATCAGCTGCAACGCCATCGCGCTGACCAGCCAGTTCATGGCCTACACGCTGCTGCCGCTGGCGGTGGTCAACGCGCTGAGCTTTTCCAGGCCGCTCGTCACCATGGCCATGGCGGTCGCCTTCCTCGGCGAGACCGTTTCGCGGTTGCGCTGGGTGGGTGCTGCCTTCGCCTTCGCCGGCGTGCTCGTCATGCTGGCGCCGGGCGGCGTCGAGTGGAATCTCGGCTTGCTTGCAGTGTTTGCTACGATCGTCTTCGGCTCGCTCGCCATCATCCAGACACGCATGCTGCGCGATGAAAACACGACCGTGATGATGGTATTCTACACTGTCGGCCTTGCGGTCATCACCGCTGTTCCGGCCATCTTCGTCTGGCAGCCTGTCAAGACCTTCGACTGGGTGCCCCTGCTCGGCATCGGGCTTCTGGCGCAGGCCGGTCAATACTGCTTCCTGCGCGCCTATCGCCTTGCCGATGCCAGCTTGCTCGCGCCGATCGGCTATCTCTCGATCGTCGTCACGACTGCCGCCGGCTATGTCTTCTTCGCCGAAGTGCCCGACCAGCGCATCGTCATCGGCGCAATCGTCATCCTCGCCGCGTTGCAGACGACCGCCTATCTCGAACGCCGCGCCAACAGGAAGAAGTGACCTTCGCCAAATCCGCGAGCGTCCTGTTCCCGGAAGCGGGGGAAATCAATCCCAGGCAGCTCCGTCAAGCGCGTTGAGCGGGAACTTGAGATAGCGCTGGCCATTAGCTTCGGGTTCGGGGAGCCGGCCACCATTGATGTTGATCTGCAGTGCATGCAGGATCAGCTTCGGCATCGGCAACGTGGCGTCGCGCCCATTGCGGAACGCCACGAAATCCTCTTCCCGCTCATAACGCGTCAGGTGAATGTTCTGACTTTTCTGGGCGGCAACGGTGCTTTCCCACAACGGGGTGCGCCCGCCAGGCTGGTAGTCGTGCCCGACGAAAATGCGGGTGTCATCAGGCAGCGCCATGATGTCCTGGATCGTCGACCATAACGCATTGGCGCTGCCGCCGGGGAAATCCGTACGTGCGGTGCCGCTGTCCGGCATGAAGACGGTGTCGTGGACGAAAGCTGAATCGCCGACGACATAGGTGACGGATGCCAGCGTGTGACCGGGCGAGAACATCACACCCGTCCTGATGTCGCCGATCTCGAAGGTGTCGCCCTTGTCGAACAGGTGGTCCCATTGCGAACCGTCGGTGCGGAGCTCAGGCCAGTTGTAGATACCGGCCCAGAGTTTCTGCACGTCGACGATGCGCGCCCCGATCGCCGTCGGCGCACCGGTCTTTGCCTTCAGATAGGACGCCGCCGAGAAGTGGTCGGCATGCGGATGGGTGTCGAGGATCCACTGGATCTCCAGATCCTGTTCGCGAACATGGTCCAGCAGCTTGTCGGCGTTGGCGGTTGCGGTTGCGCCCGATTTCTCGTCGAAATCGAGGACCGGATCGATGATGGCGCATTTTCGGGTTCGCGGGTCGGAGACGACATACTGCACCGACCAGGTGCGTGGGTCGAAAAAGGCGGCGACGTCTGGTCTTGCCATCGCTCAAGCCTCGGCCATTTCGGCAGCGCGCGGATAGAAAATCGCACGGCTGGCATCGAAATCGTAGCGCTCCTGATACTGCACCGCGTCCGAAGCCAGCTTCAGCACCGCATCGAGGATGAACTGCACTTTCTCTTCCGGCAACAGCACGCTGAAATTGAGCCTGACAAAACCCGGCTTGCTGATCTCGTCGCCGGCCAGGATCGCTTGGCGCATGCGCTCAGATTCCGTCTCGCCGATCGACAGCAGGCGATGGACATAAGGCCCGGCACAGGCGCAGCCGCCACGCGCCTGGATGCCGAAACGATCGCTGAGCATGCGGGTCACCAGTTGCTGGTGAACATAGCCGCCCTTGCCGTCCCTGACCCGGAACGAAAAGATCGGCAGCCTTTGAGGCTCCAGCGCACCGAGCAGCTCGATGTTGCCGGCGCCGTTCCAGGCCGACATGGCGCGGCTGGTCAGTTCGGCATTGCGAGCCCGCATCGCGTCCGCGCCGAGCGCTTCCTTGACCAGGAAGGCTAGGGCCGCGCGGATGTCGCCGACCACATTGGGCGTGCCCGCCTCTTCCCGCGCTTCCAGGCTGGTGCTGTAGTCGTGGCCCGAGGGCGAGACGAACTTGACGGTGCCGCCGCCGGGCCATGACGGCTTGTCAGTCGTAACCGCATCGCGGCGGACGATCAGCACGCCCGAAGCGCCCGGACCGCCAAGGAACTTATGCGGCGAGATGACCACGGCATCGATTTCAGCGCCTGATACGGGCGACATGGCGATCGGCATGTAGGGTCCCGCACCGGCGTAGTCCCAGACGATCTTGGCGCCAGCCGCCTTCGCCTGCCTGGTGATGGCAGCGACATCGGTAATGATGCCGGTGACGTTGGAGGCAGCCGAAAACGCGCAGACGGTGAGGTCAGCCTCCCATTGCAGCACTTCGTCCAGTGCGACGAGATCAGGTCCACCGGCAGCGCATTCGGCGATCTCGATCACCTCCGCCCCGCTTTCGCGCCAGGGCAGGATGTTGGAATGGTGCTCGTAGGGGCCGATGATGACACGGACCTGCTTGCCGGCTGCAACCGCATCGGTAACACCCAGAAGCTTGACCAGCCGATTGATGCCGGCCGTCGCGCCCGATCCGGCGAAGATGACCGCATGCCTGTCGCTCGCGCCGCAGCACGCGGCGATCGCCGCGCGCGCCTCGCGGCGCAGGCGGGTCATCATGCCGCCGCAGTAGGAAGCCTCGGTGTGGCTGTTGGCATAATAGGGCAAGACTTCCTCGAGCACGAAGCGCTCGATCTGCATCAGCGCCCGACCTGATGCGACATAGTCGGCATAGACCATGGGCTTGAGACCGAACGGACCGTCGATCTTCGCGTCCTTGCCGACAAGGCCGCTGCGCAGCTCCGCGACGACGTCACGTACGGCAAGGCACTCCTTGAACTTGTCCAGCAAGCCGGTGCCGCCAGGATTTTCGCAGCGCTCGGTCTTCATCGAATCTCTCCCGCAACCAACTCAAGGCGATTCTAATCGGATGTGGGAGATGAAACCTCATCGTTTTCGCACGACTTTGGCGCCAACTTGGGTCATATGATCTGAATCATGGAAAAAATCGACGAAATCGACAACAAGATTCTGGCGTGCCTGCAAAAGGACGGTGCGATCTCGCAGCGCGACCTGGCCGAGCGTGTCGGGCTGTCGCAAAACGCCTGCTGGCGCCGCCTCCAACGGCTCAACGCATCAGGCTTGATCCGCGGCACCCATGCCGACATCGACCTTGCGGCACTCGGCTACGACCTGACCGTGTTCGTCATGATCCGCACCCGCCACCACTCCAAGGAATGGGCGGACAATTTCCGCAAGCATGTCGAACGCATGCCCGAGGTGACCGACTTCTACCGCATCGGCGGCGACTGGGACTATCTGATCAAGGTGGTGACCAGGGGCATGTCGGGCTACGACGGCTTCTACCAGAAACTGATCACCAACTTCGACCTGGCGACGGTGACCGGTTTCTTTTCCATGGAAGCGATCATCGAGAACCGCGCCGCGGACCTCGCCCGGCTACGCTAAATCCGATCAAGCCAGCGCGTCGATCATCGTCTCCTGGCCGCCCGAGAGCCAGAAGGCCGCAGTTTGTGGCTCGCAATAGGCGAGAATGTCCTCAGGCGCCGCGCCTGTGTAGACCCCGCGCAGCGCCCGCAGGCTGACACTGTGGGCGACCACGACATGCGGCGTCGAGCGGTCGAGACCGACGAGCCAGGACCGCATGCGTGCCATCAGTTCGACATGGCTCTCGCCACCAGGCATCGCATACCCCCAGGGATCGGCGCGGTCGGCCTCGAACTGCTCGGGAAACGCCTGTTCGATTTCTTCGGCTGAGCGTCCCTCCCAGACGCCGAAAGCACGCTCGACAAGCGACGTCTGGTCGACGAAGCAGTCGAAGGAGACACCCCAGACATCGGCGAGTATCGACGCCGTCTGGCGGGCGCGGCCGAGCGGGCTGACCCAGAATCTGGCGTCCTTGCAAGCGGCGACCCGCACCGCGAGATGTGTGCCCACCTCAAGTGTCCGCCGCACGCCATTGGCTGTCAGCGGCGTGTCCTTGTGACCCTGCAGGCGGCCGGCGACATTCCACTGGGTTTCACCGTGGCGGATGACGAGCATATCGGGAAAATGAAAAGGCATGAATTTCTGCGTGCTGAAAATGGGAGGGATGGGCCGCCGAGCGATGCCGGCGGCCATGATGTCATTCGGCGAGCCATTGCGCCGACGAGGGCTGCAGCCCGACCGACGTCCGGGCGCCCGTTTCGAGCAATGCGTCACCGGAATGGAAGGGCACGTCCACCAACACCGATGCGGTGCCAACCTGCACGCCGTAGCGCACGGTTGCGCCGAGAAACTCTCGATGTGTGATGGTTCCTGCCAGCGCCACGGCGTCTGATGCAACGGTGCCGATGGTTGCGTATTGCGGCCGGAAGACGAGCTTGGCGCCGCGTGGCACGGTGGTCCCTGCCGGGATAGGAATACTGCCCGCACCCGGCACTTCGAACAGGCGATCCGCACCGCTTCCGACGACATGGCCGTCAAGGATGTTCGCCGTGCCGAGGAAGTTGGCGACGAACAGGTTCGCCGGCTTCTCATACAGCCCCATCGGCGTGCCGACCTGCTGGATTCGGCCTTCGTTGAACACGGCGATGCGGTCGCAGACGGTGTTGGCCTCTTCCTGGTCGTGGGTAACGAAGATGGTCGTCAGCTGCAGCCGCTGCTGCAATTCACGCAGTTCGCGCCGCACCTCGACACGCATCTTGGCGTCGAGGTTCGACAACGGCTCGTCGAGCAGCAGCACCTTGGGCTCGATGGCGATGGTGCGGGCGAGCGCGACGCGCTGCTGCTGTCCGCCCGACAGCTGGGCGGGACGCCGCCCGGCCAGATGCTTGAGCCCAACCAGGTTGAGCGCGGCATCGACACGGCGCTCGACCTCGGCCCGCGGCAACCGGCGCTCTTCCAGTCCGAAGGCGACGTTGCGGGCCACCGTCATGTGCGGCCACAACGCATAGGACTGGAACACCATGCCGATGTCACGTTTCCAGGGCGGCATGTCGAGTACGTCGACGCCGCCGACGACCACGCTGCCCTGGCGGGCGGTGTTGAAGCCGGCGATCAGCCTGAGCAAGGTGGTCTTGCCGCAGCCCGAAGGTCCGAGAAAGGCAAAGAATTCGCCCGGCTGGATTTCAAGATTGATGTCCTTCAGCACCTGCAGGTCGCCGTAGAACAGGTTGACGTCGCGAATGCTGATCGCCTTGGCGGGGCTTGGCGCAAGGCCGGTGGTGCTAGCGTTCATGTTCATTGTTCTCTCCCCAAGTTCCTATTTGGCCGATCCGATGGCCTTTTGCCGGCGTTCGATGACGTAGTGCGAAAGCAAGGTGCAGAGCGCCACCATGATGACGGCGATGACCCCGAGCGCGGCACCGGGCCCACGCCCTGCCGGCGACTGCATGAAGACGTAGATGCCGTAGGCGATCGGTGCGTCCGAGTTGCTCTGGATCAGCATCAGCGTCGCCGAGAGCTCAACCGCCGCTGTCGAGAAGCTGGTGACGAAGCCGGCGAGCAAACCGCCGGTCATCAGCGGCAGCACGATCCGGCGGATCGTACGCTGCTTTGTGGCACCGAGATTTTCGGCAGCCTCCTCGAGCGATTCCGACACCTGCTGCAAGGCGGCGTAGCAGGCGCGCAAGGCATATGGCAGGCGGCGGATCGCCAGCGCCAGAACGACCATCACCCACAACGTCGCCAGTGGCGTGCCATCAGGCAACGTCACGCCATAAAAGGTGCGGAGATAACCAATGCCGAGGACGACGCCGGGAATCGCCAGGGCTGAGGTTGCCGCCCAGTCGAGCCAGCGGCGGCCGACGACCTTGGTGCGCAGCACGAGATAGGCGATGGCGCCACCGATGACGACGTCGATCAGCCCGGCAAGCGAGGCATAGATCAGCGTGTTCTTGATGTAGACAGAGCTTTCGTCGAACACCCTGGCGTAGTGAACCATGGTGAAATCGTCAGGCAGCGGGCTGTAGGACCAGACGGTCGCAAAAGACAGCAGCAGCAGGCCGATATGCGGCGACAGGACGAGCAGCAGGATGAAGCCGACGACGCCATAGGCGACGATGCTCTCGCCACGGCTCAGGCTCCGGCGCATCAGGCCGCCGCCGCCGCGCTGCACGGTCGAATAATCCTTGCCGCGCATCGCAACGGCCGACAGCCACATGGCGAAGATCGAAACGATGATCAGGATCACCGAGATGACGTAGCCCATGGGATCGGTCAGACCGACTGAGGTGACGCGCAGATAGGCCTGCGGCGCCAGCATGTCCTTGACGTTGAGCAGCAGCGGCGTGGCGAGGTCGTCGAAAACCTTGACGAACACCAGAGAAGCGCCGGCCAGATAGCCCGGCATCGACAGTGGAAACACGATGCGGCGGAACAGGCGGAAGCCGGACGAGCCGAGGTTCTGGGCTGCCTCTTCCATCGACCGGTCGATGTTGCGCAGGCTGGTCGAGAGATTGATCAGGATGAACGGAAAATAGTGCAGCGACTGAACGAAGATGACGCCGTTCAACCCTTCCATGAAGGGGATGCGGACGCCGAACCAGTCATTGAGCAGCAGGTTGACGGTGCCGTTGCGGCCGAACAGCAGTTGCATCGCCACCGCGCCGACGAAGGGCGGCATGATCAGCGGCACGAAGCCCAATGTCTGGATGACCATCGAACCGCGAAAATCGAAGCGCGTCGTCAACACGGCGAGCGGCAGCGCAATCAGCGTCGCCCACACGACCGACATGCCGGCGACATAGACCGAGTTGAAGAACGAACGGCGGAACAGGTCGGTGGCGAAGAAATCCAGAAAGTTGACGAAGGTCAGGGCGCCGGTGCCCTTCTCGGTGAAGGCCGTGTAGATCACGGTTCCCGCGGGAATGATCAGGAAGATCGCCAGGAACAGGCCGATCAACGCCACCGCGGCGATCTGGCCGGGCTTGGCGGTAACCCGCCGCGGCGGGAACGAAGTAACAAAAGCCATGAGGCAGACTCCGAAATGATATCGGCTGGCCCGGCCGCATCGATGCGCCAGGATCGCCTGCTATCAAGGATGTGAAGAGGTTGGCCGCCCGCGCCAGGCAGGCGGCCGCTGTTGCCCTGACGTCTCAGTCGACGAGGGACAGTGCCTTCTCCGCCTTGGCCTGGGCCTCGGCGTAGTTCTTGGTCGCAAATGCCGCCCACTGCTGCTCGAGCTCGGCCTGGCGCGCGGTCTTCTGCTCGCCACCGGTGAAGGCGTCGCGGATCTGCGGGCTGGCGGCCTCGTCGGCCGTGACGGGCATTGCCGAGATCAGGGCACGCGCTTCGTCGACCAGCGTGCGCGCTTCCGCCACGTCCTTGGCGGCAAGCGCCTTTTCGGCGGCGTAGATCGCCTTGGTCGCGCCCTTCAGCGGATCGAGCTGGAACGAGATCAACTGGTCGAACAGCGTGTCGACGACATCCGTGCGCTTTTTCGACACATCGGCATCGAAGGTGATCATCGACTGGAAGCGCGGATCCTTGAACGGATTCGGGAAGCCTTCAGGCGCGTTCGCATAGAGCGCGGGGTTGATCGGCAAGCGGCGGATCGACGGCTCGAGCAGGACTGACTGACCCTTCTCCGAGAGCAGGTAGTTGACGAAGGTTTCGGCGCCCTTCTGGTTCGGGGCGTTGGCGACGATGCCGATGTTCGCCGGCACCACCGTCGTCACCGACGGGTAGACGAAGCTGACCGGGAAGCCACCGGCCTGCGCCGAGAAGGCAAAGAAGTCGATGACGATGCCGATGCCGGCCTGGCCAGAGTTGACTGCATCCGGAACGCCGAAGGAGCGCTCGGTCACCTGCTGCAGGTTGCCGCCGATGCCCTTCAGCGTGCCCCAGCCCTTGTCCCAGCCTTCGCCCTGCAGCACGGTCTCGATGGTCAGGTGCGTCGTGCCCGAACGCGAGGGTGCTGCGATGGCGACGTGGTCGTGGAATTCAGGCTTGGTCAGGTCGCTCCACTCAGCCGGCTTGGGCAGGTTGTTGGCCTCGAGATAGCGGTCGTTCCACATGATGCCGTAACCGGACGCGGCGAAGCCGAAGTAGAAGCCGTCCGGATCGTTCACAGGATAGGAGCCGACTTTTTCCGGCAACCCGGTCACCGATGGCGCGAACTTGGCCAGCAGGCTTTTGCCCTTGAGGCTGTCGAAGGCGTCGGGCGCCGATGCCCAGAACAGGTCGACCTGGTTGTTGGCCTTGATTTCATCGAGATACTTCACGCCCGAGCTTGTGCTCTTGTTCTGGACGTCGAGCGTGAAGCCCGGATTGGCCGCCTCGAAGCTGGCCTTGAACGGGTCGGTCACATCCTTGGAAAAGGAGGTGACGACGGTCACCTTGCCGCCATCCTGGGCGTAGGCGGTCGAAATGGCGGCGGCCGAAACCAGCATCGCCGCGGCAATGGTCTTCAACATAGGTACTCCTCCCAATGACACCGCCAAATGCCGGCGGCCACTTCATGGACAGCAAGGCGCGTGCCAATTGGCGAAAGCCCTGATTTCCGGACTTTCGAAATGCGACATGGGAAATAGCGGTAACATCTGATCTGCCCGGCATGGGTCAGACGGGTAACATCGCAAGCGTCGGCTAGTGGACGCCGCAGTCGTGTTGCCAAGGTGGTCTAGAATGAAATCGCCGCTGAAGTCGCGCGTCTTTTCATTTTTCGGGGGGATTCCGCTCAGGCATGTGATGCCCGCCCGACGTTGCGATGATAAACGCCCAAGCGGCTCTGCAACTAAACCAGTAGCTATGCTACATGGCGCATTGGCGTTTCCGCGCGCCTGCGACGTAGGGCGTCTGCCACGAATATCCGTGACATGGCATGATAGAGGGGCTCGCGAGATACCAGTCGGGCTGTCCCGTAACCGAGCATCGAGGTCAACATCAGCGGAATGACATTGTCGTGGTTGCCTGTCATTTCAAGAATGATAACAAATGCGGTCATAGGCGCCTGCACCACGCCGGCGAAATAACCAGCCATTCCAAGCAATGCTGCAAGTCCCACATTGGCACCCAAGAGCACCCCGAGACTGCTGCCCAGTCCAGCGCCAACCGACAGAGACGGGGCAAATATGCCACCGGGAATTCCTGACAACATCGAAAACAAGCCAGCGAGTAGCTTTTCCGCGAAATAAAATGTCGGAAGCGGCACACCTTCGACTGCGCTACGGGCCTGATCATATCCGGTACCGAAGGTCAGCCCGTCTGATGAAATTCCAATCAATGCGACACATAGACCACAAGCCCCTGAAAGGATGAGCGAGCGGCCTAGTGGGTGGGGAGCTAGCCATCGGCGCAATCGCCGGGAAATCCTTAGTGCGGCAAGGCTAAAGCATGCGCCAAGCCCTCCACCGACAATCCCGCAAGCAACAATCAGCGGCCAATCTCCTGGAAAGGCGACTGTGGCGTGGGTTATGCCAAAGTAGGTGTAGTTGCCGAGGACACCAAGCGAAGCCAAGCCGGCAAGGATAACAGCGGCCAATACGACGCCGTTGGTCCGTGCCTGATAGCTGCGCCCCATTTCCTCGATGGCAAAAACGATCCCTGCCAACGGTGTGTTGAAGGCTGCAGCGATACCGGCAGCTGAGCCTGCGAGAATAAGGCCGCGTGCCTGTGCCATCCCGCCCCAGCGTGCAACTTGCAGCATTATTGATGCGCCGACCTGAACCGTTGGGCCTTCGCGGCCGATTGAGGCTCCGACGAAGAGTCCGGCAATAGTCAGAGCGACCTTGCCAACAACCAGGCGCAAAGACAAAAGCCGAGCTCGTTCTTGCCCGTCGCGCAGATGTCGAGCCGCGATGGCCTGTGGAATGCCGCTCCCCTGCGACCCAGGGAAAAACTTGCCAGCGACATAGGCACAAAAAACAAAACCCGCTGGAGTGACGAACAAAGGCAGCCAAGATCTTCCATTGTCAGAGAAGAATTGCCGGAACAGGAATTGCGCCTGATCGGCCATCTTGGCAAAAAGAACACTAATCAGACCAATTGCGATTGCTCCCACCCAGAAGACAACACGGGGGCGCCAAAGGCGCGGCGAAACCCACATTGCGCGCGAGCGCCGAAGCATCGGCACCCTACGAGGCTGCTTGGCAAATCTGGTCATGGATGACTTGTAGGCAAATTGTTTCAATCACGAAAGCTAAGCATGCTCATTGGGTGAAAAACCCGCGCCGCATATACCCTTGCTGCCGCAATTCCGAAGGCAGTGCATGGAATGAAGGTGGAAAATGCAAGGTCCGCGAGGTGCTCCCTGGGCACCGGCTTGCGACCTCATGTCAGTCAAGCTCAATCAGAGGCTTTCCATCCAGCACAGCCGCCACGTCCTGATCATGATTTCCCATCATTGCGGCTACGCGCTCCAGAGAGGCTGTCAACATCGCCTGCTCCCAATCGACCAACTTGTTGAACTCGTTCTGAAACCGCGCCTGAACGCCATCGGGTGAGGCAGCCAGCAAACTACGGCCGGCCTCAGTCAATGAAAGCCAAGATTGACGCCGGTCCTGATCGCCCTTGCGGCGCTTTATCATCCCATGGGATTCGAGCTTCTGGATGAGCGCGGTCGTGGTCGCCTGGGTGATACCCATTCGTCCCGCGACATAACCTGCCGTTTGCTCGTTGGCCTCCTCGAGTAACTGCATGAAGACCAACTGGGAAGGGGTCAGCCCGGTCGCGCGCATCACTGCCCTACCGTTGAGTTCCGTGGTGCGCAGAATCTTGCGCATGGCAGTCAATGCCCGCTTGGTCCGGTCTTCCAACTGTCGCAGCCCGTTCTATTTCTCGGTCGCATTCTAACTTCTGATTACTGCAAACCCAACAGCTGTCCACTGCGTTTGCCGGTATCGTAAATAATTTCGCAAAAGCTAACTAATTTCACGTCCTTCTATCAGAACCAAATTCTGATCATCGAAGTGCCTACGAATTTGCGTCATATAATATGTTGTTTTTATTATCTAATTTGCGCGGCCCTGCGCCTGAGCAGGAGCTTTCCATCAATTTAAGCGGTTGACATTTATTTCGATCAACCTAAGCTTATGACGTTGTCGAGCAGGGATAATTCCGGCATCAGAAAATTTTGGTGGTAGGTTTGTTGAATGAAATAGGGGCCAGTAAGGCGGGCGGCGCTCCTCTCCCGATCAAGGCGACTCGCGGTCCGGCTTCCATTCGCAAGCCACACAAAGGCGACGGCGTGCGCGTGTGGCAGATGATCCGCCAAACACCAGGGCTGGACGACAACTCGCTCTACTGCAATTTGTTGCAATGCAGCCATTTCGCATCCACCTGCGCCATCGCTGAAAGCGACGACCAGATCCTTGGCTGGATGTCCGGCTACATCCCCCCTCACCAGCAATCCACCTTGTTTGTCTGGCAGATATGCGTGAGCGTTGCGGGGCAGCGACAGGGGTTGGCTAGGAAGCTCATTGCCGATGTTTTGACCAGGCAAGCCAGCAGCCAGATCAAGCATATCGAATGCACCATCACCGAGAGCAATGCCGCGTCGTGGGCCCTCTTCAGATCCATCGCCCGCAAGCTCGACGCGCCGATAGCCCAGCGCATTCATTTCGCGCGGGATAGCCATTTCGAACACCTGCATGACAGCGAATTTGCCGTCACCATCGGCCCGTTTCACCGGGAAAGTGCGGCACGTCTCACCGCCTGACGCTTCTGGCAAGAACGGCATTCAAGCTCGAACTCCCAGGGAGACTACCAATGCCCACCACTGGAACCATCGCCGCAACGACCACTTTCGAGCGGGTCGAAAGTCGCGTTCGATCCTATTCGCGCAACTTTCCCAGACTGTTCGACAAGGCGGTAGGCGCGACTTTGTACGACACCGCAGGCAATACCTATCTCGACTTTCTCAGCGGCTGCTCATCGCTCAATTATGGCCACAACGACCCAGACCTCAAACGGGCGCTCGTCGAATACCTGTCGGCGAACGGCATCACCCACGGGCTGGACATGTTTACCGACGCGAAGCAGAGATTTTTGGCGAGCTTCGAGCGCATCGTACTGAAGCCACGGGCAATGGATCATCGCCTGCAGTTTACCGGACCAACAGGCGCCAATGCTGTCGAAGCGGCGATCAAGCTGGCGCGTAAGGTAACCGGCCGCCATAACGTCGTGGCCTTCACCAATGGCTTTCACGGCGTCACGATGGGCGCGTTGGCTGCGACCGGCAATTCCAAGCATCGGGCCGGTGCCGGCACACCCTTGTCGGGCGTCACGCGCGCCGCATTCGAAGGCTACTTTGGGCCTGACATCGATACCGCCAAAATGCTGGAGCGCCAGCTTACCGATCCATCGAGCGGTATTGATGCGCCCGCCGCGATCATTGTGGAAACAGTGCAGGGAGAAGGCGGTCTCAATGTCGCCTCGCCCGAGTGGCTACGCAAGATCGAGGCCATAGCACGCCAGCATGGCGCGCTCTTCATCATCGATGACATCCAGGCCGGTTGCGGTCGAACAGGCGGGTTCTTTTCGTTCGACGGCATGGGGTTGTCACCCGACATCGTCACGATGGCCAAGTCGCTCTCGGGCCTGGGACTGCCACTGGCGTTGACGCTCATCAAGCCTGAGCACGACATCTGGAAGCCAGCCGAGCACAACGGCACCTTCCGCGGCAACAATCATGCTTTCGTCACCGCAACGGCAGCGCTGGAGAAATTCTGGAACGACGATAGGTTCAAAAATGAGGTCGCCGACAAGGCCGCCTATCTCGCCAAACGCCTCGACGCTGTAGCCGAAACCTATGGCCTGTCCATCAAGGGCCGCGGCATGATGATGGGGATCGACGCTGGCTCCGGCAAAACCGCCGCCACCGTCTGCAAGGCATGTTTTGAGCGTGGGCTGATTATCGAAACCTCGGGAAGCCACGACGAAATTGTCAAAGTCCTGGCCCCGTTGACCATTTCCAACCAGCAATTTGCAGCGGGCCTGGACACGCTGGAAACGGCGTTCGCCGTAACCATGGGCACCATGCGCGCCGCTGCCGAATAGGAGTCACACCATGATAGTCAGACAGTTGGAACAAGCGCGTCAGACAGATCGCCTGGTCAACGCCGACGGCTGGGACAGCACACGCCTGCTGCTGGCCGGCGACGGCATGGGCTTCAGCTTCCACATCACCCGCATCCACGCCAACACGAGCCATGTGTTCCACTACAAGCACCATTTCGAGAGCGTCTACTGTCTCTCTGGTGAGGGAACAATCGAGGATCTGGCCACTGGCCAGGTCCATCAGATTCGGCCCGGTACCGTCTACGCACTCAACCTGCATGACCGGCACCGGCTCACCGCCAACAGCGAGTTGGTCATGGCGTGCTGCTTCAATCCGCCGGTCATCGGACAAGAGGTGCACCGCGAAGACGGCTCGTATGAGCCCATTGCCCAGCTTGCGATTGCTGACTGACCTCACTCAGAAATGAAAGGCTAAGCCATGGCATTACATGCAACCTCCGTCGCCAGCCCCGACGACTACCCCACTCGTCGACCCGGAGAACGCTGGCTCGAACGCAAGGATCCTACCGTATGGGGCCAATGGTCACCGGACGCGCCGCTGACCCATGATCAGGCCCGCGCGTTCGAGCAGGACGGATATCTCGTGCTCGACGACGTATTTTCGGAGTCAGAGATTGCTGCCTTGCAAGGCGAATCTTCGCGGATGCGGTCCGGCGACGCCGAACTTGATCCCAATAACATCATCACCGAACCGGGTTCGAAAGAGGTGCGGACGGTGTTTCGTCTGGACCAGCAGAACGCGCTGTTTGACCGCCTGGCGCGCGACGAACGTATCGCTGGGCGTGCCGGGTTTCTGCTGAACGACGAGGTGTACCTGCATCAGTCGCGGCTGAACTACAAGCCGGGCTTCACCGGAAAGGAATTCTACTGGCATTCCGATTTTGAGACATGGCACGCGGAGGACGGTATGCCGCGGATGCGGGCCATCTCGGCTTCGGTCCTACTGACTGACAACGATGCGCTCAACGGCGCACTGATGCTCATACCCGGCTCGCACAAGACGTTCGTCTCCTGCGCAGGAGTAACGCCTGACAACAACCATGCGACCTCGCTGCAGAAGCAAGAGGTGGGCGTGCCTTCGCAGCAGACCCTGTCGAGAATGGCCGAAGCGTTCGGCATCGAATGTGTTCCCGGCAAGGCCGGCACCGTCATCCTGTTCGACTGCAATACTCTGCATGGATCGAATGGAAATATCACACCATTCCCGCGTTCCAACGCGTTTTTTGTCTACAACGCCTGGAGCAATCGCGTCGGAGCGCCTTTCGCGGCCAAGGCGCCGCGACCCGACTTTCTGAGCTCGCGCAACCCTTCGGGCCCGATAAAGGTCGAGCGCGGCCGGCTGGGATGATCCGCGCCCTCAGACGTGTCCAGACATACGACGCTCCGCCAGATCATGGGGCGTCCGGAGAAATCATGACCACGACCAAATCCCACACGGCAGAAAAGATCGGCGGCACATCGATGTCCCGCTCGAAGGAACTGCTCGATACAGTCCTGATAGGCGACCGCAGCGAAGACACCCTCTACAACCGCATTCTAGTGGTCTCGGCCTATGCAGGGGTGACCGACAGCCTGCTCGAGCACAAGAAGACCGGCGAGCCGGGTGTCTATACGCTGTTTGCCGGCGCTGAAGGCGGCTGGATCTGGGGCGATGCGCTCAATGCGGCAGCCGAGAGGATGCAGACGCACAACGCCACTGTCTTCGCCGCCGACGACAGTGCACGCCAGACCGCCGATCGATTTGTGCGTGAACGCATAGAGGGCGTCCGATCGTGCATGATCGATCTGGCGCGCCTTTGTTCCTTCGGCCACTTCCAGCTCGAACACCACCTGCTGACGGTGCGTGAAATGCTGTGTTCGCTGGGCGAGGCTCAGTCGGCCTTTAATACAGTGCTGCTGCTCAACCTGCACGGCGTCAATGCCCGGCTTATCGATCTGACCGGCTGGCGCGAAGGGGTCCAGCACGATCTTGACGAATGTATCCGCCGTGCGTTCGCCGATGTCGACCTGAGCCGAGAACTACCGATCGTGACCGGGTATGCCCAGTGCACCGAAGCGCTTATGCGCAGCTACGACCGCGGCTACAGCGAGGTCACACTGTCGCGCGTGGCCGTGGTAACCCAGGCCAGCGAAGCCATTATTCACAAGGAATTCCACCTGTCATCCGCCGATCCGCGCATCGTTGGGACCGGCGCTGTCCGTGTGATCGGGGCAACCAACTACGACGTTGCCGATCAGTTGTCGAACATGGGCATGGAAGCGATCCATCCGCGCGCGGCCAAGAGCCTGCGCCAGGCCGGCATTCCGTTGCGGGTGCGCAACGCCTTCGAGCCGGACCATGAGGGTACGCTGATACGAGCCGACCTTGCAGCTCAGTCTGCTCAGGTCGAGATCGTCACCGGGTTGAAGAATGTGTTTGCCTTCGAGTTCTACGACCAGAACATGGTTGGGGTTAAGGGCTATGACGCCGAGATACTGGAAGCGCTGACGCGCCATAAGGTCTGGATCCTGTCGAAGACCTCCAACGCCAACACGATCACCCACTTCCTCAAGGGTTCGATGAAGGCAATCAAGAGGGTCGAGTCGGACCTGTCCAAGGCCTACCCTAACGCGGAGATCACACTGCGAAAGGTCGCGCTGATCTCGGCCATCGGGCGCAACATCGCAGACCCCACCATACTCGCGCGCGCCATCGACGCTTTGGCGAAGGCTGAGATCGCGCCGCTAGGCGTCCATGCCCTGGTCCGCAAGGTGGACCTTCAGGTGATCATTGAGGAATCCGACTTCGAGCTGGCCGTCACAAGCCTGCATCGGGAGCTTATCGAAACACGGCAACTGGCGGCTACCGACTACGTGTCCCCGCTGAATGCCGCGGCCTGACTTCGGGAGCGATCGATCGGCGAAGCTGTTCCAGGTTCCACAATACCGACGCATATCAAAACAACAGGAGTATGAGAGATGACCGGATTCGGAAGAACTGTACTGATGGCGCTTTCGGGCGTTGCCATGTCCGCACTCGCCCTCACCTTGGCCAATGCCGCGACGCTCGAGCAGATCAAGAAGTCGGGCACGATCCGCATCGCTGTCGCCAATGAGATCCCCTATGGCTATGTCGACCCCAAGGGCGAGGCCCTCGGCGCCGGCCCCACGGTTGCCAAGAAGCTGATGGAAAAACTCGGCATCGAAAAGATCGAATGGGTGACGACCAGCTTCTCTTCGCTTATCCCCGGCCTTCAGGCGGATCGCTTCGACATGGTGGCGGCCGAGATGGCTATCCTGCCCGACCGTTGCAAGACGGTCCTCTTCTCGGAACCCAATACCTCCTACGGCGAAGGACTTCTGGTTGCTGCGGGCAACCCGAAGGATATCAAGACATATGAAGATTTCGCCAAGAATTCCGCGCTCAAGGTTGCGATCATGGCGGGTGCCGACCAGTTGGAGATGATGCAGGCGCTGGGCGTTGCCGAAGGTAATCTGGTGACCATCGCCTCCAACGCCGATGCAATCTCAACGGTTTCAACCGGACGGGCTGATGCCTATGCCGCGACCAGCCTGACGGTGAGCGGACTGGCCAGCCAGAACGACGGCGTGGAAGTGGCGTCCGACTTTGCCGATCCGGTGGTGAACGGCAAAGAGGTTCGCAGTTGGGGCGGGTTCACATTCGCCAGTGGCAACGAAAGCCTGCGTGATGCCGTGAATGACGCGCTGTCCGAGTTCAAGAAAATGCCGGAGTGGAAGGAGATCGTAACCGGTTACGGGTTCACCGAAGCTGACGTTTCGGGATCGACTGCTCACACCACAGCCGATCTTTGCAGCGCCGACTAAGCTGACGGCATAGACGCGATCGAGGCGGGTGCCACGGTACCCGCCTTTTCGGTTCTGATCACCTTTCCCGCAGGATCAACTCATGCACTGGTCTGAATATCTCCTTCCCCTGGCGGAGGGCGCGTGGGTCACGGTCCAACTCACCGTCTATTCCACGATCTTGGGCGGGGTTCTCGCCTTTGTCTTCGGCATCGGCAAGCTGTCGTCCAACATGGCAATCAAGAGCGTCTCGGTCGGCTATATCGAACTCTTCCGCGGTACATCGTTGCTCGTGCAGCTATTCTGGCTGTATTTCGCTCTGCCCTTGGCAGGCATGGCGATCGGTATAGACCTGCGGCTGCCGCCAGTGGTTGCCGGCGTGCTGGCACTTGGCCTCAATATCGGCGCCTACGGTGCCGAAGTCGTGCGCGGCGCCATCCAGTCTGTCCACCAGAACCAGCGCGAAGCGGCGCGTGCCCTTAACTTCACCCCAAGGCAGACACTGTTCAACATCGTCATCCCGCAGGCAATTCCCGAGATGATGCCTTCATTTGGCAATCTGGCTGTACAGAACCTCAAGGATACTGCGCTTGTTTCACTGATAAGCCTCGGCGATCTGACCTTCCGCGCCGAACAGATTCGCAACTTCACCCAAGACAGCACGACAATCTACACGTTGCTGCTGTTGATGTATTTCGGCATGGCTCTGGTGGTCACAGTTGTCATGCACCTTATCGAACGCTTCGCCGGTCGATGGCGCATGGTGGGGAGCTAGTTCCATGCTTTTCGGCTTCGAATGGGACCTGACGAACCCGTTGAACTTTGCCATCTCCATCCTGCCTATCCTGCTGGTCGGCATGTGGGTGACAATTCAGGCAACCGTACTCGGCTTCTTCGTCGCATTGGTGCTCGGGCTCTTTCTTGCCGTTCTCAAGAGCGCGCGGTCGCGGTTCATTGCCTGGCCGGCACGACTCGTCACCGAATTCATTCGCGACACACCACTGCTGGTACAGTTGTTCTTCCTCTACTACGTGCTGCCCGAATACGGCATCGTGCTGCCGGCTTTCATGACCGGGGCGCTCGCCTTGGGCATCCAGTACAGTGCCTATACTTCGGAAGTCTACCGCGCCGGCATCGAGGCAGTAGGCAGAGACCAGCGCGAGGCGGCCCGTGCGCTCAACCTATCGGCCGCCAACACCTTTACCCACATTGTCGTGCCGCAGGCAGTGCCGCGCATCGTGCCGGCAATGGGCAATTATCTGGTCTCAATCATGAAGGACGTTCCGGTGCTGTCGGTTGTGACTGTTCTCGAAATGCTCAATGTCGCCAAGATCATCGGCGACCGCACCTTCGACTATCTCGTACCGCTGTCGCTGGTTGGCTGCCTTTATCTCGTCATGACTCTTGTGGCCTCGGCCGGCGTCCGCGTTCTCGACACCTACCTTCCCAAGCAAGGACTTCCGCTGAAATGACCGATGCCATCATAAGATTCGACAAGGTGGTCAAACGTTTTGGCGACCTCACCGTGCTCGACGAGCTCGATTTCGAGGTCAAGAAGGGCGAAAAGGTCTCGATCATCGGCCCTTCAGGGTCAGGCAAGTCGACGGTGCTGCGTATCCTGATGACGCTCGAGGGGATTGATGGCGGCGTTGTCCATGTCGACGGCGAACCACTATGGCATGAACTGCGCGAGGGCTCCCTCCTGCCGGCCAGCGAAGCGCATCTGCGCCGAATGCGCTCCAAACTGGGCATGGTGTTTCAACAGTTCAACCTGTTTCCTCACATGACGGTGATGCGCAACATTACCGAAGCTCCTGTAAAAGTACTTGGCCTTGGCAAGAAGGAGGCACAGCTACGCGCCGAGGAACTGCTGGATCTGGTAGGTCTTGCCGATCAGGCGAAGAAATTCCCGCATCAGCTGTCTGGGGGACAGCAGCAACGTGTCGGTATAGCGCGTGCACTTGCGATGAGGCCCAGTATCCTGTTGTTTGATGAACCAACGTCGGCGCTCGACCCTGAATTGGTGGGTGAGGTGCTTACGGTTATCGGCCGGCTTGCTGAAGAACACGACCTGACCATGCTGCTCGTAACCCACGAGATGCGGTTTGCACGCGAGATATCCGACCGTGTCTGCTTCTTCGACCGCGGGCAAATCCGCGAGGAAGGGACGCCGGACGAGCTTTTCACCGATCCAAGTGAAGAGAGAACACGTGAGTTCCTGAAAGCGATCCTAGACTAGGTGTTCAGTCCCGAGGTCAAGTGGACCAGGTCGAACCGGAAGCGATCTGGCTGATAGGCCCAGTCCGTACAGATGGCTTCGAAGGATGCAAGACCGCGAAGGGTCTTGAGGGGTCGGACGAATATTGCAGCCTTTGAGGAAGGCGGCAAGGTGATCTTCAGAGTTGGCGGTGAGTCTCGTAGTGATACCGCTGAACCGGTTGCCTCCCGCAGCGCATAGAGGAAGTCATCCAGAGGCTGCAGCGTATGCTTACGAAAGGCAACGACCGTCGCCTCTCAATTGGCGGCTTGCACGGTCATCGGCCCCATCGGCGCATCGTGGACAAAAGCCCGTTGTGCCACGTGGCAACAGATTTCTGATTTAGTCGTGCTGCACGGCTAGCTCGTTGAGCGGAGCGTTCGATCGCTGTATCGCTGCTCGGATGGCGTGCGTGGTCGTGGCACTGCCGCGGAGTATCTGTCCCATAGCTTCTCCCGGAATGAAGGATCAGCTTGACTGCCTCCCGCCACACTCCGGGACCAAACAGCTAGTCTAGTCGCCTTCGCCCTCGCCGGCCACCGAGATGCCGAACTTGCGCATCTTGAGATAAAGCGTCTTGCGCGAAATGCCGAGCGTGTCGGCCGTGGCGCCGATCCGGCCGTCGTGATGAGCCAGGCTGTCGAGTATGACGGCCCGTTCGTGCCGGTCCATCCGCGCCTCGAGGCTGTCGCTGTTGCCGGCTGGCCTGTCGAACATCGCATGATCTTCCAGACCAAGCATGAAACGCTCGGCGACGTTGCGAAGCTCGCGAACGTTTCCCGGCCACGGCCTGCTTTCGAGCTCGGCCAGCCAGGCAGCTTCCACCTTGGGGGCCGTTCGCCCCTGGCGCTTGGCAGCGAGTCCGAGAAAATGGCGAAACAGCAGGCCGACATCGCTCTTGCGGGCGGCAAGCGGCGGAATCTCGACGCGGGCGATATCGAGACGGAAGACAAGATCCTCGCGGAACTTGCCTTGCCGTGCCAGCTGATGCAGGTCCGCCTTGGTCGCCGCGACGACCTTGATATCGACAGGCAGCTCTACATTCGAGCCGAGCCGCTCGATGACCCGCTCCTGGAGCACGCGCAGCAGCCGTACCTGGGCGACGAGCGGCATCGATTCGATCTCGTCTAGAAACAGCGTGCCGCCGCTGGCGTGTTCGATCTTGCCGATCCGGCGCTCGCGGGCGCCGGTGAAGGCGCCGGCCTCGTGGCCGAGAAGCTCGGTTTCCAGCATGGTCTCGGGGATTGCCCCGCAATTGACCGCAACGAAGCGCCCCTTGCGACCGCTGAAATCGTGGATGGCGCGCGCCGTCACTTCCTTGCCGGTGCCGGTTTCGCCGATGATCAGGACGTCGGTTGCAGCACCTGCGATCCGCTTCAGCTTCTCACGCAAGGCGACCATCGGCGCGGAATGACCGATCAGCCGCGTCTCCCAGGCGTCCGTCTCCGACGACAGCCGAAGCTGCCGGTTTTCGATGACAAGATGCCGGTGGTCACGGGCCCGGCGCACCGTCTCGATCAGGTGCAGCGGATCGGCGGGCTTTTCGAGAAAGTCCCAGGCACCGTCGCGCATCGCCCGCAGCGCCATCGGAATGTCGCCATGGCCAGACATCAGGATGATGGGAATTTCGCGGTCGATCTTGCGTACCGCCGCCACCAGATCGAAGCCGTCATGATCGGGCATGCGCACGTCCGAAACGATGACGGCCGAGGTGTCTGCCCTCAATCCGGCGAGCGCCGATTTGACCGACCCATGCGCGGCCACACGCAGCTCTTCGAGCTCCAGCACTTCACGGCAGGCGTCAAGCACATTGGCGTCGTCATCGATCAGGATGATGTCGGGCGTCATTCAGGTCCTTTCAGGCTAACAAGAAAGCGGGTGCCTTGCGGACCGGTCTCGAGGATCGAAATGTCGCCGCCGAAATCCTTGACGATGTTGTAGGAAATCGACAAGCCGAGCCCGAGGCCGGACCCGACCGGCTTGGTGGTAAAGAACGGATCGAACACCGCACCGACATCGGTTGGCGCGATGCCCATGCCGGTATCGCCGACGATCAGGCGGGCACCCGCCCCGTCTGGTTCCACCAGGACACTGACATGCCTCACGGGCTGGCCCTTGACGGCGTCGAGCGCATTGGCAACCAGATTGACCGCGACCTGTTCGAGCCGCACCGGCTCGGCCATCACATTGGCCCGACCAGCGTCAGGCAGGCTGACGTCGAGAACGACGCCTTCCTCTTCGAAGCGGTGCTCGAGCAGCGCAAGCGCATCGCGCACGCAGGCGGAGATGTCAGTCGGCCTGAGCTTCGCGTCCGGGCGGCGGGCAAAGCGCCTGATGTGGCTGATATGGTCAGCCATCCGGCCGGTCAGCGCCTTGATCTTGTCCAGGTTGACCAGCGCCTGCTCGCCCTTGCCGCGCGATATCAGCGTCGAGCCGCTGTGGATGTGGGCGCGGATGGCAGCCAGAGGCTGGTTGAGCTCGTGGCCGATACCGGCGGCCATCTGGCCGAGGGCAGCGAGCTTTGCCGACTGGACAAGCTCGTCGCGGGTTTGCCGGAACATCGTCAGCGCATGGGCGAGATCGCCGAGTTCGTCGGCGCCTTCGGGCAATGCTGCGGCCGTCGGCCTGCCGCTGCTGATGGCGCCAGCTTCGTCAGCAAGCAAGCGAATGCGGCTGAGCAGGTTGCGCTGGACGTAGAAGATGCCGATCCCCAACGCCAGCACCACAGACAGGACGGCGATCGCCGCCAGCAGCTTGCGCCCGGTGTCGATGGCCGCAGCGGCACGTTTGGCGGCGGCATTGGCACTTGCCTCGATCGCCACGACTTCGGCTGCGATCTTGCGGCCGAGCTCGTCGACCAGCCGACCGTTCTGGCCGGCAAGCTCGGTCAGCCTGGCCGCCTCGATCATCTCCGAGCGCTTGCGGTTCGGGATCCCGGTCTGGGCGTTGGATTGCTCAAGGATGCGGCCGCTCAACTGGCGCACGGTGATGCTGTCCGGCCAGTTGCCAAGCGTTCCCAGCCGGTTGGCCAGTTCGTCGGCGCTGTCGCCGAGGAAGGCGTTGGTTTCCTGCACCTCCTCGGCCGTGGTGGCATTCACCAGCCGACCGATGAGGCCTGTCGCAAGATTGGCCTGCGACACGGCAGTCAGCAGCGCTTCACTCTTGCGCTGTTCGGCCAGCGCTGCCGCTCCATGGCTGTTACGTGTTTCGGCCTCGATGTTGAAACGGATATCCTCGACCAGCGGCTCGGCTTCGTCGAGCAGGTCGGCCTGCACCCATCTGAGTTCGTCGATATCCGAGCGCATGGCCTCCAGCAGTGTGAAACGCTTGCCGGCGGCGACATCGATCTGACGCAGATTGTCGTTGATCCCGTTGGCAAGCGGCAGCAAGGCGCCGACCGGCGAGTTGGAATCGCTTTCGGCCAGCAATGACTGCAGCAGCTTCAACCGCTCGGCATAGATGGCGCGGATCTCGTTGAACTCGCTGCGCGTCTCCGCCCCCGCCAACACCGCCGTGACCGAGCCGATGTCGGCGCCCGCCGTTGAGAGGCGGGAGGCGTAAGCCAGTTGCGGCATCTGTTCGTTGGCGATCCGTGACAGCTCTCCGGATAGGCGTTCGTAAGACAGCCAGCCGACGACGCAGGCGCCCACGGCAAGGCCGACAATGGCAATGAAGGCCAGAGCGAGGCGGGCGCCGATGCCAAAGCGCCAGTCGCGGGTTGCGGCAGCGCCGGGATGATCGACCGCCATCATTGCCGCCATGGCTGATAACGCAGACTGTCGGGATCACGCGACGCAGTCATGATCAGGCTTTCTGCAGCAGCCAGGTTTTGCTCGATGGTGCTGCGCAAGGCGCGGGCGAATGCCTGCTGCTCGGGCGAGCGCACCGCCCCGCGCGGCCATTCCGTCTTCAGTGGGTCGGCAAGGCTCGTCATCTCCTCTGCCGAGAGCGGCGGCATGCTCAGCAAGGCACGGGCCCTCCCCAGCATCTCTTGCCGTTGCGGATCGTCAATGTTTGCCGTCTCCAGATCGGTAAGCCGCTTCCACAACCGCGCGAGCATTGCCCGGCGGCGCACGATGTAATCGTCGAACATGAGGTTGACGAGTCCATATCGCGCTGCCGAGGCGGATGGGTCGAAGCTGTGGTACTTCAGCAGGCCGTCGCCAGCCTGCTGCGGCAGCAGCCCTCCGTTCAACGACGCCAGCACGGGAATGCGACCGACTGCCGGCGTGAGCAGGATTTTCTGGCCCTCCTCCGAAAGAACGAAATCGACGAAGCGCTCCGCGCCCTCGATGTTGCGCGAACGCGACAGGATGGCGATGCTTGCGGGCACGAAGACCGCATTGCGTGGCGTGATGAAGACATTGTCGGCATTGGCCAGATCCGGTGCCCGCGCCAGGAAGTCGATGGTGATACCGATGCCGAAGCGCCGCTGCGCGACGCCGGAAGCAACACCGAAGCTGCGCGCCGTGACCGTCGACAGGTTGCCGCCCAACTGCGACAGCAGCGCCCAGCCGTGATCCCAGCCGTAGGTCTGCAGCAGCGCTTCGACGATCAGGTGCGTCGTGCCCGAGCGCGACGGCGAGGTGATGCCGATGTGTCCCGAATAGACCGGCTTGATCAGGTCCTGCCAGTCGCGCGGGACCGGCAGGCCGTGCTGCGCGAGATAGGATGGATTGTAGACGAAGCCATAGCCCGACAAGGCGAAGCCGAGATAGTAGCCGCCGGGATCGTCGACCGGATAACCGAGTACCCTGGCAGGTGCGCCGGTTGGCCGCGGCGCGATCGGTCGCAGTTCACCTGTCCGCTTCAGCAGCTCGAAGGCATCGGCGGCGGAAGCCCAGAAGATGTCGGCGGCAACTTCCGTCTTCTCGATGATGAAGCGGCTGGCGCTTGCCGTGTTGCGCTGGATGACGACGAGGCGGATGTCGGCGTTGCGGCGCTCAAAGGCCCTCTGGAACGGCTCGATGAAGGATGGCGGATAGGAAGTGACCACGACGAGGTCACGACGCTCCGCCGCCCAGACGGCGCCGGCAAGCGATGCGAGCGTGCACATGGCCGACAGCACGAGCGCCGACAAGATACCTATCCTGGCCAATCTGCCCTCATCGTCGTGGCCGCCTTCGTGGAAACGCTCAATCTAACGTATGGCCATCCAGAGGCGCCACCCCGGACGGCCCTGCGACGGCAGGCCCCTCTCAGTCGTTCCTGCCGCGCGTTTCCTCGAGGAACGTCACCAGGGCGCGGCCGGCGCCGAGAATGTGGTCGCGGGTGAGCTCGGCAGCCTTGTCGGCATCGCCCGCGATACAGGCATCGAGAATACCCTTGTGCTCGCGCCGTGCCCGGCTCATGCCGTTGGTCAGCGTCAACTGGGCGCGCAAATAGCGGTCGATGCGGTCGAGCGAAGCGCGCACGATCTGCAGGTAGTAGGGCCGTCGCGCCGCCTCGTAGAGGCTGTAGTGGAAGTTGCGGTTGATCTCGCCCCACATCGCCGAATTGGCCTCGCTGTCGAACGCTTGGCAGTGGCGTCGGGCCGCGTCGAGGGTCTTTCCGGTCAACTTCGGCACGGCCAGTCGGATGACCTCGGCCTCGATCAGCGCACGGAACTCGAATATCTCCTCGATCTCCTCGATCGACAAGCCTGCAACGACTGCGCCCTTGTAGCGCTGCGTGGTGATCAGGCCGTTCTGCTCGAGCCGCGACAGCGCCTCGCGCACCGGGATGCGGCTGGTGTTGAACATCAAGGCGATCTGGTCCTGCCTCAGGTTTTCGCCTTCGGCGAGGTCACCCTCGATGATCGCCTTGCGCAGCGCCTCGTAGACGATATCGGCCGCCGATGCGGCCTGCCTGATATCGACGGTCTCCAGTTTCATTGCGGTCCAACCTTGCGGGATTGCGGCAAACGGCCAAGCCTCGGTGATAGGTGCTGCAACGGCGCGGGGCAACATGCCCAGCATTTTCTTCCCGCACAATTGCATATTCCAGATTGTATATTGGATCCGATGTTTCTATGGGTGCCAAGGTGCGAGCGGCGAAGGCACGATACGGCAACGCGACCGGTATCGTAGCGGAAGCCGACAAGGCGAATTCACGGGGAGGCGAAGGATGCGCACAAGCAAGGTGATCCATATCGTGTCGTGCCACGCCGAGGGCGAGGTCGGCGACGTCATCGTCGGCGGCGTCGCGTCGCCGCCTGGCGAGACGCTATGGGAACAGCGGCGCTTCATCGCCGAGGACAAGACGCTGCGCAATTTCGTGCTCAACGAGCCGCGCGGCGGCGTGTTCCGCCACATCAATCTTCTGGTGCCGCCCAAGGATCCGCGTGCCGCGATGGGCTTCATCATCATGGAGCCGGAAGACACGCCGCCGATGTCTGGGTCCAACTCGATCTGCGTTTCGACTGTGCTGCTCGACAGCGGCATCGTGCCGATGCAGGAGCCGGAGACGCGATTTGTCCTTGAAGCGCCGGGCGGCCTTGTCGACGTCGTGGCCAGCTGCCGCAATGGCAAGGCCGAGCGGATCACGGTCACCAACGTGCCGTCCTTCGCCGACAGGCTGGACGCAAAGCTCGAGGTCGAGGGCCTGGGCACGCTGACCGTCGACACCGCTTACGGCGGCGACAGCTTCGTCATCGCCGATGCGAAGGCGCTGGGATTTTCCGTCACGCCCGACGAGGCGCGCGAGCTGGCCGAAACCGGCATAAGGATCACCCGCGCCGCCAATGAACAGCTCGGCTTCTCGCATCCCGAGAACCACGAATGGGACCACATCTCGTTTTGCCAGTTGGCGCTTCCGGTCGAAGAAAGGGACGGCGTCCTGCATGGCCGCAACACCGTCGTCATCCAGCCCGCCAAGCTCGACCGCTCGCCGACCGGCACCGGCTGCTCGGCACGCATGGCCGTGCTGCACGCACGCGGACTGATGAAGGTCGGCCAGCGTTTCAGCGGCCATTCGATCATCGATTCGACCTTCGATTGCCGCATCGTCGGCGAGACGTCAGTCGCCGGCCGGCCGGCGATCGTTCCGGAAATCTCCGGACGCGCCTGGATCACCGGAACCCACCAGGTGATGCTCGATCCCGACGATCCCTGGCCGGCAGGCTACCGGCTCGCCGACACCTGGCCGCGAAAGCAGTAGGGTCAGGTCTCGGAGATGATGCGCGTGGTGCCGACCCAGAGCTCGCGCGCCGGACCCGGGCCGACGTTGCGGGCACGGTGCGGCAGCGAGGCAGGGAAGTGCAGCGTGTCGCCGGCCTTGAGCAGGTACTCCTTGCCATCGATCTCGTAGAGCATCTCGCCCTCGATCAGATAAAGAAAGTCCTCGCCCTGATGGGTCGTGATTTCCGAGGCATAGCCTTGTGGCATGTGGGTGATGCAGCCATTGAGCTGGGCACCGGGAAAGCCGCGTTCGAGCAGTTCATAGACCCGCTCCTTGGTCTCGACATTGTAGCTGCGGCGCGCACCGGCATGGGAGACCATCGAGTGGGCATGCTCCGGCGGTTGCGACAGGAAGGTGTCGACGCTGGTCTCGAGCGCGTTGGCGACATTGTAGAGCGAAATCAGCGACGGCGTCGAAATCCCGCGCTCGATCTGGCTGATGAAGCCTTCGGTCAGGCCCGCCTCGGCCGCGACCTGCTTCATGGTCTTGCCGATCAGCTTGCGGCGCGCCCGCAACATCTGTCCGATCGAAGCGGCGGCAGGCATGTCCGGATGCGGCGCGTCCCCGGTGCCTGCGGCCGCGTCATCGATATCGAGGGGCATCACTGTCTTTCCGCTTGACTTCACAATTTCGATGAACTTTAGTCCAGCTAAAGTTGGTTGCGCAAGCCAAATGGCCACCGCGCCGCCGCTTTGATGGGGAACCACACAATGCCTTCGCGGCAATCCGGACGCAAAGAATATTGTCCGGCAAGATTGGATAAAATATCCAAACTGGTCGTCGAGGCGTAGCGCCGGCATTGCCGGCAGGCCAAGAGGAGGAGAAGACATGAAACGCTTTTTGCCGCTTTTGCTCGGCGCAGCTCTGGGATTTGGCGCCGCGACGTCGGCTTTGGCGATCGAGCGCGGCGGCTCGATGACCTTTGCCCGTTATGACGACTCCACCGTCATCGACCCGGTTTGGGCCGACCGCAATCCCGACCTGTGGATGATCACCAGCCTGTATGAGACGCTGCTGCGCAACGGCGCCGACGGCGCGATCGAGCCCGGCCTGGCCGAAAGCTACGCGGTCGCCGGCGACGGCAAATCGATCTCGCTCAAGCTGCGCGACGGCCTGAAATTCTCCGATGGCTCGGCCATCACGGGCGACGACGTTGTCTTTTCGCTCGATCGCGCCCGCAATCCCGACGGGCCATGGGGCGGCCTGCTCGGCTCGGTCGAAAAGGTGACGGCAGAGGGCGGCAAGGTCACGCTGTCGTTGAAGCAACCCGATCCGACGATCCCCTCGATCCTCGCCACCTTCAACACCGGAATTGTCTCCAAGGCGGCGTTCGAAAAGGCATCAGGCAGCAACGACCAGGAAAAGGCCAAGGCCTATTTCGACAACAACCCGGTGACGTCAGGGCCTTTCACGATGAAGAGCCGGGTTGCCGGTTCGAGCATGAGCTTCGCCAGGAACCCGAACTACTGGCGCGCCGGCGAGGACGGCAAGTCGCTGCCCTATCTCGATGGCGTCGATTTCGTCGTCATTCCAGATGACGCCACCCGCATCCTCAAGCTTCAGGCCGGCGAGGTCGACGTCGCCGAATTCATTCCGTTCGCCCGTGTCGGCGAACTCAGCGGCGACGCCAGTCTGAAGATGGAGCTATTTCCCTCGACCCGCATCATCTATGCGCCGATCAATACCCGCGACACCCGCAAGGACGGCTCGAAGAACCCGCTCGCCGACCTCAAGGTGCGCCAGGCGCTGAACTACGCTACCGACAAGAACATGCTGATCAAGCTGGTGACCTTCGACACCGGCAAGCCAATGACCTCGCTGATGTCGGCAGCAACCCAGCTGCACTATGGACCGGAGCCGCTCTATCCCTACAACCCGGAAAAGGCCAAGCAGTTGCTGGCTGAAGCGGGCGCCGATGGCGGCCTCGACATCACCTTCACCACGCTCGCAGGCAGCGCCGACGACGCCACGCTGTTCACCGCGCTGCAGCAGATGTGGGCGCCGCTCGGCGTCAATCTGAAGGTCGAGCAGGTCGACAACCCGACGCGCGGCGCCAAGAACCGCAATGGCGAGTTCGACATCCACACCTATGGCTGGGCCAACGACGTCAACGACCCTGCCCAGGTCACTGGATGGCTCGGCTATTACAAACAGCGCCAGGCCGTCGGCACAGGTTGGAACAACCAGGAATTCAACACGCTGTTCGAGGCGTCGAACTCCGAAGTCGATCCAGCCAAGCGCAAGGACGAATACAAGCGCATGCAGGAAATCTACGCCGCAGAAGCGCCGCTGCTCTTCCTCTATGAGACGCCCTTCGCAGTCGCCGTGTCGAAGTCGCTCGAGAATTACGTTCAGACCCCGCTCGGTGCCAACGACTTCTCGGAAGCCTGGCGCGCCAAGTAACCCAAGCGTGACCGCTGCGCGCCGGACGGGCTATCCGTCCGGCGCGCCTCTTTGCAAGGCGAGTGTTTCGAGGCGAAGCCAATGCCCTCTCTCTCATATCTCGTGGCGCGGCTGCTGCAGATCATCCCGACCTTCCTTTTGGTCATGGTCTTCATCTTTCTGCTCGTGCGCATGCTTCCCGGTGACCCAGCCATCGCCATGGCCGAGGCCAAGGCGACCGATGCGCAGGTCGTGCAGATCCGCCGCAATCTCGGCCTCGACCAGCCGCTACCAGTGCAGTTCATGGTCTTCGTCAAGAACACGCTGTCAGGTGATCTCGGCCGCTCGATCATGATGAAGGCGCCGGTGAGCGAGGTGATCCTCAGCCGATTGCCGACCACCATCTTCCTGTCGCTCTACGCCGTTGCACTTGCTGTGCTCCTGGCCGGGCCACTCGCCTTTCTTGCCGCCATGCGTGCCAACACCACGACTGACGTCGTCATCCGCGGCGTCTTCCAGGTCGGGTTGTCGATGCCGGTGTTCTACATCGGGCTGGTGCTTTTGACCGTGCTTGCCGCGCAGTTGCGCTGGTTCCCCGTCGGCGGCTATGGCACGACCTTCCTCGGCAATTTGCACCATCTGATGCTGCCGGCGTTGAGCGTGGCACTCTACACCTCCGCCATCATCGTCAGAAACCTGCGCGCCTCGCTGATCGAGGTGCTCGACGCCGACTATGTCCAGTTCGCCCGCGCCAAGGGGCTTACGCCGCGCATCGTCATGACCCGCCACGTGCTGCGCAATGCGCTGGTCTCGACGGTGACCCTGCTCGGCCTGTCGATCGGCAACCTGATGAGCGGCACGCTGGTGACCGAGACGGTGTTTGCCATTCCCGGCGTCGGCCGCCTGATGCTGGAAGCGATCTTTGCCCGCGACTATCCGCTGATCCAGGGCTTGACCTTGACCTTCGCAGTGATGGTCTCGGTCGTCTTCCTGCTCACCGACGTCGTCCAGTCGCTGCTCGATCCGAGGCTTCGCAAGTCATGAGTGCACTCGGTCACACTTCACAGCGCAGGCCAAACCGCTTGCTGGCCTTCCTCGGCCGTGCCTTCGCCCGGCCGTCCTTTGTCATCGGCTTCGCCATCATCGCCTGTTCGATCCTGCTGGCGCTCTGTCCGCAGGTCTTTGCACCCTACGATCCGCTCGCCTTCGACATGACGGCGATCCAGCAACCACCGAGCCTCGCCCATCCATTCGGCACCGACAATTTCGGCCGCGACGTTCTTTCACGCGTCATCTGGGCCTACCGTGTCGACATGCAGATGGCGCTGCTTGCCACCATCTTCGCGCTGACCATCGGCGTCACGGCGGGCGCCTTCGTCGGCTATTACGGGGGCATCGCCGACACCATCTTCGGGCGCTGCGTCGATGCCATCATCACCTTCCCGTTCCTGGTGCTGGTCATCGCCATCGTCGCCGTGCTCGGGCCGGGCCTGGTCAACATGTACATTGCAATCACCATGGTGAACTGGGTCTATTACGCCCGGCTCACCCGCGCCGAGATCATGACGCAGAAGGCCAACGACTACGCCGCCGCCGGCCGTGTGCTCGGCTTTTCCGACCGCCGCATCATCTTCCGCCACCTTTTGCCCAACGCGATTTCGCCTGTAATCGTCTACTGGATGACCGACATGGCGCTGGCCATCCTGCTCGGCTCGTCGCTCGGCTATCTCGGCCTCGGCGCGCAGCCGCCGGCGGCCGAATGGGGCGTGCTGATCTCGGAGGGGCGCAACTTCCTGCTGACGGCCTGGTGGATGAGCCTGATGCCGGGTGTCGCCATCGTGCTCACCGGCCTCGGCTTCAGCCTGCTCGGCGACGCGCTGGCCGACCTGCTGCGAGCGAAGGGGCGCTGAGATGTCCGAACCCAGGCAACATACGGTGCTCGAACTGCGCTACCTCAGAACCGAATTTGGTTCGCGAGAACGGCCGCTGATCGCCGTCGACGACGTCTCCTTCAGCGTCAAGGCCGGCGAGATCCTCGGCCTCGTCGGCGAATCCGGCTCGGGCAAAAGCATCACCTTGCGCTCGATCCTCGGCATCGTCCGTCCGCGTGGCCGCGTCGGCGGCGAAATCCTCTGGAAGGGCCGCGATCTCGCAGCGCTCGACGAAGCGGCGTTGCGCAAGGTGCGCGGCCGCGAGATCGCAATGATCTTCCAGGAGCCGATGTCTTCGCTCAATCCGCTGCTCACGGTGGGGCTGCAGATCTCCGAAAACCTCGCCACCCATACCGACCTCGACGCCCGCGCCCGCAAGACCAAGGCCGTCGAACTGCTTGAGATGGTCGGCATCCCCGCTGCACGCAACCGGCTCGGCGACTATCCGCACGAGTTCTCTGGCGGCATGCGCCAGCGCGTCATGATCGCCATCGCGTTGGCGTCGAACCCGCAGCTGCTGCTCGCCGACGAGCCGACGACGGCGCTGGACGTTACGATCCAGGACCAGATCCTGCGCCTGATTCAGTCTTTGAGCCGCGATCTCGGCATGGCGGTGATCCTCGTCACCCATGACATGGGCGTGGTGGCACAGACCTGCGACCGGGTGGCGGTGATGTATGGCGGCAGGCTGTGCGAACTGGGGACGACGACCCAGGTGATCGGCGACGCCCGCCATCCCTACGCGCTGGGGCTCTTGCGCTCGATCCCGCGCGACGTCGCCCCACGCACGCCGCTCTACTCGATCCCCGGCGCACCGCCGTCACTCAGCGCGCTGCCTCCGGGCTGCGCCTTCACCGCGCGGTGTCCGGTCGCCGGTTTGGAATGCGGCGATGTTCGTCCCCCGCTTGCCGCCGTCGG
The DNA here is from genome assembly GCF_014138625.1 of Aminobacter ciceronei. Taxonomy (GTDB): domain Bacteria; phylum Pseudomonadota; class Alphaproteobacteria; order Rhizobiales; family Rhizobiaceae; genus Aminobacter; species Aminobacter ciceronei. Next base: position 124,163 of record NZ_JACJHY010000011.1, read on the forward strand.
CCAGCATCACCAGGTGGCCTGTCATCGTCGCGCCGAGGCGCTCGCTCACTTCCGTCAACACGAGGCGGCGTCATGAACATGCTGACCATGGAGCCGGCCAAGCCGCTGCTGTCCATCCGCGACCTCACCATGCGCTTCGAAAAGCCACGCTCGCTATCCGATGCCATCGCCCGCCGCCCGCGCCAGGTCGTGTCGGCGCTCAACGGCGTCGATCTCGACGTCATGGCTGCCGAGACGCTTGGCATCGTCGGCGAGTCCGGCTGCGGCAAGTCGACCCTGGCGCGCTGTATCGCCGGACTGCACCAGCCGAGCGGCGGCGACATTCTGTTCGAGGGTGAGAGCGTCGTCGGACTCAAGGGACCGAAACGCCGCGCCTACAACAAGCGCGTCCAGATGATGTTCCAGGACCCCTATACCTCGCTCAACCCGCGCATGACGGTGCGCGATACGCTGCGCGAGGCGATCTCGGTGCACAGGATGCGCGAAGGCGCTGCCATCGAGCGGCGCATAGACGAGTTGCTCGATCTCGTGCGCCTGCCCGAGGGTGCCGCCGACAAGTACCCGCACGAATTCTCCGGCGGGCAGCGCCAGCGCATCGGCATCGCGCGTGCGCTGTCGCTCGAGCCGATCTGTCTCGTCGCCGACGAGCTTGTGTCAGCGCTCGACGTCTCGGTTCAGGCGCAGGTGGTCAACCTTCTGCTCGAGCTGCAGGACAATCTCGGACTGACGGTGCTGTTCGTTGCGCATGATCTCAGGCTGGTGCGCCACGTCTCGCACCGGGTCGCGGTGATCTATCTCGGCGCCATCGTCGAGGTCGGCCCGTCCGAGGCGCTGTTCTCGCGGCCGCGCCATCCGTATTCGCAGGCCCTGCTGGCTGCGGCACCGTCCCTCGATCCGGCCGACCGCAAGCGCGCGCCGGCGCTGTCAGGCGAGTTGCCGAGCCCGCTCGACATCCCTCCGGGCTGCCCGTTCCATGTGCGCTGCCCGCATGCCGCCGAGCGCTGCCGTATCGAAAAGCCGGCGCTGCGACCTGTCGGCGCCGGCATGGCCGCCTGCCACTTCGCCGAAACCATATCAGCGGTGTGACCGCGACCATCTGCAGATCAAGGACAGACGACATGACACCGACCGACAGGCTGGACATGACCGGCCGCGTTGAAGCGCTGCGCCACAAGCTCGCCGAAGAAGGGCTCGACGGCTACGTCGTGCCGCGCTTTGACGAGCACCAGAGCGAGTATTGCGCGCCACATGACTGCCGGCTCGCCTACCTCACCGGCTTCACCGGCTCGGCGGGCGTCGCGATCGTCATGCGCGACAAGGCGACAATCTTTGTCGACGGCCGCTACCAGGTGCAGGTTCGCGACGAGGTCGATCTCGGCACCTTCACTGTCGAGCATTTCTACGATGCGCCGCTGAAGGATTGGCTGGCGAAGAACATAGATGAAGGCCAGCGCATAGGCTTCAATGCGATGCTTTTGCCCTCGACCTGGGACCAGGATTGCGGTCGCGCCGTGGAATCAGCTGGCGGGAGCTGGGTCGCGACCCCGGGCGATCTCGTCGATGCGATCTGGCCGGACCAGCCGGAAAAGCCGCTGGGGTCGATCATGGCTTTCGGTCGCCAGTATTCCGGCGAGAGCGTTGCAGACAAGAAGCGTCGTATCGTGGAGTTGGTCGCGGCGCAGGGCGCCGACTTCCTCGTCGAGGCCCAACCCGACAACATCTCCTGGCTGCTCAACGTGCGTGGCCGCGACGTGGCGTTCAACCCGATGCCGCATTCCTTCCTGATCCTCGACAAGGACGGCCGCACCGAGTGGCTGGTCGACCACCGCAAGCTGCCCAACGATCTCTCCGATTTGGAGCTCGACGGGGTCGCAATCGCCGAGCCGGCGCGCCTTCTGGAACGCGTCGCGGCCTTCGCCGAGGGGCGAACAGCGCTCGTCGATCCCGGTTTCGCGCCGTCGGCGGTTGTCCATGCGGCGCGTGACAGTGGCGGCGAGATCAAGCTGACCCGCAGCCCGATCACACTCGCCAAGATGGAAAAGAACGACATCGAGCTGCAAGGTTTCCGCGACTGCCATCAGCAGGATGGCGCGGCCTGGGTGCGTTTCCTGGCCTGGCTCGACCGCTACGGCCGCACGCGCGAAAGCCAAGGCATGCCGGTGAGCGAATTGGAGGCCGAAGAGCGCATCCTGACCTATCGCCGCGACAGCAGGCTGTTCGTCGAGCCGAGCTTCCGCACGATCTCGGCCTCCGCCGGCAATGCCGCGATGTGCCACTACAACGCCACCATCGAGACCAACACGCCGATCACCTCGGCCGATGTCTATCTGCTGGACAGCGGCGGGCAGTACCTGACCGGCACCACCGATGCCACGCGTACGACGGCATTGGGCAGCATCAGCCCGGAAATCCGTCGCGCCTATACGGCCGTGCTCAAGGGGCTGATCTCGATGCTGACGTTGAAGTTCCCGACCGGAACCTGCGGGCACCAGATCGACGCCTTCGCCCGGCGCCCGCTCTGGGACCTCGGCCTCGATTACGACCACGGCACCGGGCACGGCGTCGGCCACTTCCTGTCGGTGCACGAGCAGCCGCAGCGTTTCGACAAGCGGGTCAACGAGATTGCCTTGCGGCCCGGCATGGTGACCACAATCGAACCCGGTTACTACAGGGCGGGAAAATACGGCATCCGGCTCGAAAACCAGGTCGAGGTTGTCGCAGCGGGCGACGGCTTCATGGCCTTCAAGAGCTTGACGCTGGTGCCGCTCGACCTGCGCCTCGCCGACATCGAGCTGCTGTCGTCGTCGGAAAGACGATGGCTCGACGCCTATCATGACGAAGTAAGGTCGGCGCTGAGCCCCCTGCTTGGCCGAGATGACATGGAGTGGCTGCAGCGCATGTGCACACCGTGTCGGGACGCCATCTGAGCGGATATCACGTCAGTTCATGCGCCGCCTCGACCGACCGCACTCCATCTCAGGCCTCCGATCAGAGAGCTGTTGGCGTTTCGGACAGACGCACTCCTGCCACGCGTCGCGGCGGTGTCGTTGCGAATGCCGGCTTCACCGCTCGTCGCCACGGCATCAACGTTAACAATTTTGGCCTAATCCCGGCAGCAAGGCTGGACTGGATCGGCAAGGCGATCGGACGCGGCAGCGCCCGAGCCTCAGCCAATCGCCGCCCCGACAAGCAGATCGCGCAAAAGCCGGACGGCGTTCGGCTTTTGCGGCACGCTCGGCGCCAGAAAAGACAATGAACGTTCATGCGCATGCGCGTGCGGCACGGGAACGATGTTGAACCCGTTGGCAACGAGCCCCGGCCAGTGTGGCACAAGTGAACTGCCGATGCCCTTGCCAACCAGGATCGCGATCGTCTCCAGCGCGTCCATGTCGCAACGCACGTCGGCATAGAGCCCTGCCTTCTCCATGTAGGCGGCGACGATCCGGCCACCCCATGACGACGGGTCGTAGCGGATGAACGGCGATTCCCGCGCATGTGCGATGATATCAGCAGGCGCAACGGCATCGCGCGTCAAATAGACCAGCGGCTCACGCGAAATGCGCGTGGCGTCCAGCAGCTTGGGCAGCGCGAAAGGCGGCTCGACCAGAACGGCAACGTCAAGCTGGCCGGCGAGCATCTGGTCGTAGAGATGCTCGGACGTTCCGGGTGTCAACCGCAGTTTCAGGGACGGCGCGCACTCCGTCAGCTTGCCCAGCACCACAGGAACAAGCCCGGTCAGGACAGTCGAGATCGCCCCTACTCTGAGGTCACCGGACAGGCCGCTGGCGTCGAGGTCATCGACGAGCAGCGAGGCATCGCGAACCAGCGCGCGGGCACGCGGCAGCAGCGACAGGCAGGCTTCCGTCGGCCGTGCAGTGTGCGCACCTCGCACCAGAAGCGGGCAGCCGAGCGTCCGTTCCAGGGCCTGGATGCGTTGGCTGACAGCCGCCGGGGTCAGCCGTTCCCGCCGCGCGGCGGCAACGATGGAGCCGGTCTCGACCACCGCAACAAGGCTCTGCAGAAACCGGATATCCAATGGAATTCCTTATGCTGAGGAAAACAATTCCGTAGTTTTCCTTTCCTAGCGGACCCATTAGATGTCGGTCAAACACTGGGAGCCACTGGCCATGAAATCACTGTTCCATCTCGCCATCCACGTCACCGACCTCGACGCGGCGCGCGGCTTCTATGGCGGCGTGCTCGGCTGTGTCGAAGGGCGCTCGACCGACAGCTGGGTCGATTTCGACTTTTTCGGCCACCAGCTGTCGCTGCATCTCGGCAAACCGTTCGAGGTTACCCGCACCGGCAAGGTCGGCACGCACCTCGTCATGATGCCGCATTTCGGCATCGTGCTTCCGCTCGACGACTGGTTTGCGCTCGCCGATCGTTTGAAAAAAGGCGGCATCGCATTCGACATTCCGCCTGTCATCCGCTTCGAAGGTGAACCCGGCGAACAGCGCACCATGTTCTTCTTCGACCCCTCCGGCAATCCGATCGAGGTCAAGGGTTTCAAGGATTTCGACAGCGTCTTCGCCGCTTAGACGAGACAGGTCACGCTCGACAGGTTCTAGGATGAGATCGCGTGCCTGGCTTGATCAGATCGCGATCGTCGCCGAATAGAGCGCAGCTGCAACGTCCGGATCGTCGGCGTCGGTGACTGCCAGAAGGTCGAGGCGATTGCCGTCGAGCTCAGCGTGAATGCCCTCGATCTTGTACGGCCGATCGAGCCGGCGAACGAAACGCAGCCGCCCGTCGTTCCCGACGATGCCGATGGCAGCCCCGACACATGCGCCGTCGTTGAAGGCGTCGTCCGTGTCTTCGGCCACCGCGCTGAACACCATGTCGCCACCGGGCAGCGCCGTGGCGTCCGTAAAGCACAGCGGCACGCCATCGACATGGCCGAGATCGAAGCTGTCGATTGTCATCGGCCTGAGCGCATCGGAACGTCTGCCGGTCAAGACGTCGAAGGCCGCCGCAAGCGGATATCGGATGATGGCATTTTCGGTATGCTGCTTGTTGCCGCGCTGGAACAGGCGCAGTTCATCATTGACGACGACGGCGCCTTCGACATTGACCTCGGCGAAGGCGTCGGTAAGCGGAACCAGCACCGCCGACAGGTCGAGGCTTCGCGGCACGCCTGAAATGCGCCCCACCGGATCGAGCCCGAGCACGGCACCCCGGCGCCGGTTGGGCCGCGAGCCCGACCCGACAGCCAACAGCGCGCCATGGGCGAAACCAGGGAAAGCCGGCAGCAGCGTCAGTGCTTCGAGGTCGGGCTTTTGCCGCTTGCGCACCGCTTTCGCATCCGGCAGCACGCCGTCGAACAGCCGTACCAACTGGCCAGGACGATCGTCCTTCGTGGAAAAGACGCCGAGATGGAGTTCGTCGTCGGCGACGACGTACATCGCCGAACTGAGGCAAACGAGACCGCTTGCGGCGCTCAGATGCAATGGCCGCTCAGTGCTTGCCGCAGCCGTCAGGGTCAGTTCGCGCAGCTTCTTGAGGGCGATCATGCGGAAGTCATAGCCGCTTGTGCGCGAATGGCTCCTACCTGCCGGGACATTGCCGCAGCCGCCTGACCGTCACTTCTTCTCAAGATCGATAAGCCCCTCCAGCAGGTCGAGCAGCTGTTCGTAGCGCTCCTGCCCTATACGCCTTTGGACGTCATCATAGATGGCGCTGCTTTCCGGCGACACTTCCGATATCAGGACCTGCCCTTTCGGCGCGATGGACAGCATCACCCGCCGGCCATCGGCTTCGACCTTGCCGCGCGTGATGAGGCTGCGTTCTTCGAGCGCTTTGATGATCCGCGTCAGGCTCGGCGCCAGGATCGAGGCGCGTTCGGCAAGTTCCGTCGCGTCGAGGGGGCTCTGCTCGCCCAGAACGCGAATGACGCGCCATTGCTGCTCCGAAACGCCATGCTGAGCGAGAATGGGCCGGAACTGGGCCATCACCACTTCACGCGCACGCAACAGTGACATTGGCAACGAACGTCGGGTGCTTTGCAGCAAGGGCGAGCTCCTGATGGCAGGCGACGGCTTGGCCGGCATTCCACTCTACTCCGATAATACCGGCGCCCCGACGGATCAACGCCACGCGACGGCAATCAGCCGAATTCCGTCGCAGCCGCCTTGACACCGACACGCATAACTACTTAACATGTTAAATATCAAAACGCCACATGTGTGGGAAGACACGCCTTGCCTCACCTCACGCTCGAATATTCCGCCAATCTCGACGGTCGCGTCGACATGCCGTTGCTGTGCGAGGAGCTGTCACAGGCAATCCTCGACACCGGCATGTTCGAACATGGCGCCGTCAGGGTGCGGGCGCTGCGCGCCGACGCCTATGCGGTTGCCGACCGCCTGCCGGAAAACGCCTTCATCGACATGAGCTTCAGGATCGGCGCCGGTCGCACCGCCGCCGACAAGAAGCGTGCCGGCACAGCGATCTTCGCTGCAGCGAACGCGTTTCTCGCCCCCCTGTTCGCCACACCTCATTTTGCGCTTTCGCTCGAGATCCGCGAGATCGACGCCGAACTGAGCTGGAAAAACAACGCCATCCACCCGCGTCTGCGGAACAAGTGACGGAAACCTCAATGTCAGATTTCGAAAACAACCTGCGCAAGGCTGAAGCCTATCTCGAACGCTTCAAGACAGGCGGGGTCAGCAACCACATCAATGGCGAGGCGATGCCTGCGCTCGACGGCACGACCTTCGAGACCATCTCGCCGGTCGACCTCAAGCCGCTCGCCCGGGTGGCGCATGGCAAGGCGGCTGACATCGACATGGCGGCAAAGGCAGCCAAGGCAGCCTTTCCGGCATGGGCTGCCCAATCGGGCGATGCCCGCAAGAAGATGCTTCACGCCATCGCCGACGCCATCGTCAAGCGGGCCGAGGAAATCGCCTTCGTCGAATGCATGGATACCGGCCAGTCGCTGAAGTTCATGGCCAAGGCGGCCCTGCGCGGTGCTGAGAACTTCCGCTACTACGCCGACAAGGCACCCGAGGCGCGCGACGGCCGCACGCTGCAGGCGCCCGGCCAGTTGAACATCACGACCCGCGTGCCGATCGGCCCGGTCGGCGTCATCACGCCGTGGAACACGCCGTTCATGCTGTCGACGTGGAAGATCGCCCCGGCGCTCGCCGCAGGTTGCACGATCGTGCACAAGCCGGCCGAGTTCTCGCCGCTGACAGCACGGCTGCTCGTCGAGATCGCCGAAGAGGCGGGCTTGCCGAAGGGTGTCTGGAACCTGGTCAACGGCCTGGGCGAGGATGCCGGCAAGGCGCTGACCGAACACCCTGACATCAAGGCAATCGGCTTCGTCGGCGAGAGCCGCACCGGTTCGATGATCATGCGCCAGGGCGCCGACACGCTGAAGCGCGTGCATTTCGAGCTCGGCGGCAAGAACCCGGTGATCGTGTTTGCCGATGCCGACCTCGAGCGCGCAGCGGACGCCGCCGTGTTCATGATCTACTCGCTCAATGGCGAGCGCTGCACTTCGTCGTCACGCCTGCTGGTCGAAGCCTCGATCCACGACACGTTTGTAGCCATGGTGGCGGAAAAGGCCAAGCGTATCCACGTCGGCCACCCGCTCGATCCGAAGACTGTCGTCGGCCCGCTGATCCACCCGGTGCATGAGACCAAGGTGCTGTCCTACATCGAACTCGTCCGCTCGGAAGGTGCTACCGTCGCCGCCGGCGGCACCAAGGTCGAAGGGCCCGGCGGCGGCTGCTATGTCGCGCCCACATTGTTTACCGGCGCGCGCAACGACATGCGCATCGCCCAGGAAGAGATCTTCGGGCCGGTGCTGACCGCGATCCCGTTCGAGACTGAAGCCGAAGCGCTTTCGATTGCCAACGACACCCAATACGGTCTTGCCGGATATCTGTGGACATCGGATGTGACGCGCGCCCTGCGCTTCACCGAAGGGCTGGCTGCGGGAATGATCTGGGTCAATTCGGAGAACGTCCGCCATCTGCCGGCGCCGTTCGGCGGCGTCAAGAATTCCGGCATCGGCCGCGACGGCGGCGACTGGTCGTTCGACTTCTACATGGAAACAAAGAACATCGCCTTCGCCACGGCGGCCCACAACATCCAGAAGCTCGGCGGCTGAGCGGGAACATTAGACATGCCATTGCCCACACCAAACCTCTATCCCGCCTTCAACATCGTACGGCTGAGCCATGTCGAGCTGGCGGTGACGGACCTTGCCAAGTCCCGCGCCTTCTATGTCGACACGCTCGGCCTGCAGGTCACCGACGAGACCGCCGAAACCATCTATCTGCGCGCCATGGAAGAGCGCGGCCACCATTGCATCGTGCTGAAAAAGAGCGACCGGGCCGAAGCCCGCGACCTCGGCTTCAAGGTGTTTTCGGACGAAGATCTCGACAAGGCCGAGCACTTCTTCAGGGCGAAGGAGTTGCCGGTCGAATGGGTCGAGCGGCCGTACCAGTCGCGCACGTTGCGCACCCGCGACCCGCACGGCATTCCACTGGAGTTCTATTCCAGGATGGACCGGCTGGCGCCGATCCACCAGAAATACGCGCTCTACAAGGGCGTGAAGCCGCTGCGCATCGATCACTTCAACTGCTTCTCGCCCGACGTCGACCAGTCGGTCGCCTTCTACAACGAGCTCGGCTTCCGCGTCACTGAATTCACCGAGGACAACTTGACCGGTCGCCTGTGGGCGGCGTGGACCCACCGCAAGGGCGGCGTGCACGACATCGCCTTCACCAACGGGCTCGGACCGCGCCTGCACCATGTCGCCTTCTGGGTGCCGACGCCGCTCAACATCATCGACCTGCTCGACCTGATGGCGACCACCGGTTACGTCGGCAACATCGAGCGTGGACCCGGCCGCCACGGCATCTCCAACGCATTCTTCCTCTACATCCGCGATCCCGACGGTCACCGCATCGAGATCTATTGCTCGGACTACCAGACGGTTGACCCCGACCTGGAGCCGATCAAGTGGGACCTGAAGGATCCGCAGCGCCAGACGCTGTGGGGCGCCCCTGCCCCGCGCTCGTGGTTCGAGGAAGGCAGCACATTCGCCGGCACCGAGCCGCGCCCGTCGGCGCTTGCCGCCTCGCCGATCATCGCACCGTGAGATCAGACATGACCGAACGGCCGCGTTTCGCCACTTACACCCACGCCGGCAAGACGAGCTACGGCGCGGTGACCGCCAAAGGTGTTGTCGACCTGGCACCACAGTTCCCGCAATGGCCGACGCTGCGCGAGGTTATCGCGGCGAACGGTCTCGCTCGGCTCACGGAAGCCGCTGAACAGCGCGCGGCCGACATTTCGGATGCCGAGATCACCTACCAGATCCCGATCCCGGCGCCGGAGAAGCTGATCTGCGTCGGAGTCAACTTCCCCGACCGCAACGAAGAGTACAAGGACGGCCAGGCGGCGCCCGGCAATCCGTCGCTGTTCATCCGTTTCCCGCGTTCCTTTGTCGGCCATGGCGCGGCCATCGTCCGGCCACCGGAGTCACCGCAGTTCGACTATGAAGGCGAGATCGTCATCGTCATCGGCAAGGGCGGACGCCGCATTGCCGAGCGCGACGCGCTCAACCATATCGCAGCACTTTCACTCTGCAACGAAGGCACGATCCGCGACTGGGTCCGGCACGCCAAGTTCAACGTGACCCAGGGCAAGAACTTCGACGCCACCGGCGCCATCGGCCCCTGGCTGGTGCCCTATACGGACGAAGCCCAGCTTGCCGACATTCGCCTGACGACGAAGGTCAATGGCGAGCTGCGGCAGGATGACCGCACAAGCCGCATGATCTTCGGCTTCCGCAAGCTGATCAGCTACATCTCGACCTTCACCGCGCTTGTTCCGGGCGACGTCATCGTCACCGGCACACCGACCGGCGCCGGCGCGCGCTTCGATCCGCCGCGCTGGCTGGTCCCGGGCGACACCGTGGAAGTCGAAGCGGAAGGCATCGGCACATTGCGCAACACCGTCATGGACGAACAGCCATGAAGCTCAAGCCAGAGCAGCATCAGACAGCAGCGCAACGCCTCGACCAGGCCGAAAAGCAGCGCAAGCAGATCGGGCTGTTGTCGCTCGATCACCCCGAGATGGAGATGGAGGACGCCTATGCCGTGCAGGCCGCATGGGTCCAGCTCAAGCTCGCCCAGGGTCGGCGCAGGATCGGCTGGAAGATCGGCCTGACATCGAAGGCGATGCAATATGCGCTCAACATCGACATTCCCGATTCAGGCGTCCTGCTTGACGACATGATGTTCGCCGATGCCGCGACCATCCCGACTGACCGCTTCATCCAGCCGCGCATCGAGGCCGAGATCGCTTTCGTCATGAAAGCGCCGCTGCAGGGTCCGAACACGACGGTGTTCGACGTGCTCAACGCCACCGATTTCATTGCGCCGGCCATCGAGATCCTCGACACGCGTATCCTGCGCAGCGACCCGGCAACGGGCCGCACCCGCACCATCGTCGACACCATCTCCGACAACGCCGCCAATGCCGGCATCATCACCGGCGGGCGGCCAATGCGGCCGACCGAGGCCGACATGCGCTGGATCGGCGCCATCGTATCGCGCAATGGCGAAGTCGAGGAAACCGGCCTGGGTGCTGGCGTGCTCAATCATCCTGCAGCCGGCATAGCCTGGCTGGCCAACCGGCTCGCCATGTTCGGCGGTTCGATTGCGGCCGGCGACATCGTGCTCTCGGGCTCGTTCATCCGCCCCGTCGAAGCGCGCCACGGCGACACCATCATGGCCGACTTCGGCCCCTTCGGCACCGTAAGCGCCTACTTCGCCTGAGGACATCGTCATGCCCGCACCACGCAACATTTTTAAAGCCGCCCTGCTGAACGGCGACGCCCAGATCGGCCTCTGGCTCGGTCTTGCCAATGCCTACACCGCCGAGATCTGCGCCGGCGCCGGCTTCGACTGGCTGGTCATCGACGGCGAGCACGCGCCGAACGACCTGCCCGTCATGGCCGCGCAACTACAGGCCATCGCGGCCTCCGGCTCTCATGCCGTCGTGCGCCCGCCGATCGGCGAAACCTGGATCATCAAGCAACTGCTCGACATCGGCGCCCAGACCATCCTGGTACCGATGGTCGAAACCGCCGACCAGGCGAAAGAGCTGGTCAAGGCAATGCGCTACCCGCCGCATGGCGTGCGCGGCGTGGGCGCAGCGCTTGCCCGCGCTTCCGCCTTCAACCGCATCCCCGACTATCTGGCCACCGCAAACGACCAGACCTGTCTGCTGGTCCAGCTGGAGAGCCGGGCCGGACTGGCGCAGCTTGAAGCCATCGCCGCTGTCGACGGCGTCGACGGCGTCTTCATCGGCCCGGCCGACCTCGCCGCCGACATGGGCCATCTCGGCAAGCCCGGCGCACCGGAGGTGCAGGCAGCCGTGGAGGATGCGATCCACCGCATTGGCATGTCAGGCAAGGCTGCCGGTATCCTCACCTCCGACCCCAGTCTGGCCCAGCGTTACCTGAACCTCGGTGCAACCTTCGTCGCAGTTGGCAACGACGTCGGCTTGCTGGCACAAGCAACCAGCGCACTTGCGGCGAAGTTCAGGACCAGCGGCAAAGGCGAGCCGCAGGCAAGTGGCTCCGGCTACTGAGAATGCTCTATCTGAAATGAAGAAAGGGCGGTCCTTGTGCCGCCCTTTCCTTTTGCTGTCCTGCGTCTGCCGGCGCCAGCGGGCGGACTGCTTCGGCAGCACAAACTTGCAGCCACATCACGCTCAGCGCGTGATGTGGACCGTCTGCATCTGCATGTACTCCTCCAGCCCCCAGTGGCCGAACTCGACGCCGATGCCTGACTGTTTGGCGCCGCCAAAGGGTGCCGCCGGCGAGATCGAGCTGTGGTCGTTGACCCAGGCGGTTCCACATTCGAGACGCCGCGCCAGAGCTTCCGCTTTCTTGATGTCGGTCGACCAGATCGAACCACCCAGCCCGTTTTCGCTGGCATTGGCGCGCGCAATCGCATCGTCGACGTCGCTGTAGCGCACGATTGGCAGGATCGGGCCGAACTGCTCTTCGTCGACGATGCGCATGCCGTCCGTCACTTCGGTGACGACGGTCAGCGGGAAGAAATAGCCCGCCTCGTCTGACGCTTCGCCGCCTGCCAGGAAACGTCCGCCATTGGCCCGGGCGTCGTCGGCAAGTGCACGCACCAGATCGAACTGCGCCTTGTTTTGCAGGGGCCCGAATTGGCTGGCCGGATCGCTGGCCGGACCGACCTTGGCGGCACGCGCCAGGACAGCGATCTTTTCGGCGAGCGCGTCATGCAGGCTCTCATGCACGTAAAGGCGCTTGAGCGCGGCACATGTCTGGCCGCTATTGCCGAAGGACTTGGCGAAGATCACCGGCGCGATGGCGTCGATGTCAGCGTCGGGCAAGACGATTGCCGCATCGTTTCCGCCGAGTTCGAGCGTCAGGCGCTTCAGCGTGTCGGCGGCATTCGACATGATGTTGCGGCCGGTCGGCGTCGAGCCGGTGAAGACGATCTTGTCGATGCCGGGGTGGCCGGTGATGGCGCGACCAATGCCGCCTTCGCCGGTGACCGAATTGAGCACGCCGCGCGGCAGATGCACATTGGCAAGCTCGACGAGCCGAAGCGTGCTCAGCGGCGTGTAGGACGACGGCTTGATGACCACGCAATTGCCCGCCATCAGCGCCGGCATGACGTGCCAGGTGGCGATCAGCACCGGATGGTTCCACGGCGTGATCGAGCCGACAACGCCGAGCGGCTTGCGGTGTACCTCGATCCTGTTCTTCTCGTCGTCACGGATCACTTCAACCGGTGGCCTGAGCTTTGCCGTCTCGCGCATCCAGTGAATGGCGGCACCAATCTCGCCATGGGCGCTGGCGCGTGGTTTGCCCTGTTCGGTCGAGAGCAGCACCGCCAAGGCATCTTTGTCGGCTTCAACCGCGTTGGCGATCTCGTTGAGCAGGCGTGCCCTCTCTTCGATCACCGTGTCACGCCATGTCGGGAACGCTTTACGCGCGGCTGCGACCGCTGCGTCGAGATGCTCAGGACTGGCGGCAGGACAGTCGGCGAAGAACTCCGCCCGTGCGGGATCGATGACGCCAAACGTGCCTGCCGCCTCCACCCTTTCGCCATTGATGATCATCGCATGGGACTGCGTCATGGTTGTCTCCCTCGAATTTGAACCACCGCAAATCGCGGCACTGGCCGCACAAGCGGCCACGCTTCCTTCAGGCGGCATCGGCGGAAAAGCCGTCCAGCCAGCCTTCCCGTAGCTGCGGCACCGCGCGGATCAGGCTGCGCGTATAGTCGGACTGCGGCTGTTCGAACACGGTACGCGTATCGCCATGCTCGACGATACGTCCTGCCTGCATCACCGCGGTCTTGTGCGAGAAGCGCAGCGCGAGGCCAAGATTGTGGGTGATGAACAGGATGCTGAGGCCCTCGTCCTTGATCAGGCGGGTGAGCAGCTTGACGATGCTTTCCTCGACCAGCGGATCGAGCGCCGAGGTGATCTCGTCGCAGATCAGGATGTCCGGTTTTGCTGCAAGCGAACGGGCGATGCAGACGCGCTGCTTCTGCCCGCCCGAAAGCGATGCCGGATAGCGGTCGAGATAGGTCGCCGGCAGTTCGATCGCCTCCATCAGTTCGAGCAGCCGCTGCTCGGCGGCGGCGCCACGCAATCCGTAGAAAAAGCTGAGGGGACGCCCGATGACATCGCGGACGGTCTGGCGCGGATTGAGCGCGAGGTCGGGCAGCTGATGGATGTACTGGATCAGCCGCCGCTGATCGAAGCTGCGGCGCTCGACCACAGGCGCCAACACGCTGTCGCGCATGTGGATCTGCCCAGTGCGCGCTGGCTGCAGGCCAGCGATGCTGCGCGCCAAAGTGGTCTTGCCGCTGCCGGACTCGCCGACGAGCGCCAGCACCGAGCCGGCGCCAAGCCTGATCGACGCGTCCTTGACCGCCGTGACGCCGCCATAACCGACATCGACGTTGCGGACGTCGAGCAGGGTTTCGTCGCTGCCATTGGCAGTGGCATAGGTGCCATCGCCCTGGTGCGCGACAAGACGCTGGGCGTATTCCGTCTGCGGGTTGTCGACGAGCTGGCGCGTCGGCCCCTGCTCGACCATCTTGCCGTTGCGCATGACGACGACGCGGTCGGCCATCTGCGACACCACGGCCAGGTCATGCGAGATGTAGAGGGCGCCGCAATTGTGGGTGCTCGCCACCTTCTTGATCAGCCTGAGCACCTCGATCTGCGTCGTCACGTCGAGTGCTGTGGTCGGCTCATCGAAAATGATCAGGTCGGGCTGGTTGATCAGCGCCATGGCGATCATCGCCCGCTGCAACTGGCCGCCCGAGACCTGATGCGGATAGCGCCGGCCGAAACTCCTGGGGTCAGGAAGCTGGAGCTCCTCGAACAGCTCGACTGCCATGCGACGCCGCTGGGCTGAGGTCAGCTTCTGCGCCATCGCAGGGATTTCGGTGACCTGGTCCTCGAGCCGGTAGAACGGGTTGAACGCAGCCGCGGCACTTTGGGCGACGTAGGACGCCCTGGTGCGCCGGATGGTTTCGAGCTCGGTGGTTCCGAGTTCCATCAGCGACTGACCACACAGCTCGATCGAGCCTGATGTCGGCCTGCACCCAGACTTGAACAGCATGATCGAGCTCAGCGCCAGCGTGCTCTTGCCGGCCCCTGACTCACCGATGATGCCAAGAACTTCGCCGCGATCGACATGGATCGAGACGTCGTCGAGCAGCACGCCCGACTTTGTCTCGACGCGCAGATTGTCGATGCTCAGTACCCGATTTCCGCTCATTTCACGTCCGGTTTGTCTGAAAAGCGGCCAACAAGCCAATCAACGATCCCGTTCACGCTCAGGCAGAACAGCGCGATGCAGAATGCCGGGATCAGCGGCGTCAGACGGCCGGTTGAAAGGGCGAGCGCATTCTCGCGGACGAGTCCGCCGAGATCGGCCGCAGGCGGCTGGATGCCGATGCCCAGGAAGCTGAGCGAACTGATGAAGAGTGCCGCGGAGGAAAGCCCCAGTCCGAACTGCGCCAAAAGCGACGGCACCATGTTAGGCAGTATTTCCTTGAACAAATACCAGTGCAGCCGTTCGCCACGCAGGCGCCCGACCTCGACATACTCCATCGCCGCGAGGTCGCCGGCGATCGGCCGGGTCACGCGGTAATAGGTGCTCGACTGCAGCACGGCCATGGTCAGGATCAGCGTCGTCAGCGACACGCCGGCGATAGCCAGGATGATCAGCGCAAAGATGATCTGCGGGATCGACATCAGTATGTCGACGGCACGGCCGATGACGATATCGACCCAACCCTTGCTCAGGCCGGCGATAATGGCCAGCGACACGCCGATCATGCAGGCAAGGGTGGTGGCGATCAGCGTCGCAACGAAGGTGTAGCGCGTGGCGTAGAGAATGCGGGACAGCATGTCCCGGCCGAGGCCGTCGGCACCCAGCAGACCGCCCACGCCGGGCGCATCGAAAGCGGCATGGACCATCTCATTCGGCGGGAACGGCGCCAGCACCGGCGCAAGGATGGCGGCTGCCGCCATCGTTGCGAGGACGGCAAGGGAAACGGTCAGCGTCAACTTGCTCGACACGGTTCAGTTCCCCTTCCTGGGCAGGCGCTGACGCGGATTGACGAGCATGGCCAAAAAGTCGGCGGCAAAATTGAGCGAGATGAAGATGGTCGAGAACAGCACGCCGCAGGCCAGCACCATCGGGATGTCGCGATAGGCGACCGCGTCGACCATCAGCTTGCCCATGCCGGGATAGTTGAACACCGCCTCGATCACCACGACGTCGACGATCAGATACGCCATGGTGATCATGCAGATCGAAACGATCGGCGACAGTGCGTTGGGCAGCGCGTGCTTGAGGATGATCCTGTTGCGCGGAATGCCTTTGGTCTCGGCCATCAGGATATAGTCCGAACTCATCACTCCGAGCACGGCAGCGCGGGTGAGTTTCATCACATGGGCCTGGGCTACCAGCACCAGGGTCAGCACCGGCAATGTCAGCGCCGAAATCCATGTCGGCAGGCTGGCGCTGGAGCGAACCATCGACAGCGGTGGAAACAGCCCCAGCTTGACCGCGAAGATGAAGACCAAGAGGTAGCCGATCAGGAACGACGGCATCGACAGGAAGATCGCGGAGATCGAACCGGTGGCGGTGTCAATCGCCTTGCCGCGGTTGATCGCCGCGAGCAGCCCGACGCCGACGGCCAGCGGCAGGACGATCACCGCCGCCGAAAAGGCAAGGATCAGCGAGTTGATCAGCCGCGGCACCAACAGGTTGATGACCGGCTGCGAATTGGACAGCGATGTCCCGAAATCGCCGTGCAGCGCATTGCCGAGCCAGTGGAAATAGCGCACCGGCAAAGGTTGGTCGAGGCCCAGCTCGGTACGCAGGGCCAGGACCGTTTCAGGGGTGGCATTCTGGCCGAGCAACGCATTGGCTGCGTCGCCCGGCAACATCGACGTTCCCAGGAAAACCAGGAACGAAATGAAAAAGATCGACACGAGCCCGGACGCAACCCTGGCGACTACGAACGATTTCACCGGGGAATTGGCGAACAGAGTCATGCCGTCTTGTCCTGTCAGGCGAACCAGACCTGCTCGATGGCGCGGTAGCCGGCCATCTGCAGAGCCGACGGCACGAAACCGTCGAGGTCGCTGGTCGTGCCTTCAACCGTGCTGGAGAAGAAAGGAATGATGGTGCCGCCATCTTCCCGGCAGATCTTCTGTGCGGTCGCATAGAAGGCCTTGCGCTTCTCGAGGTCAGGCTCGGCGCGCGCGGCGATGACGGCGGCGTCGAAGTCCTTGTTCACCCACTTGCACTCGTTGTTTCCGGATGTGCTGAGGAAGGCGACCGAGAAGATCGCATCGGCAGTCGGCCGGTCGGAACGGGCCGAAACATGGAACGGCGTCTGGCCGACGATGGTTTCCCAATAACCGTCCGACGGCTCGCGCTTGACCTCGATCGGAATACCCGCCTTGGCGGCGTGCTCCTGGAAGATCACCGCCATGTCGACGGCACGCGACGAGATCGCTTCCGAGGTCTGCAGCACCAGCGGACCCTTGAAGCCGGTCTTGTCGAACAGTTCCTTGGCGCGCTTCGGATCGTATTCAGTCTGCGGCAGGTCGGCGGCAAAGACCGGATCGCTCGGTGCAACCGGCGTATCGTTGGCGATGCGGCCGACGCCGACCGAGACACGCTCGAGCATGTCGGGACGGTTGACGGCGAGCTTGAGCGCCATGCGCATGTCGGGATTGTCGAACGGCGCCATGTCGGTGCGCATGTTGAAGCAGATGAAGCCGCGGCCTTCGGTGTTGTAGATCTTCAGGTTCTGCATCTGGCGCATCAGCGGCGCGGTACGGGCGTCGAGCAGCGTGGTCAGATGGATCTGGCCGCTCTGGAACGCGCTGCCAAGCGCCGAGGCATCGTTGATGGCGAGGAATTCGAGGCTGTCGACGAAAGCTGCGTCCGACTTGAAGTAGTTTTCGTTGCGCTCGGCTTCGAGAACCTCGCCCGGCGAAAACCGCTTCAGCTTGTAAGGGCCGGTGCCGACACCGTCGAAGGTCGTCGTCCCGGCCGGAACGATGCCCAGCGAGAACGCCGTCAGCATCGCCGGGAACATGTAGTTGGCTTCGGGCAGGTCGATGATGACGCGGTTCGGCCCATCGGCGCGGATATCGCTCACGCCCTTGATGATGCTGCGCATGTTGGAGCGCGACGCTTCTTCGGCATGGCGCTTCAGCGAGAACACCACGTCCTCGCTGGTAAAGGCCTTGCCATTGTGGAAGGTCGCACCTTCGACCAGATCGAAGATCCAGCTCTTGCCGCCATTGGCCGGCTCCCAGCTCTTGGCGAGGCCGGGCCGCAGTTCCATGTCGAGGCCATGGACCTCGATCAGCGAATTGTAGGTGATGCCGGACATGACCGCGGTATAGGGCGAACCGAACGTGCGCGGATCCAGCGAATCCGCCGTCGAGGCGCCACCGCTGGCCACGACAAGGTGCCCGCCGCGCTTGGGCTCGGCCGCCCATGCGCCACCGCCGGGCAAAGCCGCCATCAGGCCGGAAGCCGCTGAGATCTTGAGCAGGCTTCGGCGCGAAATCGTAAACATCTTCCTCACTCCCTTTTTCGCAAATTGACCCGCAACGCCGCTTCTCTTGCGGCGTTCAGCAGGCATTCCCCTCTGCATTTCGGCTTGGAACCAAAGCGGCAGGACGCAGACCCTGCCGTTCCTCCGTGGTCAGTCGCCGGCTTCTCCTTTCGCCAGGTCGCCCAACTGACGCGACTTGACGAACTGCAGACGTCCGTAAACGAGGTTTCTGGCCGCATCGGGCTCACGCGCCTCGATGCAGGCGATCAGCGCGCGCTGGAACGCCACCGCGCGACGGGCCACGTCAGGCGAAGATCCCCTGACATAGAGCGGCATCAGGACATGGCTCAGCGCCCTGAATTGCGCTGCCAGCACCCGATTGTGTGAGGCGGCGACGACGCAGCCGTGAAAGTTGATCGCCGCCCAGGTGAACTCCTCGGCGTCGTCGACCAGACGCTCGGCCTCGGCCAGCGCATCATGCAGCGCCTTGATGTCGGCACCGGTCGCATTGCTGGCGGCAAGCCCCGCCGCCATCACTTCGATGGCAATCTGCGTGTCGAGCAGTTCCTCGGTGCTTATCCCGATCAGCTTCAGCTGAATGGCGATGGTCTCGGCCAGCCGCTCCGAATTGCCCTCGGCAACGAAGATGCCGCCCTTGATGCCGACCTTGACCTCGATCACGCCCGACGCCTGCAGCGAACGCAAGGCATCGCGCATGGTCATGCGGCTGACGCCGAACTGCAGCGCAAGCGAAGCTTCCGAACCCAGCCGATCACCGGGCGCCAGCCTGCCGGCAAACAGCACGGTCCGGATCTGGTCGATCACACTCGCCGACAGCGTCGTCTGCTTGCCCGAAGACCACAGCCGCTCGGCCGGGCCAACCATCTGGGTAAGACCGCTACCTTCGGCGTCAGGTGCCTTTTGCATGTCGATCCCTTTGATAAGATATTTAGGACAAAAAAGATCATTCCAAGCCAAATATCAAGCGAAAAATGACGATTGCGCGACCAAATTTTTTAAACTATCATATATTTCAAGATTGGCGGTGACGAGCTCCCGCATTCAACAATTTCAATCAGTTGAGTTGGATATGGTCACAGAAGATCAGATAGATCGCTCGTTGCGCATCGGCTCCGAGAGGGTTCGGACGGCCGATCGCGAGATCCTGCCCGTCATCAACCCCGCCAGCGGTGAAACCGTCGGCGAAATCCCGGTTGCGACCACCGTCGACCTGGACAATGCACTGGCTGCGGCCGACACGGCCTTCCGCTCCTGGCGCAAGGTTTCGGCCTTCGAGCGCTACAAGATCCTGCGCCAGGCAGCGGCCCTGCTGCGTGAACGCGCACCTGCCATCGCCCACTTCATGACGCTCGAACAAGGAAAGCCGGTCGGCGATTCCATGGCCGAGGTGCAAGGTGCTGCCGACATCTTCGACTGGTATGCCGAGGAAGGCCGACGCGCCTATGGACGCATCATCCCGTCGCGCACAGCGGGTGTCCGCAGCCTGGTGTTCCGCGAGCCGATCGGCCCGGTCGCAGCCTTCACGCCGTGGAATTTCCCGGTCACCATCCCGGCGCGCAAGATCGCCGCTGCCCTTGCCGCCGGCTGTTCCTGCATCGCCAAGCCGGCTGAGGAGACACCTTCACCGACGCTGGCGATTGCCCAGGCGCTCGCAGATGCCGGCCTTCCCGACGGCGTGCTCAACATCGTCTTCGGCGTGCCGGACCATATTTCGACGCATCTGATCGCATCGCCGATCATCAAGAAGATTTCGTTCACCGGCTCGACCCGCGTCGGCAAACACCTCGCCAGACTGGCGGCAGACGGCGTCAAGCCGGCGACGCTCGAACTCGGCGGCCACGCTCCCACGATCGTTTTCGCCGACGCCGATATCGAGAAGGCGGCGGAGATGACGGCACGGTCCAAGTATCGCAATGCCGGCCAGATTTGCATCACGCCGACACGCTTTTGCCTGCACGAAGCCATTCACGACCGGTTCGTCGCAAAATTCCGCGCCGTCGCTGCGTCACTCAAGCTGGGTGATGGCCTCGATCCTGCAACGCAGATGGGTCCCCTCGCCAATAGCCGCCGCATCGACGCCATGGAAAGCCTGGTTTCGGACGCGCAGCGCGCCGGCGCCCGCATCGAGCTGGGCGGCGAACGCAAGGGCGAGCGCGGCTACTTCTGGCAGCCGACCGTGCTGACCGACGTACCGAACGAGGCGCGGATCATGAATGAGGAGCCGTTCGGCCCGGTCGCTGTGACACGTCGATTCAAGGACTTCGACGAGGTCGTTGCCGAGGCCAACAGGCTTCCTTTCGGCTTATCCGCCTATGCCTTCACCCGCGACACGACGACGGCCACCCGCATCGGCGACGAACTCGAATCCGGCATGGTCGGCATCAACAACATGATGCTGACGACGCCCGAGACCCCGTTCGGCGGGGTCAAGGAGAGCGGCTATGGCTCCGAAGGCGGGGCGGAAGGCCTTGATAGCTATCTCGTGACCAAATTCGTGACACAGGGTTGAAGCGTAGCGCAATGACCGAGCATTCCATTCCCAACTTCCGTGAGATCGGCGAAATCACCGGGTCGACGGATTCCCGCGACGTGCTGGCGCACGCCACCAAGCAGGCCGCCAGGAATTTCGACGACTATCTCATCGTCGACGTCGACGCCCATGTTTCGGAAGATCATTTCTGGTCGGAGATCATCGACCTGATCGACAATGACGTGCTGCGTCAGATCGGCCAGCACCAGGTCAAGGGCTTTGGCGGCCAGAACGCGCTGCTCAACATCTCACCGGGCCTGTCGCTGCAAAGCGTCGGCGGCCGCATCGGCCACCAGGGCCGGCGCGAGCCGGTCAGCGACGACAGTGTCCACCGCTTCATCTCGACCGCCCGCCGCAGCATGGATGCGATGGGTCTCGACTACCAGGTGGTGTTCCCGAGCGCCATGCTGCTGCTCGGCATGCACCCGCAGGACGAGATCGAGGTGGCGCTGGCCAAGGCGTTCAACCGCTGGATGATCGAACGCATCCTGCCGATCGACAGCCGCATGAAGGGCCTGCTCTATTTGCCCTTCAACACGCCCGAGGCGTGCGAAGAGCTGGTCGAGCGCTACGGCGACACCGAAGGCATCATCGGCTTCACCGTCTGCTCGACCCGCAACAAGCCGGTCCACCACGACTGCTACATGCGGCTCTATTCGATGATCCAGGAACTGGACAAGCCGCTGGCTTTCCACTCCGGCTATCATTGGGGCGATCCGTCCTTCGCGCAGCTCAACCGCTTCCTGTCGATGCATGCGCTGTCGTTCACCCACTACAACCAGATCCATCTCACCAATTGGATCGTCAACGCGATGCCCGAGCGCTTCCCCAAGCTCAACATGCTGTGGGTGGAGAGTGGCCTCGCCTGGATCCCGTTCCTGATGCAGCGGCTCGACCATGAAGTGCTGATGCGCCCCAGCGAGGCCCCTGGCCTGAAGCGGCTGCCGAGCGAATATATGCGCGAGATGTACTACACGAGCCAGCCGCTCGAGCGCACGAACATGAAGCTTCTCGAAGCGACCATGGAGGCGATGAACGCCGAGACCCAGTTGCTCTACTCCTCGGACTGGCCGCACTGGGACTGGGATTCGCCGGCGACCATCGACTCGCTGCCGTTCCTCTCCGAGCAGGCCAAGCGCAACATCCTCGGCCTCAACGCCGCGCGGCTGTTCAAGCTCGACACGATCCGTCGCAAGCCGCTGGCTGAGGACGTTCTCGCCAATCGCCCCAAAACCGCATCGTAATGGCACAGAACATGACGACATCAGAACATGGCGCTGGTTTCAGCGCGGCCGCCGCAGCGATAGCCGCATCTGCTGAGGAGACCCTGGCATCCGGAACGCTCGACAGGGTGAGCGAGGCCGATATCGCCGTAGCACTCACCGCGCTCGGCAAGCTCTACGCAACCAAAGTCGAGAAGTCGGACAAGATTTTTCCGCCTGTCGGCCAGGACGCGCTGACCGCCACCGAGACAGCAGTCTTGGTCAGCGAACTGCTGCGCGCCGCCGATCTCAACGTCTTCGACCTCGCAATGTGGTTCCGGAGGGCATCGTGAGCGCCCCTGACATGGCGACGGCAGCGTCGCAACAGATCGTGTTGGGCCGTCACGACGAGCTCAAGAAGCGCCAACGCATGGTCATCGATGTCGACGGCACAGGCATCGGCATCTACTTCGTCGGCGAAGAAGTGCGCGCCTACCTCAACATCTGCCCGCATATGGGCGGACCGGTTTGCCAGGGCAAGATCATGCCGCGCACGCTGGAACTGGTGGCCGACAACGGCAAGAGCCTCGGCCTTGGCTTTTCCAAGGAGCAGCTCCACATCGTCTGTCCCTGGCATGGCTTCGAGTTCGACATGTTGACCGGCCGTCACCCGATCGACCCAAAGGTCGGCCTGACTCCTGTTCCCGTGCAGGTAACTGACGGCAACGTCGTGGTGACAGTCGGGAGCCCACGGGCATGACGGCGATGGTGGAAACCGACGTCCTCATCGTCGGCGCCGGGCCGGTCGGGCTGACGCTGGGCATGATCCTGGCGCAGCGCGGCGTCGCCGTGACGATCCTTGAGACACGTCACCATGGCGAACCGCCGAACGTGAAATGCAATCACGTCTCGGCACGTTCGATGGAGATACTGAGGCGGCTGGGCGTCGCCGGCGCGGCACGCAATGCCGGCTTGCCCGAGGATTATGCCAACGACATCGCCTACCGCACCTCGATGACCGGCAAGGCGATCACGCGCATCCCCATCCCCTGCCGACGCGACCGCTTCACGGCAACAGGCGGGCCCGATACCGACTGGCCGACTGCCGAGCCGCCACACCGTATCAACCAGCTGTTCCTGGAACCGATCCTGTTCGAACACGCAGTGGCAATGCCGGGGCTGACGGTGCTCAACCGCACCGAATATCTGTCGCATGCCGAAACCAAAGATGGCGTTCAGATCAGCGCCCGCAACATAGACAGCGGCGAACAAACGACGATCACGGCGCGTTATCTCGCCGGCTGCGATGGCGGCCGCTCGCAGGTTCGCCGCGACATCGGCGCCAAGCTCGTCGGCGACGCCGTCGTGCAGCGCGTGCAGTCGACCTACATCCGTGCGCCGCAGTTGCTCGGCATGATGAACGACGCGCCGGCCTGGGCGAGCTTTTCGCTCAATCCACGGCGCAGCGGCAATGTTTATGCCATCGACGGCCGCGAGACCTGGCTGGTGCACAACTATCTGCGTGACGACGAGCCGGATTTCGACAGCGTCGACCGCGACTGGTCGATCCGCGAAATCCTCGGCGTCGGACCGGACTTTTCCTACGAGGTCCTGTCCAACGAAGACTGGTTCGGCCGTCGCCTCGTCGCCGACAGCTTCCACAAAGGCCGGGTCTTCATCTGCGGCGACGCAGCACATCTGTGGGTGCCTTACGCCGGCTACGGCATGAACGCCGGCATCGCCGACGCCGAGTGCCTGGGTTGGCTGCTTGCCGCCAACATCGCCGGATGGGGCAATGCAGGCATGCTCGATGCCTATGCCGCCGAGCGCCAGCCGATCACCGAGCAGGTCTCGGTCTTCGCCATGAACCATGCCCATGCCATGGCCAAGGAACGCAAGGTCGTGCCTGTCGACATCGAAGACGACACGGCAGAAGGTGCCGCCGCGCGCGAGGCGCTGGGACGCAAGATCTACGACCTGAACGTCCAGCAATATTGCTGCGGCGGCCTCAACTTCGGCTACTATTACGACCACTCGCCGATCATATCCTATGACGGGCAGGCGCAGCCGGCCTACTCGATGGCCGAGTTCACGCCGTCGACGGTGCCCGGCTGTCGCACGCCGCACATCTGGTTGGCGGACAAGCGCTCGCTCTATGACGCGATGGGCCCCGACTACACGTTGCTGCGCTTCGACCCGACCCGCGACGTCACACCCTTGATGGCGGCGGCAGCCGCGCGTGGGATTCCGGTCCAGCTGCTTGACGTGGTGCCCGGCAGCGATGGCGTGGGGCCTTACGCCGAAGCCCTGGTGCTGTCGCGTCCTGACCGGCACGTCGCCTGGCGCGGCGATGCCTGCCCGACCGACCCCAACGCCCTGCTCGACACCATCACCGGCACCACCACCTCAATGAACTGAGGCGGGCCAATGCGAAATTTTCTGGAATTCTGGAGTGCCCGATGAAGATCATCGACTGTCACGCACATATGGCGGTGCCGCATCAGCTTCCCGCCTACAAGGCCAGCATCCTGTCGCATCGCGGCGCGCATGGCCGCAAGGCGCCGCCTGTCTCCAACGAAGCGCTGGAGCAGGCCTTCAACCGCGTCGAGATGGCACCGATGGGTCACCTCGCCTGTCTCGACCAGGCCGGCGTCGACATCCAGCTTTTGTCGCCGCGCCCGTTCCAGCTCATGCATTCCGAAGAACCCAAGAAGCTGGTGCACTGGTATGTCGAATACGCCAACGACATCATCGCCCAGGAATGCGCACTCTATCCGGAGCGCTTCTATGGCGTCGCCGGCCTGCCGCAGACCGGTGACAGCCCTATCACCGAGGCGCTGCCGGAGCTCGAACGCTGCGTCAAGGAATTCGGCTTCCGCGGCTGCCTGATCAACCCCGATCCGTTCGAAAACAATGGCCGCATGGCGCCGCCGATGGGCGATCGCTACTGGTACCCGCTCTACGAAAAGCTCTGCGAACTCGACGTCGTTGGCCATATCCATTCGGCAAGCTCACGGGCGCCTGAGCGCGAACCCTATTCGCTGCACTTCATCAACGAAGAGACCACCGCGGTCTACGGCCTGTGCAAGTCGACCGTGCTGGAAGACTTTCCCGAGCTCAAGATCCTGGTCAGCCACGGCGGCGGCGCGATCCCCTACCAGCTCGGCCGCTTCGACGCGACCACGGTGCCGCGCAACGGCATGTCGACATCAGGTGTGCGTTTCCGCGACAGGCTGCAGAAGCTCTATTTCGACACCGTGCTCTATTCGCGCGACGCGATCGAACTGCTGGTCAAGGTGGTCGGCGCCTCGCAGTGCCTCTACGGCGCGGAAATGCCCGGCGTCGGATCATCGATCGATCCCGAGACCGGCGAGACCTTCGACACCATCATCCCGCACATCAACGGTCTGTCGTTCATCTCTGATGATGAACGCAAGGCAATCCTGGGCGGCAATGCCGCGCGGCTTTTCAACATCGAAGCCTGAAGCCAGGTCACCTGAAGCGCAGCCTTGGAACAACATGGAGGCTACCTATGGCGAAAATAGTCGGTTTCATCTGCACGGCCCATGGGCCGCAACTGCACACCACGCCTGACAAATGGCTGCTGCGCGTCCAGTCGGACCGAACCCGCATGCACCCGTTCCGGGGCGGCGTCTATTCGTTCGACCAGCTCTGCGAATTGCGCAAGGACGAGAACCTTGCCGAACGCAGCACCATGGCGGCGATGACTGCAAATTATGAGAAGTGCCACATCGCCAGCGAACGACTGGCCGATGCCTTCGATGCCATGAAGGCCGACGTCGCCATCATCTTCGGCAACGACCAGCACGAGATCTACGGCGAGGATTTGAGCCCGCCCTACATGATCTACTACGGCGACAAGATCCGCCATCATCCGGCGACCGAAGAGGGCCGCCGCCTGATGCCGCCTGGTGTCGCCGAGGGCGAGGCCGGGCATGCACCGGAAGAGTATCGCGAATACGATACGGTGCCGGAGCTCGCCAAGCACATCATCGGCAATCTGGTCGAGAACGAGTTCGACATCACCGTCTCGCCAAAACTGCCGACACACAATCCGCGCACGACCGGCATCAGCCACGCCTTCGGCCATATCTACCGCCAGGTGATGCGCGACAAGGTCATCCCCAACGTTCCGATCTACCAGAACACCTTCTTCCCGCCGAACCAGCCGACCGCCCGCCGTTCCTACAAGTTCGGCCAGGTCGTCGGCGAGGCCATCCGCTCCTGGAACAGCGACGCCCGTGTCGTCGTGTTCGGGTCGGGCGGCATGAGCCATTTCACCATCGATGAGGACTGGGACGCCCGCTTCATGCAGGCGATGCGCGAAAAGGATGCCGAGTTCCTCAAGAACATCCCGCTTTCGGAGCTCCAGTCGGGCACTTCGGAGATGAAGAGCTGGATCACCACCGCAGGTGTCATGGAAGCCTACGACACAGAGTTCCATGAAGTGGCCTATGTGCCTTGCTACCGCTCACCGGCCGGTACCGGCACCGCCCAGGGCATGTACTGGTGGGGCGTCAAGTCATGAGCGCAGAGTTGCTTGAACGGCTGCGCCAGCTCGATGCCTGCACGGTCTCGGACGCGCTCGACGCACTCGGCCTGCCTGGTGCCGTCACCGGCATCGCCCGCCGCTCCGGCAGCGGCGTGGTGGCCGGGCGCGTTGTCACTGTCGCCCTCGCCGAAGGCCCGGCGCCGGCAGGCGCACCCAAGGTCCATCTTGGTGCCCGCGCCATCGAAGCCGGCGACGCCAACTCGCTGATCGTCGTTTCCCATCCCGGCATCGATGCCGGCGGCTGGGGCGGAGTGCTGACCCAGGCCGCGCGCCTTGTCGGCATCCAGGGCGTGATCGTCGATGGGCCGTTGCGTGACATGGACGAAGCCAACGGGCTCGACTTTCCGATCTTTGCCCGCGCGACCACCGTGCGCACGGCTCGCGGCCGCGTCCATGAGGTCGCAACCAACGTGCCCGTCACCATCGACGCGGTGATCGTGACGCCCGGCGACTACGTCATTTCAGACGGTTCGGGTGCGGTGTTCATCACTGCCGACAATGCAGAAAAGGTGATCCGGACCGGCGAGCGTATCGCTGCCAAGGAACGTCTGATGATCGAAGCCCTGAAGACCGGCAAGCCGGTCTCCCAGGTGCTCGGCGCCGATTACGAAGACATGCTCGAGGCAATTCAATGACCGACCAGGCCGTAGAACGCGCCGGAAAACACGACTGCGCCACCCTGTCCGACGCCATGGACCGGCTCGGCATCGAAGGCGTCTGCCGGGGCATCAAGCCGCGCGACCACAAATTCAGGCTTGTCGGCCGCGCCTTCACCGTCCGCTACGTGCCGGTCGACGTGCTGGCACCGGGCAATGTCGGCGACTTCATCGATGACCTGCCGGCCGGCACCGTCGTTGTGCTCGACAATCGCGGCCGCGAGGACTGCACGGTCTGGGGCGATATCATGACCCAGTTGGCCAACCACAAGGGCCTTGCCGGGACTGTCATCGACGGCGCCTGCCGCGACGTCGATCTTTGCCTCAGGCTCGGCTACCCGATCTATTCGCGCAGCTATTCGATGAAGACCGGCAAGGACCGTGTCCAGGTCGACGCCACCGGCATCACGGTCGAGATCGGCGGCGCGCTGGTTCGCCAGGGCGACATCCTAGTCGGCGATGCCGACGGCGTCGTCGTCATTCCGAGCGAGCGGGCCGAACAGGTTCTCGACCTCGCCGACGAGATCGCCATCGCCGAAAACGCCATCCGGAAAGCCATCACCGAGGGCATGTCGCTGCGCGATGCCCGCGTGAAGTACCGCTACCACTCACTGCAGACCCGCCAGTCATGAACAAGGTCGTCCGCAACATCGAACGCTCCGACAGCGCGGCAATCGCCCGGCTGGCCAAGGCCGGCGTCGCCACCACCCACGAAGCTCTAGGCCGCACCGGCCTGATGAGCTCGCGCATGCGGCCGATCTATCCGGGTGCCGCCATAGCGGGAAGCGCCGTCACCGTCCTGGTGCCGCCCGGCGACAACTGGATGATCCATGTGGCTATCGAGCTGATCAAGCCAGGCGACATCCTTGTAGTGGCACCTTTCTCGCCGTCCGACGCCGGCTATTTCGGCGACCTGCTGGCGACCTCGGTCATGGCGCGCGGCGGCATCGGCCTGGTCATCGACGCAGGCGTCCGCGACATCCGCGACCTCACCCAGATGAAGTTTCCGGTCTGGTCGACAGCGATCTGTGCCCAGGGAACGGTCAAGGAAACAATCGGATCGGTGAACGTTCCGGTCTCGTGTGCCGGTGCAGTGGTCAATCCCGGGGACGTCGTCGTCGCCGATGACGACGGCGTCGTGATCATCCCGCGCCAACTGGCCGATACCGTCGCACAACTTTCCGAGCGGCGCATCGCCGATGAGGAAGCCAAGCGCACAGAACTCGCCAAGGGCGTCCTCAGCCTCGATCTCTTCAACCTGCGCGGGCGCCTGAAGGACAAGGGCCTCGAATACTGACGCCAGACACGGCGCCGCAAACCAGTCAGCAGCAATGGGTGAACTCATGAAAACTCAGGTCGGGATCATCGGCGCGGGGCCAGCCGGCCTGCTTGTGGCGCGCATTCTCCAGCTCAACGGTATCGACTCGGTGATCCTCGAACGACGTACGCGGGCCTATGTGCTCGAGCGCGTGCGGGCGGGCGTTCTCGAATCGGGTACTGTCGACACGCTGCGCACCTACGGTATGGGTGAGCGCCTCAACCGTGAGGGCATTCCGATGCGCTCGATGCAGTTGTGCTGGGACAGGCAGAAGGCCGATATCTCGCTCGACGACGGTACCGGCCGGCACCTGACCACCTACGGCCAGCAGAAGATCGTCGAGGACCTGATCCTTCAACGCGAGGCCGACGGCCTGCCGATCGTCTTCGAAGCCGACGTATCGCGGCTCGACGGTATCGAGGACGCTCCGCGCATCCACTATCGCCATAATGGCGAAGACAAGGTGCTGGAGTGCCAGTTCATCGCCGGCTGCGACGGCTACCACGGCGTCAGCCGCAGGCACATTCCGGGCTCGGATGAGCACGTCTTCCTGACCGAATACCCGTTTGCGTGGCTCGGCATCCTGGCCGAGGCGGCGCCGCTTGCCGCCCGCCGCGGCTTTGCCCATTCGACACGCGGCCTGGCTGTTGCCTCCGCCCGATCCGCGTCGGTCGGCCGGCTCTATCTGCAGGTCGAACCCGACGCCGACCCCAATGCGATGAGCGACCAGCAGATCTGGGATGAACTCGACATCCGCATGGACGACGGCACGGCAGCGCAGCTCAATCGCGGCCCGATCATCGAGCGCTCAGTGGCGCGCCTGCGCGGTTATGTCTGCGAGAAGATGCGCCACGGCCGCCTGGCCATTGCCGGCGACGCAGCACATATCGTTCCGCCGAGCGGCGGCAAGGGGCTTAACCTCGCGGTTGGTGATGCGCGCATCATGGCAGAAGCGATCCGCCGTTTGCTGACGACCAACGACACCACCCTGCTCGACAGCTATTCGGAGATGTGCCTGCGGCGGATCTGGCCGACGGTCCATTGGGCCTGCTCGATGTGCGAGGCGCTGCACATCTTCCCCGGCCAGACGAGCTTCCAGACCCGGATGCAGTACCAGACGCTGAACCACTGGGGAAATACCGAGATCGGCCAGCAGCGGCTGCGCAAGGCCCAGCTCGGCCTGCCTTACGAAATCTGATCCGGACCAATTCCGGAACACGGCGACAAGCCGATCCCGGCGATAGGCTTTCAAAGGGAAAGGGCGGCGTTCCGATGGAACGCCGCCCTTCTTTCATTCACGCGGACCAAAGCCCGCCGTCACCGAAGTCAGCCGCAGACCGCGACGATGGCGTTGGCGACATGGCCGACATTGCTGTCGTTCAAGCCGGCGACGTTGACGCGACCTGAGCTGGTGATGTGGACATGGTGCTCGACCTTCATCCGCTCGGCGTCGGCAGGGGTGATGCCGAGCATGGCAAACATGCCGCGCTGTACGCCGAGGAATCCGAAATCGCGCGTCGTGCGACCTGCAAGCGCTGCCACAAGCTTTTCGCGCATGCCGTTGATGCGTCCGCGCATTTCGGCAACCTCGCCTTCCCAGGTCGTGCGCAGAGCCGCATTGCCAAGAATGTGAGCGACGACCGAAGCACCGTGGTCCGGCGGCATCGAATAGTTGGTGCGGACGACCGGCAACAGGTGGCCGTGCGCGCGGCTGGCCGTGGCCTCATCCTTGGCCACCAAGGTCAGCGCGCCAACGCGTTCGCGGTAGAGCGCAAAGTTCTTCGAATAGGAGCTGGCAATCAGCATTTCCGGCAAGCGCTCGGCCAGGAGCCGGACGCCGGCGGCATCCTCGGCCAGCCCGTCGCCGAAACCGAGATAGGCCAGGTCGATCAGCGGGGTGGCGCCGGTCGAGGCGAGCAATTCGGCGATTTCGGCCCACTGCGCCAGGCTCGGGTCGGCGCCGCCGGGGTTGTGGCAGCAGCCGTGGAACAGCACCAGGTCGCCGGGACCCGCGGCGCGCAGCGCCTCGATCATCCGGTCGAACTGCAGCTTGCCCGACGCGACGTCGTAATAGGGGTAACGGACCACCTGGAGGCCAGCAGCGGCCAGCAGAGAAGGATGGTTCGGCCAGGTCGGATCCGGCAAGAAGACCTTGGCGCCCGGCTTCACGCTGTGGGCGAAATCGCCTGCGACACGCAACGCACCAGTGCCGCCCGGCGTCTGGATCGCCTGCGACCGCGCAAGCAGGCCGCTATTGGCGCCGAAGATGAGTTCCCGCGTCAGGCGGTTATAGTCCTCGTTGCCGGCCGAAGAGACATAAGCCTTCGACTTCTGGTTCTCCACCAGGAAGGATTCCGCCTGTTTGACCGTTGCCAGCACCGGCGCGTTGCCCTGCCCGTCCTTGTAGATGCCGATGCCGAGGTCGACCTTGTCGGCGCTCGGGTCGTCGCGGAACTGCTGCATCATTCCGAGCAGCGGGTCGGCTGTCGGCGTGGAGAGATTTGAAAACATATCACCCTCTATTGTCTCGTATTATGAGACTTTATCGCGAATTTTGAACATGGTCAACTCGAACTCATCAAGCTGACCTCTTGTGGCGCGCGTCCTCTAGCATTTTTCCTGATGTTACACGACAGCCAGCCCAAGCGGATTCCAACTCGGACCAGCTATCGCGTTTTGTCGTTGACTAGCGAGACGATGTAACGCATTATGAGACGACTTTGCATTTCATGTGACTCTTCGCAGGGTTCTGGGACGCTCCTGGGCCGGCAAAACGGCCTCGGGTCAGAGCCCGCCCTGCATGCGAAACCAATCGGAGAAAAGCGGCGTGAACGGGAACTACGAACCTATGGAGCTGACCGGAGGACAGGCGTTGGTCGCCCAACTCCTGGAAGAAGGCGTGACCGATATCTTCGGCATTCCCGGTATTCAGCTCGACTGGGCGGTTGACGCCATCCGCAGCCAGCCGGACCGCATTCGCTACATCATGCCCCGCCACGAGCAGGCGACGTCCTACATGGCCGACGGCTATGCCCGCACCACCGGCCGCGAAGGCGTGTTCATGGTCGTGCCAGGCCCCGGCGTGCTCAACGCTCTGTCCGGCCTCGCCACCGCCTATGCCTGCAGCTCGCGCGTGCTCTGCATCTCGGGCCAGATTCCCTCGACCCTGATCGGTCAGAAGCACGGCATGCTGCACGAAATCCCCGACCAGAGCGGCATCCTCAAGTCGCTGACCAAGTGGCACGGCATCGCTCGTCGCCCCGAAGACGTTCCCGCGCTTGTCCATGAAGCCTTCGTGCAGCTGCGCTCGGGCCATCCACGCCCGGTCGCCATCGAATTGCCGCCTGACGTGCTGCAGGCCAAGGGCGTGACGAAAGTCTTGCCGCGCGCCGAATTCAACCGCCTCGAACCGCAGCCCGACACCATCGAGGAAGCGGCCGCCATCCTGGCGCAGGCGAAGTTCCCCGTCATCCAGGTCGGCGGCGGTGCCGCCGCATCAGGTGCCGGCAAGGCCATCCAGGCGCTCGCCGAGCGGTTGCAGGCGCCTGTCGTCATGACTGACGGCGCACGCGGTCTGCTTGATGACAACCACCCGCTTGCCCTGACATCACTTGGCGGACGCGCGGTGTTCCCGCATGCCGACGTCATCGTTGCGGTCGGAACCCGGTTCATCGACGGCATCGCCAAGCCGACCCATGCCAGCGGCGACACCAGATACGTCTATGTCAATGTTGATGCGGGTGCCGCTGGAGCACCCCGCACGCCGGGCTGCCTGGTGCTGTCGGACGCAACCGCCGCCGCCGAAGCCCTGCTCGCAGCTCTGCCGTCCGAAATACGAGCTTCGTCATCAGACAAGATCGGCAAGGTCAAGGCCTGGTCCGCATCGCAGACCGATGCCATCCAGCCGCAAACCGACTATGTCAGGGCCATTCGCTCCAGCATGGCCAAGGACGACATCCTCGTCAGCGAACTGACCCAGGTCGGCTACTTCTCCAACATCGCCTTCCCCGTCCATGCCGCCAATTCTTACGTCACCCCGGGCTACCAGGGCACACTGGGCTACGGCTTCAACACCGCACTCGGTGCCGCCCACGGCAATCCGGACCGGCGCGTCGTTTCGCTCAATGGCGACGGCGGCTTCGGCTGGGGCATGCAGGAACTGGCGACGTTGGCGCGCGACGGCTGCAACATGTCGGTCGTGGTCTTCGTCGACGGCCACTACGGCAATGTCCGCCGCATCCAGCAGCGCACCTTCGGCGACACCTTCGCGGTCGAACTCGCCAACCCGGACTTCGCCCATCTGGCAAGCGCCTTCGGCCTGCCCTTCGAAAAGGTGGACTCACCATCGGGACTTCACGACGCACTTGTGCGGGCAAAAGACAGCAACGGCCCGGTCCTGATCGCCGTCTCGGTCAGCGAAATGCCGAGCCCCTGGGCGCTGATCCACCCCTTCGTGCCCTCGCCCGTCACGCCACCAGCCAACCCGCTGGGCTGAACCTCACCGGGCCCGGCATCCCGCGGACGCGCGGCCGGGCCTCCTCGAACGGCTTGGGATGGCCGCAAAAATGAACGACGGTCACCAGCAGACTGCCGACGCGACGATCGAGGTGATCGTCCGTCGGATTTCCTACGAAACGCCGACGGTCCTCTCATACGATCTCAGGCCTACCAACGGCGCGCCCCTGCCTTCCTTCGACGCGGGCGCCCATATCGACGTCCATCTTCCCGATGGTCTGGTGCGGCAATACTCTCTGATCGGTGCGCCGCATGCTTCAGACTACCGCATCGCCGTCGCACTCGACCGAGCAACACGCGGCGGTTCGCGCTGGCTGCATACAAATGCACGGCCCGGCGATCGGATCAGGATTTCGCAGCCCCGTTCGACCTTCGCGCTTGCGGACTCCAGAGCCACGTCGATCCTGATTGCAGGTGGCATCGGCATCACGCCCCTGCTGGCCATGGCGCGACAGCTGCACGAGGCAGGGGCTGACTGGACGCTACATTATGCTGTGCGTTCGCGAGCCGAATGCGCACTTCTCGACGAGCTCTCGGCGCTCAGCGACAACATCCAGCTTCACGTCGACAGCGAAAAAGATGGTCTGCTCGATATCGCGCGCATCGTCGCTCAGGCAACGCCGGATGCACAGCTCTACTGCTGTGGTCCCGCGCCGATGCTCGCTGCGTTCCTGGACGCCGCCTCGTCGCGCGATCCCTCGACCGTGCATTCCGAATCCTTCACGCCAACCGTACCGGCCGCCGATGATGGCGGCTTCATTGTCGTCCTGAACAAGTCGGGGCTCTCGATCCAGATCGGTGCCGACCAGACAATCCTCGATGCGCTCGAACAGGCCGGGGTGCATGCGCCCTCGTCCTGTCGCAACGGCGTCTGCGGCACATGCGAAACCCGCGTGCTGGAGGGTGTGCCCGACCACCGCGACAAGGTTCTCAGCGACGCGGAACGTGCGGCCGGCAACACGATGATGATCTGCTGCTCACGCGCCACGACAGCACTGCTGCGGCTCGACCGCTAGGGGAGGAATGACAATGACAAAAGACGGATCGGCCTACGCCTTGCCCAAGCCGACATATTTCGCCGAGCTGACCGAAGTCGGGCGTGGAACGCCGATGGGCGAACTGCTGCGGCGCTATTGGCACCCGGTCGGACTGTCGGGAGACGCCACCGCCACGCCCCGAAAAATCATGGCGCTGGGCGAGGAGCTTATCCTGTTTCGCGACGGCACCGGCCGGCCCGGCCTCGTACATCCACGCTGCGCCCATCGCGGCGCATCGCTCTATTATGGCCGGGTCGAGGAGCAGGGCATTCGCTGCTGCTATCACGGCTGGCTGTTCGACGCTGACGGCAACTGCCTGGAACAGCCTTGCGAGCCCGAAATGGGTGCGAAGACCCGCGGACATATCCGCCAGCCGTATTATCCGCTGGAGGAAAAATACGGCCTGATCTTTGCCTATATGGGCCCGCTCGACCGCAAACCCGTGCTGCCGAGCTATGATGTGCTGGAGACGCTCGAGGCCGGCGAATTCCTCGAAACCGATGACAGCAGCATCGGCAGCGGCGGGCCGGTCATCGTCGATTGCAACTGGCTGCAGCACTATGAAAATGTGCTCGACCCGTTCCATGTGCCGATCCTGCACGGCTCCTTCAGCGGTGACCAGTTCAACTCCAAAATGAGCCTGATGCCGCGTGTGAGCTTCCACTACACGCCGCGCGGCGTCTCCAGCCTGCAGCTGCGCGATGTCGAAGCCGGCGAGCATCAGCGCATCACCGAGGCCGTGATCCCGACAGTGCGCGCGGTGGCAAGCCCGGTCGCAACCGTCGACGGCCCGTGCAGCCTGCTCGGCTGGGTGCTGCCGATGGACGATATGTCGTTCCGGATCTATTCGGTCGGCCGCGTCAGCGAAGCCGGCACTCTGGCCAAGATCCGCTCGAAATATGCCGGCAAGCTCTGGCACGAGCTGACGGAGCAGGAGCATCAGAGGCTGCCGGGAGACTACGAGGCGCAAGTCGGCCAGGGGCCGATCACCTTCCACTCCGAGGAAAACCTGACCTCGACCGACCAGGGCATCGGCATGCTGCGCCGAGTCCTGCGTCAGCAGGTCGACGCCGTTGCCAACGGCAAGGATCCGATCGGGGTCGTCTTCGATCCGACCAGAGCGCTGGTCGAGCTCGAGGCCGGATCGCGAACGATCGCCAAGGGCATCTAACCGGTCGCCGGGGCGCAACCGCCCTGCGGGCCGGCAAAGCTGATCTGGTTTAGCTGGATTGCTTCGGCATCAGGGCCGGGTTGACGCCGTCGGCATAACGCTTCTGGATTTCGCTTGCGACCGATCTCACGGTTGCCAGCAGCTGGACATCGGGCTCAGGCACCAGCAGCGACGACGACAGGATGACGCCGAGCGCGGCACAGACCTGGCCGTCGGCCTCGAAGATCGGGGCGGCGATGCCACCAAGCCCGTTGCCGCGCGTGTCGGTCTCGAAGTCGACGCCATAGGCCGTCAGGTTCTCGACGACCCGCGGCGGCACCGGCTTCTTGTTTTCGAAATAATAGAACAGCCGGGCTGCCGGCGATCCCGGCAAGCTCAGCACCATACCCGGCTGCACCATGATGCCAGGCTCGAAAGGATTGGGCACCGCGTGCACAACCATCGCGCCACCCTTGATCGGCGTTGTCAGCAAGGCCGTATGGCCTGTTTGCGCGCACAGCTCGTTGAGATAGGGCCGCGCGATCTCGACGACATTGCTGCGGTAGACGGCGGCTCTGCCGAATTTGAACAGCCTGCGACCGAAGACATAGCCCTCGCCCTCGCGGGCGTGGTCGACGAGACCGAGCCGCGTCAGCGTCTGCAGGTGCCTGGACACCCTGGCCTTGGTCATGTCAAGCGAGCGGGCCAGCTCTGTCACGCGCACCGGACCAGGAGCATCAGCCAGCGCATCCAGAATCTGGACCGCGACCTCGACGCTTTTTACTGTTGACGAGGATCCTTGCTCGTCGTCATTGTCCTGGCTCGACCGTCTCATGCTGTTCTTCCGCTGCGCATGGCCTGTTATATGTCACGCATAGCAAGAAGTATTCACGAAATTCGAGACAACCGCCTTGAAAATTCCCTGGGTTCGTCGGCGGAAAAAGACAAACCCGGCGACTGGAAGCCGGGTTTGCCAAGATCAGTTCAGATAGACGCTTAGAACGACGCGTCGAGGCGCAGGAAGCCTGAGAACGAGCCGTCGACCGGATAGCTGTCGCCATCGTTGTAGTTGACGGCCAGCTTGGCGTTCAGGTTCTCGACAATCTTGTAGTCGACGACAGCACCGATGGCCCAGTCGTTGGCGTTCAGGTCGACGGTCTGGCCGGTGACGAAGTCGCCGTAGTGACGGTCGCCGAAGTACTGGCCGCCGGCACCGACCGACAGGCTTTCGTTGACCTGGTACTTCACATAGCCGCCGATCGACCAGTCGTAACCCGAATAGGGGGCCAGCAGACCGAGCCAGGTCGCACCCGACTCGTAGGTGGCGACCGCCTGCAGAGTCAGGGCATCGGTTGCCTTGACGTTGACGATGCCCTTCAGCGCGAACTCGGAGAAGCGATCGTCATAAGCTGCGTACAGGTTGACCGAACCCCAGCCCTGGGCGATCGAGACCTTGCCGGTCACGAGCGGCATGTAGTCGAAGTTGTTGGCTTCTTCTTCCAGGCCGACTGACACGGCGATGCCGTTGCCGGCGTCGAAGGTGTAGCGGATCTGGTTGATGAAGGCACCGCCGCCCTTGTCGAACTCACCGTCGATGCCGCCGTCGAACAGCGTGTCGTTGCGACCGATCATCAGACCGCCGACTTCGAAGTAGGCATAGCGGATCCACATGTCGGTGGTATCGCTGTAACCGGACGGCCCCTGCGTGCCGCCGTCGTTCTGCCAGTGCAGTTCGATGTAGCGACGGAAGGTGCCGTATTCGGTCTCCGAACGGGCATCAAGCTTGAGGCGGGCAGCCGAATACTTCTTCCAGCCGTCATCGGTGTCCTTCCAGTCGATCTGGTAGCGAACCAGGCCGCCGACCTTGAGGCAGGTCTCGGTGCCGGGGATGTAGTAGAAGCCCGCGCCGTAGACGTCGCAGATGCGGACATATTCCATCGGCTCCGGTTCGGCGACGACGACAGCGTCGGCCGCACGGGCACCAGAAACTGCGAGCAGTGCCGCAGCAGAGCCGAGAAGAATGCTCTTGATATTCATTATCCAACCTCCATTAGAATTAATCCAAATGGCACAGAGTACTTTCTTATATTGAAAGCAACTTTGGCACCGATCAGACAGAAACGGTTTTTTGATTTTCGTTTCCGGCCAGCTTGAATATCTCTATCCGACAGGATTGATAAACATCAAAATTTGACATCGCGTCACAAAATCGACGAATTATCTAGTTACGTGATATAAAAACAACAACAATACTGTACAAATGAAACGATGAATACATTTGGCACAAATGAAACGTTATTTTTGACACAGTCATTGCAAGAAAATCTCTCCAGGAGGACGCTCGACAGAGCCTATGACATCAAGGAGTGTTCTTTTGCAGCCGAAACGACGTCGCAGACCAGGTCTTGCTTGAGCAAATCGATCGGGGTCCGGCCATTGAGCACCGGCGAAGGATGGATCATCCAGTGCCAGGCCTGCCGCGGATGGGTGATATGGGCGAGCACGTCGCGAATACCCGACGCTGGCCTTCCGTCGACAAACTGCGCCAGGGGGAATACGTGGCGCTGCCGCCCCTTTCGCAATGCGATGACCTCGTTGCAGCGGAACCATCGATGCAAAGTGGACCGCGGTATGCGGAGATTTTCTTCCAGATAGGTGGCGCCAGCGACGCGACCCGCCCACTCCTCGATGGTCATGGAGTCGAGGTCACCACCGCGGAGCGTGACTTGCTGCATCGATGGGGCCGACGGCTGCGCCAGCATGCCAGGATCGCCACCCTCATTTGCCAGGCACTGGCGGGACGCCTCGACAGCAAGGGCACGGATGAATTGCGAGGCAAGGTCAGGCAGTTCGGGCGATATGCTGCTCGGCGGCTGCGCCGCCGGACGGGCCGTGACATCGAGCAATCTCCGCTGCCGCGCCGGCCAACCAATGGTTTCACTGTCGGCGGCGAATATATTCTTCAGCTCACTGATGAAGAATTCAGTGTACTTGTTGACAAGGCTAATGCCGTGCGCATGAATGTCTTCGACCATTCCCATTAATCCTTGCCAATGCAAAATAAAGCATCAAGCTGGAGATCCGATCTTGGGGCACCGCCGATCCTTGCGAAGCTCGCCCCGTCGATCGACGGGCGGCTAACGAGGCCGGCTCAACGCCGGACAAGGCCTGCAGCAGTACGCCCCAGGCCCGGTCGTCGGCCGCGCATATGCAAGACAGCGTTCATCGATACCCTCCCCTCGATGCGATCCGCGCCACGATCCGCACCCATGAGGCTCCTCCGCGGTCGGGGCTGCTCGGCCAGGCTCCGTCGTCCAATCGATGCTGCTGGCAGATCATGCCTACAATGACTTCTGCACAGTTGGCATAGTCGATCCGGACGATGCCCCTGCCATTCTTTGAGCGCCCGCTAACATTCCCCACGGGCATGGGCGACGCGCCTTGGTGGGGAAG
Organism: Aminobacter ciceronei; assembly: GCF_014138625.1. GTDB lineage: Bacteria > Pseudomonadota > Alphaproteobacteria > Rhizobiales > Rhizobiaceae > Aminobacter > Aminobacter ciceronei. The sequence goes on from NZ_JACJHY010000011.1 coordinate 162,737, forward strand.
CGACCGGCACACCACGCGGCCACACACGCGGCATGGCGAGCGTGACAAAGACATGGTACGCACGACTCGTCATGAGGAATGGGAGCGCGCGTGATAAGCCCGGAGCAATTTCTGGCCTCGGTGTTCTGGGCGCGCGAACTGCCGGAGGACGAGCGCGAGCGTGCAAGACGCGGCATCATGCTGCGCGTCCTTGAGCCGGGCACCTATTTCATCCATCGCGGCGATCGCATAGACAACTGGATAGGTGTGGTCAGCGGCCTGCTGCGGCTGGGTTCGATCACTACCTCGGGCAAGGCGGTGACCTATGCCGGCCTGCCGCCAAGCTGCTGGTTCGGCGAAGGGTCTCTGCTCAAGGACGAGCCTCGCCAGTATGACGTCCTTGCACTGCGCCGCACGCAGGTGGCGCTTCTCAATCGCGCGACATTCTTCTGGCTGTTCGAAAACAGCGTCGCCTTCGACCGGTTGCTGGTGCGGCTCATCAATGAGCGGCTTGGGCAGTTCATTGCGCAGGTGGAGCATGACCGCACGCTCGATTCGACCGGCAAGGTAGCGCGCAGTCTGGCCTCGCTGTTCAACCCGGTGATCAGCCCATTCGTCGGCAAACACATCGATATCAGTCAGGAAGAGATCGGCTTGCTGGCCGGCGTGTCGCGGCCTGTCGCCAACCGAATCCTGCAGGAGCTGGAAAAGGAAGGATTGCTCCGCAGTGAAGGTGGCGGCGTGACGATCCTGGACCTCGACAAGCTGCGCCACTACGGCGAGTAGCACCGCGGCGCTTGGTGTCCGCCAGCGCCGGCAGCACAGCAAAATCAATAATTTAGGGGAATTTTAGCGGCTCGACGACACAAGGCCGGTAGCCAAGACTGAACATTGGCGACGTGTCTGTCAAGCCAGCCCTTGAAAAAGCCTGCCAAGGTTGCGAGCCTCGATGCAACGACCGGGAATACCCGGCGGCATACGAGGGAACGAAACGGGAGGCGTGCCTTTGGCACAAGGGAGCGAGACGCGCGGACACGACACGTTTGCCAAGCTGTTGTGCGAGCACGCACAAGTGCGGCCAGACCGTCCGGCGATGCGCCACAAGGATCTTGGCATCTGGCGGACGTGGAGCTGGAGCGAACTGGCCGAGACAATCCGCGCCTATGCGACCGGCTTGCAGCAGCTGGGTCTCGAGCGCGGCGCGACGATCGCGGTCATCGGCGAAAACCGGCCGGCCATGTACTGGACCATTCTCGCCGCGCAGTGGCTGGGCGCCATCCCTGTCCCTGTCTACGCCGACGCAGTTGCCGACGAGATGGCCTATGTGCTCGACCATGCCGACGTCGCATTTGCGGCGGTGCAGGACCAGGAGCAGGTCGACAAGCTGATCTCGGTCCAAGATCGTGTGCCTAAGCTCCGCACCGTGCTTTATGACGAGCCGCGCGGCCTGCGCGATTATGATCATAGCCGGCTTCACGCCATCGACACCATCATAGCAAACGGCCGTGCCCTGTTGGCTTCCGACGCCACTGCGCGCGCCGCAATCGACGCCGAGCGCGATCATGGCCAGGCCAGCGACATCTCGATCATCCTCTACACCTCGGGCACGACAGGTCGCTCCAAGGGCGTGCTGCTGACTGCCGGCGGCTCGATTGCGGCGGCGCGCGATACCGTCACCTTCGACAAGCTGACCGACCGCGACGAGGTGCTTGCCTACCTGCCGCTGGCATGGGTCGGCGACCACTATCTCAACTATGCACAGTCGCTGGTCGCCGGCTTCTGCATCGCCTGTCCCGAAAGTCGCGAGACCGCCGAGGCGGATACCCAGGAGATCGGCCCGAGCTTCTATTTCGCGCCGCCACGGGTGTTTGAAACCCTGCTGACCCGCATCACCATCCGCATGGAAGATGCCGGCGCGCTGAAGCGCTCGATGTTCAACTACTTCATCGGCATAGCCAAACGCTGGGGCGAACAGATCCTCGACGGCAAGGACGTCCCGCTTCGTGCTCGCCTCGGCTATGCCATTGGCAACCTGCTGGTCTACGCGCCGCTGAAGAACGTACTCGGCTTTTCTCGCATCCGGGTCGCCTACACTGCCGGCGAGGCGATCGGCCCGGATCTGTTTTCGTTCTATCGCTCGCTCGGCCTCAACCTGAAGCAGCTCTATGGGCAGACCGAAGCATTCCTTTATGTCACCGCGCAGCCGGACGGGCAGATCCGTGCGGGCACTGTCGGGCCGGCAACACCCAATGTCGACATTCGTATCACCGACGACGGGGAGGTGCTCTACCGCTCGCCGGGCCAATTCGTCGGCTATTACAAGGACGCGGAAAAGACGGCCGAGACGGTAACGTCAGATGGCTATGTGAGGACGGGCGACGCCGGCTTCTTCGACCCCGACGGCCACCTCAACATCATCGACCGGGCCAAGGATGTCGGCAAGCTGAGGTCGGGCGCGCTGTTTGCGCCGAAATACATCGAAAACAAGCTGAAATTCTTCCCCAACATCAAGGAAGCCGTGGCCTTCGGCCAGGACCGCGACTTCGTCACCGTGATGCTCAACATCGACCTCACGGCGGTCGGCAACTGGGCCGAGCGCAAGAATATCGCCTACGGCTCGTACCAGGAACTGGCACAGCGGCCCGAGGTCTATGCGATGTTCATCGAGCATGTCGCCGAGGTGAACCGGGCACTCGCGGCCGAGCCGCGCATGGCTGCCGCCCAGATCCATCGCTTCCTGATCCTGCACAAGGAACTCGACGCCGACGACGGCGAGATGACCCGCACCCAGAAGGTGCGGCGCGGCTTCATCGCCGAACGCTACAAGCCGCTGGTCGACGCGCTCTACAACGGTGCCGGCGCTGCCGACATCTCGACCGAAGTGACCTTCGAAGACGGTCGCAAGGGCGTGATCTCGGCCCGGGTCCGCATCGCCGACACCAAGGCGATGCCAACCGCAAAGCTCGAGGCCGCCGCATGACCGCGACATCGGAAACCCTGCTGGCGGTCGATGGCGTATCCTTGTCGTTCGGCGGGGTGAAAGCCATCACCGATGTCTCCTTCGACATCCGCAAGGGCGAGATCCGCGCCATCATCGGCCCCAACGGCGCCGGCAAGACCTCGATGCTGAACGTCGTCAACGGCTTCTATCACCCCCAGCACGGCCGCATCACCTACAAGGGAAAGACGCGTCCGCGCATGCGGCCCTACCAGGCAGCGAGCCAGGGCATCGCCCGCACGTTCCAGAACGTGGCGCTGTTCAAGGGCATGACCACGCTCGACAACATCATGGTCGGCCGCACGCTGAAAATGCACCGCGGCCTGTTCTGGCAGATGCTGCGTTACGGGCCGGCGATGCGCGAGGAGATCGAACACCGCCGCGTGGTCGAAGACATCATCGACTTCCTGCAGATCGAGTCGATCCGCAAGACGCCTGTCGGCAAGCTGCCCTACGGCCTGCAGAAGCGCGTCGAGCTCGGCCGGGCGCTTGCGATGGAGCCGGAGCTCCTGCTGCTCGACGAGCCGATGGCCGGCATGAACATCGAGGAGAAGGAGGACATGTGCCGCTACATCCTCGACCTCAACAAGCACTTTGGCACCACCATCGCTCTCATCGAACACGACATGGGCGTGGTGATGGACCTGTCCGATCGCGTGGTGGTGCTCGAATACGGGCACAAGATCGCCGACGGCACGCCCGAGGTGGTCAAGGCCGACCCGAAGGTCATCGAAGCCTATCTCGGCGTGGGGCACTGAGCATGCAGCAGTCTGGTGGAAGAGAGAAATTCCGCATGAACACGAGACGCACGACATGCCGGCCGGCTCGCGCCATCTGCCGGCTCGGCTGAGGGGGGGGGGTAACAGATGCTCTACAACATCTTCATCGACCCCTTCGTCCAGATGGTGCAGATGCCCGACCTGCTGGTGCAGACCCTTTGGGAAGGGCTGGTCTCCGGAGTGCTCTATGCGCTGATCGCGCTTGGCTTCGTGCTCATCTTCAAGGCCTCGGGCGTGTTCAATTTTGCCCAGGGCATCATGGTGGTGTTTTCGGCGCTCACTCTCGTCGGCTTCTACGAGAAGTTCTCGGCAGCAGGTTTCTCGGGTCACGCGGCCGCCTTCGTCGCCCTGATCCTGACCGCAGGGGTGATGTTCGTGCTGGCGATGCTGGTCGAACGTGTCGTGCTCAGGCCGTTGGTCAACCAGCCCGACATCATCCTGTTCATGGCGACCTTCGGCATCACCTATGTGCTGATCGGCCTCGGCGAGATGGTGTTCGGCGGCGACCCCAAGCAGATGATAACAAGCGAACTGTTCCTGCCCAGCGGTTCGGTCGACGTCGAGATGCTCGGCGGCCTCGTCAGTTTCCAGAAGATCGACATCGCCGCCGCGATCATCGCGTCAGCGATGATCGTCGGGCTCGCCCTGTTCTTCCAGAAGACCCGCATCGGCCGGGCGTTGCGTGCCGTGGCCGACAGTCACAAGGCAGCACTTTCGGTCGGCATTTCGCTCAACCAGATCTGGGTCATCGTCTGGTTCGCCGCAGGCCTGGTCGCGCTGGTGACAGGCATCATGTGGGGTGCCCGCTCCGACGTCTCCTTCGCGCTCGAGATCGTGGCCCTCAAGGCGCTGCCCGTTCTGGTGCTGGGCGGACTGACCTCGGTGCCCGGCGCGATCGTCGGCGGCCTGATCATCGGCATCGGCGAGAAACTCGGCGAGTTCTACTGGGGGCCTTTGCTCGGCGGCGGCATCGAAAGCTGGTTCGCCTATGCCATCGCTCTGCTGTTCCTGCTGTACCGGCCGCAAGGCCTGTTCGGCGACAAGATAATCGAGCGGATCTGACACCATGTTCTATCGCGAGACGGGCCAGTTCAAACAAAGCTACGCGGCCGACCAGGCGGTGTTCCCGATCCTGCAGGACAGGCTCGGCCTGGCCGCCATCCTGCTCGTTGCCTTCGTCGTCGTGCCTTTGTTCGGCAACGAGTTCCTGCTCGCCTCGGTCATGGTGCCGTTTCTGATCTTGTCGCTCGGCGCGATCGGGCTCAACATCCTCGTCGGCTACACCGGCCTGTTGTCCCTGGGCTCGGCAGCCTTCATGGGCGTCGGCGCCTATGCCGCCTACAAGCTTTCGACGATCTTTCCGGGCGTCAACATCCTGGTCTGGATTCTCTGCTCGGGCTTCTTCGCAGCCGGCATCGGCGTGCTGTTCGGCCTGCCGTCGCTGCGTATCAAGGGCTTCTATCTCGCGGTCGCGACGCTCGCCGCACAGTTCTTCCTGCAATGGTGCTTCGTCCGCATCAGCTGGCTCTACAACGACAATCCGTCAGGCGCCATCGAGGTGCCGGCGCGCACCTTGTTCGGCCTCGCCATCACCGGCCCGTCGGCCACGCCGGTGACACGCTATCTGGTCGTGCTCGTCATCGTCGTGGTCATGACCCTGCTTGCCTCCAACATCGTTCACGGTCGGATCGGCCGCACCTGGATGGCAGTGCGGGACATGGACATCGCCGCCCAACTGATGGGCATCCGCCTGCTGCCGGCAAAGCTGTTGGCCTTCGCCGTGTCATCCTTCTATTGCGGCGTCTCGGGCGCGCTGATGGTGTTCCTGTGGCTCGGCGCCGCCGAGCCGTCGGCCTTCGACATCAAGCTGTCGTTCCTGCTGTTGTTCATGGTCATCATCGGCGGTCTTGGCTCGATGATCGGCAGCTTCTTCGGCGCCGCGCTCATCCACATCCTGCCGATCGTCATCCGCGGGCTTCCCGAGGCGCTCGGCCTGCCGATCGCAGCCGCGACCGTCGAGCACCTGACCTATCTGATCGTCGGTGCCCTCATCATCTTTTTCCTGATCGTCGAACCGCACGGCCTCGCGCGGCTCTGGCAGATCGCCAAGCAGAAGCTTCGTGTGTGGCCCTTCCCTTACTAGGGGCTGCCCACAAGACGGAAATGCAAACAAGTAGGGAGGAGAACGTCATGTCACTCAAGAACTGGTTATATGCACTTTCCGCAACAGCAGTGCTGACCTTGCCCGCCGTCCACGACGCGCAGGCCGAGGACTCGATCTACGTGCCGCTGTTCACCTACCGCACCGGCCCGTTCGCCGGCTCCGGCACGCCGATCGCCAACGGCATGCACGACTACCTGACGCTACTCAACGAGCGCGACGGTGGCATCGGCGGCGTCAAGCTGATCGTCGAGGAATGCGAGACCGGCTACGACACCAAGAAGGGCCTCGAATGTTATGAATCGGTGAAGCCCAAGAAGCCGGTCATCGTCAATCCGTGGTCGACCGGCATCACCTTGCCGCTGATCCCCAAGGCAGCCGTGGACAAGATTCCCGTGCTGTCGATGGCCTACGGCTTGTCGGCCTCGGCCAAGGGCGACACCTTCCCCTGGATCTTCAATCCGCCAGCGACTTACTGGGACGGCTTCACCCAGATCCTGCAATACATCGCGACGCAGGAAGGCGGCGGCATAGAGAAGCTCAAGGGCAAGAAGATCGGCTACATCTATCTCGACGCCAGCTTCGGCCGCGAGCCGCTGCCGCTGATCGAGCAGCTGTCGAAGGAACTCGGCTTCGAAGCCAAGCTGTATCCGGTTGCAGCCGCCGACATGCAGAACCAGTCGTCGCAATGGCTGAGCGTCCGCCGCGACAAGCCTGACTACATGATCCTCTATGGCTGGGGCGCGCTCAACGCCACCGCCGTCAAGGAAGCTGTCAAGACCAACTACCCGATGGAGAAGTTCATCTCGATCTGGTGGCCGAGCGAGGATGACGCCAAGGGCGCCGGCGATGGCGCCAAGGGCTTCAAGACGCTGAACTGGCATGCCGTGGGCGCAGACTTCCCGCTGCTTGCCGATATCCAGAAGCACGTCGTCGACGCCGGCAAGAGCCAGGTCTCGGGCAAGGACAAGGTCGGCCAGGTTCTCTACAACCGCGGCATCTACAATTCGATGCTGATTGCCGAGGCGATCCGCAGAGCCCAGGAAATCACCGGCAACAAGGTCGTCACCGGCGAGGACGTACGCCGCGGTCTCGAGGGCCTCAACATCGACGACGCCCGGCTCAAGGAAATCGGCCTCGAGGGCTTCACCGGTGCAGTCAAGCTCTCCTGCACCGATCACAACGGTCACTTCTCGACCTTCGTCCAGAGCTGGAACGGCACGACCTATGAAAAGGTGTCCGACTACATCGCGCCGCTGAGCGACAAGGTCGGTCCGCTGCTCGATGCCGACGCCAAGGCCTATGCCGAGAAGAACGCGCCATGGCCGGCCCGTTCCGAGGCCTGCGACGCCTCCTGAGGCTCACCCTGAACCCAGTCCCTTCCCCACATGGGGAAGGGACGATGACCCGGAGCTTGCTGATGTCTGAACATGCTTCCAAAGCGGTCGAGCCGGCCCGGCCGATGCTGTCGGTCAACAATATCGAGGTGATCTACGATCACGTCATCCTCGTCCTCAAGGGCGTGTCGCTTGATGTGCCGCAAGGCGGCATCGTCGCCATCCTGGGGGCCAACGGCGCCGGCAAGACGACGACGCTCAAGGCGATCTCCAACCTGCTCAGGGCCGAGCGCGGCGAAGTCACCAAGGGCTCGATCGAGTTCGACGGCGACCGCGTCGACCGACTAAGCCCAAACGAACTGGTGCGGCGCGGCTGCATTCAGGTGATGGAGGGACGCCACTGCTTCGGCCATCTGTCGATCGAGGAAAACCTGCTCACCGGCGCCTTCACGCGTCGCGACGGCAACCGTGCCATCCGCGACGATCTCGACATGATCTACGACTATTTCCCCAGGCTGAAGCAGCGCCGCTCATCGATGGCCGGCTACACCTCGGGCGGTGAGCAGCAGATGTGCGCCATCGGCCGCGCGATGATGAGCCGACCCAAGATGATCCTGCTCGACGAGCCGTCGATGGGGCTGGCGCCTCAGGTGGTCGACGAGATCTTCGAGATCGTCAAGGATCTGAACAGCAAGCAGGGCGTGTCGTTCCTGGTGGCCGAGCAGAACACCAACATGGCGCTGAAATACGCCACCTATGGCTACATCATGGAGACCGGGCGCATCGTCATGGATGGCGACGCCGCCTCCCTGCGCGACAATGAGGACGTCAAGGAATTCTATCTCGGCATTGGCGGCGAGGGCCGCAAGTCGTTCCGCGAGGTCAAGAGCTACAAGCGGCGCAAGCGCTGGCTGGCATAATCTGTTCCGGGCAGCGCGGGACTAGCCACGGCAGCGCCCTGCCCCTTGTCCAAACTCCAGGTGAACCATGGTGACGAACGCATATTACGATGCCGGGGAAACCCAGGATCCAGCGGCCCGCGAGGCGGCACTTTTTGCCCAGCTGCGTTCGCTTATCGACGCCGCGCTGTCCGCGACGCCGGCCCTGCGCCGGCAGCTCGAGGGGATTGCGCCTGATAGCCTCATCGACCGCACTGCCCTGCAGCAAGTGCCGGTCATCCGCAAAAGCGAGCTGCTTGCCTTGCAGACCGAGAACCCGCCTTTCGCCGGCCTCACGCCCACCAGGCCCGGCGCACTCAAGCGCCTGCTCGTTTCCCCCGGACCGATCTTCGATCCGGAGGGACGCAGCGACGACTGGTGGGGCTCAGCCCGCGCCCTGTTCGCCTCGGGCATGCGTGGAGAAGACGTCGTCCACAACGCCTTCAGCTACCACCTGACCCCAGGCGGACACATGATGGAAGCCGGCGCACACGCGCTCGGCTGCGCAGTGATCCCCGCTGGTGTCGGCAACACCGAACAACAGGTCGAGGCGATCACAGTGCTGAAGCCCACCGGCTACATCGGCACGCCGGATTTTCTCAAGATCCTGCTCGACCGCATGGCGGCATCAGGAGCTGCCAGCCCGTTCCGGCACGCGCTGGTTTCGGGCGCAGCGTTTCCGGCCACGCTGCAGCAGGAGATCGTCAACGCCGGCATCGACGCCTACCAGGCCTACGCCACCGCCGAACTCGGCGTCGCCGCCTATGAAACGGCGGCGCGCTCGGGCCTTGTCGTCAACGAAGGCCTGATCGTCGAGATCGTGCGCCCGGGCACCAACGAGACTGTCCCAGATGGCGACGTCGGCGAAGTCGTCGTGACACGGCTCAGCCCGGAATACCCGCTGCTGCGTTTCGGCACAGGCGACCTGTCGCGTGTCCTGCCCGGCCCGAGCGCCTGCGGCCGCACCAACATGCGGCTCGCCGGCTGGATGGGTCGCGCCGACCAGCGCACCAAGATCAAGGGCATGTTCGTCGACCCGGCCCAGATCGCCGCCATAGGAAGAAAATTCCCCGCCCTTGGCCGGCTTCGCCTCGTCGTCAGTCGCCAGGCCGAACAGGACGTCATGCTGCTGAAGGCCGAAGCCGGTTCAGCCAACGGCGGGCTGCAAGCAGAACTCGAGGCGGCTTTGCAGGCAGCGACCAAGATGCGCGGCGGCGTCGAAATCGTCGCCCCCGGCACCTTGCCCAATGACGGCAAGGTCATCGCCGACGAGCGGCCGATCGAATAATCCAAGGCAGAAGCTCGCCAGCAAGCACCGTCTGTAGAAAGAAGCCCGGGCGTTGCCGGGCTTTTTGTTTGTCGGGGGGTGGATGGGCTGATGTGTTGTCTCAGTGATCCATGGCCTTGACGATTTCTTCGGTCATCTTCTTGGCGTCGCCGAGCAGCATCATGGTGCCGTCCTTGTAGAACAGCGTGTTGTCGATGCCGGCATAGCCGGAGCCGAGGCTGCGCTTGACGAACAGGCAGGTGCGGGCCTTGTCGACGTCGAGGATCGGCATGCCGTAGATCGGCGAGTTCTTGTCGTCACGTGCCGACGGGTTGGTGACGTCGTTGGCGCCGATGACATAAGCGACGTCGGCCTGCGAGAACTCCGAGTT
>NZ_JACJHY010000012.1 GCF_014138625.1 Aminobacter ciceronei
AATCAGCCTCTGGCCAAAGCCAGAACCAAGCCTCGCATGAGGCCAAAGCCGGCTCGCAACGGCCTTGGCATCTGCCCCCCGACATCAATCCAAAAAAGCTCAATCAACCCACAAAACAAAACCCCGCCGAAATTCGACGGGGTTTGTCAGCAGTCTGACCCGCCATGAAGGCGGGTTCTTATATTCTTGGAAGCGGGTCGGCTTAGATGCCGAGGCCTTCGTAGCGCTTCTTGAACTTCGACAGACGGCCGCCGCGGTCGAGCAGGTTGTGCTGGCCGCCGGTCCAGGCCGGGTGCGTGGTCGGGTCGATATCGAGGTTCATCGTATCGCCTTCCTTGCCCCAGGTGGAGCGGGTCAGGTATTCGGTGCCATTGGTCATGACGACCTTGATGGTGTGGTAGTCGGGATGGATATCGGCTTTCATCGCTCTGTTCCTGCTGTCGCGGCGCGGCTTGCGCAGGTATCCTGCGGCGATGCGCCTCTTTCGAAAATTCGAAGCCACGGCTAGATAGGCCACGGCTTCAGAAACGGTCGGCGTGCCTATACATCAGCCGATTTCGAATCACAAGGCCGCGCAGCCGGCAAATGGCCCGCGGCCGAGAGGGAATTGACATGGCGAACACAACAACGGCCGCCAATGAACAGCGCCGACGTTCGCTCCGCCCGCTGAGCAGGCTTTCGCCCTACCTCTACCGCTATCCCAGGCTGGTCATCGGCGCCATCATTTCGCTTGTCGCCGCCGCCGTCACCACGCTGACCCTGCCGATCGCCGTGCGCCGGATGATCGACCACGGCTTCTCCTCCGCCGATTCGAGCTTCATTGCCAAATATTTCGCCATGCTGGTGGCGATCGCTGCACTGCTCGCGCTGGCCTCTGCCTGCCGCTACTATTTCGTCATCACGCTCGGCGAGCGTGTCGTCTCCGACATCCGCCGCGACGTCTTTTCGCACGTCACCTCGCTCTCGCCAGCCTTCTTCGACACGGCGATGTCGGGCGAGATCGTGTCGCGGCTGGCCGCCGACACGACCCAGATCAAGTCGGCCGTCGGTGCCACCGCCTCCGTCGCCCTGCGCAACATCATCCTCGGCCTGGGCGCGCTCGCCATGATGGTGGTGACGAGCCCGAAACTGTCGGGCCTTGTCATCGCCGCGATCCCGTTGATCGTGCTGCCTTTGGTCGCCTTCGGTCGCTCGGTGCGGCGCAAGTCGCGGCTGGCGCAGGACACGCTTGCCAACGCCACGGCCTTTGCCAGCGAACAGATCGGCGCCATCCGCACGCTGCAGGCCTTCACCAACGAAAAGCTGGTGACGGGCCGATTCGCTGCCGCCGTCGAGACCGCCTTCAACGCCGCCCGCGCCTCGGTGCTGGCCCGCGCCGTGCTGACCTTTTTTGCCATCTTCACCATCTTCGCCTCGGTCGTCGCCGTGTTGTGGTTCGGTTCGCGCGACGTGCTTGAGGGCACGCTGTCACCCGGCACGCTCGGCCAGTTCCTGCTTTATTCGGTGTTCGCCGCGGGCGCGCTCGGGGCGCTGTCGGAAGTGTGGGGCGAACTCAGTTCGGCCGCAGGTGCTGCCGAACGCATCACCGAGATCCTCGCCGAAAAGCCCACCGTCGCGACACCGGCAGCCCCCGTCGCCCTGCCAGCAAGGAGCAGCGGCGCGATCGAATTCCGCGACGTCACCTTCTCCTATCCGGTCAGGCCCGACCGCGCCGCCGTGCGCGGCCTGAGCTTCACCGTGAAACCGGGCGAGACTGTCGCCATCGTCGGCCCGTCGGGAGCCGGCAAGAGCACGGTGTTTTCGCTTCTGCTGCGCTTCTACGATCCCGAAGCCGGCGCTGTGCTGATCGACGGGGTCGACCTCCAGAAGGCCGACCCGCAGGCCGTGCGCGACCGCATTGCCATCGTGCCGCAGGACGTGACGATCTTTGCCAGCACGGCAGGCGAGAACATCGGCTTCGGCCGGCCCGGTGCTTCGCAGGCCGACATCGTCAAGGCAGCCGAGGCCGCGCTCGCCGTCGAGTTCATCGAGAAGCTGCAGGACGGCTATGACACCGAAGTCGGCGAACGCGGCGTCACGCTCTCCGGCGGTCAGCGCCAGCGCATCGCCATTGCCCGCGCCATCCTGCGCGACGCGCCTATCCTGTTGCTCGACGAGGCGACATCGGCGCTCGACGCCGACAGCGAGCGGCAGGTCCAGACGGCGCTCGAGCACCTGATGCAGGGGCGCACCACTATCGTCATCGCACACCGGCTGGCAACCGTGCTGAAGGCCGATCGCATCCTGGTCATGGATGGCGGCCGCATTGTCGAGGAAGGCACCCATGCCAGCCTCGTCGCAAAGGGTGGCATCTATGCCCGCCTCGCCAAGCTGCAATTCGACACCGGCGCCAGCGCCTTCCAGGGCGCCGCGGAATAACGCCTCACAGGAAGGTCGCGATCTCCGACAGCGGACGCTTCTCCGTGGCATGCACGGGGATGGTGGCGCCCTCCTTGGGATAGCCGACGACCATCAGGATGTAAGGCTTGTCGTGCGGGTCGCGGCCGCAGATCTGGTTGAGGAAGCTCATTGGGTTCGGCGTGTGTGTCAGCGTCGCCAGGCCAGCGCGGTGCAGCGCGGCGATCAGGAAGCCGGTGGCGATGCTGACCGATTCGGGCACGTAGTAGTTCTTGCGCGAGACACCGTCGGCCGAGCGGCTCTTGCGCTCGCCGAAGATGCAGATCAGCCAGGGCGCCTCTTCCAGGAAGGGCTTGGAGGCATCGGTACCGAGCGGCGCCAGCGCCTTCAGCCACTCCTCGCCGGCGCGGCCCTCGTAGAAAGCACGCTCCTCGATCTCGGCCGCTTCGCGAATCTGGCGCTTGATGTCGGCGTCGCCGATGACGGCGAAATGCCAAGGCTGGTGATTGGCGCCGTTGGGTGCTGTTCCGGCAGCCATGATGCAGGTTTCGATGATGTCGCGCGGCACCGGCCGCGAGGAAAAATCGCGCACGGTGTGGCGCGTGCGGATCTCGTCGTAGAACGACTTTGCGCCGGCGCGCATCTCCTCGACCGGCTTTTCCTTGTAGTCGGGCAGCGGCAGCGTGCGGTAGGTGTGTGCGGTTGAGACGGTCATGGTTGCTCCCCAGGATTGTCGATTGCGGCGACAATCTCGAATGCCATTGCCCGCGTCAACGGGGATTGGCGACGCCTGGAGCGGCGTCGCCTTGTTCCACGACTAGAATTTGACGCCGAGGCTTGCCTTGACGCCGTGATCGCGGGCGCCGCTGGCGAGCTGGCCGTTGTAGCTGAGGGCCAGATTGGCCTTGGGCGAGACGGCGAAGTCGAGACCGGCTTCGATCAACAGTGCATCGCGGGCGATCGGCGCGCCATGGACGGTGAAGCTGTCGCCGCCGCCTGCGAAGGCGACTGTCGAGGCAGGCGTGACGTCGCCGAAGGCATGGCGCCAGCCGAGGCCGCCCCGCACCGTCGCCTTGGCGTCACCAAGGTTGAAGTCGCTTGCGGCGCGCAGGCCGAGCGTGGTCGTGGTGCTGTCGAAGCTCTTGTCGGTGCTGGTCAGCGCCGCCGCGCCGCCGGTTTCAGTGAAGCCGTCGGTCGAGGTCGAGACATAGGCAAGGCCGGCGAAAGGCTCGAAGGCGACGCGGCCCATCTCGACCTTGTAGCCCGTTTCGACGAAGGCCTGCGCCGTGCCGGCATCGTAGCTGGCCTTGAGCGTTTCGGTGAGACCGGGGAACGAGACAGTGCGGCTCGTGTCGATCGCGTGCCTGGTGTAGGACGCCCCAGCGCGCAGCGCGACGGCGCCGAAGTGACGGCCGCCATAGACACCGACATGGAAGTTGTCGCTGTCGCCCGAGGCGGCGCCGCCATCCGTGTCGAAGCTGGTGCGGCTGTAACCGCCGAGCAGGCCGAGACGCCAGCCGTCGCCGACGATGGTGTCGCCGCCGGCGACGAGGCCGCCGCTCGCGTGCTTGAAACCGCCCGAATTGCCGTTGCCGTCGAACGAACCCCAATTGCCCAGCGCCTGGCCCCAGACGACGAAGCGGTCGGTATCGGCGGCGACAAGTTCGAGACCGCCCTCGCCATAGCCCATGACGGGCAGGTCGGGTGCCGCGACATCGCCGAAGGCCGAGCGCACGCGGTCGTTGGCGAACTCGCCGAGGAACTGGCTCGTCTGCGTCGTGCCGCCGCTGACCGAAGCATGCACGTCACCGGCAAGCTGATCGAGCGCGTCGCGTGCCTCGTCCTCGTCCGTCGACATCAGCAAGGCCGAGCGCACCGGATTGCCACTCGGCAGAGTGTCGACGGCACCCGCGACGGCCGACTGGTTCGGCGACTGGGCGACCTCCTCGACCGACAGGTCGTTGCGGCTGAGCGCCAGCGTTACGTCATTGCCGTCGCCACCGGTGTAGCTGATAAGATGATTGAGGAAGAGCAGGTTGTTGAGATTACCGACCGAGGCGAAGGTTCCGGTGACGGCGTCACCGCCATCATTGGCGATGATCGTGAACGGCCCGTTGAGCGGATCCCAGCCTCCGGCCGCGCTCGGGTCGTTGGGTGTCAGTACCAGATTGAGCGTCGCACCCGATATGTCGACCGTACCGTTGACCGTCAGCTTGTCGGCTGTCGTCGGCGTCGCCTCGATCTCGAGGATGCCGTGATTGACGTAGTCGCCGTTGACGGTCTGGGTATGGACGAGGCCCGTTGTAGCCGGGTTCGCCTTGTCGCCCACAGCATGCGCTGCACCTGATGCGATTGTCACGTTGCCGACAACCGTACCGCTGCCGCCGAACCGAGCGCCGGAGTCAACGGAGACTGGCCCAGCCAGCGTACCAATGCCCTTGTAACCGACATTCAGCATGCCGGTGTTGACGAAGGTTTCGCCGGCGAATGCGGAACTGTCGCCCCTTAATGTGATGGTGCCCGATCCCTGCTTGAAGAACTGCCCCGCGCCGGCAAGCTTAACGTTCTGCGGCAGGTAGCCCAGGCCATTGGACATGTTGGAAATCAGCTTGCTGCCAGCGTCGATGGTGATCTTGCCATCGGTCCCACCCAACCAACCGCTCGCCCCGCCGTCACCGAACTGGAGTGTACCGCCGTTAGAGATCAGCACGGTGGCCGTGCCGCTGCCGCTGTTGCCAGCGCCGGTAAGGGTCAACTTGCCACCGCCAATATGCTGGAACGAGCCTGCGCTATTGATCTGGCCGGCAACAACGAGGTCGTCGGAGCGATTGAAGACCAGCGTACCGTGATTGTTGACCGCGCCGGCAAGAGAACCTGACGTGCCACCAGATCCCAGCTGCAACGTTGCGCCGCTGGAGATGGCCGTGCTTCCGGTAAAGATGTTGTTGCCGGTGAAAATCTGTGTCCCGCCATCGATGCTGATGCCAGCGCTGCCATCGATCACGCCGGAAAAGGTGCCGCTGGCCGCTGTGATGTTGAGAATCTTGTCAGCGAGCTTGACCAGACCGCTGCCCGTCAACGCCTTGATGCTGACGCCGCCACCCTTGTTCGAGATGTCGAACGTACCGTCGACCGTCAATCCGCTGGAGGCGCTGATGCTGCTGCTGCTGCCAACCATCTGGAGTGTCGTACCGGAGCCGATCGTGGTGGCGCCTGTATAGGTGTTGACCCAATCGCTGAGCTTCAGCGTACCGCCGCCGACAATGTCGAGCCCGGCTGACCCTTTGATGACCATGCCGATCTCGGCGGAAACTCCAGGACCCACATTTATCGTCGCCGAGCCGATTGCCGGCGCCAAGGTAAGCGAGTCGGAAGCAGTAGCCGTAAGCCTGTAGCCGCTGGCCGTGAAACGAAGTGTATCGAAATTCTGGTGCCCCTGGACGTTTACCCCTCCACCAGTGCCGCCGAACACCGCTGTGCCACCAACCCATTGCTGGTTTGTTGTGCCGGTGACGTCGGTCCAGTTGGTGCTGCCAGCAACCCATGTGCCGGCACCTCCATTGACGGCACCATTGGCAACGATGTCGGCACCATCCCAATACTGGTCTGCAAGGACCGGCGACGCAGCGCCGAGCACAACCGCCACGGCCGCGAGCGTCGCCAGCGCCGTGCCGGACCGCAAGGCGGCGAGACGGGCGATTGGTCGGTTCGAGGGTTGGCTGGAAGAGGTCCTGTTGGCTTGAGCCGATTCCAAATGAGTCCGCGCAGCAGAGCTGCGGTCAAAAAAAGGCATGATATCCCCACCACTTATATGCACGCCCAAACCGGGCAAAGGCATTGTGCGGAGACCCCAATCTCCACCCAAAACTCAACAATAGATTTTGCTTAGAACAGCCAAGCTTATTCAGCAACAGAGAATATTAGGTATGAAGCATTAAACTTGCTTCAACTTGTACAACCGCCAACTCCACTCACCGACGTTTCGAGACGACTCGCGCATGCAAGTGAAATGCGCCAGCAAATGCCAAATGGGGCAGCAGGCATTTGCGACTGTTCTACTCCCTCGATATACACCACGCCTCAAATGCCCTCGAACGAACAGATGAGAAGGTCATCAGTGATGTCCTGACCACCCAGGGACCACCGATCGGCCCAGGCAGGCTGGAGCGAACCGCACAGGGCAAAAAGTGGCACACCCGAAAGAGCGCGCGTTCTGGAAAAAATGGCAGGCACTGCTTGCTCCCCACCTGCCGTCGGGAGGGGAGCTTATCCCTCAGGCAGGCCCCTAAATGATGAGCCACACCTAAGCGACAACACCGTGGTTGGGAAGATTTCGTCCCGCGCCATTTTTGGGTCTAATTCCGGAAACCGGCATTTGACAGATTAGGGCCACGCGGCTCCAGCGGGCACCATGGCTCAAAACTTCACCGCCAAGGTGGCCCTGGCCCCGTGGTCACGCGTACTGTTGCCGATCTGGCCGACATAGGCCGTGGCAAGACGCATGCGCAGCTTCTCAGCTATCGGGCGCGAGGCCGCGGTCGATACCGCAGCGCCCCCCGCCTGCGCCAAGCCGCCGAAGAGGAGGAAAGCCTGCTGCCGGGGGATATTTTGGCCGCGGCGCGGACGATCATCGACCAGCGCCACATGGATGCGGAGCCGTCGCCGGGGTGCGTTGCCGCCCGCGGTGGATGCTCGCGTTCCGAGCTTTATCGCGCATTCTCGGGACAGGCCGAGTCCGTCGCGCCTGCCATCTGGACAGCGCGGCTCGAACGATCGCGGCGCATGCTGACGCTGAGCCCGGCGCTCGACCTCAGCGTCGCCCAGATCGCTTCCAGCTGTGGCTTCCTCGATCCCTCCAACTTCAACCGCATGTTCCGCAATCGCTACGGCATGACGCCGCGCGAGATGCGCGAGCTGGACCGCGACAGGTCCGAAAACGGCTAGCGCGCCGCGTGCCGGCCGGCGTTGCGGCCGGAGAATATGCAACCGCCGAGGAAGGTGCCTTCGAGCGCGTTGTAGCCGTGATAGCCACCGCCGCCGAAGCCGGCGACCTCGCCGGCAGCATAGAGGCCGAGAATAGGCTCGCCATTGGCACCGAGCACCTGACCATTCAGATTGGTGTGCAGCCCGCCCAGCGTCTTGCGGGTGAGCACATTGAGGCGGACGGCGATCAGCGGGCCGTTGGCGGGATCGAGGATCTTGTGCGGCTTTGCCGTCCGCACCAGCCGGTCGCCGAGATAACGCCTGGCGCCATGGATGGCGGTGACCTGGGCGTCCTTGGAGTAGGGATTGTCGATCTCGCGGTCGCGCGCTGCGATCTGGGCATGCAGTCGGTTATGGTCGATGAGGTCGTTGCCGGCGAGCACGTTCATGCCGGCCACAAGATCACGGAGATTGTCGCGGACGACAAAATCCTCGCCATGCTGCTTGAAAGCCTCGACCGACGGCGGCGCGCCCTTGGCGCGGCGGCTCTTCAGCACCTCGATCCAGCGCTTGGAGGTCAGGTCCGGGTTCTGCTCCGAGCCGGACAGCGCGAACTCCTTCTTGATGATCTTCTGGGTCAGCACAAACCAGGAGTATTCGTGGCCGGCGGACAGGATGCGCCGGAGTGTGCCGAGCGTGTCGAAGCCAGGCAGGAACGGCGCTTCCAGCCGCTCGCCCAGCGCGTCGAACCACAGCGACGACGGCCCCGGCAGGATGCGGATGCCGTGGTTGGGCCAGATCGGGTTCCAGTTGGTCAGGCCCTCTGTGTAGTGCCACATGCGGTCGCGGTTGATGACCGCGCCGCCGGCGGCTTCAGTGATCGCGACCATGCGGCCGTCGACATGGTGCGGCACGCCGGCGACCATCTTCTTGGGCGCCGGCCCGAGCCTGTCGGTCGGCCAAGCCGTTCGAACGAGGTCGTGATTGCCGCCGATGCCGCCCGAGGTAACGATGACGGCGTCGGCATGGAATTCGAAATCGCCTGTCACCTTGCGGCCGGATTGCTGGCCACGCTCGACGGCAGACGACTCCAGGATTTCGCCGGCGACACCGGACATTGCACCATGGGTCTTGATCAGCCGGCTGGCCTGATGACGGAATTTCAGCGCGATCCGGCCCGCCGCAGCATGATCGCGGACACGACGGACAAACGGTTCGAGCACGCCCGGGCCGGTGCCCCAGGTGACATGGAAACGCGGCACCGAATTGCCGTGGCCATGCGCCAGCGCGCCGCCACGCTCGGCCCAACCAACGACGGGAAACCAGCGCATGCCCTGGGCATGCAGCCACGGCCGCATCTCGCCGGCAGAGAAATCGATGAAGGCTTCGGCCACCTTGCGCGGCCAATGATCTTCTGGCCGGTCGAATTGCGCCGATCCCATCCAGTCCTGCAAGGCGAGCTCGCGGCTGTCCTTGATGCGCATGCGGCGCTGTTCGGGACTGTCGACGAAGAACAGCCCGCCGAGCGACCAGAACGCCTGGCCGCCGAGCGAGTTCTCGCTCTCCTGCTCGAGCATGATGACCCGCTTGCCGGCATCGGCCAGCTCTGCCGCGGCAACCAGACCGGCAAGTCCGCCACCGACAACGATCGCATCCGCCTGGTCAGCCAACTGCCCCTCCCAAGGTCCTCTGCTGTCGCGGCGAGTTTCGGGCAACGGACGGCAAGATCAAGCAGAAAGTCTGGCCGCATTGGTTCCGCTGGGGAAAGAGCGGTCAGCCGGAAGTCAGATCGTAGTGAGTCAGAGCCACGGTGAAGAAGACCCCGAAGACCATCCAAACCTTGTCCCAGCCGCTGAGCAGGGCGTTTCGAGCCAGATACTCGGGATTTCTTTCATTGATGCGATTGATCGCGACAACGAGTGGCAGCGGCGCGAGCGCGGAAATGGCCAAACCGCCGAATATCCTGAGACCATTCGCCCAGAATGCTTCGGGTGGCTCGATCGCAAAGGTGTAGACTTCACTGCCCAGCAGCAGCAATCCGGCTACTACGCCCAGCCCGGTTGCGACCTGCCGGGCGCCGAGGTCTCGGTTGACGCGGAGGAAAATCTGTACTGCGAAGAACGACAGAAAGACCCCGCGCAGAAACGACCAATAACGCGCGCCATATGCCAGGTTCTGCTGGCGGAACACGCGCCAGCCCCACAGCATGCCGTACAACCCTCCTGTCATCACCGTCATCACGACGAACTTCTGAGGCGAGATCGGCCAGTAAAGCTGGCCGGGCCGTGGTTTGAAGGTCCGCTGTTCGACCACACAGGTCGCAAGCACGGCCAACAGCCATGCGACAAATGTGATCGCCTGAAGTCCCGACATGCCCTCTTCTTCGTCGGGCTCCTCATGGGTGAAATCATAGAACCACCGTGTATTGTCGGTAATCTTGCCGACCGCCGCTACGTAGTCGCCCACGACTGACGCCGGCACCTCAGATGCCAGCTTTTTCAGGTCCCAGTTGAGAGTGAACTCCGTTGGCGTGTTGCTCCATTCGATCCGCATGGTCATGTACGGCGTCATGACGTTCGGCGCCTCCGGCCCGGCGAACCGGGCCTTCAGGTTCTTGACCACCACGCTGTGGCGGCGAAACATCGGATTGCCAATCCATATCGGACCGACCCGGCCAATCATTGCGGGCTTGGGAAAGCTGCCGTCGTCAAGATCGGCGCGGAGTGGAAACTTCTTGGCCAGGTCGTTCGCAGCTAGAGCCTCCGGAGACAGCTCATAGGCTTCCGACAAGGTGATCACATTGCGATCGCGATCATCCACCGGTTTCAACGCCGCCACGCTGCGAATACCAGGATATTGCTGGTCATAATATTTGAGGTAGCTGTCGGCGAACTCTTGAAGCGACTGGCCCGCCAGCTTGCGCCGCATCGCATCCGCGTCGGCGCCACGGTAGGTGCTGACCGTCCTCAGGGTCAGCGGATCGCCGGCCTGCACAGGAAAACTGATCTCCTCGGCAACGGCAGTCGTCGGTTCGTGGGCCTCGGCTGCCTGCATCTTTTCCAGCTCGCCTCTCGAACTCGAGAGCGGCAGAACATAGCCGTAGTCGGGCTCGACGAGCCGGCCGCCGCGGCCCCCCTGGAGGTAATCAGTACCATCCAGCCAGAAGACGCGGGAGCCGATTTCTGCGCGCACGATCGCGTGGTCGAATGCCCGCAACGCAGGCAGGAAGCTGGCCAGGCCATAACCGCCATCAAGGTCGGCGAGCGCAACCTCGGCCTTGACCCCGAGATAGGTCAGAGCCGACGCAAGCAGCAGCGCCTTGTCCTTGCAGTCGCCAAAGCCGCTGGCGATCACGGTTGCAGGGTCACGCGGAAGGTATGACCCGGCGCCCATCGAGAGGCTGATGTAGCGAACCTCGTCCTGAACGATGCGCAAGGCCTCGACCATGCGTTCCCGCGGATCGCTCTGGTGCGCAGCAATTTCATCGAGCTTCGCCGCGAAGGCAGGAGGGAAGGTGTTGACCGGCTGATAGCTCGCGGCCACCGCATCAGCCACGTCTCGCCAGCTTGTGGTGGACGATATCTGGACATAACCCCAAGGCGCAAATGAAGCCGGCAGATTGTCTTCAACCTTGACCGGCTCCGGATTGACGATCTCCCAGAGGTAGCGCGTGTGCCCGGCAACATTCGATATCTTCGGCTTGACCGTGGTGCGCTCCTCCTTGAGCGTCAGCGGGCGCGACGTCGGCCAGATGATCTCGCGTCGCATCATGCCGATCGGCATCTCCCACTCGGTGGCAAAGCGATAGTAAAACAGATCTTCGCCGACGAGCTGTTTTCTGTCCGACGTGGTCGCATAGTCGATGGTGTCGCCGACGCGAACGTCCCTGACATCGAGGCGCGCCGTCAGCCAACCATCAAAGACACCGCGCACCGAATCGCGCTCCTGTCGATAGATATCGAAGGTGGCCTCGGCCAGCCTGTCTTGCACGACACCGTCGCGGATGACCCGCAGATGGTTCAGTTTGATGCTATGCCGCGCCGGATCGAAGTTCAGGTTGATCGTCGCAGCCTGCTCGAGCCCCGGGCGGTCGACGACCTTGTAGACCTCGCGCTCATATTCAACATAACCGCCGGGGCGATACATCACCTGCCAATCCGAAAGCAGGCTGGAAATTCCGTTGCGGATCTGGTCGGCCCGGGTCGGGTCGGCAGTCGGAATATCGACTTCAGTTACCCAGCTTTCGGCAGGTCCCTTGCCAACGTCACTGCCAGCATTGGCAAGTCGAGGATGCAAGACCATCAGAAACAGAACAAGGCTGGCGAGGAGCCAGTCCCTTGCCGAAATACTGCAACCCACAACCAAAACCCCGCCGAACAACAACAGCGATGTTGTCGGCGGGATCAATCGGGAAGTAAAGGCCAGGCCTCGAAAGAAGACCTCGCGCTTTTGTTACCTGCCGTAGCGCTTCTTCAGATGTGCCGTGAAATGCGCCGCATTGAGCCTTTCGCCGGTGGCGCGTTCGAGCAGGTCGGGGGTCGACCAGCGCGAGGCCTGCGACCAGATCTTGTCGCGACGCCAGGCGTTGACCGTTTCGAAATGACCGCGTGCGATCTCGTCGTCGACCGAAGGATGTTCCCTGCTCAGCGCTGCCCACTGCTGCGCCGCCATCATCGCGCCCAGCGTGTAGGAGGGGAAGTAGCCGAAGGCAGCACTCGGCCAGTGCACGTCCTGCATCGGACCGTCGGCCGGATTGTCGATGGTCGACAGGCCGAGATAGTCGCGCATCCTGGCGTCCCAGGCCTCGGGCAGGTCGGCGACCGCAAGACGACCCGAAATCAATTCCTGCTCGAGCTCGTAACGCAGGATGACGTGCAACGGATAGGTGACCTCGTCGGCGTCGACGCGGATCAGTCCGCGCTCGACATGGTGCACATGCGGCAGGATCTCCTCCATCGACCAGCGCTCGCCGAGATGCTGCTCGACCAGCGGCAGCGCCCATTGCCAGAAGGCCGGGTTGCGGCCGAGCTGCTTTTCGACAAACAGGCTCTGGCTCTCGTGCACTGCCATGCCCCGCGCCTTGCCGAGCGGCCAGTGCGACCAGGCTTCCGGCAAATTCTGTTCGTAGAGCGCATGGCCGGTCTCATGCAGCACGCCCATCAGCGCCGACAGGAAATCGGAAGTCTTGTAGCGCGTGGTGATGCGCACGTCGGACGGCACGCCACCGCAGAACGGGTGGTGCGACACAGACAGGCTGCCGCGGGTCAGGTCGAAGCCGACGGCGCCCATCATCGCCAGGCCAAGCTCGCGCTGGCGCTCGATGGCATAGACGCCCGACAGCGGCCGCTTCGGGCTTTTGGCCAGGCGCTCCTGCTGCACAGCCAGCGCCTCCGGCACGAAATCCCTGAGGAAGGCCTTGAGGTCGGTGAAAACGGGTGTGATGTCGGCAACGCGGTTCCCGGGGTCGTATTGCTCCATCAGCGCATCATAAGGATCGAGGCCGAGCGCTTCTGACCGCAGCGCCGCCTCCTCGCGCGCAATGGCGACGATGCCTTCAAGCGCCGGCTGGAAGCCGGCCCAGTCGTTCTTGGCCCTGAGGTCGCGCCACAGCTGTTCGCAACGCAGGCGGGCAGCGGTCTGGCGCTCGACGAATTCCGTCGGCAGGCAGGTCATGTTGGTGTACTGGCGGCGGAACTCACGCACGGCGAGGCGCTGATCGTCATTGAGCGCCTCGGTCTCGGCGGCAGCGATCCAGTCTGATATTTCGGGCGCGGTTGCCTGGCGGTGATGCATGCCGGCGAGCGCGGACAGCGCCTCGGCGCGCTTGGCGCCGCCGCCAACCGCCATATGGGTGGCTTCGTCGGCGCCGAGGATGGCGAGCGCATGTTCGAGCGCTTCGAGCTTGCGGCCGAGTTCGTCTAATCTTGCGAAGGACATGGCATTTCCTCTGTCTCAAAGTCGCGGCGAGAGGATACCAATCCGTGCGCCTTCGCAAGACCGTTCGGCTGGTCCACCACTTGCCGGAACGGCAGCCGGCATGCTCAACTTGTGCAACTGAGGTCGAAGGGGGCGACTATGGTCGCAAACATACTGGTCGGGCTCGTCGCCCTGATCCATCTCTACATCGTCTGTCTCGAAATGGTGCTGTGGGACACGCCGCGCGGCCACAAGGCGTTCGGCCTCAAGCCGGACTTCGCCACGGCGTCGAAAGTGCTGGCGGCCAACCAGGGGCTCTACAACGGCTTCCTCGTCGCCGGCCTGATCTGGGGCCTGTGGCTCGGCGAAGCGGGTTTCCAGGTCAAGGTCTTCTTCCTGCTCTGCGTCGCCATCGCCGGGCTCTACGGTGCGGCGACCGTCAGCCGCAAGATCCTCTACATCCAGACCGTGCCGGCAGCATTGGCACTGGCGGCACTCTGGCTCGGCTGGTAGCTCAAAACCCAGTCACCCCCGGGGAGCGATCCGGGGGGACTGGGTACTCGCTTCTCCTAGCGGAGAGCGGCGTCGTGGTCGAGCTGCAGGCCGAGATCGTTGACCTCCGCCATCAGTTGGTCGTACGCGCCAGCAGGAATGTTGCCGCCGTCACGGGCCGAATCACGGACAGCGGTCCTGCGGATCCTCGCCTCTTCGCCGCGCAGACTGCGAAGCTCGGCCGGGGTGATCAGCCTTGCCTTGCTGTCGCTCATGATGCGGGCATCGTCAGCCTGGAGATCCTCAAGGATGGCGCGCAACTGGCCGCCGGTCGCATAACCGTCGGACAGTGCACCGGCGCGTCCGGCTTATCGCCGCCGCTGGGGCTGTTCTGGAACGAAAACTCGCGCATCGTTCCGTGATGCTCCTTGGCGAAAGCCGTCGCCAGGGGCGTTGAAGCAAGGATTGCGGCAAGCGCCGCCTTGAATGCCATAGAGCGCGTTTTTGCGACTTGCGGACCCGCCGGACGCGACAGGACGCCACGTCAATAGCAGGCCGTCTGGAACCGTCGTGTCACGGTGGGAGGTCATCGCCGGCGGTTCCCGGACCGCCAGCGAAAACTAGGCGCGTCACCGCCAGAAACCTAGTTAAGAAAAGATGATCTTGGCCGCCACATTCGGCCTCGGCCTGCCGCAACTCCACCCCCGATGGGGCGGGCCTGTTCACACACGAAATCTTGAGAACGGCCTCACCTGAGTCCGGTGCTGCGGGCTAGCGCTCGGTCAGCTTTAGCTCGATGCGGCGGTTCCTGGAGCGCGCCTCGTCGGTGCCGCTGTCGTCGAGCGGCTGGAATTCGCCAAAGCCGGCGGCGACGAGGCGATTGGCCGGAACGCCGTTCTCGATCAGAAACTTGACCACCGAGGTCGAGCGCGCCGAGGAAAGCTCCCAATTGTCGCGATAGCGTCCGGTGCCTGACAACGGAATGTTGTCGGTGTGACCGTCGACGCGCAGCACCCAGTTAATTTCCGGCGGAATTTCCTTCTGCAGCTCGATGATGGCGTCGGCGAGCTTCTTCATCTCGCCACGGCCGGCCTCGTTGATCTGTTCTGATCCGGTCGGGAACAGCACTTCCGACTGGAACACGAAACGGTCGCCAACGATGCGGATGTTCTCGCGGTCGGACAGGATCTCGCGCAGGCGGCCGAAGAAGTCGGAGCGGTAGCGGTTGAGCTCCTGCACACGCTGGGCCAGGGCCACGTTCAGCCGGCGGCCGAGGTCGGCAATCTTGGTGTTGGATTCCTTGTCGCGCGCCTCGGACGCGTTGAGCGCCTCTTCGAGGGCGCCGATCTGGCGGCGCAGCGCCGAAATCTGCTGGTTGAGCAGCTCGACCTGGCTCAGCGCGCGCTGGCTGACCTGGCGTTCGCTCTCCAGTTCGCCCGACAGCGTGCCGATACGGGCATTGGCCTCGGCGCCGGCGCCGGCGCCCTGGGACAGCAGCTGTTCAAGGCGGCTCTTTTCGCTTTCGGCCGCATTGAGCGAGGCCTGCAGATTGGCGAGCGCATCTTCGGCGTCCTGCGAGCTGGATTTTTCGAGCGCCAGAAGCTGGGTCAGCTCGTTGATCTGCGAGTTGAGCCTGGTCAGTACCTCGTCCTTGCCGGAGATTTCGCGGCTGAGCAGGAACTGCGCCAGAACGAAGACCGAGAGCAGGAACATGATGGCCAGAAGCAGCGTCGACAAAGCGTCGACAAAGCCCGGCCAATAGTCGATCCGGCGGTCGCCGCGCCGCCCGCGCGCCAATGCCACCTTAGTGCACCCCTTCCTTCTTCAGGGCGTCAGCGATCTTTTCGAGCGTGTTGCGCATCGCCTTCTGTTCATCCGACTGCGCCTCGACCCAGTCGCGCATGATTTGCTGTTCGCTGCGCATGTTCTTGACCAGGCCGGAGATGCCATCGGCGAGATTGGCCATGGCGGCGGCGACACGCGGGTTCGAGCCGCCTTGCTCCTGCATGTTGCGCAGGCGCTCGCTGAGCACGCGGAGTTCGTCGGCCGAACCGTTCTTGGCGTCGGCGACGACCATGTCGGAGGACAGATCGGTGACCGACGACAGCCAGTTTTCCAGTTCGGTGTAGAAACGCGTCTGGGCACGTCCGGCCTGGAGGTCGAGAAAGCCGAGCACCAGCGAGCCGGACAGACCGAACAGCGACGACGAGAACGCCGTGCCCATGCCTTGCAGCGGTGCCGCGAGGCCGGCCTTCAGTGCTTCGAGCACAGCCGAGGCATCACCCGAACCGGGATCAAGCGACTGGATGGTCTCGCCGATCGAGCCGATGGTGCCGAGCAGGCCCCAGAAGGTGCCGAGCAGGCCAAGGAAGACGAGCAGGCCGACGAGGTAGCGCGAGACGTCGCGGCTTTCGTCGAGGCGCGTCGCGATGGAATCGAGCATCGTGCGCATCGAGCTGGTCGAGAATGCCATTGATGCGGAACGCCCGAGCATCGCCTTCATCGGCGCCAGCAGCACCGGTTCGGTGGCTTCGGAGCCGGCGCGGAAGGAATTGACCCAGCGCACCTCGCGGAACAGCCGGCCGACCTGGACGAAGGCCAGCCCGATGCCGACGACGAGCACGCCGAGGATCAGACCGTTGAGGCCGGGATTTGTGCCGAAAGCGCTGGAGATCTGCCGCGTCAGAATCGCGGCGATGAAGGCGACGATTGCCAGGAAGATGATCATCGTCAGCAGGAACACCTGCGGAGAGGACAGGCGGTGCGGGTCGTAGCTCAGCACATCGGAGCCTTTACCCACCCCGAGAGATTTCAACAATGCCATCGGCGCCCCGGTTCCGGTTTCCTGCGATCGGAGCCCCGCCTATCCATACGGATGCGCCCGGGCTGCTCCATCGCCGTAAAGTCTATGCACCGAGCTTTTCATGAGTTTCGGCGCGTTACGTTAGTGGACTACGACTGTAAGCGGAAATGTGACGAAAATGAAAGACGCTTGCGCGCGCTGAGCTGGGACCGGCCGTCGGTCAAAGCCGCGCCACGACCAGAAGGTCCATCATTGCGGCCAGATGCAGGCCAGCGCCGGTGACAACGAAGCCATGCCAGACCGCGCTCTGGAAGCGCAGCCGCTGCCACGCGTAGAAGAAGACGCCGCAGGAATAGACCATGCCGCCGGCAAACAGCAGCCACAACGTCGCCGCCGGCAAGGTGGCGATCAGCGGCTGCAGGATGACGATGCCGCTCCAGCCCATGGCAAGGTAGAAGGCGATCGCCAGCCGGTCGAGCCGGCCGGGCAGGAACAGCTTGATCGCCATGCCGGCTGCCGCCGCCGACCAGACGATGCCGGCCATCCAGCCTGCCGTGACGCGATCGTCGAGCTGGACAAGGAACGGCGTGTAGGTGGCGGCGATCAAAAGGTAGATGCCGGCATGGTCGAAGCGGCGCAGCACCCACTTGGCCGGCGATACCGGCCACAGATTGTAGGCACATGACACCGACAGCACGGTAAGCAGGGCGACGACGAAGACGATCGCGGCGAGATATTCGCCCGTGGCCGTAAAGAATGCGGAGACGGAGAGCAGCACAGCACCGGCGGCGACGGCGAGCACGATGCCGACCGCATGGACCACGCCGTCGGCGATCAGCTCGGCGCGCGAATGACTGTAGCGCCCGACGAAGGGCACAGCTGTGTCAGGCTTGCGCTGCGTGTCCGACATGGTCCGTCCCTGCGCCCTTCATGGTGCATGACCTCGAAAATCGGTACCGATTTCGGAAAGGATCATGCACCGCTCAAACGTTCTACAGCGTCCTTGGCGCGTCCACATGGACGCGCGGCACTGTAGATATGGGCAGGCGTAATTGACGATGGCAAGAAACCGGCGACGCGGCGGATCAGCGCGGCGTGACCGGGCGCTTCAGCGTCTTGATGAGCGCGCGGTGTATGGTCTCGTTGCCGGCGACGATCGAGCCGCCGTCGAGCATGTCCTGGCCGCCCTTGTCGTCGGAGACGAAACCGCCGGCTTCGCGCACGAGCAGGATACCCGCAGCGACGTCCCAGGGCGACAGCGACGTCTCCCAGAAACCGTCCATGCGGCCGGCAGCGACATAAGCCAGGTCGAGCGCGGCCGAGCCGAGACGACGGATGCCCGCCACTTCGCCCATGACGTTGCGCAGCTCGAGCAGGAAGTTGCCGTGATGGCCACGGCCGAGATGCGGCACGCCGCAGCCGATGACGGCATCGACCAGCTTGGTACGGCCGGAAACACGCAGGCGGCGATCATTGAGGAAGGCGCCACCGCCACGCTCGGCGGTGTAGAGCTCGTCCATCGCCGGGTTGTAGACGACGGCGGCAACGATCTGGCCCTGGCGCTCCAGCGCGATCGAGATCGAGAACACCGGAATGCCGTGCAGGAAGTTGGTGGTACCGTCGAGTGGATCGACGATCCAGCGATGCTGGTCGTCCTCGCCGGCGACGGCGCCGCGCTCTTCCATCAGGAAGCCATAGCCGGCGCGTGCCTTGGACA
The DNA here is from genome assembly GCF_014138625.1 of Aminobacter ciceronei. Classification (GTDB taxonomy): domain Bacteria; phylum Pseudomonadota; class Alphaproteobacteria; order Rhizobiales; family Rhizobiaceae; genus Aminobacter; species Aminobacter ciceronei. The sequence continues at coordinate 18,249 of NZ_JACJHY010000012.1, forward strand.
GCTCGGTGAAGATGATGTCTTCGGCCTTGCGATCGGCCTGGCTGACATAGTCGCCCGGGCCTTTCAGCGAGACCTGCAGATTCTGCACCTCGCCGAAATCACGCGCCAGCGAGCGGCCGGCCTTCATGGCGGCCTGCACCATAACATTTAGGATCGCTGAACGCGCCATTTCTACAACCTCAGCAGTGTCGAAATCAGTCCGCGCGGCGGACGTAGGTGATTTCGTTGGTGTCGACGATGATGCGCTCGCCCGAAGAGATGAACGGCGGAACCAGCACGCGGACGCCGTTTTCCAGCACGGCCGGCTTGTAGGACGACGCAGCCGTCTGGCCCTTCACGACAGGATCGGCTTCGGTGATCGTCAGCGTCACCTGGTCGGGCAGCGCGATGCCGATCGGGCGCTCGTCATAGAGCTCGACGGTAACCATCATGCCGTCCTGCAGGAACGCAGCGCGATCGCCGACAAAATCCTTGAGCAGTTCGAGCTGCTCGTAGCTGGCGGTGTCCATGAACACCAGGGCGTCGCCCTGCTCGTAGAGGAACGAAAAATCCTTCTGCTCCAGGCGGACCTTCTCGACGGTCTCGGCTGAGCGGAAACGCTCGTTGAGCTTGGTGCCGTTGATGAGGTTCTTCAGTTCGACCTGGTTGTAGGCGCCGCCCTTGCCGGGCTTGACGTGATTGGTCCTGACCGCCACCCAGAGGCCGCCGTCATGCTCGATGACGTTGCCGGGACGGATTTCGTTGCCGTTGATCTTGGCCATGATTGGATTCCGGAAGAGAGGTTTGCGCCGGAAGGGGCGCTATCGGCGCCTCCAAGACCACAAAATGGCTTTTTAGGCAAGAGAAGTCGAGATTTTCGCTGGATCAGCGCAGACGGTTGGCACGTTCCAGCGCCTGCTTCATCTCGGCGTCGGTCAGGCCACGCAGGAAGTCGTCCATCTCGGGATCGTTGAGCCCGGCACGGCGGGCGTTGATGTACCACGCCGCCGCCAGAATGGGATCGGGATCGACGCCGATGCCGCCCATATAGAACTTGGCGAGCCGGTTCTGCGCCGCGACATTGCCGCCATCGGCGGCAAGCTTCATCCAGCCGAAGGCGGATTTCAGGTCGCGATCGCCGCCACGGCCATCGGCCATCCATAAGCCGAGGTCGAACTGGGCCGAGTCGTAGTTCTGCCTGGCGGCACGGACGAGCAGCAGCCGCGCCTGGTTGTCGTCGCGGCGCTTGCCGCCGACGCCGTTGGCGTAGACCTGGGCCATGGCGTATTGCGCATCGGGCAGCCCGGTGGCCGCCGCGCGCTCGTAATAGGGCACGGCCTTTTCGAGGCCCTTGCCGCCCGGTTCGCGCTGCACCAGCATCTGGGCATAGTTGAACTGGGCGAAACGGTTGCCGGCTTCGGCCGCCGCCTGCATCAGCGCATTGGCGGCCTTGTCGTCGCGGGTAACGTATCTTCCATCGAGCAGCATCAGCGCATATTGGAACTGGGCTTCGGGAATGCCCTGTTCTGCGGCGCGTTCATACCATTTGGCCGCCTCGCTGTCGTTGCGGGCGACGCCCAGGCCGCGCGAAAGGATCTCGGCGACCAGCGTCTGCGCAGCGGCATCGCCGGCCTCGGCACGTGTGATGCCAAGATTGTAGGCCGTCTTGTAGAGGCCACGCTGGAAGGCGCCGTAGGCTTCGTCAGAATGCTTGCCGCCGAAACGGTTGGGGTCGATGCCGTCTGTCGTCTTGGCCGCCGGATTGGCGCCGAGGTCTGGAGTTTGAGGTGCGGGCACCGGTTCGACGACCGGCATGGGCGCGGCGTCGAGCGGCATCGGCGCCGGTCCGAAGCGATTTGGATCGATCAGGTCGAGCGGCTTGCCGAGCGAAGGAATGGCTCCCTGGTCGGACGGCGTGATCGGCGCGCTCTCGACGGCAATCGCGGGCTCGAGCCCAAAGCCCAGGCACAGCAAAGCGGCAAGAAGGCGCGAACGATCCATCGATGACTACTCCTCGAAACGCGGCGCGGTTTCGTCGAGCAGCGCATTGGCGCGGGCCACCGCCTCGCGCGGGTCGATGCCTTCGCCGAACACCGCCGACGACAGGGCAACGAATTCGACGCCGGTAGCAGCCACTGCCTCGACCGAGGCGATGTCCGAACCGGCCATGACGATGCACGGGATCTCGATCATCTCGGACCACCATTCACCGAGCGAGAGATTGCGCGAATGCGGCTCGGGCTTGTTGTCGTAACCGAAGCGACCGAAGAAGATGTAGTCTGGTCGCTCTTCGCCGAGCTCAAGCGCATCGTCGCGCGTCTTTGCGCCACCGGCACCGACCATCATGCGCTGCTGGTAGCTTTCGACGGCCTCCGCAAGCTCTTCCTTGTTGCCCTCTATATGGATGCCATCGGCATGGACACGCCCGGCGACGCGGGTGTCGCCGGCGACGACCACTGCCACCCCGGCCTTCTGCGCGGCGGCCACGACCTTTTCGGCAAAGCTCTGGAACGACGCTTCATCGACGCCCTCGCCGGGCAGGATCAGCGATGCGACGTCGCCACCGGCGAGTGCCGCCTCGACCTGTTGCGGGGCGACTGTCGGCGGCGCGATCAGCACGATACGGCAGCGATTGGGTGGCGTGGTTGGGTTCATGTGCATCGATCCGGGTGCTTGTCGCCTATGCAAGGCGATCATGTTTGCATTGGGGCATAGAACAAAGTGCTGCCGTTGAACAGGATGGGCGGCAAAGCCCAAGCATATGAAAACATGGGGAAGGCACTCGCCAACTGCCCGGCATCCCGATATTGCGGATTCGAGAGGCCCTCGATGACCGACCTTCTTCTCGACCCGTGGTTCTATGCAGCGGCAGTTCCTGCCGTGATTCTGGTTGGCCTTTCCAAGGGTGGCTTTGGCGGTGCCGTCGGCTTCGTCGGCGTTCCGCTGATGGCGCTGGTGATTTCGCCGGTGCAGGCTGCTGCAATCCTTTTGCCGATCCTGATCCTGATGGATGTGGTGTCGCTGTGGACCTGGCGCGGCGTCTTCGACCGCACGATCCTGTGGCAGATGCTGCCGGGCTCGATCATCGGCATCGGCATCGGCTGGCTGATGGCCTCTGTCGTGACTGCCGACAATGTGCGCTTCATCGTCGGCGCCATCGCCTTCATCTTCGTGGCGCGCTGGATTTACACCAGCCTGCGCCACGGCGCCGACCACAAGACCGAGCCGAACGGCGCCGCCGGCGCCTTCTGGGGATCGATCGCCGGCTTCACCAGCTTCGTCGCCCATGTCGGTGGCCCGCCATTCCAGGTCTACACCTTGCCGCTGAGGATGGATCCGAAGGTGCTGACCGGCACCAGCGTCATCTTCTTCGCCGTCACCAACGCCATCAAGCTGGTGCCCTACTTTGCGCTCGGCCAGTTCGACACAGCCAATCTGACCGCCTCGCTGGCGCTGATGCCATTGGCACCGCTGGCGACGCTGGCCGGCGCTTGGCTGGTCAGGCGGATGCGGCCGGAAATCTTCTACCCCTTCACTTACGCGACGGTGGCAATCGTCGCCCTGAAGCTGCTTTATGACGGGGTGGTCGACTTTATGTGAGGATGACCGCCTCGCGGCGGTGGAATAGGCTCGTCGCGACCAGGGAGGAGAACTGTCATGGGCAAGTACGAGGAAGACCTCGACAAGACCCCCGCCAATCACCAGCCGCTGACGCCGCTGAGCTTTCTCGAACGCGCCGCAAAGACGTTCCCAGACCATGTCGCCATCATCCATGGCAGCCAGCGCACGAGTTACCGGCAATGGTGGGAACGGTCACTGAAACTTGCCGCGGCGCTCAAGGCGAGCGGCATCGGCAAGGGCGATACGGTGACGGTGATGCTGTCCAACACCCCGCCGATGCTGGAGGCGCATTTCGGTGTGCCGATGACAAAGGCGGTGCTGCATTCGCTGAACACCAGGCTCGACGCGGCGATCATCGCCTTTCAGCTCGACCATGCCGAGACCAAGCTGCTGATCGTCGACCGCGAATTCACAGGCGTGGTCAAGGAGGCTCTGGCGCTGGCAACGGTGAAGCCGCTGGTCATCTGCTATGACGACCCTGAGTACCCCGCGGACGCCCCCTATCCCAAGGGCGAGCGTATCGGCAGCCTCGACTACGAAGACTTCGTCGCGACAGGCGACAGGGCTTTCGCATGGTCGATGCCCGACGATGAATGGGACGCGATCTCACTCAACTACACATCGGGAACGACCGGAAATCCCAAGGGTGTGGTCTACCACCATCGCGGTGCCGCGCTGATGGCCTACACCAACACCATCCACGCCGGCATGGCCAAGCACGCCGTCTATCTCTGGACGCTGCCGATGTTCCACTGCAACGGCTGGTGCTTTCCGTGGACGCTCGCCGTGCAGGCCGGCACCCATGTCTGCCTGCGCTGGGTACGCGCGAGGCAAATGTATGATGCCATCGCCGACCATGGCGTGACGCATCTGTGCGGGGCACCGATCGTCATGTCGATCCTGATCAATGCCCAGGACGAGGACAAGCGCACATTTCAGCAGCAGGTCACCTTCAACACAGCTGCCGCGCCGCCGCCGGAAGCGGTGCTGTCTGGCATGGCCGACGCCGGCTTCGCCGTCACCCATCTCTATGGCCTGACCGAGACCTACGGGCCTGCGGTCGTCAACGAATGGCACGGCGAATGGGACAAACTCGAGAAGGAACCGCGCACGGCGAAGAAGGCGCGCCAAGGTGTGCGCTATGCCGCACTCGAGGACCTGACCGTGATGGACCCCGAGACGATGCAAAGGACACCCGCCGACGGCGAGACCATCGGCGAGGTGATGTTCCGCGGCAACATCGTCATGAGGGGCTATCTCAAGAACAAGAAGGCGACCGACGAGGCCTTTGCCGGCGGCTGGTTCCATTCCGGCGACCTCGGTGTGATGCATCCGGACGGCTACATCCAGATCAAGGATCGCTCCAAGGACATCATCATTTCGGGCGGCGAAAACATCTCGTCGATCGAGGTCGAGGACGCGCTCTACAAGCACCCCTCGGTCGCTTCATGCGGAGTGGTGGCGCGGTCCGACGACAAATGGGGCGAAGTGCCCATTGCCTATGTCGAGCTGAAGCCAGGCAGGCAAGCGACGGAGGCCGAAATCATCGAGCACTGCCGCTCCCTGCTCGCGCGCTTCAAGGTGCCGAAGGCGGTGATCTTCGCCGAGATTCCCAAGACCTCGACCGGCAAGATCCAGAAGTTCCGGCTGCGCGACATGGCCAAGGGATAAGGATCGAGGGCGACGCGCCGGAAGCGCGCCCATTCCTTCAGGCCGCAACCACGGTGGACGGGTGCAGGCCATCGAAGGCTGCCCACAAGCCGGCCGCGAAAACGACAGCCATCGCCGAGAGGATCGGTAGGTCGGAAGCCGTCGGCTTGAGCACCATGTCGGCGACGATGATCAGCATCATCGCATAGTCGAATCGCGCCACCTTGAGGATGCGCCGGCCCTGATCGAGCGCTGCAGGCGTCACGCCATCGCGGGCGATGATCGCAGCCATGCGGTCGGCGGTCGGCTTGAACACCAGGGTGCCGATCAGGAAGGCCATGGCGTAACCTGCAAGCCCGAGCACGATCCAGAGATCGGTGAAGCCGACCCAGAACCAGCACATGACGAGGCCGAGCAGAAGCGTGACCAGCGATGCCGGCATGAACAGCCGGTTGCCGAGTTCGCCGACCGAACGCATGACCTGCAACATGCCGTCGGTGTCGCCGGCACGGTCGGCGCGAACCGCGAGCAGCATCAGTGCGAAGCCGCCGCCGACCCAGAGAACGGCTGCGACGACGTGAAGAAACTTGAAGAGAGAGTACCAATCCATACTCCTGACCTTTCCAATCCGGTTTTGCGAAATCGCAGCACCCACTTCAGGCCGCGCTCATTTTCGGGCCGGCTAATAGCGCCGGTGCTGTTTCGGTAGTGTGTCGATGAAAACGGCGGGATGTTTCGGCAATGGAAACGATGGTCGGGGGCCCCACAAGGTGGCAGGGGAAAACACGTCATTTCAGCTACAAGGCATGTAATGCCGACCGGGCGACGTGATATCGTCCTTCATGCGCTGGAGGGGCGCGTATCCAACCGGCCGCGGGGGGGGCGAATGGCCGGACACATCATCCTGACGATATCTGCAATGTAACGACCCGACATGCGCGCGGCCTGGCCGTGCGGCATGCTGCGGAAACACGGCCGGTGCACATGCGCCGTAACAGCGGTTCGTCACGGGCCGACATCAACCCATTCCCTGCTGGGGGAAAAGGCATCAGGAGACTACAATGCAAGGGGTAGCACGGAATTTCTTCACGCTCGCGGTCGTCTACGCGCTGTGCGGCATGGCGCTTGGCCTGCACATGTCGATCAGCCAGGACCACAGCCAGATGCCGGTTCACGCCCACACCATGGTGGCGGGCTGGCTGATGTCGGCGGTGTTCGCCTTCTTCTACCATCTTTTTCCTGTCGCCCGCGACAAGACGCTGGCCAAGGTCCATTTCTGGCTGACGGCGGTCAGCGGCATCGGCCTTCTGGTCGGCTTGTTCTTCCTGCTCGGCGGCAATGCGGCGATCGAACCTGTGGTGGCGATGTCGTCGATGGGCTTTTACGCAGCGATGCTGCTGTTTGCCTTCATCGCCCTGCCGACGGTGTGGAAGTCCTGAGTCGGCATAAGATCCTGCCTGCCGGCAACGCCACACCGTTGTGCCGTGCCGGCACAGTCTAACGCGCCATAAGGCGAAATCGGCACCGATCTTAAGCGCCCATTAAGCATTCCCAGTGTTTACTGTGCGTATCCAGTCATCTGGATTCTTACCGAGTGGTTGGAGCCACTTTGTTTGACGCCTCCCTGTTAAACTCCTGAGAGCCGCGCTTTTCCGCGGCTCTTTTTTTCGCCCGCGCGCCTTCGGAAATGCCCTCCAAAAGCTATCCGATCCGGCGCGTTAACCCTTTGTTAAACATGCGCTTGCGTTCACATCGGCGGAAGCGCATTTTCATCGGGCTTGGCGTATAGGAACGGCCGCGCAGAATCCGTCGGGAAAGACGGGCAGAACGCGAACAGGGTGCAGGGTAGCGATGATGAACGAGCCTTCGAGGGAAAGCGCAAACACGATCAAGCTCGCCGAAAGGCGGGTGTTTTCGCCGTCCTTCAAGCCCCTCTACAATGAGGGCATGGGCCTGGTCGAACAGGCCGCCGAGTATCTCGACGGTGCCGGCCGCGTCGAGGCCAAGAAGCTGTCGCGGCTTGCCGCCACCCTCTACGCCGCCGAATCGATGCGGCTGACCACCCGCCTGATGCAGATCGCCTCGTGGCTGCTTTTGCAGCGCGCCGCCAACTCAGGCGAGATGACCCGCGACCAGGTCGCCTCGGAGAAGTCCAAGGTGCGGCTCGACACGGCTTCCGCCCATGACGACGCCGCCGGCTGGAACGAACTGCCCGCCGATTTCGTCGACCTGGTGCGCCGCTCGCTGCGCCTGCAGGCGCATGTGCGCCGCATGGACGATGAAATCTATGGCAATGGCGCAACCGTCGTGCCGGTGCAGGCGATGCGCCGCAGCAACCCGGTTTCCGACCAGATCAGCCTGCTCAACACGGCCTTTGCCCGCAACTGACGCAGCACAATCCCTGCGATGACGCGGGGATTGTTTCTGTTTTGTTCACATTTTTCTGGCGTCTTGTCTCCGTGAAGATAGAGTTCGCGGATGAGAGAGACGATTCGTATCATTGGTATCGATCCCGGCCTTCAGCGCACCGGTTGGGGCATCATCGAGAGCCTCGGCAACGCGCTGCGGTTCGTCGCCGCCGGCACCGTGCGCTCCGACAACAAGGCGGCGCTCGCCAGCCGGCTTTGCCAGTTGCATGACGGCCTAGCCGACGTGCTTCACCGCGAAATGCCGCATGAGGCGGCCGTCGAGGCGACCTTCGTCAACAAGGATGCCACTGCAACCCTGAAGCTCGGCCAGGCGCGCGGCATCGCCATGCTGGTGCCGGCCCGCGCCGGGCTCGTCGTAGCCGAGTACTCACCCAATGCGGTGAAGAAGGCGGTCATCGGTGTCGGCCACGGCGACAAGAAGCAGATCGCCATGATGGTCAAGGTGCTGTTGCCGAAGTCGGTGTTCGACACCGCCGATGCCGCTGATGCCCTCGCAATCGCCATCTGCCATGCCCACCACCGCCAGAGCCCGGCATACAGGCTGGCTGCATTGGCTGCCGCTCACGCGTGATGTTCTTGACTTGTTCTCATCGCTGCAACATTCCTTTCCGGCAAGAAGAGGAATGATTCCATGCGGGTTACCAGCAAGGGCCAAGTGACGATCCCTCGCGATCTGCGCGAGACGTTCGGCATCGGCGCCAACACCGAGGTGATTTTCGGTATCGAAGGCGGCAAGATCACCATCGTGCCCAAGGATGAGATCAACAGGCTGGCCGACCGCGACCGGCTTGACCGGTTCCTGGCCATTCTCGACCGGCTCGAAGGCGCCGGGGATCTGGCGACAAATGGTGACGAAATGCTGGCGCTGGTGAAGGGCCGGTGACGTCCAGTCAGGCGCCCCGACCGCACACCACACCCTCGCCGCGACCTACGTGTTCTTGACTTGTTCTCACATCGCCACTAAGTAATACCTACGAGGTATTACCATGCGCGTGACCACAAAGGGCCAGGTGACGATCCCCAAGGAAATCCGTGACCGGCTCGGCATCGAGGCAGGGTCGGAGGTGGATTTTGTCGAACGCGCCGACGGCGCTGTCGAACTGGTGCGCGGCACCGAGCCAGATATGCGGGCGAAGGCGCTTGACCGCAGCCTGGAGGATTGGTTCCGGCGTATCGAAGGTACGGGCGACAGCAATCTGACTGCCGATGACATCATGGCCATGTGACCAGGGATCGTGATGTCCGCGACAATCATTGATTCCAACGTCATCATTGATGTCGTCGAGCCCGGCTCGCAGTGGGCGACCTGGTCCAGGCAGCAGATTCGAGAAGCACGACGGTATGGCGACCTGATATTCAATGCCATTGTCGCAGCCGAAGTTTCGCATGAGTTCGTTTCGGCGGAGCGTTATCAAGGCGTCTTTGTCTCGACGCTATGGACCTTCGAGGACATACCTTTCGAGGCCGCGCTGGCCGCCGGTTGGGCGCACCGCGAATACCGGCAGCGGGGCGGTCGCGGTGAGCGGGCCCTGCCCGACTTCCTCATCGGGGCGCATGCGCTTGTGTCCGGACATCGCCTGTTGACCCGAGACGCCACCCGCTACCGCACCTATTTCCCCGAGCTCGAGATCATCGCGCCCGATACCCATCCATGACGAGGCTTGAACCATGATCGGCAAGTTGAAGGGCACCGTCGACGAGATCGGCGAGGATTTCTGCGTGCTCGACGTGCATGGCGTCGGCTACGTCGCCTATTGCTCGACGCGCACGCTCGCAGCCTTGCCCGGCGTCGGCGAAGCCGCGATCCTGTTCATCGAGACTTATGTCCGCGAAGACATGATTCGGCTCTACGGCTTCAAGACCGAGCTGGAACGCGAGTGGTTCAAGCTCTTGATGGCCAACGTCCAGGGCGTCGGCGCCAAGGTGGCGCTGGCGATCCTGTCGACGCTGGCGCCTTCCGATCTCGCCAACGCGATCGCGCTGCGCGACATCGCCATGGTCAGTCGCGCGCCCGGCGTCGGCAAGAAGGTTGCCGAGCGCATCGTCACCGAGCTCAAGAACAAGGCCCCGGCTTTCGCCGGCGAGGCAACGGGCACGATCGGGCTCAAGCAGGAACTCGGCGAAGGCGTCGCCCCTGCCCCCATCGCCGACGCGGTCTCGGCACTGGTCAATCTCGGCTATTCTCGCGACATCGCCGCCAACGCCATTGCCGCCGCCATGAAGAGCGTCGGCGAAGACGCCGATTCCTCCAAGCTGATCCGCTTCGGCCTGAAGGAGCTGGCACGGTGAGCGCCTTGCTCGCAGCCGGTCTCCGTGCGAGGACGGACGCATGAATTCGCCTGACCGTCTTATCACCCCCGACAAACGCGGCGAGGATGCCGACAACAGCCTGCGCCCGCAGACGCTGGACGATTTCGTCGGCCAGGCGGCGGCGCGCGCCAATCTCAAGATCTTCATCGAGGCGGCAAAGGGCCGTGGCGAGGCGCTCGACCATGTGCTGTTCGTCGGTCCGCCCGGCCTCGGCAAGACGACGCTCGCCCAGATCATGGCACGCGAGCTCGGCGTCAATTTCCGTTCGACCTCCGGCCCGGTCATCGCCAAGGCCGGCGACCTTGCCGCACTGCTGACCAATCTCGAAGAACGCGACGTGCTGTTCATCGACGAGATCCACCGCCTCAACCCGGCAGTCGAGGAAATCCTCTATCCGGCGATGGAGGACTACCAGCTTGACCTGATCATCGGCGAAGGTCCGGCGGCGCGCTCGGTCAAGATCGACCTGGCCAAGTTCACGCTTGTCGCCGCGACCACCCGTCTCGGTCTGCTGACGAACCCGCTGCGCGACCGCTTCGGCATCCCGACCCGGCTCAATTTCTATACGGTCGAGGAGCTTGAGCTGATCGTGCGGCGCGGCGCCCGCATCCTCGGCATGCCGCTCGCCGACGACGGCGCCATCGAGATCGCGCGCCGGGCCCGCGGCACCCCGCGCATCGCAGGCCGCCTCTTGCGCCGCGTCCGCGACTTCGCCGCCGTCGCCGGCTCCGGTCCGGTCGACCGCCGCATCGCCGATGAGGCGCTGTCGCGGCTGGAGGTCGACGCACTCGGTCTCGATTCGCTCGACCGGCGCTACCTCTCGATGATCGCGATGAATTTCGGCGGCGGCCCGGTCGGCATCGAGACCATCGCCGCCGGCCTGTCCGAGCCACGCGACGCCATCGAGGACATCATCGAGCCCTATCTGATCCAACAGGGCTTCATCCAACGCACGCCGCGCGGCCGCGTGCTGACGGCCAATGCCTGGAAGCACCTTGGCCTCGAGATCCCGCGCGACCTTGCCGTGCAGCAGATCAACCTGTTCCAAGAGGAAGACTGATACATGATCGGCTATCGCCCCGGACTGATAGCCGACATCGTTGGACTGCACGCCGTCTACTACGCCCGCGACTGGGGTTTTGGGCTGCCTTTCGAGGCCAAGGTCGCCAGCGAGCTTTCCGCCTTCATGCGCGACTTCAGACCCGGCCTCGACTTCTTCGCCGCTGAGGATGACGACAACTGCGCCCTGCTTGGCACGATCAGCCTGGAGGCTCCGACCTCGACGGAGCTGCTGGCGCATCTGCGCTGGTTCATCACCAGCGATGGCGCGCGCGGGACGGGCCTTGGGCGCCGGCTGATGGACAAGGCCATGGCGCATGTCGACGCCAAGGGTTTTCCCGGCGTCTATCTCACGACATTCGTCGGGCTCGGTCCGGCCCGGCATCTCTATGAATCGTTCGGCTTCAACCTCGTTGCCGAGGAAGAACGCGACCAGTGGTCCGGCGGCGTGCGCGAGCAGCGCTTCGAGCGCCATCGCACGAGTGCCAAAGCTTGATCACTCGCCGCGGCTTCTTCCGTTTTCTCGGCGGTTCGGTCCTGGCTGCGGCGGCGCTTGGCAGCTATGCGGTCGGCATCGAACCGATGCTGCTGACACGGGTGAAACGCTACGCGCTGACCCCGCCCAACTGGCCCGATGGCTTGAAGCTGCGCGTCGTGGCGCTCGCCGACATCCACGCCTGCCGGCCATGGATGACGCCAGAGCGCATCGCTTCGTTGGCGGAAGAAGCCAACGCGCTGGAGCCCGACATCATCGTACTGCTTGGCGACTACGTCGCTGGAACCCGCATGGTAAGCAGCTGGGTCGATTCCCATGAATGGGCTTCGGCCCTTTCGGGCCTCAAGGCACCGCTCGGCGTGTTCTCCATCCTTGGCAATCATGACTGGTGGGAGGACCTGACGGCGCAAAAGGCCGGGCAAGGTCCGACAATTGCCAGGCGGGCGCTGGAAGCGGCGGGTATTCCCGTCATGGAAAACGACGTCGTCCGGCTGGAAAAGGAAGGTCATGGCTTCTGGATCGCAGGCCTCGCCGACCAGCTGGCCTTGCGGCCAGGCAGAGCATGGGGCCGCAAGGGCTTCACCGGGCTTCACGACCTTAGAGGCACGTTGGCGAAAGTCGGCGATGAGGCACCTGTCCTCCTGCTCGCCCATGAGCCCGACATTTTCCCCGACGTTCCCAGCCGCGTTGCGTTGACCCTGTCGGGCCACACCCATGGCGGCCAGGTGCGCCTGTTCGGCTATTCGCCGGTCGTTCCCTCGCGTTACGGCAACCGCTACGCCTATGGCCACGTCGTCGAAGCTGGCCGCAACCTCATCATTTCGGGCGGCCTCGGTTTCAGCATCGCACCGATCCGTTTCGGCGTGCGTCCGGAAATCCTCACGATCGACCTGGGTTGAGCTGAAGCGAAGCTACTTCAGCCCCTTCACAACCTCGAGCACGTCAGGTTCCGCCTTCCGCCCCTCGAATTCGTCGACGATGCCGAAAGCGCCGCCGTAGCCCCAGATCGACCAGGCATAACCGCGCGCCTCGGCGCGAGCGATCATGTCGTTGACATAAGCGGCGCGCCAGGCACCGGGCATGACGTAGGGATTGTTGTACTCCTGGCGGATCATGCCGAACTCGCCGAGATAGATATTGTCGGGCGAGATGTCGTGCTTCTTCGCCCAGGCATCGACCTGGCGGAACGGCGCGTCGAGCTCGGCTTCGAGCTTTTCCTTGCTGTCGATCAGGGCGATCTGCTCATCGAGATAGGCGAGCATGCCGGCCCGGCGCAGCATCGGCGCCTCGGCCCGGATCTTGGCCCGGACCTTGTCGAGCACAGCATCAAGCTCGGCGCGAGGCACGGCATAGGGCGGATAAGGCAGCCCGGTAACATAACGAATGAAGTCGCCGGCCCAGGTGGCGCCCTGGCTGGTCAGCAGGAACGGCTGGTAAGAATGGAACGTCCAGATGACATTGTCGTCGGGAATATCCTTGGGGTCGAGCGCGGCGAGACCTTCCGCACCGGCCCAGCAACTGCCGGACAGCACAAGGGTCAGGCGGGTCGCCGTTGCGCGCGCGGCGGCATAAAGGCGCTTGAGACGTTCAGGCCAGAGCTTGGCCTCGCCTTGTTCGCAATCGACGACCGGCTCGTTCATCAGCTCAAAGGCGACCAGGCCCGGATCTTCCTTGGCCAAGGTGAGTCCCATCTGCCGGACCAGCTCGACATAACGGTCGAAATTGGCCGGATCGTCCATCACCTCGGACATGCCGATCTGGCCATTGCCGCCTGACGGAATGAGGTGAAGGTCGACCACCGCCTTGAGCCCGGCCGCGTTGACCATGCGCGCCGACTCCAGGACGCTCTCAAGCAATTGTTCGCGCAGCGGTTCTGTCTTTTTGGACAGGAACACCGAAGGGTCGACGGGAATGCGCACGACGTCGAACCCGCCGGCCTTGAGCGTTTTCAGGTCGCCCTCACCGAGCCGTTGGCGCCATTCGGGAAACGGCAGGATGACGTTCGCGTCGTCCCATTTGCCCTCACCGGGCCAGGTTTCCCAGATATCGAGATTGATGCCCCGCTTCATCGTGAAAGTCGCCGCGTCGGCCGTGCAGAGCGGCAACGCGAGCACAAGCAAGGCCATCACTAAGGTTCGGATCATCACCACCATCGCCACCCTCTCGGTCAGACAGAATTGGTGCCCAAAAGCCCGGAGAAAGGAAAGCCCCAAGGCCGAACATGGTGAAAGTCCAGGCCACCGACGCACTAAAGCACCTTCTAAACAACACGTCGACAGATTCGTCGGCACGATTCATTACAAAAGCTGCGCGAGATCCATTGCGAATGTATCTGCATTGAAAGCAATAAATTTTCAGGTTAACCGTAAACGATGATCTTCATGATTTGTTTGCTAAGCATGGATACTTGTTTGCAGATCACAGCTATTGATAGAATTTCGATCGATTGCGCAGCGGGGGTTATGCAATGACGGTGGTTGACCAATGGCGGCCTGAGACAGCAGCCGGCGGATTTACCCGGGACGATGAGGCGATCGAGTTCTACACGCGCGTCAACGCCCTTGTGGAGCCCGATATGGTGGTCGTCGACCTGGGGGCCGGGCGCGGCTCCCGTTTCGACCACGGCAGTGCGCCTTTCCGCAAGTGGTTCTGCAATTTCCATGGCCGCGTGAGGAAGGTCATCGGCATCGACGTCGACCCGGTGGTGATGACGCATCCGCATCTCGACGAGGCGCGGGTCATTGAACCTGGCGGCCGCCTGCCACTGGAAGACGCAAGCGTCGACATCATCATCTGCGAATGGGTGATCGAGCATGTCGAACATCCCCGGCAGTTCGCGCAGGAAATCCACCGGGTGCTCAGGCCCGGCGGATGGCTTTGCGCGCTCACCCCGAACCGCCTTGGCTATGTCGGGATTGGCACCACGCTGGTGCCGGAAACGGTGAAGGATCGCATCATGAGGCTGGTGTGGCCCGAGCGGCCACGGGAAGATGCGTTTCCGACATTCTACCGCATGAACACCTTGGGCAGCATTCGGCGCGCCTTCGACGAAAAGAGCTGGTCGCACCATGGCTACGTTTCCAACGGCACGCCGAAATATCATGGCGGCACGGCGGCGGGCTTTGCCTTCGTCTCGCTGCTGCAATGGCTCATGCCGCCGGCCATGCGGACCAACCTGCTGGTGTTTTCGCGCAAACGTCCGGGGCCGATGGGTACGCAGGCTCGACTGCAGAAGGCATGCCAGGACCTGAGCGTCGCACCTGCCGAAAGGCAGGGCGAAAAGGTCTGACGGAACTGCCGCAAGGCGCTGCCCTGGCCAAGGCTGCTCGGCTGTCGACAAACCCGTGCCGGCAATGCGTCAGACAGTTCTTGATCGTTGCCACCGATAATGCCATCGGACTCCCTGCCCTGTTGCCGGATCGTGCCGACAATGGACCGCAAAGAGGATGTGCAATGGCGGATGATGTGGACCAGGACTTGCTGGCGGCCGGCCTATCCGGCGCCCTGACGCCGTTCGGCCACCGGCTGATGGCGCGGGTCTATTATGCCGACACCGACTTCTCCGGCGTCGTCTACCATGCGCGTTATCTCGAATTCTTTGAACGCGGGCGCTCGGACTTCCTGCGCCTCGCCGGCGTCCACCACACCGAACTTGTCGACGGCAAGCATGGCGAAAAGATCGTCTGGGTGGTGCGCCGCATGGAGATCGATTTCCGCGGATCAGCCAAGATCGACGACATCCTGACCATCGAAACCCGGACGCAGGACGTCTCGGGCGCCCGCATCACCATGGCCCAGCAGTTGAAACGCGGTGACGAGGTGCTGGTCGAAGCCAAGGTCGAAGCGGCAATTATCGGCGAGAATGGCCGCCCCAGGCGTTTCCCAAAGGACTGGATCGAAGCCTTCATGCCCGGACGGTAATGTCGGCCGAGCGGCGGCACACCGCCGACGGCCCTGCCATGAGAGTTCACTGATCACGAGATCGTGTGACGCCGCGCAGCGATTACTGGGCTCCGGAGCGCTGCAATCCCGTCGCACCGGGTGGCAGGTTGGCGCACCATCATGTTCCTAACCCATCTTTAACCATAACGGTCCATTAAGGGGTCGGTGAAAGTCGTAAGTATTCCGAGCGGCCTTCCTTTCACCAAAATTGGCTCCGAAAAGGCCGAAAAGGCGCATTTTGGGGCACTTCCGGAAGCTTCGCGCGAACGGACCACGATGGGATGATGCGCAAGGGCTAGCTGCGAGCCGGGCCCGGAAATCTTAAGGACTGTTACAAGATGGAAAACCTACCTCTCGCCCAAACCGGCGCGGAATTGTCGATTTGGGCGCTGTTCTGGCAGGCCGGCTGGGTGGTCAAGCTGGTGATGCTGGGCCTGCTCGGCGCGTCGGTATGGACCTGGGCGATCATCGTCGACAAGCTGGTTGCCTACAACCGCATGCGCGCAGCGCTGAACCGCTTCGAACAGATCTTCTGGTCGGGCCAGTCGCTGGAAGAGCTCTATCGCAACCTTTCCGATCGCAAGACCACAGGCATGAGCGCGATCTTCGTCGCTGCCATGAAGGAGTGGAAGAAGAGTTTCGAGAAGGGCGCCAAATCGCCGCTGGCGCTGCAGACCCGTATCGACAAGGCAATGGACCTGGCGCTGACGCGCGAGATGGAGCGGCTGGAAGGCCGGCTCGGCTTCCTCGCCACCATCGGTTCGGCCGCCCCCTTCATCGGCCTGTTCGGCACCGTCGTCGGCATCATGACCTCGTTCCAGGCCATTGCCGGCTCGAAGTCGACCAACCTCGCCGTCGTCGCCCCCGGCATCGCCGAGGCACTGCTGGCAACCGCAATCGGCCTGCTCGCCGCTATTCCCGCGGTCATCGCCTACAACAAGCTGTCATCCGACGCCGGCAAGATTGGCATGCGCATGGAGGGCTTCTCGGACGAGTTCTCCGCCATACTGTCGCGCCAAATCGATGAAAAAGTCGCGCAGCGGGCCTGAGGAGTAGACCATGGGTATGTCAGTTAGCGCGGGCGGTTCGGGCCGCGGCGGGCGCGGCCACAGGCGGCGCGGCCGCCACCACGGCCTGATGTCCGAAATCAACGTCACGCCGTTCGTCGACGTGATGCTGGTGCTGCTCATCATCTTCATGGTGGCCGCACCGCTGATGACCGTCGGCGTGCCAATCGACCTGCCCGAGACCCAGGCCAAAGCGCTGAATTCGGAAACACAGCCGATCACCATCTCCATCAACGAGGCCGGCCAGATCCACATCCAGGAAACCGAGATCCCGATCGACGAGGTCGTCGCCAAGCTCGGCGCCATCGCCAAGGCCGGCTACGAGGAACGCATCTACGTGCGCGGCGACAAGACCGCCGACTACGGTACGGTGATGAAGGTCATGGCCCGTATCCAGGCCGCCGGCTACAACAAGATCGGCCTCGTTACGCTGCAGGAACAGGACCAGTAGCCCGCAAAATGAAGACCGGCATCACGACATCTGTGGTTTTGCATGCAGCGGTGCTGGGTTTCGGCCTGTTCACCCTGTCGGCACCCAGCGCCCTCGAAGTCGCCGACGTCGAGGCGTTCCCGGTCGACATCGTGCCAGTGGAATCGATCACCCAGATCCAGAAGGGCGACAAGAAGGCCCCGGCCAACGAAAAGCCGGCGCCCAAGCCGACAAGCCGTCCCGACATCGTGCCGGACGCCCAGAATGTCGGCGACAACAAGACCGACAGCGACAAGCCGCCGACGCCCGAGCCGACGCAGAAGGACGTGGATGTCGCAGCCGCACCGCCGCCCTCGCCCAAGCCCGAGCCCAAGCCGACACCGGTCGAGCAGCCCAAGCCCGAGCCGGTGAAGCAGGCCGAGCCAAAGCCTGTGCCGGTACCGGCGACCGAAGTGACGCCGCAGCCTCAGCCCAAGCAGGAAGTCAAGCCCGACCCGGTTGCCGAGACCATCGTCAACGACCAGGCTGAGGCGGAAGCCGTCAAGCTGCCCGAGAATGCGCCGGCACCCGAAGCCAAGCCGCAGCCTCCGCAGGCGCAGACGGCCAAGACGCCCGAGCGCAAGCAGGAAGACAAGCAGACCCAGCAGGCCTCGTCCAAGCCGAAGTCGGAAGAAAAGGAATTCAACGCCGACGAGGTTGCGGCCCTTCTCAACAAACAGAAGCCTTCGGGCGGCGGCGCCAAGCGCTCCACCGAACAGGCGTCGCTTGGCGGCAAGAAGGACACCGGCGGCAACAAGCTGAGCCAGAGCGAGATGGACGCCCTTCGCGGTCAGGTCCAGCGTTGCTGGAACGTGCCGGCAGGCGCCATGGACGGCGGCAACCTCAAGGTTTCCATTCAGTTCAATCTCACCCCTAGCGGCGAAGTCGAGGGACGGCCGGAGATCATCTCCGGTGGTGGTTCGGCCGGCATCGAGCGGGCGGCAGCCGAGTCGGCGCGCCGCGCGGTCCTCCAGTGTGCTCCGTACAATCTGCCGGCTGACAAATATGCCGGCGGCTGGGACCAAGTCATCGTCAATTTCGACCCGAGCGAAATGTTCTGAGCGCCCACACGCTCACCCGGAACTAAGAGGCCTGTCTAATGAAGCATGTAATCAAAGCGATCCTTCTGATCGGCGCCATGGCGAGCGGCATGACCGCGTTTGCAACCTTGCCCGCACGCGCGCTGGTCGAGATCGACGTCAACAAGGGCAATGTCGAGCCGCTGCCGATCGCCATCACCGATTTCCTGTCAGGTGATGCGATGGGTGCCGAGATCGCCGGCATCGTCGCCGCCGACCTGCAGCGCTCGGGCCTGTTCGCCCCGATCGACAAGGGCGCCTTCATCGAGAAGATCTCCAACCCCGATGTCGCACCGCGCTTCGAGGACTGGAAGGTCATCAATGCCCAGGCGCTGGTCACCGGCCGTGTCAGCCAGGAAGCGGACGGCAGGCTGAAGGCCGAGTTCCGGCTGTGGGACACCTTTGCCGGCCAGCAGCTTGCCGGCGAGCAGTTCTTCGCCAACAAGGCCAATTCGCGCCGCATCGCCCACATCATCGCCGATGCCATTTATGAGCGCCTGACCGGCGAGAAGGGTTACTTCGACACCCGCGTCGTGTTCATCGACGAGTCGGGCGCCAAGACCGCGCGCAAGAAGCGCCTCGCGATCATGGATCAGGACGGCGCCAATGTGCGCTACCTCTCCGATGGCCGCTCGATCGCCATGACCCCGCGCTTCTCGCCGACGCGCCAGGAAATCACCTACATGTCCTACGAAAGCGGTCAGCCGCAGGTCTACCTGCTGCAGATCGAGACCGGCCAGCGCGAACTCGTCGGCAACTTCCCCGGCATGACCTTTGCGCCGCGCTTTTCACCCGACGGCCAGAAGGTGATCATGAGCCTGCTGCGCGACGACGGCAATTCCAACATCTTCTCGATGGACCTGCGCAGCCGCACCACAACGCGCCTGACCAACTCCAGCGCCATCGACACCTCGCCATCCTATTCGCCCGACGGTTCCAAGGTGGTCTTCACCTCCGACCGTGGCGGCCAGCCACAGATCTACGTCATGGGCGCCGACGGCTCGGGCCAGACCCGCGTTTCCTTCGGCGGCGGCAGCTACTCGACCCCGGTGTGGTCGCCGCGCGGCGACCTGATCGCCTTCACCAAGCAGTCGGGCGGCCAGTTCCAGATCGGCGTCATGAAGACCGACGGTTCGGGCGAGCGCATCCTGTCGACCGGATTCCAGCAGGAAGGCCCGACCTGGGCGCCGAATGGCCGCGTCGTGATGTTCTTCCGCGACCAGCCCGGCGGCGGCGGTCCCAAGCTCTACTCGGTCGACCTCACCGGCCGCAACGAGCAGGCGATCCCGACCTCGGGCTTTGCCTCCGACCCGGCCTGGTCGCCGCTGCTCGACTAAGTGCACGGGCGCGAAGATCGGTTTCGAACTTCGCAACGGGGCAGTCACCCGTGTCAAAGTGTGACAGCGCCCTTTGCGCGTCCCAGCTGACACGCAGTGCCACAGGGGCCCGTTGTTAACCTTCTCCGGTGAAGGCGCGACGAATGGACCAGGCGGCGTCAATTGACCAATGACGCCGCCTTTCTGCCGTATTTTCGCCTACGGTGCGCGGCGAAGTGCATGTTCGACGGCTGCCGCATGCGGGGACACTACAGCGAGCAGCAACGATATTTTAACCACGTTTCTTGAATGCCGGTTAACCCCAACGTGGTTACTGGATGTTCAACGAAATCACTCGAATGCGAAGGAGAGGCGGGATGCGCCGTATCGCAAAATTTGCAACCAACCCCGTGGTCGTGGCCCTGATCGCCTCTCTGGCGATTGCCGGCTGCGCCTCGAAGAAGACCCCGAACAACGCGGCCGATCTCGGCCTCGGCGGCGGCGCCGGCTCGGCAACGCCGGGCTCGTCGCAGGACTTCACCGTCAATGTCGGCGACCGCATCTTCTTTGACACCGACTCTTCGTCGGTTCGTGCCGACGCCCAGGGCATCCTGAGCCGCCAGGCGCAGTGGCTGAACAAGTACGGCCAGTACGCAGTCGTTGTCGAAGGCCATGCCGACGAACGCGGCACCCGCGAATACAACCTGGCTCTCGGCGCACGTCGCGCCGCTGCCGCCCGCGACTACCTGATCTCGCAGGGCGTTGCCGCCAATCGCCTGAAGACGATCTCCTACGGCAAGGAACGTCCGGTCGCGGTTTGCGACGACATCTCCTGCTGGTCGCAGAACCGCCGCGCCGTCACGACGCTGTCGGGCGCCGGCAGCTGAGCTGCGCGAAGCCACTGAGTGAAACGAAAGGCGGTCTTCGGGCCGCCTTTTGCTTATCTGGCAGTCCGAAACAAAATTTGGCCGAAGTCTCCGGTCCTGATAAATGACGAGAGCGCATCGGCGCGAAGCAACCAAATTCTCTTCCACGGCGAGAGGCTAATGCATTTTCGATCAATCCTGAGTGGCACACTTGCCATCTTCCTTCTGTCGGGGGCCGCAGCGCACGCGCGCGACGGCATTGGCATCGACTTCCCCAAGATCGGCCTGCCGGGTGTTTTCGGCAGCAAGACGGAGAGCACCGAAGTTCCGATCCAGCTCGCCCAGGCGGGCGATCCGCGCGTCACCGCGCTCGAGGAGGAAATCCGCAAGCTCAACGGCTCCATCGAGGAGCTGAACTTCCAGATCCTGCAGATGCAGGAGCAGATGCGGAAGATGCAGGAAGACAACGAGTTCCGCTTCCAGGAGCTTGAGGGCGGCGGACAGAAGAAGTCCGACGCCTCCGGCAAGAGCAACAGCTCGATCGTTGAGGCGCCCACGGCGCCTCAACCCGGCGCGGCCCAGACGGCGACCGCTCCCGCCCCAGGCGCAAACAGCGTCGAAGACGTAATCACCGATTCCGGCACCGGTGAGCCCGGTGCAGTTGCCGGTGGCGGCACCGGCGCGCCGCCGACGACATTCGGCACCATCACCGTCGATGCCAATGGCAACGTCGTCTCGGAAAGCGCCAATCCGCAGGTCGCTGCACCGGCCCAACCGCACGCGCCTGCCGCAACGCAACCGGCGCAACCGAAGAGCAATGGCACCGCTGTTGCCGCATTGCCCGACACCAACGATCCGGACGAGCTTTACCGTAACTCCTACCAGTTCGTGCTTTCGGGCGACTACACCACCGCCGAACAGGGTTTTCGCGATCACATCTCGCGCTTTCCCGCCGATCCCAAGACGGCCGATGCGCGCTTCTGGCTGGGCGAGTCGCTTCTCGGCCAAAAGAAGTACCGCGACGCTGCCGAGATTTTCCTCAACGCCTCGAAGGAATATCCGAAGTCCAAGAAGGCGCCTGAAATGATGCTCAAGCTCGGCGTTTCGCTTGTCGGCCTGAAGCAGCGCGATGTTGCCTGCGCCACCTTCGGCGAGATTGGCAAGCGCTATCCCGACGTCTCCGGCGCCATCAAGGAACGGGTCAAGCAGGAACGGGCTCTCGCCGCGTGCTGACGCAGCCGATCGACGCTGACTTCTTTGCAGACTTTTCCGAGTTCGACTTTGCCGCGCACGCAACGATCATCGCAGCGGCATCAGGCGGCAGCGACTCGACAGCGCTTCTCCTTCTTCTCAAATCCCATCTCGACAGGCACGCGCCGACGACGCGCTTGCAGGCGGTGACCGTCGACCACGCGCTGCGCCCCGGTTCGGACGCCGAGGCCGACGCGGTTGGGCAGCTCTGCGCCCGCTTTGGTATTGCCCATCGCACGATGCACTGGACCGGCGACAAGCCGTCGACCGGCATCGCAGCCGCCGCGCGCAATGCGCGCTACGATCTGCTCGCCCAGGCAGCGCGCGAGGCGGGTGCGACGATCCTGGTCACCGGTCACACCGCCGACGACCAGGCCGAGACGGTGCTGATGCGCAGCGCGCGCGGCACGGGCCGCGGTGCCGCCGGCATGGCCTCGGCCACGCTTTTCGACGGCGACATCTGGATCGTCCGCCCGCTGCTCGGGCAGCGCCGCGAGCGGCTGCGCGACATGCTCAGGGCGCTCAGGACCAGCTGGATCGACGACCCCACCAACACCAATGACGCCTACGAGCGGCCACGCATGCGGCTGTCGCTGCAGAACGATGGCATCCAGCGGATCGAGGCCGCCCTAAGCGACGCCCGGCAGGCAGGCGCGGCGCGCACCAAACTGGGCGAGCGTGCGGCAGCGCTGATCGCCACCCATGCCAGTCGCGTCAGCCCGGGACTGAACCGTCTCGACCCGGCCTTCGCGGAGACACCTGACAGCGATGCGGCGGCCTACGCGCTACGTGTGTTGATTGCGGTGTCAGGCGGCGTGCCGCATCTGCCTGACGAGGCACGCGTCCGCGACCTGCTGGAGCGTCTCGCCGATGGGCCGGCTAACAAAAAACCGGCCCGCGCCACATTGTCGCGCGCGCTCGTCGACATCAGAAGCACAGGCATTTTCCTGCTGCGCGAGGGACGCGGATTGCCGCGGGCAACGCCATTGGCGACGGGTCTGTGGGACGGCCGCTACAGGATTGCGGCCCCACAACCAGGACAGGCTGAAATGACCGTCGCACCACTCGGTTTGACGGCCGCCATCTCGATGGCGTCGGAGGTGAATGCACCGCAAAGTCTTGTCCGGGCGGCACTTCAGGCCGAGCCCGCCTTGTGGCGCGGCGAAAGATTGGCGGGATTGGCTTTTCTAACAAATGCTGACGCGCTGGCCGGCCCTTGGGCGCGTTTCCTCCCCGGCTTCGACCTGGCTCCGGCTCAGGCAGTGTCAGAACTGATTGGCGGGCGAGCGATCCCGGTCTCGCCATGCCGTGGTCACATTGCTGTTTGACCTTAACCGAGACTTAGGGACGCGCTTGGCAATGTCCGAGGCCGTGCCTATGTTAGGGGCAAGCTTACTCTCACCATACGCGCCCCTCGTGGGCGCCAACGGGAAACTCGATGAATCCGAACTATCGCAACTTCGCGCTGTGGGCGATCATAGCCGTTCTGCTCATCGCCCTGTTCAATCTGTTCCAGACCCCGCAGACCCGCGGCGCGTCGAGCGAAGTGGCATATTCGCAGTTCCTCCAGGATCTGGACTCTGGCCGCGTCAAGACGGTGACGATTGCCGGTGACCGCATCAGCGGTACCTATATCGACAACTCGACAGGCTTCCAGACCTACTCGCCGGGCGACGCGACGCTGGTGTCGCGCCTCGAGCAGAAGAACGTCACCATCAACGCCCGCCCTGAAAATGACGGTTCGGGCTCGATCTTCTCGGTGCTCTTGTCCTGGCTGCCGATGATCCTGATCCTCGGCGTGTGGATCTTCTTCATGCGCCAGATGCAGTCGGGTTCCGGCCGCGCCATGGGCTTCGGCAAGTCCAAGGCCAAGCTTCTGACCGAAGCACACGGCCGCGTCACCTTCGGCGATGTCGCCGGTGTCGACGAAGCCAAGGAAGACCTGGAAGAGATCGTCGAGTTCCTGCGCGACCCGCAGAAGTTCCAGCGCCTCGGCGGCAAGATCCCGCGAGGCGTGCTGCTCGTCGGCCCTCCCGGTACCGGCAAGACGCTGCTTGCCCGCTCGGTCGCCGGTGAAGCCAATGTGCCGTTTTTCACCATCTCGGGTTCTGACTTCGTCGAAATGTTCGTCGGCGTCGGTGCAAGCCGCGTCCGCGACATGTTCGAGCAGGCCAAGAAGAACGCGCCTTGCATCATCTTCATCGACGAAATCGACGCCGTCGGCCGCCATCGTGGCGCTGGCCTCGGCGGTGGCAACGACGAACGCGAGCAGACGCTGAACCAGTTGCTGGTCGAAATGGACGGCTTCGAGGCCAACGAGTCGATCATCCTGATCGCCGCGACCAACCGTCCCGACGTTCTCGATCCCGCGCTGCTGCGTCCGGGCCGCTTCGACCGCCAGGTCGTTGTGCCGAACCCGGACATCGTCGGTCGCGAGAAGATCCTCAAGGTTCACGTTCGCAACGTGCCGTTGGCGCCCAATGTCGACCTCAAGACGGTCGCACGCGGCACCCCCGGCTTCTCCGGCGCCGACCTGATGAACCTGGTCAACGAATCCGCCCTGATGGCTGCGCGCCGCAACAAGCGCCTGGTCACCATGCAGGAATTCGAGGACGCCAAGGACAAGATCATGATGGGCGCCGAGCGCCGCTCCTCGGCCATGACCCAGGCCGAGAAAGAGCTGACTGCCTATCACGAATCCGGCCACGCCATCCTGGCGCTCAACGTGCCGGCCGCCGACCCGCTGCACAAGGCGACCATCATCCCACGCGGCCGCGCATTGGGCATGGTCATGCAGCTGCCGGAAGGCGACCGCTACTCGATGAGCTACAAGTACATGATCTCGCGTCTGGCGATCATGATGGGCGGTCGCGTTGCCGAGGAGTTCAAGTTCGGCAAGGAGAACATCACGTCCGGTGCCTCCTCCGACATCGAGCAGGCGACCAAGCTGGCGCGCGCCATGGTCACCCGCTGGGGCTTCTCCGACAAGCTTGGCCACGTCGCTTACGGCGACAACCAGGAAGAGGTGTTCCTCGGCCACTCGGTGGCCCGCACCCAGAACATCTCGGAAGAGACTGCCCAGATCATCGACGCCGAAGTGCGCCGTCTGATCGATGAGGCCTATTCGACGGCCAGGACCATCCTGACCAAGAAGAAGAAGGACTGGATCGCACTCGCCGAAGGCCTGCTCGAATACGAGACGCTGTCGGGCGAAGAGATCAAGCAGTTGATCGCCGGCAGCAAGCCCGCCCGCGACATGGGTGACGACACCCCGCCGTCGCGCGGCTCGGCCGTGCCGAAGGCCGGTTCGACCCGCGGCAAGAAGAAGGGTTCGGAGCCCGAAGGCGGCATGGAACCCCAGCCGTCGAGCTGAGGCCCGGACAGCGGTACTGAATGAAAAACGCCGTCGAGGAAACTCGGCGGCGTTTTTGCATTCTGGGCGGTCGCAGACTGCCTCCAAGCAGATGACCGTTTCCGCCAAGTTTTCGCAGAGGTCATCGGCACGCTGCCGCCAATGTTCGGGCACGCATCCGAATCGCATCCAGTCGGCAGACCGAAGCGGAACAGATTATGGTCGCATCGCGTCGTTCACTGCTCAAACTGGGATTGACCGGCATGCTCATCCCTCAGCGATCCTTGGCCTTTGCGGTCGACGCAAGGAACCCGTCTTTCGAAGACTGGCGCCGCAACTTCGCAGCCGGCATTGCTGCACGGATGAAGGCGGCAAACGTCGTGGGCGCGGCCGTTGTAATCGCATCCAGGGAAAACACCACGCTCTTCGCCGAGGCCTTCGGCTTCGCCGACCTGAAACAGCAGCGAAAGCTCACCACCGACACCCCGATGCACCTGGCGTCCATAAGCAAGCTTTTCACGGCTTCCGCCCTGGTGCAGCTGTTCGAACGCAAGGGTCTCGACCTGCAGGGCGACGTCAGCGGGTTCATCGATTTTCAGGTCCGCAACCCGCACCATCCACAGTTGCCGATCACGCCGCACCACCTTTTGACCCACACATCGGGCATTTTCGACGAAGGCCATGGCGACGTTTCTTTCCCGGGCGATCCCACGCAGAGCCTGTCGGACTTCCTGCGGAACTATCTTGTGAGTGGCGGCAGCACCTATGCACCCGGGACATCCTTCCTCCAGGCGGAGCCGGGCACAAAGTGGGAATACAGCAACGTCTCCATTGCGCTCGCGAGCTACGTCGTCGAACGCGTCAGCGGGACGAGCTTCCCGGCTTACGTCAAGGAGAACATTCTCGACCCGATCGGCGTCATCAATGCCCATTGGTATCTGAGGCAATTTCAGCGCGATGTGCTTGCCAAGCCCTACAGCTTCGAGGACGGCACGTTCGTCGAACTGCCGCAGCAGGGTTATCCCGACGTTCCGGCCGGACTGCTACGCTGCTCGGTGAGCGACCTCGTCAAGTCGCTGCATGCCATGCTGTGGGGAAGCCATAATGCCGTCCTGTCCCAGCGAGCATCCGCCGAAATGCTGCGCAGGCAGGTCGACCCGAAGATCTACCCTTATCAAGGGCTCGGCTGGACCGAAGAGGAAAGTGCCAGCCGCAAAGTCGTCGGCCACACAGGCAGCGACAACCGCGCCTCCAACATCGTGGCGCTGTCGGAGGACCAGAACCACGTGGCGGCACTTCTCATGAACAACGATGGCACTCTAGAGAGCGGCGCGTTCCGGGCGTCGGTGATCGACGACCTACTGGCCGGCGCGAAACTTGCGACGTGAGTCGATAGCGTTCTCAGGGAGCCGCCGCTGAGGACACCCAGCGGCGGTTTTGCATCTTCGGTTCAGCAGCCGGCGATGCTCAGTTTCGGCTGCCCAGCGCCACCCGGCATGCCAGCCCGGCAAAGACACTGGCGAGGAAATATTGAGGAAGCCTGCCCAGCCGCACCAATCCGCCTGCCCGCTGGCGCAGGTGGCTGCTCAGCAGGATGACCGAGCCGTTGACGATGAAGCCGATCCCGTTGAGCACGGTCGCCAGCACCAGCGTCTGCACGATCATCGATCCGGTGTCGGGACGGATGAACTGCGGAAACAGCGCCAGCACGAACAACGCCATCTTGGGGTTGAGCAGGTTGGTGGCAAGCCCTGCGCCGAGGATGCGCCTTGACGAGAACCGCTTGAGACCGGACACCGGCGCAAAGGCCGATGTCTCGGAGCGCAGCGTCTTCCAGGCAAGGTAGAGCAGATAGGCGCAACCGGCCCAGCGCACGATCTCGTAGGCGACAGGCACTGCCACAAACAGCTGCGAAAGCCCGAGGGCCGCGGCCAGCGCATGGCAATAGGTGCCGAGCGCGATGCCGAGATAGGTCAGGAAACCCGCCGAGCGCCCCTGGCTGATGCTGCGCGAGGCGATGAGCAGCATGTCGGGACCGGGCGTGGCGGTCAGAACCACCGATGCGGCGGCAAAAAGCATGAGTGTGGAGAGTTCCGGCATATCGTGTTCCTTCGAGTGAGCCGGAGTTCCTGTCTAGCTGGATTCAAGGAATTGGCAAGGTGGCGCCTTCTGCATCTGCGCCCGACAGCCAAGCAACTTCTGCAACCAGTGCGATATGGATCCTGTCGGGCTCCAACAAACGGTTTGCCCAAATTGGAGCCGCGCCACGTTTGTAGCCTGGCATCAGGGGGCCGAGAAAGGCCAACCCACCTTCAAGTCGGGGAGACTGCCGCGAAAAACCCCAACCCTTTTCTAAGCTTTTGTGACATAAAATCACCAAATGTGATGCGTTGGTCGGCCCGCGTTGTGGCAAAGCAGGCGCGGGTGGACTCCACGGGGACAGGCTAACATGGCTGGACGCTATTTCGGCACCGACGGCATTCGCGGACGGGCCAACAAATTTCCGATGACCGCTGAGGTTGCGATGAAGGTCGGCATGGCTGCCGGCCTGTCGTTCCAGCGCGGCAATCACCGCCACCGCGTCGTGCTTGGCAAAGACACGCGCCTGTCGGGCTACATGATCGAGAACGCGCTGGTGTCGGGCCTGTGCGCAGCCGGCATGGACGTGTTCCTGCTCGGCCCGATCCCGACGCCGGCTGTCGCCATGCTTGTGCGTTCGCTGCGCGCCGACATCGGCGTGATGATCTCGGCATCGCACAATCCCTACCACGACAACGGCATCAAGCTGTTCGGCCCAGACGGCTACAAGCTCTCCGACGAGATCGAGGAACGCATTGAGGCGATGCTCGACCAGGATGTCGAGGCGCTGCTCGCCGATTCCGACGGGCTCGGCCGGGCAAAGCGCGTCGATGGCGTGCATGACCGCTACATCGAATTCGCCAAGCGCACCCTGCCGCGCTCGATGTCTCTGTCGGGCCTGCGCATCGTCGTCGACTGCGCCAACGGCGCAGCCTACAAGGTGGCGCCTGCCGCCCTTTGGGAACTCGGCGCCGAGGTGATCCCGATCAATGTCGAGCCCAACGGCTTCAACATCAACGCCGAATGCGGCTCGACCCATCCGGCCGGCCTGCAAAAGAAGATCCACGAGGTTCGCGCCGACATCGGCATCGCGCTTGACGGCGACGCCGACCGCGTCGTCATCGTCGACGAAAACGGCACCGTCGTCGACGGCGATCAGATCATGGCGCTGATCGCGCAATCCTGGCAGCAGAGCGGCCGTCTCGCCGGCGGCGGCGTCGTGGCGACCGTGATGTCGAACCTCGGCCTGGAGCGCTATCTCGGCGAGCTCAACCTCGAACTGCATCGCACCAAGGTCGGCGACCGCTATGTCGTCGAGCACATGCGCGCGCATGGCCTGAACATCGGCGGCGAGCAGTCGGGCCACATCGTTTTGACCGACTACTCGACCACGGGCGACGGGCTGGTGGCGGCGCTGCAGGTGCTTGCCTGCATCAAGCGCTCCAACAAGCCGATGAGCGAGCTCAGCCGCACCTTCGAGCCGGTGCCGCAGTTGCTCAAGAACGTCCGCTTCTCCGGCGGCAAGCCGCTGGAGGAGACACTGGTGAAGGCGGCGATCGAAGACGGCCGCAACCGGCTGGGCAAGACCGGTCGTCTGGTGATCCGCCCGTCGGGCACCGAGCCCCTGATCCGCGTGATGGCCGAAGGCGACGACCCGCAACTGGTCGAAACCGTGGTCAACGACATCGTCGGCGTCATATCGGAAAGCCGCTCGGCCGCCTGAGCCAAGATATCTGAGAGACACTGAAAGGCCCGCCTCTGGCGGGCTTTTTTTGTTGTTCAAAAGCTTGAGGCCACAACCTCGGCAACCATTGAGCGCAGGCAAACATGGTTAATCGCCAGGGTTAAGCGGGCCTTAACCTATACCAAGCATTATCCATCCCGGTTAGTGACGTCGGGCGCGTAGCGGGTCCGCAAGTATAGGGTTATGGGCAATGTTCAATATTGGAAGGAACGCATTATTCGCCGCGCTGCTCGTCGGGGTCGCCGGGCCGGCTTTCGCCGCCGACATGCCCGAGCCGATCATCGAGGTCGAGCAGCCATCCTATGGCGGCTGGTATCTGCGCGGCCACATCGGCATGAGCAACCAGCGCATCAAGCGACTGGAATCGCCGCTGTTCGACATCCCGTTCGAACATGGCTGGTACGATGACGGCAGCTTCGGCTCGGCGCCGACTTTCGGCCTCGGCGTCGGCTATCAGTTCAACGACTTCCTGCGTGGCGACATCACCGCCGAGTATCGCGGCGCGGCGGACTTCACCGCACAGGACTGGCTGAGGGCCACGGCTCCCGGTGATCCGGTAACAACCAACGACTATCGCGGCAGAAAGTCGGAATGGCTGTTCCTGGCCAACGCCTATGCCGACGTCGGCACGTTCTATGGCATCACGCCATATGTCGGTGCGGGTATCGGCGCGTCGCGCAACACGATCTCCAGCTTCACCGACACCAACCCGCAGACGGGCGGTGGCGCTTATGCCGCCGACAAGTCGCGCTGGGATCTCGCCTGGGCACTTCATGCCGGTCTCGGCATCAAGGCCACCGAGCGCATGACCATCGACCTCGGCTACAGCTTCGTCAATCTCGGCGACGGCCAGACCGGTGAGTTGAAGAACGTCGACCCGTCCTTCCCCTTCCCGCCTGCCAATGACGGCATCCGGTTCAAGGACATCACCTCGCACGACTTCAAGCTTGGTGTCCGCTACTCGCTGAACTAACCGTCCAAGCGGATTTTCCTGACACCAAACCGCCCGGCTCGCCGGGCGGTTTTTCTTTGCGGCGACGTCCGCAAACACCAGCTAACCATCTGTTATCCTTAACTGTGACTTAACCTCTATGGTTAATGATGAGCTGAACGGCTGCTGGGCTCATCGGCAACATCTGGCGCCATTTCGGGAGAATGCGATCATGACCTTGACGTCTCGCATAGCGCTGGCACTGGCCGCGACCATGCTTTGGCCACTTGCAGCCGGCGCTGCCGACTACGACCCGCCAATCGCCATCGACGAGGCCCCGGAATATGTCCCGGTCGAAGTCGGTTCCGGCTGGTACCTGCGCGGCGACGTCGGCTACAACATCACCAAGTCGCCCTACGACTTCACGCTGTTCGGTGTTAAATCCGACAGCACCAGCATCACCGGCAGCATCGGTGCGGGCTATCATTTCAGTGATTTCCTGCGCGGTGAGCTCAATGTCGGCTTCCTGGGCACCGACAGTTTCAGCGCTTCGGATGCCGACACCACCGTCTCGCTGAAGAACAGCTTCTGGAACGGCATGGCAAATGTCTATGCCGATCTCGGCACCGTCGCCGGCTTCACGCCCTATGTCGGCGCCGGCCTGGGCCTGATCTATTCAAGCCAGCGCGTGAGCATCGACGATGTCGACCCGACACTCGACTTCTATGCCCGCGACGCGCAATACAAGGTCGCATACTCGGTCGGCGCCGGTGTCGCATATCGCGTCGCCCAGAATACCTCGATCGACGTCGGCTACCAGTATCTGAGCGCGCCCGATCTGGAATACATGGATTTCAGCACGCTCACCACCAAGAAAGGCCTCGACTACCACCAGGTCAAGGTCGGCCTGCGCTACGATCTTTGGTAAGCGCCTGATCTCCCCTAAGATGATGACAGCGGCGGGCTATTGCCCGCCGTTCGCTTTCTAGAAGCGCTGCGTTCTCTCGAAGAAGCCAGCCGTGCCTCACATCCGGCTTTTTGCTGCCGGGATGCATGAGGCGCCGCGCTTGAGATCGTATATCCTGACAGTCGGCGCGACGAAGCCGTAGTCCCCATAGAGCCGGGAAATCGTTGCGACAGCATACCCGTCGAGGCAATGGAATATCGATGCCAGCTCGTAGACTTGCGAGTCTTGTGCTCTCAGCTCGCCACCGCGCAAATAGCGCTCGAATCTGAGCGACAGCAGATAGTCATACGAGGCCAGCGCTTCATAGTCCCATGTCTGCGCCACTGGATGACCGATCGGATAGTCGGAGACCACATTGGTCATCCCGTTTGCCGTCAGGAATTCGACTGCCCTCGTCCGCGTGTCCTTGCCGGGATTCATGTTCCGAACATAGGAAATCCCCGCATGTGCTGTGACCGTCAGCGCAACAAGGGCCAACACCATGGCCCCGGCTCGGCTTCGAATGGCGACCGAGCGCGAGCAGGCAATCCCAGCGGCGAGCAGGAAATAGATGACAACTGGAAGCACATAGCGCATCTGCCCCACGATCTTGAGCGGCGAGAGCTCAAGCGCGAACAACCATATGATCGCGGCCGCCGCAAAGGCTGCCACTTGCCGGTCTCGGTCCTTGACCAGCGCCAAACAGATTGCCCCGAGACCGATCAGAAACGTCATCGCCGTGATGCTTGGAAGCAGGTGGTGACGCAGATGGGTGAATCCATAGCCTGCCCAGACCCATTCCTTGAGGTCATGACCATCCTCGGCATGCCTGAGTTCCCTTGCGAGGCCAGTCAACACATCGCCAAGACCGGTTCCGCTTTCGCCCGCGAAGGAGACGAGCAGAACGGCGAGAATGGTGGCGGCGCCCGCGACGACCACCAATGCGCCCCCCCTCACGCCTAACCGGCAGTACCACAGGGCAAAGGCGAACAACCCGACGCTGTTCAGGAAACCAACATACTTGGCCGACGGCGCAAGACCGAGAGCAATGCCCAAATAGATCAGATTGTGCAGGTCGGTTCTTTCCACAAGCCGCACCAGCGCGTGGAGGCCAAGGCAAATGGCGAGCACGAGCAACGCATCTTCCTTGAAAAAATGGGCGTGCACGGCGATTGCCGGAGACGACGCGAAAACGCAACTCCAGATAACGGACTGCAGGCGATCAATGTAGCGCGCCATGACAAGGTAGAAAAGCGCGCTTGCGGCCGTCATTGCCATGACACTGACGAAGCGGCCGGCCCAAAGCCGATCCAGGTCGCTGGAAGCCGACACGAGCCACACAACGCCCCTCGCCAGAACGATCAGTAACGGTGGGTGGAAATAATTGTTGGGCTTGTCCGCGACCAGTGCCACCTTCGTTGGTTCGTCGACATGGGCGCCATAGAGGAAGTCGAGATTGTAGAATCCGAGGGCCAGAGAAATGCCGACGATTGCAGCCAGCGAAGCCACGGTCACGGCTTGCGGACGAGCGGCAATCAGCCCCTGAAACCGCAGTCCGAGTGAAAACACGTGAGCCACGAACCACCCCGCCAATGCAAGCCCTGCAAACCGATGCCCGTTCTGCGTTAATTCCAATCGCCGCACAACCGCTGACATAAACCGGTCTTCCCTGTGCCCACAAAGAGCGTTGGAGGCATTTCCGCCACCTTCCCACCAGCCACTTCGTTATTGCAATTTCATCTTTCAGAATTTACGATTCTCTAAATTAGACTTCACTTGGGGGGGCGGACTTGCGTGAACAACTTCCGAAACGAGGGCGGCGGCCGGCGGGGACCGAGGCCGTGCATATGAGGTTTCCATCGACCGTGCTGGACGCCGTGGACGAATATCGCCGCAACAAGCAGAGCGACGCCAGCCGGCAGGAAGCCATCCGGGAGTTGCTCCACGACCATCTGGTCCATGCGGGCTATCTGCCGGCAGAGTAGGTGGCGATTTGCGGGCATGCCCGGTCGGCGACCAGCGCTGCCTGCATTTCCGCACCGTCACGGCATGTCCTCTTTGCGACAGAAACTTTCCTCTTGACGCCCGAACGCTAAACGCATATCGCCGTCCGTGGGCCACCCCTCCCCAACGAGGGGCCAACTATCTGGAAGGATAGAACCACGATGACGATCGTCGCCAAACCCGGACTCCGTCCGGCAAACCCCAATTTCTCCTCAGGTCCCTGCGCAAAACGTCCCGGCTGGTCGCTCCAGGCCCTCGCTGACGCGCCGCTCGGCCGCTCGCACCGTGCCAAGATCGGCAAGACCAAGCTCGAGCAGGCCATCGCGCTGACCCGCGAAGTTCTCCAGGTCCCATCGGACTACCGCATCGGCATCGTTCCGGCTTCCGACACCGGCGCCGTCGAGATGGCGATGTGGTCGCTGCTCGGCGAACGTGGCATCGACATGGTCGCCTGGGAGAGCTTCGGCGCAGGCTGGATCACCGACGTGGTCAAGCAGCTCAGGATCGAAGACGTGCGCAAGTTCGAGGCGCCCTATGGCGAGCTGCCCGATCTCGGCAAGGTCGATTTCGACCGCGACGTCGTCTTCACCTGGAACGGCACGACCTCGGGCGTGCGCGTCGCCAATGGCGACTTCATCCCCGCCGACCGCAAGGGCCTGACCATCTGCGACGCCACATCGGCGGCGTTCGCCCAGAAGCTCGATTTCCGGAAGCTCGACGTCGTCACCTTCTCCTGGCAGAAGGTGCTCGGCGGCGAAGGCGCCCACGGCATGCTGATCCTCAGCCCGCGCGCCGTCGAACGCCTTGAGAGCTACAAGCCGGCCTGGCCGCTGCCCAAGATCTTCCGCCTGACCTCGGGCGGCAAGCTGATCGAAGGCATCTTCAAGGGCGAGACCATCAACACCCCGTCGATGCTCTGCGTCGAGGATTATCTCGACGCGCTGAACTGGGCCAAGGGCCTGGGCGGCCTCGATGCGCTTGTTGCCCGCGCCGACGCGAACTTCGCGGCCATCGACGCGTTCGTCGAAAAGTCCGGCTGGCTCGCCAACCTGGCCGTCGTTGCGGAGACGCGCTCCAACACCTCGGTCTGCCTGTCGATCGTCGACCCTGAGGTCGCCGCTCTCGACAAGGACGGTCAGGCGGCCTTCGCCAAGGGCATGGTTTCAGCGCTGGAAAAGGAAGGCGTCGCCTTCGACATCGGCGCCTATCGCGACGCGCCGCCCGGCCTGCGCATTTGGGCCGGCGCCACCGTCGAGACGTCCGATCTGGTGGCGCTGATGCCCTGGCTCGACTGGGCCTTCGCCAACCAGAAGGCAGCGCTCAAGGCTGCGGCCTGACGCCCTTGCCCTCCCCCGCGCGGGGGAGGTCGATCCGCACGGCGGATTGGGATTGGGGGCGCATCAGACTTTGCTCCCATCCCCGCGTTCAACCCATTCCCCCACCCGGTCGCTTCGCGACCGACCTCCCCACAAGGGGGAGGCAGACCAATCGCAAAGGGATTAAGACCCATGCCTCGCGTTCTCGTTTCCGACAAACTCTCCACCACCGCCGTCCAGATTTTCAAGGATCGTGGCGTCGAGGTCGACTACCTGCCCGACCTCGGCAAGGACAAGGAAAAGCTGCTCGAAGTCATCGGCCAATATGACGGCCTGGCCATCCGCTCGGCGACCAAGGTCACCGAAAAGCTGATCGCTGCAGCGACCAATCTCAAGGTCATCGGCCGCGCCGGCATAGGCGTCGACAATGTCGATATTCCTGCCGCCTCGCGGCGCGGTATCATCGTCATGAACACGCCCTTTGGCAATTCGATCACCACCGCCGAACACGCCATCGCGCTGATGTTCGCGGTCGCCCGCCAGTTGCCCGAGGCCAATGCCTCGACCCATGCCGGCAAGTGGGAGAAGAACCGCTTCATGGGCGTCGAGATCACCGGCAAGACGCTCGGCCTGATCGGCTGCGGCAACATCGGCTCGATCGTCGCCACGCGCGCCGTCGGCCTCAAGATGCATGTCGTTGCCTTCGATCCGTTCCTGTCCGAGCATCGCGCCGAAGAACTCGGCGTCGAAAAGGTCGAGCTCGACGAGCTGTTCGCCCGCGCCGACTTCATCACGCTGCATACGCCACTGACCGACAAGACGCGCAACATCATCAACGCCGAGTCCATCGCCAAGATGAAGACGGGCGTGCGCATCATCAACTGCGCCCGCGGCGGCCTGATCGTCGAGAAGGACCTGATCGCCGGCCTGAAAAGCGGCAAAGTGGCAGGCGCCGGCATCGACGTGTTCGAGGTGGAACCGGCTGAGCAAAACGAACTATTCGGCATGGACAACGTCGTCTGCACCCCGCATCTCGGCGCCTCGACCTCGGAAGCGCAGGAGAACGTCGCCTTGCAGGTGGCCGAGCAGATGGCCGACTATCTGGTCAAGGGTGCTGTTTCCAACGCCATCAACATGCCGTCCATCACCGCTGAGGAAGCGCCGCGGCTCAAGCCCTTCGTCAAGCTCGCCGAAGTGCTCGGCGCCTTTGTCGGCCAGGTGACGGAAGACCCGATCACCGAGGTCGAGATCCTGTTCGACGGCCAGACCGCACAGATGAACACCAAGGCGCTGATCAGTGCTGCGCTCGCCGGCCTGATCCGGCCGCAGGTCTCCGACGTCAACATGGTGTCGGCGCCGATCATGGTGAAGGAGCGCGGCATCATCGTCGCCGAGGTCAAGCGCGACAAGTCGGGCGTGTTCGACGGATACATCAAGCTGAGCGTGAAGACCGAGCATATGACGCGCTCGATCGCCGGCACGTGCTTCTCCGACGGCAAGCCGCGTTTCATCCAGATCAAGGGCATCAATCTCGATGCCGAGGTCGGCCAACACATGCTCTATACCACCAACGCCGACGCGCCTGGCATCATCGGCCTGCTCGGCACCGTGTGCGGCGAGAGCGGCGTCAACATCGCCAACTTCCAGCTCGGCCGCGACCGGCCGGGTGGCAATGCGATCGCCTTGCTCTATCTCGACGCACCGTTCCCCGAAGACGTGCTCGCCAAGGTGCGCGACCACAAGTCGATCGACTCGGCCAAGCGCCTGCAGTTCGACATCAACGGGATCTGACAAAGCCTCCCAAGGCACCAAAGGGCGCGGGCCGATCCCCGCGCCTTTTCTTTTCAGGCATCGGAGCTGTGTTCTTCGGCAGCCAAAAGCTCCTCGGCGCTCGCCATTTTCCGCCCGGAGTGCTCGGCAAGCCAGATGCCGCCAAGCACCAGCACGATGGCGACTGCGTGGTAGAGCTGGAAGTCCTCGCCGATGATCATCACCGACAACAACGTGCCAAAGATCGGCACCATGTTGATGAACAGGCCCGCACGATTGGCGCCGATGAGTTCGACACCCCTGATGTAGAAGATCTGCGCCAGGATCGAGGGAAACAGCACCATGTAGGCGGTGATCGCCCAGCCCGTCGCATCGGGCGCGATGGCCCTGCCAGTGCCGATTTCCCAGGCGACGAACGGAAGCGAGGTGACGAATGCGGCCGATGTCATGACGATCATCAGGCTCAGCCAGTGGATGTCCGGCTTGAAGCGCAGCGCAACCGTGTAGGCACTGTAGACGAGAACGGCGATCAGCATCAGCGCATCGCCGAAATTCATGTCGAGCGCGAGCAAGCTCCTGAGATCGCCATGGCTGGCGGTCAGCGCGATGCCTGTCAGCGACAACAGGAAGCCCAGAATCTGGCCCCAGCTGACCCGCATGCGAAACAGGATGAAGTTGGCAGCAAAGATGACCATGGGCATGCCCGCCTGCTCGATGCTGGCATTGATGGCCGAGGTGAAATTGAGCGCGGAATAGAGGGCGGCATTGAAGGCGGTGAAGCCTAACCCGCCCAAGGCGACAAGCAGCCAGAGTTGCCTGCGCGCCACCGCCCAGTCCACCCGGAGCCTGGACCAGCCGACGGCGCCGAGAAATGCGGCGGCGAACGCCCAGCGCAATGAGGTCAAAAGCATCGGCGAGGCGTGGCCCACGGCAAGCTTGCCCGCCACCGCATTGCCACCCCAGAACAGGGTAGTCGCCAACAGCAGGACATAGGCGTTTCGATGCATGCGGCCGGACTTTCGCTGGCGAGGGGCACCATGCCGACCTAGGTGCTGGCTGTCGGCATGTAAATGCGCCCAAAGGCTGAATTTGTTGTGCCTGAGGCGGCAAAGAAAGGTCGCACATCCAATTGCTTGGCGTTATAGAGGCCTGTCATTTTGCACTGTTCGCGGCCTCAGCCGCGATGTCGGAAGGAAAATATTATGGCCAATGTGGTGGTCGTCGGTTCCCAGTGGGGCGACGAAGGCAAGGGCAAGATCGTCGACTGGCTGTCGGAGCGCGCCGATGTGGTGGTGCGTTTCCAGGGCGGGCATAATGCCGGCCATACGCTGGTGGTCGACGGTGTGGTCTACAAGCTGTCGCTGCTGCCATCCGGCGTCGTGCGCGAGGGCAAGCTGTCGATCATCGGCAATGGCGTGGTCTTCGACCCGCATGCCTTTGTCGCCGAGATCGAGAAAATCCGCGCCCAGGGCGTCGAGATCGGCCCCGATCGCCTGAAAATAGCCGAAAACACCGCGCTTATCCTGTCGCTGCATCGTGAGCTGGATGGCTTCCGCGAGGACGCCGCCTCCAATTCCGGAACGAAGATTGGCACGACCCGTCGCGGCATCGGCCCCGCCTACGAAGACAAGGTGGGCCGCCGTGCCGTCAGGGTGATGGACTTGGCGGATTTGGAAACGCTCCCCCAGAAGGTCGACCGTTTGCTGACGCACCACAATGCCATGCGCCGCGGGCTTGGCCATCCCGAGGTGACGCACGACGTCATCATGGCCGAGCTGACCTCGATCGCCGACAAGATCCTGCCCTACATGGACCGCGTCTGGAAGGTGCTCGACGACAAGCGTCGCGCCGGCGAACGCATCCTGTTCGAAGGCGCCCAGGGCACCCTGCTCGACATCGACCACGGCACCTATCCGTTCGTGACCTCGTCGAACACAGTCGCCGGCCAGGCGGCAGCGGGTTCCGGCATGGGCCCGGGCTCGATCCACTACGTGCTCGGCATCACCAAGGCCTACACCACCCGCGTCGGCGAGGGCCCCTTCCCGACCGAGCAACAGAACGAAGTCGGCGAATTCCTCGGCACCCGCGGCCACGAATTCGGCGTCGTCACCGGCCGCAAGCGCCGCTGCGGCTGGTTCGATGCCGTGCTGGTGCGCCAGGCGGTTGCCGTCAACGGCATCAAGGGCATCGCCTTGACCAAGCTCGACGTGCTCGACGGTCTCGACGAGATCAAGGTCTGCACCGGCTATATGCTCGACGGCGAACTGATCGACTACCTGCCGGCGAGCCAGGGCGCCCAGGCGCGTGTCGAGCCGGTCTACGAGACGCTGGAAGGCTGGAAGGGCACCACCGCGGGCGCCCGCAGCTGGAACGACCTGCCGGCCCAGGCGGTAAAGTATGTGCGCTACATCGAGGAGCTGATCGGCGCCCCGGTGGCCATGCTTTCCACCAGCCCGGAGCGGGATGACACGATACTTGTGACCGATCCGTTTGAAGACTAGTTTTGGCAACTTTCCGGCGGCTGATTTGCCGCCGGAATCGCCGCGGCCCAGAAGAAGAGATAGGTCGACGAGAGAATGGCAGACTTCGTAGCGGTTCTGAAAAAGACGCTGGATGGCATGGGCGACACCACGCCGGCGATGCGCGCGCGGGTGTATGACAAGGCCCGCAGCACCATCGCGGCCAAGCTCGCCGCGCTCAACCCGCAGCCGCCCGCAGCCGTTGCCGAACGCCAGACCAAGTCGCTCGAGGACGCGATCGCGATCGTCGAGGCGGAATTCCATCCGCCCGTTGTGGAAGACGATCCGCTGGCCGAGCTGGAAAACGTCTTTACCTCGATCGCCCGCAACAAGGATCAGCCGGCCTATACCAGGGCAGCACCTGCACCGGAGCCACGCAGCCCGGTGACCCCGGTCGCGCCACCGCCTGCCGCAGACCCCATTCCGGCCTACACGCCGCAGCAGCGCGAGCCCCTGCCCGACTTCTCGGCAAGCGACGATGACGAAGCGCAGGACGGCGAAGGCGACAACAACTTCGGCGACGCCGCAGCCAACAATGGCGATCCATTCGCCAACACGCGGCAGAAGCCGCGCAAGCGCATCAGCGGCGGCCTTATCGCAGCGGCACTTGCCGTGGTGGTGGTCGGCGCCGGCGGCTATGCGCTGTGGTCCAACCGCGATGCCTTTGTCGGCAGTGGCGGCGACACGGCGGCGGAAACGCCCCCGCCAACGAATGAAGCAGCCACTCCTCCGCCCGCCAATGGCGGCCAGGCAGCACAAGCGCCGGCAAGCGACGAGCCCGGCAAGTTCACCCAGCGCATGACCGCGGATGGCAAGGAGGTCGATCCTGGCCCGGCCAGCGGCAGCAACACCGTCGGCGAAGGCACCTCGGTTGCAGCACTGACCCAGCCGGCTCCGGCAACGCCACCGGCGACGCCCGAGACCGCGCCGGCAACCCCTGCCACGCCCGCGACACCCGCCGAGGGAACACCGGCGACGACAACGCCTGCGGCAGGCGAAAACGCACCCGTGGCCGTCGGCCAGAAGGCGATCTTCTACGAAGAGCGCACCAACGTCGCCCAAGGCTCGGCTGAGCCGGGTTCCGTCGTCTGGACGGTGGTACAGGAATCGCCCGGCGGCGACCTGCCGCCCGAGCCTGCCATCCGCGCCGAAGCGACAATCCCCGGCAAGGACATCCAGTTGCGCATGACCATCCGCCGCAACGCCGACAAGACGCTGCCGGCGAGCCATATCCTGGAAATGATCTTCCTGACGCCTCAGGGCTTTGACGGCGGCGGCATCGAGAACATCCTGCGCGTGGCGATGAAGAGCTCGGAACAGGACGCCGGCAATTCGCTGCTCGGCATTCCGGCCAAGATCGCCGACGGCTTCTTCCTCGTAGCGCTCAACGACACCAAGGCCGAGGTCGACGCCAATCTGAACCTCCTGCGTCGGCAGAGCTGGATCGACGTGCCGGTCGTCTACAAGTCGGGCCGCCGCGCGCTGTTCACGCTCGAAAAGGGCATCCCTGGCGACAAGGTGTTCGAAGACGCGATGAAGGCTTGGCAGGCCAAGGAAGCCGGCTGATCTGGAGCTTTCGCTGGCGCGGATGATCATCCTCCGCGTCAGTAGCCTTGGAACGGCGCGCCTGCAGGGCAACTATGACCGCCGCGTGCACGACGACCGAGATGTACCTTTCGGTCCTAACGCCAGAGATTCCAGCCGGCGGCTTAAAGTAGAAACCCCTGAAGTAAGATGTTAGGCTGAAGAACGCGTTCGGCCGCGTCCAGGCTGACGGATATGACCCAGCCGACGGAAAGCCGAACGCCTTCGGTACATCATGTGCGCTGCGACGACAGATCTTCCGCATCTCGGCGCTTCCGTCGCACTCACCGACGGCGGCCTCGAGACAACGTTGGTCTTCCTGGACGGGATGGACCTGCCGTGTTTCGCGGCGTTTCCGCTGTTGCTCGATGCGGCCGGCCGCGACAGGCTCGACGGCTATTTCAGGCGCTTTCTCGATATCGCCGAGCAACACGGGGTGAGCTTCGTGCTGGACACGCCGACATGGCGGGCCAATCCCGACTGGGGCGAGAAGCTGGGCTACTCCCGCACGGCACTTTCGGACATTAATCGTCGCGCCGTCGCCCAGGCGAAAGCGCTGCGGGCGCCTTACGTTGCCCGCGGCATGACGGTGCCGGTCAACGGTGTGGTCGGCCCACGTGGCGACGGCTACCGTCCCGAGATGAAGATGACGCCGGTCGAGGCCTCGGACTATCATCGCGACCAGGTCGTCGCGTTCCGCGACGCCGGAGCCGACATGGTCAGCGCCGTGACCATGAACTACCCCGAGGAAGCGGTCGGCATCGCCTGTGCCGCCATGGGCGAGGGCCTGCCATCGGTGATCTCTTTCACGGTCGAGACTGACGGGCGATTGCCATCGGGCGAAAGCCTGGCGGAAGCGATCGAGATCGTCGATGACGAGACCGACGGCGCGCCCGCCTACTTCATGATCAACTGCGCCCATCCCAGCCATTTCCAGAACGTGCTGGCGGACGCCGGCAGCTGGGTCCAGCGTATTGGCGGCGTGCGGGCAAACGCATCGACAAAAAGCCACGCCGAACTCGATGCCGCAACAGAGCTCGACCCCGGCGATCCTGACGATCTCGCCCGCCGCTATCGCGCAATGCGGGACGGCTTCGGCCACATCAAGGTTCTTGGCGGTTGCTGCGGCACCGACCATCGCCATATCGCGGCGATCTGTGAAGCCTGCCTTTAGGCCCCTGGCTAGCCTTCCAGTTCCTCGCGCAGCATCTCCAGCTCCAGCCATTCCTCTTCGAGAGCGGTCAGCGTCGCGCGCTCCTTGTCGAGCGCGGCTATGGTCTTCTGGAAGCCGTGCGGGTCGCGCTCGTAGAAGGCCGGATCGGCGATCTGGTTTTCCAGCCGCGAGATCGAAGCGGTCACCGCCTCCATCTTCTTGGGCAGGCTTTCGAGCGCGAACTTCTGCTTGAACGACAGCTTTTTCGACGCGGCCTTGGGCGCTTCGGCCTCACTGCGGCCGGCTGAGGCCTGACCACTGGCCGCCTTGCGCGACTTGCGGTCATCGAGCTTGGTGCCTCCGCGCTGGGCCAGCATGTCGGCGTAGCCGCCGGCATACTCGATCCAGCGGCCCTCGCCGTCGGGCGCGATGATGCTGGTGACGGTGCGGTCAAGGAAATCGCGGTCGTGACTGACCAGGATGACGGTGCCGGCGAAACCGGCGACCAGTTCCTGAAGCAGTTCCAGCGTCTCCATGTCGAGATCGTTGGTCGGTTCGTCGAGCACCAGAAGGTTTGCCGGACGCGCCAGCACGCGCGCCAGGATCAGCCGGGCACGTTCGCCGCCGGAGAGTTCGCGCACCGGCGTCCGCGCCTGCTCGGGCTTAAACAGGAAGTCCTTCATGTAGGAGACGACGTGGCGCTGCTCGCCATTGATGACGAGGTTTTCGCCACGGCCATCGGTCAGGTAGCTCGACAGCGTCTCGTTCGGATCGACCGCCTCGCGCTTCTGGTCGAGGGTGGCGATCTCCAGATTGACGCCAAGCCGCACGCTGCCGGCATCGGGCTCCATCTCGCCGGTCAGCATCTTGAGCAAGGTCGTCTTGCCGGCGCCATTGGGGCCGACGAGACCGACGCGATCACCGCGCTGGATGCGGGTCGAGAAACCCTTGACGACTGAAAGCTCGCCAAAGCTCTTGTCGATATTCTTGGTCTCGATGATAAGCTTGCCGGATTCTGCCGCCTCGCTCGCAACCATGGTTGCCACGCCCTCGGCACCGCGATGGCTGCGGAACGTCTGGCGCATCGTCTGCAGCTCGCCGAGACGGCGCATGTTGCGCTTGCGCCGCGCCGTCACGCCATAGCGCAGCCAATGCTCCTCGCGCACGATCTGACGGCCTAACTTGTGCTGCTCGCGCTCCTCTTCCTCCAGGATCTGGTCCCGCCATTCCTCGAAATGGGCAAAGCCGCGGTCGAGCCGGCGCGTCTGGCCGCGATCGAGCCAGACGGTGTTGCGGCTGACGCGCTCGAGGAAACGGCGGTCGTGCGAGATCAGGATCAGCGCCGAGGAGGTGCGGATCAGTTCCTCTTCCAGCCATTCGATGACCGAGAGGTCGAGATGGTTGGTCGGCTCGTCGAGCAGCAGGATGTCGGGCTCGGGCGCCATGACGCGGGCAAGTGCTGCGCGGCGCGCCTCGCCGCCCGACAGGTCGCCCGGAGGCTCCTCGCCGGTCAGGCCGAGATGGTCGAGCAGATAGGTGGCGCGATGCGGATCGTCAGCAGGTCCGAGCCCGGCTTCGACATAGGCGCGGACAGAAGCGAAGCCGTCCATGTCGGGCATCTGCGGCAAGTAGCGGATGGTTGCCGTCGGCTGGCGGAACACCACGCCGTCCTGCGGCTCGATCATGCCCGCCGCGATCTTGAGCAGCGTCGACTTGCCCGAGCCGTTGCGGCCGACAAGCGCGATCTTGTCGCCGGCAGCGGCCGTCAGTGCGGCGCCATCGAGCAGCGGCGTGCCGCCAAAGGTCAGACGGATGCCGTCGAGATTGAGAAGCGGAGGCGCCATGTTTCAGAAATCCGAGGCAGGAAAGGGATGAGCGAGGAGTAGGGCACGGCCGCTGCCGAGCGAAATCCGCAACGGACCCCGCACTTCATTGGAAAGGGTCAGCGACGAACCGAACGGCACGTCGACATTGTCGAGCGGCCACTTGGCGCCCTGTTCGGACAGCCCGGTCAGCTCGGAGAAGGCGAGCACCGAAAACAGCATGCCGTCTTCATAGTCGAAGCCTGCGCTGCCGGGCAGGAGCGGCAAAGCCTCCTGGCGCCCGCTGCTCAGCAGCACCTCGATGCCGGCTTCGGCAAGCCTGAGCGCAAGGGCGAAATGAAGGAAGGCGTGGTCGGCGCGGGCGCCGCCGAAGGCGCCGACAAGCACCAGCGAGGTCGCGCCGAGCCGAAGCGCGGCATCGATGGCCAGTTCACCGTCGGTCCTGTCCTTTTCGGCCGGAAAGGTCGCCCGCGGCAGGTCGGCAAAACGCGGGTCGAGATCTACCGGCACGGAATCGAAGTCGCCGAGCCACAGTTCCGGCATCAGCCCGAGCGTGGCGGCATGGCGGATACCGGCATCTGCCGCAATCACCCTGCTGCCCGCCACCTGGCGGTCGAGGCGCGGGGTGCGGAAAAGCTCGCCGCCGAGAAGTATGGTGAACCGGGTCATGGCATGCGCATTACCAGCCCGGCAGCCGAAACGGAAGGCCGCGACGCGGTCGGTGGCCGGCAAACTACCGCTTGCGTGGCCTGATGCGCGAGCCTATTTGTTGAACCGCTCTAACGGGGTGCCGGTCGCGCAATTGCGTGCCGGCTGAGAGGCATAGGGAACCGTCCCGGCCAACCCGCTGAACCTGATCCGGTTTGTACCGGCGGAGGGATTAGATGCTTCGGACGCCCGGCGCTTCAAATTCCCTTTCAACACCAATGAAGGAGGCGCCGATGCGCTCGTTGATCCTGTCCATGACTTCCGCCCTGGCGCTGGCCACGGTTGCTTTCCCTGCCGCTGCCGAAGGCAAGCTTACCGTCTACACCTATGAAAGCTTCACCTCCGAGTGGGGCCCCGGCCCGCAGGTCAAGAAGGCCTTCGAAGCCGACTGCGCCTGCACTGTCGACTTCGTCTCGGTCGCCGATGGCGTAGCACTGCTCAACCGCGTCAAGCTCGAAGGTGCATCGACCAAGGCCGACATCGTGCTTGGCCTCGACACCAACCTGACAGCCGAAGCCAAGGCCACCGGCCTGTTTGCACCGCATGGTGCCGCCGGCGCCGACGTCAAGGTTCCGGGTGACTGGAAGGACGACACCTTCGTTCCCTACGACTACGGCTACTTCGCCGTCGTCTATGACACCGAGACGCTGAAGAACCCGCCGAAAAGCCTGAAGGAACTTGTCGAGGGCAATCCGGAAGAAAAGATCGCGATCCAGGATCCGCGCACCTCGACGCCGGGCCTCGGCCTGCTGCTCTGGGTCAAGTCGGTCTATGGCGACAAGGCGCCGGAAGCCTGGGCCAAGCTCAAGGGCCGCGTGCTGACCGTCACCCCGGGCTGGAGCGAGGCCTATGGCCTGTTCACCAAGGGCGAGGCGCCGATGGTGCTGTCCTACACCACCTCGCCAGCCTACCACATGGTCGCCGAGAACACCGAGCGTTACCAGGCGGCGTCCTTCGAGGAAGGCCACTACCTGCAGATCGAGGTCGCCGGCATCACCACGACCGGCGCCAAGAACCCGCTGGCCGAAAAGTTCATGGCCTTCATGACCAGCCCAGGCTTCCAGGACGCCGTACCCGAAACCAACTGGATGCTGCCCGCCGGCAAGACCGACAAGCCGCTCAACCCTGCCTTCGACAAGCTGGTGAAGCCGACCAAGACGCTGATCTTCAGCGCCGACGAGGTGGCTGCCAACCGCAAGGCCTGGGTCGACGAGTGGCTCGGCGTGATGAGCAAGTAAGGCTCTGTCGACCTGCCATGGTTGCGCTTGAACATCCCCTTCTGGCCTGCCGGCCATCTCCCCCGCA
Source organism: Aminobacter ciceronei (assembly GCF_014138625.1). Classification (GTDB taxonomy): domain Bacteria; phylum Pseudomonadota; class Alphaproteobacteria; order Rhizobiales; family Rhizobiaceae; genus Aminobacter; species Aminobacter ciceronei. Next base: position 63,017 of record NZ_JACJHY010000012.1, read on the forward strand.
AGGGGGGAGATTGGTAGTGGAATGGCTCTCGCCAACCCCAGAGGTTGCCGGTGGTGCGTGGGCATCCAAGCCGCTGATCTCCCCCCTTGCGGGGGAGATGGCCGGCAGGCCAGAGGGGGGTGGGACAGAGCGCGACCCATCGCGGCTGCCGCACCTGCGCCTAGCCAATCGCGGCCCTGCATGTCGGTGAGCCGTACAGACCCCCGCATCGCCGCCGGCATCATCGCGCTGGCGGCCATCGGCATCCTGATCGGCGGCGCATTTGCCGGTCTTGGCATCGAGGCCGCACGCAATCCACAAGGTGCTGCCGACGCCTTCGATTCCTATCTCTTCCGCATTGCCCGTTTCACCCTGTGGCAGGCGCTGCTGTCGACCTTGCTGTCGGTTGTGCCGGCGATCTTCGTTGCCCGAGCGCTCGCACGGCATCCCGCCTTTCCCGGCCGCGCGCTGATCCTGCGCCTGTTTGCCGTTCCCCTCGCCTTGCCGGCGATCGTCGCAGCCCTTGGCATCCTGTCGCTCTACGGCCGCGCCGGCTATTTCGCTGAACCGCTGGCGGCGCTGACCGGCGGCACCTGGCCCGGCATCTATGGGCTGTCCGGCATTCTCGTTGCCCATGTCTTCTTCAACCTGCCGCTGGCGACGCGGCTGATTCTGGAGGCGCTGCAGACGGTGCCGGCGGACCAGTGGCGGCTGGCGAGCCAGCTCGGCATGGGCGCACGGTCGAGCTTCCGCATGATCGATTGGCCGGCAATCCGAGCAGCCTTGCCCGGCATTGCGGGCCTCGTTTTCATGCTGTGCATCACCTCCTTCACCATCGTGCTGACGCTCGGCGGCGGCCCGGCCGCAACAACGCTTGAGGTTGCGATCTATCAGGCGTTGCGCTTCGACTTCGACCCCGCGCGCGCAGTCGCCCTGACCCTGCTGCAGATCGCGCTCACGGCAGTTGTGGTTCTGGCGCTGATGCGGCTCGGTGCCAACACGACCGGCGACGCCAATCTGCCGGTGGCCCAGCGCAACTACATCAAGGCAAAGACCGGCGAGAAGGCGCTCAACACCGCCATCATCGTTGTGGCGCTCGTCTTCGTCGGCGGGCCGATGCTGGCGACAATCGTCTCCGGGCTTGAGGCCAATCTCGGCCGCCTCGCCGGCGAAGCGGCGGTGCAGCGTGCGACACTGACCAGCATCGTGCTTGCGACGCTGTCGGCAACACTCGCAACCATGCTTGCGCTGTCCCTCGTCATGGCGCGCCGGGCACTGGCCGGCAGCAGGACAGGCGGCGAAAAGACATTGCTCGAACGCTTCACCGACACCGGCGCCGGCTTCGTATTGGTGGTGCCGCCGATCGTCATCGGTGCCGGCTGGTTCGTGCTGGTGCGGCAGTCGGTCGAGGTGTTTTCGCTGGCGCCATTCATGGTCGTCACCGTCAACGCCGTTATGGCCATGCCATTTGCCGTCCGCGCCGTCCGCCCTGCCTATGACGCGGCCAGCGAACGTCACGAAAGGCTGTGCGCCCAGCTCGGCATCTCAGGCTGGAACAGGCTGCGGTTGATCGACTGGCCGGTGCTCAAGCGCCCGCTTGCAACGGCATTCTCCTTTGCCATGGCGCTGTCGCTCGGCGATCTCGGTGTCATCGCGCTGTTCGGCAGCGACGCGGTGCAGACCTTGCCCTACCTTTTGCTCGCCCGCATGGGCAGCTACCGCACAGATGACGCGGCGGGACTTGCATTGATGCTCGGCCTGTTGTGCCTGGCGTTGACGATGCTCGCCGACCGCCTCGGTAGGGAGACTACGAAATGACCTCGACCAGTGCCGCGGTACGCCTCGACCATGTGGTGTTCAGCTATAGCGACACCATGGTGCGCTTCGACGTGACCTTTGCACCGGGCGAGATCACCGCGATCATGGGACCGAGCGGCGCCGGCAAGTCGACATTGCTCAACCTCGTCGCCGGCTTTGAGATACCGCGCGAAGGCCGCGTGTTGATCGGCGACGTCGACGTGACGATCGCACCGCCATCCGAGCGGCCGGTGTCGATGGTTTTCCAGGAAAACAACCTCTTTGCCCATCTCGACGTCGAGAAGAATGTCGGGCTCGGTCGCTCGCCTGCGCTGCGCCTGGCCACTGCCGACAGGCGGGACGTGGCAACCGCACTGACACGCGTCGGCCTCGCCGGCATGGAGAAGCGCCTGCCCCGCGAACTGTCGGGCGGCGAACGCCAGCGCGTGGCGCTGGCGCGCGTCCTTGTCCGCGACCGGCCGATTCTCCTGCTGGATGAACCCTTTGCCTCGCTTGGACCAGCATTGCGCGAGGATATGCTGGATCTCGTGGCGAGCCTTCATGCAGAACGCGGCATGACCGTGCTTTTCGTGACACACCAGCCCGAAGATGCCCGAAAACTGGCTAAAAACATGGTTTTCGTCGAGGCTGGCACTGTCGCGGCGGCTGGAAAGACTGCGGATTTCTTCACCAATGCTGGACCTGAAGCGTTCAGACACTATATCGGCGGTGAACGGTGATGACGCGATCACGCCGGGTTGCCCGGAAGCGGACATAATTTACAGCCAAATCGCCACATTGGCGGTATCGGCCTTATTGTGTCGGCGAGTCGTCAGTGGCTACGTCCATCTGGTCGGGCCCGCTTCTGCTTTGCCTGCCGCCTAAAGACTTCGAAAGGACGCGAGCTCTGCCCACCTGCCGCGACATGTTGATCGAGACGAGAACGCCCCGCTATGCGCGCCTGATGGTTGCCGTCGCGCTGTCGGCGCTTGTCTCGGGTTGCCAGATACTCAACCCCTCCGATGTCCGCGAGTCAGGCTTCCAGCCGTCCAACAATCCTGTCACCGTCGACAACGTCACCCGCAACGACAAGCTCGCCGAGATCGCCAAGGCGCAGCATCCGCGCATTCTGGCGACCTATGGCGGCGAGTATTCGGATCCCAAGCTTGAGCGCATGGTCGCCAAGGTTGTCGGCAGCTTGACCACCGTGTCGAGCAACCCGAACCAGACCTACCGCATCACTATCCTGAACTCGCCCAACGTCAATGCCTTTGCGCTGCCCGGCGGCTATCTCTACGTGACGCGCGGCCTGCTGGCGCTGGCCAATGATTCGGCCGAGCTTGCCGCCGTCATCTCGCACGAGATGGGCCACGTCACTGCCAACCACGGCATCCAGCGTCAGCAGAAGGAAGCCGAGGAAGTGTTGGCGACCAAGGTCGTCACCGACCTGCTCGGCGAAAGCCCGACCGCCAAGGCAGCGCTGATCCGCGGCAAGCTCCGGCTCGCCCAGTTCTCGCGCAATCAGGAGCTGGAAGCCGACGGCATCGGCATCAAGATGAGCGGCCAGGCCGGCTACGATCCGTTTGCCGCAGGACGCTTCCTGCAGTCGATGGCCGCCTACTCCGACCTGCGCGCGGTCAGCGGCGCCACCGACGCCAGCCTCGACTTCCTGGCGAGCCACCCCAACGCGCCGCAGCGCATCGACCTTGCCCAGCGCCACGCCCGCCAGTTCGGCGCGCCCGGCATCGGCCGCCGCGATCGCGATTCCTTCCTCGCCGGCATCGACGGCCTGCTGTTCGGCGATACGCCCGACGAAGGTTATGTGCGCGGCACCACCTTCATGCACCCCAAGCTCGGCATCTCGTTTGCCGTGCCGCAAGGCTTTGTCATCGACAACACGGCAGCCGCCGTCACAGCGACCGGACCTGACAATACGGCTATCCGCTTCGATGGCGTGGCGATCGACGCCAAGCTGCCACTGACCGACTACGTCAAGAGCGGCTGGGTCGCAGGCCTCGACCCGTCGAGCGTGCGCGCCGATACGATCAACGGCAACGAGGCGGCCTTCGCCCGCGCCAGCGCCGAAGGCTGGCAGTTCGATATCGTCGTGATCCGCAATGGCGCGCAGGTCTATCGCCTGCTGACGGCCGCTCCGACGGCCAGCACCGCGCTGGACCAGATCGCCCGTTCGGTCAGCTCCAGCTTCCGGGTCATGACGGCAGCGGAGAAGGCTGGTCTGAAGCCGTTGCGCATCCGCGTCGTCACCGTCCAGCCCGGCCAGAACATGGGCTCGCTCGCCGCCAGCATGGTCGGCGTCGACCGCAAGCTCGACCTGTTCAGGGTTCTGAATGCGCTGGCGCCCGGCGCCTCGGTCTCCGCCGGCGACAAGGTCAAGATCGTCACCGACCGGTAGCGCATCGGCCCGGAAATCGGGACGTTCGGCAAGCACGATGCAGGTCCAAGAGATCAGCGCTCAGGCGACCTGGAACGCCGAGTTCTTCCGCTCCAGCGCTGATTTCAGCTTTTCCATGGCGCGGGTCTCGATCTGGCGAACCCGCTCCTTCGAGATGCCGAGCGAGGTGCCGAGCTCTTCCAGCGTGGCACCTTCCTCCGTCAGCCGACGTTCTTCGATGATCTGCAGTTCCCTCGCATTGAGCACGGTGAGCGCGTCATGCAGCCATCCCGAGCGGCGCTCGATGTCGATCGCCTCGCCGACCAGCTCGTCCGGCAAGGGATCGTCCGAGACCAGCAGATCCATCCGTTCGCCCGAATCGCCATCGTCGCTGAGCGGCGCATTGAGCGAGGTGTCGGGCACCGACAACCGCATGTCCATCAGCGCGACGTCGGCTTCCGACACGCCAAGGGCTACCGAAATCTCCTGATAGGCTGCGGTGCCGCCGAGCGGGTCGCCGCCCTGGGCGAGCCGGGCGCGCATGCGCCGCAGGTTGAAGAACAGCGACTTCTGCGCCGAACTCGTGCCGCCACGGACGATCGACCAGTTGCGCAGGATATAGTCCTGCATCGAGGCGCGAATCCACCAGGTCGCATAGGTCGAGAAGCGGACCTCACGCTCCGGGTCGAAGCGTGCCGCCGCTTCAAGCAGCCCGACATGGCCTTCCTGGATGAGGTCGCCCATCGGCAGCCCGTAGCGCCGGAACTTGACCGCCATGGCGATGACGAGGCGCATATGGGCGGTGGTGATGCGGTTGAGCGCATCCTGATCGTGCCGCTCTTTCCAGCGGATCGCCAGCTCGAGCTCTTCGCCGCGCTCCAGATAGGGCGCGCGCGACGCCGCCCTCAGCATCATCTGCTCGCCAGACAGGCCTGCCCGATCCATATACATCTTGCGCCCCTTGTCCTGAGAGCAGCCAGACGCGCACCGCAATTGCCGCGCTGCCCCGCAGCGCCATTAACGCGCCGTATCGTCGAATGTTCCGGGGCGGCTGGCGGCCTTCAGTTGCGTAGATTCGCATTCCAGTATTGCGTCGATTTTGAAATTTCATTCCTTATGTCGAGAGCTGGCTTCTGACAGATTGCCGCCAATCACAACTTTCCCGGCCAGCAAGCCGGGCACAAAATCGGGATCACACAAAATGAAGTGGTTTAAGTCGCTGGCCGTTGCCGCAACGATCCAGCTCGCAGCCGTCGCCGCCGGCCATGCCGGTGAAAATCTCAATGAGATCAAGGCAGCCGGCGTATTCAAGATCGGCACCGAGGGCACCTACGCGCCCTTTACCTATCACGACGCATCGGGAGCGCTCGTCGGCTTCGACGTCGAGATCGGCAAGGAAATCGCCAAGCGCCTCGGCGTCAAGGCAGAGTTTCTCGAAGGCAAGTGGGACGGCCTGATCGCCGGCATCGACGCCAAGCGCTATGACGCCGTCATCAACCAGGTCGGCATCACGGAGGCGCGCAAGGCCAAGTACGACTTCTCCGATCCCTACATCGCCTCGAAGGCAGTGCTGATCGTCAGCGGCAAGAATGAGGACATCAAGGGCTTCGCCGACCTCAAGGGCAAAAAGTCGGCCCAGTCGCTGACCAGCAATTTCGGCAAGATCGCCGAGGCCAATGGCGCCGAGCTCGTCGGCACCGATGGCTTCGACCAGTCGATCCAACTGGTGCTGAACGGCCGCGCCGACGCCACCATCAACGACTCGCTATCGTTCTTCGACTTCAAGAAGCACAAGCCCGACGCCGACGTGAAGATCGTCGCCGAAGAGGCCAAGGCCGACTTCTCCGGCGTGATCGTGCGTAAGGGTGAGCCCGAGCTGGTCGAGGCGATCAACAAGGCGCTGGCGGAGATCAAGGCCGACGGCACCTACAAGAAGATTTCCGAGACCTATTTCGGCGCCGACGTCTCGCAGTAACAGCATTGCCCTTCAGGCGGCGCCCGGCGTGGCGGCCGCCTGTAAGGCGCTCATTTTCCACCTCTCATTTTTTCCCATGAACTTGCCCGGAAAATCTGCGATTTTCCGGGCTTGTTTGTTGTGGAGAGGGAGCATTCATCTTGCCACACTGGCTTCAATTGATGCTGGACTCGCTCGGCCCACTGTTGTGGGCCGCGCTCGTTTTCACAGCCCCGCTGACGCTTCTCTCTTTCGCCTTCGGCCTGACCGTGGGGCTGGGCGCAGCCCTTGCCCGCCTGTTCGGGCCTACCTGGCTTTCTGGCATCGTCCGCTTCTACGTCTGGATCATCCGCGGCACGCCACTTCTGGTGCAGCTGTTCCTGATCTTCTACGGCCTGCCCAGCATCGGCATCGTGCTCGACGCCTTTCCGGCGGCACTGATCGGCTTCACCCTCAATGTCGGCGCCTATTCCTCCGAGATCATTCGTGCCGCCATCAGCTCGGTGGCCAAGGGGCAGTGGGAAGCGGCTTACTCTATCGGCATGACATGGTCGCAGGCGATGCGTCGCACAGTCCTGCCGCAGGCGGCCCGCGTCGCCGTGCCACCGCTGTCCAACACCTTCATCTCGCTGGTCAAGGACACCTCGCTGGCTGCCGCCATCACCGTGCCGGAGATGTTCCAGGCAGCCCAGCGCATCGTCGCCACCACTTATGAACCGCTGATCCTCTATGTCGAGGCGGCCATACTCTATCTCGCAATGAGCTCGGTGCTGTCGTCGCTTCAGGTCAGGCTCGAGAAGCGGCTCAACCGTTACGGCGGCTTCCTGGAGGCACGGTCATGATCGGACTGTCCCACATCGTCAAACAATTCGGCGACAATGTCGTGCTCAAGGATGTTTCGGTCGAGATCCGCGAGGGCAGCGTCACCGCCCTCGTCGGGCCTTCCGGCGGCGGCAAGAGCACGCTGCTGCGCTGCATCAACCTGCTGGAAATTCCGACCTCCGGCACTGTGCGCATCGGCGACGACACGCTCGAATTCCGCCCCGGCCACCGCGTCGCCACCAAGGCAATCCAGCAGTTGCGCCGCCAGACAGGCATGGTGTTCCAGAACTTCCAGTTGTTTCCGCATCGCACGGCGATCGAGAACGTCATGGAAGGGCTGGTGACGGTGCTGAAATGGCCAGATGCGAAGGCACGCGAGCGGGCCATGACGCTGCTCGACAAGGTCGGCATGGCGCACAAGCTCGACGCCTGGCCCGCGACCTTATCCGGCGGTCAGCAGCAGCGCGTGGCCATCGCACGCGCGCTGGCGCCGTCGCCCAAGGTGCTGTTGTGCGATGAGCCGACCTCGGCACTCGACCCGGAACTCGCGCAGGAAGTGGTCGACGTGCTCGGCCAGCTGGCGCGCGAGGGCACGACGATGGTGATCGCCACGCACGATCTGCGCCTGGCGTCGAAGATTGCCCATGAGGTGCTGTTCCTGGAAGGGGGCTCGGTGGTTGAAAAGGGCCCTGCCAACGAGGTGTTCGGCAATCCCAGGCACGAGCGCACCAAACGGTTCATCGCGACGATCACGCATCAGCACGACCACGGCAAGGGCGGCGAAGGCTAGATCTCGCTGCCGCCCCAGGCAGTGGTCAGAACGAGATTGCCACGGCCGGGCGGACATCGACCACGGCATCGCCGGCACCAAAACCGTCGAGCGTTTCGTTGTGGTGGGCGATGATGTCAACACGGGTGAGATGGGCCGAATCGGCGGTCGTATGGCAGTCGGCGACGAGCGTGACGTCGTAACCGAGCGACACGGCCCGACGCACAGTCGTGTCGACGCAGAACTGGGTCATGCAGCCGCCGACGACAAGATGCGAGATACCAAGCTCCCCAAGGCGGGCGCCGAGCTCGGTCTCGTGAAACGAGTCCGAGCTCTTCTTGCGAACGAGAAGGTCACCGGCCCGCGGGGCCAGCTCCGGCCGGACTTCCCAACCTTCCGTGCCAACTGCTAGGCGGTGGCCCGCAGGGCCGTCATGCTGGATGACTATGACCGGCACGCCCGCAGAACGCGCTCTGTCCTGGAGATCACGCAGCCTGCCGATGGTATCGTCGAGCGCAGCCTCGAGCAGTGGCTGCCGTTCTGAGGTGCCTTTGCCCCTCAGGATCGCATTCTGCACGTCGATGACAAGAAGTGCGGTGCCCATATGCTGCCTCTCCTGTTGCGAGATTGGCGTCGGATACAGCAAAACCGATCGGCTCAGTAGCGGCTTTCACGCCGAACTGCTCGGCCAGCAGGGCCACCTTCTGGCCTGTCCCATCGGTCGCAGGGTCACGGCAACCGCGGTGACGGTCCAGAAGTGGCGGCATCTCATCCAGCCAGAGCCTCTAGGATATTTGCCAGAAGTGACTTTCAGCCGATTGGCCGCGCAACGCACCATTGTCTGCTGAGACGCACTGCCTCTCGGCAGACAAACAAAAAACCCGGCCAATGGCCGGGTTTTTCATAGCGGATCTTACAAGCCCTATCAGGCAGCTTCTTCCTGCTCGGCGTCGGCTTCTTCGTTGTCAGCCTTGGTGCCGCGCTTCGGACCCTTGTTGAGGTTGGTCTCGATGAGACGGACAGCCTCGGTCTCCGACAGGCGGTTGACCGCTGCCAGTTCGCGCGCCATGCGGTCGAGCGCTGCTTCATAAAGCTGGCGCTCGGAGTAGGACTGCTCCGGCTGGTTGTCGGCGCGATAGAGGTCGCGCACGACCTCGGCGATCGAGATCAGATCACCGGAATTGATCTTCGCATCATATTCCTGGGCGCGGCGCGACCACATGGTGCGCTTGACGCGGGCGCGGCCCTGCACGACCTTCAACGCACGCTCGACATAGTCGGTCTCCGACAGCTTGCGCATGCCGATGGACGTTGCCTTGGCGACCGGCACCTTGAGGCGCATCTTGTCTTTCTGGAAATCGATTACGAACAGCTCGAGCTTGTGTCCCGCCACTTCCTGCTCGTCGATCGATACGATCTGGCCGACGCCGTGCGCCGGGTAGACAATGTACTCGCCAGTCTTGAAACCGTGACGTGCTGCGGATTTCTTCTGCGGGATGGAAGTTGCCATACGCCCTGAACTCCTTCTTGTGACACCGGCCCGCCGAGGCCGGTTGATCGGGACGGTCGCAAAACGCGACCTTCTGCCGCACGACATTCGACCCCCAATCGGAAGAGCCTGGACCGGCAAACCGCAAAACGTTGCGACCGCCGGGCCCAGATTACTCTGGTCCGGATTAGGGTTGTCACCTTTCAGTGAATTAGGCTATGCGCCATAAATCGACGTTGTGTCATCGGCATGTTGGGCTAGCTCTAACACAAAAAGTCGGAAGAATCAAGATTTTGCTGCATACGCGAACAATCTGCCGCGTCAAGAGTCGACGGCGGCTCTCAATCCAACGATCTAGCGCCATTTAGGGCGCGCTACCCTCAGTTGCCTTCGCCAGGCTCGGCTGAAAAGAACTTCTCGAACTTGCCTTCGACGCCGTCAAATTCCTTGGCGTCTGCCGGCGGCTCCTTCTTTGCCGTGATATTCGGCCATTTTTCGGCATATTCGGTGTTGATCTGCAGCCATTTGTCGAGCCCCGATTCAGTGTCAGGCTTGATCGCGTCGGCCGGACATTCCGGTTCGCAGACGCCGCAGTCGATGCACTCGTCGGGATGAATGACGAGCATGTTCTCGCCTTCATAGAAGCAGTCGACCGGACAAACCTCGATGCAATCCATGTATTTGCATTTGATGCAGTTGTCGGTGACGACGTAGGTCATGAAGCAGGCTCCGGGACTTCCCGTAGTTTGTATCTTTCGGGTGAGGTATCCCCTTTGCGGGGTCGTTGCAAGGGCGGCCATTCCGCGCAGAAGCACGTTTGCGGAACGTAATTCTCAACTTCGTTGCCGCCGCTCCAGAGCCTTTGCGTCACTGGTCGCGCAGCCTGTCGGTGGCCCGCCGTTCTTTCTTGGTCGGACGGCCACTGCCAACCTCGCGCAGCGGCGGCCTGGCGTCGGGCGGCGCCTCATCCCTCGGCGTGGGTGCGGGAGAGATGTCGTCGTAGAGCTTGCGTGCTTCTTCGGCCGGCCCGCGACGCTCGCCAGCCAGCAGAATCTTGTAGACCAGGATACGACGATCGAGCGTAATCGTCAGCACGTCGCCTGCCTTGACGATGTCGGAGGCCTGGCTGAGCTTCTGGCCGTTGCACCTGACGCCGCCAGATTGCGCGAGCTTGGCGCCAAGCGAGCGCGACTTGACCGCGCGCGAGAAGAACAGCCACTTGTCGATGCGCTGTCTTCCCTCGCCGGCCAAGGCGCTTACTTCTTGAGCTGGTCGCGCAGCGCGGCGAGCTTGGCGAAGGGCGAATCCGGATCGATGCGCACCGGACGCTCCTCGCGTGGCTTGGGCTGGAAGGCGGGCTTGCCCTTGGGGCCGTTGCGGTCGCCGCCGTGCCTGTCGCCCTGCGGACGCTCATTGCGATTGCGGTGTTCGGGACGCCCACCCTCGCCCTGCGGCTTGCCGCCGGGCTTGCGGTCGAAACGCGGACGGCCGCCATCACGGCCTTCGCCACCCTCGCGCCCGCCACTGCGGTTGCCCTCGCCCTGGCCCTGACGGGCTGCGGGTGCGCCGGCGGCACGCTGCTCGCGCTGGCCGCCGCGTGGGCGATTGTCCTGGCGATGACGCGGGCGCTGCTCGAAGCGGCCCTGACGCCACAAAAGGATCGGCTTGGGTTCTTCGGCAGGCTCCGCGGCGGCAGTTGCCGGCTGGGCTTCGGCTGCAGCAGTCTCGACGGCCGCCGCTTCCGACAGCGTTTCGGCTACAGGTTCTGCGACGGCTTCCACTTCTGCGGCGGGTGCAGCAACTGCCTCGGGTTCGACGGCAGGCTCGGCCGCCACTTCGGCCACGACCTCAGCTGCAACCTCGGCAACAGCTTCCGGCGCCTGCTCGGCATCCGCTTCCTGCGCGTCTTGGGCAAATGCTTCCGTGGAAACCTCGGCGGCCTGGCCGGCAGCGGCAGCTGCCGCTGCGGCCTTGTCGGCCTGCGCCTTGGCCACGGCCTCGCGCGTGGCAGCGTCGATCGTCTCGAGCTTGTCCTTGACCTCGGCAGCCGGCTTCGGCTCGGCGCGATAGCCGAGGCCCTTGAGGATTTCTTCCATGTCGTCGCCGGTTGCGCCGAGGATCGACATCATCTGCGGCGTGACGATGAAGGCGCTGCCGTCATAGGCACCGTCAGGACGCGCACCGATGCCCTGCTTCCAGGCAAGCGCCGGGCGGATCAGATCGGCGAGACGTTCGAGAATGTCGACACGCACGGCGCGGCGGCCAAGATTGCGGAATCCGGCGAGCTTGTAGAAGGTCTTGTCGAAAGCCTGATCGATGACAACAGACGTACGGCCGGCGGCCAACGCATGGACGACATCGCCGAAGCCCGGCTTGTCCTTGCCGTCATTCTTGAGCGCCCAGAGCAGTGTCACCAGGCCGGACGGTGCCGGCTTGATCATCGCCGGTACAAAGACGTGGTAGGCGCCGAAGCGGACGCCGAGACGGCGAAGTGCTGCGCGACCTTCCTGGTCGAGCGACTTCACCTCGTCGGCGATGTCGCGGCGATTGATCAGGCCGAAATTCTCGACCAACTGGAAAGCGATGCCACGACCAATGCCGGAAAGCTGTTCGCCGGCCTTGAGATCGACCAACGGCTTGAGCAGCGACTCAATCTGGAAATTGACGAAACGGTCGGCGCGCGCCGCGACCTTGTCACGGGCCGGGCCCGTCAGTTGCTCGTCGGCGAGCAGCACGACGCGCGGCTTGAGCGCGTCCTCGCCCTCGACCAGCGTGCCGATCGGCGCGCCGATCCAGCGCAGAACGCCGTCGGAGCCAAGCGCGATATCGCCATTGGGCGACGCCGAGAAACGCTCCGCGCGGGCGTCGAATTCTGTGGCGAGCGCCTTCTGCGCTGCCGTGCGCACGGCCTTGGCATCTTCTCCGCCAGCGCTCTGATCTGCGGTGAAACGGAACCCTTGCAGTTCGCCGACATGGTGGCCCTCGACGAGGACAGTTCCGGACGGGCTTATTTCGGCTTCAAGCATAGTGTTTTCTCTAAGGCGGCGCATGAGGACGGAAGTCCTGCGGTCTACAAAGCGTTTCGTCAACCGCTCATGCAGTGCATCCGACAATCTGTCTTCGATGTTTCGCGTTTTTTCTTGCCAGTGTGCCGGATCGGCAAGCCAGCCAGGGCGGTTTGAGACAAAAGTCCAGGTCCGGATCTGTGCGATCCGGTGGGAGAGCGTGTCGATGTCGCCTTCGGTGGAATCGGCGCGGCGCACCTGTTCGGCCATGTAGTTTTCGTCGACATGACCGTTGCGGGCGAGATCGTCATACATCGACGCAATGAGGTCGGCGTGCTGGGCAGGCGCAATCCTGCGATAGTCGGGCAGCGCGCAGGTCTCCCACAAAAGGGCGACACGTTCGCGACCGGTGGCGAGCGAGCGGATGTTTTCGTCACGCGACAGGTGTTCGAGCGCCTGGGCGTCGACCGCAGGCAGCGCCCGCGTCAGGCCCTCGACGGGCGCCACCGTGTCGATCGAGCGCTTGAGCGTGTCGAGGCTTGTGAAGTCGAACGAAGCGGTGCGCCACTGCAGCACCTTCACCGGCTCGAAATCGTGCCCTTCGATCTTCTCGATCAGCTCCTCGTCGAACGGATCGACCTGGCCGGTAACGCCAAAGGTGCCGTCGCGAAGATGACGGCCGGCACGGCCGGCGATCTGGCCAAGCTCGGCGGCGGTCAGCTGGCGATACTGGTAGCCGTCGAACTTGCGGTTCTGGGCAAAGGCAACATGGTCGACATCGAGATTGAGGCCCATGCCGATGGCATCTGTGGCAATCAGGTAGTCGACGTCGCCGGACTGGTAGAGTTCGACCTGGGCGTTGCGGGTGCGTGGGCTGAGCGCGCCGAGCACGACGGCAGCGCCGCCCTGCTGACGGCGGATGAGCTCGGCGATGCCATAGACCTCATCCGCCGAAAAGGCGACGATGGCCGAGCGGCGCGGCAGGCGCGTCAGCTTCTTGGAGCCGGCATAGGCAAGATGCGACAGGCGCGGCCGGGTGACCACCGACACGCCCTTCAAAAGCTTCTGCAGGATGCCGTGCATGGTGGCAGCACCCAGCAGCAGCGTTTCGTGCCTGCCCCGCAGGTGCAGGATGCGGTCGGTGAAGATATGGCCGCGCTCGAGATCGCCGGCGAGCTGTACCTCGTCGATGGCGACGAAGGCGGCATCGGTCTGACGCGGCATCGCCTCGACGGTGCAGACGGAATACTTGGCACCGGCCGGCAGGATCTTCTCCTCGCCGGTCACCAGCGCAACCTTATGGGCACCAACCTTCTCGCAGAGCCGGCCATAGACCTCGCGGGCAAGCAGCCTGAGCGGCAGGCCGATGATGCCGCTTTCATGCGCGACCATGCGCTCGATGGCGAGATGCGTCTTGCCGGTGTTGGTCGGCCCGAGGACCGCTGTCACATCGCGACCCGACAGGATCAGGGGGTCATTCTGCTTGGAGTGAACATTCATTCTAAGGAACCGCCCTCGGCGCCGGGCCCACCCGGCGTTGCGCCGCTTTCACGACGACTGGACACATAGGGATTTGCGAGACGAAGCGAAAGCGGAATGTTCCAGATTTAAGAGTTGGAACGAGTCTGGAACGAATCAGCGACGAATCACTGACTCCGGCAGATTCAGGTTTTGTTCACCCCAACATATAGATTTCGTGCTGGCAAGTCGCACCACATGCAGATTCTCTAAAGTGGCCCGTTTCATGCTTTGGCCCACTGCTGTTAACCTTTGCCGGCCAAGCGCCCGAACGCTCTGGCAAACCCGACGCAAAATAATGATTTTGTTGATGTTTCCTATCTCCGGGTTAACGCTGGAATCGTCGATGAGCGGCATTTCGTTAAGATTTGAACCAAATGCGGAACGAACAGGCGACGAATCACTGATAGGACAAGTTTCCTGATTTGTTCACCGCTAGATGTTGTGTCTTCCCCAACGACTCCACCGATTATCCACCGTGGAGTCACAGGCTTGTCCACAACAGGCTCCCGGGCGCGTTAATCTTTGCGTGCCAAAGCGGCACACCGCTGGTTCGACGAAAATATCTGTGATTGCATTACGTTAAGGGAACCACACCCGTTGAATGCGACAGCGAGGCATGTCTCCATCCGCATGTTGAGTCTGCGCGGCGGGGATTGCCCAGGCGGGGCCTCCGGAAAATGCGGCGCACCACGCAGGCGCACGACATCTGGAGGGAAGATCATGAGCAAACGTCTATTCGCCGAGTTCCTCGGCACATTCTGGCTTGTCTTTGGTGGTTGCGGCAGTGCGGTGCTTGCGGCTGCGTTTCCCGAACTCGGCATCGGCTTTGCCGGCGTAGCCCTGGCATTCGGCCTGACCGTGCTGACCATGGCCTATGCCGTCGGCGGCATCTCGGGCGGCCACTTCAACCCCGCAGTCTCTGTCGGCCTGATGATGGCCGGTCGCTTCGAAGCCAAGAACCTTGTGCCTTATGTCATCGCCCAGCTTGTCGGCGCCATCGTCGCCTCGACGGTGCTCTACCTCATCGTCAGCGGTAAGGCCGACTTTGCCGGTATCGGCGGCTTCGCGACCAACGGCTATGGCGACGCTTCACCCGGCAAATATGGCCTGACCTCGGCATTGATCATCGAGGTCGTTTTGACCTTCATGTTCCTGATGATCATCCTGGGCTCGACCCATGGACGCGTGCCGGCCGGCTTCGCACCGATCGCCATCGGCCTTGCGCTGACGCTTATCCACCTGATCTCGATTCCGGTCACCAACACCTCGGTCAACCCGGCCCGCTCGACCGGACCGGCGCTGTTCGTCGGCGGCATCGCCCTGCAGCAGTTGTGGTTGTTCTGGGTAGCCCCGATCGTCGGCGCGGCGATCGCCGGCATCGTTCACAAGGCGATGTTCGAAAAGGACTGAGCCTCACCGGCCAGACGCGAAAACGGCGCCTTGCGGCGCCGTTTTCTTGTTTCGGGGCAGCAAGCCCGACGGTCAGACGAAATATTGTCCGCCGTTTGCGGACAGGGTCGCGCCCGTGATGAAGCCCGATTGTTCCGATGCCAGGAACACCACGCAGCGCGCGATCTCTTCAGGCTCGCCGAGCCTGCTGACCGGGATCTGGGCGATGATCGATTCCCGCACCTTTTCCGGAACCGCCATCACCATCTCGGTGGCAATGTAGCCGGGACAGATGACATTGACGGTGATGCCGGCGCGGGCGCCTTCCTGGGCCAGCGCCTTGGTGAAGCCGATGTCGCCTGCCTTGGAGGCCGAATAATTGGCCTGGCCGGCCTGGCCCTTCTGGCCGTTGATAGAGGAGATGGTGATGACGCGGCCGAACTTGCGGTCACGCATGCCGCTCCACAGCGGATGGGTCATGTTGAAGGCACCGTTCAGGTTGGTGTCGATGACTTCCTTCCACTGCTCGCGCGTCATCTTGTGGAACATCGAGTCGCGCGTGATGCCGGCGTTGTTGACCAGCACCGAGACGGGGCCGAGGTCAGCCTCGACCTGCTTGATGCCGGCCTCGCAGGCGTCGTAGTCGGCGACCGACCATTTGTAGACCGGAATGCCCGTCTCGGCCTTGAACTTCTGCGCAGCTTCGTCATTGCCGGCGTAGTTGGCCGCAACCGAGTAGCCCGCCTCCTTCAGCGCGATCGAAATAGCAGCACCGATGCCGCGCGATCCTCCGGTAACCAGTGCAACCTTGCTCATGCGTTTCCCCTTTTCTGCTGCTTGATGGACTGCCCTTGCGACAGGCTTTTCCCTTGCGAGAGGCTTTTAGAGACAAAAAGGGCGGCACATCGGCCGCCCTTTTGTTTTCGATTTACATCGCCTCGACACACATCGCGACGCCCATGCCGCCGCCGATGCACAGGGTCGCCAGACCCTTTTTCGCACTGCGCCGGCGCATTTCGTAGACCAGCGTGTTGAAGACGCGGGCGCCGGACGCGCCCACCGGATGGCCGATGGCAATGGCGCCGCCATTGACGTTGACGATCGCCGGATCCCAGCCCATGTCCTTGTTGACCGCGCAGGCCTGTGCGGCGAAAGCCTCGTTGGCTTCGACCAGGTCGAGATCGCCGACCGACCAGCCGGCCTTTTCCAGCGCCTTGCGCGACGCCGGGATCGGGCCGGTGCCCATGATCTGCGGGTCGACGCCGGCTGTCGCCCAGGAAACGATGCGGACCAGCGGGGTGAGGCCGCGGCGTACAGCCTCGGCTTCGGTCATCAGCACGACAGCGGCAGCGCCGTCATTAATGCCGGAGGCATTGCCGGCGGTGACGGAACCTTCCTTGTCGAAGGCAGGCCGCAGCTTGGCAAGCGAATCGAGGGTCGCACCGTGGCGGATGTATTCGTCCTGGTCGACGATGGTGTCGCCCTTCTTGCCCTTGATGGTGACCGGAACGATCTCGTCCTTGAAGCGGCCTGCAACCTGCGCGGCTTCGGCCTTGTTCTGCGAGGCGACGGCGAACTGGTCCTGCTCGTCGCGGGTCAGCTGCCACTGGCGCGCGACGTTCTCGGCGGTGTTGCCCATGTGGTAGCCGTAGAAGGCGTCGGTCAGGCCGTCCTTGATCATCGTGTCGATCATCTTGAAGTCGCCCATCTTCACGCCGCCACGCAGGTGCTGGCAGTGCGGCGCCATCGACATCGATTCCTGGCCGCCGGCGACGATGATCTTGGCGTCGCCGGTAGCAATCTGCTGCATGCCGATGGCAATGGTGCGCAGGCCCGAGCCGCACAGCTGGTTGAGGCCCCAGGCGGTCGCCTCCTGCGGCACACCCGCCGCCATGGCCGCCTGGCGGGCCGGGTTCTGGCCGGCGCCGGCGGCAAGGATCTGGCCGAGGATGACTTCGTCGACTTCCCTGGGGTCGACACCGGCGCGTGCCAGCGCCTCGCGGACCGCGACTGCACCGAGTTCATGGGCCGGGGTGTTGGCGAAGGCACCGTTGAACGAGCCGACCGGCGTTCGAGCGGCGCTGGCGACGACGATGGAGGACGAGGCGGACATGTTTCTCTCCAGACTTCGTTTGACGAATGGTTCTGGCGCCTCGAGACATTGGCGCTCATGACTTTTCTTGCCCGTTCCAGGACCCGAGTCAAACCGGAAAATCAACGGATCGCCGATGCTGCGGCCGCACTGCAGCAATGCTGCGCAGCATTTTTTTTGCCGGCGTTGCCTCGCCTTGCCTTCTCGCAGTGCACAAACCACTTGGATTTGCGATTGCTTTGCGCTTATCCTCGTGGCCGGCGAAATGTTACCGGCTGCTTACACGGCATTCCGGTCTTCCGGGGGAGGATGCTGATGGTTGCCAAAGACACGCCAATCGTAATCAAGAAATACGCCAACCGCCGCCTCTACAACACCGGCACGAGTACTTACGTCACGCTCGAGGACCTGGCCGAAATGGTCAAGAAAGGCGAGGAATTTACCGTGCAGGACGCCAAGACCGGCGAGGATATCACGCACCCGGTTTTGACCCAGATCATCTTCGAACTGGAGAACAAGGACGGCCAGAACATGCTGCCGATCCCGTTCCTCAGGCAGCTGATCTCCTATTACGGCGACCAGATGCAGATGGTCGTGCCGAGCTTCCTCGAACAGTCCATGCTCGCCTTCTCGAAGGAACAGGAACGCTTCCGCGAACAGATGAAGGCGACCTTCGGCAAGGCGCCGATGGACATGATGAAGGGGACCGCGCCGATGAAGGCGCTGGAAGAGCAGACGCGCCGCAACATGGAGCTGTTCCAGAACGCGATGCGCATGTTCACCCCGTTTCCGATGCCCGGCACCGCAGCGCCCGCAGAGCCGGCGAAGAAAGAAACGCCCGAGAAGCCGGACGAGCTCAAGGAACTCAAGGACCAGCTCGCCGCCATGCAGCGCAAGATCGATTCGATGGGGTGAACACCCGGTCCGCCTTGGCGGATTGAAACGTCCGGTGGACGTTTCAAAGGGTGCGAACGCCGGGAAGCTGCCGGAGGCAGCGGGGCCCCGGCAGGGAACTGCGGCACTTAAGGCCGACGGAAAGCCAACTGCTTGGCTTTCCGAGCGTCGAACGCCCGGAGCGACAGCGAAGGGCCGGAGAGACTTGAAGCTTGAGCTCTTCCTTGAACCACCGGCAAGCCAACGCAGCACGCCCCCGCCCCTACCCTTTAGGACGAGAGATTTTCAACCTGACGCAGGGTTTTGCCGGGCGTCGGGAGGGTGTTTGCTAGACGCCCATCGATTTTATCAGGAGGACTGCACATGACCGAACTGACGCTGGCCAAGGCCAACGCCATCATCGACACCGCTTTCGGCCTTGCCGCCGAGCAGAAGTTCAAGCCCCTGGGCGTCGCCGTGCTCGACGCCGGCGGCCACCTCCTGGCCTTCCAGCGCCAGGACGGCTCGCCCTTCATCCGCGCCGAAGTGGCGTCGGGCAAGGCCTATGGCGCGCTTGCCGTCGGCTCGAGCTCGCGCGCACTCGGCGTTGCCGCCGTCGAGCGTCCGCATTTCTTCCAGGGGCTTTCGGCGGTGTCGGGCGGAAAGATCGTACCGGTGCCGGGCGGCGTGTTGATCCGCAACAAGAATGGCGACGTGCTCGGCGCGGTCGGCATTTCGGGCGACACGTCGGACAATGACGAACTGGCGGCCATGGCCGGCATCGAATCGGCCGGCTTCGTCGCCAAGGTCTGACCTATCAAGCGCGCTCCTCGAGGAGCGCGCTTCTACTCGCGCCCAAACGTGACGTCCCGGTTGGCCGAACGGATCGATACCGAGAAGCCAGCCAGCACGTCGAGCAGCGAAATCACCATCAATATGAAGAAGACCGAGCTGGTGGCGCCGCGCACCAGCAGGAATTCGACCAGGAACGCGACAAAGACGAAGGTCGAAAGCAAGTGATCGACGACAGAGGCGCTGCCCGTGCGGGTCGCCTTGACGATCTCGACGAAGAAAAGCAGCAGCGCCACCACGATCAGCAGGTCGCCGAGGGTAAGCGCAAAACTGCCGCCCGACATCATCCCCAACGTGAGGATCTCGGTTGCCCACGGATTGCCGTCGGGGCCGCTGCCGAACAAGCCGGCCACGCCGATGTTGTAGAGGACGAAGGGTATGATCAGAAGGGGAATGCCCGCGAGCATGGACCGGTCTCCGCTTTGCGCTGGCACCTTCTAGAATCCCCGGACGGCCGGGCGTCAAGGAAATTCAGCACCATCATCCGGACATGCAAAAAGAAAGGACCGGCAAGGCCGGTCCTTTCCCAATTTGCTCGCTCGGGTAAAGCCGCTTGGCTTTCCCTCGGGAAAAGCTGCTTAGCTTTCCTTCGGCGTCAGAACCTGGCGACCGCGATACATGCCGGTCTTGAGGTCGATGTGGTGCGGGCGGCGCATTTCGCCGGAATTCTTGTCCTCGACATAGGTCGGGGCCTTCAGCGCGTCGGCCGAGCGGCGCATGCCGCGCTTGGACGGGGAGGTTTTTCGTTTTGGAACAGCCATGGATATACTCCACCAATCGGTCAAATGACCCTGTCCGCCCTCGTGAAAGGGCCGCGCATGGGCCGGAAACTGAGAAAGTTGGCGAGCCTATACACGGCGAACGCAGGCTTGACCAGCCCGAAGCGACTCTTTTTTCAGCCGACAGCCGTCTATCTAGTTCAGGCACTGTACATAGGCGCCTGCCTTGGTGGCGCGGCGCTCGATGACCGATGCGAGCCGCCTCAGCCCGGGTCCAGGCTTGGCTGGATTGCGTGCCGCCGGATTGGGCAAGGTTACCGCCAGAAGCGCTGCCTGGCGCCGCGACAGCTGGCTGGCCGGCTTGCCGAAATAATGCTGCGACGCCGCCTCGACGCCGTAGATGTTGGGGCCCCACTCGGCGATATTGAGATAGATCTCCATGATCCGCCGCTTGGGCATCAGCGCATCGAAATAGATCGCCAGCGGCAGTTCCAGAGCCTTCCGCAGGAACGAGCGGCCATTCCAGAGATAAAGATTCTTCACCGTCTGCATCGGGATGGTCGAAGCACCACGAGTCGATTCCCCGTCGAGCGCATCGCTTATGACACCACGCAACTCACCCAGGTCGACGCCCCTGTGGGCGCAGAATTGCCCGTCCTCGGACATGATGACGGAATGCGCCATGACGGGCGCGATGTCGTCGAGCGGCACCCACTGGCGGTCATAGCCCTGCAGCGTGACGACATCCTTGATCATCAGCGTCGAGATCGGGCGCACGACCGGAGGCAGATAGAGGATGGTCAACACCACCGGCAGCGCGATCATCAGCGCGGCGAGCAGCGCACCGAGCCGCACCCAGCGGCGCAGGCTTCCGCGCGAGAACATCCCGCGTCGCGCTGCTGCCATCTCCAGCCTTTCGGTTTCCGGCTCTATGATCGGTTCCGACAACCCGTCCGCCCTGTCTTGTCAGCCTTTTGGCATAAAGGCGCTTGGCTTCTTGCGCAACGTCTGACTGTCGGCTACCGCTCGCCGCCATGACGATCGACAGCGATATCATGTTCGAAACCTTCCTGCGCATGCGCGCGGAAACAGTCGAAACGCGGTTGCGGCAGTTGCTCGGCGAGAGCCCCCTGTCCGGCGAGATCGCACGGCCCGGGCATCTGATGGCGGCGATGCGCCATGGCGTGCTCAACGGCGGCAAGCGGCTGCGCCCATTCCTGGTGCTGGAGAGTGCTGCCCTGTTCGATGCTGATGGCGAGGCAGCTCTGCGTGTCGCAACTGCGCTCGAATGTGTGCATTGCTATTCGCTGATCCATGACGACCTGCCGGCGATGGACGACGACGACCTGCGCCGCGGCCAACCGACGGTGCACAAGGCTTTCGACGAGGCGACGGCGATCCTCGCCGGCGACGGCCTGTTGACCTTTGCCTTCGACATTATTGCCGACGAGGCGACGCCGTTGCCGGCCGACCGCCGCGCAGCCCTCGTCTTGGCGCTGGCGCGCGCTGCCGGCCCCGGCGGCATGGTCGGCGGCCAGGCACTCGATCTCGACGCCGAACACAACAAACCCGACGAAACAGGCATCATAAAACTGCAAGCGATGAAGACCGGCGCCCTGATCCGCTTCGCCTGCGAGGCCGGCGCCATCGTTGGCGGCGCATCTGCCGACGAGCGTGAAAGACTGGCCGAGTTCGGTTCGGCGATCGGGCTCGCCTTCCAGCTTGCCGACGACCTGCTCGACCTCACCGCCGACGCCGAGACGATGGGCAAGGCAACCGGCAAGGACGCAGCCGCCGGCAAGGCGACGCTGGTTTCACTCCACGGCCCCAACTGGGCCCGCTCCCAGCTTGTTGGCCTGGTCAACCAGGCGCACGACTTGCTGGAGCCCTTCGGCGAACGCGCAATCATGCTCAAAGCTGCCGCAAGTTTCGTCGCAGAGCGCAACAGCTGATCTTTACTGTCAGCCGGCAAGCAACATTTCGCGGACAAGTTGTGCGGGTCAGAAACTCTTAATGTTAATGGTGTCTATTCCGGCTCTGTAAAATTGTGCGTATGTGTTTGGGGTTGCGCATGCCGGAGCACTCGTCCTTCATCCGTTCCATACGGATCCGATATCTTTCGGGTCTCCTGATCTTCGCCCTGACGTCTATCGCCGTCATGCTGGCCTTCAGCCAGGGCAATACTTATCGCCGCGACGTCGATGCCATTGCCGCCGAGCTACAACTGTTCTCACGCGAACTGCGCAATGCCAGCAGCTTCGCCGAGACGACGAACGGTACCTGGCGGCCGGAAACGCAGGAAGCGCTGGCGGCTGCCGCCCGCAACCATGCTCTCAGGCTCGACGCCCGCATCAGCCACCTGGCCAGCTCGATCGACACCGTCCGCCCCAGCCTGTCCGACAAATCCGTGCGCGAACTCGACAGCGCATCCGTCAATGGCGATCTGTTCTGGTCGGCACGCGACATCACCCACAACCTCGGAGCGCTGGCGAGTGCCAAGACCTCCGACGAATGGAGCTATCGCGAGATCCGCAACCAGAACGATCTTTTCGCCCAGCCGATGCTGCTGCGCGCCACGGCCGCCATGGAAAACGAACGCCGTTATGCCGAAGCGCGCAGCGACCGGCTGCTGACCACGGCCGCCGCACTGCTGATCCTGGTCATCGGCGGCGTCGCTGCGTGGGTCTTCCGCCCGATGGAACACGCCATCCGCAAGGCATTCTCCGAAAGTGCCGAGTCGCTGTCGAAGGCCGAAGCGGCCGACCGGGCAAAGTCGGAATTCCTTGCCAATATGAGCCATGAGATCCGGACGCCGATGAACGGTGTCCTCGGCATGGCCGAGCTCTTGGCACGCACCGACCTGACGCCACGCCAGAAGACCTTCACTGAAGTCATCGTGAAATCGGGCAACGCGCTGCTGACGATCATCAACGACGTACTCGACTTCTCCAAGATCAACGCCGGCCAGTTGACGCTCGACCCGGCCCCGTTCCATCTCGGCGAGGCGGTCGAGGATGTCGCGACGCTGATCTCGGCCCGGGTTGCCGAAAAGAACCTCGAGCTCATCGTCCGCGTCGATCCCCGCCTGCCGAGCCATGTCACCGGCGACGTCGGGCGCTTCCGCCAGATCATCACCAACATGCTCGGCAATGCGGTGAAGTTCACCGAGCGCGGCCATGTGCTTGTCGACGTGACCGGCGAGGTCGTCGATGGGACCGTGGCACTCAGCATCCGTGTCGAGGACACCGGCATCGGCATCCCCGCGGACAAGCTGCAGAGCGTGTTCGAGAAATTCGCCCAGGTCGACGGCAGCTCGACGCGTCGCCATGAAGGCACCGGCCTCGGCCTTGCCATCGCGGCCCGCCTTGTCGACCTGATGGGGGGCCGTATCGGCGTCGAAAGCGAGCTGGGCAAGGGTTCGGTGTTCTGGTTCACAGCGATGCTGCCGGTCCATGAAGCGCAACAGGAAAGCAGCGTCGTGCCGGTCGACGTCACCGGCGCGCGCGTGCTGGTCATCGACGACAATCCGGTCAACCGCGAAATCCTGCTGGAGCAGCTGAAGAGCTGGGGTTTCGACTGTGCAGCCGCGGAAAGCGGCGCCATCGGCCTCGCCTTCCTGGACCGCGCCGCCCAGCTCGGCGCCAGCGTCGACTGCGTCATCCTCGACTACCAGATGCCCGGCATGAACGGCGCCGATGTCGCCAAGGCAATCGCCGCCGACAGCCGCATCTCGTCGATCCCGGTGGTGCTGTTAACTTCGGTCGACCAAATCGATTTCTCCCGCATGGTGCTCGATTTCGGCATCGCCGCGCATCTGACCAAGCCCGCCCGCTCGGCAGTGCTGCTCGGCACGGTGATCGCTGCGGTGCAGAAGGCCCGATCGCAGGCCGGCCGCACCGAATTCGTGCGCGAGCCGGTCCGACACACACCTGCATTCACGGTCATCCGCGGCCCTTCCGTCGCACCGGTCGCCCATCACGAGCCGGCAGTGTTGCAATCCAGCGGGCTCGACGTCCTGGTGGCCGAGGACAATGAGGTCAACCAGCTCGTCTTCGGCCAGATTCTATCCGGCCTCGGGCTCAGCCACCGCATCGCCGGCAATGGCCGCACGGCGGTGGAGATGTACCGCACCTTCAAGCCCAAGCTGATCCTGATGGATGTTTCGATGCCGGAGATGAACGGCTACGAGGCGACACGCGCCATCCGCTTGGAGGAAGCGGCCAATGGCAGCCGCACGCCGATCATCGGTGTGACAGCGCATGCGTTGAAGGGCGACCGCGAGAAATGCATTGACGCCGGCATGGACGATTACCTGCCCAAGCCGGTGTCGCCCGACAAGCTCGGCGCCAAGATCGGCACCTGGCTGAGCGAGAGCGCCGAGCTCGTCCAGTCTGCGTGACGACGCAAACTGCCTATGACTTCTTTATTTCTTGGCAGTTCCGCCCGTCTCGAATCCTGATGCGGCTGATTTTACCTTCCTGACGCGACCGGACGACGGCGACCTCGCCGCTCCGGCGTGAACAACAAGGAAGTAAGAAAATGCTTCGTACCCAGATGCCCGACCGGTTCGTCAGTGCACGGACCACAGAGCCCATGCGCCGTGATGCCGCCAATGACGGTAAGCTGGTCAAGGGCCAGACCGAGCCCTTCATGTTCACCCGCCTGTTCTTCGTCACCGGCGTGCTGCTGGGCGGCCTGGCGTTGGCCACCATGCTTTCAAGCTGACAATGGAAATCTCGGACGTGATTTCGGTCGAGGACGTGGTCCTCGACCTCCGGCCGGAGAGCAAGACACGACTGCTCAAAGCGCTTGCGGCGCATGCCGCACGCCGCACCGGCTGTCCGGCCGCCGAGATCAGTTCGACGCTTGCAGCCAGGGAAAAGCTCGGCTCGACCGGGCTTGGCCAAGGCGTTGCCATCCCGCATTCCAGGTTGCGCGGGCTGCAGACGCCCTATGGCGCGTTTGTAAGACTGGCCGCACCCTGTGCCTTCGAGGCTATCGACGACCGGGATGTCGACCTTGTCGTGCTGCTGCTGTTGCCGGAGGCCTCGCCGCAGGAACATCTCAACGTGCTGGCCAAGATCGCCCGTCGGCTGCGCGACGTCGAAGTGGTGGCAAGCCTGCGCAAGGCAGGCGACGCTGCCACCTGTCATCGCTTGCTCACGGACCAGCCGCTCAAGAGCTCGGCAGCCGCCTGAACAGACCGGCCGTCAGCGGTTCCTGACCACGATGCAGGAGCCGCCGATGCTGCGCAGGCTCTGGCAGATCTGGCCTGCTTCGCTGCGGTCGTCGGCGCCGATGCGCACGGCATAGATGCCACGTCGGCCGATTGGCGTACGCACCCGACTTACGACAGGATCATGCGACGACAGCAGCTTCGGAAATCGTCCCTCGAGCCGCTGCCACTGCCTGATCGCCGCCGCGCGGCGGAAATTGCCGGCGACCTGGATGCCCCAGGGTTTCACATGCACGCTGGCCATGGCGACTGTCTGGGACATGATCACCTTCAGGTTCTGGCAGGCGGCGGCAAAAGACATGTTGGGATCGAGCGGCCGGTTCGTGCCGACATGGGCCTTGTCGGCAAAATTGTCGGCCGGCTCGCCCATGATGTCGAGCACATAGTCCTCGGTTTCGAGCGGCAGGAAGCCGCCTGACGACAGCCAGCGCGCGACGCGGTTCTCGCCGGCATTGTAGGCAGCGGCGGCCAGGCCAAGATTGCCGAAGCCGGATTTGAGCTCGCCGAGATAGCGCGCCGACGCCGGGATCGCCTGCTCCATGTCGAACGGATTGGCGAGGCCGCGCATCGCGGCGGTACCGGGCATGAACTGGGCAATGCCTTCCGCACCTGCCGGGCTCACCGCATTCGGATCGAAACGGCTCTCCTTCCAGATCAGTCTTGCGAAGAACTCGCTGGGCAGGCCGTGGCGTCGGGCATGGGTGTCGATGAGCTCGCAGACGCGCGCGGCATGGGTCTTCTTCGGCGACCGTGGCGGATCGGCCAATGCAGGCAGGCACATGGCAAGCGAGACGAGGAAAGCCAGAGCTGCCCTCGACAGGTTGCGCATCCCTATTCGGCTGCCGCCTGGCCGCGGCCGAAACGCTGCTCGATATAATCGGCAACCATCTTTTCGAAATCCGCAGCGATCGCTGGACCGCGCAGCGTCGCGGCCTTCTTGCCGTCGATGAACACAGGCGCCGTCGGCGTCTCGCCGGTGCCAGGCAACGAGATGCCGATGTCGGCATGCTTGGATTCGCCCGGACCATTGACGATGCAGCCCATCACCGCAACCTTCAGCATTTCGACGCCGGGATACTTCTCGCGCCAGACCGGCATGTTCTTGCGCAGATCGTCCTGGATGTTCTGGGCCAGCTCCTGGAACACGGTCGAGGTGGTGCGGCCGCAACCCGGGCATGCGGCAACGATCGGCACGAACTGGCGGAAGCCCATCGTCTGCAGCAGCTCCTGCGACACCTGGACTTCCCTGGTGCGGTCGCCATTGGGCTCAGGCGTCAGCGAGATGCGGATGGTGTCGCCGATGCCCTGCTGCAACAGGATGCCCATCGCCGCCGACGAGGCGACGATGCCTTTCGAGCCCATGCCTGCTTCGGTCAGGCCGAGATGCAGCGCGTGGTTGGAGCGAGCGGCGAGCATTGTGTAGACGGCGATCAGGTCCTGGACGCCGCTGACCTTGGCCGAAAGGATGATGTTTTCACGCGGCAGGCCGATTTCTTCGGCGAGATCCGCCGAGATCAGCGCCGACTGCACGATCGCCTCGTGCATGACCTGGCTGGCGGTGAGCGGCGAGCCGTTCGCCTGGTTCTCGTCCATCAGCCGGGTCAGCAAATCCTGGTCGAGCGAGCCCCAGTTGACGCCGATGCGCACAGGCTTGTCGTGGCGGATCGCCATCTCGACGATGTCGGCAAACTGCTTGTCCTTCTTCTCCTTGAACCCGACATTGCCCGGATTGATGCGGTACTTGGCCAGCGCCTCAGCACAAGCGGGATGGTCGGCAAGCAGCTTGTGGCCGATGTAATGGAAATCGCCGACCAAAGGCACGTTGATGCCAAGGCGGGCGAGACGGTCGCGGATATGCGGAACGGCGGCGGCACTTTCGTCGCGGTCGACGGTGATGCGCACGATTTCGGACCCGGCGCGATGAAGCGCTGCGACCTGGGCGACGGTCTTGTCGATGTCGGCCGTATCGGTGTTGGTCATCGACTGCACGACGACGGGTGCTTCGCCACCAACGATCACGCCGCCGACGCTGACGCCGACCGACTTGCGGCGGGCAAATGGGGACGAAAAATAGCCGGTCATCGACGGCCTTCTTGAAGCTCGAGGTATCCGCGCCTGAGGTGGCGCGCGCTGCGCGCGATGTCAATATCGCAGGTGGTCGCGCCCGCCAAGGGCGGCGTTAACCTGGCAGCAAGCGGAGATGAACAACGGCGTCCAATGCTGTAGTGTGGACCCACATCCATGGGGGATTTCATGGCAGCATCGCTCCGCAGTCCCGTCTTGCCGCTTGTCGCCCTGTCAGCACTGCTAGTTTGCGCCCAAGCCCGCACCCAGGCAATCGAACCCGGCAAGGAGGGTGTACTCGCCAATTTCATCCCCCCTGAAGCCGGCGCACGCGCCTGTTTCGGCCGGATCTACGACGAAGCGCATCTCAAGGCGCATCCGAAGCAGCAGGTGACGGAAATGCAGTTCCGCATCGCCTACTACATTCACGAGCCGGACGCGTTTTACCCCAAGGGCCAGCGCAACTATTATTTCGAGGTCCTGGCCAGACTGCGCGGCCACAAGCAGGCGAAGCCGCTCAGCGCGATGGGCGAATGCAGCCCCAGCGACGACGGCAAGTCGATCTTCTGCGGCGTCGATTGCGACGGCGGCGGCGTGATGGTCAAACGCAGCGTCGGCGGCAAGATAGTGGTCGATCTCGAGGCGCTTGGCCGACTGCGTATGACATCGGATTGCGGCGAGGACGAAGAAGGCGGGGTCGAGTTGTTGTCCGGCGCCGACGACAAGCGCTTCCTGCTGTCGAAGCAGGCCTCATCCGAGTGCCCGGCCTACGACGACTGGTAGGAAAAACTCGGTCCTCACCCCACAATTTCACGAAACTGTGCGACAGCGGTGCTTCTTTTGCGCCGCACAGCACGTATATGTTGCATCGCACCATAAAGATTCCCGAAGGATTTTCCTGCATGACCGCGACCAGGACCGCCATCGTCACCGGCTCGACCTCCGGCATCGGCCTCGCCATCGCCGAGGCTTTTGCCCGCGACGGCATGAACGTCGTCATCAACTCCTTTTCCGATACGCCGGCCGACCATGCCATCGCCGAACGGCTGTCGAAGGAACACAAGGCCGAGGTCGTCTACATCAACGCCGACATGTCCAAGGCGGCCGAATGCCGGGCGCTGGTCGCCAGGGCCGCCGAGGAATTCGGTACCGTCGACGTTCTGGTCAACAATGCCGGCATCCAGCATGTCGCCCCGGTCGAGGACTTCCCTACAGAGAAGTGGGACGCCATCATCGCCATCAACCTGACGTCGGCGTTCCACACCACCGCGGCCGCGATCCCGCTGATGAAGAAGGCCGGCAGCGGCCGCATCATCAACATCGCCTCGGCCCATGGCCTGGTAGCCTCGGCCTACAAGTCTGCCTATGTCTCGGCCAAGCATGGCATTATGGGCCTGACCAAGACGGTGGCGCTGGAACTGGCGCAGTACAAGATCACCTGCAACGCCATCTGCCCCGGCTATGTGCTGACCCCACTGGTCGAGGCGCAGATCCCCGACCAGATGAAGGCGCACAACATGGACCGCGAGACGGTGATCCGCGAGGTCATGCTCGACCGCCAGCCGACCAAGGAATTCGTCACCGTCGAGCAGATCGCAGCGACTGCCGTCTTCCTCGCCTCCCCGGCGGCAAGCCAGATCAACGGCACCCACATCTCGGTCGATGGCGGCTGGACGGCTCAGTAACGCTCCGCCAGGCGGACGAACCCCGACACAAAGGACAATGACGCCATGACTGGAAACGGCACGGCGGAGGAGAACAAGCCGATCAACGTGGCGCTGCAGGGTGGAGGTTCGCACGGAGCCTTCTCCTGGGGCGTGCTCGATCGCCTGCTGGAGGACGGCCGGCTCGACATCAGGGCCATCTCCGGCACCAGCGCCGGCGCGATGAACGCGGTGGCGTTGGCCGACGGCTGGGTCCGCGGCGGTGCCGAGGGAGCACGCGCCAAGCTCGCTGGGTTCTGGCGGGCAGTCGCACGAAAGGGACGCTTCAGCCCGGTGCAGCGTTCGCCATGGGACGTGCTGTGGGGCAATTGGTCGATCGAGAACACCCCCGGCTACATCTGGTTCGACACCATGTCGCGGGTGCTGTCGCCCTATGTCGCCAATCCCCTGAACCTCAACCCGCTGCGGGACGTCGTCGCCGAGGAGATCGACTTCGCCAATGTCCGCGCCTGCAAGGACATCGACCTGTTCATCTCGGCGACCAATGTCGAGACCGGACAGTTGCGTGTGTTCAGCGACGGCGAGATCGACCTCGACACGGTGATGGCCTCGGCCTGTCTGCCACAGATCTTCCAGGCCGTCGAGATCAATGGCGTGCCCTATTGGGACGGCGGCTATGGCGGCAATCCAGCGATCTATCCGTTCTTCAAGGCCAATGAAACGGACGACGTCCTGCTCGTCCAGATCAACCCCGTCATCCGCGAACAGACGCCGAAGACGGCCAACGAAATCCAGAACCGCATCGACGAGATCACCTTCAATGCCGGCCTGCTGCGCGAATTCCGCGCCATCGCCTTCATCAAGGAGCTGATCGCAGCAGGCCGCCTGCCTCATGGTGAGTTCCGCGACATCCGCATGCACCGCATCGACGCCGACGAGGCGTTCAAGGATCTTTCAGCGTCGTCGAAGGTAAATGCCGAGTGGGCGTTCCTCGAATACTTGCGCGACCTTGGCCGCACGGCGGCCAGCGACTGGCTCGAGGACAACTTTGATTCGGTGGGCACGAAGGCCACGCTCGACCTATCCGGGCAGCTCGACGACGGCTTCAAGCCGCTGCATGGCCCCTCGGTCGGGCGCCGCGTCCGCGAGTTTCTGGCCACCAGAACCAAGCCAGCTGCCGTTCGCCAGCACAACTAACCCGCGAAAATCCGCCATTGGGGACAAGCAACCACGGCGTGCTGACACCTCCTGCCAGTTTTGTCAGGATGATGTTTCCATTCTTTTTTATCACTATTTTGTAATCTTCATTTGATGTAGAAGACGCCCTTCCGCCGCTTTGCCCCCGCGGCGGATTGAATGCGGTATTGCGCGCCACCATATCGGGGCGACGCGCCAGGCAAGATGGCGGTAGCCGCAACCGTCCTTAACGGATAACGACAATGTCGAAGATTAGGTTCCATAAGCTTGCAGCCTTGGTCGTGCTCGTGGCATTCGCCGCGTGGATGGGCACTGGCGAATTCTCTTCGGTGGGCAGCGCTCAGACTCAACCCGACAAAAAACCTGCCCAGGCCGCAGAACAACCAAAGGCGCCGC
This sequence comes from Aminobacter ciceronei, assembly GCF_014138625.1. Classification (GTDB taxonomy): domain Bacteria; phylum Pseudomonadota; class Alphaproteobacteria; order Rhizobiales; family Rhizobiaceae; genus Aminobacter; species Aminobacter ciceronei. The sequence goes on from NZ_JACJHY010000012.1 coordinate 93,227, forward strand.
TGCGCACTGTCATGGTTGTCGCGCCGCCACGCGTCGAACACGCCCGCGCCATCCGCATTTCCGGCCAGACCGAAGCAGAAAAGCGCGCAACGCTTGCCACTCGTGCGGCCGGCATCATTGCCGAACTGCCGGTCAAGCAGGGCGACCACATCAAGCAGGGTGACCTGATCCTGATGCTCGACGCCGAAGAGAAGGCCGCAGCCGTCGAAACGGCAAAGGCGGTGCTGTCGCAGCGCAAAGCCGAATGGGAAGCAGCGCAGAAGCTCACCAAGGCAGGCTCTGCAGCCAAGCTGACCGGCGACATTGCATGGTCCAACTACCAGACCGCACAGTCGCAGCTCCAGGCATCCGAAGCCGAGCTGTCGCGCAACCAGGTCAAGGCTCCGTTCAACGGCGTCGTCGATCGTGTTTCTGTGGAGCTCGGCTCCTCGGTCGCGCAAGGCGGCGAGGTTGCCACGATCCTGAGTCTCGATCCGATCCTCGCCAAGGGCGAGATCAGCGAGCGCGACCTGCGCTACGTCAAGATCGGCGATGAGGCCGATGTCAGCCTGATCAACGGCGAAGTGGTCAAGGGCAAGGTTCGCTATATCAGCCGCGACGCCACCGCCAAGACCCGCACCTTCCCGATCGAGATCGCGGTCCCCAACGAGGACAATGCCATCCCGGCCGGCATGACCGCTGAAATCACCGTGCGCGCCAACCCGACCGACGCGGTGGTGTTGCCCCGTTCGGTGGTGACGCTCGGCCAGAACGGCGACCTCGGCATCCGCGCCATCGACGCGGCGTCGAAGGTGGTCTTCTTCCCGATCGACCTGGTCGACGACACCCAGAAGGGTCTCGTCCTCGGTGGCATCCCAGCTGACGCGAAGGTCATCATCGCCGGCCAGGACCTCGTCAAGGAAGGCGACGAAGTGCAGGCCCAGGTCGCCGACGAGGCGGCCCTCAAGAAACTCGCTGAAAGCGCAGCCGGGACGCAGTAAAAATGGATATCGTCAGCCTTGCGATCCGCAATGCGCGACTGACCCTTTCGGTCTTGCTCTTCCTGGTCATCGCGGGGGCGCTTGCCTACCGCGCCGTGCCCAAGGAAGCCGAGCCGGACGTCGCCATTCCGATCATGTATGTCAGCCTGGTGTACAACGGCATTTCGCCTGAAGACGCCGAACGACTGTTGCTGCGCCCTGTCGAATCTCAGCTCAAGAGCCTGAAGGGGCTCAAGGAGATGAAGTCGAACGCCTATCAGGGCGGCGCCAACGTCGTCGTCGAATTCGATCCGTCGGTCGATTTGGGCGACGCGTTGATCGACACGCGCAACAAGGTGCAGGACGCCAAGCGCGACCTCCCCGCGGGCGTCGAAGAACCGACAGTCAACGAGGTGAATCTGTCCGAATTCCCGGTCGTGTTCATCACGCTGTCCGGCGACATTCCGGAACGCGCTCTGACCGCCGCCGCCAAAGACCTGCGCGACCGCATCGAAGAGGTGCCCGGCGTGCTCGAGGCCGAGATCCAGGGATCTCGCGACGAGCTCGTCGAGGCGATCGTCGATCCGGTAAAGCTGTCTTCCTATGGCCTGCAGCTCGACCAGCTCATCCAGGGCGTCGGCGCATCGAACAGTCTCGTCGCCGCCGGTACCATCGAGGGAGCGGAAGGCAAATACGCGGTGAAGGTGCCGTCGCTGATCGAAACGCCGGAGGACGTCGCAAACCTGCCTGTCGTGGCCGGCCCGAACGCTGTCGTCCGAGTTCGCGACGTCGCCACCGTGCGTTCGACCTTCAAGGACGCCGAGACGATCGCCCGCATCGACGGCAGGCCGGCGATCACGCTGGCGGTCAAGAAGCGCATCGGCGCCAATGTCGTCGAGACCATCGAAGGCTCGAAGAAGGTTGCCGAAGAGTTCGTGGCAAAGAGCAAACAGGCGCTGCCCGACCTGCAGGTGACCTACACCCAGGACAAATCGGTTTTCGTCAACCAGCTGCTGAACGACCTGCAGAACCACGTGATGATTGCCGTCATCCTGGTCTTCATCGTCATTCTCTATGCGCTTTCGGGGCGCGCCTCGATGCTGATCGGACTGGCGATCCCGTCTTCGTTCCTGATCGGCATCCTGCTGCTTGCCTTGATGGGCTACACGATCAACATGATCGTGCTGTTCTCGCTCATTCTGGCGGTTGGCATGCTTGTCGACGATGCGATCATCGTCACCGAATATGCCGAGCGCCGCATGTCGGAAGGCATGCCGAAGGCGCAGGCGTTCGAGGAAGCCGCCAAACGCATGGCCGGACCGGTCATTGCGGCGACCCTGACCCGCATCGCGGCGTTTTCGCCGCTGCTGTTCTGGCCAGGCATCGTCGGCGACTTCATGAAGTACCTGCCGATCACGTTGATCGTCACGCTCGCCGCCTCGATGGCCTATGCGTTGATTTTTGCCCCGGCGATCGGCGCAATCATCGGCAAGGCGCCGCTTCATGGCGAGGAAGAAAACCGCGACGGCCTCTACATGGCGATCGTCAAGAAGGCCGTGGCCTTCCCGATCACCGCCATCGTCCTGACGCTGATGCTGCTGGGCGGCGGCCTCTATTCCTACGTCAAGTTCGGCAATGGCGTGGAGTTCTTCCCCTCGGTCGAGCCGGACTACGGCCTGCTTTACGTCCACGCCCGCGGCAACCTCTCGCTTGAGGAAATGGACGCCGCAACACGCATCGCCGAACAGCGCATCATCGGCTGGCCCGGCATCAAGTCGGTACTGACCAAGGTCGGCAAGACACGCGGCGGCGAGGACGTTCCGGAAGACGTCATCGGTGTCATCAACTATGAGTTCATCGACTGGCGCGAGCGCGAATCCGCGCACAAGATCCTCGAAGACCTGCGTGTCGCGATGTCCGGCATTCCGGGCGTCGATGTCGAGGTGCGCGTTCCGGACGCCGGCCCGCCGACCGGCAAGGCCATCCAGGTGCAGCTTTCGGCGACGGACCCGACCGGGCTCAACGACTATGCCAAGCTGGTGGCCGCGACCGTGGCCAAGGTTCCCGGCGTCATCGACCTTTCCGATGGCCTGCCGCCCCCCGGGGTCGACTGGGCGCTTGAGGTCGATCGCTCCAAGGCCGCGCAGTTCGGCATCAGCCCGACCTCTGTCGGAACGGTGGTTCAGCTCGTGACCACGGGCCTGAAACTGACCGACTACCGGCCCGCGGGCACGGACGACGCCGTCGACATCAGGCTGCGTCTGCCGGAGGACCGACGCACGCTGTCGGCGCTCGACGAGTTGCGCATCGAAACGGCACAAGGGTCTGTGCCTATCTCCAACTTCGTCTCACGCAAGCCGGAGCGGACCGCTGGCGTCCTGAAACGTATCGACAGCAAGCGCACCATCACCATCCAGGCCAATGTGGCAGGCGGCTTCCAGGTCGCCGAAGTTCAGGCTGCGGTCGCCAAGGCCGTTGGTGAGATTGCCAAGCCGGGCGTCGACTGGAAGCTCGCCGGGTCGAACGAAGACAGCGCGGAGGCAGCTGCCTTCCTCAGCAATGCGTTCGGCGCCGCGATCTTCCTGATCTTCATCGTGCTTCTGGCGCAGTTCAACAAGTTCACCAGCGTGCTCTTGGTGTTGTCCTGCGTCGTCATGGCGGTGATCGGTGCGCTGCTCGGCATGTTGCTGACCGGTCAGACCTTCGTCATCGTCATGTCGGGCATCGGCTTCATCGCACTGGCCGGCGTGGTGGTGAACAACAACATCGTGCTGATCGACACCTATGATCGGCTGCGCGATGAAGGTTGGAACAAGCTCGACGCGGTGCTGCAGACCTGCCGCGAACGCGCGCGGCCCGTGGTACTGACCGCACTGTCGGCCATCCTTGGCGTCATGCCGATCGCCTTCGGCCTCGGCCTGGAGATCTTCCACCACGAGACGACGATCAACGCCCCGTCGACGCAGTGGTGGATCGCGCTCTCCTCGGCGATCGTCTTCGGCCTGTCGTTCGCCACCGTGCTGACACTGGTGGTGACGCCGGCGATGCTGATGGTGTTCACCCGCGAGAAACGCAAGCCCGGCCAGCGTGGCTGGTTCAGCAAGCTTCTCCACCGGAAGGACAAGGTCGAGGCTAGCGCCACCCCGGCGCCTGGCCCCGACGAACCTGCTGTCGCCTTCCCCAAGGCAGCGGAATAGACTGACCAAGCAAGACCCCATGAAAGGCCGCCCAGGAACAACCGGGCGGCCTTTTGCGTTGCTGCCTCGATGAACCCCAAGAATCCGAGGCATGAACAATGACGATTTCAACCCTGCTCATCATCATCCTGATCCTGATCCTGCTCGGCGCGGTGCCGGCCTGGCCGCACTCGCGCGGATGGGGATATGGCCCATCGGGCATCGTCGGCATCCTGCTCGTGGTGCTCTTGGTGTTGATGCTGATGGGGCGGATCTGACCGTCAGCGGACCAGCCGGCTAAGGCGACTGGAGCAAGCCTGCGCAGGTCGCCAGCCCCTTGCGGTAATCGTGCCGGGCCGGGACGCCCCGGTCCGCAACGCATGCTGGACATCGGTGACATAAGCATTGAAGTCGGACGACGCCTCAAGGCAGACGCCGTACTTTCTGTAGGGGTTGGCGGCCCCGCCCACATCCATGGCCTTCAAAGCCCAGGCCTTCTCCCGCTAGACGAGCCTCTCGATGTCGGCGGCAGTCTGGGCGGCGTCGTCCACCTTCTCGATCAGGCTTTCAAGCACGGCCGACTGGGCGGAGATCGTGTCGGCCACGGCCGGCGCCGTTGCAAGCTGCGAGCAACAAGGCGATACCGGTCAACGCGCTCATCCAACGCAACTATCTCATGCACAGTCACGGCTGGAAGCTGAAAGGCTTCAGGCGGCCGACTTGAGTCTGGAAGGGAGCAAGTCAAGATCGTCGAGCGCGCCCTTCACCGCCTCGTCCAGCGGCGTGTGCGGGATCTCGCCGATGGCGGCTCCCAGCCGCATCGAGACGAGGCGATGCGGTTCGAAGCGCAGATAGGACATCGATACGATCGCCTTCCACATCGGCACGAACGGGCTACCGGCGCGCAGCACCCACCACGGCATGCTGGCGAGCTTGAGCTTGCGGCCTGTCACACGCCCCATTGCCGCCTTGATCTCCAGGTCGGTCAGGGAGTGGCCCGGGAGATTGAAGCTTTCATAGGCGCCGAGAGACTCTCGCCTGTCGGCCAGCGCCACAAACGTTCTGGCGAGATCGGGCAGATAGGCCCAGGCATGAACGAGATCCACGGGGCCAGGCGCGGTGTAGACGCCCTTGGCCAGCTTGGAGGCGATGATCAGGTCGAACCAGGAGCCCGTGCCCTTGCCGCCAAAGAAGTCGCCGGCCCTGAGCAACACAGTCCGAACCCGGCCGGCATCGGCCTCGTTCCGGTACAGCTCTTCTTGCTCTGCGCGGATGCGGCCCTTGTCGGTCGTCGGTCGCTGCGGCGTGTCCTCTGATATGACGGCAGGCATCGGCGAGCCGAAGTTGTAGACGGTACCGGCAACCATGTGCAGCGCGCCATTGGCGTGGCAGGCAGCCATGACGTTTTCGGCCATCGGCAGCACCGAGCTCCAGTCGGTGTAGACGGGACTCAGGCCGTTGAAGACGATGTCCATGCCACGTGTGGCAGCGACAAGCGACTGCCGGTCGAGCGCGTCGGCGGCGAACGCTTCGGCGCCAGCAAGCTCAGCCGGCAGCGTCCCGTCGCGGGTGATGGCCCTCACCTGGTATCCCGCGTCGAGAAAGGCCTTGGCGACGGCGCGGCCAAGCCGGCCGCGGCCACCCAATATTGCGATCTTGGTCATGTCGGTCACTCCTGTTGTGTGACCGCAATGTCGTTCATTCATTTCGGGAAATAAATTGACTGGAAATGGCAACCTGATATTCGTTTTTGTATAGATGCCTGAGCTCGACTGGAACCTCATCCGAAGCTTCGTCGCGGTTGCCGAAACCGGCAGCCTGTCGGCCGCGGCGCGCAAACTGGGCTCCAGCCAGCCGACCCTGGGTCGCCATATCGCCGAGCTCGAGCACGTACTCGACGTCACGCTGTTTCGGCGCGGCCGCCAGGGTTATGTGCTGACCGAGGCCGGTAGCCTGCTGTTCGAGCGGGGCCGTGCCGTCAGCGAACAGGCAACATCATTCGCGCGACTCGCTTTGGGCGCGGTGGAAGCGATCGAAGGCACGGTCCGGATCGCGGCGAGCGAGATGGTTGCCACCCATGTCCTGCCTGTGATGCTGGCACGTCTCGGAATGGAAGAGCCGGGCATCGAGGTCGAGGTCGTCGCGTCCAACCAAGTCGAGAATCTTCTGCGCCGCGACGCCGACATCGCGATCCGCATGGTGCAGCCGGCCCAGAACGAGCTGGTGGCCCGCAAGGTCACCGACATCGTGCTACGGATGTGCGCTGCTACAACCTATCTCAACCGCCGCGGCCGGCTGGGGCATCCGGAGGATCTGCAGCAGCATGACCTGATCGGGTTCGACCGCAGCGACGAGATGATCCGCGGCCTCGAACGCTTTTACCCCGGGATGACGCGGCATGCCTTCCGCTTCCGCTCCGACAACCACATCGTGCTCTGGGAGGCCGTGCGGGCCGGCAACGGCGTGGGTATCGGCCAGTTGCCGCTGATCCACCGCGAGTCGGGGCTGGAGGTCGTCCTGCCTGACCTGCCGCTGCCTGTACTGCCGGTCTGGCTCGCCATGCATCGCGACGTGCGCGCAAGCGTACGTATCCGTCGCGTCGTCGACTTCCTGCATGTAGAGCTGAAGCGTTATTCCGCCGGCGCCGCTTGAGTCATTGCCCTGAAGTCGGCATGGCGGGCGAGCCCGGCCATGACGGATACCACGACCTGCAGGCCGGACAAGGTGACGAAAACAGGCGCAAAGCCCGTATGGCCGGCGACGAAGCCGATCGCCGACGGCGCCACCAGTATGCCTGAATAACCCATCGTGGTGACCACGCTCATGCCGATGTTCGGCACCACGCCGGGCTGGTTTCCGGCGGCGGAGAAGGCGATCGGCACCATGTTGGCGACGCCCAGCCCGCACATGGCGAAGGCGGCGATGGCGATCCAGGGATTGGGCGCAAGGCCTGCAGCCAGCATGCCGGCAGCGGCGACCAGTGCCGAGACGCGCAGGGTGTTGACCGCACCGAAGCGGTTGCGGACACCATCACCCAGGAACCGCATCAGTGCCATGATGCCGGAGAAGGCGGCAAAGGCGAAACCGGCGGTAGCGATGTCGGCGCCAAGTTCCTGCTTGAGGTAGAGCGCCGCCCAGTCGAGCACCGCACCTTCCGGGATCATCGAAAACAGCGCCATGACACCGACGAGATAAATGGCCGCCAGGCGCGGCATACGGAAATGCCGATGCTCATGCGCCACCGGCTTGTCCTCGATCAGATAGCGCAGGGCAAAGGCGGTCATGGCCGCTGCAACGAGCGTGACGAACAAGGCATGCGGCAGATGCCCGAACTGCTGGATGATGATGCCGCCAAGCCCGCCGCCGACGAAGCCGCCAAGGCTCCAGAAGCCGTGCGACGACGACATGATAGCGCGCGACAGCCGCTTTTCCACCGCAACGGCATTGGCGTTCATGGCGACATCCATGGCGCCCGCCGTGGCGCCGAAGATGTACATCGTCACCGCAGTCAGCCAGACATTGGGCGCCAAGGCTACCATCAGCAGTGCAAAGACCAGAATCCAGGCGAAGCCGATGACAACAGGGCGTGAGCCGCGCTTGGTCATCAGGTAACCGGAGAACGGCATCGCCGTCAGCGCGCCGATGCCGAAACCAAGGATCAACAGGCCGAGCACGAACTCGCTGATGCCGAGCCGGGTGACCAGCAACGGAATCTGCGGCGCCCAGCTTCCGGTCATGAAGCCGTTCATGAAAAATGCTGCTGCGACAGCCCATCGGGCCGAAGCGTTGGCGGGTGTCGGGGTGGCGTCTTTGATGCTCATCGAGCGCGACTCCTAACATAGCTGCCTGGCAGCTGAAATCGATTTCAACCTGCCGTGATCGTCGGATTCAAAAAGTGACCGCCAAGCTCGACAGGTCCCGGTGTCGCCACCGCATTTCAAGGCGACTGCTGATTTTTAAATCGATTTAGAAGCCAGTCAAGTCAGCTTCCATGGCAAGCATTGGGCCAGGACGGTAACAAAGGTTAACGATTGCCCGAATTCCGTCGAATAGCTGGGCTAGCAAGGAAGCTTGGAAACTGCGGCGGGACGGGCAACACACTCCACGTTCGCAATCGTTTCGATACATTGCATGCCAAATCGGGTTGGGGGTCGGCTTCGGCATGTCGCCGGGCTGTACCAGTGTGGAGTCTTGTACCATGAATACCCCCGCCTTCCGGCTTGCCGGGATATCAAGCGGCCTCGCCGCCCGTCTGCCCCGGCTGCATCTGTCGAAGCTCGAAATCGGCTTGCTTGGCGCAGCTGCGACGCTGGCGATCGCCATCGTCGCATTCGGGCTCACCGGCAGCGACAAGCCGGACCCGATAGAAACCGCAGCCGTCCTGCCCCCGCGCCTCGAAACCAAGAACCCCGGCACGGAAATCCCCGCCGAGACAGCCAAGCCGATCGCATCGGCCACCGGTCAGACAGCAGCCGCTCCGGTTCCGGCAGTGCCAGCGCCAACACAGGCCCCGCTCCTGTCAGCCCTGGCCTCGGCACCCGCAACCAGCCATTTCGAAAAGCCCCAGGCGACGGCAGCTGCCGGCCCGGACGAGCGAGGCGAGACGGCCACAACGCCATTGACCACGGCCGCCGACCAGGCGCCCGATCCAGCGCCGACCACGGTCATTCCAACGGAAGGATTGCGCGGCTCGATCGACGTCCAGGTGGCGGAGACGGAAACGGAGGTGGCGATGCTCGAGCAGCAGACCGGCATGATAGACGGCGAGACCGGTAATGTTGCCCAGGCGACGACCGGTCCGCTGCCGGAGTTGCGCCCGGCAAAGGTGGTGAAATACGCCAATTTGCGTGACGGACCTGCCGACGAGGCCAAGGTGATCGTCGTCGTTCCGGCCAATGCCGAGATCGAGGCCGAGGTCGACTGCAACTGGTGCACGGTCGTCTACAAAGGCCAGCGCGGCTACATGTATAAAAACCTGATCCGCCGCACCGTGGCGGAAGAAGCAAAGGCAGGTCAGGGGCTGTTCTGAGCCCCCGACCCTGAGCGAGATCAGCCGTAGACGACCAAAAGGTCCTTGGCGTCGATCTGGTCGCCGGCACGCACCAGCACCTCGGCGATGGTGCCGTCGCGTTCGGCATGCAGTGCCGTTTCCATCTTCATGGCTTCGATCGACAGCAGCACGTCGCCGGCCTTGATCGGCTGGCCGGCTGAGACGGCGAGCGTCGAGACGACACCCGGCATCGGCGCACCGACATGGGCGTCGTTGCCCGCCTCGGCCTTGCGCCGTGCCTTGGAGGCGGATGCGCCATGGGCACGGTCCGGCACCTTGACGCGGCGCGGCTGGCCGTTGAGTTCGAAGAACACCGTCACCATGCCCTTCTCGTCGACGTCGCCGACAGCGAGGCAACGGATGACCAGCGTCTTGCCCTTTTCGATATCGACGAAAACCTCGTCCTCCGGCTTCATGCCGTAGAAATAGACCGGCGTCGGCAGCACGCTGACCGGACCGTAGGTGTCCTGGGCGCCGACGAAGTCGGTGAACACCTTCGGGTACATCAGCCAGGAGGCAAACTCGTCCTCGGACAGCTTGCGCCCGAGCTTGCTCTCGATTTCCTTGCGGTTGGCCTTGAGATCGGCCGGCTTGAGCAGCGAACCGGGGCGCGTGGTGATCGGTGTCTCGCCCTTCAGCACCTTTTTCTGCAGTGCCGCCGGCCAGCCGCCCGGCGACTGGCCGAGATCGCCGCGCAGCATCGACACCACCGAGTCCGGGAAGGCAATGTCCTTGGCCGGGTTCTCGACGTCGGCGACGGTCAGCTCCTGGCTGACCATCATCAGTGCCATGTCGCCGACGACCTTGGACGACGGCGTCACCTTGACGATGTCGCCGAACATCAGGTTGACGTCGTGATAAGCCTGCGCCACCTCGTGCCAGCGGGTCTCGAGGCCGAGCGAGCGGGCCTGTTCCTTCAGGTTGGTGAACTGGCCACCCGGCATCTCATGCAGATAGACCTCCGAAGCGGGTCCCTTCAGGTCGCTCTCGAAGGCGGCATACTGGTTGCGCACGGCTTCCCAGTAGAACGAGATGCGGCGGATCCATTCGGGCGCCAGGCCCGGGTCGCGATCCGAACCACGCAGTGCCTCGACGATCGAGCCCAGGCACGGCTGCGAGGTGTTGCCTGAGAAGGCATCCATGGCCGCGTCGATGGCATCGACGCCGCTTTCGACCGCCGCCAGCACGGTTGCCGCCGACAGGCCCGACGTGTCGTGGGTGTGGAAATGGATCGGCAGGTCGGTGGCCTCACGCAGCGCCTTGAACAGCACGCGCGCCGCAGCCGGCTTGAGCAGGCCCGCCATGTCCTTGACGGCGATGATGTGCGCGCCGGCCGCTTCCAGCTCCTTGGCGAGGCCGACATAATACTTCAGGTCGTACTTCGCCCTGTTCGGGTCGAGGATGTCACCGGTGTAGCAGATCGCCGCTTCGCAGAGCTTGCCCTCGGCACCGACCGCATCCATCGACACGCGCATGTTCTCGACCCAGTTGAGGCAGTCGAAGACGCGGAACAGGTCGACGCCACCTGATGCAGCCTGGCGAACGAAATGCTGGACGACGTTGTCGGGATAGTTGGTGTAGCCGACGCCGTTGGCGCCGCGCAGCAGCATCTGCAGCAGGATGTTGGGCGCCGCCTGACGGACTTTCGATAGCCGCTCCCACGGGTCTTCGGTCAGGAAGCGCATGGCGACGTCGAAGGTGGCACCGCCCCAGCATTCGAGCGACAGCAGCTGCGGCAGCGCGCGCGCATAGGTACCGGCAATCTTGGCGATGTCATGGGTGCGCACCCGCGTCGCCAGAAGCGACTGGTGGCCGTCACGCATCGTCGTGTCGGTGATCAGTACCTGCTTCTGCGCCCGCATCCAGGCCGCGAACTTCTCCGGGCCAAGCTGGTCGAGCATCTGCCTGGTGCCGTCGGGGATCGGGCCAGTGAACCACGGCACGACGGGTGCTGCGGCCTCTGGATTGGGCGCGGCGCGGCCACGCGTCTCCGGGTGGCCGTTGACGGTGACGTCGGCGAGGTAGTTGAGCAGCTTGGTGGCGCGGTCCTGGCGCTTGACCTGCGCGAACAGCTCGGGCGTCGAGTCGATGAACCTGGTGGTGTAGGAATTATCGCGGAACGACGGGTGCGTGATGATCGCTTCGAGGAAGGTCAGGTTGGTCGCCACGCCGCGAATGCGGAACTCGCGCAGCGCCCGATGCATGCGCGCGATCGCCTCGACCGGGTTCGGCGCCCAGGCGGTGACCTTTTCCAGCAGCGGATCGTAGAAACGGGTGATGACCGCGCCTGAATAGGCCGTGCCGCCGTCGAGGCGGATGCCGAAACCGGTGGCGCCGCGATAGGCGGTGATGCGGCCATAGTCGGGAATAAAGTTCTGCTCCGGGTCCTCGGTCGTGATGCGGCACTGCAAGGCATGGCCGTTGAGGCGGATGTCTGCCTGGACGGGCACGCCCGATTCCGGCGTGCCTATGGCGAAGCCGTCGAGGATGTGGATCTGTGCCTTGACGATGTCGATGCCGGTCACCTGCTCGGTGACGGTATGTTCAACCTGGATGCGCGGGTTGACCTCGATGAAGTAGAACTTGCCGGTGTCGGCATCCTGCAGGAACTCGACAGTGCCCGCGCCGATATAGGCGGTGTCGCGGGCGAGCTTGAGGGCATAACCGCACAGCTCCTGGCGCAGCTCCTCGCTGAGGTAAGGTGCTGGTGCGCGCTCGACGACCTTCTGGTTGCGGCGCTGGATCGAGCAGTCGCGCTCGAACAGGTGCACGGCGTTGCCATGGGTGTCACCCAGCACCTGCACCTCGACGTGGCGAGCGCGTTCGATCAGCTTTTCAAGATAGACCTCGTCCTTGCCGAACGCCGCCTTGGCCTCGCGCTTGCCTTCGGTCACCTCGCGGATAAGGTCGGCCTCGCTGCGGATGGCGCGCATGCCACGACCGCCGCCACCCCATGAGGCCTTGAGCATGACGGGATAGCCAACCTCGGCGGCGAGCCTCTTCACCTCGTCCATGTCGTCGGGCAGAGGGTCGGTCGCCGGGATCACCGGCACACCGACTTCAATGGCAAGGTTGCGCGCCGCCACCTTGTTGCCAAGCCGGCGCATGGTCTCGGGCTTCGGCCCGATGAAGGTGATGCCATTGGCAGCACAGGCGTCAGCGAACTCGGGGCTCTCCGACAACAGACCATAGCCGGGATGGATGGCATCGGCACCCGACAGCCTGGCGACGCGGATGATCTCCTCGATCGACAGGTAGCTTTCGATCGGTCCCATGTCCTTGGTGAGATGGGGACCACGGCCGACCTGGTAGCTTTCGTCGGCCTTGAAGCGATGCAGCGAATATTTGTCCTCTTCGGCCCAGATCGCCACGGTTTTGAGCCCCAGCTCATTGGCCGCGCGGAAGACGCGGATGGCGATTTCGGATCGGTTGGCGACGAGGATCTTGCTGATCGGCACGAATACGCTCCAGGGAACCGGATATTTAAGAGGCGGCGAATGATTAGCGGGAAAATGCTGCGGTGCAACCGAAAACACACATTGCTAAATCGATTTAATTTCCGTTGGGTCAGACCGGCATTTTTCCACGGCACAAAAAAATGCCCGACGCTTTCGCGCCGGGCATCTCACATCAGCAGACCCTGCTGAAATTACTTCTGCGGCTTGTAGGTGTACTTGCCGTCGTCGCCCTTCACCCATTCATACATGATGTAGCCGGGCAGCTTCGGGTCGCCCTTCTCGTCGAAGCCCATGTCGCCAAGCACGGTCGGGAAGGTGTTCGCCTTCATTGCCTTCGCCACTTCCTGCGGATCGACCGAACCGGCCTTCTTGGCAGCTTCGGCGATGACCTGCATCGCTGCGTAGGAGTAGAGGGTGTAAGCCTCGGGGTTGAAGCCGGCGGCACGGAACTTTTCGACCAGCGCGTTGTTCGTCGGGTTCAGCGTCGGATCGGGACCGAAGGTGTTGAGGGTACCGGCAACAGCGTCGCCAGCGATCGAGGCGAGTTCGTTCGAGACGATGCCATCGCCCGAAACCAGCTTCGCCTTGAGGCCCTGGTCAGCCGTCTGGCGGATGATCAGGCCGGCTTCGGTGTGTAGGCCGCCCCAATAGATGATGGTGACGCCGGCTTCCTTCATCTTGCCGATGAGTGCCGAGAAATCCTTGTCGCCGATGTTGACGCCTTCGTACATGACCTCGGTCAGGCCGGCAGCGTTCATCGCCTTCTTGGTTTCGTCAGCCAGACCCTGGCCGTAAGGCGTCTTGTCGTGGATCACCGCGATCTTGGCGTCCTTGAACTTCTCAGCCAGATATGCACCGGCGATGGCGCCCTGCTGGTCGTCACGGCCGCAGGTGCGGAAGGTGTTCCACAGGCCGCGCTCGGTGAACTGCGGGTTGGTCGCAGCCGGGGTGATTTCGAGGATGCCGTTCTCGGCGTAGACTTCCGAAGCCGGAATCGAGACGCCCGAGTTGAAGTGACCGACCACGAACTTGACGCCGTCAGCGACGAACTTGTTGGCGACCGAGATGCCCTGCTTCGGATCGGAAACGTCGTCGCCGACAACCAGCTTGATCTGCTCGCCGTTGATGCCGCCCGCGGCGTTGATGTCGGCAACCGCCTGCTCGGCGCCCTTCTGGAGCTGCGCTCCGAAGGCTGCGTTCGGGCCGGTGATCGGGCCAGCGACGCCAACAATGATATCGGCCCATGCGCTGCCGCTGAACGCCACAAGCGCGGTCAGTGCAACAGCCGACAAAAGTGACTTTTTCATTGAAACACTCCCATTAGTTGAGTGGGCGTGGATGTTCTTTCATGCGATGCCCACCCATATCGCAGAAAGGTGAGTTTGCCGATTTTCCGGCAGTTGTCACGCCGATTCATTGGCGAATCGGCGCGTTAGAACCCCCTCAAGACTTGGCGCGCCAAGAAAGCGGCGAGGCCTTTTCATAGAGCCAGTGATATTGCTTCACCATCTGATTGGTGCGGGTGTATTTGTAACCAAGCGTTGCAAAAACCAGCAATATGACGGTGTCGACGATATAGTACTGCAGCGAGAACATGGTGCCCTCGAACAGCGCGTGGTGGATGAAGCGTACGCCGAGCCCAAGCCCCAGAATGTACAACACGAGCAGCGCGTAGCTGCGCCAGGTCTGGGCACAGGCGCGTCCGGTCATCCAGGCCGCCCATCCACCCAGCAGGCAGCTGACGAACAGGAACTGCCAGATCGAGGCTTCCTCGTAGAGAATGCCGTGCATGATGGTGTCTCCTAGTGACGGCCGCCTTCGAGATAGGCTGCGCGAACCTCGGGATCGGCGAGCAGATCCTTGCCGGTGCCGCTCATCGTGACGACGCCGTTGACCATGACGTAGCCGCGCGTCGCCAGCTTGAGCGCGCCGAAGGCGTTCTGCTCGACAAGGAACACGGTCAGCCCTTGGGTGCGGTTGAGCTCGCGGATGGCGTCGAAGATCTGCTTCACGATCAGCGGCGCCAGACCGAGCGAAGGCTCGTCGAGCAGCAGCAGCTTGGGTCGAGCCATCAGCGCGCGGCCGATCGACAGCATCTGCTGCTCTCCGCCGGAAAGCGTGCCGCCGCGCTGGCCGATGCGCTCCTTGAGACGTGGAAACAGCGTGAACACCTTCTCGACGTCCTCATCATAGTATTTGAGGTTGTCGAGGCTTGCGCCCATCTGAAGATTTTCCATCACCGTCATGCGCGGGAAGATGCGCCGGCCCTCGGGCGATTGCGCGATGCGCAACCTCGCGATCTCGTGCGTCGGCATGTCGGTGATGTCGGTTCCGGCGAAGGTGATGGTGCCGCGGCGCGCCCTTGGCGTACCGAAGATGGTCATCATCAGCGTTGACTTGCCAGCGCCGTTGGCGCCGATCAGCGCGACGATCTCGCCTTCATTGACAGCGACGTCGACGCCGCTGAGGGCGCGGATGTTGCCGTAGTAGGTCTCGACACCTTTGATGTCGAGCAAGGTCTTAGCCGTCACTTGCCACCTCCGCGCTTGGCTTTCGCCGGCTTGGCCGCTTCACGCGCCAGCGCCTTGGCCTGCCCCACCCAGTCTTCCCGTTCGATGCGGCCGTCAAAGGCGAGATAGGCCTCGGCCGCCGCGATGTCCGACTTCTTCCACGCCGCCACCTGGTCGAAATGGAAGATACCGTGCTCGTTGAGCTTCTTTTCGTTGACCGGCCCGATGCCCTTGATCGCGATGAGCCGGTCGGCAACGCCGCCACGCGGAGCGGCAAGTACGTTGGAGATGGTCTTCGGAGCTGAGGGCTTCGCGGCGGCAGGTTTGGACGCCGCCGGCTTGGCGGCAGTCGGTTTGGGCGTTGACGCCGCAGGTTTGGCAGCCGGCTTGGCCGCAGCCTTCGCAGCCGGCTTGGCGGGCGCCTTTGTCGCAGCCGTTGATGACGGTTTTGCTGGCGTCTTCGTTTCGGCTTTGGCGACCGCTGGCTTGGCAGCCGGGGCAGGCTTGGCGCTGCCCTTTGGTGCCGGCGTGGCCGTGACTGCAGACTTTACGACCTTTGCTGTCTTGGTAGCAGGATTCGCGGCTGGTGTCGCCCTGGCAGCCGGTTTCGCCGGCGGCGTGGCCGTGCTGGTCGACTTCGCAGCGTTCGTGGCTTTGGCAACCGGCTTGGCCGATACAGCGGCTGGCTTGGCTGCCGGAGCAGCCTTCGCCGGGGCCTTGGTCGTTGTCTTGGCAGCAGCCTTCGGCGCATCCCCCCTGGCGACTTGCTTTGCAGGTGCCGGCGCTGCCTTGGCCGCGGGCTTGACCGCCTCTTTCACGACCGCAGGCCTGCTTGCCCTGGCCGCAGGCTTCGTCTCAGCCTTTGCCGCTAACTTGGCAGCAACAGCAGCGGATGCCTTGCCGGCTGCCGCCTTGGGCGCAGGCTTGACCGGCGCAGACATCAACCCCGCGGCTGGTGCAGCCGCAGGCTTGGCCTTCGTCGCCTTTCCGGCGGGAGCCATCTGGCTTGCAGACGCGGCGGCTGCCCTTGCAGCCTGCACTTCAACCTGACTGGCTTTCGATGCGCCCTTGGAGACCGAGACGACTTCGCCATGATCATCGCTGTGGCCAATGGTGTCGCTCACCGGTCCGGCCATCATCGACGAAGACGAACCAGGTCCATGGGCCGGATCCGGCATGCCTTCGAGCTCTTCGATGACCTGCTCGTCGCCAACCTCGACCAGAACGTTGGATACCTCTTCGTCGTCGACGCCGAGATAGGCGGCAATGACCTTCGGATCCGTCCTGACCGACATCGGGTCGCCATCGGAAATCTTGCGGCCGTATTCCAGCACCACGACGTGGTCGGAAATCTGCATGACCACCGACATGTCGTGCTCGATGAGCAGGATCGACGTGCCGGTGTTGTCCTTGATGTCGTTGAGCAGCGTATTGAGTGCCAGCGACTCTTTAGGGTTGAGGCCGGCCGCCGGTTCGTCGAGGCAAAGCAGCTCTGGTCCGGTACACATGGCGCGCGCAATCTCGAGGCGGCGTTGTGCGCCATAGGGAAGGTCGCCCGCCGGATCGTCGGCACGGTCGAGCAGTTCGGCCTTTTCGAGCCAATGCTTGGCAAGCTCGACTGATTCAGCCGACGCCCTGCGGTAGCCGCCAAGGCCGACCAGGCCCATGACGGTAAATCCGGAGGCCTTCATCAGCTTGTTGTGCTGGGCAACCAGAAGATTCTCGAGCAGCGTCATGCCCGAAAACAGCCGGATGTTCTGGAAGGTACGCGCGACCTTGGCCTTGGCCGTGATCTGGAAGTCCGGCATGCGCTCGAGCAGGAATTCCCCGCCTTCGCGGCCGTTGAACCGGATCATGCCTTCGGTCGGCTTGTAGAAGCCCGTAATGCAGTTGAAGACCGTGGTCTTGCCGGCACCGTTCGGGCCGATCAGCGCGGTGATTTCCCCGCGCTTGGCCTCAAAGGACAGGTCGCCGATGGCGACAAGGCCACCGAATTTCATCGACAGATGCTCGACCTGCAGGATCGGCTTGCTCATGGATGCGCTCGCGTTCATCAGCCGTGTCCTTCCTTGGTGAAGGAACTGGAGACAGCTTTTCGTTCATGCAGGAAGGCCGTGGGTTCGCGGCTGCCGACGAAACCTCGCGGCTTCCACAGCATCACGATGACCATCGCCATGCCAAACAGCAGCATGCGGTAAAGCTCAGGCGTGAAGTCCGGCCCGAAAACGTGCTTGAGGAACTCCATCTCGCGCAGGATCTCGGTGCCGCCGATCATCACCGCGGCCGCGACCGCGATGCCGACCAGCGACCCCATGCCGCCGAGCACCACGATAGCCAGGATGATCGCCGATTCCAGGAAGACGAAGGATTCAGGCGACACGAAGCCCTGGCGCGCGGCGAAGAACGAGCCGGCGAAACCGCCGAACATGGCGCCTGTCGCAAAGGCGGTGAGCTTAGTGGTGGTGGTGTTGATGCCGAGCGAACGGCAGGCGATCTCGTCCTCGCGCAGCGCTTCCCAGGCGCGGCCGACCGGCATGCGGCGCAGGCGTATGGTGACGAAGGCAGTCAGCAGCGCCAGGCCAAGGATGAGGTAGTAGAGGAAGATCTTGTAGTAGGCGCCGGACTGGGCGATGCCGAGCACCTTGGCGATGTAGTTGGGATCGGAGACGTTGAACGACATCAGCCCGAAGAAGCTGACCTTCGGGATGCCGGAGATGCCGGCAGCACCGTTGGTGACTTCGCGCCAGTTGATCAGCACGAGGCGGATGATCTCACCAAAGGCGAGCGTGACGATCGCCAGATAGTCGCCTCGAAGCCGCAGAACCGGGAAGCCGAGGATGACGCCCCAGAAGGCGGCCATGATGCCGGCCACCGGCAGCAGGATCCAGAACGACCAGCCGAGCTGCGTTGCCAAAAGCGCGTAGGCATAGGCGCCGACGGCGTAGAAAGCGACGTAGCCGAGATCGAGCAGCCCGGCGAGACCGACGACGATGTTCAGGCCCCAGGCCAGCATGACGTAGATCAGGATCTGGATGCCGAAATTGTCGACCCACTTGAGCGAACCCTGGAAGCCGCCAGCCATCGAACCCGTCAAGAGCGCCAGGATCAGGACGACAACGATTGGATAGGCGATCAGGACGCCGACGCCGAGGGCCGAAAAGTGGTTATGGATGAAGGCGCGGAAGTAGAACAGCACCGAGGCCAGCGCATAGATGATCGCCAGCGCGCGGAAGAAGCGCAGGTAACCAGCCAGGCCGGAACCGAAAATCCCGTCAAGCGAGCCGGCGAACAACAGAAGCACCGCCGCGACGACCAGCGCCCCAATGAAGTAGGGCAAGCGGAAGAACCGCGTCGCCACGCTGTCTGGCAGCAGCCCGCTGGCGACATCGACGATCTTCTGTCGCGCCATGAATGGCTGCGCATAGGCGACGTAGAGGAAGCGGCCGAGCATGACCAGACCGACGACGATGGTAAGCAGGCCCCAGCGCGGAACGAGGACCAGTTCGTTGCTGATGTTCTGGTCGGTCTTGAGGCCGATGAAGAGGAAGAAAAGGCCAAACGCGATGATACCCGCATAGAAGGCCTCGCGAAGGCCGTGCTGCAATGGGCTGGCGGTCTCTTCGCGTGAAGCTTGGGCGATATTGGCCATGTTGTCAGACCTTCTCGACTTCGGGCCGGCCAAGGATGCCGGAGGGCAGGAAGATGAGCACGATGGCGAGGATCGAGAACGCTGCAACGTCCTTGTAGTCGATCGAGAAGTAGGCCGACCACATGCTTTCGATGAAGCCGATCATCAGGCCGCCAATGACAGCTCCCGGCAACGAGCCGATGCCGCCAAGCACCGCCGCCGTGAAGGCTTTGACCCCGGGCACGAAACCGTCGGAGAAGGCAACGACACCGTAATACATGAGGAACAGGGTACCGGCGACGGCGGCAAGGGCTGCACCCATGATGAAGGTGATGGAGATGGTGCGGTCGACGTCGATGCCGAGCAAAGCTGCCATCTTGCGGTCCTGCTCGCAGGCACGCTGGGCGCGGCCGAGCGAGGTCTTGTTGACGAGGTACCAGAACAAAGCGAGCAGCAGGGCGGTGACCACGACGATGATGATCTGCTTCAGCGAAATCGAGATGCCGCCGATATCGTAGACCTGGCTGACCATTGGCGGGATCGGCTTGTTGCGCGGACCCTGGGTGACCTGAACGAAATTGGACAGCGCGATCGACATGCCGATGGCGGTGATCAGCGGCGCTAGGCGGAACGATCCGCGCAGCGGCCGATAGGCCACCTTTTCGATCGTCCAGTTGTAGAGGCTGGTCAGGAGCATCGCCACGACCATCATGATCAGCAGGGCGATGACGACCGGCACCGAATAGAACATGGCGCCCAGGATCAGGAACACGATCAGGGCTGTAAACGCCCCGAGCATGAAGATGTCGCCATGGGCGAAATTGATCATGCCGATGATGCCGTAGACCATCGTATAGCCGATCGCGATCAGGCCATAGATGGACCCCAGCGTCAGCCCATTGACCAGCTGCTGGACGAAATATTGCATATGGATGCGGCTCCCCTGGAATGTCGCGCGATGCACGCATTCCTTTTGATATTTCCCCTAGTCCTAAAGTTTCGAGCCTGGATTGCAACGTGATTCTTCAACCCGTTGCGGCTTGCCGGACAGCGTTTTCCGCCGCCTCTGTTTTTTGTTGTCCAGGCCCTGGACTATCGCGAAACCTATCATTGGCTCAACGCAATGTCTTTGCCGTTTCCGGTGATTTTGCGCGCCATTATCGAAGAATGTAGCGCCAAGATACGTAACAGCAACAGGTTCTTGCGTCTTGCCGATGGTCTCTTTCCTATGAATGTCTAGACATATTGGCTGCTCCAGCTCCCTGCCATACGACTATTTGACTATGAACCCATGCGCGAACGGATCGCGATCGTCGATGAAGATGGTGTTCAATCCGGTCATCCGCGCCCACCCCCCGATCGAGGGAATGATCGCCTTCTTGCCGGCCACTTCGACCTCGCGCTCGACCCGCCCCTTGAACAGCGAACCGATGATCGATTCGTGCACGAAATCGTCACCCGCCCTGAGCTTGTCCTTGCCGTGAAGCTGCGCCATGCGCGCCGAGGTGCCGGTGCCGCAAGGCGAGCGGTCGATCGCCTTGTCGCCATAGAAGACCGCGTTGCGGGCATGCGCTTCGGCATGCTTCGGCGCACCCGTCCACAGCATGTGCGACAGCCGGTCGATGCCGGGATTTTCAGGATGCACAAACTGGTATTTTTCGTTCAGCCGCTGCCGCACGACAGGGCTCCAGGCGATGAAATCGCCGGCGGTGTAGTCGGCCATGTCGCGGTAGTTTTCCTGCGGCTCGACGATGGCGTAGAAATTTCCGCCATAAGCGACGTCGACCCTGATCTCGCCGAGTACAGGGCATTCGACCGAAAGCCCTTCGGCATAAAGGAAGGACGGCACGTTGGTGATGCGCACTTCCTCGACATAATCGCCGACCTGCCTGTACTCGGCAATCACGAGGCCGGCCGGCGTGTCGAGGCGCAGCGTGCCCGGCGTCTTCGGCTTGATCAGCCCGTGCTCGATCGCCATCGTCACCGTGCCGATCGTGCCGTGGCCGCACATCGGCAGGCAGCCCGACGTCTCGATGAACAGGATGGCGACATCGCAATCCTCGCGCGTCGGCGGATAGAGGATCGAGCCCGACATCACGTCATGGCCGCGCGGCTCGAACATCAGCCCGGTGCGGATCCAGTCGTATTCGGCAAGGAAATGCGCCCGACGTTCCATCATCGTCGCGCCTTCGAGGCGGGGGCCACCGCCCGCCACCAGCCGCACCGGATTGCCGCAGGTGTGGCCGTCGATACAGAAAAAGGAGTGGCGCGCCATGATGATACCTTGCGTCAGAAACGTTGGGCGGAAAAGGGGGTGAGATCGATCGCCGACTTTTGACCCAGCATGCGCTCGCGCACCAGCCGGCCGGTGGCCGCCGCCTGGGTGAGGCCAAGGTGACCATGGCCGAAAGCGTAGTGGACGCCGGCTTGGCTGCGCGAGCCGCCAATGACCGGCAGCGAATCGGGCAGCGACGGGCGGAAGCCCATCCATTCGCGCCCGCCCGAAGTATCGAGACCCGGTAGGAACTTGCGCGCCTTCTCCAGCATCGCCTTCGACCGCGCATAGTTCGGCGCCCGCGAGATGCCGCCCAGCTCGACAGCGCCGCCGACGCGCAGGCCGGTGGCAAGCGGCGTGATGACGAAGCCATGGCCGGAGAAGATCAGCTGTCGCTTGACGTCGAAAGCACCGGTGGGGAGCGTCGTGTTGTAGCCGCGCTCGGTTTCGAGCGGGATGACGTCGCCGAGCTGACGGGCGAGCAGATGCGACCAGGCTCCGGCAGCGATCAGCACCTGGCGGGCGAACAGCGTGCGGCCTTGCTTGAGCTGGATCAGGATGCGGTCACCAGCCGGCCGGACAAGCCCGACATCGCCCTTGACGAAGGAAGCGCCGCTGACCTCGGCATGACGCCAGATCGCCTTGCCGAGATCCTTCGGGTCGGACACCGTCTTCCAGCCGGGCACGAAGGTGCCACGCGTGAAGCGGTCGGCCAGCCCGGGCTGATAGTTTGCGAGTTCGTGCTTTTCGAGATGCCGGTAGGCGATGCCGAAGCGGTCACGCGCCGCCCAGCTCGGCAATGCCGCCTTGAACTCCGCCTCACGCTCGTAGAGTTCAAGCGAACCGTCCTCGCGCAGCATCGAGCCGGTACCCGAGCGCGCCATCAGCGACGCCCACTCCTGCTCGGCGAGCTTCATCAGCCCGGCCTGCGCGGCAAGGCTCGCCTCATAGTTGGCGGGCGCCCCGGCACGCCAGAAGCGGAAGAGCCATGGCGCAAGCTTGGGCAGGTAGGCAGGTGGAATGGTCAGCGGGCCAAGCGGGTCGGCCAGCCATTTCGGTACGTTGCGCATCATGCCCTTGTGCGCAAGCGGCAGGACATCGGAGAACGCAAACGCCCCGGCATTGCCGGAGCTGGTTTCCTCGCAGACGCCGGTGCGGTCAAAGACCGTCACCTTGCGCCCGGCCTCGGCGAGATAGGCAGCCGCCACGATGCCGACGATGCCGGCGCCGATGATGGCAATGTCGATCTCGTCGACCGCTGCACTCATGCCTTGCTCCCCTCCGAGCCCTGCCCTTACCAGATCAGAACGAAGGCAGCTTGGGGCGGACTTCCAGGGCGTCCTTGATGATCTTCTCGACCGCGTTGCGGCGCTCGCCCGACAATGGCTTGCGCGGCATGCGCACACGATCGTGGGAGCCGATCGCCAGCACCTCGGCAAGCTTGATGTTCTGGACCAGATAGGTCGAGACGTCGAGGTCGAGCAGCGGGCGGAACCAGCGGTAGATGGCGAGCGCCTCTTCGCGCCGGCCCTGCTTCATCAGCTGGTAGATGGCGACGGTCTCGCGCGGGAAGGCGACGACGAGGCCTGCAACCCAACCGATGGCGCCGACCGAAAGAGCCTCGAAGGCGAGGTTGTCGACGCCGGTGAACAGGTCGTAGCGGTTGCCCAGGCGGTTGATGATCTCGGTCGAGCGGCGGATGTCGTCGGACGATTCCTTGACCGCGACGAAGCGCGTGTCGGACGCCAGTTCCTCCATCTGGTCGACGGTGACGTCGACGCGGTAGGCGAGGCGGTTGGAGTAGATCATGACCGGCAGGTCGCCGGCCTCGGCCACGGCGCGAAGGGCCGCCACCGTCTCTTCCGGGTTGGTGTGGTAGATCGGGCTCGGCACCACCATCAGGCCGGACGCGCCTTCCCTAGAGGCGCGCTTGGCGATGGCCGCCGCCTCGCGGGTGCCGGCCTCGTTGACCGTCAGCAGCACCGGCTTGCCGGCGGCGACCTTCTGGGCGGTCTTCAGCACCTCGATCTTTTCGTCATGCGAGAGCATCGGGCCCTCGCCGAGCGAGCCGGCGACGATCAGGCCGTCACATCCGGCCTCCATCTGCAGCGCGAAGCAGCGCTCCATTTCGGCATGATCGAGGCGATCGTCCGCCGTGAATTTGGTGGTGACTGCTGGGATGACTCCGGCCCACATGGCGCTCTCTCCATCTGATATATCAGTGATGTATGACGAGGCGACCAACATTGTCAATCGGCAATCGCATCTGATATATCAAAAATATATCATTGCGCTTTCAAGAGATTCGGTCATGCAAGCTGAGAAACTGGAACCGGCTGCGACACGGGCCTACCACGAGCTCGAACGGCTCATCGTCACCCTCGAACTCGCCCCTGGGACCATTGCCACCGAAGGTTCTCTGATCGACAGGCTTGGCCTTGGCCGCACGCCGGTGCGCGAGGCGATCCAGCGCCTGGCCTGGGAAGGACTGGTCGAGATCAGGCCGCGCGCCGGCCTGGCGATTGCGCCGCTGCACCCCGGCGACTGGCTGCGCGTGCTCGACGCGCGCCGCGGCATCGAGGTCGTGCTTGCTCGCTCGGCGGCGCGCTTCGTCACCCGCGATGCCGCCAACCAGTTCCATGCCGCAGCCCTTGCGATGCAGAAAGCAGTGATCGCAGCCGACGTGCTCGGCTTCCTCGCGGCCGACAAGGCGCTCGACGAGGCGCTCGCCCTTGCCGCCGACAACGATTTCGCCGCCCGCCTCGCAGCACCCCTGCAGACCCACAGCCGGCGTTTCTGGTTCCGCTATCAGCGTGACACCGGCCTCGCCGCGTCCGCAGAACACCACGTCGCGCTGATCCGCTCGATCCTTGAGCACGACGAGGAAAGTGCAGCGCAGGAAGCCGAGCGGCTGATGGCGATGCTGCGCGCCCATGCCGAGGCGGCAGCGACGCGGTAAGGCCGCATGATCGATCAATGTCTCGGTTCGGCTTCCCTGACTTCATCAGCGGCGCTCTCCCAGCCGTCGCCGGCGGCGAGCACACAGCTGCGGCCTCTGACATCCGACAACAGCACGGTCCAGGTGCCATCGGCGGAGATGTAGATTTCGACGATGGCCGCGTCGCTGGCGACGCCGTAACCAAGGCGCCGCTCGTGAAAACTGTCCGTCAGGCCGGCCACGATCGCGTCATGGTCGCTGCAGAACAGCTCTGCAACTGCCGGGGTGGCCGGCAGCATCAGCGCCAAGCCGACGGCCGCCAGCCCGCTTGTGTGGAATGCGGGCGCGAGCGCCATTCGACACCTCCTTGCCGCCGCATCTGTGCGGGAAGGTAACGACCCATCTTAACACGAAGGGCCAGTGGAAGCCCCGGAAGCATTGGGCCTTCCGTCATTCCGTGCAGGCCCTCGCACCCGGGGCATATTGCTGCACACCGCCGCAACAAGCGGCGGCACGTCAGCCCTGTCGGGGATCACACAATGGCAGCTTTGCGATAGCGTCGTCCGTCAGCAGTTTTCTCAGGTTTACCGACGACACCAGGAAGTACAGTTCGTCCGCCTGGCTGCGCATGAAAATCTCTGCCGCGAGCGCGCCGGGGTTGATGGCACCGTCGCGGCATCCACCCTTGATCGTCACGGATATGCTGCCCTTGCCGTCCTTCCGGCCGGTCGCCTTGAAAGCGCGCGCCTTGGCCTGCGCGGCGGCGAGCCGGGCCAGGTCCGCCTGCGCGACGCGAGCGACCTGGATCCTTTCGAAGGAAGGGCTGGCCGACACGCCCGGCGCATTGTCGCCTGATACGATTTCGAGCGGCAAGGCCTCGTTGACCGGTCCATAAGGTGCCGGCGCCTCCATCGCGAAATGTAGCACGACATCGCCGGTGCGCAGCTTGAGCGGAACAGGCATGACGGCTGCGACGCTCATCTGCTCCGGCGCGATCTCTAGAGGATCAAGGGCTGCGAGCCTGGTCAGCGCCATCGGATTGAGCGAAGCGCAGGCAGACAGCGTCAACAGCGAGGCCAGCCCTGCAATCGAACGTCCACGCACCGACATAATGCCTCCATATGGTTGTTTGACAGCACTGACTTATTGTTTTACGATAATTTTTGCAAACAGAATTTGAGAGGCCGGAATGGAGACTGCCCGCGAGCGTGCCCGTTTGCTGAGCCGGCGCATGGAAAAGCTCATCCTCGTGCTGATGGCCATTCTCGGCCTGTTCGTCCTCTACGGGCTGGTACTGGCCTGGTCCGACCCGACCTGGATCGGCACGTTCGTGATCGAAAGGCTGGCACTTCCCAAGCCGCCGCAGTTCTCGACCTCGACGATGCTGTTGCTGGCAGCGGCATTTCTCGCACAGGCCGGATTGCTCGGATGGGCGCTGCAGACGCTGCGGGCGGCGTTCCGCGAGATCGGCCTGCATGACATCGTCGGCGCAGAAAGCGCGCGCCTGATGCGCCTGTCAGGCGTGGCTTTTCTGACCAACGCGATCGCCATGGCGTTGGCCCCGCCGCTGGTCTCGCTCATCGTCAGCCTCGACATGCCGGCCGGCCAGCGGTTCCTGGCGATCAGCTTCGGCACGCACGAACTGCTGGCCCTGATCCTGTCGGGCATACTGATCGTCTTTGGCCACCTCCTTGCGGTGGCCGCCGAGGTCGACGACGACAACAAGCGGTTCGTCTGACATGCCGGTCATCGTCAATCTCGACGTCATGCTGGCGCGCCGCAAGATGCGTTCCAAGGAACTCGCCGCCAAGATCGGCATCACTGAGCAGAACCTGTCGCTGCTGAAGTCCGGCAAGGTGCGCGGTGTCAGGTTTTCGACGCTCGCCCGCATCTGCGCCGAGCTCGAGTGCCAGCCGGGCGACCTGCTGGAGTACCAGCCGGGACCGGAAGAAGAGGACGGAACGTAAAACGGGCGCCCAATGGGCGCCCGTTCATTTTCCCGCTAGAAACGGTCAGTTCATCGTCGGGATGATGAACTCCACGCCGTTGGGCTTAGTTCATCGTCGGAATGACGAACTCCGCACCGTCCTTGACGCCCGACGGCCAGCGCGAGGTCACCGTCTTGGTCTTGGTGTAGAAGCGGAACGCATCCGGACCGTGCTGGTTGAGGTCACCGAAGGACGAAGCCTTCCAGCCGCCGAAGGTGTAGTAGGCGATCGGAACCGGGATCGGCACGTTGATACCGACCATGCCGACCTGGACGCGCGAAGCGAAATCGCGGGCGGCGTCGCCGTCGCGGGTGAAGATCGCCACGCCGTTGCCCATCTCGTGGTCGTTGGCCAGCTTGATGGCGTTCTCGTAGGTCGGCGCGCGCACCACCGAGAGAACCGGGCCGAAGATCTCTTCCTTATAGATGCGCATATCGGCGGTCACATGGTCGAACAGACAGCCGCCCATATAGAAGCCGTTCTCGTAGCCCTGCATCTTGAAGCCGCGGCCGTCGACGACGAGCTTGGCGCCTTCCTTGACGCCGATGTCGACGTAACCCTTGATGCGCTCCAGCGCCTCACGCGTGACGACCGGGCCGAAGTCGGCGGACGAGTCGGTCGACGGGCCGACCTTCAGGCTCTCGACGCGCGGGACCAGCTTTTCCATCAGCCGTTCGGCGGTGTCGTGGCCGACGGGAACGGCCAC
Organism: Aminobacter ciceronei; assembly: GCF_014138625.1. Classification (GTDB taxonomy): domain Bacteria; phylum Pseudomonadota; class Alphaproteobacteria; order Rhizobiales; family Rhizobiaceae; genus Aminobacter; species Aminobacter ciceronei. Next base: position 119,915 of record NZ_JACJHY010000012.1, read on the forward strand.
CGAGATCGCCATGCAGCGCTCGCCGGCCGAGCCGTAGCCGGCCCCGATCAGCGCGTCGACGGTCTGGTCCATGTCGGCGTCGGGCATGATGATCATGTGATTCTTGGCGCCGCCGAAGCACTGCACGCGCTTGCCGTTGGCGCAGCCCCGGCTGTAGATGTACTGGGCGATCGGCGTCGAGCCGACGAAGCCGACGGCCTTGATGTCGGGATCGTCGAGGATCGCGTCGACAACCGTCTTGTCGCCGTTGACGACGTTGAGGATGCCTGCCGGAAGGCCGGCTTCGAGGAACAGTTCGGCGATGCGCAACGGCACGCCCGGGTCGCGCTCTGACGGCTTCAGGATGAAGGCGTTGCCGCAAGCAATCGCCGGCGCGATCTTCCACAGCGGGATCATCGCCGGGAAGTTGAACGGAGTGATGCCGGCGACGACGCCGAGCGCCTGGCGCATCGAGTAGACGTCGATGCCGGGGCCGGCGCCGTCGGTGAACTCGCCCTTCATCATGTGTGGAGCGCCAATGCACACTTCGACAACTTCAAGGCCGCGCTGGATGTCACCCTTGGCGTCGGCAATGGTCTTGCCATGCTCGCGCGCCAGAAGCTCGGCCAGCGAGTCGTATTCCTTGTGCACCAGCTCCAGGAACTTCATCAGCACGCGGACGCGGCGCTGCGGATTGGTGGCCGCCCAGGCAGGCTGTGCTGCCTTGGCATTCTCGACGGCGGCGCGCAGTTCCTGCGCCGAGGCAAGTGCCACCGTGGCGCGTACCGAACCGTCCATCGGCTGCAGCACGTCCTGCTTGCGCCCGCTGGTGCCGGCGACATGCTTGCCGCCGATGAAATGACCGTAATCGACCATTGCTTCTCTCCCAATTCTTTGTTGATGGCTCATTGTCCCGCTTAACGCGCGCCTTTGCAACGCGAGGGTGAACGCAACCGTTGTGCAGAAAATAAAGTACGACGGGAGCTTGAATGCGATTTCATGCATAGTAGGGTGCACGGATCGTAGCCCTTCGCCTGAGGTCGGAACCACCGATGAACTGGGATGACGTCCGCATCTTCCTCGCCGTCGCGCGCACCGGCCAGATCCTCGGTGCGGCACGGCGGCTCGAGCTCAACCACGCAACCGTATCTCGGCGCGTGGCAGCCCTCGAAGAGGCGCTGAAGACAAAACTCTTCCGCCGGCTGACCACCGGCAGCGAACTGACGCCCGCCGGCGAGCGCTTCCTCGAAGTCGCCGAGCGCATGGAAGCCGACATGCTGACTGCCCGCGCCGAAATTTCGGGCGAAGGCGACGAAGTGTCGGGCACGGTGCGCATCGGCGCGCCTGACGGATTCGGCGTTGCCTTCCTGGCGCAACGCCTGGGCACGCTGACCGCCCAGCACGCCGACCTGCGCATCCAGCTCGTTCCGGTCCCAAGGACATTTTCACTGTCGCGGCGCGAGGCAGATATCGCCATCACCACCGAGCGGCCGAGCGAAGGCCGACTGGTGGCGGCAAAGCTTGTCGACTATTCGCTCGGCCTGTTTGCTTCCCGCGCCTATGTCGAACAATGCGGCCTCCCCACCTCGCGTCCCGAGCTTTCGGCCCACCGCCTGATCGGCTACGTACCCGACCTCGTGGTCAGCTCATCGCTCGACTACGCCGCCGAGTTCAGCCCGTCATGGGAGTCCGCCTTCTCGATTTCGTCCGCGCTCGGGCAGGTCGAGGCGGTGCGCTCAGGCGCTGGCATCGGCATACTGCACACCTTCATTGCCCGCAGGATTGCCGACATCGTGCCGGTAACGGCGATCCCGCCAATCCGCCGCGCCTACTGGCTTGTCTATCACGAGTCCGTCCGGCCATTGCGCCGCATCCAGACGGTGGCGGGCTTCATCACCAAAGCTGTGGAACGCGAGCGGGCGCTGTTCATCTGAACAGCCTTCCGACAAGCTCACACATCCGCTAACGTCGGTACTCCAACCGAGGAAACCGATTTGCTGCCCCGTCCCTACGCAGAATTGCTGCGCAAGGCCCGGCGCGCCACGAGGCGCGCCGATGAGGCCGAAGATCTGTTGCAGACGGTTCTGGTCGCGGCGGTCGAGGCGGGGCGCACCGACCTGTCGAATGTCGAGAACCGGCGCTGGCTTGAAGGCGCATTGCGACGCCGCGCCGCCTTCGACGCGCGTTCGGCAGTTCGGCGCAGAAAACGAGAACAACCTTTCGCAGCCATCAGCTGCGAGCCAAAGCCCCAAGAAGCCTTGCCGGTCAGGTTCGTCGCGACCTTGCCCCCTGGCTTGCGCACGACGACGCTGCTGGCGCTGACAGGCCATACGCGGCAGGAAATCGCCTGGCTGCAGCACCTCGCCGATCCGGCCTTGCGGCAGCGCATCGCAGAAATCCGGCGGCGCTGGTTGGCCTATGGCGGTGGCTCCTTTGGGGAAATTCCGGGCCTGACCGGCACTCTTGCCTTCGGCAGCATCAGGCGTTCCCTGCTCGCTTTGGCCAGGCAACCGGGCGCCCTGCTCGCCAGCCACGACCCCGACGGGCACCTTTTTGTCGTCGGCACCTCACAAAACCCGGCGGCACGGCAACTCAACAGGCGTGCAACCGACCTCACGGAGTGACCATATGTTCGGCAAAAGCAAACTGGGTAACATCTGCTACTACGTCTCGAACATCGACAAGACCGAAGCCTTCTATCGCGATGTCATGGGTCTCGAGCTCCAGCGCATGGAAGGCGACGCCGACACCGCCGGCGACTGGCTGCTCGCCAATACCGCCAATGGCGTCGACCTGATCTTCTTTGCGATGGAGTCCCGGCCCGGCAACTCACCGATCATCGTCTTCGAGATCGCCGACGGCGGCATCGATGACATCGTGTCGACGCTGGCCGACAATGGCGTGACCATCGTCACCCCGGTGAGCCACGCGCCGGGCGGATGGTCATCCGAATTCACCGATCCCGACGGCCACGTCATCTCGATGTACCAATCGGCGGAGGCGCCGCGCTCGCTGAAGAAGGTGGCCTGACGTCAGGCCCAAAAGCGCTCAGGGCCAAGGCCGCTGATATCGATCTCCGGCTCGCGGCCGGAGATCATGTCGGCAAGGATTTTCGCCGAACCGCAGGCCATGGTCCAGCCTAGCATGCCGTGGCCCGCGTTGATGTAGAGGTTCGGCAGCTTGGTCCGTCCCAGAACCGGCGGACCGTCAGGCGTCATCGAACGCAAGCCGCACCAAAAGCGCCCTTCGCGCAGATCGCCGGCATCCGGAAACAGCTCGCTTAGCGCACGCTCGAGCGGCACCCGACGCTGCTCGTGCAGGGTCAGATCGAAGCCCGAAATCTCCACGGTGCCGCCGATGCGGATGCGGTCGCCAAGCCGTGTGACGGCGACCGTGCCGGCAACATCGATAACACTCGAGGCAGGCGCTGCATCGACGTCGGCGATCGGCACCGTCAGCGAATAGCCCTTCAGCGGATAGAGCGGCAGGCGCTGGTGCAGCTTACGCATGAAGCGTTCGGAATAGCTGCCCGCCGCCAGAACGAACGCGTCGGCGTCCTCATGGCCGTTGACCGTGACGCGCTGAACTTTCCCGGCCCAGGCATCGATCGAAAAGACCTTCTGCCCGAACTTGAACACCACACCGCGCGCGGCGCACAACTCGACCAGGCGCTCGGTGAACAAGCTGCAGTCACCGGTCTCGTCGTCAGGCAGGCGCAGGCCGCCAGATAAGCTGTGGCGCGAGCGAACAAGACCGGGCTCCACTTCAACGCATCCCGCCGCATCGAGAATTTCGTACGGCACCTCGAGCCTGTCGAGCACGGCGACATCCGCAGCGATGCCGTCGAGTTGTTCCTGGGTGCGAAACAGTTGCAGCGTGCCATGACTGAGCTCGTCATAGGCGATGCCGGTGCCTTCGCGCAGCACCCGCAACATGTCGCGGCTGTATTCGGCGAGCGGCACCATCAGCGACTTGTTCGCCTGGTAGCGCTCGGCCGTGCAATTGCGCAGCACCCGGGCCAGCCACATCCACATCTTGGGGTCGAATTTCGGCCGGAAGGAAAAGGAGTCATCCTTCATGGCGAGCCATTTCAGCGCCTTGAGCGGCAAGCCAGGTGCTGCCAGAGGCGAGGCACAGCCGGAGGCAATCTCGCCCGAATTGGCATAGCTGGCTTCTTGCGCCGGCCCCTTCTGGCGGTCGTAGACGACCACCTCGTGGCCGGCCTCGGCAAGATAGTAGGCAGTCGTCACCCCGATGACGCCGCCGCCGACGACTATGACCTTCATTGCGCCCCCAGATACAGGCTCCGACATATCAGGTCGATTTCGGAGCGTGCATATTCCCGATTTGCGGCTGCTTCGAGCACTCTCCGAAGCGCGGCAGACGGCGCCGGTCAGGCCGCAGACGGGCCCGGATCATCGCCATTTGTCGAGATGTGCCGGATTTTTCCCGGCACGCCAAGAGCTTGCGGCTCATCGGCGCTGAACACCAGCACTGGAAAGCGGCGTTCAGATGGGTCGGGACGAAGGTCCGGCGTCGCGATGCCCGGCCGCGCCGCCTCGGGCTGGTAGTGAATCTCGTCGACGCAGATGGTCTCGGTTGCACCGCGGCCGCAGTCGATCGATATCGACTGGCCCTTGCGCAGGCCGAGCAGGGCAAGCCCGCGCGGCACGGTGATCGGGATGATCTGCCCGACCATGCCGTCCATCGGCCCATGCGCCACGATCCGGGTATGCGGCGCGCCACCATCGACGCTGAAGGTGACGCGGCTGTTCAGCGTCACCACGTCGGCGTCGGCCTCATTCGAAAACACGACCTGGGCCGAAGCGAGCTTCCGGCGCAACAGCGCCACCAGCGGACCGCCCGACCAGGCGAGGCGGTCGAGCATCGTCTTGACGATGGCAAAATCCTTGGTCGTCAGCTGACATTTGGACATGGCTTGTCTCCGCAAGCACCGGGTTGTTGCCCGGCATGCAGCGCCAAGGCGTCAAGGTGGACGCGCAGGCGGGATTTCAGGAGTGGGCTGGCAGGAGCGCGCCGTCAGTTGGCGTCCGCACGGGGTGCTTCGACGGTCACGATCTCCAGTTCGAGACGGCGCCCGTCGCGCGATGTCCAGGCAACTGACTGACCTTCGCGAAGACCGATCAGCGCTGCACCCACCGGCGTCAGGATCGAGACCTTGCCTTCGGCGATGTCGGCCTTGCCGGGATAGACCAGCGTCACCGTCTTGACCTCGCCGTCGCCGCCGCGGAACGTCACGGTCGAGCCCATGCGCACGACATTGGCCGGGATGCGGCTGAGCGGCTTGATCTTGGCGCGCTCCATTTCGGCGAGCAGTTCCTCGGCGATTCCAGGTAGACGTTCGAGGCTGGATTCGGCGAGGCCGGTCAGCCTGGCATGATCGTTTTCGCTCACCACGATCTCATGTTCGCGGCGCTGCTTGATGTTCTGGCGCAATGGATACTCCACGGATTCTCGTCCGGCCGTGGCGGAAACGCTCACGACCGGTCCGTCCGCGCAAAAGCGGACGTGCCCAAATGTTCAGACCGTTCCGCCCAGCGGCCCGGTGCTCATGATTTCATGCATTGAAAAGTGCCCCGCAGGCTCGGACGTCGCATAGCGACCGAGCCGGGGCTAGGATCCCGCGATGGGGCAGACCCGGAACAAGGCAAAGCTGCCAATATGAGCGTAAGTGCACATGGCCGGAGGGTCGCCGACCCCGCCCTGCTTGTCAAGGGCGGCCGGCCAGATGCTATCCGGCCAAGTATTATCCGGCCAGGTGCCTGAACGCCGCCACGACCTCGTCATAGACCTTGCGCTTGAACGGCACGATCAGTTCCGGCAGCTCGAACATCGGCTTCCACGCCCAGCGGTCGAATTCGGCCGAATGGCCGCCCGGCGGCGGGTTGATGGCGATCTCGCTTTCCTCGCCCTCGAAGCGGAAGGCGAACCATTTCTGCGTCTGGCCGCGATATTTGCCCTTGAGGGCGATGCCGAGCAGATGCGGCGGCAGGTCGTAGTTGATCCAGTCGGGCGCCTCTGCAAGCAGGCTGACGCTGCGCATGCCGGTCTCTTCATAAAGCTCGCGGAGTGCGGCCGGATACGGATCTTCACCCTTGTCGATGCCGCCTTGCGGCATCTGCCACAACTGGTCGGTATCAGACAGTTCGCTGTCCGGCTCGGCGATGCGGTGGCCGGCCCAGACCATCCCCCTCGCATTCAGCACCATGATGCCGACGCAAGGACGGTAGGGCAGATCTGCGGGCGCTTTCAGGGTCTTCGACATCAAGTCCTATCCTCGTTCGGGGTCGCTCGCGACAGCCGAGATCGGCACGATCTCGATGCCGCGCTTGCGTGCCTCGCTTGCCCACGAGGCCACGGCGTCGACGGTGACGTCGAATGCATTGCCGGTGCCGATGGCAAAGCCCTTTGCGCGCGCCGTCCGCTCCAGCTCGTCGAGCTTGTCGAGGATCGCGCCGCGATCCTGAACGCCGTCGATGATGGCATCACCAGCAGCAAACGGCACGCCGTTCTTCAACGCTGTCTCAGGTGCGAGGCTTCGTGCCGATGTGCCGTCGTCGACATAACCGATACCACGCTTGCCGAGCTCGGCCATCATCACGCCCATCGCCTCGGGGTTCGTCGAGAAGCGCGCCCCCATGTAGTTCATCACGGCGGTGTAGTTTGTCGTCCGCGACAGCGTCCAGCGCAGGTTCTTGAGGATCTCGTCGGCACCGGCCTCGACGGTCAGCGTGTTGCGACCGGGATTGACGTTGGGAAAATCGAACGGCTCGAGCGGCACCTGCATGACGATCTCGTGGCCCTCGCGCCGCGCCGCCTGCATCCATCGGCCAAGGCTGTTGCCCTGCGGCGCGAAACCGAGCGTGATCTCCGGCGGCAGCTTGCCGATCGCCGTCTGGGTTCCGGTCTGCGACAGTCCGAGCCCGCCGATCACGATCGCCACCCGCGCGCCACGCGCACCGGACCAGGCCCGGGCATAGACGTCGAACGGACGGCGCCCGTCGGCGGCGCGGATCGGCAACGGCCCGGAGGGGCTGGCCTCGATCAGTGCCTTCTCCGGCAAATGGGCGACGCGCACATTCAGCCCGACGGCAGAGGGATCGCGGACGACGACGGCACCACCCTCGCTCTCTGGCGGGTTGACGCGGATGATCTGCGGGCCGCCGCTTGGCGTCTGTGCCGGCTTCGGTTTGGCCACGGGTTGTGCGGGCGCCGCGGCAACCACCTCGGGCGTAACCACCGCAACGACTTCAGGCGTGCGATAAGGCTTCTGGCGAAAGGCGATCGACGCCGACGCCGCCACCAATGCCAGGACGCACAGGCCGGCAAGCAGCGGCCCCTTGCGCAGCCAGGCAGAGCGCTTGCCAGTCGGACGGCGCGGCGCCTGTCCAAGCGGACGGTCGATTTCCTTTTCGATCTGCACCACGCCGTGCCCTGTGGCCGAAGCCAGCCTCCCCCGAATCAAACTGCCGGAACCTTGCGGTCCCGGCAGCATGGCATTGTCACGTAAAGCAGGCCAGCGCTTCGCCGGTCGCCCCTTACTGCTGGTTCATCACGGCCTTGTCGGGGTTGGGCGGGAAGGCCGGATCGGTCTTCTGTCCACGCAACAGCTCCAGTGCGTAATTGAGCTGCAGGTCGTCCTTCGGCTCCGGCGGCACATAGGCTGCCGAGCCCGAACCCTTGTCGCTTTCCTCGGCCCCCTTGATATGGCCCTTGAGTTCGGACTCGCCACGGGTCACGTCGCGGCCCTGCAGGTCTGCCGGCAGCGGCTGGTCGACCTTGATGTCGGGCGTGATACCCTTGCCCTGGATCGACTTGCCTGACGGCGTGTAATAAAGCGCCGTCGTCAGCCTGAGCGCGCCGTTTTCGGCCAGCGGGATGATGGTCTGCACCGAACCCTTGCCGAAGGACTGCGTGCCCACCACGGTGGCGCGGCGCAGATCCTGCAACGCGCCAGCCACGATTTCCGAAGCACTCGCCGAACCGCCATTGATCAGGACGATCAGCGGCTTGCCGTCGATGTCGTCGCCGGGACGCGAGTCGAAGCGGGTGATGTCCTTCGGATCGCGGCCGCGGGTTGAAACGATCTCGCCGCGGTCGAGGAAGGTGTCGGAAACGCTGACCGCCTGGTCGAGCAGGCCGCCAGGGTTGAGGCGCAGGTCGAGCACATAACCCTTCAACTTGTCCGCCGGGACCTGCTTCTTGATCGTGGTGATCGCGTTTTGCAGGTCGTCGAAGGTCTTTTCGGTGAAGGAGGTGACCTTCAGGTAGCCGACATCGTTGTCGACGCGGAACTTGACCGCCTTGACCTTGATGACGTCGCGCATGATCGACAGCTCGATCGGCTTGTCGGCGCCTTCGCGCAGGATCGTCAGCTTGATCGGGGTGTTGATCAGGCCGCGCATCTTTTCGACGGCGTCGTTCAGCGTCAGGCCGCGAACTTCCTCGCCATCGATCTTGGAAATGTAATCGCCGGCCAGCACGCCTGCCTTGGCGGCGGGCGTGTCGTCGATCGGGGTGATGACCTTGACCAGCTCGTTCTCCATCGTCACCTCGATGCCGAGGCCGCCGAATTCGCCCTTGGTCTGGACACGCATGTCCTTGGCCGCTTCAGCGTTGAGATATGACGAATGCGGATCGAGCGAGGTCAGCATGCCGTTGATGGCGTTCTCGATCAGCGACTTTTCGTCCGGCGGGGTCACATACTGACCGCGCACGCGTTCGAAGATGTCGCCGAAGATGGCGAGCTGGCGGTAGGTTTCGGAACCCGCCGCATTCGCTGTCGAGCCGGGCGCACCGTACACCAGGCTCATCGCGGAGCCTCCCATCAGCGCCCCGGCAAGCAGAAGCGACAGTTTACGCATCATTTCATGTCCTTCCAGAGGTACGGTCCGCCCACCACGGGGTCGGATCGACGGGTTTTCCATCCTTGCGGAACTCGACATAGAGTTCCGGCGTCGCATTTGCATTGTCCGAGGCTGAGGTGCTCGCCACCCTCGCCTCTCCCATCGCACCGATCGGCTCGCCTGCTAGTACGGACTGACCCGGCGCGACGCTGATTCTGCTCATCCCCGCCAAGACGACATGATAGCCGTCGCCGGCGTTGAGGATCAAGAGTTGACCATAGGAGCGGAAAGGCCCCGCATAAAGAACGCTTCCATCCGCCGGAGCGGTGACGATGGCGCCCGATTGTGTCGCAACCATGTCCCCAAGCATGGTGCCGCCGATGCCATCGTCGGCGCCGAAGCGGCGTTTGATACGCCCGGCGACCGGTAGCGCCACCTGCCCCTGGAGCAAGGAAAATGGAGCGGAAGCAACAAGTTGGTTGGCTTCCGGCACCACCGGAACGACCGGTTCGTTTGCTGCCTTGGCTGCCTCCGCGGCAGCCTTTCGAGAGGCCTCTGCGTCGGCGGCCTTCTTCGCCGCCTGCTTGTCGAGCGAGGCGATCAAATCTTTGAGACTTTCGGCTCGCGCTGCGAGTTCGACTGAATTTTTCGTCTCTTCGGCAAGCGCTGTCTCGGATTCCGAGCGTAGCCGGTTCTTGGCTTCGAGCAGCAGGTCCAGTCGCGCCTTTTCGCCGGCCTGCGCCGTCATCGCGGTTGTCAGGCGGTCACGTTCCGCCTCGATCGAGGCCACAACCCGTGACAGCTCCTTGAGGTCGGCCATCAGAATCTCGGTCTCGGAGCGCAGCTCGGGCACCACGGCGCCGAGAAGGATGGCGCTGCGGATCGACGACAGCGCGTCTTCCGGCTTGACCAGGATCGCCGGCGGCGGATTGAGGCCCATGCGCTGCAACGCGCCAAGCACCTCCGCCAGCACGCCGCGGCGTATGTTGAGCGAGGTGCGGATGCCCGCCTCCTGCTCTTTCAGCCCTTCGACCTTGCCGGCGATATCTTCGATGTCTTGGGCGAGCTTGCGCTCAGTCTTTGCCGACTGGATCAGCGCCGCGGTGATCGAGGCGTGATCCTTCTTCACCTGGGCAATCTCGGCCGCCAGCTTTTCGCGCCGCTCGGCTGAAACCTCGATGACGCGCGACAGGTTCTCGAGTTCGGACCGCGTACGGTCCGGGTCCGGCAAGGGCGGGCCTACCTGGGCCAATGCGGCTCCGCAGGCGAGCGCGATCCAGCCTGCGGCGACGATGCCGCGGCATGGTTGGAGCCACGACTTCACTGGGGAATTCCGCGCCATGCGATGATCCGGTTGTATGCTTGCGACCTTAGCGGCGGCATCGTTAACGAACCATCAACCATGTTCACCGGGCACGACCGCGGGCGGACTTTTGCCCAGCCATTTTGTCAAATTCCGGACGCTGCCATTATTTTCCTGTTCGAATTTGTATAGTGGACGCGATACGCCTTGTCGGAGAACCCACATCACAAGACCAAAGAGGTTCCTCTCACTGGCATGTATCTGCTCGGCACTTATCGCAGCGACGGATGCGTTGACCATCGAGAGCCGCGCCATAGGCGACGTATATTCGCTCTACGAATACTTGTCTGGTCAGGACCTTACCGGGGCAGCCCAAGAGAAGCTCGCAACCTTGGCGTGCCGGAAAAGGACGACGCCGCCTTTGTACTTCGGCACCAGCGTTTTCAGCTGCAATATGCAGACCTTATGCGGTAATCCAAACGAGCACGTGGTCTACTATTCCCGAAACAGAGGCGCATACATGGTGCCGGATCCATTTGCCGAACGGTTCGCCAGATCCTGCCCGGAAATGCTAACTGACAAGGCGCTTGCCGACATGTCAGCCCATTCACGCGCGATGATAGGGATGCCCTGAAAGAATGGTCGCCGCGCGATAGAGTTGCTCGCCAAGCATGATGCGGACCATCTGGTGCGGCCAGGTCGCGGCACCGAACGAAATCAGCATCTGGGCTTCGTTGCGCAGCGCCTCGTCGTGGCCGTCAGGACCGCCAATGGCAATCATCACGCCGCGCTGGCCGCCGTCGCGCAGCGACGACATCTTGTCGGCAAATTGCTGCGAGGAGAGATTCTTGCCGCGTTCGTCGAGCAGGATGAGTGCGGTTCCCGGCGCCATCTGGGCGCGCAGCCTGTCGGCTTCTTCGCGCCGCCGCTCATCAACGGTCTGGGCACGGCTTTCTGCGATCTCGGTAACTCCGGAAAAGTCGAGGCCGAGCGGGCCGCCGCTTTTCGAGAACCGATCGAGATAGCGGTCGGCGAGTTCCTTCTCGGGGCCGGCTTTCATCCGGCCCACGGCATGTACCCAGACTTTCATCCCTGGCGTCTAGCGGCTCAATGAACCGTTTCTTCCTCGAGATCCGGCGCCTGCCACATCTTTTCGATGTTGTAGAACTCGCGGATTTCGGGCCGGAAGACATGGACGATGATATCGCCTGAATCGATGAGGACCCAGTCGGCACCTGACAGCCCCTCGACGCGGGCGGCGCCGAGACCGGCATCCTTCAGCGCTGTGAGGAGATGATCGGCAACCGCCGCGACATGACGGTGCGATCGACCCGAGGCGATGACCATGTAGTCGCCGAGGCTCGATTTCCCCTGAATGTCGATGGAGACGATGTTTTCGGCCTTGGAGTCTTCCAGACTGTCAAGGACTGTCTTGAGGGCGCGGGCAACGGCGTCGAATTCGCCTATCCCGGCCGGCGAAGGCATGACTTCCGCCTTCTTCCGAAGTGCTGTTCTCAGTGTCTTTCCTTTCCGACAGGAACAACCAAATCACCCTGAACTCGGGCGACACCATTTAGATAGGCAGAGTTAGGCTACAGTTTCAAGACAGCGACAACAAGTTGATCGTTCCCGGCAGCCCTCGCGCCAGGGTTCCTATGGCTCGGTCGACGGCGGCAGCTGGGCCGACATCGGCGCAAAGCTGCCAGCATCGGCCTCCGGCACCGCCGGACTGATACGCAGGCGCCAGAGCACGAAAGCGGTGAACAACGCCGCGATGGCAGTGGCGACATACATGAAAGCCTGGGTTCCGTAGACAGCCGTCAGCAAGGTGCCGAGGCCGGGAACGATGAAGCCCGACAGCGACCAGGCAAACAGCATGCTGCTCGACAGTGCCACGAGGTCGTCCTTGTGGGCGCGGTCGCTGGCATGCGCGCTCGACAGCGAGTAGATCGATTCGCTGGTGCCGCTCCACACGACATAGATCGCGACCATCAGCGGCAGGGCACTGCCGTCGAAACGGTTTGCCGCAATCCCGGCGATCACCACCAGGAGCCCCGCCGCCACCAGCACATAGCGCCGGTCGGTTCGATCGGAGATCCAGCCAAGCGGGATCTGGAACAGGAGCGTACCGAGGGGCATGGCAAACAACAGGGTCGCCACCTCCTGCTGGCTGAAACCGCTCGCCGTGGCGTGGATCGGCGCGAAGCCGGCGATCATCATCGACAGACCACCAACCGCAAGCATACCGGCGACGCCGACGGGAGAGATCCGCCACGCCCGCGCCAGCGCCACTGAGGCCGCCAGCGGTGGCGGCGGCTGCCGCAGCCGGGTCAGCCCGACGGGCAGGATCGAGATGGCGGCGGAGGCCACGCAAAGCAACGGCGCCTGCGCGGTTGCGATGTCGACGAAGCGCAGCAGGAACGAACCGATACCGAGGCCGACGACATAAGCGACGTAGAAGATCGCCATGACCCGGCCGCGTATGTCGTTGCCGACGGCGTCGTTGAGCCAGCTCTGCGCGACGATGAACAAGCCGCAGATGGCAAATCCATAAAGCGCCCGAGCGGCGATCCAGACGAAGGGGAACGTGCCCGCAGCGACGGCAACGTTGGACAGCACGATCAGGGCGGAAAACACCATGTAGGCACGGGCATGGCCGACACGGCGCACCAGCGCTCCGGTGAGCAGGCAGCCGGCAAGGCCGCCCGCCGACAGGCCGGTCAGCATCGTGCCCGCCCAGGTCGGCCCATAGCCCGCGGCCCCCAGGCTGACAGGGATGTAGCCGAACATCAGGCCGTTGCCGACGGCGAGCAGCGCCATCGCCAGGATCACACCGGCAACGGCGATCGCCGGCGTGTGGTCGCCCTCTTCGACTTCGCTGATCATCCCGTGCCGTTGTTCCATGCAGCCAGTTTCGCGGCTGCGATACATTGGCGCCGCTGCATTTGCGACATCGGCCGTGCAGGTTCAGCCAATAGTCTGGACTGGATCAAGACGGGCCGACCGGCGTTATTGCCATCGACATCGGCGCAAAAAAGCGCTGTGCAGCAAGCACGATCAAATGGACTTCCCCGCAAGCAGGCATATCGGGGTCGTCCTCATGCCGGAAACAACAATGACCCCTGTTCAGAAAGCCATCTGGTACATCGAGAGCCACTACCTCAAGGACATCGGCCTCGATGACATCGCCGCCGCTGGCGGGGTCTCGCGTTTTCACATGTCGCGCGCCTTCGCTGCCGCCACCGGCCAATCGGTCACGGGCTATATCAGGGCCCGCCGCCTGATCGATGCCGCGCTGGCGCTGGCCAAGGGCGCGCCCGACATTCTGGCGGTCGCGCTCGACGCCGGTTACGGCTCGCATGAGGCGTTCACCCGGGCCTTCCGCGATCGCTTTGGGCAGACGCCCGAGGAGGTGCGCGCCAATGGCTCCGTTTCACAGACCCAATGCCTGGAGCTTCTCAAAATGGACGAGACCTTCGTCGAAAACCTCGCCCCGTCGCGCTTCGTCGATGGCGGCCCCCTGCTCATAGCCGGCTTCGGCCAGCGCTACACCAGCGAAACGAGCCTGGCGATCCCGTCGCTGTGGCAGCGCTTCGGCCCGCATTTTGGCAGCGTGCCCGGCCAGAAGAACTATGTCGGCTATGGCGTCTGCTGCAATTTCGACGACGACAGTTTCGAGTACATCGCCGGCGTCGAGGTCAAGGATTTCGCCGACCTGACCTCGGAGTACACCCGTCTGCGCATCCCGCCGCAGCGCTATGCGGTGTTTGCCACCACCGACCACATTTCGATGATCCGTCGCATGACCCACACGGTGTGGAGTAAGTGGCTGCCGACATCGGGGCATGAAGCCGCAGACGGTCCCAATTTCGAGCTCTACCCGGAGAGCTTCGACCCGGCGACGGGCAATGGCGGCTACGAGATCTGGATCCCGATCAAAGGCTGACGCAATTCCAGGAAAACTGTACCGCGGTTTTCCGTCCGGACGGCTAGGACTTGCCCTTGGCCGTCCCGTTCCTCAGCGCCGTCGACGACAGCAGGGAACGGGGTCCGTGGATGAAGGTCCAGGCAGGGGCCTTCATCCGCGCCAGCAGCGGCGCGTCGCCCTCGTCGACACGTGCATAGTCGAAGGTCTTGGCGACCACAGACGACAGGAATGACAGCGTCGCCCCCGGCCGGTCGATGACGGCGATCGGGAAGGTCGTCGCGATCTGCCGCCAGCGCTGCCAGCGATGGAAATCGCGCAGATTGTCGGCGCCCATGATCCAGACGAAATCGACGCCCGGGTTGCGTGCCTTGATCAGCGCCAGCGTGTCGGCGGTGTAGCGCACATTGTAGCTTGCCTCGAAGGCGGTGACCTTGATGTGCGGGTTTTCCGCGATCTGCTCGGACAGTTCGATGCGTCTGGCCAGCGGCGCCAGCTCGCGTGTGCTTTTCAGCGGATTGCCCGGGGTGACCATCCACCACAGCTGGTCGAGTTGCAGACGGCGCATGGCAATTTCAGCGACGAGGCCATGGCCGGCATGCGGCGGGTTGAACGAGCCGCCGAACAGCCCGACCTGCATGCCCTTCATGGCATGAGGCATGCGAAGGTACTTTTGGGAAACTGGCGGCTCCGAAGGCAACAGCAACTTTAGGCCCCCTCAGCCGTCACACCAACCCGATGCTTTCCGTCACGGCCGAAGCTGGCCGTTGCCGCGCACGCGGTATTTGAAAGACGTTAGTTGCTCGACGCCGACCGGTCCGCGCGCATGCATCTTGCCGGTGGCGATGCCGATCTCAGCACCCATGCCGAACTCGCCGCCGTCGGCGAACTGGGTCGAGGCATTGTGCAGCAGGATCGCCGAATCGATCTCGTTGAAGAAACGTTCGACGGCCTTCACGTCCTCGGCAACGATCGCCTCGGTGTGGTGCGAGGAGAATATCTCGATATGTTCGATGGCGCCGGCAACCCCGTCGACAAGCTTCACCGAGATGATGGCGTCGAGATATTCGGTCACCCAGTCGGCGTCCGTCGCGGGCCTGGCGTCGGCAAAGGCCGTAAGCACATCCGCGTCGGCGTGGATTTCGCAGCCAGCTTTGCGCAGCGCTTCGAGCACCGGCACCAAATGGGTCGCAGCGACAGCACGGTCGATCAGGAGCGTCTCTGCCGCGCCGCAAATGCCGGTCCGGCGCATCTTGGCGTTGACGGTGATCGCCACCGCCATGTCGAGCTTGGCCGATTTGTCGATGTAGAGATGGCAGATTCCTTCGAGATGGGCGAAGACAGGCACCCGCGCCTCGGTCTGGACGCGCTCGACAAGGCTCTTGCCGCCGCGCGGGATGATGACGTCGAGGTTGCCCGACAGGCCCTTCAGCATTTCGCCGACGGCGGCGCGGTCGGCGACAGGCACCAGTTGGATCGCATCCTCGGGCAGATTGGCCGACTTCAGCCCCTCGGCGAGGGAGGAATGGATTGCCAGCGACGAGTTGAGCGAATCCGAGCCGCCACGCAGAATTACGGGGTTGCCGGCCTTGAGGCACAGCGCGCCGGCATCCGCCGTGACATTGGGACGGCTCTCATAGATCACGCCGATGACGCCGAGCGGCGTGCGTACGCGCTCGATGTGCAGGCCATTGGGACGGTCCCATGCGGCAATCACTTCGCCGACCGGATCTCTGAGATCGGCGATGGCGCGAATGCCATCGGCCATGTCGCGGATTCGGCCCGACGTCAGCTTCAAACGATCCATGAACGAACCGCTGAGACCGGCTTCTTCCCCGTTCTTCACGTCGATGGCGTTGGCTTCGAGGATCTCGTGCTCGCGATTCAGGATGGCTTCGGCCATGCCGATGAGAGCAGCATGCTTGCGTTCGGCGGAGGCGACAGCGAGTGGGCGGGCGGCGGCACGAGCCTTGCGGCCGATATCAGCCATCAGCCGCGCCGTATCCTCATGGGACTTCTCATGCGCCTTCAGCATGTCCTACCCTTCCGCTTGCACCGCAACCTTGTCCGTATGGCTGACCACGAGGTCGTCACGATGGATCATCGCCGAGCGTGCCTCGTAGCCAAGAACGGTTTCGATCTCCGCCGTCTTCAGTCCAGCGATCCTTACGGCATCCGCAGCGTCATAGGCAACCAGCCCGCGCGCGATCTCGCGCCCCTCGGGCGACAGAATCGCCACCGTGTCGCCGCGTGAGAAATTGCCGCTGACAAGCTTCACACCGGCCGGCAGCAGCGACTTGCCCGACAGCAGCGCACCGACGGCACCCGCATCGACGGTCAGCCGTCCTGCCGGCTCGAGCTGGCCGGCGATCCAGGTCTTGTAGCCCTTCACCGGATTGCCGCTCGGCCGAAACAGGGTGGAGCGTTCGCCGCGTTCGATCGCCATCAGCGGCGACAGCCGCGTGCCGGCGGTGATGATCATCGCCGTGCCGGCCGCAGTGGCGATCTTGCCGGCGTCGATCTTCGTCCGCATGCCGCCGCGCGACAGTTCGGAGGCAGCTCCCCCGGCCATCGCCTCGATATCAGGCGTGATGCGGTCGACGACCGGAATGAATTTGGCATTCGGGTCGCTTGCCGGCGGGGCGGTGTAGAGCCCGTCGATGTCGGACAGCAGCACCAAAAGATCAGATCCCATCATCGTCGCCACACGCGCCGCCAGGCGATCATTGTCGCCATAGCGGATTTCGCTCGTCGCCACCGTGTCGTTTTCGTTGATGACCGGCACAGCATCCATCTTGAGCAGCGTCGATATGGTGGCGCGCGCGTTCAGATAGCGCCGGCGCTCCTCGGTGTCGCCGAGCGTGACCAGAATCTGGCCCGACTTCAGCCCCTTGCGGCCGAGCTCTTCCGCCCAGGCGCCCGACAAAGCGATCTGGCCGACGGCCGCGGCGGCCTGGCTCTCTTCCAGCTTCAAGGCGCGCTTGCCGAGACCGAGGATGGTGCGGCCAAGCGCGATCGCGCCCGACGAGACGACCAGCACGTCGGCGCCACCTTCGGCGAGCGTTGCGATGTCGTCGGCCATCGAGGCCAGCCATTCGCGCTTGAGACCGGTCGAGCGGTCGACAAGCAGCGCCGAGCCGATCTTGACTGTGATGCGCTTGTAGCTTCGAAGCGTAGGGATCGTCATGGCAGTCTACTTCGTCCAGCGCGCGTCGGAGGGCGCCACC
Source organism: Aminobacter ciceronei (assembly GCF_014138625.1). Taxonomy (GTDB): domain Bacteria; phylum Pseudomonadota; class Alphaproteobacteria; order Rhizobiales; family Rhizobiaceae; genus Aminobacter; species Aminobacter ciceronei. The sequence continues at coordinate 137,216 of NZ_JACJHY010000012.1, forward strand.
TCGCCGCTTGCCTGACGTGCCTCTTCGACCACGCTCATCAGCGCGCGCAGCGTCTCCTCGACGCCCTCGCGCGTCGCCGCCGACAGGAGGATAGGCGCGCGCCCAGCCGCGCGTTTCAACGATGCCATCTTCTTCTTGCGTTCATCTGGATCGAGCGTATCAGCCTGGGAAAGTGCGACCACTTCGAACTTCTCGTCGAGGCCGTGGCCATAGGCCTCAAGCTCGCGGCGCACCGTCTTGTAGGCCTTGGCAGGGCTTTCTTCCCGCGCCGAGACCAGATGCAGCAGCACGCGCGTGCGCTCGACATGGCCAAGGAAACGGTCGCCGATGCCAACACCTTCATGCGCGCCCTCGATCAGACCGGGAATGTCGGCGATGACGAACTCGCGGGCGTCGATGCGGGCCACGCCCAAGCCCGGATGCAGCGTGGTGAAGGGATAGTCGGCAATCTTCGGCTTTGCCGCCGTGACCGAGGCAAGGAAGGTCGACTTGCCGGCATTGGGCAGGCCGACGAGGCCGGCATCGGCGATCAGCTTGAGCCTGAGCCAGACCCACATCTCCTGGCCTTCGAGGCCGGGATTGGCTCGCCGCGGCGCCTGGTTGGTCGAGGTCTTGAAATGCTGGTTGCCGAAACCGCCATTGCCGCCCTTGGCGAGCAGATAACGCTGGCCGACCTGGGTCAGGTCGCAGATCAGCGTCTCGTTGTCTTCTTCATAGACCTGCGTGCCGACCGGGACCTTGAGCGTGATGTCGGCTCCCTTGGCGCCGGTCATGTTGCGGCCCATGCCGTGAATGCCGGTCTGCGCCTTGAAATGCTGCTGGTAACGATAGTCGATCAGCGTGTTGAGACCATCGACGACCTCGAGCCAGACGTCGCCACCGCGGCCGCCATCGCCACCGTCCGGGCCGCCGAATTCGATGAACTTTTCGCGCCGGAACGACACTGCACCCGCGCCACCGTTGCCGGAGCGGATGTAAACCTTGGCCTGATCGAGAAATTTCATCGGACTCTTCGTCTTCTGCTGCTATTTCGTTGTTTCAGCGCACTTGCCATAGCGCAAGGCGCGGCGAAGGGCGAGAGCGGATTGGGCCGCGATGCCCGTATCGAAAGGACGTAGATGAAACTGGTCACCTACAACACCCAGTATGGCGTCGGCCGCGACGCGCGCTACGACCTCGACCGCATTGCCCGCGCCGTCGACGGCGCCGACATCGTGTCGCTGCAGGAGGTGACCCGCAACTTCATGCGCAACGACATGGCCGACATGGTCGACGGCCTTGCCCGCCTGCTGCCCGACTACTTCCATGTCTACGGCGTCGCCATGGACATCGACTTCGGCATGCTCGGCACCGACGGCAAGCCCGCCAACAAGCGGCTGCAGTTCGGCAACATGGTGCTGTCGCGCTGGCCCATCGTCGCGTCGCGCAACCTGCTCCTGCCGCGCAGCAAACGCCTCAGCCGCGGCAACCTGCAGCGCTCGGCGCTGGAAGCGCTTATTATGGCACCATCGGGTCCGCTGCGTGTCTACTCCGTACACACCGACCACGTCAGCCAGGAGGAGCGCATCGCCCAGATCCGTCACCTCAAGGAACGGGTCTACGCCTTCGCCGCAGAAGGCGGCGTCCTCACCGGTGCTGCCGAATACGGTTTCCCCGAGCTCCCCAGCCCCGAGGAATTCGTTCTCATGGGCGACTTCAACATGGTGCCGGGCTCGCCCGAACATCTCGTCATGACCGGCGTGCCCGACCCGGTGGAAGGTCCGCAGATCGTCGCCCATCACCCTGTCGACGCCTATACGCTGGCGGGCGGAGTTCCGGATGGATCGGTCTCCTGGACCGACACGACCCATCCGGAAAAAACCCGCCTCATCGACTACGTCTTCGTTCAGGCCAACATGGCCGCCAGGGTCACATCCGTCCGCATCGATAGCGATGCGGCAGGTTCCGACCACCAGCCGGTGTGGGTCGAGCTGGCCTGAGCCGTCCGCCTAGAACCGTGCCCACGACCTGAGGCTCGCCCAGGTCTTGCGGTCGAGCCGGTAACGCTCGACCGGGACCTGGCCGGCGACGATCGAGTTCAGCATGCCCTGGCCGGCATACTGGAAGCCGCACTTGTGGATGACCCGCCGCGACGCCGGGTTGATGACCCGGCACGAGACGTTGAGCACGGCAACATCGGTCGCCCGGAAGGCGAGATCGACGAGCGCATGCGCGGCCTCGGTGGCATAGCCCGACTTCCAGTAGGGTTCGCCGATCCAGTAGCCGAGCTCTAGCCCGCGGTCGGTGACGTTTAGCCCGGCCGAACCGACGAAGGCACCGGTGTCGGCGATGGTGATGGCATAAACCACCCCGCCGCGCCTGCTACGCGCCATCGACAGGAAGGCTCGCGCCTCGGCCTCGCCGTAGGGATGCGGCATCCGCGACAACATCTCGGCGATGTGGCGGTTGTCGGCCAGCTGCACCAGCTCGGGGATGTCGTCCTCGTGCGGTGGCCGCAGGACCAGGCGCTCGGTCAGCAATATCGGACAGTCGATCGACAGCCTTTCGTCTTCGCTGTCTTCCTTCTCGGCAACCATGTGAAATCCTCCAGGAAAATGAAAAAGGGGAGATGGAAACCCATCTCCCCTGATCCTTTTCCTGGCTTGGCCAGACACCGGTTCCCGAGATGGGGCGCCGGTGTTGTAGTGCGGAACCGGCTACTCCGCGGCCTTGAGAATCGGATTCACCGATACGTAGGTTCGGCCATTGGCTTTTTTGTTGAAGGTCACGGCGCCGGCTTCGAGCGCAAAAAGGGTGTGATCCTTGCCCATGCCGACGTTGACGCCGGGATGCCAGGTGGTGCCGCGTTGACGAACGATAATGTTGCCCGGAATCACGGACTCGCTACCGAACTTCTTGACGCCAAGGCGCTTCGACTCTGAATCGCGACCGTTGCGCGACGAACCGCCAGCTTTCTTATGTGCCATGGATGTTCTCCTTCAGCGCTCTGATTACTCTGATTCCGCGACGGCTGCAGCCTTTTTCGGCGCTGCCTTCTTCGCGGGCTTTTCTGCAGCTGCATCAGCTGCGGCTTCGGCCTTCACTGCCGCCTTCTTCGAAGGCTTCGCACCGCCGGTCAGGATCTCGGAGATCCGGACAGTGGTGTGGTGCTGGCGGTGACCGCGGGCGCGACGCGAGTTCTGGCGGCGACGCTTCTTGAAGGCGATGACGGTCTTGTTGCGGCCGTGCTCGACCACCTCAGCCGTCACCACTGCGCCCGCGACGAAGGGCGCGCCGATCTCGGCGTTTTCACCTTCGCCAACGGCGAGCACTTCAACGAATTCCACGGTGTCGCCGGCGGCGCCGACGAGCTTCTCAACCTTGATCACATCATTGGCGGCAACGCGATACTGCTTACCGCCCGTTTTGATGACTGCGAACATTTTGTGCCTTTCGCTGTTCGGTCGGCCTTTTCGGCCGTCTTTTTGTCAGTCGTTACGGGTTCATGACAAACGGCGCAGAGGACCCTCCACGCCGATTGCAGGGGTCCCGTAACCGAAGGTTGCCATGAAGTCAAGGCGAACACCTTGGCAAAGCTGAGCTTTTGAGCCCGGCCAGGCCTCCCGTGCCGACGCGAGCCTCACGCAGTCCAGTCCCGGATACCGGCTTCAGCTCAAGCGAACAACTGCCGAGGCGACGCCCGCATAACCCAAACGCCCGTGAAGCCAGTCTCTCTGACCGAGATTTTCCACCGGGCTGACGCAGCGTCCATCTGGCTAAATCGGCTCAATGAAAAAGATACGCCAACTCGGTCACATTTGGCCTTGTGCGACAGGCCATGAGCCGTTATCTACTGCGCCGCGCCGGCAACGGCCGATCACGACCGCGGAGAGGTGGCAGAGTGGTCGAATGCACCGCACTCGAAATGCGGCATGGGTGCAAGCCCATCGGGGGTTCGAATCCCTCCCTCTCCGCCAGACACCGCCGCTTCTACGCTTAAAGCCCTAAATATCTTGAGGCCGCAACGGCGGCTTCCTGCCTTCATTGCCGATGTTCGGCATTGCTGCTTTAGAGTGCAGATTATGGTTCATGATCGCGCCCACCTTGAGATAGCGTTCCGTGCCAAGGCACGCCTGAAGTTCCTTTTCTTCTGGGGGCACCAGCCTGCAGAGGATGGACGGATAACTTCCTCATGCTTCAGCCAGTGGTGGTCTGTGGCCTTCGAGGTGGCCAGCATCCGCTATCCCACGGCTGAGCATTGGATGATGGCTGAGAAGGCACGGCTGTTTGGCGACCAAGAAGCGGTGCAACACGTCCTTAAGGCGCGAAGTCCCAAGCAGGCAAAGCAGATCGGTCGCGAGGTGCGCGGTTTTGATGAGGCGCGTTGGGATGGAGAGAAGCGCCGCATCGTCACTGAAGGAAGCTTCGCAAAGTTCTCCCAAAACAAGGCGCTCGGGGCATTTCTGCTGTCTACCGGCAATCAGATTCTAGTTGAAGCAAGCCCGGTGGACCGCGTGTGGGGCATCGGCTTGGCCGCTGATGACAAGCGAGCAGCCAATCCACTCCTGTGGCGTGGCGACAATTTGCTCGGCTTCGCGCTCATGAACGTGCGAGACCGCATTAGAGTCTGATACCGCCTTATAGCCCTGATCTGTATGTCCGCTAACCACTCCGCTGTAGATCTACTCGACCGATATTACTCTCCAGCTGTCTTCATTTGGATCCCAGCGTGTGCAGCGGCGGAAGGTTTGCGGATGACATAAAGATCCTGGTGTTCCCACCAACCGGCAGATTCGTAGGTTAGGTACTCAGCGCCGGAAAGTTGCGCGATTTGCCCATCGACAAAACCCTTCGCCAATCTCGCCTACGTCAATCTCCACACGGATGGCTTTGCCGAACAGGGCGGCGCTGCGGCTCTCACCGTCGCAAGGGATTCGACCGACGTCACCTTCACCACCGTCGGGTTGCGCGCCTCGACCGCATTTACAGTGGCAGGCATAGAAACCAGGGCACGCGGCATGCTCGGCTGGTGCCACGCTTTCGGCAACACGTTTCCCTCGTCAGTCAATGCCTTTGGCTACTCCAGCGCTTTCTCTGTCGCGGGGGCACCGATCGCCAGAGACAGCGCCATTACCGAGGCCGGCTCGACTTCGACATCTCCGCGGCTGCAAGCGTCGGCCTTGCCTATCATGGCCAACTGGCATCCGACGCACAGCATCACAGCTTCAAGGCAAACCTTGCGGTGCGGTTCTAGCCGTCTTCATGCACGCCATGCCGACCATGGACGACTACCAGGACCCGAAGATGGTCGTGTATCTTCGGCAGCCGCGACGGCGTTTGCCGGCCCACCTGGCGGCGGGCCCGGATGGGTCAGCCCTTGCCCGTCAGCGTGCGCTCGCGCGCGCATGGTCGATATAGATCTCGCGCAGCCGCGTGACGACTGGTCCCGGCTTGCCGTCGCCGATCGGCTTGCCATCGATGCGGGCCACCGGCATGACGAAGGTCGAAGCGCTGGTGATGAAGGCTTCGGCAGCAGCCTGGGCTTCCTCGACGGTAAAGCGGCGTTGCTCGAGCGTCAGGCCGCCCTCCTCGGCCAACTGGACAAGCGCCTGTCGCGTACAGCCGGGCAGCGTGCGCTGGCTGTTGGCGGGTGAGACGATCTTGCCGTCATGGGTAACGATATAGGCGGTCGACGACGCACCTTCGGAGACATGACCGTCCTCGACCATCCACGCCTCGTCGCAACCTTCCGCCTTGGCGTCGCGCTTGGCCAACACCTGCGGCAGCAGGGACACGCTCTTGATGTCGCGCCTTGCCCAGCGCAGGTCGGCCAGCGTCTTGACGGCAATGCCGGTCCTTGCTGCGGCAACATCGACAAGCACCTTCGGCTGCGTCAACAGCAGGAGTGTCGGCTCCAGCTCCTCGCCGAACAGGAAGTTCCGCTCTTCGGCGCCCCGCGTCAGTTGCAGGTAGACAAGCCCTTCCTGCAGACCGTTGCGCTCGATCAGACCGTGCTCGATCTCTTCGATGGCAGCGGTGGTGATGGGCAGGCGCAAGCCAAGTTCACGGGCCGAGCGCTCCAGACGCGCCATGTGCAGGTCGCTGTCGACTAGCTTGCCGTCGAGAACCGCCGTCACCTCGTAGATGCCGTCGGCAAACAGGAAGCCGCGATCGAAGATCGACAGTTTGGCCTCAGCGGCCGGCAGGTAGCTGCCATTCAGCCAGACGATGCGGTCTTGTCCACCGGCCATAGGTACTCTCCAATGCAAGTGAGATGTCAGCGCGCCTTGTACAGGCCCAGCGCCCCGATGGAAATTACCTTATGCAAGACGGCGCCGCTGTCACTTATGGTTCCGAAGGGCTTCCGCGCAGGCCTCGAGATAGGCGTAACCATATCTCAGGTCGGGTTCGAGATACGCCCCCTCGCCCCACTCGTTCCAGGCATTGATGAAGACAAGGCGCTCGTTTGCAGGATTGGCCTGCGCGCGCTCCATCGCGTCCCCGAGCCATTGCTCGAACAGATCGGGCGTCGAGCCATGGTAGATCTGGGCAGACGTCGGACGGCGCGCGCTGTTGTCCCATGACGGCATGACGCCGGGATGGACGACGCCTGCCTCGACCGACTTCACCTTTTCCGCTGCCACCACATCGGCGTAGCGTCGAATACGACCGCTGTCCCGGAAGCGTGAGACGGACAAGCTGCTTTCGATACTCGGCGTGCGGATGTTGTGCGGCGGAAACTCGGACAGCGCATCGAAGCCGTGGTCGCGATGCGCACTGAAATCAAAGGCATTCGTCGCGATCAGGTAGATCCCAGGATATCCGAGCCTGGTCATCTCTGCGCGCCAGCGTGCGATGGTGGCTTTCATGTCCGGGAAGAGGCTCGCGCGATAGACGGTGAAAACCGGCTTGCCGTCGATTTTCAGATAGCGGGGATCGCGGAAATATTTGTCGAGGCCGCGAATGACCGCGATGTCGTCCTCCGCCGAATGCCGCTGCGCCAGAAGCACCTCCTGCTCGCGCCCGGACCAGCGTCGCGACCAGGTTTCGTTGGCCCAGCACAGGGAGAATGGCAGGTCGAGATCGGCGGTTGCCAGATAATGGTCCAGCGGACCTTCCAGCAGACGCCGACCACCAAACCAGTAGAAATGAAAACAGAAGGCTGAGATGCCGTAGAGCTTGGCCAGTTCGACCTGCCGGCGCATGACTTCAGGCAACCGCAGGTCATAATAGCCCAGTTCTCCCGGCAGCCGCGGCTGGTAGTGACCTTCGAAGACAGGGAACGCGCGCGCAACGTTGCGCCATTCGGTGAAGCCGCTCCCCCACCACTCGTCGTTCTCCGCCGTCGGATGAAACTGCGGCAAGTAGTACGCCACCAGGCGGACGTCGGTCGCGGCCGGCTTTTCGCTTGCTATCGGCTTATAGTCACCGGCCGGATAATGGCCAAGGAGATTGCGGACCTGTGTCTCGTGTAGCCGGTCCGACGGCTGTGACCTCGCCAGCCATCGGGACGGCTGCGCGATCCGCCGCAACTTTCCCCAGACTCTGCGCAAGAAGGATGGCCTTTCACGCCACGGGGCGCCTGACAGAGCGTTCACTGGCGCTTCCCGAAACTGCCCATAGGGCCGCCATTCAATCCGTTTGCAAATCCCAGAAGCTTGGAGCGTCGCGCACTGGAGAACAGCACATGCGGCCACAGCAGCTTCAGCCATGTACGGAAACGTTCGGCAGGTACGTCAAGCGGCATCTGGTGCTTGTTCATGACATAGACCAGCGACCGGCCCATCGCTTCACCCTTGACGCGGCCCGACTCGACCGACCGCGCGCTGGAGCGGCCTTCCGCATGGTCGACGGCAGCACCTGCAGCAAGCCGCAGCTCGACACCGACCCGCAGCAGCCGCACGCTGAGGTCGTCGTCCTCGTGGAACAGGAAGATGTTCTGGTCGAAGCCACCAACCTGCTCGAAATGCTTACGCCTGATGAAGATGCAGGCGCCATGCAGGACCGGGATGGCGCAATCATGTTTGGGGGGCGCCCCGTGCCAAAAGTCGGACGCCGGCAGCAGTCGCGACCACCGTCTGAAGCGCCGGCGCGAGCCCGAATAGAAACGCGGATTGAAGGCGGCGTCGGGATGGGCAGCGGCTGCAGCAACAAGCGCTTCTATCGCGCCCGCCTCGAAGCGAAGGTCAGGATTGGCAAGCAGCAGGAATGGCGCATTGCCGGCGGCCGCGCCGACATTGCAGGCGCTGCCATAGCCGACATTTTCCTCGATCTCGATGACCTTCGCCCCGGCAGCCTCGGCAAGCGTCACGGAGTCGTCGACGCTGGCGTTGTCGACGACAACAACGTTTGCACAACTCGGAACAGTCGCCAAAAACACTGGCAAGACCGAGCCGCTGTTGTGGGTAACGACGATCAGATCCACGTCCGGTTTCATAAAGTCGTCCGCATCAACTTGACTTAACGTAAATGTCGACTCCTACCCAAAGCAGTGAGCTTTTCCTCGTCTCGCATCTATGCAGCGAAACGGCTGTCCGGACAACATTTGTACAATCACAGCTTCTTTCCGCCGTAGCAATCGGGTGATCAACCAAACGGGAACCTTCCGGCAACGGGCAACTGGCGTTCGCTTTCGAAAGCGCTCGGGATCAGATTCACCTGTTTGAAGATCCGACCAGTTCCGTGACCAGCCCCCCGACCCGCTCTCGCCACTCGCCGGCACGGTAGCTGAAATCGCGGGCAAAGGCGTCCGAGCTCAGTTGCGAATTCGCCGGCCGCGCGGCCTTTGCTGGCCATTGCTCACTGCCGACAGGTTCTGCAAGCGCGGATGGTCCGCCGAGCGACGCACTGACGGTAAAGACATGAGTGGCCAGCTCAAACCAATTGGCGCGGCCCTGGCCGGCGAGATGGTAGAGGCCCTGCGGAAAGCCGCCTTGCTTGCGCCACGAGGCAGCTGCCGCCAGCAAGCCGTCCGCGAGATCACGGGCCTCCGTCGGATTGCCGAACTGGTCGGCCACGACCTGCAGCCTGTCGCGTGTCGCCGAGAGCCTGAGCATCGTCTTGACGAAGTTGCGGCCATGGCGGCTGACGACCCAGGCCGTGCGCACCACCAGGTGGTCCGGATTGCCGGCACGGACGGCTTCCTCGCCCGCCAGCTTGCTGCGGCCATAGACCGTCTGCGGGTTGGGCATGTCCGTCTCTGAGTAAGGCTGCGCCGCCTTGCCATCAAACACGTAGTCCGTCGAAACCTGGATGATCGGTATGCCCGCAAGCCTGGTCAGCCGAGCCAATTCCGCCGGCGCCTCGGCATTGATGCGAAACGCACGCTGGGGTTCGTCTTCCTGCTGATCGACGCCGGTGTGCGCGGCGGCATTGATGACCATATCAGGCGCGACCGATTTCAGGACCGGGGCAAAAGTGGCGAGATCTTCAAGGTCGAGGTCAGGCCGACCGACAAGGACGATATTTGCTTTTCCCTTGGCGCGCTCGGCAAGCGAGAGCGCCAATTGGCCGGATGTTCCGGTAACCAGAATCTTCACTTGGCAGCGACCAATCCCTGGCGGGTTCCGTCGAAGCGCTGCTCGCGGATCGGGCGCCACCACCAGCCATTGGCGAGATACCAGTCGACGGTACGGGCGAGGCCGGTCTCAAAGGTTTCCAGCGGCGTCCAGCCCAGTTCCTGCTCGCTCTTGGTCGGATCGATGGCATAGCGCCGGTCATGTCCGGGCCGGTCGGTAACATAGGTGATGAGGTCGAGATGCGAGCGGCCGCCATTGCGAGGGCGGCGTGCATCAAGCAGGGCACAGATGGCTTCGACAACTTCGAGATTGGTGCGTTCGGCACGTCCGCCGATGTTGTAGCTCTCACCAATCCGGCCCCCGGTCATGACCGCTTCGAGTGCCCTGGCGTGATCCTCGACGAACAGCCAGTCACGGATGTTTGCGCCTTTGCCATAGACCGGCAGCGGCTGCTCATCCAACGCGTTGGCGATGACCAGCGGGATCAGCTTTTCCGGGAAGTGGTAGGGCCCGTAGTTGTTCGAACAGTTGGAAAGGACAACCGGCAATCCGTAGGTCTCGTGCCAGGCGCGCACGAAGTGATCGGACGCCGCCTTCGATGCCGAATAAGGCGACGACGGCTTGTAGGGCGAGTCCTCGGTGAAGACGCCGGAATCGAAAGGCAGGTCGCCGAACACCTCGTCGGTCGAGACGTGATGGAAGCGGAAGCGCTTGCGTGCCTCCTCCCCAAGGCTGCGCCAGTGGTCGAGCACGGCCTGCAGCAGGCTCGCCGTGCCAACGACATTGGTGGTGACGAAGGCCATAGGCCCATCGATCGATCGGTCGACGTGGCTTTCTGCCGCCAGGTGCATGACGAGATCGACGGCTTCGTCTGCGAGAATCTTGCGCACCTTGTCGGTGTCGCAGATGTCGGCCTTCCGGAAGACATAGTTCGGATTGCCATCGAGATCACGCAGCGACGTCAGGTTGCCGGCATAGGTCAGTTTGTCCAGGTTAACGACGCGGTACTTGCCGCTTGCCACCAGATGCCGGCAGACGGCCGAGCCGATGAAACCGGCGCCACCGGTGACCAGCACAGTTTGAGGGACGTTTTTCACGGGTAGACAAATCCGGTTTCGACATCAGTCAGCAAGGGGGCGGCAGCATCCTTGTCCGACAGGATCAGCTCTTGTGCGGCTACCGGCCAGTCGATCGCGATGTCGGGGTCATCGAAGCGGATCGAACGGTCATGCGGCTGCGAATAGGGTGCCGACACCTTGTAGGCAACTTCGGTGTCGGGCTCGAGCGTAACAAAGCCATGCGCGAAGCCCTTGGGCACCAATATCTGATTCCATTCTTTGGCGGAAACCGTCAGCCCCACCCATTTGCCGAAGGTCGGCGAGCCCACGCGAATGTCGATGGCGACATCGTAGATCGATCCGCGCAGGACCCGCACCAGCTTGTCCTGTGCAAAGGGCGGCTTCTGGAAATGCAGCCCCCGCAACACGCCGCGCTCCCGCGACAGCGAGTGATTGTCCTGCACGAAATCGACGGCGATGCCTGCCTGGGCAAGCTTCCCGGCATTCCAGGTCTCGGAAAAGAAACCGCGTGCGTCATCGAACCTGGGGACGCGTATTTCGCAAACGCCGTCCAGGCCGAGCTTGCTCACCTCAACCATGACTGATTTCCCTGACTCGGCGCTCGAGATAGCGGGCATAGTCGGTCTTGCCGAGCTCGGCGGCACGGCGCAACACGTCCTCTTCGCTGACCCAGCCGAGTTCGAAGCCGATCTCTTCCGGGCACATGATCTTGATGCCCTGGCGATGCTCGATGGTGCGCACGAAGGACGACGCCTCGTGGAGGCTGTCATGAGTGCCGGTATCGAGCCAGGCGTAGCCCCTGCCCAGGCGGACGACATGCAACGTATCGCGCTCGAGATAGGTGCGGTTGACGTCGGTGATCTCCAGTTCGCCACGCGCCGACGGCTTGATCGACGAGGCAATGTCGACCACCGAATTGTCGTAAAAATAGAGACCTGTCACCGCCCAGTTCGAGCGCGGCTGCGCAGGCTTTTCTTCGATCGACAGGGCACGCTGGGTCTCCCGGTCGAATGACACGACGCCATAACGCTGCGGATCCTCGACATGGTAGGCAAAGACCGAAGCGCCGCTCTCGCGGGCAACGGCTGCCCGACAGCGCTCCGACAGGCCGTCGCCATAGAAGATGTTGTCGCCAAGTATAAGCGCCACCGGGCTGTTGCCGATGAACTCGCGTCCGATGATGAACGCTTCGGCCAAGCCGTTGGGAGAAGGTTGGACGGCATAGGAAAACGACACGCCAAACGCCGAGCCGTCGCCGAGCAACTGCTGGAACTGCGGCAGATCGCGCGGCGTCGAGATGATAAGGATGTCCTGAATACCCGCCAGCATGAGAACGCCGAGCGGATAATAGATCATCGGCTTATCATATATCGGAAGTATCTGCTTCGATACTGCAAGTGTTGCAGGGTAGAGGCGCGTGCCACTACCGCCCGCAAGTATAATTCCCTTCACGGTACATCCCTGGTGTCGTTGCCTTCTGACCCCCGTCCCGGCTGACAAACCGCAATAGACCGTATGGGACGCACAAACAAGACATCAACTTCGTCTGCCACAATCACGAACAGATTTGGTTTCAGAAGGTAAAACTTGCGGAGCGGAACCCGCTATCCAGCCGCTCGGCCACACGTATCGAAAGATTAGGAACATGAACCGCCTATTGCTCAAGATCGCCTCTGTCCTGGCATTCGCCGCCATGGCATGGATTGCACCAGCCGCAGGAGAAAACATGCTCGAACGTGAATTGCATGCAAGCGCGAGCAAGGGTGACGCGACAGCTGTCCGCGACCTGCTTGCAAAGGGCGCCAGCATCGACGCACGCGACGACAGCGGCCGCACCGCACTTCTGCTCGCCACCCACGGCAACCAGATCGAAGCTGCCAGGGTGCTGATCGACGCAGGCGCCGACGTCAACGCCAAGGATGCCATCAATGACAGCCCGTATCTTTATGCCGGCGCACGCGGACACCTCGAGATCCTGAAGATGACGCTGGCCCACGGCGCCGATCTCAAGAGCATCAACCGCTATGGCGGCACCGCCCTGATCCCGGCCGCCGAACGCGGTCATGTCGAAACCGTGCGCACGCTGATCGAGGCCGGTGTCGAGGTCGACCACGTCAACAAGCTCAACTGGACGGCTCTGCTGGAGGCGATCGTACTCGGCGATGGCGGTCCCCGCCACGTCGCGATCGTCAAGTTGCTCGTCGACGCCGGTGCTGACGTCAACCTTGCCGACGGCGACGGCGTAACGCCGCTGCAGAACGCACGCAGGCACGGCTTCACCGAGATCGAGAAGGTCCTGGTTGCCGCCGGCGCCCGCTGAGGAGGCCGAATTGGACAAGTCGAGTGAGTTCCTTTGCCATGCAATCGAGCTGGCGCGCGCGAACATTTCGAGAGGTGGCCGTCCTTTCGGAGCGGTTGTGGTCAGGAACGGAGAGGTCGTCGCCTGTGGCGTCAATGAAGTGCTCTCGTCCAATGATCCGACTGCCCATGCCGAAATGTCGGCCATCCGGGCGGCAAGTCAGGCCCTGGCCTCGCCACGGCTCGACGGTTGCACAGTCTATGCAAGCGGCCATCCTTGCCCGATGTGCATGGGCGCGATGCGCATGGCCGGCATAACCGAAGTCGCATATGCATATTCGAATGACGACGGCGCGCCCTATGGCCTGTCGACGGCAGCTGTCTATGCCGACCTGGCGCGGCCAGCGACCGAACAGACGATGAAAGTCGCATATCTCCCGGTGCGCCCGCGGGACCACCAGCATCTTTACGCCGAGTGGCAGGCTGCACAGTCCCAATCCTAGGCTCTTCACCCCAATCCGGCCGGAAGGTTTCACAAGCCCTTCCGCCAGCCTCTCGTTTTCGCCACAAGGAGTGCGGACCATGACCAAACCGGCAACCGGCCCGCTTGCCGGGCTTCGCGTCGTCGAATTCGTCGGTCTCGGACCTGCACCCTTCGCCGCCATGCAGTTCGCGGACATGGGGGCCGACGTCATCCGCATCGCGCGCCCGGAGGCCACGCCAAAAATTCCCGATCCGATTTCGGGACGCGGGCGTCCAACCGTGGAGGCCGATCTCAAGGATCCCGTCCAGGCCGAGATGGTTCGCACACTCTGCGACAGTGCCGACGCCCTTATCGAAGGGTTCCGGCCGGCTGTCATGGAACGGCTGGGGTTGGGACCTGATGTCCTGCTGGAACGCAATCCGCGTCTCGTCTACGGCCGCATGACGGGGTGGGGGCAGACAGGTCCGCTGGCAACCCATGCGGGCCACGACATCAACTATATTGCCATATCAGGCGCGCTCGCGGCGATAGGCCCCGCCGGCCATCCCGTGCCGCCGCTCAACCTCGTCGGCGACTTCGGCGGCGGCGCCATGTTCCTCGTCTCCGGCATGCTCGCGGCCCTGCTGTCGGCGCAGCGTACAGGCACCGGGCAAGTCGTCGATGCTGCCATTTGCGACGGCACCGTCCAACTGATGACCATGGCTTACGACCTGGCCTCCGCCGGCCAGTGGCAGCCCCAGCGCGCAGCCAATCTGCTCGACGGCGGCGCGCCCTACTACTGCACCTATGAATGCGCAGACGGCAGGCATATCGCCATCGGTCCGATCGAACCGCAGTTCTTCGAACTGTTCCGCCAGGCCATCGGGCTGGACGACACCGCCCACGCCCTGCGCGCCGACCGGCGCAATTGGCCAGCACTGAAAGACGAGATCGCAGCGCTGATCATCAGACGCCCAAGCTCCGAATGGCTGGCTCTGCTGGAACACTCCGACGCCTGCGTTTCACCGGTGCTCGACCTTCACGAGGCGGCGCAACATCCTCATCTCATCGCCCGGAAAAGCTTTGTTCAACTGAACGGGCTGACACAACCAGCTCCGACCCCGCGCTTTTCCGGCACGCCGACCGAGGCGCGCGCCCGACCTCGAGAGGTGCTGCCGCTGGCCGAGGCGGTCAGGGCGTGGAGCGGCTAACTCCAGCTCGCGAGCTCTCCACCCCAGCCGACAGACCCCCAAAATGCAAAAAGCCGCCGGTGGAGCCGACGGCTTGAGCAATTCTGTCGAACGTGCCTGACCCGGCGAGAAATCCTCAGATCGCGGCTTCCAGGGTCGAAAGGTGGTTGAGATAGGCTTCCGCCTTGGTGCGGGCCTGGTCTTCCTTGGCGTCGGCGACGTCCTCGCGTGCGTCCTGGATGCGCCGCAGCAGTTCGGCGCGGTCGATGTCCTTCACCGGCGTCGCCGATTCGGCAAGCAGCGTGCAGCCTGCCGGGACGATGTCGGCGAAACCGCCAAACACGACGTAGCGCTCTTCCTTGCCGCCAACGGCCTTCACCGTCACGACGCCCGGCTTGATCGTGGTCATGACAGGCGCATGGTTGGCCATGACAGTCATTTCGCCTTCCGCACCGGGAATGACGACGGACTCGACCTGCTCCGAAACGAGCAGACGCTCGGGCGAGACCAGTTCGAATTTGAATGCTTCAGCCATGGTGTCTCACAAATGCTTGGACGGAGTTCCGAGCAGACCTGCCCGCAACTGGGCAGTCATCGGTGCAACAGCGCGGACCATGGGCCCGCGCTGCGGCGTTATGATTATGCCGCTTCCGCAGCCAGGCGCTGGGCCTTCTCGATCGCCATGTCGATACCGCCGACCATGTAGAAGGCAGCTTCCGGCAGGTGATCGTACTCGCCGTCAACCAGGCCCTTGAAGCTCTTGATGGTGTCTTCGAGCGGAACCAGCTGGCCGGGCGAGCCGGTGAACACTTCAGCGACGAAGAACGGCTGCGACAGGAAGCGCTCGATCTTGCGGGCGCGGGCGACCGTGACCTTGTCCTCTTCCGACAGCTCGTCCATGCCCAGGATGGCGATGATGTCCTGCAGCGACTTATAGCGCTGGAGGATTTCCTGGACGCGACGGGCGACGGAATAGTGCTCTTCGCCGACGATCAGCGGATCGAGCATGCGCGAGGTCGAGTCGAGCGGATCCACGGCCGGGTAGATACCCTTTTCCGAGATCGCGCGGTTGAGAACCGTCGTCGCGTCAAGGTGCGCGAACGAGGTTGCCGGCGCCGGATCGGTCAAGTCGTCGGCGGGGACGTAAATCGCCTGCACCGAAGTGATCGAGCCCTTGTTGGTGGTGGTGATGCGTTCCTGCATCGCACCCATATCGGTCGACAGCGTCGGCTGATAGCCCACGGCCGAAGGAATACGGCCGAGCAGAGCCGACACTTCCGAACCCGCCTGGGTGAAGCGGAAGATGTTGTCGACGAAGAACAGCACGTCCTGGCCCTGGTCGCGGAAGTGCTCGGCGATGGTCAGGCCCGACAGGGCGACGCGGGCGCGCGCACCGGGCGGCTCGTTCATCTGGCCGAACACCAGGGCGCACTTCGAACCTTCGGTCGAGCCGTTGTTTTCGTGCGGGTCCTTGTTGACGCCCGACTCGATCATTTCGTGATACAGATCGTTGCCTTCGCGGGTGCGCTCGCCGACGCCGGCGAACACCGAGTAGCCACCGTGCGCCTTGGCGACGTTGTTGATCAGTTCCTGGATCAGAACGGTCTTGCCGACGCCGGCGCCGCCGAACAGGCCGATCTTGCCGCCGCGGGCATAAGGAGCCAGCAGATCGACGACCTTGATGCCGGTGACCAGGATCTGTGCTTCGGTCGACTGGTCGACATAGGCAGGCGCTTCCTGGTGGATGGCGCGCTTGGACTTGGTCTTGACCGGGCCGGCTTCGTCGACCGGCTCGCCGATGACGTTCATGATGCGGCCGAGCGTCTCGTCGCCGACCGGAACCATGATCGGCGAACCGGTGTCACGGACGGCCTGGCCACGAACGAGGCCTTCCGAAATGTCCATGGCGATGCAGCGGACGGTGTTTTCGCCCAGGTGCTGTGCCACTTCGAGGATAAGGCGGTTGTCGCCATTCATCGTCTCGAGCGCGTTCAGGATCGGCGGCAGTTCGCCGTCGAACTGCACGTCGACGACAGCGCCGATGACCTGCGAGACGCGGCCCGCGCCGGAGGCGACGACCGCCGACTTTTCGACCTTGGCAGCGGCCGCCTTGGCAGGCGCCGCCTTCTTTGCTGCGGGGGCCTTTTCCGCCGCCGGAGCGGCTTTCGGAGTAGCTGCTTTAGCCATCGTTTAACCTCTGTGTCCGTTCGTTGTTTCACGCGGACCCGCCTTGCGGCGAGCCATCACGTGGCTAGAGCGCTTCGGCGCCCGAAATAATCTCGATCAGTTCCTTGGTGATCTGGGCCTGACGCTGGCGGTTGTACGTGATCGTCAGCTTGTTGATCATGTCGCCTGCGTTGCGCGTGGCATTGTCCATCGCGCTCATCTTGGCACCCATCTCGCCGGCAGCATTTTCCAGCAGCGCCCGGAAAATCTGCACCGAGATGTTGCGCGGAATGAGATCGCCGAGGATTTCGCCCGGCTCCGGCTCGTATTCGTAGACCGCACCGCCGCTGGTCGCGGCATCGGCGCCGGCCGAAGGAGCGGCGGCAGGAATGACCTGCTGCGCGGTCGGAACCTGGCTGATCACCGACTTGAACTCGGAGTAGAACAGCGTGCAGACATCGAAGCCGCCCTGGTTGAACAGGGTGATCACCTTCTTGGCGATCATGTCGGCATGGACGAAGCCAACCTGCTTGGCGTCGCGCAGTTCGACGCGGTCGATGATCAGCGAGGCGAAGTCGCGACGCAGGACATCGTAGCCCTTCTTGCCGACGGTGATGATCTTGACCGTCTTGCCCTGGCCCTGGAGCTTGCGGACATGGTCGCGAGCCAGACGCGAAATCTGGCTGTTGAAGCCGCCGCACAGGCCGCGCTCGGCCGTGCAGACGACGAGCAGATGCACGTCGTCCTTGCCGGTGCCGGTCATCAGCGCCGGAGCATCGCCACCGCCACCGACAGCCTGGGCGATATTCGCGAGAACCGCACCCATGCGCTGCGAGTAGGGACGCGCGGCTTCCGCAGCTTCCTGGGCGCGACGCAGCTTCGCCGCGGCGACCATCTGCATCGCCTTGGTGATCTTCTGCGTCGCCTTGACCGAGGCGATACGGTTGCGGAGGTCTTTTAGCGAGGCCATGCCTTATCCGTCAGTGTCAGGCGAAGTTTTTCGCGAAAGCGTCGATGTGCCCCTTGAGCTTGCCGCGGAGATCGTCGCTAAGCGCCTTCTCCGTACGGATGCCGTCGAGAACGTCTTTGCCTTCCGAGCGCATGTAAGCCAGCAGGCCCTGCTCGAACTTGCCGACCTGGTTGAGGGCCAGCTTGTCGAGATAGCCGTTGACGCCGGCGAAGATCACCGCCACCTGCTCTTCGGTCTTGAGCGGCGAGAACTGCGGCTGCTTGAGCAGCTCGGTCAGGCGCGCACCGCGGTTGAGCAGACGCTGGGTGGCCGCGTCGAGGTCGGAACCGAACTGCGCGAAGGCAGCCATTTCGCGGTACTGCGCGAGCTCGCCCTTGATCGAGCCTGCAACCTGCTTCATCGCCTTGATCTGGGCCGACGAGCCGACGCGCGACACCGACAGACCGACGTTCACGGCAGGACGGATGCCCTGGAAGAACAGATTGGTCTCGAGGAAGATCTGGCCGTCGGTGATCGAGATCACGTTGGTCGGGATGTAGGCCGAGACGTCGTTGGCCTGCGTTTCGATGACCGGCAGAGCGGTCAGCGAGCCGGCGCCGTTTTCGTCGTTCAGCTTGGCCGAACGCTCAAGCAGGCGCGAGTGCAGGTAGAAGACGTCGCCCGGGTAAGCTTCACGGCCCGGCGGGCGGCGCAGCAGCAGCGACATCTGGCGATAGGCGACGGCCTGCTTGGACAGATCGTCATAAGCGATCAGGGCATGCTTGCCGTTGTCGCGGAAGTATTCGCCCATGGCGCAGCCGGCGAACGGAGCCAGGAACTGCATCGGGGCCGGATCGGAGGCGGTGGCGGCGATGATGATCGAATATTCGAGCGCGCCGCGCTCTTCGAGCACCTTCACGAACTGCGCGACGGTCGAGCGCTTCTGGCCGACGGCGACGTAGACGCAGTAGAGCTTTTCCTTCTCCGGACCAGCGACGTGGATCGCCTTCTGGTTCAGGATGGTGTCGAGAATGATGGCGGTCTTGCCGGTCTGACGGTCACCGATGACCAGTTCGCGCTGACCGCGGCCGACCGGGATCAGGGCGTCGATGGCCTTGAGGCCGGTCGACATCGGCTCATGCACCGACTTGCGGGGGATGATGCCGGGCGCCTTGACGTCGACGCGGCGACGCTCCTTCGCCTTGATCGGGCCCTTGCCGTCGATCGGGTTGCCGAGCGCGTCGACGACGCGGCCGAGCAGCTCCGGACCGACCGGGACGTCGACGATCGCGCCGGTACGCTTGACGGTGTCGCCTTCCTTGATGTCGCGGTCGGCACCGAAGATGACGACGCCGACGTTGTCGCTTTCAAGGTTCAGCGCCATGCCGCGGATGCCGCCCGGGAACTCGACCATTTCGCCCGCCTGGACGTTGTCGAGACCGTAGACGCGGGCGATACCGTCACCCACCGACAGAACCTGACCGACTTCGGTAACTTCGGCTTCCTTGCCGAAATTCTTGATCTGGTCTTTCAGAATTGCGGAAATTTCCGCGGCGCGGATGTCCATCAGCCGACCTCTTTCAGTGCAAGCTTGAGCGAATTGAGTTTGGTTTTGAGCGACGTATCGATCTGGCGCGAGCCCATCTTCACGATCAGGCCGCCGAGCAGCGAAGGATCGACCGCGACCGAGATCGCCACGTCCTTGCCGGCGACACTCTTCAGCGCCGACTTGAGTTCCGTTTCCTGCGCCGCGGTCAACGCATGCGCCGAAGTCACCTCTGCCGAGGTCTCGCCACGATGCTCGGCGGCGATCTGGCGGAACGCCTTGATCATGCCGGGCAGTGCGAACAGGCGGCGATTGCGCGCCACGAGGCGGAGGAAATTGCCGGCCAGGCCGGTGATCTTGGCCTTGTCGGCGATCGCCGAGATGGCCCTTTCCTGATCTTCGCCGGAGAACACCGGGCTCTTGATCAGGCGATCCAGATCAGCACTGCCGTCAAGCAGCACCGCGAAACGACCGAGGTCGGCTTCTACCTTTGCAACAGCGCCTGCTTCGAGTGCGAGATCGAACAACGATCCCGCATAGCGCTCAGCAACACCGGAGATTGGCGAGGAAGATTGGGTCACGGACCGTCTTTTCTCTTGTCTGACAGGCCGCAAGATTGTTGGCGCGAGTGTGAGACTCTAGCTAAATCTTTGACCTTACTGCGTTTTTTGACCCCGGAGCTCGCGACAGCCGCATCCCCCCGGCCGAAAGTCGATTGCCGTCTAGCACAGGCTTTTGAGGACCGCAACACGTCCTCTAACAGGCTTTTGAGGCACTATTGTCGCATCTTGCGCATCGGAGCTGTGGCTTGACGGCGATTCACGGCCAGAAGCCGAAAACAAACCCAAGGGGTAGGGCCGCCAGCGCCAGTTCGACAACGATCGCCACCCAATTGTATGGGGTGTTGGCACCGTCCGACATCATGGCGACGATCCGGCCGAAGGCAGTGAACAGCCACGACACGCCGAGCGCCATGTAAAGCAATGGCTGGGCTAGCAGAATCGCGCACAGCCCAACCCCGAGGAAGAAGCCGGCCATAGTGGCGCGACCCTGGGCGATGGCTTCCGGATTGTCCGGCCTTGCCTGCAGCCTGAGCAGGCGGAAGGCGATTCTCGGGGCAAAGAACAGGATGACGCCGAACAGCAGCGTGACCGCCGCCGAGCTCCACGCCAGCCACTCGCCCTGGCTCGCCGGCCACGGAAATGCGAACTCCATATTTCCCCTCCGGTCAGGCCTCGAATCCACAGGGATCATATCCGACGGTGTGTCGAGCGCCAGAGCGCAACTGGTGTGAACGGCCGAAACAAGTATGCTGCGGTCGGCGGGCCTGATGGAGGGGACCATGGCCATACCGGCGCGAATAGTCTGGGCGATCAGTCACCTCGGCATTCAGCCAAGCGACAGGCTGCTGGAAATCGGCTGCGGGCGGGGCATCGCCATGGCTGAAATCACGCCGCTGTTGACCGATGGTCACATTATCGGGCTCGATCGCTCGGACAGCGCCGTAAGCTCCGCCGACGAGAGAAATCGCGCAGCGATATCGGCCGGCAAGGCAGCGTTGGCGCAGGGGGCACTCGCGGATTGGAGCGGTGGCGGTCGGCACTTCGACAAGATCTTCGCCATCAACGTCAACCTGTTCTGGCTGGAGGCGGCGCGCGAACTCAAGCTGATCCGGTCGCTGCTCGCCCCGGAGGGCAAACTGTACCTGTTCTTCGAGCCGCCAAGCGCCGGCCAGATCTCAGCTATCGCGCACGCCATCGAGGTGCGCCTCAAGGCGGGCGGCTATGTGCTGGAAAAAACCATGTACGGCCCTGCAGCGACGCCGCCGCTGCTCGGCATGATCACCCGGCCCATGGCCTGATCACAGGAAACTCTGCGGATCGATGTCGACCTGCACGCGCACCGATCCGCGCAGCTTGGGCCCGGCGGCAAGCAGCGCGCGGATGTAGCCCTGTATGTCGGCCTTCCTGTCGGCCTGGACCAGCAAACGGAAGCGATGGCGGCCGCCGATGAGCGCCAGCGGCGCCTCCGCTGGCCCGAGCACATGGACATCCTGCGCCACCTGGGCTGCGCGGCGCAGACCACGCGCATGGCTCTCGGCCTCGGGCCGCGTTGCCGCGCTGACGATGATGCCGGCGAGCCGGCCGTAGGGAGGCAGGGCGGAACGCTCGCGCTCGGCGATCTCACGATCGTAGAAGGCCTCCGAATCGCCCGAGACAATCGCCCGCATGACCGGATGGTCGGGCTGGAAGGTCTGCAGCAGGCCAAGGCTCTTCTTGCCGGTGCGCCCTGCCCGGCCGGTCACCTGCGACAACAGCTGATAGGTCCTCTCGGCGGCACGCGGGTCGCCATTCGCGAGGCCAAGATCGGCGTCGACCACGCCGACCAGCGTCATGTTCGGAAAGTTGTGCCCCTTGGCGACGAGCTGGGTACCGATGACGATATCGGCTTCGCCATTGGCGATCGCCTCCAGTTCCAGCCTGAGCCGTTTCACGCCGCCCAGCATGTCCGAGGACAGCACGATGGTGCGCGCGTCGGGGAAATGCGAAACCACTTCCTCGGCAATGCGTTCGACGCCCGGCCCGCAGGCGACGAGATGATCGAAGGTGCCGCATTCCGGGCAGGCCTCGGGCCGCTTCTCGTTGTGGCCGCAATGGTGGCAGACCAACTGGCCACGAAAGCGATGCTCGACCAGCCAGGCCGAACAGACCGGGCAGCCGAAGCGGTGACCGCAGACCCGGCAGAGCGTCAGCGGCGCATAACCGCGCCGGTTGAGGAACAGCAGCGACTGCTCCTGCCGGCCAAGGGTTTCGCGCATCTTGCCGAGCAGCACCGGCGACAGGAAGCCGCCGCGCGCGGGTGGCGAGCGCCGCATGTCGACCGTCGCCAGCTGTGGCAGCGCCGCCTCGGCGAAACGGGCTGAAAGCACCGAACGCGCATACTTGCCCTGCTCGGCGTTGACCCGGCTCTCAACCGACGGCGTGGCTGACGCCAGCACGACAGGAAAGCCGCCGATATGGCCCCGCACCACCGCCATGTCGCGGGCATTGTAGAAGACGCGGTCCTCCTGCTTGTAAGCAGGGTCATGTTCTTCGTCGACGACGATCAGCCCGAGATTGTTGAACGGCAGGAACAGGGCCGAGCGGGCGCCAGCCACCACCCGCACGCCACCCTCGGCGACCTGGCGCCAGACGCGCTCGCGCATCCGCGGCGGCAGGTCCGAATGCCACTCGGCGGGCTTGGTGCCAAATCGGTTCTGGAAGCGCTCGAGGAAGGCCTGCGTCAGCGCGATTTCAGGCAGCAGGATCAGCACCTGCTTGCCTTTGTCGAGCGCCGCCGCCACCGCTTCGAAATAGACTTCCGTCTTGCCCGAGCCGGTGACGCCGTCGATCAGCGTGACCGCGAATTTGTCGGCCTCGACCTGGGCGCGCAAGCTTGCCGCGGTTGCCTCCTGGTCATTGGTGAGCTCTGCGCTGGTGTAGGACGTATCGGGCGGCGCCACCACCGGGCGCGGCGGGATCATCACCGTCTCGAATACGCCTTGCGCCCTCAACCCGTCGATGACGGTGGAGGAAACGCCGGCAGCATGCGCCAGGCCCGAGCGCGTCCAGGCTATGCCGTCATTGGCCATTTCGAGCACACGGGCGCGCGCCGCAGTCATTCGGTCGGGCTCGCCGTCGCTGCGCTTGAGCCCTTCCGTCCAGGGCTCCGGATCGAAGGCCTCGGGCGCGCGCAGGATCATTCGCGCCACCATGCCGGGCGGCGACAGGGTGTAGTGGGCGATCCAGTCGACCAGCCGGCGCATCTCGTCATTGACGGGGGGACAATCGAAGACATGCGCAATCGGCCTGAGCTTCTTCGGATCGACCGCTTCGACCGGTCCGTCCCAGACGATGCCTGCCACCTCGCGCGGGCCGAGCGGCACGCGCACGATCGAGCCGGGCACCACCTGCATGCCGTCGGGAACGGCATAGGAGTAGGCGCGCTCGGCCGGCATCGGCACCAGCACGGGGGCGGCCCTGGTTCTTGGCGAATCGGCGGTCATGACGCGTGACCTTGCCCCGAACTTGGTTTAGAGCAAAGGCCGACATGTGCGGTGTGCCTGAGGCACCCTTCCATCACCAAGGAGACAGTTATGAAGTTTTTCGTCGACACCGCCGACGTGAAGGACATCCGCGAGCTCAACGAGCTCGGCCTTCTCGACGGCGTCACCACCAATCCGTCGCTGATCCTCAAGTCCGGCCGCAACATCGCCGAAGTGACCAAGGAAATCTGCGACATCGTCGAAGGCCCGGTCTCGGCCGAAGTCGCTGCCACCGAATATGCCGAGATGATGAAGGAAGCGGCGGTGCTGTCGAAGATCGCCGACAACATCTGCATCAAGGTGCCGCTGACGCTGGAAGGGCTCAAGGCCTGCCGCGCGCTGACCTCGGAGGGCCGCATGGTCAACGTCACGCTGTGCTTCTCCGCCAACCAGGCCCTGCTCGCCGCCAAGGCCGGTGCCACCTTCATTTCGCCCTTCATCGGCCGTCTCGACGACATGGCCGTCGACGGCATGGAGCTGATCGCCGAGATCCGCCACATCTATGACAATTACGGCTTCGACACCGAGATCCTGGCCGCTTCGATCCGCTCGACGGAGCACGTCAAACGCGCCGCCCTGATCGGCGCCGACGTCGCCACCATCCCGCCGGCAACGCTGAAGGCACTGGTCAAGCACCCGCTGACCGACAAGGGCCTCGAAATGTTCCTGGCCGACTGGGCCAAGACCGGCCAGAAGATCGGCTGATCTTCCAGCCAGAACGACGAAAGCCGGCGCCATCAGCGCCGGCTTCTTTGTGTCTGCTGCTCAGAGAAGCGGCGGCAGCCTGCGCTTGACCGGCTGCGCCTTGACGATCGAGCTGCTGGTTTCCGCCTTGTCGGCGATGCGGTCAAGGATCGTGTCGAGCTCGTCGATGGAGCGGATGTGCAGCCGCCCGACAAAGCAGTCGTCGCCAGTCACCTTGTCGCATTCGGAGAATTGCGGGATCTGCTGGATCAGGTCCTGCACCACGTGCAGCTTGCCCGGCAGCGGCCGGATGCGGACGATGGCCTGCAGCGTGTAGCCAAGCGCCGCCGGGTCGACATCGACAGTGAAGCCGCGGATGACGCCACGCTCCTCCAGCCGCTTCAGCCGTTCCGATGCGCTCGGAGACGACAGCCCGACCCTCTGGGCAAGTTCCTTCAGGGAAATCCTGGCGTCCTCGACCAGGGTTTCGACCATGCGCCGGTCGATGTCATCAAGCATTTTTCACCTCAAAGGCAAAATCATTCATCAACCTTACATTATCAGGGAGAACCGAGAAAGCGTCTCTTCAATGCCATGTTTTTCCGCCCTGCTACCGCGCAGAATGTGCCCAGCCTAACAAGGGAGCAGGGACATGTCGGACAAGATGCGCGGAACCGTCGAAATGACCGCCGCCATGGTGATTTCGGGAACGATCGGGCTGTTCGTCGTCCTGTCCGGCCAGCCGGTGATGGATGTGGTGTTCTGGCGCTGCGCCTTCGGCGCCATCACCCTGCTGATCGTCTGCGCCGCACTCGGCCTGTTCCGGCCCGAGGTGATGACGCGCCGCCAGATTGCCTGGGCCGCGGCCGGCGGTGTCGCTATAGTCTCCAACTGGATCCTGCTGTTCGCGGCCTTCCCGCGCGCCTCGATCTCGATCGCGACCGCCATCTACAACACCCAGCCCTTCATCCTGGTGGCGCTCGGGGCAACGTTGTTCGGCGAGCGGCTGACGCTGACCAAGCTGAGCTGGCTCGGCATCGCCTTTGGCGGCATGCTTTTGATCGTCCAGTCCAAGCCGGACGCCGGCGCCGTCGGCACCGACTATCTCTCCGGCATCCTGTTGGCGCTGGGTGCTGCCTTCTTCTACGCCATCGCCGCGATCATCACCAAGAAGCTCAAGGGTGTGCCGCCGCATCTGATTGCGCTGATCCAGGTGACCGTCGGCATCCTCATGCTCGCGCCCTTCGCCAACTTCGCCGCGCTTCCGGTCGACGCGAAGACCTGGACGCTGCTTGTCGCGGTCGGCGTCGTCCATACCGGCGTGATGTACATCCTGCTCTACGGCGCGATCCAGAAGCTGCCGACGAACCTCGTGGGGGCGCTGTCCTTCATCTATCCAGTCGTTGCGATCCTGGCCGACTTCCTGGCTTTTGGCCATCGTCTGCAGCCGCTGCAGCTGCTCGGCGCCGCAGCGATCCTGATCGCCGCCGCCGGGATGACGCTCGGCTGGACGTTGGTGAAGCGGCGCGTTGCGCGTGCCTGAGCCGGCATCAATCGTCGTCGGGCATCTGCCCTGTCGCGCGCATGCCTTCGATCGTCGTCGCACCTTCATTGCGCACCACCGTCAGCGCCCGCGACCCGGTGCGGTCTCGGATCAGGTCGGCAAGCTCGCGCGAATGTGTCACCACCCACACCTGCGTGCGCTCGGCGGCCCGCGCGACCATGTCGGCGAGTGCCGGCATCATGCGCGGATGCAGGCTCGACTCGGGCTCGTTGAGCGCAATGAGTTTCGGTAGCCTGTAGGACAAAAGCGCACCCGCCAGCGCCAGGAAGCGGGTCTGGCCGTCCGACAGTTCCTGCGGCCTGAACACACGCTGCGGGAATTCGGGCAACACCAGCCCGAATGTCGCGGTTTCTCCCGGCACGGGCACGTCGAGTTGTGCACCGCCAAGCGCATCGGCGATACAGCGGTCGAGATCGACGGTGTCCTCGCGGATATGCCTCAGCGTTGCAAAGACGGCCGCCAGATTGGCGCCGTCCTCGTCGAGCATGGGCGACGTCGTTGCAAGTGCTGCCCGCCGCACCGGCGAATCTGCGTCCGTTCGGAAGCCGTGATAGAATCGCCAGCCGGCAACGGCGGCGCGCATGTCGCCAACCTCGGGATAGCGGCCAGCGCCGCCGAGCAGAGCCAGCGCGGTTTCTGAGTTCAGGACACGTTCGGGGTGCTCGAACCGGCGACCGTCTCCGTCGCGGGCAAAAATGGCCTGCCCCTTGCGCGACATCATCTCGACCGGTCGACGTCCTGCCTCGATGGTCAGGCTCTCTTCCTTGACGTGCGGTTCAAAGGCGAAACCCGCCGATAGCGGCGGCGGCAGACCGATCTCGACCTTGTAGGCATAGCACACGGCCGTCTCGTCATCGACGAATTGAGCGTCGATGATCACGCGGGCCGGCTGCCCGATGCGGCGAGTGCCCGACCACAGGGCTGAGTTCATGCCGCCCTCGCCGGCGATCTCGCGCGCCAGCGTTCCCTCGGCGGACGCCTTGATGAGCTGCAGCGCCCGATAGAGATTGGACTTGCCGACACCGTTCTCGCCGACGAAAATCGAGACTTGGCCGATGTCGAGCCGGATCGATCGCAGCGATCGATAGCCTGCGGCCGAAAAGGATGTCAGCCGCATCGACCCATCCCTTTGAAGAGGGCGTCAGCCCTTGGACATGTCCTGGGCGATGGCCAGCCTGAGCAGTTCGGCCAGTTCGCGCGCCGCACGGTTTTCGGCATCACGCTGCGCCCGCAGCGTGGCGAACTCCTGGCGCGGCCGGTCGAACGACGCCGAGACGTTGCGCTTGCCCGAAGCGATACGCTTGCCGGTCTTGATATCGGTGATGATATAGGTGCCGGTCAGGGTCATCGTGCCGGTGGTGGGCTCGTCGTCCTTGGT
This sequence comes from Aminobacter ciceronei, assembly GCF_014138625.1. GTDB lineage: Bacteria > Pseudomonadota > Alphaproteobacteria > Rhizobiales > Rhizobiaceae > Aminobacter > Aminobacter ciceronei. The sequence continues at coordinate 164,114 of NZ_JACJHY010000012.1, forward strand.
GGTCACGGCGGCGAGCAGCGCCGATTCGCTCAACGCTGTCACCGCCAGATCCATCGTGTATGGCGCCGCTGCTTGCTGGCCGGCACCGCCATTGAACATGAAGATCAGATGGTTGCGGACTTCCTGGCCGTAGCGGGTGTTGACCGGCTTGATGTTGATCGAGGCCAGTTGTGTCGCCGTGCCGGCCTCGACACCCGCCTGTGCCGGACCGTCCGAATAAAGCGGGCGCACGGTGCAGGCAGATGCCAGTGCAAGCGTGGCAACCAAAGCCAGACGCGCAGCAACACGCAACGAACGGGCAGAATTCCGCGCCTCAGGCAACGACATTGACGATCCTCTGCGGCACAACAATCACCTTGCGCGGCGACTTCCCATCCAGCGCCTTCTGCACTGCTTCCAGTGCCAGCGCCGCTTTTTCGACGGTCAATTGATCTGCGTCGCGGGCGATTGTCAAATCAGCTCTTTTCTTGCCGTTGATCTGGACCGGATAAGTGATTTCGTTGTCGACGACGAGTGCTGCATCGAACTTTGGCCACGGACGATCGGCAACCAGGCCATCGCCCTGCAGCGCTGCCCAGCACTCTTCGGCCAGATGCGGCATCATCGGCGCGATCATCACGATCAGGATGTCGACAGCCTCGCGCAGCGCCGAGACCATCTCGGCCGAAGCCTTGCCGGCGGCAGCGTCGGCAAGCGGCCCCTGCAGCGTGTTGGTCAGCTCGTAGATGCGCGCAACGGCCTTGTTGAAGGCGAGCTTGCCGATGTCCTCGCCGACCGACTTCAGCGCCTTGTGCGCCGCCTTCGAGACGGCCGCCGCATCGCCTTCGCCGGCTGCCCTGGCTTCCGCTTGGGCCAACGCCTCCGCCGATTCGGACACCAGGCGCCAGACGCGTTGCACGAAACGATGCGCGCCCTCGACGCCGGCCTCGGTCCACACCACGTCACGTTCGGGCGGCGAATCGCTGAGCACGAACCAGCGCGCAGTGTCGGCGCCATAGCTCGCGATGATGTCGTCGGGGTCGACAACGTTCTTCTTCGACTTCGACATCTTCTCGATCGAGCCGATCTCCACCGGCTCGCCGGTCGCAATCAGCGTCGCCCGCCGCTTGCCGTCGGTCTCCTCGATCTTGACGTCGCTCGGCGAAACCCACTCGCCGTTCGGGCCGCTGCCGAGACGGTAGGTCTCATGCACGACCATGCCTTGCGTGAACAGGCCCTTGAAGGGTTCGGACAGGTCGAGGTGGCCGGCCTTGCTCATCGCGCGGGTGAAGAAGCGCGAATAGAGCAAGTGCAGGATCGCATGCTCGATGCCGCCGATATACTGATCGACCGGCAGCCACTCATTGGCGGCCTTCGGATCGGTCGGTTCGTTTTCCCAAGGTGCGGTGAAGCGCGCGAAATACCACGACGAATCGACAAACGTGTCCATCGTGTCGGTCTCGCGGCGTGCCGCCTTGCCGCATTGCGGGCAGTTGACGTGGCGCCAGGTCGGGTGACGGTCGAGCGGATTGCCCGGGCGGTCGAACTCGACGTCGTCGGGCAGCCTGACAGGCAGATCGGCCTTCGGCACCGGCACGACACCGCAATCCTCGCAGTGGATCATCGGGATCGGGCAGCCCCAGTAGCGCTGGCGCGAAATGCCCCAGTCGCGCAGGCGGAACTGCACCTTGCGCTCGCCCATCGGGCGATTGCCGATCGAGATCTGCTCGAGACGGGTGGCAACGTCGTTGAACGCCGCCTCCGGCTTCATGCCGTCGAGGAAGCGCGAATTGATCATCACGCCGTCGTCGGTATAGGCCTCCTCGGTGATCTGGAAGGTCGCGGCATCGCCGCCCTCCGGCATCACGACAGGAACCACCGGCAGGCCATACTTGTTGGCGAAATCGAGGTCGCGCTGGTCGCCCGAAGGGCAGCCGAAGATGGCGCCCGTACCGTAGTCCATCAGCACGAAATTGGCGACATAGACCGGCAGCGTCCAGCTCGGGTCGAACGGATGGACGACGCGGATGCCGGTGTCCATGCCCTTCTTCTCGGCCGTTTCAAGCGCTGCAACCGACGTACCCATGCGGCGCACGTCGTCCATGAAGGCGGCGAGCTCAGGCTTGCTCTCGGCGGCCTTCCTGGCCAGCGGATGGTCGGCCGAGATCGCCATGAAGGAGGCGCCGAAGATCGTGTCCGGACGCGTCGTGTAGACTTCCAGTTCGTTCTCACCCGCAGGTGCGGTACCGGCGGCCAGCGGCCAGCGGATCAGCAGCCCCTCCGAACGGCCGATCCAGTTGCGCTGCATCAGCTTGACCTTCTCGGGCCACTCGTCGAGGCCGTCGAGCGCGTCCGACAGGTCCTGTGCAAAATCGGTGATCTTGAAGAACCACTGCGTCAGTTCACGCTGTTCGACCAGTGCGCCGGAACGCCAGCCGCGTCCGTCGATGACCTGCTCGTTGGCGAGCACGGTCATGTCCTCGGGATCCCAGTTGACCTTGGACGACTTGCGGGTGACCAGTCCCTTCTCGACGAAGTCGATGAACAGCATCTGCTGGCGGTGGTAATAGTCGACGTCGCAGGTGGCGAACTCACGGCTCCAGTCGAGCGACAGGCCCATCGACTTCAGCTGCGTGCGCATCGTGGCGATGTTCTGGTAGGTCCAGTCCTTGGGATGGACCTTGTTCTTCATCGCAGCGTTTTCCGCTGGCATGCCGAAGGCATCCCAGCCCATCGGATGGAGCACGTTGTAGCCCATGGCGCGGCGGAAGCGCGCGACGACGTCGCCCATCGCGTAGTTGCGGACGTGGCCGACATGGATGCGCCCCGACGGATAGGGGAACATTTCCAGCACGTAGTATTTCGGCCGGGGATCGTCGTTGTCGGTCTCGAAGAGCTTTGCCTCGCCCCAGGCCTTCTGCCATTTGGGTTCGGACGCGCGCGGATTGTATCGTTCGGTTGCCATCGGATGTTTTTCACTTAAAAGCGTGCATGGACCGGGGCGAAAACCCGCGGTTCAGGAAATCGTTGCCGGGTGTTCATCATGGATTCCCGGACCCGTCAACTCCGGCAGGCTGGAGGCGGGCAAAAAGCAGCAGGGCCAGCGGCATGGAAAAGTCGGTCGAACAGCTCACTCTGGTGAAGCATAAGATAGGTGCGGCCGAGCGCGAGGCCAACAGGCCAGAGGGCTCGACAGTGCTGGTGGCGGTCTCCAAGACCTTCGATGCCGAGCACATCCGCCCCGTCATCGAAGCCGGACAGCGCGTCTTCGGCGAAAACCGCGTCCAGGAAGCGCAAGGCAAGTGGCCGCAGCTGAAGGCGGAGATCTCCGACATCGAGCTTCATCTGATCGGCCCGCTGCAATCCAACAAGGCCAAGGAGGCGGTCGCCCTGTTCGACGTCATCGAGACTGTCGACCGCGAGAAGATTGCCGCCGAGCTCGCCCGGGAAATCGAGAAGCAGGGCCGGTCGCCGAACCTCTACGTCCAGGTCAACACCGGCTCCGAACCGCAAAAGGCCGGCATCGAGCCACGCGAAGCGGTCGCCTTCGTCAAGCGCTGCCGCGAGGTCCACAACCTCGCCATCGAAGGCCTGATGTGCATCCCGCCGGCTGACGAAAACCCCGGCCCGCATTTTGCCCTGCTGGAAAAACTGGCGCGCGAAGCCGATGTCGGGAAGCTTTCGATGGGCATGTCGGGCGACTACGAACTTGCGATTGCATTCGGCGCCACCAGCGTGCGGGTCGGCTCGGCGATCTTCGGCACCCGCTGAGATGCCAGCAGCCACGAACACAAAAGGCCGGGATCTGCATCCCGGCCTCAGACTGCTGACAAACCCCTGGCGAGAGTTGGGGGTTTGTGATTCAGTGGGTGATGTTGAAGCGAGCCGGCCCTGAACAAACCGCACTTGAGA
>NZ_JACJHY010000013.1:0-154952 GCF_014138625.1 Aminobacter ciceronei
TTTGGCGGCGCACGCGGCCGCACCGACGTGCCGAAGATCGTCGACTGGTACATGGAGGGCAAGATCCAGATCGACCCGATGATCACCCATACGCTCAAGCTCGAAGACATCAACAAGGGTTTCGACCTGATGCATGCAGGCGAAAGCATCCGCAGCGTGGTCGTCTACTAGCGTCCCCTTGCGAGGGGTGCGCATCGCGAACAGTCATCAACAGGGAGGAACGACATGGCTTCAGTTTCGATACATCCGGCGCTCGACGGCGGGGTCAAACCCGGCAGTGCCGCCTTCACCGGCGGCACGCTGGCCTGCGCCTGCGCCGACAGGCCGGTCAAGGTGGCGATCAAGGGCCAGGTTGCCCACAACCACGCCTGCGGCTGCACCAAATGCTGGAAGCCGGAGGGGGCGAAGTTTTCGGTCGTGGCGGTCACCGCGCATGAGAACGTGACGGTGCTGGAAAATGGCGACAAGCTCGCTGTCGTCGATCCGTCGGCGTTGATCCAGCGCCACGCCTGCAAGGCCTGCGGTGTGCACATGTATGGCCCGGTCGAGCGCGACCATGCCTTCAAGGGCCTCGACTTCATCCATCCCGAGCGCTTCCAGGAAGCGGGCTGGGCCGAGCCGGGCTTTGCCGCATTCGTCTCGTCGATCATCGAGGCGGGCGTCGACCCGTCCGAAATGGACAGCGTGCGCGGCCGGCTCAGGGAACTCGGGCTCGAACCCTATGACTGCCTGTCGCCCGGCCTGATGGACTATGTCGCCAACTGGGTTGCCAAGCGGACAGGGACAGCAGCGCGCTAGCCGCACACGTCTTCGAACAAAAAACGGGAGGAACATTAATGCGCATAGCCAACACAATAGCCATCGCGCTGGTAGCAGTCGCAGCAGCGGTGACGTCGAGCCAGGCCTGGGCGAACGACGCCGTCAAAGTGCGCTTCAGTTGGAAGCTGAAGGGCGAATATGCCTTCTTCTATCTGGGCAGGGACAAGGGGATCTATTCATCCCACAAGGTCGATGTCGAACTGGGAGAAGGGGCCGGCGCCCAGGCAGCACTCGGGTCGCTGGTGCAGGGCAACGAGGACGTCGTCATCGTGCCGGCAATTTTTGCCATATCGGCGATCCAGAAAGGCATGCCGGTCAAGATCGCCGCGCTCTATCAGCCGAAAACCCCGTTCGCGTTCATTTCTCATCCTGACCGCCCCGTCACCGAGCCGAAGCAGATGGAGGGCAGATCTCTCGCAGTATCGACCGGAGATACTGCGACGGCGTATCTCGACGTCCTCTGCAAAAAGAACGGCATAGACTGCAGCAAGATCTCGAAGGTTCAGATCGACCCGCAGATCAAGGTCCCGCAGTTCCTGCAGAACAAGATCGACATGATCACGGTCTACACCAATGTCGACCTTCCGCTCATCGAAGAGCGAAGCGGGATCAAGTTCGCGGTTCTGGACCTTCCCAAATATGGATTGTCGGTGCCGGGTCTGGCGGCCGTGGTCAGCGACGACGGCCTGGCCAAAAACCAGGACATCCTGACGCGGTTCTTCTCCGCCACGAGCGAGGCCATCGACCTCATGCGCAAAGACCCAGCGTCTGCCGCCAGCGCGTTGCGGTCGGCCTGGAGTGCTGCTCCATCCGAAGAGCTCATTCGGCAGTCCGTCGTTGCCACATCGCTCAGTCTTCAGGCGCCCGAAGGCCATATCAACGGCTGGATCGAAGAGAATGTGATTTCGGATGCTCAGGACCTGGTCATGTCGACCGAGGACGGCGCAACCAGGAAAGAGCCTTCGCAGTACTATACGAACGCGTTGCTGCAAGACCGCTGAAGAGCCCTGCCCCCGCCGGTGAAAGCCGGCGGGGACATTTATCTCGGCAAGTGCAGTCGGGCAGCCCGGCGTCGAACACGACCGCTGCCCCGACGATATTGATCTTTTCGAAGGCGACCAGCGGATAAGGTTGGCATTCGCGCAGATCGAACGCCTCACCGCCTCTGCCCACCTTGCTGTTCGATCCAGATTCGCTGCCCGCCCGCTGGTCAGGCGGCACGCAGGCTGCCTATGATCAGCTTCGCGAACACCGTCCTGGCTTCGGTGTCGGTGACCTTGCCTGCCTGCAGTTCGCGCGCGATGGCCTCTGCCGCGCCCAACAGGCCGGTGCACAGGAGACGAAGGCTCTCGCCGGAAACGGCAGAGAACGGTTGCAGCGCCTGGGCGACGATGGCCACATATTCCCCCAGCATGCGTGACTGCTGGACCGCTATGTCAGGGCTCCCCTGAAGCGCCGCAAAGATGGCAGGCCCTTCCTGGCCCATGTTCGTCAGGCAGCTGAAATAGGCCGCGGCAATGGCGTCCGCCACGGCGGCAGGTTCGCCCGGCATTAAGCTCAGCTCCTGGCGAAGCTGTCTGACGTAATTGTCCTCCAACCGCTGAAACAGGGCGAGCAGGAGGCCGGCGCGCGTTGAAAAATGGTCATAGACGACGGGCCGGCTGACGTCAGCCCGTTGGGCGAGCGTGCCCAAGGTGAGTTCGTCTGCGCCCTGCTCCCGAACGATCTGGAGGGCCGTATCAAGGAGTTGGCTGCGACGGCCATCTCTCGGCAGCTTCACGATTTTCTCCTCCGCTTGACACCTACAATTTGTAAGTTACATTTTGTAGCTTCGCGGTCAAGCAGGAGATGGAGATGGGTGACGTCACGGTAATCGGCCTGGGTGCAATGGGCACCGCCTTGGCACGCGCGTTCCTTTCCGCCGGCAAGACGACCGTTGTCTGGAACCGGACCTCGGCAAAGGCCGATGTTCTGAGAGATGAAGGGGCCAAGGTCGCGCTGACCGCCGCGGACGCGGTCGCCGCCAGCCCGGTCATCGTCATGTGCCTGTCGGATTATGCGGCAACGCGCGGCATTGTCGAAGACAAAGCGGTCGCCGGGATCTTCGCTGGGCGGCTCGTCGTGCAACTGGCCTCCGGCACCTCAAGCGAGGCCCGAGCCATGGCGGCATGGGCGGCAACGCGCGGTGCGGACTATCTCGACGGCGCCATTTCCGCGTGGCCGAGCCAGATCGGCGGAGCTGACGCCGCCATTCTGCTTGCCGGCCCCGAGACGACGTTTGCCTCGGCCAGCGCCCTTCTTCAGGCGTTGGCCGGCAGCCTTGTGCATGTGGGCCCCGATGTCGGCCATGCCAAGGCGCTGTTTGGCGCTGCCCTGGCCTATTACGCAGCCCATTGGATCGGCTTCAGCCACGGCGCAGTCATCTGTGAAGCCGAAGGGCTCGATCCGGCTCAGTTCGGAGAGATGATGGCGGGCTCGGCACCGTTCTTCGCAGACGACATGCGTCGCATGGGCCGGGTCATCGCCACCGGCAGCTTCAGCGCGCCTGAAAGCACCATCGCTTCCGTGCGCGCCGATATCGCGCGTCTCGTCGACGTCTCCGACAACCTCGAGATTGGCGCCGATTTTCCGACCTTTGCGACCGGCGTTTTCCAGCGCGCGGTGGACGCGGGTTATGGGGCGGAAGAACACTGCGCGATCACAAAAGTGTTGCGCAGCCCCGCGCCGCATCAGCGGCGACCTGTTCAAGGTCGCTCAGTCTAGACACGCCACAGCTGGAGGCTCGTTGGCCAGCCTGCATCGCTCCGCTTGCAATATGCAATCGGAAAGCGTAAACCCAATCCAGTTGCAAAATACAACTGGATTGGCGCGCCACTGTGGACCATCGCTCTGTCGATCAACCTGGCACGCAAATGCCCGGCGTCGCTCCGACATGACCGTCTTGCGCGACGTGATGTTTGGGGTCCGACGTCCTCTCGGCGGCGTGGGTAAAAAGGCGGGCCGGCTTTGCAGGAGGCCTACATGGCCGGGTTCGGCAACGACATTTCGGCGTTTCGAACCCCGATCACGGCCCGTCAGTGTCGGCACGGTTGCATGCGGCCGATGACGGCGACAACAGACCGCGCGCCATCACCCAGGACCTGAAAGGAGGTTGCAGAATGCCGAAATTCCTCACCATCGGATATGGCGACCAGGCCGGATATGACCGGACCTCACAACCCGTCCGCGACGCCGCCCACGCGCAGGATGCAATGCTGCGCGCGGAGGGCGCATTGATCGGAATCGCCGGTGCGCCCATGCAGGTGCGCAATCCCGAAGCGGCGGGTCCGGAGACGCGGGATGGCCCATTCATGTCGTCGGCCTTGCCGGTTGCCGGCTTCGCCATCATCGAGGCTGCGGATATGGCGGAAGCGGTGAGGAAGATCTCAGTCGTTCCCTGTGCCGTTGCGCATGGCGTCGTCGAAGTGTGGCCGTTGGAGTAGGCAAACCGGCTCCAAGAGCCGACGCAGAGGACATGCGCGCCCGCCTCGACCGCCTGCGCAGCTATCTCACGCTGCCGAGATAGTGAAGATGACCGGTATGGAGGGGTATTCTGCCCGGCTGCTTTTGGCGTAAGCGGACGCTGGATTCAGCCCGGCACGGAAATCGGCAATCGTGCCTGGCGGTGAGGACCTGCGGTAACCTTGCTTCTTAATTATCGTGATCGTAGCGCACATTTTTCGTATGTATGTATAAGTCGCCGGAGCTGAAATTCGTGATGTTGTGAGATGCCTCCGAGCCCACACGCGTTCTCCTTGAATCAAATCGATCTGAATCTGCTTCGTACGTTCGACGCATTGATGCAGGAGCGTAGCGTCACAAAGGCGGCGGAACTGCTTGGTCGGACGCAGTCGGCCACAAGCCATTCACTTTCCAGGCTGCGGCATATCTTCAAGGACGAATTGTTTTCTCGCGATTCAGGGGTGATGGAGCCGACGCCTCGGGCGAAAGAACTGGCTGCGGTTCTCACTCGCGCGCTGGCTGACATTCGTCAGGTCGTCGAAAGGCATTTGAATTTCGAGCCGGCGAGCACATTCAGAAACTTCAGGATCGGCCTCTCGGATTCCTCGGCCGTTACGATCCTTCCGAGCCTCATCCAGAACTTCTCGGCTCAGGCGCCAAATGCCACACTCAACGTCTTGCACACCAGAGAGGCTGAAGTCCTCGACTTGTTGAAATCCAAGCAAATCGAGTGCGCGGTGCTCGGCAACTTTTCGCTCAAGAGTGACCAGATTACGGTCGTGCAACTATCGACGCACAAGATGGTCTGTGCCGGCTGGAAAGGAAATGGCCTGCTGGATGATTTCACCCAAGAGCGCTACTTGTCTTCGCCTCATCTTCAGATCTCTGCAGACGGCAAGGCGGATGGCGTTGCCGATATCGTTCTGAGAGGCCTTGGCCTCAAGCGGAAGGTTGTCGCCACCATTCCGCACTATCTCGTGGCGCCTTGGATCATCAAGGACACGCCTCTCATAACGGTTTTTGGCGACAACTTCATTTTCGCGGTCTCCGAAGAAACCGAGACCAAGATCGTTCCGGCCCCGTTCCCTCTCCCCGACGTTCGGGTCTCCATGATTTACGAACGTGGTTTGGAGGCCGATGCGGGACATGCCTGGCTGCGAAGCCTGATCATCGCCACGACAGAGGTTCAGCGGGCATTGAAAGAAGCGGCGTATGGACGCCTAAACATCTCCGGCGGCCGTCAATCTCAACAATAGGCGTGCGCCAGGCGTTGGCCCCTGATGGGCTGTTTCACGACGGCACTATGCATGGCATGCATAGTCTTATGTCACATTATCAATTTCACCGATCATGCAGGCGACTGCTATCCGTAGGCCACGGTTCAAACAGGGAGGAACCAATGAAGCGTAGCCTTACAACGAGTGGCGTGGTTCTTGCGCTCTCGGCATTTTCGACCATCAGCAGCTTTGCTGCCGACATTCCCGTAACGGATGCCGTCAAGACCAGTGGCAAGCTCACAATCGCCAGTTCGCTCGCCTACGCCCCCTTCGAGTTCACTGACGCCTCCGGAAAGCCGGCTGGCCTGGACATCGAGATGGCTCAGGCCGCTGCCGACCTGATGGGGGTGAAGCTGGAAGTCGTCACAATTCCCTTCGCCTCGCAGATTCCGGCTCTCGCATCGGGGCGCGCAACGATGGCCTGGACCACCTTCACGGTGCTGCCTGAGCGTTTGAAGCAGGTGGACTTCATCTCCTTCATGGAAACCGGCTCCGTGGCAACGGTGAAGCCGGAGGACAAGGACAAATTCACAAAGAAGCTTGACCTTTGCGGGCACGCTGTCGCGGTTCAGACCGGCACTTCCGGCGATATCGCTGCCGACAGGATCTCGGCCGATTGCAAGGCCGCCAGCCTGCCGGAGATCAACAAGCAGATCTATCCGGAGCCAAAGGACAGCATCGCTGCGGTGCTTTCAGGTCGCGCCGAGGCCTGGTTGGATGACTCGACGGCCACAGGCTATTTTGAGAAAACGAGCAAGGGGCAGCTCGTCGTTACCGGCGACAGCTACTATCCGTCACCGCTTGGGATCGCGGTCCCGAAGGGAGACAAGGCTACGGCAGCCATGGTGGATGCCATCCTCAAGGAATTGATGGCGAACGGCACCTACAAAAAGCTGCTCGACAGTTACAACATGGGCAAGTCGTCCCTGGACGCGCCGGTCATCTATACCGACGTCTCTCAACTGAACCACTAACCGCCATTTCTCATCCGAGATCGACTGAACGCCCGGTGGCCTCGACCGCCGGGCGGGGAGAGCTGTGCGACACCCATGAAAAACGATCAAAACTCTGCGGCAATTGCCAAGCTTAAAGTGGTTCCGCTGCCCCACCCGTTCCGCCTCGCGGCGATCATCCTTGTCCTGTCGCTTCTCGCGCTGGCAGTTCGCAGCGCGGCAATGAACCCCAAGCTGCAATGGCCCATCGCCGGAAGCTATCTCTTCAATCCGCTGATCATGAATGGTCTCCTGGTGACCCTCATCGTGACCGCTCTGGTGATGGTGATCGCCGTTGTCCTGGGCACGATTGCGGCACTTATGATCTTGTCGCCGAGCCGGCTGCTTTCAACGCCGGCAAAAGTGTTCGTCTGGTTCTTCCGGGGAACGCCGGCGCTGGTCCAGCTCATACTCTGGTACAATCTGGCGCTGATCGTTCCGCGCTTCGAGCTTTGGCTGCCTGGTCTTGGCACCATTTTTTCCATTTCGACCAACGACGTCATGACGCCTCTGGTCGCGGCCGTCGTCGGCCTTTCGCTCCACGAATCCGGCTACATGGCGGAAATCATCCGCAACGGCCTGCAGTCGGTCAACCAAGGCCAGCGGGAAGCGGCTCTGTGCCTCGGGATGAAGCCGAGCCTGTTGATGCGCCGCATCATCATCCCCCAAGCCATGCGAGTAATCATCCCTCCATCCGGCAACGAGACGATCAACCTGCTCAAGACCACTTCGCTGGTCAGCGTCGTTGCGGTGGGTGACCTGCTTTATTCGGCGCAATCCATCTACGCCCGTACGTTCGAGACCATACCGCTGTTGCTGGTTGTAACCTTTTGGTACCTCGTTGTCGTGGCGATCATGTCGATCGGCCAGTTTTACCTGGAACGCTATTTCTCCCGGGACAATGCCACCCGGCAAGGCAAGGGCATGCTGAAAGCAACATTCGGCAATGCCTTCTCCGTTCGCAGGAGGGTCACACAATGACTGTTTCAAGGACACATCACGGCCGCTTTGGTATCGACCAGAATGTCATGGTCTATGCCGAAGGCGTCCGAAAATCCTTCGGGTCCCTCGAAGTGCTTAAAGACGTCAGCCTGAGCGTCCCGACAGGCAGCGTCGCCTGCATCATCGGGCCTTCGGGTTCGGGCAAGAGCACGTTCTTGCGATGCATCAACCATCTGGAGAAGATCGATGGCGGCCTGCTCCTCGTGGATGGGGACTTCATAGGCTATGAGCTTAGGCAAGACCGGCTCCATGAACTGCCAGACAGCGCAATCTGCCGCCGTCGTGCCGAGGTCGGCATGGTGTTCCAGCAGTTCAACCTTTTCGGCCATCTGACCGTCCTGCAGAACGTCATCGAGGCACCAGTCCATGTCCGGGGTGAATCGGTCAAATCTGCCACGGAGCGGGCGGTCCATCTGCTTGGCAAGGTTGGTCTGGCCGAGAAGTGTGACGCTTATCCACGACAGCTCTCTGGTGGGCAGCAACAACGCGTGGCGATAGCTCGGGCGCTTGCCATGCGGCCCAAGGTCATTCTCTTCGACGAGCCGACTTCGGCGCTCGATCCCGAACTCGTTGGCGAGGTTCTTGCCGTCATGAAGGATTTGGCGCGGGACGGCATGACCATGGTGGTGGTTACCCACGAAATCGGCTTCGCGTCAGAAGTCGCCGACCAACTCGTTTTCATGGACGGTGGCGTGGTTGTCGAGCGTGGCGTTCCAAAGGAAATGATTGCAAATCCGCAATCACAACGCCTCCGCGAGTTCCTGGCGCGCGTCAAGTAGTCCGCTTCCATAAGCAACCAGATATCGACCCCGTGAAACCACGGGGCAAGGAGACCCCATGTCCGCAAAAACTGCTCGGTCTGCATCCGAGCAATCGCTCCATGACTTCAGCAAGGCGATAGATCGGTCAGCTCTCAGCACCCTCAAGTGGGAGATGGAAATCGACCGACTGGGCGACAAAGACCTTTTCTCGTTTGGAACCGCCGATCTGGATTTCCGGTCGCCACCGGCCGTCGTCGAAGCGCTGCATCGTGCGGTCGAAGCCGGCCATTTTGGTTATCCTCTGAGACGACCCAGCTACTACGACGCGGTCACGGGTTATCTGAGCAGACGTTTTGGATGGCAGGTGGAGAAGACGTGGATCGACGCGTGTGTCGCGATTTATCCATCGATGCACTCGATCATCATGGAACTGACCCAGGCCGGCGACGAGATCATCTACCAGCCACCCGTCCACCACGTTTTTGCGGAGATCGTGAAGGCCAACGACCGCGTGCCCGTCGCCAATCAACTGATCAATCGCGGCGGCACATACGAGATGGATTTTGCCGGGCTGGAGGCCTGCATTACTGACCGAACAAAGTTGTTGTTGCTCTGCAGCCCGCATAATCCGGTTGGTCGGGTCTGGACTCGCGACGAGTTGAAGGAGCTGGCACGCATATGCTCCGAACGCGGAGTCATCGTGGTTTCCGACGAGGTCTACAGCGGGATGCTGTATGAGGGAACGGAATTCACACCCTTTGCAGCGGTTTCAGAATGGGCTGCGATGAATTCCTATTGCCTGTTCTCACCAAGCAAGCCCTTCAATCTCACCGGACTGAAGCATTCCATCGTTGTCACCCCGAACCCGGTCCTGCGGGATGCCTTCCGGCGCGGCCTGCGGCGCGCCAATCTACAGTATGGTGGCAGCGCACTTGGATACGCCGCTGCCGAAGTGGCGTTCCGGGATTGTGACGATTGGAGCCACGCGCTGATGCACCATATTGCCGGCAATCACGCATACGTGACGGATTTGATCCGGTCATTCCTGCCCGAGGTCACGGTTCCGGTCGCCGAAGCAGCATACTTCGCCTGGCTGGATCTCTCCAGGCTCAACACGCCGAGGGCCGTCTATGAGCCGCTGATTGAAAGGCAGGCGAAGCTCGTCGTGACCTATGGCGAGCCGATGGGGCCTGGTGGAGAGAACCACATCCGCATCAACCTCGGCACTTCGAGATCGATCCTGGAGGCGGGCATGCGACGGCTGCTCTCCGTACTCGTTCCACTTACCGGACGTTCCTTTGATGAAAGCGCTTGCTGATGGCAAGCACGGCAGAGACGCGTCTCGCAGCCCTCACTGGGCATTGAGTTGCCGAACCTCCGACCGCAGTGGCGACGGCGCATCCCGCCGCCATTGCCACCTTGCTGTTCGATTCGCCGCCGGAGAGGTTGTGGACGAGGAGCCTGTGTTATTGCACGGGCGATATGACCAACGATGCGATGGCCAGTCCGGTGGCCACAAGCAGCAAGAACCATAATAATTCCTGTCTGTTCATGGGCTGCCAACTCATCTTCCCAGATGTTTGACGTCGGGGTCGTGCAACTGGGATACCGCTCCCTGGTTCACGGGTTTCGACAGTGATGTCGGCTGTGTTCACGCGTAGATTTCATGACCATCGCCATGGGCGGTCCGCCCGGCGTAGCGTATCAATGCGAACAGACAATCGCCAGACGCGCGATGCCGATGGTTCTTGCTGTCTGCAACGCCATGAGTTTCGGATCTGTGTCGGTCGTACCAACTTCCGATGCGCGTTGCGAACACTCTGTCGTGCCGGGGATGTCATGACCCCAACTCAAATGCGTGGGTCGCTACGCGATCGGATCAGCCGGCCAGGGCCCGCATGATGTTGGGCACGGCAGGCAGTGTGAGAAGCGCTGCGCATCCCAGCCAGATCGACGCAACGACGACGCTTTGGGGGCGCGCCGAAAGGCGTTCGTAGAGTGCGGCCGGAACGCCTGCCACCATCAGGGTGAGCGTCGACAGGATGAGCGCGCTCGCCATGTAGACGAACTGGCTGGTCGGTGGCGCCCAGGATGGGTACCAGACCGGGTACAGCACGAAAAGCACAAGCACCCAGGGGGAGAAGATACCGTTGACGATGGCGATCGCCATCACCGGAACCAGACCCGTGCGTTCCATGTCTCAGTTCCCCGCCGTTGCGCCGGGTGCCAGCCCGGCGTTGAAGAGCATCATGAAATAGCCAAGCCGCAGCGCCATCAGCCACAGTGCAGCGAAGATCAGCACGACCGGCTGGGCCAACACTTCAGGCGTGAGGTAGCGCACGGCGCGCACCACATGGTCCGTGACGAAGCGGAAGCCGCGCCAGATGAAGTTGTCCCAGTTCTCCGGCACGAAAAAACCGAGAACCAGCCGCCCGATCAATGTGTACATCACTGCTGCCAACACGAAATTGGGCAGGTGGAAATACCAGTAGCTCCAGAATTCGTTCATGCACGCGGTCCAATGAGGATCATGGGGGGATCATGGGGCGGTCATGCGAGCCATAGCGGCATCGCGCAAAAAAGAAAGAGGGGTCCTGTCCGGACCCCTCCCCTGACGTCCGATGCGATGATCAGGCTGTCTTTTCTTCCATGATCGTCTTGCCGCGAGGAACACGGATCTCCTCGATGAACTCCTGCAGCTCGTGTGACGGCTCCTTGGTCAGGCGCGAGACGACATACATGACCGCGAAGCCGACGGGCAAGCCGAACGCCGCCGCCGACAGGTTCTTCACCCCGCCCCAGTTCGCGATCGACTGCGCATGCTTGTCGAACGCCGCCCAGGCGGCTGCCTGAGCATCGGGGGCAGCGGCCGCAAAGGCGGCTTTGAGCTCCTCGAACTTGGCCAACTGCTCGGCCGTTGCCGTCGACAGGCCGCTCCACATCTCCACGAAGCCGACCGCACCGTAGCGGGTGCCCAGCAGATAGTAGAGGCAGATGCCGAAGCCTGCGATCATGCCGGCAATCGCCCCCGCCGAATTGGCACGCTTCCACCAGACGCCGAGAACCAGCGCCGGGAAGAGGCCTGCCGCCGCAAGCGAGAACGCCCAGGACACCATGGCCAGGATGTCGGCAGGCTTGGTCGAGGCGACGTAGGCCGCCGCGATCGCCACCAGCACCAGAAGCACGCGCGACACCACCAGGCGGCGCGCCGTCGGTGCGTTCTGGTCGATCATCTTGTAGTAGATGTCGTGGCTGAGCGCGTTTGCGATGGCCAGAAGCAGGCCGTCGGCCGTCGACAGCGCGGCTGCGAGACCGCCGGCTGCGACAAGGCCCGAAATGACATAGGGCATGCCTGCCATTTCCGGCGTGGCAAGCACGATCATGTCGGCATTGAGGTTGATGTTGGCAAAGCCGATATTGGTCACACCCTGTTCCGCGCAGGCTGCGGCGATGGCGGCTGCGTCGATGGCAGCCTTGCCGCAGATCTGCACCAGCGCGTTGTCGGCTGCGGCCCAGCGCATCATCCATCCCGCCTTCTCGGCGATGTTGTCCGGCGTCAGGCCGGAAGCCACCAGGTCGAGCATGGTCCACTTGGCGAAAGCGGCATAGGCCGGCGCCGTGAAGTAGAGGATGAAGATGAACAGCAGCGACCATGCCACCGAGACGCGCGCCTCACGCACCGAAGGCGTGGTGAAGTAGCGCATCAGCACATGCGGCAGCGAAGCGGTGCCGACCATCAGGCACAGGATGAGCAGGAAGAAGTTGAGCGCGTTGTAGCCGCCGTGCACGAACGGCGTGATGTGGTGGACCGCGATGCCCTGCGCGGTTTCGAGCGCGGTGATGTTGGCCAGCGCCGTGCCCTGCATGAGCTGCGGGATGGGGACGCCGGTCTTGACCGTGGACATCCAGATCGCCGGAATGAGGTAGGCGATGATCAGCACGATGTATTGGGCAACCTGCGTCCAGGTGACTGCACGCATGCCGCCAAGCATGGAGCAGACCAGAATGCCGGCAAGGCCGACATAGACCGCGACGTTGAAGTCGAGGCCGAGGAAGCGGGCTGAGATGATGCCGGTCGCATAGACCTGCGCGACGACATAGGTGAAAGAGCACGAAAACAGCACGATCACGCCGATGAAGCGGGCAAGATTGCCGCCATAGCGCGCCGAAAGGAAGTCGGGCACCGTATAGGCGCCAAATTTGCGCAGATATGGCGCGACCAGGATCGCGACCAGAACATAGCCGCCGGTCCAGCCCAGGACGAAGGCGAGGCCGTCATAGCCGAGCAGGTAAAGCGTACCGGCCATGCCGACGAATGAGGCGCCCGACATCCAGTCCGCACCTGTCGCCATGCCGTTGTAGATCGCAGGCACGCGGCGGCCGGCGACATAATATTCGCCGACCTGCATGGTCCGCGACAGAATGCCGATGACGGCATAGATCAGGATGGTGAAGCCGACGAACATGTAGCCGATGATGTAGTTCGGCACGCCGGCGGCGCTCAGGATCGCCATGAGGATGACGAAGGCTATGAAGCCTCCGGTGTAGATTCCGTAGATGCGGCCTAGATTGGAGACGAAATCTCCGCCGCCGCTGGTTGTCGTCGTTGCCATGGTTCCCCCCTCACTCTTCCGACACACCGTGCTCTTCGTCGATGCCGTTCTGCTTGCGTGCAAACCAGAAGAGCATCACGACGAAAGCAATGAGCGAACCCTGCGCGGCCATGTAGAAGCCCAGCGGGAAGCCCAGAATGACGATATTGTTGAGTGGGCCGACGAAGAAGTGGATGACATATCCGAAGAAAAACCACAGCCCAAGCATAAGAAACATGAGACTGCGGGTCTTATTCCAGTAGCTTACGCGGTCCGGCGTCGCCATCGCGTTGATCCCTCCCTTGATTTACAGCCTGTGCAGATTCTCCCCGACCAACCGGCCGTTCAGCAAGTCGCCAAGCTCCCGCAAACGGGAATCTGGCAAGCGTCGGCGTCATGATGGACTCAGCCGACGCTGCTTGAACTCTAGCTGCATTTGCAACTGCCCGTTATTCGACTTTAGAATCGGTTCGGCGGGCTGGCTAAGAGGTGTCGCGAAGGCTAACGCTTGGCAGCACGCGGCAGACGAAGGGAATATTGCAATGGGCCTTCTCGATGGTCTTCTTCCGGGATTTCTCCGCAAGGCCACGCCGATCCACGGTACCGCCGACCTGGCAGATTTCATGGATGCGCGCGCCTCGTTCCTGGCGCAGAAGTGCATCGTCGAATTCTGCCGCGTGCGTGCGGGCGTGTTCTGGCAGAAGCTGTTCAGCGAAAAGGAGTTCCAGACCGCGCTCGATCAGGCGCGCTGGCGGGCCTACCCGCCGTGCTACGCCATGGTCGCGGAGATGGTTGAAGGGTCGCTGCGCGAGGTTGCAGCCGGGCGTCAGCGCGGTCTGGAGACAGCGATCGAGCGGGTCGCCCGCATGAGTTTTGCAAAGCACCCTGTTCCCGACGGCTCGCCTGGGACCTTCTGGGAGGACGCGGCCGCCCTGGTGCGCGGCAGACTGGTGGCAGCGCAGGCCGGAGCGCCGCGGCCGGTGCGGGAGATCCCCGATCCGCTGGCGCGGATGGTGTTCGATGCGGTGCCGATCCATCCCGAGTTGCTGACCAACGACTATGACTACATCTTCAACTTCCTGCGGATGAACATCCTGAGAGCGCATGAGGACCTGCTGGAGCTGGCCGATCGCGCCGCGATCGTCGATGAACTGCTCGGCGCGCCCGGCGCTTGACGGGCCTCAGGCGAACATCAGGTCGCGCACCAGCCCCGGCACGGACTGAAGGCGCCTGACCAGCGTCTTCAGCTCGCCTTGCTGCTCGCGCGGGATTGCGGCCAGGTCGACGCGGTTGGAGACGGGCACGCCGGCATAGACGTCGCGAATCTGTTGATCCAGCAGCAGCCCGATCAGAAACGCATGGCCGGCCAGCATCGCCTTCATGTCCTGCTCGCCGCCGACAGCGCGGGCGATCAACGCCTCGAGACGGTCGCGCGTGCTCAGTGCCCGGATGCCGTGGCGAATTGCCAGCGTCCGTGCCGCCGCAACGATCGGGAACAGGCCGTGCATCTTGATATCGAGCCGGCCGTCGTCGAGCCGCAGGCCGCCCAGAAGCGTGAACGGGTTGTCCGAAACGATCTGCTCGCCGAGGAGCTTGGCAAAGACCGGCTCGGCGTGGCCGCGTGCATAGGCATGGTCGAACAGCGCGTCGCTCAACGCCACCTCACCGTGCACGGGCTTCAGATCATAGACGATGTCGACGTTGAGCAGGTCGTTTGGCCGCGAGCGCCGGACCCATTCCTCGACGCGATTCTTCCACGTTTCGAGACTGCCGCGGAACGCCGCGTTGCGGCCCATGACGCCGCCCTTGCAGTAAGGCACGCCGGCGGCGTCGAGCGTATCGGCGAGCTTTTCGCCAAACATCTTGAACCAGAGGTCTTGCCGACCATCGGGTTCGCCGTGCTCGAAGACGATGGCGTTGTCCTGGTCGGGTGCCAGCAGGCTTTCGCCGCGTCCGCCGGAGCCGAGCACCAGCACGGCGTATCGACAGGGCGGCGCGCCGTGACCCTGCGCCTGCAAGGCAAGCTCCGCCAGCACGGCGGCGCGGCGGGTCATGGCGCGCAACTCCTCGGAGATGATCTCGGCGACGATGCGCGGATCGATCGCTTCGGCGAGCAGCGAGCGCACGACGCCGGGAAGCGTGGCCCATGCCGCCGCCAGTTCGGCGGCGCCCGTGGCATGTTCGATCTGGTCGTCGAGGTTGATCGCTTCGCTGGCACGCAGCCTCAGCAGGTCACGCGCCGACAGCACGCCCACCAGCGTTCCGGCATCGTCGCGCACGGCAAGGTGACGTATCTTCAGCCGGTCCATGCGCCCGATGGCGCGATAGGCAAAGGCTGTGGCGCGCACGCTGGCGAGCGGCCTGGAGGCGAAGGTGCCGACCGGCAGGTCCAGCGCATCCGCGCCGCTGCCGGACAGTCGCCGCATCACGTCGCGCTCGGTGACGATGCCGTAGTCGGCGACCGGTCGGTTCGGTTCTCCGGCATCGGACACCAGCAGGGAGCTGATCTTTCGCGTGACCATCAGCTCGATGGCCTGCCGCATGGTTTGGCCCGATGTCACCACCACGGCGGGGGTGCTCATGAGGCTGCCGACGCGGTGGCGGTACGCGTAAGGATCCACCGACTGGAAAACAGGAGCCTGAGGACGCGACACCGGTTCGCTCCAGCCGGCGCGATGGCCGGCCTCAAGATCGCGCGAAAGGGCAAGGCACGCCAGTTCGGCTTCGCCCAGCGTCCGGACGTTGCGCCTGCGCAATTCGGGCAGCAGCGCGATGAAGACCTTGCCAGCCGTGAACGCGTCCCCCAGAGCCGTGTGCCGGCCGGCAACCTCCACGCCCAGCCAGGCGGCGACCGCGTCGAGCGAATGGTCCGCCAGACTGGGATTGGCCACGGCCGCAAGAAGGCGCACGCACAGCGCACGCGGTTTCGACCAGGGCAGGTTCGCAAGCCGGCATTCGCGCTCCATCACCGCCAGGTCGAAGCCGATGGAGTGGCCGACGAGAACACGTGGTCCGGTGAAATGCTGGAACCGGTCCCAGGCTGCGGTGAAATCCGGCTGGCCGACGAGCTGGTCGTCGGTAATGCCGTGGATGCGGGAAGCCGCAGGCGGCACAGCTTCGCCGGCATCGACGAGAAGTTCGAAGCGGCGTTCCGGTTTGATCTTGCCGTGCCAGATGCCGACCGCACCGATCTGCAGGATACGGGCCTTGGTGGCGTCGAGCCCGGTCGTCTCGGTGTCGACCGCCGTCGCCGCCATTGAAATCAGGGGTGTCGCGCCGGTCGCCGGCTTCATGTCCGCTCCTGCGAGGTTGCTGAATGCCCGGCTCGCATGTCCCGCTGTTGCCCGGGCCGACAATATCGGCCAATTTTCTGCCGCGGCATAGCGCGACCGGCACGCCAGGTCGAAGGCTGCTCCAACAGCCTCACCGAACATGTCGGCAAGCCGGCCCGTTCCGTGAGGCTCGATCCTCGAGGTTCTTTTCCGCGCGGTATTCGCCTGAATGTGATTTGCGCGCAGCCTGGGCGTCGGTCCACCTTGCGCGGGTTCATCGTCAGGATGTGTCAATGCGCGAGATCAGGCGGGTCGCCGTGGAGTGCGTCGGGCGTGCGGTCATGTTCGGATCGCTCGCGATCGGATGCGTCATGGTCGGCTTCTCCTTCAACCCCGTATCGGCATTCCGCAGCGGCGCTTTCCTCACACTGATGATGGCGCTGGTGCTGATGTGGAAAGCGATGACCGCCGGCACCAGGGCGCCCAGGCGCACCGAGATCTGGCTCTATCTCGACGAGAAGTCGCGCCCGCTCGATGATCCTGCGCGGCGGGTGTTCGGCACCGTCATGCGCGACGTCTATGGTATTTTCGCGCGGATTGCGCTTTGCGTTGCGGTCGGTTTCTTCCTGCTGTCGCTGGTGCTGATGGCGTTTGGCCTCGAGGCCTATGTGCCGCCCCTGGGATAGGTCAGTGGTCCATCGAGCAAGGACAAGCGCAGGCGAAGATCATCTCTTAGATGTCGCGCTATTCGTAAGCGTCCCGGGGTTCAGGTCTGACAGCCATCCCGATCACTCCTTCAAGGCACCCGCCAGCGGTATCGCTGCGATGCTGTCGCCCTTTTCAGCACTCTTGTCACCGCCGGTCTGCTGGCCCGGTTGTATGGCGGCATCACCGGCACGTTCCTGTTCGGCGAGGAGCACGCGGCCGCCGATTTCTATCTGTAACGTCATGCTGCTGTTCCAGGCCGAGCGCTTCGGCGTTCACGTTCCCGAGCCGATGGCCGAACTGCGCGCGGATGCGCGAGCGGCCCGCCGTCGGTGCTGCGATGCGGGCCGAAGGCTTCGCCTGAACTCGATCCCGATAGACTCGCCGCCCAGTCCCTGCCCCAATGCGCACGCGCCAGCACAAATCCCAATGCGGCTGTGTTGGCGTCGGTTGCGCCGAAAGACAGGGTTATCGTCCCGATCGCGTCCCCCAGCTGCGCAATCCCGAAGCGGCGGGCCCGGAGACGCGGGATGGCCCATTCATGTCGTCGGCCTTGCCGGTTGCCGGCTTCGCCATCATCGAGGCTGCGGATATGGTGGAGGCGGTCAAGAAGATCTCAGGCGTTCCCTGTGCCGTTGCGCATGGCGTCGTCGAGATGTGGCCGTTGGAATAGGCAACCTGGCTCCAAGAGCCGGCGCAGAGGCCATGCGCGCCCGTCTCGGCCGCCGCCGCAGCTACCTGGCTTGAGCCCACGACCCTACGCCGCCCTCACCCAGACCTTGTTGTCATGCACGGCAGCGCCGCCATAAGGCGCCGGCGCGTCGGCGCCGGTCAGCACGTTGATGCCCTCGCCGCGCTCATGGTCGGAGTTCGGCCAGATGCCTTCGGCGATGACGACGCCGCGCCTGATCTTGTCGAACAGGCGGGCATGCAAAACGACCTCGCCGCGCATATTGCCGATCTCGACCCGGTCGCCTGTCGCTATCCCGAGTTCTGCCGCGTCCTCGGAATGGATCAACAGTTCGGGCCGCCCCTCCTTCTCGCGCGACACCGGCGTTTCGGCGAAGGTCGAGTTGAGGAAGTTGCGTGCCGGCGACGTCGCCAGGCGGAACGGATGGGCCGCATCCGCCACCTCGATCAGGTCGACATGATCGGGGAATTCGGGCAGCTGCGCGACCGGGCCGAAGATGCCCATGCTGCGCGGCGGCTTGTTGGGGGCCGCACCGCCATTCCAGTGCGGCTTGAAGCGGAACTTGCCGTCGGGATGGCCAAAGCCGTTGAGGAAATGCGCGCTGTCGAATTCCGGCTGCATGTCGGCCCATTTCTGGTCCTTGAAGCTGTCGAAATTGCCCAGGCCCTTCTTCTCCAGCATGACGTCGATATGCTGGCGTTCGGTCATGCCGAAGCCCGGCATGTCGGACACGCCAAGCCGCTTGCCCAGCTCCTCGATGACATAGTGGTTGGTGCGCGGCCCTTCCGGCGGGTCGATCAGCTTCGGCCCCAGCGTGATGTGCTGGTTGCCGCCGCCCTTGTAGATGTCGTCATGCTCGAGGAACATCGTTGCCGGCAGGACGACGTCGGCGAGCTTGGCCGTGTCGGTCATGAACTGCTCGTGCACACAGGTGAACAGGTCGTCGCGCAGCATGCCCTTGACCACCAGCCGCTGCTCGGGCGCGACATTCGCCGGATTGGTGTTCTGGATCAGCATCGCGGTGACAGGCGGGCCGCCATAGAGCGCATCCTCGGCATTGGTCAGCACCGGGCCGATGCGCGAATGGTCGAGATAGCGGATGTCGGGGTCGCGGAATTTCGTGCCTTCGAGCAGCTCGCCATTGAGCTTGAAGATGCCCGAATTGGAATGGAAGGCGCCGCCGCCCTCATATTGCCAGGCGCCCGTCACCGCCGGGATCGACAGCGCCGCATGCATGTTGACCGAGCCGTTGCGCTGGCGCGAGAAGCCGTAGCCCAAGCGGAAGAAGGTCTTCTTGGTGGTGCCGACGAGCCGGGCGAAAGCCTCGATCTCCTCGACCGTCAGGCCGGTGATTGCGGCCGCCCATTCCGGCGTCTTGTCGGCGAGATGCGCTTCCAGCCCCCTGGGGTCGTCGGTGTATTTTTCGAGATAGGGGCGATCGGCAAACCCGTCGCGGAACAGCACATGCATGACGGCGCAGGCGAGCGCGGCGTCGGTGCCGGGCTTCAGCACCAGCCCCATGTCGGCCTGCTTCAGCGTCGCGGTCTCGTAGATGTCGATGACGACGATCTTGGCGCCGCGTTCCTTGCGCGCCTTGATCGCATGGGTCATCACATTGACCTGGGTGACCACCGCATTGGTGCCCCAGATGACGACGCAGTCCGACTTGCCGATCTCGCGCGGATCGGTGCCGCGCAGCGCACCTGTGCCCATGACATAGCCGGTCCAGGCGAGATTGGTGCAGATCGATCCGAAGAAGCCGGAATATTTCTTGGCATGGCGCAGCCTCTCGATGCCGTCGCGCTGCACCAGCCCCATCGTGCCGGCGTAGAAATAGGGCCAGACGGTCTCCGAGCCGTAACGCTCCTCCGCCGCGATGAATTTTTCCGCGACGAGGTCGAGCGCTGCCTCCCAGCTCGCTTCCTTCCAGTTGCCGTCGCCCTTGGCGCCCGCGCGGACCAGCGGCTTCAGCAGCCGGTCGGGATGGTGGACGCGGTCGGCATAACGGGCGACCTTGGCGCAGATGACGCCTGCCGTATAGCTGTTGGACTTGGCGCCATGCACACGCCCGATGCGCTTGTCGTCGAGCAGCTCGACCTCGAGCGCGCAGGTCGAGGGGCAGTCATGCGGGCAGGCCGAATGGCCGATCCTGATCTTGGCGTGCTGGTTCATGGCGCCCTTTTACCCTGATGTCGGCTTGCCGTGTAGGGCCAGTGCGGACCGCTGCATGACCCTCCCCCCTCGTGGGCCGAGCGGGCAAGGCGCGTAAGGCGGGATGGGGGTAATCTCGGCCACCCACCCCGGAGCTTCGGTCCGACCCTCCCCACCCCGGACCTTCGGTCCGACCCTTCGCAAAAAGAGGGAGGGTAAGATGCCCTACTCGGCGACGCCTTCTTCATATTCGGCCGACATGGTCAGCCACTTCTCTTCGTTGGTTTCGAGCTGGGCCGACAGTTGCGAGCGTTCCTTGGCCAGCTGTGTCGCCGTCGTCGGGTCCTTTTCATAGAGCCTGGGATCGGCGAGCTGGTCCTCGATGCCGTCGATGCGCTTGCGGATGCGGTCCATCAGCGCCTCGGTGGCGCGGATCTCCTTGGCCAGCGGCTCGAGGGCGGCGCGCCGTGCCGCGGCCTCGCGGCGCTTGTCGGCCTTCGATGCCTTGTCGGCCTCGCGCTCCTTGCGCCGGTCGCCCGACACGCCCGTCACCAGCGTCTTGTAGTCCTCGAGATCGCCGTCATAAGGATTGACCGCGCCGTCCTTGACCAGCCACAGCCGGTCGGCCGTCGCCTCCAGCAAGTGGCGGTCGTGGCTGATCAGGATCACGGCGCCGGGAAAATCGTTGAGCGCCATGATCAACGCCTCGCGGCTGTCGATGTCGAGGTGGTTGGTCGGCTCGTCGAGGATGAACAGGTTCGGCCCGTCAAAGGCCGACAGGCCCATCAGCAGCCGCGCCTTTTCGCCACCGGACAGGTCCTTGGCGGCGGTGTTCATCTTCTCGGTCGGCAGGCCGAACTGGGCGACACGCGCCCTCACCTTCGATTCAGGCGCCTCCGGCATCAGCCGGCGGACATGCTCATAGGCGTTTTCCTCGGGCCTCAAATCGTCGAGCTGGTGCTGGGCGAAGATCGCGACCTTGAGCCCGGGCGCGATCGTCACCGAGCCGGTCTCGGCCTTGAGCCGGCCGGCCAGCAGCTTGGCGAAGGTCGACTTGCCGTTGCCGTTGGCGCCGAGGAGCGCGATGCGGTCGTCGGCGTCGATGCGCAAGGTCATCTTCTTGAGGATCGGCTTGTCGGCCTGGTAGCCGACGCTGACCCGGTCGAGCGCGACGATCGGCGAGGCCACCGTCTTGACCGGCTCGGGGAAGCTGAACGGGCGCACATTGTCTTCGATCAGCGCGGCGATCGGCTTCATCTTCTCCAGCGCCTTGATGCGCGACTGCGCCTGGCGCGCCTTCGACGCCTTGGCGCGGAAGCGGTCGACGAAGGACTGCAGATGCTTGCGTGCCGCCTCCTGCTTGACGCGGCCCTTTTCCTGCAGCTCGCGCTGCTCTGATATCTGGCGCTCGAACTGGTCGTAGCCGCCGCGCCAGAAGGTCATCTTCTTCTGGTCGAGATGGACGATCGAATTGACGGCGCGGTTGAGCAGGTCGCGGTCGTGGCTGATCAGCAGCACGGTGTGCGGATATTTCGAGACATAGTTCTCGAGCCACAACGTGCCTTCGAGATCGAGATAGTTGGTCGGCTCGTCGAGCAGCAGCAGATCGGGTTCGGAAAACAGCACGGCGGCAAGCGCCACGCGCATGCGCCAGCCGCCGGAGAATGACGACGCCGGGCGCTTCTGCGCCTCGTCGTCGAAACCGAGGCCGGCGAGGATGGTGGCGGCGCGGGACTCGGCCGAATGGGCGTCGATGTCGGCCAGGCGGATGTGGATCTCGGCGATGCGGTGCGGGTCGGTGGCGGTCTTTTCCTCGGCGAGCAGTGCCGAGCGCTCGACATCGGCCTTGAGCACGATGTCGATCAGCGGCTCCTCGGTGCCGGGCGCTTCCTGCGCGACCTGGCCGATACGCGTGTTCTTGGGCAGGCTGATGCTGCCGGTTTCCGAGCTGAAGTTGCCGGTTATCGCCTTGAACAGCGTGGTCTTGCCGGTGCCGTTGCGGCCGACAAGGCCGGCCTTGGTGCCGGCAGGCAGGGTCAGCGACGCGTGGTCGAGGAGAAGGCGTCCGGCAATGCGGAGGGAAAGGTCATTGATGATGAGCATGGCGTGGCGGTTTTGGCCGAGAGTTACCGATATGGCAAGAGCGCGCCGCAGCAGCTTGTTGTTGCGGCATGATCTTTTCCTGGAACCGGCCACCACTTCCAGGGATCATGCCGTGCACCGACGCATGGGCGAACGGACCGGCGCCTGCGATCAGGCGAAGGCCGGCCTGTGGCTGCGGTGCAGCGCTTCGCCTGCGATCTCGCCTGTCGCATCGATCGCCGCGCCGTCTGACGTGGCGGGCGGCGGCGCGGCGTGGCCGATGGCAAACAGTACGGCGCTGCCGGCGGCCAGCATGGCAAACAGCATGAACATGCCCTGCCCGCCAAAGGCGCCCAGCGCCAGCCCGCCGAACAGCGGGCCGATGAAATTGCCGACCGAACTCAGCGAATGGGCGCCGAAATAGGCGCCGCGGTTGCCGTCATTGGAGATCCTGTCGACAAGCACATATTCGGCCGGCACGACAAGCACCTCGCCGATGGTGAACAGCACCATGAAGCCGATCAGCATGGCAGCATCGGTGGAGACGGCAAAGCCGAGCTCGCCGCCCAGGAACAAGAGGCAGCCCAGCACCATCGCCCGCAACGGCCCGATCTTCTCGATCACCAGCCGCGCCGGCGCGGTGGCGAGCACCACCACGGCGGCGTTGGTGGTGACCAGCCAGGCAAAGATCTTCATGCCGTCGTCAACGTTGGTGGTCAGATATTGCGACAGGGTCACCGACCACTGGCCGTAGACCGCCATCAGCAGCGTGCCGCCGCCGACATAAAACAGCAGCCGGCGGTCGCGCAGGGCAGCGCCGAGCCGGCGCAGCCCGGGTGCCTGCTGCGGCGCGGCCTGTCCGCTGCGGTCGGCCAGCGCCGCCGGCACGACGAAAAAGATCGCCGCGGCAAAGACGAAATGCACCATGCCGGCAATGACGAAGGGCAAGGGCGAATTGGCGCCGATGGCCAGGCCGATCATCGGCCCGACGGCCCAGCCGGCATTGATGACGAGGTAGCGCCAGGAAAACATCCTGAGCCGCAGTTTCTCGGGCGCTGCATCGCTCATCAGCGCCCGCGACACCGGCTCATAGACCGCAGCCGACACCGACGAGACGACATGCGCCAGCGCAAAGGCCGCGACCGATTGCGCCAGGCCGAGGCCGACGAGCCCGAGCCCGGCAAACAGAAGTGCGGTGACCAGCACCACGCGCCGGCCGATGCGATCCGAAATCGTTCCGGCAAACGGGCTTATGGCAGCGCCGAGCAACGGCCCGGTGCCGATCAGCACGCCGATCCAGGCCGGGCTCAGGCCGAAATCGCCCTGCAGGCGGATGGCCAGGAAGGTCAGGCTCATGCCCCTGGCGATCGCCACCATGCCGGAGCCGGCAATGAGCAACAGCACGATGGCCTGGCCGGTCTTGTCGCCGAATGGACGCACGTTTTTTTATCCCGATACAGAGAAAGCGACGTCAGGCCGGCTGGCCGGGCGCGGTCGCAGATGCTTCGTCTGGCCGAGATGACGTGCAAAGACAAGGCAAGTCACGCTGCCCAGAGGCAGCTATCTGATGATCCAGACATCTCATGACAAATACTGGGGTCATGACAAATACCGGGGCATGCCAAAAGACCGGCTCATGACGATATCCGGGCCGACCGACCGCCGGAATCGAGACGGCCCGCCTGAGCGGGCCGTCCGTAACGTCTTGGCGAAAGGTTCAGCGGCTGGCGGTGCGCAAAAGCTTGCACAGTTCGCGCAGGTCGCTTTCGAATGCCATCGGGTTGGACAGCACCATCTTGCAGCGCTTCACATAGGCAGCCACCTGGGCTTGCGACATGCCGCCGATGACGCCTGGGTTGATTCCCGGGCCGCCGGGGCCGCCAGGTCCGCCGGGGCCACCAGGACCTCCGGGTCCGCCGGGACCGGCAATGCCGGGTCCGCCGATGTTGACGCCGATGTCGGCGAGCGTGTTGCCGCCGAGGCCGACATTGGCATTGACGCCGGCCAGACCCTGATTGCCGCCGACATTGGCGCTGGCATTGGCGGTCAGGCCGCTGCTGCCGCCGACCGACGCATTGGCCTTGGCATCAGCCAGGCCCTTGCTGCCGCCGACATCGGCGTTGACGTCTGCATTGACGCCGCCCGAACCACCGACGGTTGCACCGACATCGACGCCAAGTCCTCTTGAATTGCTGTTACCGATGTCGACAGAGACGCCGAGGCCCTTGCTACGGTCGCCGATGTCCAGGGCGCTGGCTGGCGCGCAGAGCGCCGCAAAAACGATACCACCCGCCAGTGTCTTGGCAATTGCCTTCGATATACCAGTCATGGAAGTCTCCCTGTGGTTGCCGGTCCCAGCACCCAGCCTTGAGACTGGCTGCCGGCATAGTAACGAACCCAAGTGGCAATAAGTTTCACCTACCCCCTAGACGTCATCAACTTTTTTACTGCTCACCATGAATTGCGTTACATGAAGCAGTAGACGATCGAATCCTTTTGATTATGTTCGTTGAAAGCATAAAATTTTATGCAATTTAGGCGAATGCTCTACCGTCTTCGGTGCGCTGGAAGTAAATGAGATCGAGAGCTACGGACGGGCGCCCGAGAACTGTCAGGATCATGTGCGCCTGGCCGCGATGATGCGTCTGGTGGTTGAAAAGGTGCATCAGGGCCGGCGCCAGCCGCTGCGAGATGGTGCGCATGTCGGTGATGGTCATGTAGGTGAAGCGCCCGGTGAATGCCTTGTCGCCGAGCGAGCCGATCCACTCGACGATGCGCCTGTCCTCAGCCTGGCGCGCGGCGCGCAATCTGTCGAAATCGGCATGGATGATGGCATCGAGCTGAGATGGCGCGTCGCCCTCGCCGGTGAAGCGCTTCAGCCAGACCCGGTCGGCGACCAGCAGATGATTGAGCGTCCCTTTCATCGACTTGAAGACGGCGCCGGTGTCGCGCTCATAGTCTGCCACGTCGAGTTCGGCTGCTGCCTCATAGATGCGCTCGTTGGCCCATTGATTATAGGCAGCCAACATCATGAAATGCTGTTTCATCCGATATTCCCTGAATGCTTCGAAAATCGTCCTCTTACTACAGCCCATCGGGAACAGCCGCCAATGACCATTCTCCTCTACGACCTCGTCGGCAGCGATATGACGCGCCCGTTCAGCCCGCATTGCTGGAAAGCGGCGATGGCTTTGGCACATAAGCGGTTGGACTTCAGCACCGTGCCGACGCGTTTCCTCGAGGTGCCCAGGATCGAGGGCGGTGTGTCGAACACCGTGCCGGTCATCCGCGACGGCGACACGGTCACGTCAGATTCCTTCGCCATCGCGCTTTATCTCGAACAGGCCTATCCCGACAGGCCGTCGCTGTTTTCAGGCGCCGGCGGCGAGGCCCATGCCCGCTTCATCGAGCGCTGGTCGCAGCTGACAATCCATCCTTATATCGGTGCCGCCGCGTTGACCGCCCTTCACGGCATGCAGGACGAGGCCAACGCCGCCTATTTCCGCGTGAGCCGCGAGACACGTTTCGGCAGGACGCTCGAAGAGGTCAGCTCGGCACGCGATGCCGTGCTCCAGGGCTTCAGGGCGTCGCTCGAACCGCTGCGCAGCATGCTCACCTACCAGCCGTGGATCGGCGGCGATCGCCCGCTGTTTGCCGACTACATCGTGTTCGGCGCGCTGCAATGGGCCCGCATCGCCACGCCCTACCAGGTGCTCGACGCGGCCGACCCGATCGCCGCCTGGTTCGGCCGTTGCCTCGAGCTCCATGACGGCCTTGCCGGCCGTGTGGCTGCGGCGGCCTAGCCCCTTGGCAATGCGGCGGGCGGCCTGTATAGAGCCCGCCACACTGCAAATCCCAGAAATCACAAGGACCAGACATGGCGATCGAACGCACATTTTCGATGATCAAGCCGGACGCAACCCGCCGCAACCTGACCGGCGCCATCACCAAGATGCTCGAAGACGCCGGCCTGCGCGTCGTCGCTTCGAAGCGCGTCTGGATGAGCCGTCGCGAGGCCGAAGGCTTCTACGCCGTGCACAAGGAACGCCCCTTCTTCGGCGAGCTGGTCGAGTTCATGTCGTCGGCTCCGACCATCGTCCAGGTGCTCGAAGGCGAGAACGCCATCGCCAAGAACCGCGAAGTGATGGGCGCCACCAATCCGGCAAACGCCGCCGAAGGCACCATCCGCAAGGTCCACGCCCTGTCGATCGGCGAAAACTCGGTGCACGGCTCGGACGCCCCCGAGACCGCCGCTGAAGAGATCGCCTACTGGTTCTCGGGCACCGAAATCGTCGGCTGATCCGGCCGTCGAACAGCGGCTGACAAGTTGCTGATTTAGAATCGAAAAGCCGGGGTGGGAACGCCCCGGCTTTTTGTTTGGGCCGCGTGTCCGGAACCCAAATGGCCGGGGTGCACGCCCCGGCTTTTGCCCGGTTCCAGGCGGTGACGCCTGATATAAGCTGCCGGCGATCGAGCGCGCGATGGTCGCCGCTTTTCACGCCGCTGCCGTTTCGCTAGCCTGGCCGAATGGATGTGCTGGATTGGTTTTCACAGTGGTATGATGCGCAGTGCGACGGCGATTGGGAGCATGGCTTTGGTGCTTCCATCGGCACGATCGACAATCCGGGCTGGTCGTTGAAGATCGACCTCAAGGGGACCGATTGCGATGGACGGACGCTTGACCGGATCACGCACAACGACGCCCATGACACCGACTGGTGGACGTGCTGGACCGAGGACAATGTGTTTCGCGGCGCCGGCGGCCCCCGCCACCTCAGCTCGCTGCTTGAAACCTTTCGGGACTGGGCGACCCGCTGATGCGGCGCATGCCGGCTTCTGGCCGACGTCTCGCCGACCTGGCCTGTCATCGATTGCCGAAACCCTGACAAGGCAGGCATGCCGACATGATCTGACTGGAATGGCACAGGCCGCCGCCCCCGCCCCAGAGATTTCAGCTGCGTTATCAACGGTTTGTCGGGGTTTCAGGCGAAACCGATTCAATCAGCTGCGAAACTGATTCAGCTTGCCGCGGCAAAACGCAATATGTCCTTGCCGTCCTTGTCGGCCAGCACAAGCTTGCCCTCGACGATCCTGAAGCTGGCAGTGCGCTCCAGCGCCTGATGGAAGCTGTGTTCCTGGTCCATCACCGCCTGCTCGCAGGCTATCTCGGTCGAGCCGATCTGGCCGAAGGCCACCTTGTCGCCGTCGACCTTGGCGCTGCCGAAGAAGCCGTTGCAGCCGCCGCGACCGGAGACCTTGCCGTCCTTGCCGATGCGCAATGTCGGCCTGGCCTTGTCGTGGGCGGCCGCGCCGTCGATCGCC
The DNA here is from genome assembly GCF_014138625.1 of Aminobacter ciceronei. Classification (GTDB taxonomy): domain Bacteria; phylum Pseudomonadota; class Alphaproteobacteria; order Rhizobiales; family Rhizobiaceae; genus Aminobacter; species Aminobacter ciceronei. Next base: position 27,168 of record NZ_JACJHY010000013.1, read on the forward strand.
TCGGCAACCCAGTCGCGGTCGAAAATCGTGACGTCTTCGGCAGTGCTGGACTGGCGGACCATCTTGACCTGGATCGTCTGCGGTCCCGCCGTCAGCGGATCGAGCGCATGCCTGATATCGTTGGTGAACCAGAGCTGGTCATCGACGCTGATGCGCGCCTGCAGCGCGTAGGTCATGTTGGTCTTGATCGCGGTGGGATCGAAGGGGATGGCGAACCTGATCGGCACCTGGCCTGCCGGATCGATCTTCTGCGCGCCGAGGATCTTTGCCGGCGCGTCGGCCAGCGAGACGTCGGCAAGCTGCACCTCGAGCACCGCATTCGCAGGCAAGGCGATGCGCTGGGGATAGACCACCTCGCCGGTGACAAGGGTTTCGTCAGCGGTGGCCAGGGTCGGAACGGCCATCATGCCGACCAGCAGCGGCGTCATGCCGAACATCAGGAATTCCGCGAGTTTGCCGAGCACGGTTGCCTCTCCGTTTCAGGTGTTGCCAGGGCGCGCGACGCGCCGTCCATCTGCCCCCCGAGGCTGCGAAGCCGCGGGGCATCAGCGCCAAAACTACGAAGGCCAAAACTACCAAGGAATACGGTGGTTCGATGGCCGCCGAGAGCAATCGCGGCCGGCATCGCTCAGGACTTCGCCCAGCGGGCGGCGGCGGCGTCGTCGCTGTCCTTGGCGTCGACCCAGCTGCCCTCGCTGCCGTCGACAAGATGTTCCTTCTTCCAGAACGGGGCGCGCGACTTGAGATAGTCCATCAGGAAGTTCGCGGCGTCGAAGGCGGCCTGCCGGTGCCTGGAGGCGGTGACCACCAGCACGATGTTCTCGCCGGGCCTGATCTTGCCGAAGCGATGGATGGCGGTGATGCCGGCCAGCGGCCAGCGTGCCAGAGCCTCTTGGGCGATGCGGGTGATCTCGGCCTCGGCCATGCCGGGATAATGTTCGAGCTCAAGTGCGGCGAGCGTGCCGGCCTCGTCGCGGCAGAGGCCGGTGAAGGTGACGACGGCGCCGACATCCGCTTTGCCCGCCGATATCAGCGCGATCTCGGCGGCGACGTCGAAGTCGCCGGCCTGGATGCGCACCACAGGCACGACGCTCATGGGGTCAGCCGCCCGTCATCGGCGGAAACAGCGCGATCTCGCGCGCGCCGCCGATCTCTTCGCGGTGGTCGACATGTTCCTGGTTGATCGCGACCCGGATCACCTCGGGGTGCTGCAGCGCGCTTTCGAATTCCTCGCCGCGCGACTTGAGCCACATCAACAGGTCACGGACCGTCCTGACCTCGGCGGGCAGCTCGACCTCTTCCTCGGCCTTGCCGATCCGCTCGCGCACCCAGGCGAAATAGATGAGCTTGGTCATGGTCTCACTCGTCCATGATGTGTTTCAGGCCGGCACGGAAATAGTCATAGCCGGTATAGAGCGTGACAAGGGCGGCGATCCACAACAGCACAAGGCCGATCTGGGTGGTCAGCGGAAAGATCTTGTCGCCGGCCGGGCCGGCCAGCAGGAAGGCGATGGCCACCATCTGGATAGCCGTCTTCCACTTGGCAAGCTGGGTCACCGGCACGCTGACCTTGAGTGCGGCAAGATATTCGCGCAGGCCCGAGACCAGGATTTCGCGGCACAGGATGATGATCGCGGCCCACAGCGACCAGCCGGCGATGCCGCCGCGATTGTCGGTGTCGGCGGCGAGCAGAAGCAGGCAGGTGGCGACAAGCAGCTTGTCGGCGATCGGGTCGAGCATGCGGCCGATGTTGGAGGTCTGCTTCCAGGCGCGGGCCAGATAGCCGTCGAGATAGTCGGTGATGCTGGCGACGACGAAGATCGCCAGCGCGCTCCAGCGGGCGAAGTCGGACGATTGCAGCCGGCCTTCGAGGAAGAAGCAGAGCACGACCATCGGCACGGCAAGAATGCGGGCATAGGTCAGCATGTTGGGCAGATTGAATGCGCGCTGGGCCATGGTTTCTTATGCTCTTTCGTCTGCCGTAGTGAAATCAGAAGGCGGGCTTGGGGGTCAACTGTCTAGAGATAGCCCGGGCAGGCGCCGGACGACAATTCCCGTTGATCACCCATTATCGTGAAAATGGTTGTAAACAAGGCGCGCGATGGATTCCGAGATGCCTTCGACGGCCATCAGGTCGTCGACGGCCGCCCGGCTGACCGCCTTGGCGGTGCCGAAGGCGAGCAGCAGCGCGCGCTTGCGGCTCGGGCCGATGCCGCCGATCTCGTCGAGCGGGTTCTTGACCATTTCCTTCTTGCGCCGCGCCCGGTGCGAACCGATGGCGAAGCGGTGCGCCTCGTCGCGCAGGCGCTGGACGAAATAGAGCACGGGGTCGCGCACCGGCAGCGAGAACGACTCCTTGCCCCTGACGAAGAAACGCTCGCGTCCGGCCTCGCGGTCCTGGCCCTTGGCGACGCCGATCGCCACCACGCGGTCCTCGATGCCGAGCTCGGCCAACATGGCGCGCACCGCCGTCATCTGGCCCTGGCCGCCGTCGATCAGGATGACGTCGGGCCAGGCCGGAAACGCGCCCGTATCCTCGATACCCGCATCCTGATCCATGGCGGCCTCGTCCGCCCCTGGCTGGTCGCCGCCATGCTCCTTGAGCAGCCGCGAAAAGCGCCGCGTCATCACCTCGCGCATCATGCCGAAATCGTCGCCGGGGGTGATGTCGGTCGAGCGGATGTTGAACTTGCGGTACTGGTTCTTGACGAAGCCTTCGGGGCCGGCGACCACCATGCCGCCGACGGCATTGGTGCCCATGATGTGCGAGTTGTCGTAGACCTCGATGCGCACCGGCGGCTTGTCCAGCCCGAAGGTCTGGGCAAAACCTTCGAGCAGCCGCGCCTGGGTCGAGGTTTCCGCCAGCCGGCGGCCGAGCGCCTCGCGGGCGTTCTGCACGGCATGGTCGACGATGTCCTTCTTTTCGCCGCGCTGCGGCACCGAGATCGCCACCTTGTGGCCGGCGCGGGTCGACAGCGCCTCGGCCAGCAGTTCCTGCTCCTCGACGGCATGCGACAGAAGGATCGCCCGCGGCGACGGCTTGTCGTCATAGAACTGGGCCAGGAACGAGCCCAGCACCTCGGCCGCCTCCAGCGACGGGTCGGCCTTGGGGAAATAGGCGCGGTTGCCCCAGTTCTGGCCGGTGCGGAAGAAGAACACCTGGATGCCGGTCTGGCCGCCCTCCTGGTGGATGGCAAAGACGTCGGCCTCGTCGATGGTCTGCGGGTTGATGCCCTGGTGGCTCTGGACATGCGACAGCGCCGCCAGGCGGTCGCGATAGATGGCGGCGCGCTCGAAATCGAGACCTTCAGCCGCCTGCTGCATCTGGCCGGAAATCTCCGTCTTCACCTTCTGGCTGCGGCCGGAGAGGAAGTCCTTGGCCTCCTGCACCAGCTCGTCATAGCCCTCGCGCGAAATCTCGCCGGTGCAGGGTCCGGCGCAGCGCTTGATCTGGAACAGCAGGCACGGCCGCGTGCGGTTGTCGAAGAAGCTGTCGGTGCAGCTGCGCAACAGGAAGGCGCGCTGCAGCGAGTTGATGGTGCGGCCGACCGCCTGCGCCGAGGCGAACGGGCCGAAATAATCGCCGCCCTTGCGCGAGCGCGCGCCGCGATGCTTGTAGATGCCGGGTGCCGTGTGGTCGCTGGTCAGCATGATGTAGGGAAACGACTTGTCGTCGCGCATCAGGACGTTGAAGCGTGGCCTCAGGCGCTTGATCAGGTTTGCTTCGAGCAGCAGCGCCTCGATCTCGGTGCGGGTGACGACGAACTCCATCGTCGCCGTCTCGCGCACCATCTTGCCGATGCGGTTGGTGTGGAAGCGCCCCTGCGCGTAGTTGGTGACGCGCTTCTTCAGGCTGCGCGCCTTGCCGACATAGAGCACGTCGCCCGCCGCATTCATCATGCGGTAGACGCCGGGCGCATTGGGCAGCCGCTTGACCAGCGTCTGGATCACCTCGGCGCCGACCATGCCGTCGGCATCGCCGGCATGCGCGGTCCAGTCTATGGCGGTGAAAGGCAGGTCCGGACCGGAGGCTGCGACGATCTCGTCCGCCGCCTCGTCGTCATCGAGCTCGGCTTCGGGCATGTCTTCGGCAGCCTTGCCGCCCTTGCGGAGGCTTGTGCCAGTATCGGAATGACGTGGGCTCATTCCACAATGCCTGTCACGTCAGGCGTCTGCCAGGCAAGATGCTGGCCGCCGTCCAGCGCGATCATCTGGCCGGTTATCGAGCGCGACTGCCAGAGATAGCGGATGGTGGCGCCGAACTCGCCGAGGGCGGGACCGTGCTTGAGGATCAGCCCGTCGAGCTGGGCGGCGAAGGCTGCCGCATCCTGGCGCGCGCTCGGCAGCGTCGGGCCGGGGCCGATGGCATTGACGCGAATCCTCGGCGCCAGCGCCTGCGCCATCGTCCTGGTCGCCGCCCACATCGCCGCCTTCGACAGCGAATAGGAGAAATAATGCGGTGTCGGCTTGAGCACGCGCTGGTCGATCATGTTGACGATCAGGCCGTCCGTCCCCTCGGGCAAAGCGGCGGCGAAGTTCTTGGCCAGCAGCGCCGGCGTCTTCACATGCAGGGCGAAATGCCTGTCCCACACCTGCCAGTCGAAATCGGTCACCGAATCGACCTCGAACACCGAGGCATTGTTGACCAGCACAGAGATCAGCCCGAGCGCGGCCGTCGCATCGGCGACCAGGCCGTCCACCGAGACCATGTCGGCAAGGTCGGCCTGCACGACGACGGCACGCCCGCCGCCAGCAGTGATAGTGGCGGCGAGATCATCGGCGGCCTTGCGCGCGTGATTGCAATGGATGGCGACGCCGAAGCCATGCGCGGCAAGGTCTTCGACGATGGCGCGGCCGATGCGCTTGGCCCCACCCGTCACCAGCACATTGCCCGCCATCTCAGCCATCCCAGTCCTCTCATGCTGTCTGCCAGCTTCCGCGCGGGCAGCTTTCGGCTACCCCTTGGTAACCTCTGTAAAAAGCCGTTCATCGATCCGGCGGCAATGTGGCGAATGCCCGGGATACCGCCTCAAATCATGCCCGCGAAGCAGGCTTGCATGCGAGATATAGAACGGCCAACGCCTTGTACCAAGCGGCTTCAGGCAGAGGACTGGCAAAGCTCCTGACACGGCTGTTGCAGCGATGCAACGTCACGCTTCAGCCTCATTTGCGCCGGGCAATCACCCAACTTCAGGTTCGGTTCAGCCGCATTTCGACCCGACATTCGGAACCGTTCGGCGCCCAGCCCGTTTCTCCCCCCGGACGGGCTAGGGGCGCCAGTTGAAAAAGAGCCAGTGTATCGTTGGCTTAAGGAGTAAAACAATGACTGCCATTCTCAAGCACGCTCGTCCGCTCGCTGCGGCGTTCGGCCTTGTCGCGCTGGCTTCGATGCCTTCGTTCGCTGCCGACGTCGTCATGGAAGAGCCGCCGGCACCTGCCGCGCCGATGGAACAGCCCCCGCTCAACACCTGGTCCGGCCCCTATGCCGGTGTGACGCTCGGCTACGGCTTCAGCGGTGAAGCCGACGCTGCCGGCAACAAGATCAGCACCAGCGGCTTCCTCGGCGGTGCGTTCGCCGGTTACAACTACCAGATGGACAACTTCGTCCTCGGCGCCGAAGGCGACCTCGGCTACAGCGGCGTCGAAGGCGACAATGCCGGCACCTCGGTCAAGAACGGCTTCGAAGGCTCGCTGCGCGCCCGTCTCGGCTATGTCGTGACCCCTGACATCCTGCTCTATGCCACCGCCGGTGGTGCTGGCGCACAGGTCAAGGCAACGCAGGGCGGCATCGAAGACAAGAACACCATGCTCGGCTGGACCGCCGGCGTCGGCACCGACGTCAAGCTCACCGAGCAGGTCTTCGGCCGCGTCGAGTACCGCTACACCGACCTCGGCACCGACACCTTCGCGCTGGGCGCAGGCAACACCGAGATCTCGAACAAGGATCACCGCATCCAGTTCGGCGTCGGCATGAAGTTCTGATCCCTGGGGATCAGCACACACGAAAAAGCCGGGCTCGCGCCCGGCTTTTTTGTTGGTTGAAGCTTCGAGCGGAATGCTCGTCGGGGAGCGCTCGAATGGAGTAGCCGTCTCGCCGATGATCCTTTACAGGGCGGGCCATATCGACCGGCACGTTCTTCGCAAGTTCTTCCAAATCCCGCGCCGCGCCGATCAGTTGGTGCCGCGACCACATCTCGATGATGGCCCGTCCGAAGTAGTAAGCGGCAGAGACGGTGACCGCATTGGCCGCCAGTCGCACGACATAGGTACACAGCGTCATCTCACCGATCCTCAGGCTGGCCGGAATGTGCGGCTTGATCGGTATCGGGTTGGCGCCCCTGCCCTCGGCGATTATCGTGCCGATGATCTCGAACAGTTGAGAATGAACCCGCTCCGCGAAAGCTCGGGTTTGAGGAAGCCGGCAACACGCCAGTAGGCGTCATTCGAGGTGAGGAGAGCGCCGAGAAGGGCCGGTTCTGATTCAAGGGCATCGGACAGAACTTCGCGAAACGAGCCAGAGTGCGCGTTTATGCTGACCTCGCGTAGCGCGTTGACTGCGTGCTATTCTTTGCGTGCAATCGTTATGAGCCAAGCGAGCTACCGGGTCGCCCTGACAGACGACCGTTAAAGTGTCTGGCGTCGCCGATAGCGGCGATCATCGATCAGCGCCTTTACGACCACTCCTGCTGTGCAAAACAATCCGCCCCCCACGAACCAGCCTACCGGCCCCAAAAGCCATCCGGCGAGGACAACCCCGCAGCAGAGCGCTAGAAGGACCCCAATTGCTATGAAGTAGAGTTTGCCGTCAGACATAACGCGAAGAGTAACACCTTCTCCACAGGCGGTAATATCACCCCGCCCGCTTAACGGGTGCCCTTTGATCCAGAAGTTCAGGGAGGTGCCGGGGCTTGGCATCGGCAGCGCGCCAGTGATTGGCGTAAGTCACCGAAGATATCTGTCCTGGGTCTGGTTCTGCCTGATTTTCGGACAGCGGGTCACCGCCACTGTTCAACCGAACAAGCTGCTTTCGGTTGAGATCGTTCGCAGTCTGTTGACAAATACGGGTAATAGCCCGGCGAAGCGTTCTGATATTCATGCCCTCGCGACTGGCGAAGTCGTTGATTGACCGGCCACCGCGCACCTTCACCCAGGCCCAAGCGTAGGCACCAAAGAAAAGCCGGGCTCGCGCCCGGGCCTTTTTGTTGCTGTTTGGACGCTGCCGGCGGTCTAGCGGCGCGCTTCCCACATGCTGTCGCTGAAGCGGCGGAGGGGGCCGAACAGGCTCTTGCGCAGGAACAGTTGGTCGCCATGGTTCGGCGGGCGCCGGACTTCGATGAAGCCATGCTGCCTGAGGAATTGACGCAGCTCCGGCTGCAGCACGCCGCCGTCATAGAAGCGCTGCAACGACACTTCGACGATCACCGCCTTGGCTTGTGCCAGCAGGCCGGTTGCGCCCTTCAGCACCAGCAGTTCCGCGCCCTGCACGTCGGCGGCGACCAGGTCGGCCTCTTCGAAGCCGTTGACCAGGGCGATGTGATCGAGCGTGTCGGTGCCGACCTCTTCGGAACCGCCGGTTTCGCTGACCTGAGGCCAGGTCTGACGGAACAGATCCGTCGCCGCGAAGATCGAGCTCGAAGCCCCCTCATTGCTGAACTGGCGCAGCACGACCTCGTCGCCTGCCTTGTCGGAAGCGAAGGCATTCACCGCGACATGGCGCGTGCCGTGTCCGGTCGGCTCTGCCAGGCGCTCGACGAGTTCCTGGTAGACGTGTGTCGAGGCCTCGACCCACAACACATCGGTCAGCCCGAGCGCCTCGTAAGCATCACGCTCCTCGCCATAATGGGCACCGACGTGGATCGCCGTCTTCAGCCCGAGGCGCGCGCACAAACCTTCGCGCAGCAGCACCAGCGGCTCCCGCGGCCTTTCGAGAACACCAAACTGGCCGAGTAACTGTCGGAACATTGTTGACCCTGTGCTGGCTGGCGGCATTGTAACGCCTGCCTCGACCGCCCATTAGACGAGACATTGCAGGTTGGATACAGCGGCGGCGAGACGGCTGTGCATAAGCTTGGTCGGCGGCCCGTGCTAGCCGGGGCCGTCCCGCCGGTGCGCGTTCGCAAGTTCCTGGCGCAGTCTTCCCGCGTCGATCGGTTGAGACCGCCGGCATGGATGGTGACCGGAGACCGGGCGTGAGCATGATCAGGGTTGCCCTGCCCTTGGCTATCATCGTGGCTATGACCTCGTAGGGCTGGCCTTGGAAGGCCCATGGCGACGTGCTGGGGATTTGGGAGGCCGGAACGCGCCAGTAGCCTCGTTCAAGGTCAGGATCGCGCCGAGCAGAGCCTGTTCAGTCAAGGGTGTCCGGCAGCGCCTCGCGGAACGTGCCAGGGTGAGCGTCGCGCCCATTACCGACGAACGAGAAAATTCTGGGTAAGACCTGCCATTAATTGCCGGCGCCATTGCTGACGCACTAGTAAGCTGAATGATTGCAATGGTATTCACATCAAGAAGTAGATTTTCAGCAGCATCGGGGAGGAAGAACGTGGGCAAGGAATTCTTCGCTGAATCGTATGGGGTGCGGCAGCCGTCTGCATCGCAGGAGCAAAGAAGCGCCGGAGTGCGGCAGCCCAACAACACCCCTGGCCCACGACAACCCTCACCCTCCGCACCCGCAAAGCCAGCGCCGGCCAACCCGAAGAAGTAAACAATGGCGAAGAGCAAGCGCCCCGCTTCAAAGAACGGCAAATCGCGAGTAGCGAGTGCTGCGGGAGCCCAGCTAGACTTGAAGGCTCGCGGAATGTCGATAGGCGTTCGACAACCTGCGGATCGCCGTGAAAAGCCGGCCAAGCCTCCAAAAGATGGCAAGTGACGGGAATGTTCCGAGACGTTGAAAATCTGCGTTTCAATGCGCTTAGAAATGCGCTCTATCACACGGCGAGACGACGTTTCTTTGAACTGTGGAACAGGATTTTCAATTTCGCGGTTGTCATGTTGGGTGCTGCGGCTGTCGGAGACTTGCTTAGCAAGTATGGCATAGACCAGGTTCCTGTCGGCGTTGCTGTCGCTGCCGTAGGTGCCGCTCAATTAGTCTTTGATTTTGGTCGCTCGGCACGGGACCATCAGTCCCTTCAACGAGACTACTACAATCTGCTGGCAGATATCGAACAGACCGTCGACCCCAGCGACGATAAATGCGCGGAGTGGCAAGCTAAGATGATCCGTTTCGCAGCGGACGAACCTCCAACGTATCGAGCAGTCGACGCCAAGGCTTACAACGATGCAGCGGGTGCCCTGGAATTGGATAAAGGTCAGTTTCTTCGCATTCCCTGGTGGCATCTGCTTTTGCAATGGGTGTGGACTTTCAATGGTCACGGATACAAAAAAAGCTTCCAGGGTATGAGGCAGCAATAGCATCCGAATGATGACGGCGTTGAAACACAGAGCATCATCAGGCCGCCCTCGCCTTCATCATCCTGAATGTCTGTGTGGCCTCGCCGGCTATGGCAATGCCATGTACGTCGGCAGTGTCCGCATTCTTGACGTCGACCTTGAACGCCCCACCGGTCGACCACGGCGCGCTTCCACGCTGCCCAATCAAACCCCGGCGAGCGCCCCCTGCCTAGGAAGTGTTTGCGCCACGTCGCCGACGACACCGTCTCCCATGGGATGCGATAGGCCACGTAGATCGCCACGGCGGCACGCACCAGCCCTACATCAGCCCATCCGAATTTGATTTCCACGGCCGCCGCTGGCACTAAGCGCAATCATTCGCAGCGGGCCGCCTACACCGATGACACAGCAAATCGTCACCAGCATCTATGGCGGCCTTGGCAACCAGATGTTCCAGTTCGCCATGGGACGCGCCATGGCACGGCGCAGCCGGAGCGCGCTTGTGCTCGACACCAGGTGGTTCGACAGCTCGCCCTCGGTGAGCTTCCGGCTCGGCCATTTCAACATCGGCCCGGCCGTCACCTCAGGCACGCTGCCGCCACGGCGGAGGCAAGAGCGGCTGCGTTATTATCTCTGGCACGCGCTGGGGCGGTTCCCGACCCGGGTCAGGGAAAACGGCCTCGGCTTCGATGCCGGCATGCTTGTCCCGCGCAGCAATCTCTGGCTCGACGGCTATTGGCAGTCGCAGCGCTATTTCGCCGATTGCATCGACACCATCGCCAACGATTTCCGCATCGTCACGCCGCCCAGCCCGGACAACGCCAAACACCTCGCGGCCATCGCCGCCTGCCCGGCGATCTCGCTGCATGTCCGGCGCGGCGACTATCTTCTGCCGGAGAACCAGGCGCTGTTTGCCGCCTGCTCCAAGCAGTATTACGCCAAGGCCGTGGATCAGATGATCGCGAAGATGACGGAGGAGCCGGTCATCTATGTCTTCTCGGACGATCCCAGTTGGGCCCGCGACAACCTCGCCTTCCCGGTCGAGAAACGGGTGATGGGCCATAATGGCCGCGACGCCGACTATGAGGACATGCGCCTGATGAGCGCCTGCCGCCACCACATCATCGCCAATTCGAGCTTTTCCTGGTGGGGCGCCTGGCTCAACCCGTCGCCCGACAAGATCGTCATCGGGCCGGCGGCGTGGTTTGCCGATCCCACGGTCAGCAATCCCGACATCCTGCCCGATGGCTGGCTGCCCTTGTCCAATCAAGGCTGAGCGCCAGGCCCGAGCACAAGGTTTGAGCACAAGGGCTGAGCAACCGCGTCCGGCCGCAGGCTCTCAGCCTTGCGGGACGATCGCCTTCAGCTCGGGGAATTTTTCGTCGAAGCGGGCGGCCCAGCGCTTGAGGCGCGGGCGGCCCTTTTCCCACTTGCCGGGGAAGCGCAGGTCGAGATAGCCGATCGCCGCCCTGAGCGCGATCTGGCCCGTGGTGATCGCCTTGGGCAGTTTCGGCGGATTGGCGTTGAGCAGGTCGAGCGAGCGCGTCACCTTCGACCACTGCTTGTCGATCCAGGGCTGGTGAATGATCTCTTCCGGACGCCCGCGGCGTTCGTAGACGATCGCGAGCAGGCAATCGCAGATGCCGTCGGCCAGCGCCTCCAGGCGTTCGGCATCGAGGCGCTTGTCGGCGTTGCGCGGGAACAGCTTGTTGCCGGACAGCCGGTTCAGATACTGGGTGATGACGCGGCTGTCATAGATGCTCTGCCCGTCATCTGTGATCCAGACCGGGATCTTGCCGAGCGGATTGGCGTCGGTCAAAAGCGCCGGCTGCGGGCCGGTCTCGACGGTGACTGTTACAACCGGAATACCGGCATAAGCGGCCGCCATGCGGACCTTGCCGCTGTAGGGCGAAGCGGGAGAATAGAAAAGTTTCGGCATGGAGGTCCCCTTTTGCGCCGGCGACCATATCAGCACGTGCTGTTCCGGCAACATCCGGCTGCCGGAATCAGGGCGCCAGAATCGGAGTTCGCCAGAATGAGGGGCAAAAATCAGCGGCCGCGCACCGGCGGCATCACCACCTTGTCGAGCCGGCAGGCGCGGCGGTCGATCTCGGGACAGGCGCGGAAGGCGAGATCCTTGCCCAGGCAGATGCGCAGCTCGCGCAGATAGCGCCTGTCGCAGGTCACCGCGACCGCATCAGCCGGCATATCGGGATTGGACTGCAGGAAGGCGCGCTCTGCCTGGCCGGGCGCCAGCGTGCGATAGCTGGCCAGGCTCTTGAATTCCTTTGGAATTTCGATTCTGTCGCGGGCCGCCCGCAAGACCTTGAAATAGTCGTCCTGGCCAAGCCCGCTGCAGGTGCCATGCTTGCGCCATTGATGGCGGATCAGGCCGGCCGAGGGGATCAGGTCGTAGAGGCCGCGCAGCCTGTCGCTTGATACGTCGCTGATGTTTGTCGGGCAGTTCTCGGGATAACCGCGCTCATATTGCGGCCACAGGCCATGCACGACGAAGCCATAGGGGCGGCCGGCGCGGCATTGCTGGCCGTTGGCCTGCTCACCCTCGGCCTCGCAATAGCTCGGCGACCAGGACAGAGCCAGCACATAGAAGTCGAACCCTTGTCCACGCGGGACAGCCGCCTGCTGCGCCCCAGTGGCAGGTTTGTCGGCAGCCCCGGTGGCGGGCTTGCCGGCAGGCGCGGTGACGGGCTTGTCGGCAGCCCCAGTTTCAGCCTTGTCGGCGGGTTGTGACTGCTCGGCCGGCGCACAGGCGGCCAGCAAGGCAAAGGCCGCAGCTGTCAGCGCGGCCTTTACGAAATTGCGGATCATGTCAGCCCGGCTCGCCTCAGCGCAGGACGCGGCAGCGGCCGTTATAGACATACCAGCGGTCGAAGCCCGAGACGCAGAACTCGACATTGTCGCCGATCGAGGCAAAGCCCATGCCCTCCTCGATCAGGTACCAGATGTCGCGGTCAGCACCATCGGACAGAACCACAGTCGCGCCGCAATAGCGGCGGCCGATCGGATGGTTCTCGTCGGCCGGCTCGTAGCGGTGCTCGTGGATGCGCTGGAAGTCGGTGATGGCAACCTGCGGCAGGTTCGGCACGTGGCGGACCTGATAGCTGAAGCGGCTGGTGATGCGGTTGAGCACGGCAGCGTTGCCGCAGATGCCCGGATCGGAATAGTCGGCGCCGACGGAGAGGTCGGCTGCCTGGGCGGAGCCCGCGCCCGACAGGGCCGTTCCGAGGCCGATCATGACGGCAAAGATGGTGCTGGCGACGCGACTCATGGTTCCCACTCCAAGGCTTGTGGGGCGCAGTTTGCGGTGTCGCCGCTTCGCGGTCAAGAAGCGGAGTCTTCGCCCGCCAGCCACTCGACCGACCAGCGCGCGCCGGGGCCTTCGGCCAGCAGCTTGCCGAGCGCCGGCAGCATGGTGTTGAGCTCGCTTTCGAGCTGGTAAGGCGGGTTGACCACCACCATGCCGGTGCCGTCGAGCCGCGGCTCGGCCGAGGGCGGCCTGATGTAGAACTCGATGTCCATGATCTTGGGGATGCCGGCATCGCCAAGCGCCTCACGGAACGCCGCCACCGCCTTACGGTCCTTGACCGGATACCACAAGGCGAATATGCCGCCCGGCCAGCGCCGGTGCGCCTTCTTCAGGCCCTCGACCAGCCGCTCGAACTCGCCGCCGATCTCGAAGGGCGGATCGACGAGCACCAGGCCGCGCTTTTCCTTGGGCGGCAGATGCGCGCCGAGCGCCAGCCAGCCGTCGAGCTCGGTGACGCGGGTCTGGAAGTCGCCTTCGAAGTGCTGGGCAAGCGTCCTTGCGTCCTCGGGGTGCAGTTCGATCGCCGACAGGCGGTCCTGCTTGCGCATGAGATGCCGCGCAATGACAGGCGAGCCGGGATAGCGCGAGATGCCGCCCTCTGCGTTGACGGCCTTGACGGCGTCGAGATAGGGCGCCAGCAGAGCTGCGGCGTCAGCGGGCAATCGGGCCTCAATCAGGCGGCCGATGCCGTCATGCCACTCGCCCGTCTTTTCGGCCTCTTCCGATCCGAGGTCGTAGAGCCCGATGCCGGCATGGGTGTCGATGACGCGAAACGCCTTGTCCTTGCGCTTGAGATAGTCGACCAGCCGGGCGAGCACGGCGTGCTTGACCACGTCGGCAAAGTTTCCGGCATGATAGGCGTGGCGATAGTTCATGACCTGTCGGCGTCCCTGCCCCAACGCGGCGCAGGAGGCGGCGAATTGGGCGGCTGGGAATTGGGATTGTCGGGCCGGCTGTCCTTCTTGCGGCGCAAGGACAGCACCAGGCCGACAAAGCCTATGGCCATCAGCGACAGCCCGATCGGTTGCGCCCGCTGGTCGACCTCGAGGCCGCCCGACCGCAAGATGAGATCGACGCGCTGGATCTGGACGTTGTCGGCGTCGCCCTGCTCGATGACGAAGCGATAGCTGCCCGGCTGGACTTCGCGGATCAGCCCGGCATCGTCGCGGAACACCGGGTCGGGCAATTGCGGGCTGCGCTCGCGCGGCGTGGTGTCGTAAAAATTCAGCGCCTCGGCCAGCACGGTCTGGCCGCGCGTCGAGGCGGTGATGGTCAAGACGGCACTTGCCGGATTGACCTGCGGCGGCGCCAGCGTGGTCAGATCCACCAGCACACGCACCGGCGCATCGCTCGACGCCAGCGCGACCTCGACCGGACGATAGCCGCCCGACCGGTCATAGGCGCGGTAAGTGCCGATCTCGCGGCCGGCAAAATTGGTCGCCGCCCAGGGATAGAGGATGCCAAGCGCGGTGCCGGCAAGCAGGATGATCAGAAACAGGAACCGCATGTCGCTCGTTACTCTGGACCGAAACAGCAATCGCCCCGACCGGACGATTTTTTCGTACTACGGCTTTTGCGGCGTGGCGGAAAGGGTCGCCCGGCCATTGGAGGCTACTTCCCGCTCCATCTCGTCGAGCAGCATGTCGAGGCCGAGGTCGAAGGTCTTGTCGAAGGCGACCACGCTGAAGAACGGGCCGGCCGCAGCGACGTTGGGATAATCACGGCGCAGCTGCTCGTCATCGACAGTGGTCACCGCCGAGGCGCCCCTGGCGTAGCCTGCCGTCTCGTCGAGGATCGCCCCCATCAGGTAATAACCGACCGCGCGGAACAGCCGGGCGGCGCGCTCCTTGCCGAAGCCGCCATCCTCGAACACGCCGAGCACGCCGTCGAGCCAGGCCAGGCATTTGGGCGAATTCATGCGGTAGGTGACGAGGAACGGCGCGAAGGCCGGATGCGCCCGCCCGATGGCGCGGAAGTCGCCCATGACAGCCCGTGCCCGCTGCCGCCAGGGCAGTTCACGCGGCGGGATCTGCAACTCGCCGACCAGCCTTTCGACCAGCGCCTCGAACAGATGCGCCTGCGAGGCGTAGTGATGGTAGATGCTCATCGCCTCGCAACCGAGCGCCTGCGCCAGCTTGCGCATCGAAAAGCCGCCCATGCCCTCACGCTCGATGACCTCGAAGGCGGCCCGCTCGATCATGTCGCGCGACAGCTTCGCTCGCTTTTTGTTGATCGCCCTGTCCATCCGCTCGCCTTGACAACTTACAGTGTAAGGATCATCAATTCGCATACCTTACACCGTAAGGGGAAATTGATCCAGAGGAGGAAGTCATGCCCGCATATGCATCCATCTTCGCCTCGTTCCGCCGCTCGATGACGGTCCTGGCCGGTACAGCTAGCCTTGCCATCTCGCTTGCCGCAATGCCCCTGCCCGCTGTTGCCGACGACTATGACGCGACAGTCAAGGACATCCAGAAGACGATGGGCACAGTGCCCGCCTTCATCAAACAGTTCCCCAAAGCGGGTCTGCCCGGCGCATGGGCGGAACTGAAGGCCATCGAGCTCAGCGACAAGACCGCCCTGCCGCCGAAGACCAAGGCGCTGATCTCGCTCGCGGTGGCCGCACAGATCCCGTGCAGCTACTGCATCTGGGCCGACACTGAGAGCGCCAAACAGGCGGGTGCTTCGCCGGAAGAGATCCAGGAAGCCGTCGCCATGGCGGCGCTGACACGCCACTGGAGCACCATCTTCAACGGCATGCAGGTCGATTTCGAGACCTTCAAGAAGGATCTTGGCGGCGAGATGAGCGCTGCCAAGTAACCTACCGGCTTCGGCAGCGGCGCGGCGGCCCGTCAGGTGCGCCGCGCTTTTTTGTGCGCCGCGCCCGCCTGGCCGTCAGGCCTTGCGCTCCCAGCGCTTGTCGGCACCCTGCTGCCAGTAGGTCACCGTGTGGCCGCCCGATTTCATCGTCTTCCAGTGTTCCCTCGCCCCTTCGAGCTGGGCGGCATCGTGGCCGTCGAACAGGAACACCGCCCGCTGATAGGGCGTGATGTCGGGCGGCGCAGCACCATCGACGAGGAATCGGATCTCGGCGGCGTTGGCATTGGCTTCCGTCACCGTCAGCACCACCGGCTGGTCGGCGGCGTGCGCCTCGCGGTCGCTACCGTGGGCGAGAAACGAATCGTCGCGGAAAGTCCACAGATGCTGGTCGAGGGCGTCGCGGCGCTCTTCGCTGCCACACTGCACCACCGCCTTCCAGCCGCGCTGCAGACTGCGCTCGAGCAGGCCCGGCAAGGCATCCTCGAGCGTCGATTCGGTCAGGTGGTAGAAAAGGACTTCAGCCATGAGGCAATGCTATGCCCCAATTCCAGTCGCGGGTGAAGCTTCCAGGCAACCGCGCTGACGAGGCGCGGTTGCCTGGGCTTCGGCCTTAGCCCTCGTAGTGATCGCGGACGAGGCGATCGAGCAGCCGCACGCCGTAACCCGAACCCCAGGACTGGTTGATCTCGCTGCTCGGCGCGCCCATGGCGGTGCCGGCGATGTCGAGATGCGCCCAGGGCGTGTCCTTGACGAAGCGCTGCAGGAACTGCGCGGCGGTGATCGAGCCGCCGAAGCGGCCGCCGATGTTCTTCATGTCGGCAGTCTTGGAATCGATCAGCTTGTCGTAGTCCGAGCCGAGCGGCATGCGCCACAATTTCTCCTGCGTCGCCGTGCCCGCGGCGGTCAGGCGCTCGGCGAGCTCGTCATTGTTGGAGAACAGGCCGGCGTGGCTCTGGCCGAGCGCCACCATGATCGCCCCGGTCAGGGTTGCCAGATTGACCATGAATTTCGGCTCGAAGCGCTGGTTGCAGTACCACAGCGCATCGGCCAGCACGAGGCGGCCTTCGGCGTCGGTGTTGAGCACTTCGATGGTCTGGCCCGACATCGAGGTGACGATGTCGCCCGGACGCTGGGCATTGCCGTCGACCATGTTCTCGACAATGCCGATGATGCCGACGACATTGACCTTGGCCTTGCGTGCGGCGAGCGCCTGCATCAGGCCAGTGACGGCGGCAGCACCGCCCATGTCGCCCTTCATGTCTTCCATGCCGGCGGCCGGCTTGATCGATATGCCGCCCGAATCGAATGTCACGCCCTTGCCGACGAAAGCTATCGGCTTGTCCTTGGCCTTGCCGCCGTTCCACTGCATGACAGCCAGACGCGGCGGACGCACCGAACCCTGGGCGACGCCGAGCAGCGAGCCCATGCCGAGCTTCTTCATCTCCTTCTCGGTCAGGATCTCGACCTTGACGCCGAGCTTTTCGAGTTCCTTGGCCTGGGCGGCGAACTCGACCGGGCCGAGGATGTTGGCCGGCTCGTTGACCAGGTCGCGGGCGAGCAGCACGCCGCCGACGACGGCCTCGGCGTCGGCAAAGGCCTTCTTGGCGGCAGCCGGATCGGCGCAATGGATGGTGATCCGGGCCGGCTTCCTGTCCTCGGCCTTGCCGTCGCCCCCTTTGTCACCATTGTCCTTCTTGGTCTTGTATTTGTCGAAGCTGTAGCTCCTGAGCAGGATGCCCGAAGCAATGCCCGCCGCGGCCGCGCCATCGGCATCGACATCAGGAATGTCGAGGATCACGGCCACTTCGGTTGCCTTGCGCAGCTGTGCTGCGACCACGCCGCCGAGCTTCAGCCAGGCATAGTCGTCGAGCGAAGACGCCTTGCCCGTACCGATCGCGACGAGACGGTCGACCGCGGTGCCTTCGGGCGCCAGCACTTCGACGACGCCGGCGAATTTGCCTTTGAAATCAGCGACGGGAAAAGCACGATCGAGCGCCTTGGCCGGATCGTTGGCACGCGCCGCATCGCTCAGCCCGCCCTCGTCTGCGGAAAAGACGATGACGGTGCCCTTCTTGGGCGTGCCCGGCCTGGCAAAACTGATCGACGGCTTAGAAGTCATGATATCCCGCTTTCGGATCCCGTTCAGATGGTGCGCGACATTTCGTCGTTTTCGCCGGTTTGGCAAGCCTCCCGTCATGTTGGCCCGATATGATTAAAGCTGAAAATTGTTCGGAAACCTCGTGTTAACCACTTCCGTTCGGCGTTTCTTAGCCATTGGCTAGGAGAGTCCGAATGGCGGGAGAAAGTGTTGGCGGTGCTGACGGCAGTTGTGCCGGCATGCCTTGGACTATAGTTTGGACACCCACCGGCCACGCGACGACAGTCGGCCGGCCAAGTCGGAAACACGGAATCCTGATCATCGATGAAGGTTGTTGAGCGCTACATTCTGCGTCGTGCGTTCGCGGTTTTCATCGCGGCGTTGACGTGGACATTGGCGATCGTCTGGACCACCCAGGTCCTCGGACGCATCGACCTCGTCACCGACAGCGGCCAGTCGGCGCTGACCTTCTTCGAGGTCGCGGCCCTGATCCTGCCGACGGTCATTCCTATCGTCGTGCCGTTTGCCGTCATCATCGCGGTGGCGCTGACGCTGAGCACGATGAACAGCGATTCCGAGCTGGTGATCCTCAATGCCGCCGGTGCCTCGCGGCTCACCGTCATCCGGCCGATCATCATCCTCGCGGTCTGCGCGGCGATGTTTTCCTTCATCGTCGACAACGTCGCCAACCCGATGGCGCGCCAGCGCAACCGCGAGCTGATCGCGACCTCGCGCGCCGACCTTCTGTCGCTGATCATCCAGGAAGGAACCTTCCGCAAGGTCGACGACGGCCTGTTCGTGCAGGTCGGCGAGCGCCTGCCCAATGGCGGGCTGGGCGGCATCTTCGTCGCCGATTCGCGCGAGCCCAATGTCGACCTCGTCTATTATGCCAAGGACGGTTCGTTCATCGAACGCAACAACAAGCAGATGCTGGTGATGAATGAGGGCGTCATCCACCGCAAGGCGCCGGGCGGCGAAGTCTCGGTCATCAGCTTCGACTCCTATGCCTTTGATCTCAGTGAGTTTTCCGCTGCCGCCAACGAAGTGACCATGCAGCCGAAGGACCGCTCGACGTCCTATCTGATGCAGCCGCAGCACGGCGACAAATTCTACCAGCGCAACCCGCGCCTGTTCGACGCCGAGCTCAACCGCCGCTTCTCCGACTGGCTCTATTCGATCGCCTTCGCCTTCATCGCACTTGCGGTTGCCGGCGACGCGCGCTCGCACCGCGAGGCCCGAATCCATCCGCTTGTCACCACGGTGGCGATCGCCCTGTTCTTCCGCTGGCTCGGCTTCTTCGCCAACAGCAAGGCCGAAGCGTTCGCCTGGATCGGCTATGTCGTCTACGCCATTCCGATCGGCGCCTCGCTGTTTGCGCTGTGGTTCATCCGCAACCACCGCAGCATGGAGCTGCCGGTTTCGGTCGCCGACCGCATGGCAGCGGCAGCCGCACGGCTGCGCGACGGCTTCACCGCCTTCCGCCAACGCATCACCGGCCGCGCTTCGGGTCAGGGAGCGGCATGATGGGCTGGACGCTTGGCCGCTATTTCCTCATCCGCTACGCCGTCATCACGACGTGGTTCTTCATCGGCATCTACGCGCTGATCTTCATCATCGACGTCACCGAATTCTCGAGCAATGTCGGCGGCCTGCCCGGCTTCAAGTTCTCGATCGCGATGACCGTTTCGGCGCTGCGCGTGCCGATGATCATGCAACAGACCGTGCCGTTCGTGGCACTGTTCAGCGCCATGGCGACGCTGGTTTCGCTCAACCGGCGTTATGAGCTGGTGATCGCGCGCGCCGCCGGCATCTCGGCCTGGCAGTTCCTGTTGCCCTGCTGCATCGGCGCGCTGCTGTTCGGCCTAGTCACCGTCGGCATCCTCAACCCGATCGCCGCTTACGGCTTCTCGCATTCCGAAACCATCGAATCCGAGCTGCGCTCGCGCCAGTCCAATTCGGTCTCGGCGTTCTCGGCGCCGTGGCTGCGCCAGAAGGCCGAGGGCACCGAAGTCATCATCGGCGCCCGCGCCGTGCTCAACCAGGGTCTCGAGCTGTCGGACGCGGTGTTCTTCATCTTCGACGACAAGGGTGACATGGTCGAACGCAAGGACGCCGAGCGCGCCTATCTGCGTGACGGCTACTGGGAACTGGTCAATGTCCGCAGCATGAAGGGCGGCAAGAATTTCACCTCCCAGCCGGTCGATCAGGTGCCCACCAACCTGAAGCCCGAATTCGTGCAGGAACGGCTGGCGCGGCCCGAAACGATTCCCTTCTTCGAGCTGCCGTCGAAGATCGAAGTGGCGCGTTCCTTCGGCCTCAGGGCCAACGCATTCGCCATGCAATTTCATTCACTTGTCGCCCTGCCCTTCCTTTTGGTTGCAATGACGCTCATTGCTGCAACAGTGTCGATGCGATTTGCACGTATGGGGCAGTCGGCAACGATGATTCTGGGTGGCGTCGTCGCCGGCTTTCTGCTTTATGTCGTTTCGGTTCTGGTCAAAGCATTTGGCAATGCGGGATTCGTGCCGACTTATATTGCGGCGTGGTTTCCAGTAGTGGTCGCAATGTTTTTCGGGGTGACGTTCCTGCTTTATAAAGAGGACGGTTAGTTGAGGGGCGCAATGGCCAACCGCAGGGCCCATATGGCAGGCCTTCTGGGCGCAACCGCGCTCGCGTGCCTGTTTGCGGTCGCGCTGCCGTCCGCACCTGCTTTCGCGCAGACTGTCGCCGACCTCGCACCCAGCGTGCCGGAAGGCGCGCAGATGCTGCTCGAGGCGGACACGCTGGTTTATGACAACGACGCCAGCACCGTCACTGCGGTGGGCGGCGTGCAGATCGACTATGCCGGCAACCGCCTGGTCGCCCAGCGCGTCACCTATGACCGCAAGACGTCGCGGCTGATCGCCAGCGGCAATGTCGAGGTCGTCAATTCGGACGGCACCAAGATCTTCTCGCAGGAGATCGACATCACCGACGACTTTGCCGACGGCTTCGTCAACACGCTGCGCATCGAGACCGTCGACAAGACCTATTTCGCCGCCGAAAGCGCCAAGCGCGAAGGCGGCTTCCTGACGACCTTCAACAACGGCGTCTACACCGCCTGCGAACCTTGCGAGGCAAAGCCCGACAAGGCGCCGATCTGGCGCGTCAAGGCACAGAAGATCATCTGGAACGGCAAGAAGAAGACGGTGCGATTCGAAAACTCGAATTTCGAGTTCTTCGGCTTCCCGATCGCCTTCCTGCCGGCCTTCGAGATCGCCGACCCGACGGTCAAGCGCAAGAGCGGCTTCCTGATGCCCGGTGTCAGCTTCAACAGCAAGCTCGGCATCGGCGTGTCCGTTCCCTATTATTTCGCGCTTTCGCCGACCTACGACCTCACCGTCAAGGGCACCGGCTACACCAAGCAGGGTTTCCTCGGCGAGGCCGAGTGGCGCCAGCGCTTCAACAATGGCGAATACAGCCTGAAGATGGCCGGCATCTACCAGATGAATCCGGACAAGTTCGACCTCAACACGGTCGATCGCGGCCCGACCGGCGACGAAAACAAGCTGCGCGGCATGGTCGGCACCAAGGGCCATTTCGACCTCAATCCGCGCTGGGCCTTCGGCTGGAACATCCTTGCCCAGACGGACAAGAATTTCTCGCGCACCTACAGCATCAACGGCTTCTCCGAGAGCACGCACCGCTCGGAAGTCTATCTGACCGGCCTCAACGACCGCAACTATTTCGACCTGCGCGCCATGCGCTTCCAGGTCCAGGAAGAAGCGCTCGACAGCGACCCGAATGCCCGCGCCGACAAGCAGCCCTGGGTGCTGCCGTCGCTCGACTATGCCTATATTCCCGACGCGCCTTTGGCCGGCGGCGAGCTGTCGTTCAACGTCAATTCGCGCGTCATCCAGCGCTCGGATCTCGATGCCAACCTGACGGCGCCGAACGGCCCGACGATCCACGGCATCGAAGGCACGTCGAGCCGCATCACCGCCGAAGCCCAGTGGAAGCGCACCATCGTCACCGATGGCGGCCTGCTGGTGACGCCGCTGCTCGCCTTCCGCGCCGACGGCAGCTATGTCGACGCGTCGGCCGCTTCGCTCGCCGCCATCAACACCATGGCCGCCGACCCCCGCATCAACGTCGCCGAGGACGTGCGCTCGTCGCTGTTCCGCTACATGGCGACGCTTGGCCTCGAACTGCGCTGGCCGGTGCTGTTCTCGTCGACCAGCTCGACCCATGTGCTCGAGCCGATGGCGCAGATCTTTGCCCGCCCGAGCGAAAGCGCCATTGGCGGGCTCGGCATCCCCAACGAGGATGCGCAGAGCTTCGTCTTCGACGCGGCGTCGCTGTTCGAGCGCGACAAGTTCTCCGGCTACGACCGCATGGAAGGCGGCACCCGCGCCAATCTCGGCCTGCGTTATTCCGGCAGCTTCAACAATGGCTGGACCACCAACGCGCTTGTCGGCCAGTCCTACCACCTTGCCGGCGACAACTCGTTTGCCGCACCCGACCTGGTCAATGCCGGCGCCTATTCCGGCCTCGAGACCGACACGTCGGACTATGTCGCGCTCGCCGGCATCGCCAGCCCGAACGGCTTCTCGGCTTCGGTCAGCGGCCGCTTCGACGAGCGTACGTTCGATGTCCGCCGTGCCGAGATGAAGGTCGGCCTCGACGCCCGTCCGCTCGCCGTGTCGGCGCGTTATGCCTTCATCCAGGCGCAGCCGCTCTACGGCTTTGCCAACGACCGCCACGAAGTGACGCTGGGCGCCACCGCCCGCTTCAACGACCAGTGGCGCGTCTTCGGCTCCGGCACCTACGACATCCAGGGCGACCTGCTGGTCAAGAACGGCGTCGGCTTCGCTTATGACGACGAGTGCTTCACCTATCTGATGTCCTATTCCGAGAGCCGCGATCACAACAAGCCGGACGACGTCTCGCGCACCGTCGGCTTCAACATCTCGTTCCGCACGATCGGCGACTTCGGCAACGCGACGAGCGCCTTCTAGGCCAGCGGCGGGAACGGCGGCACTGAGTTGTCGGGGCGGCCCGACATCGTTTTGCCGCATAAGACGGCAATGACGGGGCAGATGTATCCGGGCAATGCCCGGATCAGGGGTTTGAACGGGACTTTTTCTATGCGGAAGCACCTCTTTTCGGCAGGCCTTGCCCTGCTCGTGGCGGCGACGTCGCTTTCGATCACCGCCTATGCACCGCCGGCTCAGGCCAGCGAGATCAAGTACATCGTCAACGATGTGCCGATCACCAGCTACGACATCCAGCGCCGCGCGGCGTTCCTCAAGCTGCAGAAGCGCAAGGGTGATGCCGGCCAGGAAATGATCGAGCAGACGCTGCGCATCGCCGAGATGAAGCGGCTCAACATCCGCATCTCCGACAAGCAGGTCGACGACGCCTATGCCCGCTTCGCCGGCTCCAACAAGCTCAAGCCGGCGCAGATGGACCAGATCCTCGGCCAGGCCGGCGTGACATCGAGCCACTTCAAGGACTATATCCGCGCCCAGATGGGCTGGAACCAGGCTCTCGGCGCCCGCTTCCGCTCGGCTGACGGCGGCGGCATGTCGACCGAGCAGGACGCAGTGCGCCGCATGCTGCAGCAGGGCGGCGCCAAGCCGAGCGCCACCGAATACATGCTGCAGCAGGTGATCTTCGTGGTCCCTGCCTCCGAGCGCGGCTCGATCGGCAAGCGCAAACGCGAAGCCGATCAGATGCGCGCCCGTTTCAACAGCTGCGACCAGACACGCGAATTCGCCAAGGGCCTGCTCGACGTCACCGTGCGCGACCTCGGCCGCGTCATCGCCCCGCAGCTGCCACCCGAATGGGCCGATCAGATCAAGAAGCTCAAGGCCGGCGGTGCCACGCCGGTGCGTGAGACCGACCGCGGCGTCGAGTTCATCGGCGTCTGCAGCGCGCGCGAAGTCTCCGACGACAAGGTCGCCCAGATGGTCTTCCAGGCCGAAGGCGCCACCGGCAAGGGCGGCGACGCCAAGGCCGAAGAGCTCAACAAGAAGTACCTTGAAGAGCTGCGGGCCAAGGCCCGCATCGTCACCCGCTAGGCCGTGGCTTCCAGCAGCCTGCCACTGGCGCTGACGTCGGGCGATCCCTCGGGCATTGGCCCCGAAATCGCTGTCGCCGCCTGGCGGCAGCGTGTGGCGGCCGGCGTGCCGCCCTTCTATCTGCTTGGCTGTCCGAAGCTGATTGCGGCGCGGGCGCACGCCCTTGGCGTCGACGTCGCCATCGTCGAGACCGCCCCCGCAGGTGCTGCGCAAGCCTTCGCGGAAGCCCTGCCCGTGGTGCCGCTCACAGCGCCATTCATCGACACGCCGGGCCAGCCCGACACCGCCAATGCCGCCGGCATCATCGAGGCCATCGACCGTGCGGTGGCTGACACCTTCGAAGGCCGCGCCGCTGCCGTCGTCACCTGCCCGATCGCCAAGAAGCCGCTTTATGACGCCGGCTTCCGCTTTCCCGGCCACACCGAATATCTCGCCCATCTCGCGACCGAGCGGACCGGCGTCGACACCACCCCTGTGATGATGCTCGCCGGGCCGGAACTGCGCGCGGTGCCTGTGACCATCCACATCGCGCTGGCGGAGGTGCCGAAGGCGCTGACCACCGAGGCCATCGTCGAGACCGCGCGCATCACCGCACGCGACCTCAGCGCCCGCTTCGGCATATCAAGGCCACGCATCGCCGTCTCCGGCCTCAACCCGCATGCCGGCGAAGGTGGCGCGATGGGCCACGAGGACGAGCGCATCATCCGCCCGGCGATCGCCGCGCTCAAGGCGGAAGGCATCGACGCCTTCGGTCCCCTGCCCGCAGATACGATGTTCCACGCCCGGGCGCGTGCCGGCTACGACGCAGCCATCTGCATGTATCACGACCAGGCGCTGATCCCGGCCAAGGCGCTGGCCTTCGACGAGACCGTCAACGTCACGCTCGGCCTGCCCTTCGTCAGGACCTCGCCCGACCACGGCACCGCCTTCGACATTTCAGGCAAGGGCATCGCCCGGCCCGACAGCCTGATCGCCGCGCTCAAGCTGGCGCGGCTGCTCGCCGACGGCGAGGCAAAGGCATCATGAGCACCAGCATCGACGGCCTGCCGCCGCTCCGCGACGTCATCGAACGCCATGGCCTGCAGGCCAAGAAGGCGCTCGGCCAGAACTTCCTGCTCGACCTCAACCTCACCGGCAAGGTGGCACGCGCCGCCGGCGACCTGACCGGCGTCACCGTCATCGAGGTCGGCCCCGGCCCCGGCGGCCTGACACGCGCGCTGTTGATGCATGGCGCGAAGAAGGTCATCGCCATCGAGCGCGACGAGCGCTGCCTGGCCGCCCTGCAAGAGGTTTCCGATCATTATCCGGGCCGGCTCGAGGTGGTGTCGGGCGATGCGCTGAAGACCGATTTCGCCGGCCTCGCCGCTGGTGAGCCGGTCAAGATCGTCGCCAACCTGCCCTACAATATCGGCACCGAGCTTCTGGTGCGCTGGCTGACCGTCGAGACCTGGCCGCCCTTCTACCAGTCGCTGACGCTGATGTTCCAGCGCGAGGTCGCCGAGCGCATCGTGGCAAAGCCAACCAGTTCCGCCTTTGGCCGGCTCGGTGTGCTGGCGGGCTGGCGCACCGATGCCCGCATCGCCTTCGACGTGCCGCCGCAGGCCTTCACGCCGCCGCCCAAGGTGACCTCGTCGGTGATCCATCTGGAGCCGCGCCGGGAGCCGCTGGCGGCCGATGTGAAGGTGCTGGGCCGGGTCACCGAGGCCGCCTTCGGCCAGCGCCGCAAGATGCTGCGCCAGAGCCTGAAAAGCATGGGCGGCGAAAAGCTGCTGCAAGCTGTCGGCATCGACCCGACCCGCCGCGCCGAAACGCTCAGCGTCGAGGAATTCGTGGCACTGGCAAAGGCGGTCTGAGGCAAATGCGCTCTGAAAGCCGGGGGATGCAACAGCTCGGCGTCGTGCCCCGGCTGTTCCCGCTCATTCTGTCAGGCGACAAGACCTCGACCATCCGATGGCGCGAAAGCAGGATCGTGCCCGGCTATCTCAGATATGTCTGCGACGGCGACGCCGCCAGCACCGCCATCGTCTGGGTCACACGCTGCTCCGACATGCCTCTGTCGCAGGCAGCCGCCTTTGTCGGCCGGGAAGCCGAGTGGCCGAAGCAGGTCATGCTCGACGGCATGCGCGAGCACTACCCTGACATCGGCTGGAACGACATGGTCCAGATCATCGAACATCTGACGCCGGCCGAAACGCGCCGGCGTGAAGACTTTCCCGGCTGATCCAACCTCGGGCTAATCCGGCCTTGTCTGATCCGGCCTGGGGCCGATCGGGCTTACGAGGTCTTTTCGTCGAGCAGTTTCGAGACGAAATCGAACAGGCCGGGCCGGCGGTCGCGGCGCAGGCGTTCCGCGGCGACGATGGCGCGGACTTCGGCGAAGGCGCGGTTGAGGTCTTCGTTGATCACGACATAGTCGTATTCGCCCCAGTGCTCGATCTCGTCTCGGGCGTTCTTCAGCCGCGTCTCGATCACCGCGTCCTGGTCCTCGGCGCGGCGCTTGAGGCGGGCCTTCAGCTCGCCCATCGACGGCGGCAGGATGAAGATCGAGACGATGTCGCCGCGCATCTTTTCCTTGAGCTGCTTGGCGCCCTGCCAGTCGATGTCGAACAGCATGTCGCGCCCTTGCGACATGGCAAGCTCGACCGGCTCGCGCGGGGTGGCGTAGAAATTGCCGTGGACCTCGGCCCATTCGAGCAGCGCGTCATTGTCGCGCAACAGCTCGAATTCGCGCTTCGAGGTGAAATGATAGTGGGCGCCGTCGATCTCGCTGCCGCGGCGCGGACGGGTGGTGACGCTGACCGACAGCTTCAGTTCGGGATCGGTCTCGATCAGGTTGCGCGAGATTGTCGACTTGCCGGCGCCCGACGGCGACGACAGGACCAGCATCAAGCCGCGCCGCTTGATGACGATGGATGGGGTCTCGGCGCTCATGCGCTACTCCAGATTCTGAACTTGCTCGCGAAACTGATCGACCACGGCCTTCAGTTCCAGCCCGATGGCGGTCACTGCGGCGGCATTCGACTTCGAACACAGCGTATTCGATTCGCGGTTGAATTCCTGCGCCAGAAAATCGAGCTTGCGGCCGATGGCGCCGCCGCCGGCAAGCAGGATGCGTGCGGAGGCGACATGGGTCTTCAGCCGGTCGATCTCCTCGCGGATGTCGGCCTTGGTGGCGAGGAACGCCGCTTCCATGTTGAGCCGCGTCTCGTCGAGCGCGGGGGACGCCTCGAGCAGCAGCCGCACCTGTTCGGCCAGGCGCTGGCGGATCTGCGCCGGCTCGCGCGATGGATCCGCTTCGGCCTGCAAGGTCAGCGTCTCGATGGTTGCGATGTGATCCGACAAAAGCGCGCGCAGCGCCTCGCCCTCGGCCTTGCGCGCCTCGACCAGACCGGCGAGGCCCTTTTCCAGGCCATCCATGATCACCGCGTCGATCGCCGCCCGCTGCTCTTCCGTCTCGACCGCCTCGGGCATGTCGAACACGCCGCGCAGGGCAAGCAGCCCGTCGGCGCTGGCAGGGGCCGCGCCATATTGCTGGACCAGGCGGGTGGCAAGCTCGGCCACGTCGCGCAGGAAATTTTCGTTGATGACCGGCTGCACCATAGCGCCGGCCGTGCGGCTGACGGTCAAGGTCGCCTGCACATTGCCGCGCGAAAAGCGCTTCTGGATCGCCTGCCTGACCGCCGGTTCGAGCCGCTCGAAGCCCTGCGGCAGGCGCAGGCGCACGTCGACGCTCTTGCCGTTGACCGACTTCACCTCCCAGGCGATCGCCGTTCCCTGGTGCTCGGCGGCCACGCGGGCGAAGCCTGTCATGCTTTGTAGGGTCATTTGGGTAGGGTCATTTGGGTAGGGTCATCTGGGCAGGTTCATCTCAAGAGGTTCATCCGGGCAGCGCGTCCTGTCTTCCTGCAGCGTGCCCTGCGCGCGCCCCAGGCGGGGCAATGCAGGCCTGTTCCTACTTCTTGACGGCGTTGGTGGTGGCGGCGTCCTTCTTGGCCGGATCGGCCTCGTCAGCCGCCTTCTCGTCCTCGACGACCTTGCGCTGGAAGGCGCGCCAGCGGGCGACGTTTTCGTTGTGCTCGTCCAGCGTCTCGGCAAAGACGTGGCCACCCGACCCGTCGGCGACGAAATAGAGGTCCTTGGTCTTCGAGGGATTGGCCACCGCCTCCAGCGAGGCCTTGCCCGGATTGGCGATCGGCGTCGGCGGCAGACCCTTGATGGTGTAGGTGTTGTAGGGCGTCGGCTTGTCGATGTCGGAGCGATAGATCGGCCGGTCGGCCGGTTTCCCCTTGCCGCCGAAGATGCCGTAGATGATCGTCGGATCGGACTGCAACCGCATGCCCTTGTTGAGGCGGTTGATGAACACCGCCGCCACGCGCGAGCGCTCGTCGCCGCGCGCCGTTTCCTTCTCGACGATCGAGGCCAGCGTCACGAACTCGTTGATGTCGGCGAGCGGCAGGTCAGGCGAGCGCCGGGCCCAGATGGTCTCGACCAGTTCCTTCTGGTCGGCCAGCATCTTGTTGACGATCTGCTGCCTGGTCAGGCCGCGGGTGAAGCGCTGGGTGTCGGCGGCAAGCGTGCCTTCGGCGGGCATCTCGGTCGGCATGTCGCCGCTCAGCGCTTCCTGCTCGGCAATGCGTTTCCACGCCTGCTCGACGGTCAGTCCTTCCGGAATGGTCAGCGAATACTGCACCGACTTGCCGCTCTTCAGGAGCTCCATGATGTCGTGCATCGACGCACCGGCCTGGATCTCGTATTCGCCTGCCTTGAGCGAGCCGTCATTGCCATAGGCGCGCACGCCCATGCGGAAGATGCGGGCGTCGCTGATCAGGCCGCGCCGCTCGAGCTGGTCGGCGATGTCGGCCACGCCGGTGGCGGGCTTGACCAGGAAGGTCGCCGGCACCGTCGAGGGGCCCGCGCCGCCAAATTCCTGCTTGCCGAAATAGAGGGCGGCACCGCTGGCGAGGATCACCAGCACCGCCGTCGACATCATGAAATTGAGGAACACGACGACCTGGTTGCGCGAGGCACGCGACCGCTTGGACGGCGGCGGCGTGCCGGCTTCCGGCCGCAGCGCTTCCTGCGCGGTCTTTGGAACGATCGGATTGGCCGAAACCGGATTGGCCGGTGCGGCGCGTGGTGCGCCCTCTCCCTGCCCTGGCGTATTGATGCTCATCTTGCCTCGCCTTTGCGTCGAATCCCCGCCGGGAGACTAGGCTTGAATGTGGCAAAAATCACGGCAAAGGGCCCGCGAGGGGCCCCTTCCCACAACCTATCAGCCGTTGAAGCGCTGGAACACCAGCGAGGCGTTGGTGCCGCCGAAGCCGAAGGAGTTCGACAGGGCGACGTCGACCTGCCGCTTGCGCGGTGTGTTCGGCACCAGATCGATGGCCGTCTCGCGCTCGGGATTGTCGAGGTTGATCGTCGCCGGCACGATGTTGTCGCGGATGGCGAGGATCGAGAAGATCGCTTCGGCAGCACCCGCAGCACCCAGCAAGTGGCCGATCGACGACTTGGTCGACGACATCGACACCTTGGAGGCGGCGTTGCCGACGAGACGTTCGACGGCGCCGAGTTCGATCGTATCGGCCATGGTCGAGGTGCCATGGGCGTTGATGTAGTCGATGTCGGCGGGCGTCAGATTGGCGCGCTTGAGGGCGGCGCTCATGCAGCGGAAGGCGCCGTCGCCATCCTCGGCCGGTGCGGTGATGTGATGGGCATCGCCGGTCAGGCCGTAGCCGACGACTTCGGCATAGATCCTGGCACCGCGCGCCTTGGCGTGTTCGAGCTCTTCGAGGACGACGACACCCGCCCCCTCGCCCATGACGAAGCCGTCACGGTCGCGGTCATAGGGGCGCGAGGCCTTTTCGGGATCGTCGTTGCGGTCGGTGGAGAGCGCCTTGCAGGCGGCAAAGCCGGCCAGCGACAGGCGCGTCACCGGCGCTTCGGCACCACCGGCCACCATCACGTCGGCATCGCCGAACATGATCAGGCGGGCCGCATCGCCGATGGCGTGCGCGCCGGTCGAGCAGGCGGTGACCACGGCATGGTTCGGGCCCTTGAGCCCGTGCCGGATCGACACCTGGCCGGAAACCAGATTGATGATCTGGCCCGGAATGAAGAAGGGGCTGATGCGGCGCGGGCCGCGCTCCTTGAGGATCAGGGCATTTTCGGCGATGCCGTCAATGCCGCCGATGCCCGAGCCGATCATGACGCCGGTCGAATTCTGTTCGTCCGGCGTCTTTGGCTGCCAACCCGAATCCTTCAATGCCTCGTCGGCGGCCGCGATCCCGTACAGGATGAAGTCGCCGATCTTGCGCAGTTCCTTGGGTTCAAGGACCGCTTCGGGATTGAAGCTGTTGTTGGAGCCGTCGCCGCGAGGGATGACGTTGGCGATCTTGCAGGCAAGGTCGTCGACCTCGAACTCCGTGATCCGCCGGGCTGCGCTGCGGCCGGAAAGAAGCTCTTTCCAGCCGTGCTCGTAGCCCATGCCGAACGGTGAAAGCAGGCCAAGGCCTGTGACGACCACACGCCTCATCGCAGGCACCCCTGACAATTCGCGATCGCTCAGGCCGAAGCCTTGTCGATGTACTTCACGGCGTCGCCAACGGTGAGGATGGTCTCGGCCGCATCATCGGGGATCTCGACGCCGAATTCTTCTTCGAAAGCCATGACGAGCTCGACCGTGTCGAGGCTGTCCGCGCCCAGATCGTCGATGAAGCTCGCAGCTTCCGTCACCTTGTCGGCGTCGACGCCAAGATGTTCGATGACGATCTTCTTGACGCGCTCTGCGGTGTCACTCATGTGGGCATCCTCAGTCTGGTGTTGTTAGGTCTTCGTTAGCGGGCGGATTGCCGCTAATCAAGCTGTAATCTACGCTTTCCCAAGCGCTCGGGCGGCGGTCGGGTTTCGTCCTGGCCACCTGATGGAGCGCGGCAATACACGAAAAATTCACCGCGTCCAAGGCAAAAGGGCCGGTTATCCCGGCCAATCGGCCAATCAGATCCCAATCAGATCCCAAATCAAATCATTGCCATGCCGCCATTGACGTGAATCGTCTGGCCGGTGACGTAGGCCGCCTCATCGGAGGCGAGATAGGCGACCGCCGAGGCAACTTCCTTGCCGGTGCCCATGCGCTTGGCCGGGATCGCCGCCATGATCGCCTCTTTTTGCTTGTCGTTGAGCTTCTCGGTCATCGCCGATTCGATGAAGCCGGGGGCGACGCAGTTGACGGTGATGTTGCGGGTGGCGATCTCCTGGGCCAGCGACTTGGAGAAGCCGATCATGCCGGCCTTGGAGGCGCAATAATTGGTCTGGCCGGGATTGCCGGTGACGCCGACGACCGAGGTGATGTTGATGATGCGGCCATGACGGCGGCGCATCATCGGATGGGTCAATTCGCGCGTCAGTCGGAACATCGCCGTCAGGTTGATCTCGATGACGCTGTCCCAGTCGGCATCCGACATGCGCACGAACAGGCCGTCCTTGGTGATGCCGGCATTGTTGACCAGGATGTCGACGCCTTCGAGTTCGGCTTCGGCCTTCTGGCCCAGCGCCTTGACCTCGTCGCGGTCGGCGAGATTGGCCGGGAACAGCTTGACCCGGTCGCCGAGTTCGCCGGCCAGCGCCTCGAGCTTTTCGATGCGGGTGCCGTGCAGGCCGACAATGGCGCCCTGGCTGTGCAGGATGCGGGCGATTTCTTCGCCGATGCCGCCGGATGCACCGGTGACGAGTGCCTTGCGGCCGGTCAGATCGAGCATTTTGCTACCTTCCTTGAAGAGCGCACCCTTCACACGGGTGGGGTCGTTTGAATCGTTCAGGCGAGCGCGGCAATCGCCGCCTCGACATCGGCCGGCGTGTTGACGGCTGACGTCGCGATCTCCTTGTTGATGCGGCGGGCGAGGCCCGACAGCACCTTGCCGGCGCCCACTTCATAAAGCGTGGTGACGCCGTTGTTGCCGAACCACTCGACGGTCTCGGCCCAGCGGACACGACCGGTGACCTGCTCGACGAGGCGGGCGGCGATCTCTTCCGGATCGGTGATCGGCGTGACAGAGACATTGGCAACGACCGGCACGACCGGCACGTTCTTCTTCACCCCGGCCAGCGCTTCGCGCATCTTCTCGGCAGCGGGTGCCATCAGCGCCGAATGGAAGGGGGCGGAGACCTGCAGCATCAGCGCGCGCTTGGCGCCCTTGGCGGTGCAAAGGGCCGCGGCACGCTCGACCGCTGCCTTCTCGCCCGAAATGACCAGCTGGCCGCCGCCATTGTCATTGGCGATCTGGCAGACCGAGCCCTGTGCTGCCTCGGCACAGGCGGCGTCGACGTCGCCCTGTTCGAGGCCGATGATCGCAGCCATCGCGCCCTGGCCAGCCGGCACCGCCGCCTGCATGGCGTTGCCGCGGATGCGCAGCAGGCGTGCCGCGTCGGCGACCGAGACGAAACCGGCGGCAGCAAGGGCCGAATATTCGCCGAGCGAGTGGCCGGCGACGTAAGACACCTTGTCCTTGAGCGACAGGCCGCGCGCTTCCAGCGCCCGGAAGGCTGCCATCGACACCGCCATCAGCGCCGGCTGGGCGTTGGCGGTCAGGGTCAGCGTCTCCTCAGGCCCTTCCCAGATCAGCTTCGACAGCTTTTCACCGAGCGCGTCGTCGACTTCCTCGAAGACGCGGCGTGCCTCCGGAAAGGCATCGGCCAATTCCTTGCCCATGCCGACGGCCTGGCTGCCCTGCCCCGGAAAAGTGAATGCAACGGCCATGTCGATCTCCTGGCTACTTGCCGCATCGACCCGAACCGGAATCGGTTTTTCGGGCTTCGGCGGGCAGACATATCACGAGGTGCTGCGCCGGACGTCGTTGGAACCGGCGGCGCGCCATGTCGTTGTGCCTCTGGCGCAATGGATACCGTCAAGTCAAGCCTTGAGGGCTTTGGCACCGCTTTGGGGCAAATAATCACAGAGAATTAATGCGAAAAACGTTTTGTTTGCCCCATCCTTCTCAATTTTGCCATATGCGCTAGGTTTTCGATGACAGTTTCGTGACGGTTGCGTGACGCCGCCGTCCAGCGTTCGAGGAAGTTGAGTTGGCAAAGCTGTTCGCGACAGGCAAAACGGTCGCCCGCGACGAGGAAAACGAGGCTGAAGCACTCAGCCGGCGTGCCTATGCGCTCGGCGTGCTGCGCTCGGTGATGATCACGCTCGCCGTCTCGGCGGTGCTGGTCTTCGCCATCGAATTCGTCGCCCGCGGTTCCTTCGTCGACACGCTCAATTTCTTCCAGCAGCCGTTCAAGCCGAGCTGGACCACTGTGGCGCTGTTCGCACTGCTGATCATCGGTTTCGACGCGCTGCTCGGCCGGCCCTATAACGGCCTTCTGGTCGTAGCACCCGTGGCGCTGGCGCTGGCCTTCGTCGGCCACCAGAAGTCGCTCTATCTCGGCGATCCGCTCTACCCGACCGATTTCCTCTATATCAGGCAGATCGTCGAACTGATGCCGCTTTTGGTGCGCGAGCGGCCGCTCGCCGGCATCGGCATTGCGGTCGGCCTCATCGGCGGC
The DNA here is from genome assembly GCF_014138625.1 of Aminobacter ciceronei. Classification (GTDB taxonomy): domain Bacteria; phylum Pseudomonadota; class Alphaproteobacteria; order Rhizobiales; family Rhizobiaceae; genus Aminobacter; species Aminobacter ciceronei. The sequence continues at coordinate 60,415 of NZ_JACJHY010000013.1, forward strand.
ATCTCGCTGCTGGTGCTTGCCTGGCGTTACTGGCGCCGCCGCATGCCGGCGCTGTCGTTCTGGGCGCGCATGTCGCGCCTGGCGATCGCCATTCCGGCGCTGGCCTTCTTCGTCTCGATCATGGACTACGCCACCTTCTCGTGGACGCGCGACCGCCTGCAGATCATCCCGATGATGTGGGACCAGAAGGAAAACTACGCCTCCAACGGCTTTGCCATCGCCTTTGCGCTCAACGTGCCGATGGCCAAGGTCAAGGCGCCGCAGGGCTATTCCGACAAGGCCATCGACGCCATCGCGGCACCGTCGCAGGCAGCCGCCGTCCTGCCCGAGGAAAAGCCCGACGTCATCATCGTGATGAGCGAATCCTTCTGGGATCCGACGCGGCTGCCCGGTGTTTCGATCACGCCGGATCCGATCCAGAACGTGCGCGCCGCGCAGTCCGGCCACGTCTTCTCGCCCGAGTTCGGCGGCATGACCGCCAATGTCGAGTTCGAGGCGCTGACCGGCTTCTCCAACGCCTTCCTGCCGGCCGGCTCGATCCCCTACCAGCAATATGTCCGCGCGCCGGTGCCTTCGCTTGCCACCTTCTTCAAGAGCGAAGGCTACGACACCAAGGCCATCCATCCCTTCGGCAGCTGGTTCTGGAACCGCTCGTTTGTCTACAAGGACTTCGGCTTCGATACATTCCTGTCGGAAGAGAACCTGCCGCCGCTGGAAAAGCGCGGGCCTCTGGTCTCCGACGCCGCGCTGACCGAAGAGATCATCCGCCAGGCCGACGCCACCGACCACCCCTTCTTCTTCTTTGCCGTCTCGCTGCAGAGCCACGGCCCCTATGAGCCGAACCGCTACAGCGACACCACCCACAAGGTCGATGCGCCGACCTCGCAGTGGACGCGCGATTCGATCCTGACCTATGCCGAAGGTGCCTCCGATGCCGACCGTGGCCTGAAGCGGCTGATGGACTGGGCCAGCAAGCGTGAACGCCCGACGGTCATTGCCTTCTTCGGCGACCACCTGCCGCCGCTCGGCCCCGTCTATGTCGAGACCGGTTTCATGAAAGAGCCGGTCGCCAAGCGCAAGGCGCCGCTCGACGAGATGCTGGTGCAGCACGAGACGCCCTTGGTGGTGTGGTCGAACCGCACCGGTGCTGCGCGCGACATCGGCTCGATCAGCCCGGCCTTCCTGCCGCTGCACGTGCTCGAGACCGCCGGCATCAGCCACCCCTACTACACCGGCTTCCTCGGCGACCTGCATGACCGCTACCGCGTCGTCGACCGCAACATGCTGATGCCGCGACAGGGCCAATCGGTGTTCGACTGGTCGCGCCAGAAGGAACTCGACCCGGCGATCCGCGATTTCCGCTGGCTGCAATATGACATGATGTTCGGCAAGCGCCGCGGCGCCAAGGGCTTCTTCCCCGAGACCGTCGACAAGGTCGTCGCCAACCGTACGCGCTCGCCGCTGTTCGTCCGGGACGAGGCATTCAGCTGAGCCAAAACCGGCTTGAAAAGGCCGGTTTCTCATCCCGGAAGCCTTCGGCTGAGCATCGAAATCGGGCGCAAAAAGCCCGATTTCTCATCCCGGAAGCCTTCGGCTGAACATCGAAATCGGGCGCAAAAGCCCGATTTCTCAGGGAATCTCGGCCTTCCCCCTTGCCTTGTATCGCCTTAGCATATAGACGCCCGCCATCTGCCGGTCCCAGCTGGGGGCTGAACGGAGGGCCGGAGGCTTTCTTGAAAGCCGCCGTGTGAAGCGAAAACGCTTCCGCCTCCCGTGTCTCCGCTCTCGACCGTCTCGTCGTGCACCTTTCTTCTCCCGAGGTGGCCAATGGCCCTCGAAGGATCAGGGAAGTCGCAGAGGCTCTAGCCGCCGGGACCGGAAGATGGAAACGAAGAAAGGCAAAAACTATGGCTCTTTATGAACATGTGTTTCTTGCCCGCCAGGACCTCTCGCAGCAGCAGGTCGATGCACTTGTCGAACACTACAAGGGCATCATCACTGCAGCTGGCGGATCGGTTGGCCGGGTCGAGAACTGGGGACTGAAGTCCCTCACCTACCGCATCAACAAGAACCGCAAGGCGTATTACACGCTGATGGACATCACCGCGCCGTCGGCTGCCGTCAAGGAAGTCGAGCGTCAGCAGGGCCTGTCCGAAGACGTCCTGCGCTTCATGACCGTCAAGGTCGAGGCGCATGAAGAAGGCGTCTCCGCCATGATGCAGAAGCGCGAAGAGCGCTCCGAGCGTGGCGAACGCGGTGGCTTCGGCGACCGTCCGCAGCGCAGCTTCGGCGATCGCGGCGACCGTGGCCCGCGCAGCTTCGGCGACCGCGATGGCGGTGGTGATCGTGGCCCGCGCCGTCCGCGCGAAGGTGTTGAAGGGGGTGCAGAATAATGGTCGACATCAACCAGATCCCGACCCGTCGTCCTTTCCACCGTCGTCGCAAGACCTGCCCGTTCTCCGGCGCCAACGCTCCGAAGATCGACTACAAGGACGTGCGTCTGCTGCAGCGCTACATTTCCGAGCGCGGCAAGATCGTTCCTTCGCGCATCACCGCCGTCAGCCAGAAGAAGCAGCGTGAACTCGCCCAGGCGATCAAGCGCGCCCGCTTCCTCGGCCTGCTGCCCTACGTGGTGAAGTGATATCGGTTCCGGCCCGGCGGCATTCGCCCCGGGCCGGACCATTCCCTGCCGCGACGGGCGCGGTCGGGTGAACCTTCAAATCCCGGGTTGGATTTCTAAGGGAAATCCTAACTGCCGCGACAGGCAGGACAGCGAAACCGGCGGCAACGCCCTCATTGCTTCCTTGCCCGTTGAATTTTTCCGCTGCCTTTGCAGCCAACGAAAGGACAAGGACAATGGACGTCATTCTCCTCGAACGCATTTCCCGCCTCGGCCAGATGGGCGACACCGTCAAGGTCAAGGACGGCTTTGCCCGTAACTTCCTGCTGCCCAAGGGCAAGGCGCTCCGTGCCAACGAAGCCAACAAGAAGAAGTTCGAAGGCCAGCGCGCCCAGCTCGAAGCCCGCAACCTCGAGCGCAAGTCGGAAGCCCAGCAGGTCGCCGACAAGCTCGACGGCAAGTCGTTCATCATCGTGCGTTCGGCTGGTGAAACCGGCCAGCTCTACGGTTCGGTCTCGACCCGCGACATCGCCGATCTGCTGATCGCCGAAGGCTTCACGGTTGCCCGCAACCAGGTCGAGCTCAACCAGCCGATCAAGACCATCGGCCTGACCAATGTCGCCATCGCGCTGCACGCCGAAGTCGAAGTCACCATCACGCTGAACATCGCACGCACGGCCGATGAAGCCGAGCGTCAGGCGAAGGGCGAGACGCTGACCACCGCCGAAGCCATCTATGGCGACGACATCAACGAAAACGCCCGTCCGGACAGCTTCTTTGATCCGAACGAGGACGGCGAAGGCGACGAGGGCTGATCCAGCCTTCTGTCCCGATCCAAGTTTACCGGCCGGTCTTCCGGCCAGTTTTCTGGACCAAGCCCGGATGGCGACATCCGGGCTTTTTTTGTGCCAGGCGTGGAACTTGGCAGCGTCGCTCCTATTTTGAGGAAAGGACTACACGACTGACCTTTTCGCGAGCACGCCATGAATATGCTGTTGCAACGCATCGTCGGGAAGCTTGTGCGTACCGGCAATCTGACAGTCACCGGCCCCAACGGACGATCGCACCGTTTCGGCGATGATACGGGCGACCCTGTCCACCTCCTGATCAAGACGCGGCGTGCCGAAAACGCCATCACGCTCGACCCGATGCTGGCTTTGCCCGAGGCCTATATGGACGGCGATGTCGACATCGTCGGCGGCGACGTGCTCGGGCTGATGCGGGTGGTGTTCCAGAACCTCGGCAATGGCAGCATCGACACCGCCTGGACCAAGGCGCTGGACAATCTCCGGCTCGCCTTCCGCCGCTTCCAGCAGGTCAACACCACAGCCCGCGCCAAGCGCAACGTCCAGCGCCACTACGACCTGTCGGGCGATCTCTACCGGCTCTTCCTCGACACCGACATGCAATATTCCTGCGCCTATTTCGCCGATCCCGACATGACGCTGGAAGAAGCCCAGATCGCCAAGAAGGCGCATATCGCAGCCAAGATGCGGCTGAGGCCGGGCCAGTCCGTGCTCGACATCGGTTCCGGCTGGGGCGGGCTCGGGCTCTACCTCGCCCGCACCTTCGAGGCCCAGGTGCTCGGCGTGACCTTGTCGACCGAGCAGCATGCGGTTGCCACCGAGCGCGCCCAGGCCGAGGGGCTGGAAAACCGGGTCCATTTCGAAATCAGGGACTACCGCGACCTCGTCGAGCGTTTCGACCGCATCGTCTCGGTCGGCATGTTCGAGCATGTCGGCGTCAACCACTACCGCACCTTCTTCGACAATGTCGCCAAGCGGCTGAAACCCGACGGCGTGATGGTGCTGCATTCGATCGGCCGCGCCGGCCCGCCGGCCTCGACAAGCGCCTTCATCCGCAAGCACATCTTCCCCGGCGGCTACATTCCGGCGCTGTCGGAAGTGCTGCCGGCAATCGAAAAGGCCGGCCTGATGGTCACCGACGTCGAGATTCTCAGGCTGCATTATGCCGAGACGCTGCGGCACTGGAGCCTGCGTTTCCAGGCCAACCGAGACAAGGCCAAGGCGATCTATGACGAGCGCTTCTGCCGGATGTGGGAGTTCTATCTCGCGGCGTCCGAGGCTGCCTTCCGCTGGCAGGACCTGATGGTGTTCCAGATCCAGCTCAGCCACCGCAACGACACGCTGCCGCTGACCCGCGACTATATCGGCAAATGCGAAAAGGCGCTGGCCATGCACGAGATGGGGCACCGGCAGGCGAAGCTCGCCGCCGAGGACAAACCTGCCGCCCAGCCTGCAGCCAAGGCTCAACCTGCCGCCAAGGCCGGAGCCGCTCAGGCTGAAGCTGGAAAGATCGGCCGCCGCAGGAAGGTTGCCGACAAGGAATAGCATGGCAACCACGCCTGGCCCTTGCGCCTCATGCGTCTGCCATAGGAAAAAGCCCGTCTCGCCATGAGCCGGGCTTTTTTTCATGACCCCAGGGTTTCCTCGATGACCTATGCCATCTACGTCCTGGCAGCCCTTGCCGAGATCGCCGGCTGCTTTTCCTTCTGGGCCTGGTGGCGGCTCGACAAGTCGGCGCTGTGGCTGATCCCCGGCGTCGCCGCGCTCATCGCCTTCGGCTGGCTGCTGGCCCTGGTCGATGCCGACGCCGCCGGCCGCACTTACGCCGCTTATGGCGGCATCTACATCGCAGCATCGCTGGCCTGGCTTTGGCTCGCCGAAGGCATCCGCCCCGACCGCTGGGACATGATCGGCGCCGCGATCTGCATCCTCGGCGCCTCGGTCATCCTGCTTGCGCCGCGCGGCGCCTAGCTGACCTCCGGCCAAACCGCGCGCGGCCTCGTCACCATTTGACCTGCAGGCCGATATTGCCTTCGAAGCTGCGGCTGCGCTCGCCGCCCAGATTGAAGCTGTAATCGGCGACCGCAAAGGCGCTCACCTTGTCGGTGAAGGCATGGCTGATGCCGGCGCCGAGCTCGAGCCGGGTGCCGCCGGTTTCAACCCGGATCGCGTCGCTGTCGAAATAGGTGACATCCTCGCCGTCGAAGCCGTGCCAGAGATTGGCCTTGAGATAGGGCTTGAGCTGGCCCGAGGCGGTGTCGAACGTGCCCTCGAGGCGCGCGCCGATGCGGCCGGTGACGCCGCGCCCCTCGTCGAAGCGCACGCCCGACAAGGTGTCGTCGGCGTCTTCAAGGGACACATCCTGCCAGATGATCTGGGCCTGCGGCTCGAGCATCCAGCTTGCGGTCAAAGCGATCGGCGCCCCCGCCTCCAGCGAGGCGGTCACCACGCGGCCGTCGGCATCGATGGCGATGGCGCGGTCGGAGCCTGCATCGCCGCCGAGCCAGCTTCCCATCAGCACGGCATCGACATACCAGCCGCCCGCACCGACATGGGTAAAGTAGCCGCCGACGCTGTAGGCATCGAGGTCGAGCTTGCCGGCGGCCAGATCGGCCTGGCCCTGCACCGCACCGCGGATATCGGCGTTGAGGCTGGCATAACCGAGGAACAGGCCGGCGGCGTGACGCGCGCCCGCTTCGGTCTCGCCGCGCCAGAGATCGAGGCCGGCCTGGATGCCCAGCGTCGTGCTGTCGGCCGACGGCGACACCGTGCCGGCCCAGTCCTGGCTGGAGCTTGAGCCGAACACCCGTCCCCATCCGACCGAAAGATCATCGCCGCCGGCAAGGAAACCCTGCTCGCCGCGGCGCTCGTGGAAGGTGCCGAGCGTCGCCAGCGCGACGTCGCGGGCCATTGGCGGCATCACGGAATAATCAGCCGTCTCGGGCCGGATCAGCGGGATGCCGGGCTCGCTCGGGTCAACCGGGTTGACCAGTTCGGAGCGCAGATACCAGTTCTCGCCCAGCCCCGCGGCATCGCCCCGGAACAGCAGATATTCGTAGGCGCCATAAGCCACCGGGCTCGCCAGCGTGAAGGCGCCGGCATCGGTGGTGCCGCCCGAGGTCGTTTCGACGACCAGGATGCCGTCGGCATCGGTCTGCTCGCCGGTGCCGCCGAGATTGACGATGATGATGCCGGTCGAGCCGCTGGCGTTGCCGCCCTCGATCACCAGCCGGTCGGACGGCGCGCCGTCACCTGAAACAACGGTGTCGAGCCTGATGTAACCGCCGGCGCCGATGTAGTTGCCGACGACGGTGAAGCTGTCTGTGGCACTTGCCGCACCATTGGTCAGGTCGACGGTGCCGGCATTGGTCAGCATCACCGCATTGCCTCCGGTGAAGGCGCGAACGGCGGCATTGACGCCGGCCCCGGCGCGCAGCGTGCTCGACGCGTCGATGCTCAGGCTGCCGGTGTTGGACAGGCCATCGCCCAGCACCAGATCGCCGTCGAGCGTGAATTGGGAGCCCTGCGTCAGATTGACGGTCTCCCAGTTGACGTAGCGGGCGACCGAGGTCGAACCGGTGCCCTCGAAGGTCAGCGTGTCGATACTGGCGCTGGAGCCACCGTCGATGAGCTGGCCGGCGGCAAAACTGGCCTCCGTCAGGCCGCGCAGCAAGGCCGTGTCCTGCCCGGTGCCCATCGTGACATTGCCGCCGATGCTGCCGCCGCCGAGCCAGCGGAAAATGTTGTTGCCGTTGCCGAGATTGATGAACGTGCCGACAGCGGCGGTTCCGGAGATCTCAAGCAGGTCGTTGCCTTGCACCGCGACAATCGAGGTGTCGACGCTGCCGCCCGACATCCGCATCTCGTTGTTGGCCTGCTCGAGATTGACGTTGCCGATGCGCCCGCCGGTCATGGTCACGAAGTCGCCGGCGAAGAATTCACCGATGATGTGGCCGCCGCTGATCGTCGCCGTATCGAGGGCACTGCCCTGGTTGAGCGATCCGACCACGCCGCCTGACATGACGAAGTCGTCGATACCGCCGCTCTGGTTGACCGCGCCATTGATCACCCCTGAATGGATGGTGACGACATCGCGGAAATTGCCGAAGACGACGTCGCCGTTGATCGTGCCGGTGCCGCCAGCAGGCATCGTCAGCGCATTGGTGCCGTCCGTGTCAGTCAGCCCGGCGCTGGCGCCGCTGTCGCAGACATAGACGCTGTTGCCGGCCGTCGGCGTCAGGTCGCAGGCGGCGAAACCGGCCTCGGTCGAGGCCAACACAACCATGGCGGTGGAAGCCAGCCAGACCAGTCGGGCCGGTGCCGAGCGAAGAACGTGCATGTTGCCTCCTCAAGCAGACGAGGCCCGCGCCGCAGCAGCGCAGAATTGGCCCCTGACAGCCCTCGGACATATGCTTCGCCATGTGCCGCATCGCGATGAACAAGCCCTCGGGATGGCAAGGATCAGCGAATGTCTGAATAAAATCAACAGCCGATGTATACGAACGACCCTGGAATTATGCTGAGCAGCTTCTTGGTAAACAAAACTGCTTGAGGAATATTCCTGTTTTGTTCCTTCCGATTTCCGGCTACGATTGCGCCGATTCGCGGACCGGTTTCCGCTGCCGGCGGCTGTGCCGTGGGGAGTCTGACTCGCAGGAGGCATCTTTCCCGTGGTTCAATGCCGTGCCGCGTGCAGTTCGGCCCTAAGGATTCGATGGTTTTGGAGAAATACGCGAGCCGGGATTCGGCAACAGTCAAATTGATTCCGGCGGTAGGATTCATGTCCTGTGGATGGTTTCGCCCGACCTGTGAATTCTTGGGCAAACTGGCCTTGAAACCCAGCTAAAGCAGATTGAGCCAGCACTTCGATATCGGACTCTGCTACGGGAGTATCTGGTTCAGCGACGGGGACGACATTGGCAGAGGCAGCACGCAAATTCGAAGTGGCGGAGGCGACCCCGCTCTATCGGGAAGCCCCCAACAACATCGAGGCTGAACAGGCCCTGCTCGGCGCGATACTGGTCAACAACGACGCCTTCTACCGCGTCTCCGACTTCCTCAAGGCGACCCATTTCTACGAGCCGCTGCACCGCAAGATCTTCGAGGTGTCCGCCGAGCTCATCCGCATGGGCAAGATGGCGAACCCGGTGACGCTGAAGACCTTCCTGCCGGCCGACGAGAAGGTCGGCGACATGACGGTCATGCAGTATCTCGTCGCCCTTGCCGCCAACGCGGTGACCGTCATCAACGCCTCCGACTATGGCCGCGCCGTCTATGACCTGGCCACCCGCCGGGCGCTGATCACCGTCGGCGAGGACATGGTCAACATCGCCTATGACGCGCCTGTCGACATGTCGCCGGCCGAGCAGATCGAGGACGCCGAACGGCGCCTGTTCGAGCTCGCCGAAACCGGCCGCTATGACGGCGGCTTCGAAAGCTTCTCCGATGCGGTCAAGACGGCCATCGACATGGCCAGCGCCGCCTATATGCGCGACGGCCATCTTTCCGGCGTCGCCTCGGGCCTGCACGACCTCGACGCCCGCATGGGCGGCCTGCAGTCCTCCGACTTGATCGTGCTCGCCGGCCGCCCGGGCATGGGCAAGACCTCGCTGGTCACCAACATCGCCTTCAACGTCGCCCATGCCTATGTGCCGGCACAGCAGGCGGACGGTTCGTTCAAGGCCGAAAACGGCGGCGTGGTCGGCTTCTTCTCGCTCGAAATGTCGTCCGAGCAGCTCGCCACCCGTATTATTTCAGAGCAGGCCGAGGTGCCCTCCTCCAAGATCCGCCGCGGCGATCTCACCGAGGCCGACTTCGAAAAGCTGGTCAGCTGCACCCAGACGCTACAGAAGATCCCGCTGTTCATCGACTCGACCGGCGGTATCTCCATCGCCCAGCTCGCGGCACGCGCCCGCCGCCTCAAGCGCCAGCGCGGCCTCGACCTGATCATCATCGACTATATCCAGCTGATGCAGGGCTCGTCGGCCAAGGCGTCGCAGAACCGCGTCCAGGAAATCACCGAGATCACCACCGGCCTCAAGGCGCTGGCCAAGGAGCTCAACGTTCCGATCATCGCGCTGTCGCAGCTGTCGCGTCAGGTCGAAAGCCGCGACGACAAGCGCCCACAGCTCTCCGACCTGCGTGAATCGGGCTCGATCGAGCAGGACGCCGACGTTGTGATTTTCGTCTATCGCGAGGAATATTACCTCAAGAACAAGGAGCCGAAGCCCGGCACCGACGAATACCTGCAGTGGGAAGCCAACATGAACGACGTGCGCGGCAAGGCCGAAGTCATCGTCGCCAAGCAGCGTCACGGCCCCACCGGCACCGTCAGCCTCGGCTTCCAGGGCGAATTCACCCGCTTCTTCGACCTCGCGCCCGAGCATCATCTGCCGGACAGGTTCGGGGAAGAGTAGCGCATGGAGCTTCTCTCTGGTGATGGCGGCGGGGCAGCGCCCCCCTCTGTCCTGCCGGACATCTCCCCCACAAGGGGGGAGATTGGCTGGCCGCTCGCCTCTCGCCAATTTGGAGCGCCGCAGATTGAGGCACCGTCGCGCCTGACGGCTGATCTCCCCCCCTGTGGGGGAGATGTCCGGCAGGACAGAGGGGGGCAACATAGAACTCTGCCTTTCCATTTTTCCGAAAGGCATCCCCTCCATGGCTAAAGCCCGCGTTCAATTCATCTGCCAGAACTGCGGTGCCGCGCATCAGCGCTGGGCCGGCAAGTGCGATTCCTGCGGCGAGTGGAACACGCTCGTCGAGGAAGGCACGGCGGGCGGCATCGGCAGCGGTCCCGGCTCGCTGAAGAGCGCGCGAAAAGGCCGCGCCGTCACGCTGACCTCGCTCGACGGCGACATCGAGGATGCGCCGCGCATCGTCTCGGGCATCGGCGAACTCGACCGCGCCACCGGCGGCGGCTTCGTGCGCGGCTCGGCGCTTTTGATCGGCGGCGATCCCGGCATCGGCAAGTCGACGCTGTTGACCCAGGCGGCGGCGGCGCTCGCCGCGCGCGGCCACCGCGTCGTCTATGTCTCGGGCGAAGAAGCGGTTGCCCAGATCAGGCTGCGCGCCCAGCGCCTCGGCGTCGCCTCGACACCGGTCGAACTCGCCGCCGAGACCAATGTCGAAGACATCCTCGCCACCATCGCCGACGGCAAGCGGCCGGACCTGGTCATCATCGATTCGATCCAGACCTTGTGGACCGACCTCGCCGATTCGGCGCCTGGTACCGTCACCCAAGTGCGGGCGGCGTCCCAGGCGATGATCCGCTACGCCAAGTCGACGGGTGCGGCGGTGGTGCTCGTCGGCCATGTCACCAAGGAAGGCCAGATCGCCGGTCCCCGCGTCGTCGAGCACATGGTCGACGGCGTGCTCTATTTCGAGGGCGAAGGCGGCCACCATTTCCGCATCCTGCGCACGGTCAAGAACCGCTTCGGCCCGACCGACGAGATCGGCGTCTTCGAAATGTCCGACAAGGGCCTGCGCGAGGTCGCCAACCCGTCCGAGCTGTTCCTCGGCGAACGCCATTCCAAGGCGCCGGGAGCCGCGGTCTTTGCCGCCATCGAAGGCACGCGACCGGTGCTGGTCGAGATCCAGGCGCTTGTCGCCGCCTCCAGCCTGGGCACGCCGCGCCGTGCCGTCGTCGGCTGGGATTCGTCGCGGCTGTCGATGATCCTCGCCGTGCTCGAGGCGCATTGCGGCGTGCGCTTCGGCCAGCACGACGTCTATCTCAACGTTGCCGGCGGCTACCGCATCTCGGAGCCGGCGGCCGATCTGGCCGTGGCTTCCGCACTGGTTTCATCGCTCACCGGTATTGCCCTACCTGCTGATTGCGTCTATTTCGGCGAAATCAGCCTTTCTGGCGCCGTGAGGCCGGTTGCGCATGCGCAGCAACGCCTTAAAGAGGCCGAAAAGCTGGGCTTCGGAAGGGCCGTGCTGCCCTCCGGCAGCGGGGAGCTCGCAGGTGGAATCGGAGCCGGTTCGTTCCAGCCGACCGCACTGGCGGATCTGGTGGCGCGGATAGCCGGCTCAAGGCGAAGCCGCGCGGAAGAGACGGACTGAAACCGTCGCCATGGAGTGAGTGGACACGATGCCGATTACGCTGCTTGACGGAATTCTTGTCGGCTTCACCCTGGTCTCGGCGATGCTCGCCATGGTGCGCGGTTTTTCCCGCGAGGTGCTGTCGGTCGCCTCATGGGCCGCTGCCGCCGCTGCCGCCTTCTTCTTCTACAAGCCGGTCGTGCCTTACGTTCAGCCCTATATCGACAACGAAAAGATCGCCATGGCGGCTGCCGCCGGCATCGTCTTTATCATCGCGCTGATCGTCGTCACCATCATCACCATGAAGATCGCCGATTTCATCATCGACAGCCGCATCGGCGCGCTCGATCGCACGCTCGGCTTCCTCTACGGTGCCGCCCGCGGCATCCTGGTCGTTGCCGTCGGCCTTTTGTTCTTCAACTGGCTGGTCGGCCCCAACGCTCCGGCCTGGGTCGCGGAGGCGAAGTCGCGGCCGCTGCTCGAGAGCATCGGCACCTCGATCGAGAACCTTCTGCCCGAGGATCCCGAGAATTCGATCCTCAAGAAGCTCAATTCGCAGACCGGCGAACCGGAAGCCGGCGCCACCACGCCGCCTGCCGAGGCGCCTGCCGAAGGCGAGGCGCCGGCCGAGCCGGCACCGACCAACAACTGATTGCGCCTGAGGCGGGATGGCGCGTTGCCCTTGCCGCCTCATCGCACTATATAGCGTTTTTGCTAGAAGAGGCCGCCCCCGATGGCAGACGCAGCTGACGTGCTTTCCGCGGAAGCCGATGATCATTTCCACGACGAATGTGGTGTGTTCGGCATTTTTGGCCGACAAGACGCCGCGGCAATCGTCACGCTGGGGCTGCATGCGCTCCAGCATCGCGGCCAGGAGGCCGCCGGCATCGTCAGTTATGACGGCAGCCAGTTCCACGTCGAGCGCCATGTCGGCCTGATCGGCGACACCTTCACCAAGCAGCGTGTCATCGACAGCCTCAAGGGCAACCGCGCCATCGGCCACACCCGCTACGCCACGACGGGCGGCGCCGGCGTCCGCAACATCCAGCCTTTCTTCGCCGAACTCGCCGATGGCGGCTTCGCTGTCGCGCATAACGGCAACCTGACCAATGCGATGACGGTGCAGCGCGCGCTGCAGAAGCAGGGCTCGATCTTCTCGTCGACCTCCGACACCGAGACCATCCTGCATCTCGTCGCCACCTCGAAGGAACGCGACCTCAATGCGCGCTTCATCGATGCGGTGCGCCAGGTCGAGGGTGCGTTTTCGCTGGTCGCGCTGTCGTCGAAGAAGATGATCGGCTGCCGCGATCCGCTCGGCATTCGCCCGCTGGTGCTCGGCGATCTCGACGGCGCCTGGATCCTCGCCTCCGAGACCTGCGCGCTCGACATCATCGGCGCGCGCTTCGTGCGCGACCTCAAGCCCGGCGAGATGGTCATCGTCACCTCCAAGGGCATCGAGAGCATCTTCCCGTTCGAGCCGCAGAAGCCGCGCTTCTGCATCTTCGAATATGTCTATTTCGCCCGTCCCGATTCTTCGGTCGAGGGCCGCAACGTCTATGACGTGCGCAAGCGCATCGGCGCCGAACTGGCGCTCGAAAGCCCCGTCGACGCCGACATCGTCGTGCCGGTGCCGGATTCGGGCACCCCGGCAGCCATCGGCTTCTCGCAAGCCGCCGGCCTCCCCTTCGAGCTCGGCATCATCCGCAACCACTATGTCGGCCGCACCTTCATCTCGCCGGGCGATTCCATCCGCCACATGGGCGTCAAGCTGAAGCACAATGCCAACCGCCGCATGATCGAAGGCAAGCGCATCGTGCTGGTCGACGATTCCATCGTCCGCGGCACCACCAGCCAGAAGATCGTGCAGATGGTCCGCGATGCCGGTGCCAAGGAGGTGCATATGCGCATCGCCTCGCCGCCGACCCGCGCCTCCTGCTTCTACGGCGTCGACACGCCGGAAAAGTCCAAGCTTCTCGCCTCGCGCATGACGATCGAGGAAATGGCCGAGTTCATCCGCGTCGACTCGCTCGGCTTCCTGTCGATGAACGGTCTCTACCGCGCCGTCGGCGAGGCGAGCCGCAATGACGAGCAGCCGCAATATTGCGATGCCTGCTTCTCCGGCCAGTACCCGACGCGACTGGCCGACCTCGAAGGCACCGACAATGTGCGCTCGTTGTCGCTTCTGGCCACCGGCGGGCTGTAGCAGCGGCACCTTCAGCATGCTTCCGCGTCAATGCGCGGAAGCAGCCTTGTCCTTCCAGATCAAGCCTTGCCGCAGCGCGAGCCGCTCGCCCGGGCCGTGGACGGCTGCGTAAAGCAGTCCGGCCAGGAAGGTGAAGTGATCGACGAAGAAGCCGAATTCGGCTGGGTTTCCCTGCCAGTGCGACGGACCGTGGAAGGCGAAGGCCAGGAAAACGACATAGGCGCCGGCCAGCAGGGCCGCCTCCGAAAAGAACGCGCCGGTGAGGAAGGCCAGCACAAGCCCGATTTCGAAAAAGGCCGCCAGCCATGCCAATGGCAAGGCAAAAGGAAAGCCGGCGGCCGAGATGTAGGCGGCGGTTTCAGTCATTCCGGCGAATTTGAACAAGGCCGCCATGCCGAAGGCGCCGGCGAAGATCAGTCTGGCTACCAGGATTGCAACGCTTCTGCCCATCATGTCCTCCTCTAGGGTTTCATCCCTAGGACGGATACCGGCCGGCATTCCCGACATCGTCGGCAGGAAATAGGGCGACGGCGAGAAATAAGGCCTGTCGCCGGCGCCTGCGGCATCCATTCCGGATGCGTGGGGTTTTGTTCGGGACAAAATCGTCCTATCAGGCTGCGGACCGACAAGATCGAACTGGATGCCATGATGACAACCACTCCCGACCTCTCCGGCCGCATCGCGCTCGTCACCGGCGCATCGCGCGGCATCGGCTACAACACGGCCAAGCAGCTTGCCGCGGCGGGTGCGCATGTGATTGCCGTGGCGCGTACGGTCGGCGGGCTGGAAGAGCTCGACGACGAGATCAAGGCATCAGGCGGCCAGGCGACGCTGGTGCCGCTCGACCTCACCGACATGGCCGGCATCGACCGTCTCGGCAGCTCGATCAACGACCGCTGGGGCAAGCTCGACATTCTGGTCGCCAATGCCGCCGTGCTCGGCGTCATCGCCCCCATCGGCCATGTCGAGGCCAAGGTCTTCGACAAGGTCATGGCCGTCAACGTCACCGGCACCTGGCGCCTGATCCGCTCGGTCGATCCGCTGCTGCGCAAGTCGGATGCCGGCCGCGCCGTCATCGTCAGCTCCGGCTCCGCCCATTCGGCGCGCGCCTTCTGGGCGCCCTATGCCGCCTCCAAGGCCGCCGTCGAGGCGCTCGCCCGCTCCTGGGCCGACGAGACCAAAAACACCGCCTTGCGCGTCAACATCTTCGACCCCGGCACCAGCCGCACCGCGATGCGGGCGTTGGCCGTGCCCGGCGAGGATCCGGCGACCGTCACCCATCCGTCTGAGACGGCGCGCCACATCCTTGGCATGGTCGACCCTGCGCTGACCCGCACGGGCCAGATCTACCAGATCCGCGAGCAGCGCTGGGTTTCGCACCAGAAGCCGGCCTGATCTTTCCGCGCGACGCGTCGCTGCGGCTAGCGGCGATGCCGGCAACGATGTTGCCGCCGTCGCGTTGACCACTGCTTGAGCGCATCGCAGCGATGCGTGGAACGAAAGTCTTGCAAGTGCCCGCCCGGGCGCTCTATGCCCAGGCGCCCGGGCGCTCTATACTGATGTGGGGGACATCGGCCGCATGACCACCGACCAGTTGATGTCCTTCGCCGTCATAGCGCTGATGATGGCGGCATTCGTCTGGGGCCGGTTCCGTTACGATCTCGTCGCCTGCGGCGCACTTATCGCAGCGGTTGCGATCGGCATCGTGCCGCAGGCCGAAGCGTTCAGCGGCTTCAGCGACGACATCGTCATCATCGTCGGCTCGGCACTTCTGGTCAGCGCCGGCGTCGCGCGCTCGGGCATCATGGAATATGCCATCCAGCGCTTCGCCCCCGACGTCTCGAGCGTCAGGGCGCAATTGGCGCTTTTGGTGATCATCGTCACCATCCTGTCCGCCTTCGTGAAGAACATCGGCGCGCTGGCGATCATGATCCCCATCGCCTTCCAGTTCGCCCGCCGCTCCAACACCTCGCCCTCGGTTTTCCTGATGCCGATGGCCTTCGGCTCGCTGCTCGGCGGGCTGATGACGCTGGTCGGCACCTCGCCCAACATCGTCGTGTCGCGCGTGCGCCAGGACATGACCGGCGACGCCTTCTCGATGTTCGACTTCACCCCTGTCGGCGCAGCACTTGCCGTCGCCGGCCTCGTCTTCCTGGTGCTGTTCTACTGGCTCCTGCCGATCCGCACCCGCGCCTCGGCCTCGATCCACGAGGCGCTCGACGTCAACAACTACGTCACCGAGGCCCGCCTGGTCGCCGACTCCACCGTCGTCGGCAAGTCGCTGGCCGACCTGTTGAAGCTCGGCGGCAGCCGCGCGGTGGTAACCTCTATCCTGCGCTCGCGCGCCCTGCATGTGACGCCGTTCCCCGACGTCGTGCTGCGCGAGGGCGACATCCTGTTGATCGAGGGCGCCCCTGAAGCGCTCGACCGCATCGTCACCCAGTCCAAGCTCAGCGTCACCGGCAGCCGTGATTCCGCCGGCGGCAAGCATGCGGCCACCGCCGTCGAGGCGATCATCGGCGAACACTCGACCCTGATCGGCGGCTCGGCGCAGCGCCTGGCGCTCTACGACCGTTTCAACGTCAACCTGCTGGCGGTCAGCCGCAAGGGCGAACGCATCCAGGAGCGGCTCGGCGCCGTCATCCTGCGCCTAGGCGACGTCGTCGTGCTGCAGGGCAACCCGCAGACGATGCCCGACATATTGCGCGAGCTCGGCTGCCTGCCCTTGGCCGAGCGCCCGATCCTGCTCGGCAGCGTCAGGCGCGGCGTCGTGCCCCTCGCCATTCTCGTCGCCGCGATGGGCGCCACCGCCCTTGGCCTTTTGCCGGTGCCGCTCGCCTTCTTCACCGCCGCTGTCGCCATGGTGCTGTTTCGCGTCATCCCGCTGCGCGAAGTCTATGGCGCCATCGATGGCCCGATCCTGGTGATGCTCGCCGCCCTCATCCCGGTCAGCGACTCGCTGCGCCGGACCGGCGCCACCGACATCATCTCGGCCTGGCTCGCCGAATTCGCCTCGACGCTGCCGCCCGCCGGGGCGCTGACATTGATCATGGTCGTGGCGATGGCGGTCACGCCGTTCCTCAACAATGCCGCCACCGTGCTCGTCGTGGCACCGATTGCCGCCGGATTTGCCACCACGCTCGGCTTCCGCCCCGAAGCCTTCCTGATGGCGGTGGCGATCGGCGCCGGCTGTGATTTCCTCACCCCCATCGGCCACCAGTGCAACACCCTTGTCATGGGCCCCGGCGGCTACAAATTCTCCGATTATCCGCGCCTCGGCCTGCCGCTGTCGCTGCTGGTCATCGTCGTCGCCGTGCCGATGCTGATGCTGGTCTGGCCGATGTAGCGACACGCAAGCGTGATTGGCCGGTGAATTCGGCCAGTCCTAGTTTTGCGGCCCTCAAATCAAGAAAATGAGGGAGGACCACGCGATGAAACGCATTCTTCTGATGTCTGCGCTGCTTTTATCAGGCCTGTCGGCGGCCAGCGCGCAGGACGCCACGATGAGCTTCTTCGTCACCAGCAGCGGCATCGGCAAGGGCGCCAATCTCGGCGGCCTCGCTGGCGCCGACGCCCATTGCCAGAGCCTGGCCGAGGCCGCGGGCTCGACCGGCAAGACCTGGCACGCCTATCTCTCGACCAAGGACGTCGACGCCAGGGACCGCATCGGCCAGGGACCATGGGTCAACGCCAAGGGCCAGAAGATCGCCGACGACGTGGCGTCGCTGCACAGCGACGCCAACAACATCAACAAGGAAACCGCCCTCGATGAGAAGGGCAACACCATCAATGGCCGCGGCGACCAGCCCAACAAGCACGACATATTGACCGGTTCCAAACCCGACGGCACCCGCATCGCCGACCAGACCTGCGGCGACTGGACCCTCGACGGCACCGAAGGTGCTGCGATGATGGGCCATCACGACCGCATGGGCCTCGACGATTCCGCGGCGGCCAAATCCTGGAACTCGTCGCATGCCTCGCGCGGCGGCTGCAGCCAGGAAGCGCTGGAGGGAACCGGCGGCGACGCCCTGTTCTACTGCTTCGCCGCCAATTGATGGCAAGCGTCAGGCCGCGGCGCCTGGAACAGCTGATCTGTGAAGGCTCACCGCCACCCGGTGAGCCTTTGCACATCTGAGGCGCGCCACGCGTCAACGTTCGCCGCAAGGGGTCGGCGCAACTGTACGTCCCGAACCTTAGCGTTCGGCCGAAACGCTCAGTTCCGGCCGGACGTTCAATGTCTGGAACACCACGCAATAACGTTCGGTCAGCCTGATCAGAGCATCGATGCGCTCCTGCGGCTCGTCGGTGTCGAGCTTGAAGGCAAGCCGGATGGCGCGAAAGCCGACCGGCGCATCCCTGGCGACGCCGAGCGTGCCGCGAAAATCGAGGTCGCCCTCGGCCGACACCACGGCTTCACCGAGGCGGAACTCGAGTGCGGTCGCCACCGCCTTCAGGGTCACGCCGGCGCAGGCGACCAGTGCCTCGAGCAGCATGTCGCCCGAGCACAGCTCCATTCCGCTGCCGCCCGTCGCCGGGTGCAGCCCGGCGGTGACGATTGCCTTGCCGGTGTCGACCTTGCAGGAAATCGACTGCTCGTCGACGGCGCCGCGCGCCCGAAGCGTGATCAGCGCGCGCCCGGCATCCGCGCGATAGGCGTCCTTCATCGGCGCCTGCAGCGCCTTCAACCCAGCAGCATCCATCATTTTCCTCCCGGTCGACGTGGCGTACCATCCTGGCAGCCACCCTAGCATGCCGGCCTGCTGACAGCAGGCTGGCAGTGCCCTGGGATAGGCTGGACCCGACAGACTGGGCCCCTGACCGGGAAAAGAGGATGACGACAGCAAGCGAAACCGCCGCGCAGCACCGGCTCGGCATGCTGCTTGTGGCAGCATCGGCGGCCGTTTTCGGCCTTGCCGGCATCCTGACAAAGTCGGTCGACGCCGATCCCCTGACCATCACCTCCTGGCGCGGGCTGATCGGCGGCATGCTGATATCGGCCTATGTGCTGTGGCGACGGCGAAACGGCACGGGCGAAAGCCTGCATCTCGGCTGGCAGGGCTGGCTGCTGGCCGCACTCGGCACGATCTCCAGCGTCGCCTTCATCGCCGCCTTCAAGAACACCTATGTCGCCAATGTCGTGGTCATCTACGCCACCGTTCCGTTCGTCGTCGCTTTGTTTGCCTGGCTGATCGCCGGCGAGGTGTTCCGGCGCCAGACGGCGGTGGCGGCAGCCGTCTGCCTCGCCGGCGTCGCCATCATGTTCTGGTCCGGCCTCGGCGGCGGCCATGCCTTCGGCGATGCGCTGGCGCTGATGATGACCTGCCTGTTTGCCTTCTACGCCGCCCTCGTCAGGCGCTTCCGCAACGCCTCCGTCGTCTGGGCCGGGGCCGTTTCCGCCTTTCTCGGCGTGATCCCGGCCTGGCTTCTGACCGATCCGCTCACCGTGCCACGGTCGAGCATCGCGCCGCTCGTTTTCTTCGGCTTCACCTTCGCCCTTGCCGTCATCCTGTGGACCGAAGGCGCGCGCCGCATTCCGGCAGCGGAGGCGGGCCTGCTCGGCACGACCGAGGTACCGTTCGGCATCTTCTTCGCCTGGCTGTTCCTGGCCGAGCTGCCGCCGACGGCGAGCCTTTTCGGCGGCGCCATCGTGCTTGGCGCGGTGTTCTGGCACGCCTGGCGCGACGCCCGCTCGGCTGAACGGTTCGAGACTGGCGGAAAATTCCGCCGTGAAACGAGCTAGACAGCCAGTGGCAATTCGAGATCCTGCCGCGAAGGTGAGGAATGCGGAGCGGGCAGAAGAAAGAGCCCTGTTGCTCGCACGAACACAGCCGCCTGCCCGACCCTCGGCGGTCGCGACCTCCGGCACGGGCACGTTCTCCGTCTCTCGGCTGCTTCTCTGCCTGGACCGGCGCGACGACCGCATCGATATGGCGGTTCGCGACAGGACGCGCCGCTTGGTGCCTGCCGCCGCCTGATGCAGCCCGCTTCCGGGCCAGAACGTCTAGAAGCTGGTAATGGGTGGCTGATGGATCCTGATCCGCCGGCCATTGACGATCATGATGAGCCAGGTGCAGCCGGAGGATGTCGCTTCGAGCTTGGTCTCGACCTTGAACTTCAGGTCTCCTCCGCCGTCCCGGCTTCTTTGCTCCAGCGCCTCTTCGAGAACAGCCGCAACAATGCTGCGCCCGAAGGACTCGTAATTGTGAGCGCCTAGGTGATCCTCAACATACTGTCTGTCTAGAGTATTGGGCATCAGGGCCTCCGTCGCCTTTCTAAGTTGGCAGGAGCGGCGCGACTAAACACGGACTTACAAGCACGGTCTAATATGAACATCGCCTTGGCGAGGGTCGCGGTCAATACGTCATGCCGAATACTGCAAGCGATCCGGTAAAGGTGAGCAGCTTGTCCTGGTTGCGCCCGAAACCAGATGCTCGAACACATCAGGCCCCATCGTCGCCGCTCGCCGGCAGCGCACTTCCGGCTGCGCAGAAGGATACCGTCAGCCGGCGAGAACTGCCCCCTGCCCGGCCCGATCGAAAAAGAATCACAAAAAGCATGATTGCCGTGGAACCAAATGTTAGCGACCGCGTTGTTGGGCTCAGGACGGGTTGCCCCATCCCCCCATCCCCTCCACCCGTCCCTCTGCTTCAAGCCGGTCGCAAGACCGGCTTTTTCCTGTGCTGGTGCCAAGGCCCGACGGCAGCGGGCCTGATGGCAGCGGGGGTGGCGGGATGACGATGCGCATTGACGTTGCGCCGTCATCGTCTAGTTTCGATGCGCGCGGTGGGCTTCGCGTGCATTGGGAGGTGCGGCATGGTCCTGGCCAGTGCAATTGTGCTCGGCTTCGTTGCGGCATGGATGCTTGCATCAGGCGTCTTGATGCACGGACGCGGCATCCGCTTCCGCCAGGCGCTGCTCTATCTGCCGCTCAAGCTGCTCTACCGGATCGATGACCGCGCGCTGATCCAGGCCCGCGACGCCGAAGCACCCGTCATCTATGTCATTTCACACCAGTCGCGCCTCGAACCGGCGCTGATGCTGTCGCTGCTGCCCGATCAGACGCTGCATATCCTCGACGATGCTTCGGCCCAGGCGTTCTGGCTCGAGCCGTGGCGCGAGCTTGGCCGCACCATCGCCTTCAACGCCGAGCATGTCTTCGTCAGCCGCCGGCTGGTTCGCGTATTGCGCGGCAAGGGCCGCCTCGCCGTCTACCTGCCCGACACCGTCGAGCCCGACGTCAAAGCCTTCCGGCTGTTCCGCGCCGTCGCCCGCATCGCCATGCAGGCCGACGCGCGCATCGTGCCGATCTTCGTCAGCGGCGCCCGCCACCTGCCGTTTTCGCTGACGCCGGCCGAACGGGCGCCGCGCCACTGGTTCCAGCGCCTCCGTATATCAGCCCTCGCCCCGATGACCATGGCCGAGCTGCTGCAGCGCGCCGGCTACAGCCAGACGACGACAGCCAACGCCCTGTTCGACCGCTTCGCCGAGGCCCGCCTTGCCGGCACCGATCTCGACAGGGGCGTGTTCGGCGCAATGGTCGACGCTGCCAGGCGCTACGGCCCGTCGCAGCCGATCGTCGAGGATGTCGTCAGCGGCGCGCTCAGCTACCGCAAGCTGCTTGTCGGCGCGCGCGTGCTCGGCAGCCGCTTCGAAGCCATGTCCAAACAGGGCGAAGCCGTGGGCATCCTGTTGCCCAACGCCAATGGCGTGGTGCTTGCGATGCTCGGCCTGATCTCGGCCGGCCGCGTCGCTGCGATGATCAACTACACGGCGGGAGCCGCCAATGTCGCCTCGGCGGTGAAGACAGCGGCGATCGCGACCATCGTCTCATCACGCGCCTTCGTCCAGAAGGCCGATCTCGGCGACGTCGTTGCGGCGGCAGAACAGGCCGGCGCCAAGATCGTCTGGCTGGAAGAGCTGCGCGACAGCGTCACGACGCCGGAAAAGCTGACGGCCGCCCTGCAATGGTCGCGGCCGCTTGCGCCACAGGATGCGTCAAAGCCGGCCGTCATCCTGTTCACCTCAGGCTCCGAGGGCACGCCCAAGGCGGTGGTGCTGTCGCACCGCAACCTCGTCGCCAATGCCATGCAGGCCGAAGCGCGCATCAGCATCTCGCCAAAAGACAAGCTGTTCAACGTGCTGCCGGTGTTCCACTCCTTCGGCCTCACCGGCGGCACCATCCTGCCGCTTCTGACCGGCATCAGGCTGTTCCTCTACCCCTCGCCGCTGCACTACAAGATCATTCCCGATGTCGCGCGCAAGATCCGTCCGACGATCATGTTCGGCACCGACACCTTCCTCGCCGCCTATGCCCGCACCGCCGAGGACGGCGATTTTTCCAGCCTGCGTTTTGTCGTCGCCGGCGCCGAACCTGTCAGGGCGGAGACGCGCCGGGTCTGGCGCAGCCGCTTCAATGCCGAGATCATCGAGGGTTTCGGCCTGACCGAGGCCGCACCCGTCGTTGCCGTCAACACGGCGACGCATGGCCGCGACGGCACCGTCGGGCGGCTGCTGCCCGGCATGCGCATGCGCCTCGAAGAGGTCGAGGGCGTCGCCGAGGGCGGCCAGCTCTGGCTCACCGGCCCCAACCTGATGATGGGCTACATGACATCGGACCGGCCGGGCGAATTGCAGCCGCTCGACGGCTGGCACGACACCGGCGACATCGTCTCGGTCGACCGCGAGGGTTTCATCACCATCAAGGGCCGCGCCAAGCGTTTCGCCAAGATCGCCGGCGAAATGGTGTCGCTCGGCGCGGTCGAGATGCTGGTCCAGGCGCTGTGGCCGGAACAGCGCCACGCCGCGGTCGCCGTGCCCGACAAGCGCCGGGGCGAGCGCATCGTGCTGGTCACGACAGCCGGAAATGCCGATGCCGAGGCCCTGCGCCTCCATGGCAAGCAGGCCGGCGCCACCGAGCTGATGGTGCCGCACGACATCATCAAGGTGCATGAAATCCCGGTGCTCGGCTCGGGCAAGACGGACTATGTCGCCGCCCGCCGCCTGGCGCTCGACCAGCTCGGGCTGGCGGCCTGACGCAGGACCTCCAATTCGTCATCCCAGAGGCTTGACCGGAGGATCCATGCCGTGAGGGTGAGGAATGTTATGCAGGGGTTGAGAAAGAACACACGTTCGTGACGGCTTGAGCCTGGCGGTAATGTCACGGCATGGATCCCAGGGTCTCCGCGACGGAGCTGCGCTCCTGCTCCGCCCTAGGATGACGAAGGCAGGTGGCGTTCTCCGCCAATCTGCGACGTTTCCTATTGGCTCGAGACAGGCGTTGGAGAATAGCCGGCAACGTCCCCGCTTCGTCATCCTCGGGCCTGACCCGAGGATCCATGCCGTGAGGGTAAAGGGCGTGATCCGGGTGGAGGAAAGTGCAGGCTTTCTCAACCGTCTGTGCACTGCTGCAGCATCACGGAATGAATCCTAGGGTCTCAGCGACGTCGCTTCGGTACGGCTCAAAACTGTCCCGACTAGGCCTTGGGTTCGGCGGGCGTTTCAGCCGCTTCGGCCGCAGCCGCAGCTGCAGCAGCTTCGAGCTTGGAGCGGCGCGCATAGGCGCTGGCACTGAGCGGCAGGAAGATCAGATATGCGCCGACCGAGGCGGTCAGCGTCTGCCAGGGATAGACGGTCAGAAGCAGCACGTAGAACACCGCCAAAAGCATGACAGGCAGCAGGTGCTCGCGTTTGATCTTCAGCTTCTTGCCGGAATAGACGGGCAAGCGGCTGACCAGCAGGAAGGCGACCAGAATGGTGAAAACGGTGGCGATGTAGGCGGCGTTGCGGGTGCCTTCGAGGCCGAGGAAGCCGAGATACATCGGCAGCATCAAGGTGATGGCGCCGATCGGCGCCGGCACGCCGACGAAATATTCGGCCTGCCATGCCGGCCGGTCTAGATCTTCGTCGAGCACGTTGAAGCGCGCCAGCCTCAGCCCCATGGCGATGGCAAACAAAAGCGTCGCGATCCAGCCGAGCGAGCCGGCCTTGTCGAGCAGGTAGGCGTAGAGCACCAGCGCCGGCACGACGCCGAAATTGACGATGTCGGCGAGCGAGTCCATCTGCGCGCCAAAGCGCGAGGTCGCCTTGAGCATGCGCGCCAGGCGGCCGTCGATGCCGTCGAGAAAGGCCGCCAGCAGCACCATCACGACGGCCGATTCGAAGCGGCCCTCGAAGGCGAGCCGGATGCCCGACAGGCCGGCGCAGATCGCCAGCACGGTGATCAGGTTGGGCAGCACCATGCGCAGCGGGATCTCGCGAATGCGCGGGCCGCCGCTGCCATGCGGTTCAAAGGGCTTGAAGGGCGCAACCATCAGGAGACCCGCACCAGCGGCGGATGGCTGGCGCCACCGAATTCGGCAAGCACGGTTTCGCCGGCGACCGCAGTCTGGCCGACGGAAACGCGGGCAACCGCATGGTTGGGCAGGAAGACGTCGACGCGCGAACCGAAGCGGATCAGGCCGAAACGCTCGCCAACGGCGATGTTGCCGCCGACATCGGCCCAGCACAGGATGCGGCGGGCGACGAGGCCGGCGATCTGCACCGCCGCCACCTGGCCGTTGGGGCTGTCGATGACGATGCCGTTGCGCTCGTTTTCCTGGCTTGCCTTGTCGAGCTCGGCATTGAGGAACTTTCCGGGACGATGCTCGATGCGGACGATCTTGCCACGCACCGGGGCGCGGTTGATGTGCACGGAAAAGACATTCATGAACACCGAGATACGGGTCATCTCGGCGGTGCCGAGATTGAGTTCGCGCGGCGGCACTGCCGGGCCGACGGCCGAGACGACGCCGTCGGCCGGGCTGATCACCAGCCTGTCGTCGACGGGGGTGACACGCTCGGGGTCACGGTAGAAATAGGCGCACCAGGCCGTCAGGATCGCGCCGATCCAGAACAGCGAAGTAGAAAAGAAGCCCAGCAGGACGGCAACAGCCGCAAATCCGGCAATGAAGGGATATCCCTCGCGATGGACCGGAACGAAGGCGTTGCGGATCGTGTCGGCTATGCTCATGAAGTGGAGGCCGTTGCTGTTGAAGTCCCGGAGTGCTTACCGGAAACGACCGTCAGCCGCAACGCGGCATTGCCGGCGCCCACCGCAATCGCGGGCGGCAAACGGCGCTGTCGCCGCTCGCAGGAGAAATGATCATGCGAGCCTGATCATGGCAGGCTGTTCGTCTCAGCCGGCTAGCGAGCCGGCGGCTCACTCCGCGTCGTTGGTCACCTCAGGCGTGCGGCGGCGCACGACGACGCCGAGCTCGTCGCCCTCGCGGGCCTGGCGCAGGCGTTCCTCGGCCTCGGTCGCCTCGCGCTGGCGATCCCACATCGAGGCGTAGAGCCCGCCCCGGGCCAAAAGCTCGGCGTGGGTGCCGCGCTCGGCGATGCCGCCATCGGCGAGCACGATGATTTCGTCGGCCGAGATCACCGTCGACAGGCGGTGGGCGATGACGAGCGTGGTGCGGCCCTTGCTGACCAGGTCGAGCGCGCTCTGGATTTCCTGCTCGGTCTGGGTGTCGAGTGCGGAGGTCGCCTCGTCGAGCATCAGGATCGGCGGCGCCTTGAGGATGGTGCGGGCGATCGCCACGCGCTGCTTTTCGCCGCCCGACAGCTTCAGGCCGCGTTCGCCGACCATCGCCTTGTAGCCGTCCGGCAGGCGCTGGATGAAGCCCGATATCTGCGCCAGCTCGGCTGCCTTGCGCACATCCTCCTCGTCGGCGTTCACCCGGCCATAGCGGATGTTGTAGGCGATGGTGTCGTTGAACAGCACCGTGTCCTGCGGCACCATGCCGATCGCTCCGCGCAGGCTCTGCTGCGACACGTCGCGAATGTCCTGGCCGTCGATCAGGATCGCGCCCTGCTGAATGTCGTAGAAACGGAACAGCAGGCGCGAAATCGTCGACTTGCCGGCGCCCGAGGGACCGACGATCGCCACCGTCTTGCCGGCCGGCACTTCGAAGCTGACACCCTTCAGGATCTGGCGGTTCGGGTCATAGGCAAAATGCACGTCGCGGAACTCGACGCGGCCGGTGCCGACGACAAGTGCCTTGGCATCCGGCTTGTCCGTCACCTCCTGGCTGACGTCGAGCAGGTCGAACATCTGTTCGATGTCGGTCAGGCCCTGGCGGATTTCGCGATAGATGAAGCCGATGAAGTTGAGCGGCACCGAAAGCTGCATCAGCATGGCGTTGATGAAGACGAAATCGCCGACGGTCTGGGTGCCGGCCATCACCTCCATCGCCGACATGGCCATGACGATGGTCATGCCGATGCCGAAGATGACGCCCTGGCCGAAATTCAGCCAGCCAAGCGAGGTCCAGATGCGGGTCGCCGCCGTCTCGTAGCGCGCCATCGAGCGGTCGAAACGCTCGGCCTCCATGGCCTCATTGTTGAAATACTTCACCGTCTCGAAATTGAGCAGCGAATCGATCGCCTTGGTGTTGGCGTCGGTGTCGGAATCGTTCATCTCGCGGCGGATGCCGATGCGCCAGTCGCTCGCCCAGACGGTGAACCAGGTGTAGAGCCACACCGTCGCGGCCACCACGGCCACATATTTCCAGCCATAGGCGAAGCCGAAGATGCCGGCGGTGAGGCCGAATTCCAGCACCGTCGGCGCGGTGTTGAGGATGGTGAAACGGACAATCGTCTCGATGCCCTTGGTGCCGCGCTCGATGATGCGCGACAGGCCGCCGGTGCGGCGCTCGAGATGGAAGCGCAGCGACAGCTGGTGCATGTGCACGAAGGTGCGGTGGGCAAGCTGGCGCACCGCATATTGGCCGACGCGGGCAAACAGCGCGTCACGCAGCTGGTTGAAGCCGAGCTGGACGATGCGCACCACATTGTAGGCGATCACCAGCATCACCGGCGCCACCAGGAAGGCCGGCAGAGGCAGCGGCGAACGCTGGTCGCCGGCGAGCGCATCGGTCGCCCATTTGAAGAAATACGGGCCGGCGACCAGCGTCAGCTTGGCGACGAACAGGAAGATCGTCGCCCAGATGACCCGCGCCCGGAGGTCGGGTCGGTCTTCCGGCCACATATAGGGCCACAGGTTCCTGATCGTGCTGAAGGTCGAGCCGCGTTCGGCGGATACGGTTTTGCTGGCCACTGTGCTTGCCTTGATTAGATGTGCGCGCCGCCGGCGGCGCAAAAGGTGTCGACCAGCGCCGTGACCGACACGGAGACGGCGCGCAGCGCCGCCTGGTCGATCTCATAACGCGAGCGCTGCCGCTCCGGCGCGTAACGCACCAGACCGGCTTCGACGAGGATTTTCAGATGTTGCGAGACTGTCGACTGGGCGAGGTCGAGATGCTCGACCACTTCCTTGCAGCAGCATGACCTGCCGCCGGCCAGGCATTTCAGGATTTCGAGCCGCGCCGGATGAGACAGCGCGGCAAGCTTCTGCGTCACGTCGGTGACGGAGCTGCAGCAGGATGGCGGGGAGGAGAAAGAATTCATCGTTTATCGACGATAGACGATGAACTCTTTCCAATCAACCGGGAAAGCGGAAAACCGTTCCACTTACGGCTTGGGCGCCGGCATCGCCTGCTCGCCCATGGCTCCCATATTGGCGGCCTCGCCCTCTTTCGACTTTTCCGGAACGCGGAACACCTGGCCCGGCCAGATGCGGTCCGGATCCTGGATCTGGTCCTGATTGGCGAGATAGATGTTGGAGTAGCGCACGCCGTGGCCATAGACGCGGCGCGAGATGCGCCACAAGGAATCGCCGCGACGGATGATGACGGCGCCATTGACGGCTTCGAGCTTGGGCGCCGTGGTCTCTGGCGCAACAGGTGCGGCGGCGACTTCAGCCGGCTTGTCGGCAGTAGCCGTGGCGGCCGGAGCAGTTGCCTGTGCCGGTGCCGTCGCTTCGGCAGCCGGGTCTGCAGGCTTGGCAGGTACTTCGCCCGCCATCGCCGTCTTGGCCTCGGCCGTTGATGCAGCTGCGGGCGCGGGTGCGGCTGCGGGCGCGGGTGCATCGACGGCCGGCGCTGCTGATACCGTCGGCTGCGGCGCGACCGCTGCCACCGCCTCGCCCGGCTCGCGCTGGAACGGCACGGCGGCGCGGGCGACGACCTTGGCGCCGTTCGGCTCGAGCGCATCGACGCGGATGATGTAGTCGCCGACCGGCAATTCACGCTCGGCCTCGATCAGGAAGCGGCCTTCGGGCGAGGTCTGCGTCTCGCCGATCAGGATCTCGTTGGCATAGGCGCGCACCTTGCGCCCGGCATCGGCCGAGCCGGCGATGAAGATCTTCTTGCCTTCGATCTCGACGGCCTCGACGGCGACCTTGATCTCCGCTGCCGGCGCGGCCGACTTGGCCGGTGCGGGTTCTGCTGCGGGGGCAGTCGCCGGCGCGCTGGCCTGCTGTTCGCCGCTGGCCGGCGCCGCCGGCGCGTCAGCCGGCTTCGGCACGGTGATCAGCTGCGCCGGCTTGCCCGGTTCCTCGACCAGGGCCAGCACCTGGCCACCCGGATCGGACGGCACCGAAACCACCGCCGTCTCGGTCGAGGTCGCGACGACATTGTCGGGCGCGGTTGCGCGCAGCACGATCTGGTAGTCGCCGGGCTTCAGCGGATCGTCGAGCACGACGGCGAAATCGCCGTCAGCGCCGGCGACGGCAGCACCGATGACCTTTGATCCGGTGACGATCTCGACCTTGGAATTGCCGGCGGCCTTGCCGGCGATGACCACGGAACCGTTGTTCTCGACACGCACCACGTCGAAGGACGGGGCGATCACGGCAGCGGCTGCGGCAGGCGCTGCGGGTGCCGGCGCGACCGCGGCAGGCGTCTCTGCGCCGGCTGCCGGCTTGGCCGGATCTGCGGGCTTGTCGCTCGTCGGCGTCGTTGTCGCGGGTGCCGGCAGTGACGCGATCGCGGCCGGCGGCGCCAGATAGGGATCGAGTGCTCCCGACACATATGCAACGGTCGCAGCAGCGGCTGAGCCACCTGCTGCGAGTAGGAAAATCTTCAACGGATTGATCGCCATATTCCTCTGCCCCTAGCCGCCCGCCGGGCATACCTTGTTTTGCCGGCAGCGACAAGAAAAAGCCCGGTTCGGGCTTGACCCTGCCTGTGGAGGCAATACCCAATCAGCCGATGAACAAGATTCGATCCATCTGCGTCTATTGTGGCTCCTCGCCGGGCCGTGACGAGGTCTACATCAAGGCCGGGCACCTGCTCGGCCATTCGATTGCCAAGGCCGGCGTCCGGCTCGTCTATGGCGGCGGCACCAAGGGCATCATGGGCGCTGTCGCCGATGGCGCGCGGCGCGCCGGCGGCAAGGTCACCGGCATCATCCCGCGCTTCCTGATGAACAGGGAAGCGACGGAAAGCGCGCTGACCAAGCTCGACGAAGTCATCGTCACCGACAACATGCACGAGCGCAAACATCTTATGTTCGAGAAATCGGACGCATTCGTGGCACTGCCCGGCGGCATCGGCACGGTCGAGGAGATCGTCGAGATCATGACCTGGGCCCAGCTCGGCCATCACCGCAAGCCGATCGTCTTTGCCAACGTCAAGGGTTTCTGGGATCCGATGCTGACGCTGCTCGACCATATGAAGACAGAGGGCTTCGTCCATACCTCGCATCTGGTCCAGCCGCTTGTCGTCGACCAGCCGGAAGCGGTGGTCTCGGCGATCATGGTCGCCGCGGGTGCTGATTCCACGCCGACCGAAGGCGTCCAGTCGGTCATCGACAAGATGTAGGTTCGAGGTCGGATCGAACCACGCTCGGCCTGTTCCAGGTCAGGCCGAGCCAAAGATGGTCGCTACCGAGAACCGGAGCGGAGCGTACATTCGGGCACGCGAGTACCGGAAGCGCAGGCAACGGCCATTTGCAGGCCGGCCTCACCTGAACCTCAGCCGTTCTTGGCGCGCTCGGAAAACATCGACCAGGTATAGATGGCCAGTGCCGCCCAGATCAGGGCGAAGGCAACCGCGCGTTCGCTCGAGAACGGCTCCCTGAAGATGAAGATGGCGATGACGAAGATCATCGTCGGCGCGATGTACTGCATGATGCCGATGGTCGACATGCGCAGCAGCTTGGCGCCATTGGCAAACAGGATCAGCGGCACGGCGGTGACGATGCCGCAGCCGAGCATCAGCCAGACGTCGGTCATCCCGGTGGTGCCGAAATGCCCGGCGCCGCTGCCCTGGAGATAGGCGATGTAGACCAGCGCCGGGATGCCGAGGATCAGGACTTCGAGGAAGAAGCCCTGCGCCGGGCCGATCGGCAGCGTCTTCTTGAACAGCGCGTAAAAACCCCAGGACAGCGCCAGCACGATCGACACCCAGGGCAAGCCGCCGCTTTCCCAGGTCAGGAGTGCCACCGCGATCACCGCAAGCCCGATCGCCACCATCTGCGCCCGCGTCAGCTTCTCGCCGAGCACGACAGCGCCCAAAAACACCGAAAACAGCGGGTTGATGTAATAGCCGAGTGCGGTTTCGAGCGCCCGGTCATTGCCGATCGCCCAGACATAGACGCCCCAGTTGATGGTGATCAGCGTCGCCGTCAGCGTGCCCATCGCCAAAGTGCGCGGGGTGCGCAAGGCGGTCTTGATGTCGGAGGTGCGGCCGAGCCACCACAACAGCAACGCTGCGATCGGGATCGACCAGGTGATGCGGTGCGCGATCACCTCGGGCGCCGGAATATGGGCGACCGCCTTCATGTAGAAGGGCAGGAAGCCCCACATCAGATAGGCCGACAGGGCAAACAGGAAGCCGCGGGTGGCTTCGTCGCGGGAAATCGCGGGCGTGTTGGTGCTCATGGCGGGCACCTATGCGCCCGCCCGCCAGCGCATGCCATTTCAAAATAGTGATGGTCCACCCGCTTTTCGTTGATGGATCAATCGACAGGGCCAGCCGCTGCGGCTGGCCCATCATCGCTCACCGCGCCTATTCGGCCGCCACCAGCCCGGCCATCTCGCGGTTCTTCATCAGCTTGTAGATGATCGAATCCATCAGCGCCTGGAACGAGGCGTCGATGATGTTGGTCGACACGCCGACGGTCCACCAGCGGGCGCCGGTCGAGTCATGCGATTCTATCAGCACGCGCGTGATCGCCTCGGTGCCGCCATTGAGGATACGCACCTTGTAGTCGACGAGCTCGAGGTCGCCGATCTCGTCCTGGAACTTGCCGAGATCCTTGCGCAAGGCGATGTCGAGCGCATTTATCGGGCCGTCGCCTTCGGCCACCGACATCTTTTCCTCGCCGTCGACCATCACCTTCACCACGGCTTCCGACACGGTCTTGAGATTGCCATTGGCGTCGAAACGGCGCTCGACGAGGCAGCGGAACGAGGTCACCCGGAAGAAATCCGGCAGGCTGTGCAGCATGCCGCGCGCCAGAAGCTCGAAGCTGGCATCCGCCCCTTCATAGGCATACCCCTCGGCCTCGCGCTCCTTGACCACCGCGATCAGCGCATCGAGCCGGCTGCTATCCTTGGGCACGTCGATGCCGCGCCGCCTGAGCTCGGCGATGAAGTTGGCCTTGCCGCCCTGGTCCGACACCATGACCTTGCGGCGGTTGCCCACCGTCTCCGGCGGCACATGCTCGTAGGTCTTCGGCTCCTTGACGATCGCCGAGGCGTGGATGCCTGCCTTGGTGGCAAAGGCCGATGCGCCGACATAAGGCGCCTGCGCCTCGGGCGCGCGGTTGAGTAATTCGTCGAAGGCGCGCGACAGCCTGGAAAGGCCCGCCAGCGCCTCGGCCGAGACGCCGGTTTCGAAACGTTCGGCGAAATGCGGCTTGAGCGCCAGCGTCGGGACGATGGTGACCAGATTGGCGTTGCCGCAGCGCTCGCCGATCCCGTTGATCGTGCCCTGCACCTGGCGCACGCCGGCTTCGATCGCCGCCAGCGAATTGGCCACCGCCTGGCCGGTATCGTCATGGGCGTGGATGCCGAGATTGGCGCCCGGAATGCCCGCGGCGATCACCTGGGCGACGATGTCGCGCACCTCCGACGGCTGGGTGCCGCCATTGGTGTCGCACAACACCACCCAGCGCGCGCCGGCGTCATAGGCCGTCCGCGCGCAGGCCAGCGCGTAGTCGGGATTGGCCTTGAAACCGTCGAAGAAGTGCTCGCAGTCGACCAGGGGCTCGCGGCCGGCGGCACGCGCCGCCTTGACCGAAGCGCGGATCGTTTCAAGGTTTTCCTCATTGGTGACGCCGAGGGCGACGCGGACATGGTAGTCCCAGCTCTTGGCGACGTAGCAGATGCCGTCGGCCTTGGCCTGCAGCAAGGTTGCCAGGCCCGGATCGTTGGAGGCAGAGATCCCTGCCCGCTTGGTCATGCCGAAGGCGACGAACTTCGCCCGCCTGGTCCGCTTTTCCTGGAAGAAGGCGGTGTCGGTCGGATTGGCGCCGGGATAACCGCCCTCGACATAATCGAGGCCGAACTCGTCGAGCATCGCCGCGATCGCGATCTTGTCCTCGACGGAAAAGTCGATGCCCGGCGTCTGCTGGCCGTCGCGCAATGTCGTGTCGAAGAGATAGATGCGTTCTTTCATGGCAACACCTTGTGGGCTAGCGCGCTATGGCACCCCCGTCTGTCCTTGGGGGCCAGCGCCCTTTGGCGCCCCCCTCTGTCCTGCCGGACATCTCCCCCACGAGGGGAGAGATCGGCAGTATTGACGCCTCGCTCCGTCCTGCAACGCCGGCGATTGGCGAAAGCCGGCATGCCAGCTGATCTCCCCACTTGTGGGGGTCGGCAGGACAGAGGGGGGCAACGTAGGGCGGAAGCGGTCACGACGTTTTCCCTGCAAACCTGTCGGTCGCCCGGACCAGCTGGTCCAATATGCCCGGTTCCGAATAAGCGTGACCGGCGCCCTCGATCAGGTGGAACTCCGCCTCGGGCCAGGCCTTGTGCAGTGCCCAGGCATATTTGGCCGGGCACGGCATGTCATAACGCCCATGGACGATGACACCGGGAATGTCGCGCAGCCTGTGGGCGTCGCGGATCAGCTGGCCTTCCTCCATCCAGCCGGCATGGACGAAATAGTGGTTCTCGATGCGGGCGAAAGCGACGGCGAAGTCGTCCTCGCCAAACTTGCCTGACGTGTCGGGGTCGGGCAGAAGCGTGATCGTCTCGCCTTCCCACAGGCTCCAGGCCAAAGCTGCCTCGACCTTGGCCTTGCGGTCGTCGCCGGTGAGGCGCTTGCGGTAGGCGCCCATCATGTCGCCGCGCTCGGCCTCCGGGATCGGCTTGACGAAACGCTCCCATTTGTCGGGAAACATTTCGGAGACGCCGAACTGGTAATACCAGTCGAGCTCGGCGCGGGTCAGCGTGTAGATGCCGCGCACCACCAGTTCGCTGACGCGATCCGGATGCGTCTCGGCATAAGCGAGCGCCAGGGTCGAGCCCCAGGAGCCGCCGAACACCAGCCATGTGTCGTGGCCGGCCATCTCGCGCAGCCGCTCGATGTCGGCGACCAGATGCCAGGTGGTGTTGGCGTCGAGCGAGGCGTTGGGCAAAGACTTGCCGCAGCCGCGCTGGTCGAACAGCATGATGTCGTACAGCTTGGGGTCGAACAGGCGGCGATGCTTGGGCGAGGTCGCGCCGCCCGGGCCGCCATGCAGGAACACCGCCGGCTTGCCGCCCTTGGTGCCCGAACGTTCCCAATAGACCTGATGGCCGTCGCCGACATCGAGCATGCCGCTGTCGAAGGGTTCGATCTCGGGATAGAGGCCGCGCAGCTCAGTCGTCATATCTTCAGTCCATGCTCCGGCCAATGGGCCGTCTCTTCATCGGGATGCTGGAAGGAGATGATCTGCTCCTGCCGCTGGTAATAGTCGGGATTGTCGAGCACCGGCTGGTCGAAGATCGTCTCGACCCAGGGCAGGCGGAAACCATGATTGATCTGGATCGTCGGCGCGAGGTCGGAGCGGTCGTCGAACGAGCCGATCGACAGTTCGAGGCCTTCCGCGTGGCGGTAGGCCATCGGCGTGCCGCAGCGCTGGCAGAAGCCGCGCGATATGTTGATCGACGACTGGAAGTAGCTCGGCTCCTCGCGGATCCACTCGACGCCATCCACCGGCACCGCGACGAAGGCGCCGAAGAACGAGCCGAACTGCTTCTGGCACATGCGGCAATGGCAGATCGAGCTGCGCCCCAGCGCGCCGTGGATACGGAAGCGGACGGCGCCGCACTGGCAGCCGCCT
Source organism: Aminobacter ciceronei (assembly GCF_014138625.1). Classification (GTDB taxonomy): domain Bacteria; phylum Pseudomonadota; class Alphaproteobacteria; order Rhizobiales; family Rhizobiaceae; genus Aminobacter; species Aminobacter ciceronei. The sequence goes on from NZ_JACJHY010000013.1 coordinate 94,241, forward strand.
GTCCTTGCAGTCTCGGTCATGACCTTTTCTCCGCTGGCCATTGTTCAGTGTCGTGGTCGGGGTGCTGGTGGTTCGAAGGGGCAACCGCCGCGTACCAGGCGGTTTCATCGTCTGACAATTCGACCGTGTCGAGTCCGCCGAACCATGGCATCTTCTCGGCGGATCCGCACTGGAATGTCGGCTTCACCGCTTCGGGATGGTCGAGCGCACCGAGCACGACATTGATCGTGTCACGGTCGATCACGTCGAACAGAAGCGGCGTGCCGCAGTCGCGGCAGAAGCCGCGGCGCACGATGTCGGACGAGCGGAACCAGCCGATCTCGCCGCGCGTCACCGAAAACTTCGCCTTCGGCGTGCGCGCCAGCGGCTGGAAGTAGTTGCCCGATGCCTTCTGGCACATGCGGCAATGGCAGATATGCGCATTCTCCAGCGCCTGGTCGATGCGGTAGCGCACGGCACCGCACTGGCAACCGCCTGTCGTAACGGTCATGTGCGCTCCTCCGGCGGCCAGGTCTCGGTGTCGTGGTCGGGGTGCTGGAACGAGACGATGTCGTTGACGAAGTCGGCAGCGTCAGGGTCCTCTTCGGTCGAATAGCCCTCGAGCCCGTGGATGCTGTCGACATAGGGCAGCTTGCCCTCGAGCCCCCACTGCATCGTCGGCGCGATCTCCTCCGGCTCGTCGAAGGCGGCGATCGCCAGCGCCACGCCGTCGGGTGCCTCGTAGGTCAGCGGCGTGCCGCAGTCGCCGCAGAAGCCGCGCAGGCCGAAATTCGACGAGCGAAACCGCTTCGGCTCGCCGCGCGTCCAGACGAGCCTGGAGTCGCGATGCACCGAAACCAGCGGCGCATAAAAATTGCCGAACGCCTTCTGGCACATGCGGCAATGGCAGACCGAGGCGGCGCCGAGCTTGCCGTCGACATGGAAACGCACGGCGCCACACTGGCACCCGCCGGAATAATGCGGCCTGTTGTCGAGGCTCATCGCGTCAAACCCTCACGCTTCAAACCCTCACGCTGGGACATGGCACACCGCCTCGATGTTGTTGCCGTCGGGATCGAAGACGAAGGCGGCGTAATAGTCGGGATGGTAATGCGGCCTCGGCCCCGGCCTGCCATTGTCCCGTCCGCCGGCGGCGATGGCGGCGGCATAAAACGCATCGACCTCGGCCCGGCTGCGCGCGGTGAACGCATAATGCCGCCCCGGTCCGGCCGGCGCCTCGTGCAGCCAGAACACCGGCCGCTCGCGGCCATAACCGCCGACCTTGACCCCGCCGGTATATTCGCCCGGCACCATCATCAGAAGCTGCGCCCCCAGCGGCGCGAACGCCTTGTCGTAAAACGCCTGCGCCTTGTCGAAATCGGCGACTGAAATTCCCGTATGGTCGATCATTGCACGAACTCCTCCGTCATGCGGACGGCCATCCCGGCCGAGATCACAATGTTCTGGCAGACGTTATCCATATCGCGAACAACGTCGTCGTTCCAGAAGCGGAGAATGGTCCAGCCGTCCTGTTCCAGGCGGTGGGTTCGGACGGCATCGACCTCCGCATTGGCCGGTTCAGCATGCTGTGAGCCGTCCAGCTCAACGATCAGCTTGTGTGTCGGGCAAGCGAAATCGACGATGTAGCCTGCAACTGGATACTGGCGACGAAATCCGAGCCCCATCAACCGGTGGGCGCGCAGCTCATTCCACAGCTTCAACTCGGCATCGGTCATCTTCCGACGCATCGACTTGGCATTCTTGCGGTTGGCGGGCGCGACCGGCGTGTGTGGCATCAGCGATGCCCCCTTGGTGAGGTCGTAGCCCTACGTTGCCCCCCTCTGCCCTGCCGGGCATCTCCCCCACGAGGGGGGAGATTGGCAGCTGCGCTCAGACCGCTCATCCTGCGATGTCGGCGATTGGCGAAAGCCGGCATGAAGGCTGATCTCCCCCCTCGTGGGGGAGATGTCCGGCAGGACAGAGGGGGGCGCTGTCCCGCAGCCATTGCCACCCTATCCTGCCCCGCCATCATCACCGCTTCACTTCCCACGTCGTCACGCGCTCACCCGTGACAGGGTCCTTGCCGTCCTTGAGCTGCACGCCCTGGGCCAGAAGCTCGTCGCGGATGCGATCGGCTTCGGCCCAGTTCTTGGCGTTGATCAGCTCCAGCCGCCGCGCGATGGTAACCGCGACCGCCGCCTCGTCGACCGCGGCCGCCTCGAGCCCGAAGCCGAGGAACAGCAGCGCTGCCTTGAGTTCGGCCGCGGCTTGGACATTGCCGGCCGCCTCGCCGGCCAGCTGCGACAGGCCCTGGAAGACGCTCGACGTGGCAAGGTCGTCGCTCAATGCGGCGATCAGTGCCGCCGGCACCTCGGCTTCGGCCTCGCCGGCGCTGTCGGCCGCACGCTTCCATTTGCGCAATGTGTTTTCGGCTTCCTCCAGCTTGCGCAGCGAGAAGTCGATCGGCTCGCGGTAATGCGTCATCAGCATCGCCAGCCTGAGCACCTCGCCCGGCCAGGTGCGGCCGCCGAAACTCTCCGTCGCGAGCAGTTCGTGGATCGAATAGAAATTGCCCAGGCTCTTGGACATCTTCTGGCCCTCGACCTGCAGGAAGCCGTTGTGCAGCCAGTAATTGGCCATCACCTCGGTGCCGTGGGCGCAGCGCGACTGGGCGATCTCGTTCTCGTGGTGCGGGAAGATCAGGTCGAGCCCGCCGCCATGGATGTCGAAGACCTCGCCGAGATAGGCGGCCGACATCGCCGAGCACTCGATGTGCCAGCCCGGGCGGCCGCGGCCCCAGGGACTATCCCAGCCCGGCTCCTCGGGTGAAGACGCCTTCCACAGCACGAAGTCGCCGGGGTTCTTCTTGTGCGCCTCGACCTCGACGCGGGCGCCGGCCTGCTGCTCGTCGAGATTGCGCTTCGACAGCTGGCCATAATCTTCCATCGAGCCGGTGTCGAACAGCACTTCGCCTTGCGCTTCATAGGCATGGCCGCGTTCGATCAGGCGTTGAATCAACGACACCATATCCGTCTTGCCGTCCGGCCGCGCGAGCACGAACTCGGTCGCCCTGGGCTCGACTGAAGGCTCGAGGCAACCGAGCGCCTTGACGTCGGCCTGGTACTGGTTGGCGGTCTTTTCGGTGACCCGCCGGATCGCCTCATTGAGCGGCAGATCAGGAAAATCGCGCAAGGCGCGGGCGTTGATCTTGTCGTCGAGGTCGGTGAGGTTGCGCACATAGGTGACGTGGTCGTCGCCATAGACATGGCGCAGCAGGCGGAACAGCACGTCGAAGACGATCGCCGGGCGCGCATTGCCGATATGGGCGAAGTCGTAAACCGTCGGGCCGCAGACATACATCCGCACGTTTTGCGGATCGATCGGCACGAAGTCCTCCTTCGTGCGTGTCAGCGTGTTGGTAAGGCGCAAGCCCTTGAATGCGTCAGACATGGTTCTCCCCGTGTGCGTAACCCCGAAAATCTCCGATTTTCGCCAAGGATCATGCACGCAAATTCAGTTTCACGGCGTCCTTTGCGCGTCCAAACGGACGCGCGGCGCCGTGGCCTGCTGGCCCGGGCGTTCAACCTGTCTCGTGTGAAGATGAGGCGAAAACGTCCTGACCAGCGCGAACGCTAGCCAATAAAACAAATGCCGGAAATGGCGAAAGACGTTTTCATCAGGGGCTTTATCGCCTCAGCGGGCTGTTGCCGTCAAGACGCATCGACATGAAACTTTACCGCCCGGACCGGAACGGAAGCGGTACTGAAACACTTTGTTAAACATCCCGGCACCGTAATGAAACATCGCCCGGATAAAAGGCGCCGCACTGCCACGAATTCGACCGAATCCGTAAGCAAATGCAGCCGCTCTCGACAGAGCTGACTTAAGGGAAGAGACCGATGAAACGAAAACAATCCGACCAGGACCGAGCGCGTCACCAGTACGCCGAACTGACCAAGCACTACCGGGCCATCGGCCCCGCCGCAATTCTTGCCGCGCTGATCTGCGCGCCGAAGAAAGAAAAGACAGCCCCCAAGCTAAACAAGGCTGCTTAACAGGCTGAGGCCGATCGCCGCCATCACCAGGCCGATCAGCACATCGAGCACGCGCCACGCGGCAGGCCGGGCAAAGACCGGCTCCAGCAGCCGGGCGCCATAGCCGAGCCCGAAAAACCAGACGAACGATGCGGATGCAGCGCCGATGCCATAGGCAAGGCGCGCCTGTCCTTCATGGGCTGCCGAAAGGCTGCCCAACAGCACCACCGTGTCGAGATAGACATGCGGGTTGAGGAAGGTGAAGGCGAGACAGGCGGCGACCGCCGGCCAGAGCTTCGTTCCGACCGATTTTGCCGCCTGCATCGCAGCCGGCTTCATGGCGCGGCGGAAGGCAATGATCGCATATGCAAACAGGAACAGCGCGCCGCCGACCGTCACCACTGATATCAGGCGCGGCGACTGCGAAATCAGCGTGCCGAGCCCGGCGACGCCGAGGCCGATCAGCAACGCATCCGAGGCGGCACAGATCAGGCTGAGGACGAAGACATGCTGGCGCAGCAGCCCCTGGCGCAGGATGAACGCGTTCTGCGCGCCGATGGCGATGATCAGCGAGGCACCAAGCAGGAATCCGGAGATGGCGGCGGTGAGAATGGGCGTGGACACGCCGCTCTTCTAATGCACTGCCCGGAAAATCAAAATCGAATTCCGGCAGGCAGGATGCAGGGATTGATGATGCCAGAGCGCCCAGCAGCGCGCTGTTCTGCTGCAATCAGAACAGCGTCATCTGGTCGTCATCGGGCTTTTGCTTCTCCGGCTTCGGCTTCGCCGCCCGCTCAGGTGCTGCTTCAGGCAGCGGCTCGACCCGCGCCTGGATCTCCGGCCCTGTATTGGCGACCTTGTTGACCAGCTCCGACACCGGGATCTGCTCGAAGAAATCGGGCTGCGCCGGCCGCATCAGACGGGCGACATCGCGCGGCTCCTGGGTGCGGCAGTCGAGCCAGCGGGCAAAATCCTCCGGCTGGATCACCACAGGCATGCGGTCGTGGATATGCATGATGTCGGCGCTGGCACCGGTGGTCAGGATCGCCGCGGTGTCGATCTCCGAGCCGCCCGGCTCGCTCCACGTCTCCATCAACCCGGCCAGCGCCACCAGTCCGCCCTTGCGCGGCCTCAGCCAATAGGGCTGACGCCGGTTGCCAGGCAGCTTTTTCCACTCATAGAAACCCGAGACAGGGATCAGCGCCCGCCTGTGGCGCATCGCGGTCTTGAACGACGCCTTTTCGATCGCCGTTTCGGAACGCGCATTGATCAACAGCGGCATGTCGGCCGGGTTCTTGGTCCAGGCCGGGATCAGCCCCCAGCGCGCCAGAAGCGCCATGCGGTCTGAGCGATTCGAGCCCGGCGGCCGCTGCGGCCCTGCCGTCACCACCAGGATCGGCTGGGTCGGCGCCACATTGTAGCGCGGCGGAAAGCTCTCGAGATCGTCCAGCCCGAGAAAGGCGGAGGTTGCGTCGGGCGACGCCAATACCGCAATGCGTCCGCACATCAGGTCAGGTTCCGGTTCATCGCCTGAAAGTGGCGATGGATCGCGCCGGCCGCAACCGCTAAAGCGGATAGGATCGGCTGTTCCACAATGGAACGCATTGCCCGAGGTAAAATCATGATCGACGCGACCGTCATCCCTGCCGTCTCCGTCGCCGTGCTGCGCAACCGCTCGATCATGCTGGTGCGCCGCGGCCGCGCGCCGTCGAAAGGGCTCTACGCCTTCCCCGGCGGACGTGTCGAAGCAGGCGAGGCGCTGGAAGAGGCCGCCCGCCGCGAGCTGATGGAGGAAACGGGCATTGCGGTCGGCGACCTCGTCCGCTTGCGCGAGCTGCTCATCGACAGCCGCAACGACAGCGGCTCGGTCTACCTGCTCACCGTCTTCGGCGCCCGCCACCTCGAAGGCGAACCGGTTGCCGCCGACGATGCCGACGAGGCCGCCTATTTCGACCTCGCCGCAATCGAACGCCTGCCGCTGACCGATTCGACGCTCGAAATCGTGCAGGAGCTGCTCGACGGCCGGGTCACCCTGCCGGCATAGGGCAATTCCCGGAAAATTGTGCAGCGCCTTTCCCCGGGGAACTGCGCAAGACAACGAAACAGAGGGATTCCGCCATTCGACGAACAGCCGCTGTCCCTCTAGCCTTGGGATAGAAGCGCCTGCGGCCTTGCCGGGGACAAATTGTTTCGCCACAAAAGCTTATGATGCGCGCTTCGACCTACATCATGGCTATCACGCTTGCCGCGACGACCGCGTTCGCAGCACCGGTGCGCGCCGTCGAAGCGCCGTTCGAGCCGGGCCTGATGCGCCTTGCCGAGGTTCTCGGCTCGCTGCATTTCCTGCGCAATCTGTGCGGCGAAAAGGGCAGCCAGTGGCGGGGCGAGATGGAAAAGCTGCTGCAGGCCGAGAACCCCTCGCCCGAGCGCCGCGCCCGGTTCATCGCGTCCTTCAACCGGGGCTATCGCTCCTTCGACGGCACCTACACCGCCTGCACGCCGTCGGCAACCGAAGCGATCAGCCGCTACATGAAGGAAGGCGAGGCTTTGAGCCGCGACATCGCCTCCCGCTTCGGTAATTAACAGGCTATTTACTCTCCCGGCATTGCTTGCCGTACACGAACGGGCGATTGTGCTAGGTGTCTTAACGGGACATTAAAGGGATAGCTCAAGTTGATCCGAATCATCGGGTCGCTGGGCAGGGTGAAAGACCGCAATGGAACAAAGCGTAAGCGACATCGACGCCCTGGTTCGGGAAGAAAAGCGCCTGACCGCTGTCGAGAGCCACAATGAGGCGTGGGCCGAAGGCCTGTCCGCCGGCATCGAGCCCGAGATTATTGCCGAAGCAGCCCTTGCCACGGCTTTTGCCGAGATCGTCGCCGCCAATGGCGAACCTGCAGCACTCGCCATGCTCGATCGCATGCGCGCCAGGGTGGAAGCCGGTGACTTCGAGCCGGTGCGCCTGCGGCATTGAGCGCCGCCCCACTTCTTTGACTAGCCGACACGGTTTCGGCATCATGCTGGCACATTGAGGGCGTAACCACGCATTGTCGGAACATGATTCCGGGCGGGGTCATGCGATTGAAAGCGTTGCAGCGTCGGCCCGAGAGGGGGCAAACGCTCGGGAATACCGGAGCCAGGGATTTGATGCGGCCAAAGACTGAAACTGCGCCCCGCGGCGCAATGCGACTTGCCGTTCTCGGCCTTGCCGCCTCGCTCGTCCTGCCGCTTCATGCCTCGACGGCTTTTGCGCTTTCCGAAATCAAGCGCGAGGAAATCCCCGCCCCCGTCATGCCGCCCAAGCCGGCCGCCGACCAGGATGCCGTGCCGGAAAAGTCGGTGCCGATGCCCGACCCGATCCAGACGCCGGCGACCACGGCACCTCAAGGGACCGAAGCACCTGCAGGCACCGAAGCACCGTCCGGTTCCGAGCAACCGGCCGACGACCAGCCGGCCGAACCGGATGCCACGCCCACCGAACCGGGCGGCGCCACCGGTCCCGCCGCCCCCAATCTCGATCCGGAAGGCCCGCTGCCCGAAATCGTCTACGACCTCAGCCGCCTGCCCGAGCCGGTGGCGCGCATGCGCAGCCTCTTGGTCGAAGCCGCCAAGACCGGCGACATCGAAAAGCTGCGGCCGCTGGTCGGCCAGGGCGAAGCGATGCCGCAATTGTCGTTCGGCGACATCGAGGGCGATCCGATCGCCTTCATCAAGGGCCTGTCAGGCGACGGCGAAGGCCAGGAAATCCTCGCCATCATGGAAGAGGTGCTGAACGCCGGCTACGTCCATTTGGGCGAAGGCACCGACGAGGACCTCTATGTCTGGCCCTATTTCTTCGGCATCCCGCTCGACAAGCTTGATCCGCGCCAGAAGGTCGAGCTGTTCAAGATCGTCACCGCCGGCGACTACGAAGACATGAAGCAATATGGCGCCTACGTCTTCTATCGCCTCGGCATCACCCCCGAAGGCCGCTGGGCGTTTTTCGTCGCGGGTGATTGACCCTCGTTCCTTCGCCCCGTTCACGGGGAGAAGGTGGCCCGAAGGGCTGGATGAGGGGCGGCGCTGACGGCCGGCAAATGTGGAGGGCACTCCCGATCGCCGGCTTCGCTTTCACAGGGCTTTCGCACCAGTCGATCTTCCGGCAACGGCATGGACTGGGATGACGAATTGGAGAGGCCGCTCGCGGATGGCAGGATTGTCAGCCATTGAGGTCGCATGACCGAGCGACCCCCATGCCCTGCAGTCCGATCTCGCCCACGAACGGCGGGAGGAAAGACTACTTCACCACGGCTTCCGAAAACTCCACCGCCCTGCCCTGCGACGGCGTGGTGATCTCGGCTTCCCACATGACGCGGATGCCGCGGACGATGGTGCCGACCGGCCAGCCGGTGACCTTCTTGCCGTCATAAGGCGTCCAGCCGGCCTTGGAGCCGGCCTGGGCGTTGGTGATGGTCTGCTCGCGCTTCATGTCGACGACGGTGAAGTCGGCGTCGTAGCCGGCGGCGATGCGGCCCTTGCGGGCCATGCCGAAGATGCGGTTGGGGCCGTGGCTCGCAAGGTCCACGAAGCGCTCCAGCGTCAGCCGGCCCGCATTGACGTGGTCGAGCATGATCGGCACCAGCGTCTGCACGCCGGTCATGCCCGAGGGCGAGGCCGGATAAGGCTTGGCCTTTTCAGTCAGCGTGTGCGGCGCATGGTCGGAGCCGAGCACGTCGACGATACCTTGCGAAATACCGTGCCAGATGCCGTCGCGGTGACGTGCTGCGCGTACCGGCGGGTTCATCTGCAGCAGCGTGCCGAGACGGGCGTAGTCGTCCGCGCTCATGGTCAGATGATGCGGGGTCGCTTCGCAGGTGGCGACGTCCTTGTGCTGTTCGAGGAAGGTGATTTCCTCCGCCGTCGAGATGTGCAGCACATGGATGCGGGCGCGCTCTTGCCGGGCGATGCGCACCAGCCGCTCGGTGCACTGAAGTGCTGCGATCTCGTCGCGCCAGATCGGGTGCGAGGACGGGTCGTTTTCGACGCGCAGGTTCTGGCGCTCGCGCAGGCGGAACTCGTCTTCCGAGTGGAAGGCGGCACGGCGGCGGGTGTTGCGCAGGATCGAAGCGACACCCTCGTCGTCCTCGACCAGAAGGTCGCCGGTCGACGAGCCCATGAACACCTTGATGCCGGCAGCACCCGGCAGACGCTCCAGCTCGGCGACGTCGCCGGCGTTGTCGCGGGTGCCGCCGACCCAGAAGGCGAAGTCGCAATGCATGCGCGCGGTCGCCCGGCTGACCTTGTCGGCCAGCGTCGCTTCGCTCGTCGTCAGCGGGTTGGTGTTGGGCATCTCGAAAACAGTGGTGACGCCGCCGAGAACGGCCGCGCGCGAACCACTCTCCAGGTCTTCCTTGTGCTCCAGCCCCGGCTCGCGGAAATGCACCTGGCTGTCGACGACGCCGGGCAGGATGTGCAGGCCGGTGCAATCGATGGTCTCGCCGGCCGAAGCGCGGCCGAGATCGCCGATGGCGGCGATCCTGCCATTGGTGACGCCGACGTCGCGAACGCCGCTGCCGTCATGATTGACGACCGTGCCGCCCTTGAGGATGAGATCGAAGGTGGTAGCCATGTCGCGCGTGCCCTTGTCTGGGAATTGCCTGCGGCTTACGTAATGGCTCTCCGAAATGCAAGATCAGGTCCATGCCGACAGCCATCCTCGCCGACCGCGCCATCATCGATGTTTCCGGCCCCGATGCCGAGCATTTTCTGCAGAACATCCTGACGCTCGACCTCGATGCGCTTGGCCGCAACGAGGCCAAACCCGGCGCGCTGCTCGCCCCGCAAGGCAAGATCATGTTCGATTTCCTGGTCTCGCGCAGCACAGACAATGCGCTCAGGCTGGAATGCCGGGCCGACATTGCGGATGATTTCGTCCGCCGCCTGATGCTCTACCGGCTGCGCGCCAAGGCCGATATTTCCAAGCAGGATCAGGCTGTTGTTGCGGTTACGTGGCAAGATGATTCAGCTGCTTCGCACTCTGATTCAACTGTCCGCGACAGCCGCTTCCAGCAGCCTGTCTTCCGCCATTACGGCACTGCCCCCGCGGCCCCCACCGCCCAGGAAGCCTCCGAGGCCGACTGGCACGCGTTCCGCATCGACAATGGCGTCGCCGAAAGCGGCCCCGACTACGCGCTCTCCGACGCCTTCCCGCATGACGTGCTGCTCGACCAGATGGGCGGCATCGGTTTCAAGAAAGGCTGTTTCATCGGCCAGGAGGTCGTGTCGCGCATGCAACATCGCGGCACCGCCCGCCGCCGCGTGCTGCTCGTCTCGGCTGCTTCAGGCCTGCCGGCGCCGGGCACGGAACTCAAGGCCGACGGCAAGGTTCTGGGCACGCTCGGCTCCGTCGACGGCTCGAACGGCCTCGCCATCGCCCGCATCGACAGGGTCAAGGCCGCACTCGACGCCGGCAGCGCCATCACCGCCGGCGACGTCACCGTGGCGCTCGCCATTCCTGCCTGGGCCAGCTTCACCTATCCCGAAGCCACCAGTGCGGAAGACGCCTGAGCCATGGCCGACCGTCCCGGCGCCCCGCCCCGCGCCTGGCAGCGCATGCTGTCGGGCCGCCGCCTCGACCTGCTCGACCCCTCGCCGCTCGACGTCGAAATATCAGACATCGCCCACGGCCTGGCGCGTGTCGCGCGCTGGAACGGCCAGACCTCGGGCGACCACGCCTTCTCGGTGGCGCAGCACTCGCTTCTTGTCGAGCAGATCTTCCGCCGGATCGTGCCCGATGCCGCGCCCGATGCACTGCTGGCGGCACTGCTGCATGACGGGCCGGAATATGTCATTGGCGACATGATCTCGCCGTTCAAGTCGGTCGTCGGCGGCGGCTACAAGTCTTGCGAGGAGCGGCTGCAGCACGCCATCCATCTGCGTGTCGGCCTGCCGGCCGAGATCGGCCACGGCCTGAAGAAGGACATCAAGCGCGCCGACCAGATATCGGCCTATTTCGAGGCGACAGTGCTTGCCGGCTTTTCGGTCACCGAGGCGACCGAGTTCTTCGGCCGCCCGCGCGGCATCACCGCCGACGGGCTCGAGCTAACGCCGCAGCCGGCCAAACGTGTGCAGGAGGCCTTCCTCAAGCGCTTTGCCGCGATCGAGAAGCTGCGCGCTTTCACGGCGTGAACGCGAAAAACCGCCCGTCTGTTTCCGGGCAGGCTCTGCCGAAAATCCTCAGGCCGGCGGGATGAGCTCCTGGCTGATCTCCTTGAACACCGCCGTTGCCTCCAGCCGTGCTGCATCGGCGGCAAGGGCGGGGAATTCGGCCATGTCGAGCAGGCCCTGATGGGCGTCGTTGATGAAGCGCAGCACACAGACAACGGCAATGTCGGCATGGCCGATATGGTCGCCGAACCAGTAGGCGCTGCCGCGTTTGGCGCGCTCGGCCTCCAGCACCGCCAGCACCGAGGCGATCTGCGTGCGGCAGCGTTCGACCCAGACCTCCGAGACATGGGTGTGCAGCCGCTTCTCGTAGAACAGGCTGACCGCCTTCTCGCCGACGCCGGTGGCGAGCGTCGCGATCTTCAGCGCCTGGTGCCGGGCCGGCTCGGCCTGGGGGAACATCGCCGCGCCTGCAGGCGCAAGGTGGTCGAGATAATCGAGCATCATGTGGCTGTCGATCAGCACCTCGCCATCGTCGAGCACCAGCGTCGGCACCCGGGTCAGCGGGTTGTAGGCACGGATCTTGTCGGCGTCGCCGAAGGCCGACCAGGTCTCATGCCGGAACGGGATGCCGTAGAGCCTGAGAGCGATGCCGACGCGGCGGACGAAAGGGCTGTCATACTGGCCGATGAGGATCATGTCGTAACGTCCCGGAGCGAAACCTCGGGGGATAGTACACGAGGCAGAGTGCCGTTCCAGAAGCCTGGCCACGCCGGTTCTTCGTCCAGAGCTCCGGTTCGTCGTCCAGAGCTCCAGTTCTTCGTCCAGAGCTCCGGTTCGTCGTCCAGAGCTCCAGTTCTTCGTCCAGAGCTAATGCGCGTGATGTCTGGCCGGCTGCCCCCTGAGTTCGAGCACTGCAACCAGAACCATCACGACAGTGGTCGCCGCCCCGATCGCCAGCGGCGACAGGTGGCCGGCAAAGGGCACCATGGCCGCAAGGATGGCGATGCCGATGATGTGCGACAGCGGCGCGCGGCCGACGACGTAGAATTTGAACAGCAGGTTGCCGGCGAGATAGAGCGCCGAGCCGCCGATCGCCGTCCAGATCAGCGCCGGCTCGGCATGGCCGAGCGGATGGGCAAGCACCAGCTCGTCCGAAACCGCCACGACGATGATGCCGGCGACCAGGATGACCGGGATGTAGGTGTAGGCGACACGGGCGATCTGGCCGGTGTCTGAGGCCGAGGCGATCTTGTGGTGGGCGAGTTCCTGCCCGACGTTGAAATAGACAAGCCACATCGCCACCGAGGCGAAGAAGGTGGTCAGGAATGCCGCCAGATTGACCCAGTTCAGTTCGAGCTCGGCAAAAGTCACGCCCGAAACCAGGATCGATTCGCCGAGCGCGATGATGATGAACAGTGCCGAGCGCTCGGCCATGTGGCCTCCCTCGATGTCCCAGCCCGTCGTCGACGAGGCGCCATGCCAGGGGGTCCAGAAGCCGAGCGCCGGCGACACCAGTTCGATCAGCAGGGCCACCGCCCACAGCGCGAAACGGTTCTCGGGCTCGGCCAGTCCGCCTGATATCCAGAACACACCCGACAATGTGAGCCAAAGTCCGATGCGGACGAAGTTGAGGTAGTTGTCGCGGTTGTGGTTCTTCAGCGCCCAGATCACGAACAGGGTGCGCCCGACCTGCATGACGACATAAGCGAGCGCGAATTGCAGGCCACGACCCTCGAACGCCTCGGGGATAGAGGTCGACAGCATCAGCCCGGCCAGCATCAGGGCAAACAGCATGCCGCGCACCGGCGCCTTGCGCGGGTCGAGCCAGTTGGTCACCCAGGCGGTGTAGTTCCACACCCACCAGACGGCGACCAGCATCAGCAGTCCCTCGAGCGCGCCTGCCACCGACAGATGCTTGAGCAGGAAATGCGACAGCTGCGTCACCGCAAAGACAAAGACGAGGTCGAAAAACAGCTCGACGAACTCGACCCTGGCGCTCTCGCCCTGCTGCCGCTTGCGCTGGTAGTCGTTGCTTGCACCGCTCAATGCCATGCCTGTTTCCCCTGATGTTCAATCATCGATAGCCTCGCGGCATTCCGTTCGGTCCGGGCCCATGCGCGGGCTGACCGGACGGCCTTGCCACTCAATCCGGCGGCGGCGGCAAGGATTTGTCGGCCCGGCACCTGGCGAGCGGCAGGATGTCACCGGCAAAGACCTTTCTGATGCGCTGGTTGCCGGCATCGGTCTCGACGGTCATGCAGGCGCAGCCATAACCATAACCGGATCCCGGCACATTGGTCTCGACGAACTGCCTGGGATTGAAGTCAGGCGCCTTGTCGGCACCGGCCGCGTCGGGCCCGTCGGCCTCGCCCTGCGATGTGATCGTCCAGCTCGCATCCTTGTCGATGAGCCAGAGATTGCCCGGCGTCGGGTTGGCGTACCAGCCGCAGCGGCGCTCGACCGCCGATGCATCACCCAGCGACGCAACGACGAGTGCTCCAACCGCAAGAGCAAGAGAGAGAATCCGCCGCATGCACGCCTCCAATGCATCGGCAGGAAAACAAGCCGCCCGGTCATTTGCAAGCGGCATTTGCAAGTCTCGATTGATATGGCGCGCGAGCACACGCGGCTCAAAGGTGGGGCGCCAGCCCCGCGACGGTGTCCTTGCTCGATGCCACCGGCACGATCTCGAAGCCGACGAGGTCGGCCCATTCGACGACCCAGCGCTGCAGCAGCGTGACGTTTTCGGCCTCCACCAGCATGAAGCAGCGGCTCATGTCGGCGGCGATCCAGCTGTGGTGAACGATGAAGCCGTCGGGCGCCAGCCGCCCCTTGTCGCGGAAGCGGCGGTAGATCGCCTTCGGGTCGCGCCCGCGAAAATCCTCGATGACAAAGAAAAGCATCTTTTGTCCGTGCCCCCAACTCTCCGTGGGAGAAGATCAGGGGGCACGGAACTTGGCAAGCGGTCAGTCGACCAGCGTGCCGCAGCTCAGATTGGCGATCGCTCCGGTCATCGCGCCGGCACGGTCGGATGCGGCGAAGGCGGCGAAATCGCCGATCTCGGCCAGCGTCGGAAAGCGCCTGAGCAACGGCCCGCTGGCGGCGCGGGCTGAAAGCATGTCGTCGACCGACATGTCTGCGCGCTGCGCAAACCCCTCGAAGGCCGCGCGGACATGCGAAACGTCAATCGCTTCCGGGATGGCGTCGGGCCGGAGGCAGATCACCCTGATGCCCTGCGCCCCGAGCTCGCCGGCGAGGATGCGCGAAAACGCCTCCACCGCCGCACTTGCCACGCCGTTGCCGAGAAAGCCTGCGCCCGACAGCCGCGCGCCCGGTGTCGACAGGGTCAGGATCACGCCCTTGCCCCTGAAGTGCCGCGCCACCGCTTTCGCGGTCAGGAAGTTGGTCCTGGTGTAGGCTGCGACAGGCAGCTCGAAATCGGCATAGGACAGCTCCGCCAGCGGCGTGCCCTGGACATGGGATATGCCGATGGCATTGAGCGCGATGTCGATGCCGCCGGCCTTCGCCGCCACCATGTCGGCGTGGCGCTCCACCGCGTCCTCGTCCAGCGCATCGACGACGGCGATGTCGACGTCGCCGCCCAGCGCGCGGATGTCGCTTGCCACCGTCTCCATCTTCGCCCGGCTGCGCCCGGCCAGGAACACACGCGCCCCGTCGCGGGCGAAGGCCCGGGCGGCGGCGCCGCCGATCGCGCCGCCGCCGCCATAGACAACCGCAACGCGGTTCACGAGCGACATGTCACGCTCCACCCGCACTGCCGATACGCTCGGCATATTCACCGACAAGCCTTGTGTGGGTGCGCCAGAAGCCGTCGGGTTCGCGGCCCTCGAGTCTGTCGGCCAGGATGCCGAGATGGGTGTGCCAGCCGGCGGCGACATTGAGCATCGCGCCGTGGTCGGTGAGCCGGCGATGGGTGACCGTCAGCAGCACCTTGTCGTTGCGCGGCTCGAGCTCGAAGCGCACCTCGGAGCTTTCGCCGGCTTCCGCAGCCCCACCCCAGCTATAGGCCAAAAGATGCGGCGGCTCGCAGGCGATGACCTCGCCCGGCACCCGGTGTTCGGCGAAAGCGGCGAGATGCGCCGGCGGCGGATCGTCGTTGCGGGTCAGTTGCGAGTTGCGGAAGACGTTCTCGACCTTGCCGCCCGCCCGCAGTTCCATCGGGCCGCCGGCAAGCCAGGTGCTGCGCTTTTCGGAGTCGGTGAGATAGCTCCAGATGCGCTCGACCGGGCCCGGCAGCAGGCGCTCGATGCGCACGGTTCCGGGCTCGGTGACGACGCCGTAAGAAGTATGGATATTCATGACTTTTTCCCTTTCTTCTTCGCTTCAGTGGTTTCGGATGGTTTGGCCGCCGCGGCCTGGTCCTCGGCGACGAGCAGGGCTTCGAGGACGTCGAACTGCTGGTTCCAGAATTTCTCGTAGTGCCGCATCCACTCGACGCCGGCATGCATCGGCATGGCGTCGAGGCTGCAGACATGGGTGCGCCCCTGCACGCTGCGGCGCACCAGCCCGGCCTTCTCCAGCACCTTGATGTGCTTGGAGGCGGCGGCCAGCGTCATGTCGAAGGGTGCGGCAAGGTCGCCGACATTGCGCGGCCCCTTGGCCAGCCCCTGGAGCATCGCCCGGCGGGTCGGATCGGACAGCGCGTGGAAGATCGCGTCAAGATGTTCGGAATGCTCAACCATAAGGTATAATATATGGCCGCGAATCCGAATAGTCAACCATTCGGTATAATGTTTTCCGGGACTACTTGCCGTTGCGCTCCAGCCGGTCGAGGAACCATTGGGTCAGGCGCACCCAGACCTCGTCCTTCTCGCCGGAGTCCTCGACGCCGTGGTCGAGGTTGGGATTGTCGTTGACCTCGATGACGAAGACGCCCTCCTTGGTCTCCTTGAGGTCGACACCGTAGAGCCCGTCGCCGATGCAGCGCGCGGCGCGCACGGCGGTGTCGATGACATGGACCGGCGCATGCTTCAGCGTGAACGTCTTGATGCCGCCCTCGTCGGGCTTGCCGGCGCGGTCGTGGTTGACGATCTGCCAGTGCTTCTTGGCCATCAGATAGTGGATCGCAAACAGCGGCTGGCCGCCGAGCACGCCGACACGCCAGTCATAGTGCGTCGGCATGAATTTCTGCGCGATCAACAAGTCGGAATCCTCGAGCCAGGCGGTTGCCAGCGCCTTCAGCTCGTCGAAATTGGACGCCTTCTTGACGCCGCGCGAGAACGAGCTGTCCGGTATCTTCAGCACCAGCGGAAAGCCGAGCGTTTCGGCGGCAAGCTTAAGGTCCGAGACGCCGGCGATCATCACAGTCGGCGGCACCGGCACGTTGTTGTAGGTCATCAGCTCGTTGAGATAGACCTTGTTGGTGCAGCGGATCATCGACAGCGGATCGTCGATGACAGGCATGCCCTCCTGCTGCGCCCGGCGGGCGAAGCGGTAGGTGTGGTTGGAGATCGAGGTCGTCTCGCGGATCAGGAGCGCGTCGTAATTGGCGAGCTTGGCCAGGTCCTTTTTGGTGATCGGCTCGACCTCGACGCCCATCTTCTCGGCGATACGGGCCCAGTAGCGCAGCGACGATATCTCCGACGGCGGCAGTTGCTCGTTGGGGTCGATCAGCGTGGCGAAGGTGTAGCGCGAGGGCGTGCGCGCCTTGGTGTCGCGCCACTCCCGGCTGGTATAGGTCTCGAGCGCCGCAACGAAGCGCTTCTTGTCGGCATCGTCGAGCCGGCCGAGTGCGGCAAAACCTATTCTGTGGATCGAGGCCCATTCGCCGTCCTTGATCGCCACCTCCAGCGCCGGCGCACGGAACCAGTCGAACAGCAGCCTGCTGAAGCGATCCCAGGCCTTGGACGGGCCGATGCCGAAAAAGATCGTCACCTTGGCCGGAAACGAGCCGCCGAGATCCTTGCGGCACTTGTTCAGCGCCAGCTCCAGTTCGGGCAGCGCGTTTTCATAGAGCTTGCGTTCCGACAGGTCGATCATCGTCTCGACCGTCGGGATCACCTTGTGGCCGCGCGAGCCGGCCAGCAGCGAGGCGTAATAGCCCCGGCTCTGATAGGCATAACGGTTCGACAGGTTGATGATCTTCGGCCGCTGGCCGCGAAACAGCGCGGGGTGGGCGAGATAGTCGCGGTTGGTGATGATCTTGTGCGGCGTCGCCGTCTGGTCGAGATCGCTTTGGCGGCCGGTAAGAATGACCCAGGTCATCGTTTCGAAGGCTTTCCGAGAGTGATGGCGGCGCGCAGGCCGTCGCGGCCGAACTGCGCCATGCGCATGAAGATGTCGTAGGGGACGGGAATGTTGGCGGCGTCCGACGCCGTCTCGCGCTGCTCGTCCTCGATCCAGGGGTCATGGATCAGGATGTGGCCGCCATCGTCGCCGATGGCCAGCACCCAGTGCGGCACCTTCTTGCCGAACATCAGGAAGCCCGAGATCAGCACCAGCACCAGCTTGCCCTGAGCCAGCCTTGCCCTGATGTCGTCGAGCGCGAAGGGACGGTAGGTCACGGGGATGGCGTATTTCTCGGCGCGGGCGCGAAAATCGGCCTGGGCCAGCTCCATCACCCGACGCTTTTCGGCTGTTCGCACCGACTGCAGGAACAAGGCGCCTTCGGCCGAGACGAAGATCTCGGCGCCAAGCCCGGCCTCGTGCCCTGCCACCGCCAGCCCGAACGGCTCGCAGCCGCCCGGCCCCGACATCATGAAGATGGTGGTCGCCTCACGCCACAGCCTGACCTCCATCACCGGGTCGGGTACGAATGTGCGGTCGAAATTGGCCATCGCCATCATCAGGCAGCACGGGCCGCAGGTGAAATCACAGGTCTGGGCGTAGAACGGCACCCTGGTTGCCACGGGCACGTCGCCGCGCAGCGTCTTTTCGTAGCGAAGCGCCGTCATGCCGTCTTCGTAATAGTCGGGCTCGTGGCCGATCCGGCGGTAGCCGTTCTTTTCATAGAGGCCGATAGCGCGGGCATTGTCCTGGCGCACCTCGAGCCTCAGCAGCATGCGGCCATGCCCGTAGGCGACGTCTTCGGCGGCATCAAGCAGCAGGCGGCCGATGCCCTTGCCGCCGAAGTCGGGGGCGATGGCAAAGGAATAGAGCCGGGCGACGCCGCTGCCCTTGCGAAACAGCACCATGGCGTAACCGGCAAGGCGGCCGTCGATCTCGGCGACGAGCGCCTCGGCGGTTTCGTGATCGATCAGCTGGCGGAAGGAGCGGCGCGAGATCCTGTCGCCCGGAAAGACGGCGTTCTCGATGGCGACGAGCGCATCGACATCTTCAGCGCGGGCCGTACGAATGTCGGCAGCCATCTGGTCCTGAGAACCTCGTCTGGGCAGGAGGAGCCCTGAAGGAATGACCTGCGAAGCGCTGGCGCGCGCCGCATTTGCCCTGCGCAGTCACGCCTCGATTCGGGCCTTATTGTGTCATGGGCGGCGGCCGGTCGGGCATATGAATCTCATGGGGGGGGGGGGATGGTGAAATCAGTGGTGCCGCCCCCCTGTTTCCGGCCTCGCCAACTGGTGATCGCCGTGTCGTGGTGGATGGATGAAGCCGTTGCCATCACTCCCGGCTTGAACCTGATGCGTGTGGCCACTCGACTGTCACGGCATGGCAGCTGGTGATCGCCATGTTGCGCATGTGGATGATCTGCAAAGCCGTTGCCGTCTCTCCCGGCTTCTCCTGATGGCATGTGGCCGTTCGACGGTCACGGCCTGGATCCTAGGGTCTACGCAGTTCGCTGCGCTCCCTGCTTCGCCCTGGGATGACGAAGGCGTAGACGTTGTCGGCCAATCTCCGACGCTTGGCTCAAGGCTTCCGCCAACAGGAAACGTTGGCGATTGGCGGAGCGCTCCCGCACCTTCGTCATCCTAGGGCGGAGCAGGAGCGCAGCTCCGTCGCGGAGACCCTAGGATCCTGTGTGTTGCGCTTGGTGTAGACTGAATGCGGAGAGGGCAGAAGAAAGAT
This sequence comes from Aminobacter ciceronei, assembly GCF_014138625.1. Classification (GTDB taxonomy): domain Bacteria; phylum Pseudomonadota; class Alphaproteobacteria; order Rhizobiales; family Rhizobiaceae; genus Aminobacter; species Aminobacter ciceronei. Next base: position 113,383 of record NZ_JACJHY010000013.1, read on the forward strand.
CACCTGTTTGCTCCGCTTGAACACAGTTGCCATGCCGTGACCTCCCAACGACCGCAAGCCGTCAGGATGGAGCCACTACGATCAACAGAAACACGCACTCCGAAAGCACGACCAACCGCGCCACCCTCAAGTCCGCGCCGCGCCGGCGATCAGCTGCTTGTAGGCGTTCCTGGCGACCGTTCCCATCTGCTCGGGCGGCAGCGTGCCGACGATGGCGCAGCCATAACCTTCATCCTGCCAGTAGACGGCCTCGGGGCCGCCACTCGCCAGGGTGAAGGTGCCCTTGCTCCGCTCGGTGCCTTCGGCCACGACATAGACCGAGATGCGGTTGCCGTCGGCGTCGGCATAAAGCATCAGCGCTGCGGTGGCGCCATCCGCCGGCACCAGGCGCCCGCCAAGCAGCGTGAAGCCGTCCTTGCTGAGATCGGGTGCCACCAGGGTGAGGCCGGTGCGCTTGGAGAGCCAGCCGGTCAGATAGGCCTGGTCGCTGCCGTCGACCTCGACCGGCCGGTTCTTGTCTGAAGCAAAGGTCTGGTGGGCGGCGATTGCCAGCTGCGCCATGCGGTCGTCGGAATCGCCGCCCATGCCAAGGCCGCTCATGCCGGCAAGATAGCCGCCGAGACCGCCTGCGATGAGCAATGAAGCTGCCGCCACCATGCGCCACCACGGCGTCGCCTGCTTGCGCCTCGGCCCCTCGCCATTGACCGCCGTTACCAGCCGTGCCGGCACCGGCTCCTCGAGCACGCCGGCAAACAGGTTGCGCAAGGCGGCGTTGTCGGCGGCATAACGCAGGCTCCTCGCCTTCATGTCGGGATTGGCTTCCAGCCAGATCTGATAGGCGGCGCGCTCGTCTTCGGGCAGCTCGCCATCGAGAGCCAGATGAATGTCACGGTCGGTGAAGCTGCGCGCGCTCATTTCTCGACGATCCTTATCGCCCGCCGGCGTGCCTGGTCGTCTAGCAGCCCGCGCAGTTCCTCGCGGCCACGCGCGATGCGCGACATCAGCGTGCCGGCCGGCACGCCGAGCATGGTTGCGGCCTCGGCATAAGAAAAACCTTCGATCGCCACCATCACCAGTGCCGCGCGCCGGTCGGGGCTGATCTGCTGCAACGCGTCGACGATCTCGCGCGAGGCGACGCTCTCGGCCTGGATCGCCGGCGTTGCCAGCGCCTCGCTTGCCTCGAGCGGCAGGATCGCCGCTTCGCCGCGGCGGCTGACCTTGCGCATCTGGTCGATGAAGAGATGATGCATGATGGTAAACAGCCACCTCCTGGGGCTTTCTCCTGTTCGCCAGTTGTCCATGCGCAAAAGCGCGCGCTCGAGACTGTCCTGGACAAGATCGTCGGCGGAATCGCGGTCGCGCAGCAGCGCCCTGGCATAGCGGCGCAGGCGGGGGATTTCCTGAAGTATCGCTGCCTTCTTGTCGTCCATGAGCCGGGATCGCAAGCCGTCCTCTTCCACGCCGATTGAACGCGCCCAATTGAACGCGGCTTGTCGGCGCTGCGCAAGCACCCGGCCACGGCTTTCGCCACCCCGGCCACCCAAGCGCACAACTAACGAATGGCTGCGCTATTCTCTTCCCGACACATCAGAAATCTTGAACCATTTCCCTAGTTCAATTGATTTTGAACATCGCGGCGGATCGGGTAAAAACACTCCACTCACGGGAGATTTGACGATGACGGCAGCGGCGGTGAACACCAGGTCGGGGTCGAAAATACCCTGGCTCATCATCATTTGTGGCTGCCTGATCGCAGCGCTGACCTTTGGCCCGCGCTCGGCGATGGGCTTCTTCCAGCTGCCGATGCTTGCGGAAAAGGGCTGGGACCGCACCACCTTCGGCCTCGCCATGGCTATCCAGAACCTGTGCTGGGGCCTCGGCCAGCCGATCTTCGGCGCCATCGCCGACCGTTTCGGCAGCTGGCGCGTGCTGACGCTGGGTGCCGTGCTTTATGCGCTCGGCCTCTATCTGATGGCTCATGCCGACAGCGCCGGCATGCTGCATCTTGGCGGCGGCGTGCTCGTCGGCCTCGGTGTTGCCGCCGGCTCGTTCAGCATCGTGCTGGCCGCCTTCGCCCGCAACACCAACCCGCAGAACCGCTCGATCGTGTTCGGCATCGGCACCGCCGCCGGTTCCGCCGGCATGTTCATCTTCGCCCCGATCAGCCAGGGCCTGATCGACGCCTATGGCTGGTCCGACACGCTGGTCTACATGTCGATCGCCATGCTGGTGATCCCGGTGCTGGCGATCCCGCTTGTCGGCAATTCGCGCTCCGGCAAGGTCTCGCAGGCGGAGGTCGAGCAGACGCTCGGTCAGGCGCTGTCGGAAGCCTTCGGCCACAGAAGCTACCTTCTGCTGGTCTCCGGCTTCTTCGTCTGCGGTTTCCAGGTCGCCTTCATCACCGCCCATTTCCCGGCCTATATCAGGGACATCGGCATCGATGCGCGTTACGCCGTGATCGCGCTGGCGCTGATCGGCTTCTTCAACGTCATCGGCTCGCTCGCCTCCGGCGTCATCGGCCAGAAATACTCCAAGCCGCATTTCCTCGCCTGGATCTATCTCGCTCGCTCGGCGCTGGTGACCGCCTTCCTGCTGCTGCCGCAGACGCCGACATCAGTCGTCGTCTTCGCCATCATCATGGGCCTGTTGTGGCTGTCGACGGTGCCGCCGACAAACGGCCTTGTCGCCATCATGTTCGGCACCCGCCATCTCGGCATGCTCGGCGGCATCGTCTTCTTCTCGCACCAGATCGGCTCATTCCTCGGCGTCTGGCTCGGCGGCTATCTCTACGACCATTTCGGGTCCTACGACCCGGTCTGGTGGCTCGGTGTGATCCTTGGCCTGTTTGCCGCCGCCGTGCACTGGCCGATCAAGGAACGCCCGGTCGCGCGGCCGGCGGTGCTGGCCCCGGCGGAGTGATCTGCCCATTGGCCTGGCGACCCGCGTCAGGCCAACTTGGCTAGGCAAGATCGGTCAGGCCAGATCGGTCCTGGAAAAGTCGTTGCCCTTGTAGAGCAGTCCGGCACCGAGCGAGATGGCGCAGGCATAGGCAAAACAGTCGCCGAAATTGAGGTCGGCCGGATGGCCTACCGCCTTGCCGTAGCGCATGCCGGCATCGATGGCGAGCGAACCGACATCGCCTGAGATCGCCATGTCCAGCGCCCCGATCTCGACAATGAAGTCATCGACCAGTTCACGCGCCCGCTCGACGAGGTCGGGCGTCGGCTTCCGTCCCGTAGGCTCGGCGGCAGCGCGAGCCAAGGCCATCACCGCCTCGAAGCGAACAAGTGGCGAAACATGAAAGGCGCTGGGCAGGTCGCCCAGCCGCTTGACCAGCTCTTCCCAGCCGGCTTCCTGGTTCAGTATGGCGACGATGACCGACGCATCGACGAACATCATTCGCCGTCCCACATCTCGTCGCTGAATTTCTTCATGTCGAAATCGCTGTTGGGCAGGCCGATGCCGGCAGCCCTGGCCTGCAATTTGGCCAACCGGTCGCGCAGCGGCACCTTGGCGCGGTTGCGCGCAAGTTCATGCAGAAGTGCTGTGCGCACCGCCTCAGTCTTGCTTACGGCACCCGAGACCGCCTGCAGCTCGGCAGCCAGGGCATCGACTTCATTGTCTCTGATGTAGAGCGGCATCTGAATATTCCTTGAAGATATTCAGATATCCCATTTTGCATATTCATTCAAGGTCACCACGCGACTGCCGGCCCTTATCGACAGTAGAAGCGCCGGCCGCCCTCGCCGATGAAGGTGTTGCTGCGGCGGTCGTAGCCGTAGCGCCGGTGGCACGGGCCGCTCCACTGGTCGCGCTGGCGATCCCGGGAATTCTGCTCGGCCACCGATCCGGCGACGATCGCGCCGACGGCGAGGCCGAGGATGCCGAGGCCGATGGCGGCTTCGGTGTCCTTGTCGCGCTTGTGGCGGTCGCGGCGATCCTGCCTGTCGCGCCAGCGCTCGCATTGGCGGCGCTCGTAGCGGTCACGCGGCCAGTCGCAGTCGATGTCGTCATCGTCGTCCCAATAGCCGCCACCGACCAGCAGCACCGGCGCGTTGCCGGTGTAGCTGCCGCCGGCCTGTGCCGGCAGGCTTGTGGGCAGGCTGCCGCCGGCCTGGGCCGGCAGGCTTGTGGGCAGGCTGCCGCCGGCCTGCGCCGGCAGGCTTGTGGGCAGGCTGCCGGCGGCCTGCGCCGGCAAGCTTGTGAGCAGGCTGGCGGCAATCGCGCAAGCCAGAATCCGTGACACGGACATGAGACATCCTTTCCGGGCCTGGCCCGGTCATCGAAAACAGGCCGAATGGGAGCTGGGCCTGTCTTCGATGTGGTGGGTCAGCGTTGTCGGCGCCTTGCGTCCCCCTCTGGAGGCGTGGGACGCGGCAGCACCTTCAACCGGCGCAAGATCCATCCCGAGGACCGGTAACGGTCTTCGGGTTTCCTTCCTTAGAAGCCGTAGTTCAGGCCGAGCTTGACGCTGTGGCTGGCGAGGTCTTCGCTGCGTTTTCCGCCGCCCTTGACCACGGCGTTGACGTCGCCATAGTTGACGTAGTTGTACTCGACACGCGCCCTGAGGCCGCCGTCGAAGGCCTGTTCGATACCGCCGCCGACGAGGTAGCCGCCTTCCCATTTGTCGTCTGATATGACGTTGCCCTTGCCCTTGAACTTGGCCATCGAGTAGCCGGCCGTGCCGTAGACCAGCGTGCGGTCAAGCGCGACACCGGCGCGGACCTTGGCCGCACCGTTCCAGGTGCGCTGCAATTCGGCGCCGCCGCCGAGATTGTATTTCGAACCCTTGGAGTAGCTGCCTTCAAGCTCGGCGCCATAGACCATCGAGCCGGACTGGAAGTTGGTGCCGACCTGGCCGCCGAGCTGCCAGCCGCTCTTGTCGGCAAACGGGTTCGGGAAGCCCGAGGAGGCCGAGCCGAGATGGACGCCGGCATAGGTGCCCGACCAGTCATAGGCCTGGTTGGAAAAGTCCTGCGGCGCCTCATAGTTCTGGGCGATGTCAGCGGCCATTGCAGGCATGGCGAAAGGCGCGAGGCCCGCGAATACGACGAAAAACAGATTTCGCGTGGACATGATAGATCTTGCTCCGACATTTGCGTGGGGCTGCGAAGCAAAAGCCTCGCAGCCCGTTGACGGGGCCTCGACGCAGCGGCAACGGGGGGAGAACCCGCCGGCCAAGTCCCGTGCACCATATCATTGGTTGCGAGCGCAACCTGAGCCTTCTGCATTGCAGCAACATTGCATCGAATATAATAAAATCAATTATTTAGCGGTAACCTTTCGGTAATCTTCATTAAGCCTTTCTTGGGCTGACACGCGCGGACAGGCGGCGGCCCGGGATCAACCGAACCGCAGCTGAAGGCAACGCGTCGTGAAGATTGGCTCGCTGGAAGCGAGGCCGGCGCTGACACGCCGGCCCGACAGGTTCAGCGTGCCGCCCGCGTCAGCAGGCGCTGGTAGAACAGGCCGATGCCGATCAGCACGCCGCCCAGGCCGATGAAGGACAGCGCCCGCAGCACGCCTTCCAGTTCGGACATGTCGAACAAAAAGACCTTGGCCACCGCGATCGAGATCAGCGCCGCCGAAGCAATGCGCAGGACCTGCGACTTCAGCGTCACCCCGGCGACAAGGAGACCGACGCCCATGACCAGCCACAGCGCCGAATAGCTGTAGGTCTCGACCTGACCGAGCCCGGCCCACATGCCGATATGCTCGCCCTGGAACAGCCGCCGGACCGACAGCGTGGCATAGGCAAAGACCAGCAGGGCCGCGACCAGCGCCAGCATCGCCGAATACCAGTGCGGCCGCTTGTTGCGGGCATAGAGCGCGAGGCCGGCAGCGGCGGCCGCCGGCAGCAGATAGGCGAGGAACAACAGGTTGAAGAAGACGATGGTGCCGGTGTTTTCGTTGGTGAACAGCGGATTGAGCACCAGGAAGTGCTGGCCGACGATCGACAGCACCGACACGACGCCGATGCCGAGCGAGCCGTAGCGCAGCACCGGGCTCGGCGAGCGCATGTCGAGCGCCACCAGCATCGCGCCACCGCCAAGCGCGATCAGCGTGTAGATCGCCTGTTCGGCCAGCGTCGGCACGTCGGAGGTGATGACGCCGCCATTCATCGCGTGACGCACCAGCATCGCCAGCGTCAAAAGCGCAAACAATGCCGCCACCGCCTCCATCACCAGCCGCGGCCGGCCATTGGTGGTGCGCGCCAGTTGCCAGGCGGCAAAACCGAAGGCTGCCGCCGGGATGCCATAGCCCGGCAGGATCCAGTTGAACACAGGCGTGGTACCCAGCACGTCGGCGCCAACGATGGTCGGGTCGAAGGCGATGCGCGCCAGCACGGCAACGGCCGCAGCCACGCTCAGCCAGCCGAGCACCGGATAGGAGCGCTGCCTGGTCGCCAGCGCCGGCAGTGCGGCGGCAGCCCCCAGCAGCACCGTCGTCCAGCCCGAGCCGAAACCCATATGCAGGGCGAGCAGCAGCGACACCCCTGCCCCGCCAAGGGCGAAGGACACGGCATGCCCTCCGGCCAGCGGCGGCTGCTCGCTGCGGGCGATCCATTCGCCGCCGGCAACGAAGGCGGCAACCATGGCAACGGCGAGAAGCGCGCGCAGGAGATCGCGGTCGGGATTGCCATAAGCGAGCCAGAGCGAGAACAGCACCGCCAGCGGCACGGCAACGCCCCAGCCGGCCCAGGACGCCGCACGCCAAGGAGCTGCTACGACCTCGCGCCGTGCGTTCCACAGGCCGGCCGCTGCAAAGACCAGCCCGAGCAGCCAGCCGATCGGCGTCAGCGACGAGCCGGCGACCTCGATCGGCAGCCCCTCGACGGTCAGCGCGCCGATCGGCAGGTCGAGGTCGAAGGTGCCGCCCAGCGCGTTGCGCAGATAGACCAGCACCGAGGCGATGCCTGCGGCAAACAGCAAGGACAAGGCTTGCGGGCGATACAGCGCCACCGCCAGCATGCCGACCAGAAGGATGGTGCCGCGCAGCGGTCCGCCAAGCGAGGCATAGGTCGGGTGGATGAACAGCACGACGGCGGTCACGGCGACGAAAAAGGCCGGCACCATGGACGGCCAGTCGAGCGCCGATGGCTCCTCGTCGCGGCCGAGCCACACAAACGCAAGCGCGCCCAGCGTCACCGCGCTGATGAACAGCACGACGGCGAAGCTCGCCAGCGGGGCGTCGGCGAGATAGAGCAGCGTCCACAGGCCGGTGCCGATGAAGGCAGCGCCCATCAAAAGCGACCAGCGGCGGATACGGGCAACGGCTGATGTCGCCACCAGGACGATGGCGAGATAGCCGAACAGCGCCCAGTAGCTCGGCGCCGTAGATGCCACCAGCACCGGCGTCACCATCGAGCCGAGAAGGCCGAGCCCGGCCAGCGCCTGGCCGTGGGCAAGGGCCGCGGCAATCGTCGCGACACCGACGATGCCCAGAAGCACGAAGGCCGGGCCGGCGCCGATGAAGCCGTAAATGCCATGCGCGGCATAGATGGTGCCGAACAGGGTGAAGGCGCCCGCCGCCGTCAGGATCGCCGGAATATAGGCATTGGAGCCATTCTGGATCGGCACGCGGTAGCCGGTGCGGCGGATGAATTCGCCGCCGCCGACAAGCACCAGTCCGAGCAGTGCGGCCATGCTCAAGCGCAGGCCGGGACCGAAGATGCCGGATTCGATGGAAACCTTGATCAGGAACACGGCGCCGAAGGCCAGCGCCAGGCCGCCGACCCACACCGCCCAGCGGGTGCCGAGCGTTGTTTCAATGTCGGGCGCAGCACGCGCGGCTGCCTGTGCCGGCGCGGCGCGAGCGGCCGCCCACGGCCCGGAAGCTGCCGCATCCGCCTCGACATTCGCCGCCACGGGAAGCTCTTCGGCAGGGGCTGTCTCCGGTATCGTTTCCGGCGCCGCTGCCGCGGTGGGCTGTTCAGCCGCCGCCGGCGCCTCGGGCACCTCGCTCACCGTCTCGGCCGCGACCTCCGCCGGCCTGACCTCCGCCGGCCTGGCCTCCGCCGCTTTGGCGGCAGGCGCCGGTGCGGCGCCCGACAGCACCAGCGAGCGCAGCGCGCCCAACTCGCGCTCGAGCAGGCCGAGCCGGCTCTGCTGCTTCGAAATGATGATGAACAGCGCCACGATGGCGATGACGCCCAACAGGCTCTCAAGCATGGCCGTTCCCCCTCAGATTGGCCGGCTTACCGCGCCGCCAGATTGGCGACCGGAAAGATCGAACATGTTTCGGTGCCGAAGGCGAGCAGCTTGCCGTCCTTGTCCTTCAGCGTCGCTTCCGACACGGCAAGCGTGCGGCCCTTGTGGATCACCCTGCCCTCGCAGACCACTTCACCGGTTTTCGGCGTGATCGGCCGGGTCAGGTTCACCTTGAACTCGACAGTCGTGTAGGCCTCGCCCTTGTCCAGCGTGCTGTGCACGGCGCAGCCCAGCGCCGAATCGAGCAAGGTCGCGGCCCAGCCGCCATGCACCGTGCCGAGCGGGTTGAGATGGCGGTCGCCTGGCAGCCCACGAAACACCGCGCGGCCCGTTTCGACCTCGGTCAGGCCGAAATTCATCGCAGCCGCGATCGGCGGCGCGGGGTAGAGCCCGTCGACGACGCGCTGCAAAAGCTCGGTGCCGGAATAGAGATGCACGTCCTCATGCGGGATCGTGCCCAGGCCAAGCGGAGACACCAGGCCGGGGAACAGTTCGACTTCGCTCATGCGGCAGTGTCTCCATGGGAAATCGCGCCGGGCGAGATGGCTCGGGCGGCGTGGAATTTCCGCAGCGCCGTCAGAAGCCCGCCGCGCGCATCCGGCGGCTCGATGCCGCGCGGCTCGTAGACATGGCGGGCAAAGAAGAAGCTCGACAGCCGGAAGGCATCCTCGATGGCCTTGAGGTCGGCGCCCTGCCGCGCCCCGCGCTGCAGGAAATGTGGCAGCGGCAGCAGCTTGTCGCGCCATGGCTCGCCGGCGGCGCGCGACACCGCGCGGCCCGACTTCGGCGAGACATAGGTCAGCTCCTCGAGCGCGCCGGTGGCGGCGCATTCGGTGAGATCGAGGCCGAAGCCGAGTTCATCGAGCACCAGCAGCTCGAAGCGCACGACGAGTTCGCCGACGGCGTCGGCATCGCTCAGATGTTCGATCAGGATCGCCAGCGTCTCGTAGAGGCCGGCATGCGGGTCGCGCTCGGGCAACAGCCGGAGATGGGCGGCGAGTGTCTGCAGCGCATAGACGGCAACCGCGCTGTCGATCAGCCTGGCTGCGTTGAGCTCGATCGGCTCGGCCTGGAAGGTGCCGAGATGTTCGTCGAGGCGGGCGCGCCAGATCAGCTCGACGCGGTTGCCGGCCTGCAGCACCGGCTGCTGCTTGCGCGAGCGGCCGCCGCGCACCAGGCCGAGATGCCGGCCATGGGCGCGCGTCATCACCTCCAGCACGGCGGAGGTTTCGCCATGCCTGCGGGTGCCGAGGATGATTCCTTCGTCGCGCCACTCCATGGCCGGACCATCAGCCGGTTGAGCGACGAAATCAAGAACTATGGCTGGCCAAGACGGTTGGCCGGAACCAGGCCCGGCGGCTCAGCGCTCGGGCAGCGGCGGGATCAGTGCCAGCAGCAGCAACGCGCCCAACACCAGTGCCGCTGCGGCGAGCGCCAGCGGCAACAGGCCAAGCGTGATGAAGGGCGCGACGACTGCCGTGCCGGCCGCCGTCGTGCCGAGGATGGCGACAACCACGAGGGCTGCGCCGCGGGCATCGTCACCATGCGCGGCAACCACCGCGCGGTGGAAGCCGGGCGGACCACGGAAGCCGAGGCCGAAGTTGAACGGCACGAACAGTGCGGTCACCACCAGCGTGCTCGCCCCGCCGATCAGCGCATAGGCGAGCATCGCCACGCCGCCGAGGGCTGAAAGTGCAGTGCCGAACCAGATCATCCGTTCGGCGCCGAAACGCGCCGTCAGCCTGCCGGTGGCATTGGCGGCAACGATGAAGGTGGCGATGCCGGTCAGCTGCATGGCGATGAAATCGCTGAGCCCTGCGCCAAGGGCCGCGACGAACACCGTCGGTGCGGCAAAGACGATCACCAGAAGAGCCCCCAGGGTGAAGGCATGGCTCACCGCATAGCGCAGGAAGGTGGCGTTGCGCAGCAGATGGGCATAGCCGCCGCTGCGGCGGCCGCTGACGACAGCGGGCAGGTGCCGCCCAAGCGTGGCGACGGCCGCGGCAAGCAGCAGCGCGAGTGCGGCGATGACCTCGAACGAGGCATTCCAGCCGGCGACCGACAACAGCCAGACACCGGCTACCGGCGCCAAGGCAGGGGTCAGCGATTCGATGCTTCCGAGCAGGCCGAGCTTGCCTATGGCGCGCTCGTCGCCATAGAGCGCGCGGATCATGCCCGGTGCGAACACCGCCGCGGCCGATCCCGCCGCCCCTTGCAGGAAGCGCAGGCCGATCAGCATGTCGAGCGAGGTGCTGAAGCCGGCCAGCGCCGAGACCAGGCCATAGGCGACAAGCGAGCCGACCAGCAAGCGGCGCTGGTCATAACGCGCGCCGAGCGTGCCGAAGGCCAGCAGGCCAACTGCAGCGCCGGTGACGAAGGCCGCCAGCACGAATTGCGCCTGGGCATAGGTGCCGCCCAGCACCTCGGGCAAGCCAGGCACGGCCGGCAGCACGAGGTCGGTGCCGGCGATGCCGAGCACGGTGCTTGTCACGATGAGCGCAAAGGCGATGCCTGCATGGCCGCCATGCTTGCCGGTTGTCATTGTCTTGCCTGTTCTTGTCTTGGCCCAGCCTTGACCTTGGACCGATCCCGGTCTTGGGCCAGTCCTGGATCGAGGGCTTTTTCGGGACGGCGTCAGTGCCCCAGGACAGGCCACGGGTCAAGCAAAGCCGGTTGGTCCAGCTTGCTGGCGAAAGCCGTTCGAGCCTTACGGGCAGTCGCTGTCGCGGACAAAACGCGCCTTGACCCAGCCCTTGGTGGTGCGGTCGCCATTGTAATGGGTGACCGGGCACCAGCGGCTCGCCCAAGGGGCGCTCGCCGGCCGGCAGGCGGCGTCGAGATGGATGATGCCGTGCGTCTCAGGCGGCAGCACGTCGACGATGCGGGCATTGGCCGAGGGCCGCGCCCGCATGTTGAGCGCATCATTGCCAGCGACATTGACCACCACAAGGCAGCCCGGCCCTGAGGTCGCCATCACAGGCGTGGCGATGGTCAGCGTCAGCAGTGCTGCCAGAAATGCTCTCCGCATGTTGGTCCTCGCTTGCTCCCGGCCGATGACGCCGGCGCGTGAGCTTAGCCCGACGACTGAGCTGCGCCAAGGCGGCCGCCGCCGATCAAGCGGCGGCCGCCCCCCTGCCAGGCAAAGCATGTCAGGCGAAGCGTGGTCGCATCACCCGCGTTCCGGCCCAGTCGAGCACGAGCATCACCAAAAGCGAGATGCCGACGAGCGGAAAGGCGATGCCGCCCAAGGCAAGGATGGCGATCAGACCGCGGAACACTCTCGTGTCCTCAGGCAGCGGCGGCACGCCGAGCGAGCCGGCGGGACGGCGCTTCCACCACATCACCCCGGCAGACACCGCAAGCAGCACGATGCCGAGGCAGGCGGCCAGCAGCACGAGCTGGGTGACCAGCCCGAACTCCTGGCCCATATGCACCGAGATGCCCCACTCCATCCATTTGCCGCCGAGGCCGTAATCGGCAAAACCCATATCGATCAGCGGCTCGCCGCTATACTGGTCGAGATGGATCACCCTCTGCTGGCTGGCAGCATCCGGATAGACCGAGCCGGTGTAGACGCCGGCCGGCTTTCCTGGGATCGCCACCGTATAGCCGCGATGCAGCCCCAGCCTGTCGAAGGTCTCGACAGCCTTGTTCAGCCCGATCGGCGTGCCCGCGGCAGCAGACGATTCCGGCAGCCTGGCCTGCTCCAGCGACCACGACGTCTTGGCGACATGGTCGAGATGTTCGCCCGACATCGGCACGTCGACGCGCACACCGGAGGGGTAGCCGAAATTGCTGCCATTGGCCCATTCATTGACCTTTTCGCCCCAGACGCCCGACCAGGGCATGCCTGTTATCGCCAGGAAGACGATGAAGACGCCTGCGAACAGGCCGGTCACCGCATGCAGGTCGCGCCAGAACATGCGGTTCCTGGGCTTGCCGCGCACCGAAACGACGCCGCCCTTCTTGCCGCGCGGCCACCAGAGATAGATGCCGGTGCCAACAAGCAGGATCGACCAGCCGCCGGCAAGTTCGATCACCATGCGCGCGCCGTCGCCGAAATATTTCAGGCTGTGCAGGTAGCGGATGGTCCACATGATGGTGCCGCGATCGGGCAAGGCGCCCAGCACCGACCCGTCATAAGGGTTCACATAGACGGCGAGCTTGCCGAAATCGGCTGATGCGACAGTGATTTCGGCCGAACTCCCAGGCGTTGCCGGGTCGAGATATTTCACCGCCGTGCCGGGATAGTTGGCAAGGGCTGCGTCGACCATGACCTCGGGCGTGACCTTGGTCTGTGCGACGGTCACGCGCTTGAGGTCGGAGTAGACTGATGTGTCGATCTCGTCCTTGAACAGATAGAGCGCGCCAGTGACGGCGAGCGTGATCATGAAGGGCAGCACCATCAGCCCGGCATAGAAGTGCCAGCGCCAGACGGCGCGGTAAAGGTTGGACGCGGAGCGCGCGACGGCGTTCTCCCGTCCGAGGGTCATATCGGACATTGTTGTCTCCATAGCGTGGAAGCACGGGCCTAGCGGCCCGCAGGGTTCGACGTCAGACGGAGACAGACGGAGGCGCCCTCGCCTCGGCGATCAGGCCGCGTTGGCCCTGGGGCGCAGGCTGCCCTGGTTCGGCAAGGACGGTGCCTTGCGCTTCGGGCCGCTCGAGGATGAAGGCAAGCTGCTCGCCCGGCAGGCCGGGCGTCGTCGCAGCCGCAAGCTGGCAGAGCGTGCCGCAGGGACAGTCGGCCGGGCTGCGGGCGGGCCTGGTGTCGCCGCCGGCCGGGCCCATGCCGTCCATGGTGCAGATGACGCCGAGCGGGTCGGCGGCGGACGCGGCCATGGCGCCGGAAGCAGCGCCCGAAAGCAGCGCCTGGAACAGCAGCATGAAGGCGATCATGCCGGCGATGACGCCAGCCGACAGCCTGTCCCGCAAGATGAGCCGCATCCCCTTCATGTCAGCGCCATGCCACAATGCCGCCGCAAAGTCACTGCGGCACGAGCGCTTGACGCGACAGCCGTGTCAGATCTGCAATGTCACGTCGGCCGTGGCCTTGTCAGCCATGGCGCGGCCATTGCTGGTGCAGCTTATCGATGACGAAACCATGGGCATGGCGGTGGCCATGACGATGTCCGCCCTCGGTCCAATGCGGGTCGTCATCGGCGAGGCCGTGATGGTGATGGTCGACGATTTCGGGGTCCGACGACGGCCACAGCGCCAGGGCAGTGGCGACCGCAGCAGCCGTGATGCCGGCCATGATGACGAAGGTCATGGGCAGGCCGACCGAGACGCCGAGCCAGCCGGCCAGCGGATAGGTGATGAGCCAGCAGGCATGCGACAGCGCGAACTGCGCGGCAAACAGCGCCGGCCTGTCCTCGGCGTGCGACGAGCGCCTGAGCAGCCGGCCCGCCGGCGTCTGCGCCATCGAATAGCCGAGGCCGAGCAGGAACCACAGCGGCAAGAGCGCGGCAAAACCCTGCACCAGCGTGCCGGAAACAAGCCCAACAGCCAAAAGGGAAATGCCCGCCAGCATGATCGAGCGGTCCGGCACCTTGTCGAGGATTCTGGGCAGCATCAGCGCCGCCGTCATCGAGCCGGCGCCATAGGCGGCGAGCGCCACTGCGGTCGCCTTCTGCGTCAGGCCATACTCGCCCTGCACGATGACGACGGTGTTGACGATCACCATCGCGCCCGACGCCGCCACCGCCATGCTCACCGCCAGCAGGCCCTGCAGCCGCGGCGTCGCCAGATAGATCTTCAGGCCCCTGGTGGTGCGCTCATAGATGCCTCGCGGCACAGACGGTTTCGGGCTCGGCAGCGTCACCGAGACGACAAGTGCAGCGGAGGCGAGGAAACCGATGACCGTGCCGGCGAACAGCTCGTGGAAGCTGACCACCGTCAGCAGCGCCGCAGCCAGTATGGGGCTGACAAGGCTCTCCAGATCATAGGCAAGCCGGGTCAGGGACAGCGCTCGCGTATAGTCCTTCTCCTCGGGCAACACGTCGGGGATGGTCGCCTGGAATGCCGGGGTGAAGCCGGCGGAGGCCGACTGCAGCACGAAGATCAGCACATAGACCTGCCAGACCTCGGTGACGAAGGGCAGAAGCAGCACCACCGCCGCGCGCACAAGATCGAGGCAGACAAGCATCGAACGCCTGGGCAGCCGCTCGGCGAAGGCTGCGGCAACAGGTGCGACGAGGACGAAGGCGATCATCTTGATCGCCAGCGCAGTGCCGAGAACGACACCCGCATCGGGTCCGGCCAGCTCATAGGCCAAAAGCCCGAGCGCCACGGTGGCGAGGCCGGTGCCGATCAGCGCGATCAGCTGTGCGGCAAAGAGATGCCGGTAGGTTCGGTTGGACAGGATCTGAAGCATGGTCGGGCTCTGGCGGTATCAGGCACTCTGGGACAGCACGGCGACCGGCGCATAGCCGGCGGCCTGCTCAGAGGTACTTGGTGATTTCCTTGAAGTCGTCGATCGATTGGCGCTGCGCGCGCGGCAGGCTTCCGACCGCGTCCTCCAGGCAATGGTCGAGATGATCCTGGATCAAAGTGCGCTTGGCCTGGCCGACGGCTTTTTCCACGGCATGAAGCTGCTGGGCGATGTCGAGGCACGGCCGGCCCGCCTCGATCATGGCGATGATGCCGCGCAGATGGCCCTCGGCCCGCTTCAGCCGCTTGATGGTGTCGGGATGGGAGGTGTGGGGATGAGCATGTTCCGTCATGCCTAATTGCTATCCCCCTGGGGGGGATATGGTCAAGGCCGGCCCCGTGCGAAAATTCCTGGCCTACCCGCTCACCAGCCGCGGAAGCGTGGCCCTCCAACAGGCGAGGCGATGAAAAACGCCGCCGGCCGATCTCCGCCATGCCATCGGCATCTCGGGGACTGGCGGAGACCCGGCTGCAGACGCGTTGTCGCGTTCAGCGATAACCTGTCGTGTCGGCCGGCTTGCCGGCATCCTGCACCTCGACGACGTAAGGCCAGGCGTTGGGCCGGGAGTTGTCGAGGTCGGTGAAGCCATAGATCTGCGCCAGGCCACCGCTCGACAGCGACTGGCCGTTCCAGCGCGCCACATCGGGGTCGGTCGCAAGGGCCGCGACCGCACGGCCGACGAAGCGCGGCGTCTCGGAAATGGCGAAATGCGGGACGTTTTCAAGCGCGTCGCGCCAGTTGGCTTCGGTGACCCCGAAATGCTCCAGCATCATTTCCGAGCGCAGCCAGCCCGGCGTGATCGCCACCGAGGTCGCGCCATGCGGGGCAAGATCCTTGGCATGCGCCCAGGCCATGCGCAGCACCGCCGCTTTGCACAGGTCGTAGAAGGGTGACAGGCGATAGTTCACCGCATTGTATTCGGCGGTGCCGTCAGTGACCTCGACCAGGAGCCCGCCGGGCTTTTCGATCATCAGCGGCAGCGCGTGATGGGCGGTGATCAGATGGGTGTCGATCGACAGCCTCAGCATCCTGAGACCGTTGTCGAGATTGTGGTCCCACACCGGCTTGTTCCACTCGAACAGTTTTTCGCCGCCCCAGATGTCGTTGACCAGGATGTCAAGACGACCCTGTTCCTTGCGGATGCGCGCGACGAGATCACGCACCTCGTCGGAAACGAGGTGGTCGACGCGCACCGCAATGCCCGTGCCGCCAAGCGCCTCGATGGCCTCCGCCGTCTCCTCGATCGTCTCCGGCCGCTGGTATTCGGACTGGTGGTCGCGCGTCGTCCGCCCGGTGACGTAGACGGTGGCGCCGGCCGCGCCCAGTTCCGTGGCAATGCCCCTGCCCGCGCCGCGGCTGCCGCCGGCAACGAGCGCTACTTTTCCTTGCAGTGTCATCGATCTCTCCCGAGAGTGTTTCTTTCGCAGGCTGGTCATCGGCTTCGAAGCGATATATAAATGAATATTCGTTTATAAATAAAGGTCAAGATGCCCCGCCGTAAAACCCTGTCCGACGAAGAGGTCCTGGTCGCCGCCTCGCGGCTGCTGCATGAGCATGGCCCCGATGCGCTGACCTTCGAAAGCCTGGGGCGCGCCTGCGGCCTGTCGCCGGCGACATTGGTGCAGCGCTTCGGGACCAAAGCCAGGCTCAAGCAGGCAACGCTTCTGCATGCCTGGAACGGGCTCGACGCCAAGACGGCGGCGCTCGCCGCCTCGACGCCGAAAACGCCCGAGGGTGCAATCGCCTTGCTTGTCGGCCTGTCGGATTATGGCGGCATCGAAACCTATGCCGAAGGTCTCTTGGTGCTGCGCGAGGATCTGCGCGATCCCGTGCTCAGGGCGCGCGGCGCTGCCTGGAAGGCGGCACTGTCGGCCGCCCTCGACGAGCGCTTCACAGCTGTTGCCGCAGCGCCCATGGGCATCGGCCTGTTGATGGCCTCGCAGTGGCAAGGCTCGCTGTTGTGGTGGGGTTTCGACCCGCAGGGGCGGGTCGAGGATTTTGTCGCCGCCGGCCTGCGCGATTTCGTTGCGGCGGTGCTGGCCGAACCGACGTGGAAATGAGAGGGCTGGCATGGCACCCCGCAGCCTGCCGCGAGCCTGTTCGGCCACCTCATGAGCCTCTCCATAGCGCAGGGACACCTGCATTGACGCTAGGTTATTTTAGACTTAAAAAATTTAAGCTCAAAATAATTTGAGTGCTGATTGGGAGGAACTTTATGAGCCATTCCGGTTCCACGGATAGCGGAGCACCTGCATTGAAGATCGGCCGTCGTGGGTTTCTGAAGGCAACGCTGGCCATGGGCGCCGCCGCTGCCGCGCCCGTCGGCAGCAGTGCGCAGACCAAGGGCGCTGCAGCCGGAAATCCGGCATTGGGCAACGAGTTCGTCATTCGCGCCGGTCACATCCTGTCCATGGATGGGGACGTTGGTGATTTCGCCAGCGGCGAGGTTCACGTCAAGGATGGCCGGATCGTTGCGGTCGGCGAGAAACTGAGTATTGCGGGGATCGAGGCAGTCGATGCCACCGACATGATCGTCATGCCTGGCTTCATCGACACACATTCCCATCTCTGGAACGCCTTCCTGCGCGGTTCGATAAGAGGCGACGATCCTGTCCGGGGTTACTTCCCGACGACCAATAGGGCAGCCCCGCTGTGCACGCCGGACGACGCGTCCGCCTCGGCGAGGTTCGGGCTTCTGGAAGCGCTTCTCTCCGGCACCACCTGTATCAACAACTTCAGCCACAACACCCGCTCGGTCGAGCACGCCAACGCCGAGATACGCGCCTCGATCGATCTCGGAGTCCGCACACGATACTCCTATGGAACGCCGGGCCGCGGGGAACGCCTCGACACCACCGGCGTCGAAGCGGTGCGCAAGCAGTGGGCCACGGGACACCCCCTCATCACGGTCGGCGTCAACCTCCAGACGCCCGCCCCGGACATCCTGAAAAGCGGCGGCGACGACGACAAGTTCGTCGCAGAAGCACGGTTTGCAAAAGAGCTCGGATTGCCAGTTTCGCTCCACTACGGCAATACCGCCCACGGGCTGGTCGCCTTCATGGACAAGCACGACTTGCTCGGCCCCCATATCCTCTTCATCCATACCCAGGGACTGACCGAAGCAGAGCGCAACACGCTCGTCGCCAAGAACGTGCAGTTCTCGATGTCGCCAGCGATCGAAATCCCCTACTCGACGGTCAGGAATGGCTACATCCAGTTCGCCGAGCTCGAGCAGTTGGGCGCGAGCCTCAGCCTGTCCGTCGACGCGTCGAGTGCGATGGCCACCGCCGACTTCTTCACCGTCATGCGGGCGCTGCAATGGTCCCACAAGCAGCGTGCCGACGTCGACCGGGCGCTCGAGCCGAAACGGATCCTTGAAATCGCTACGCTCGGAGGCGCCAGGGCCCTTGGCCTCGATCGAGAGATCGGCTCGCTGACGCCGGGCAAGAAGGCCGACATCATTCTGGTCCGCAAGACCGACCTCAACATCGCGCCGGTCATCGATCCGTATTTCTCCCTGGTCTTCTCGGGAGGCGCGCGCAACGTCGACACCGTCATCGTCGACGGCGTCCTGGTCGTGAAATCTGGCCAGCATGTCCGGGTCGACGGCTCCGACGTGGTGGCGAAGGCCGAACAGGCCGGGCGTGCCATGCACGAAAAGCTCGAGCATATCATCGCCAACACGAAGGAAAGCGTCGAGCAACTGAACAAAAAGGGATAGTGCCGGCCGGGCGCAGGTTCCGCCTGCGCCCGGATGCCTGATGTCGCAGCCAAGACGCATGTCCAGCAGACGGCAACAGCTACTTGTCGCCGACCTGCTTCTTGCCGCTCAAAAGCGCATAGACCGCCATCGAATGGCCGTGGCCGAGGCCAAAGTCGGCGCCCAGCCATTCGATGATCTGCCCGGCCTTGACGCCGGGCTTCAGCTTGCCGCCTTGCGAAAAGCCCTTGCCGTCGGCGAGCGCGAGCAGGTCCTCCGGCCCCTTGCCGGTCCTGGTCTTGATGGTGTCGAGATAGGCCTGGAAGGACATGTCGTTCTCCTCGTTGAAGTTTGATTGATCAGGCGCGCTTGCGGTTGGCCAGCACGCCGCCGGCGATGATCGCCGCCAGACCTGCGACCGACAGCACAGTCAGCACGTCGTTGAACAGCATGGCCGCCAGCACCACACCGAAGCCGGTGCCCCAATAGCCGAGCTGGCTGAAGAACACCGGCCCGCCGATCTCCTGCAGGCGGAAGTTGAGCAGATAGGACGAGGCTGACGTCGCGACCATGCAACCGATCCAGAACAGGATGTCGCGGTCGAAAAAGACCCAGCTCGACGGCGCCTCGAAGAACGGCGCCACCAGCGCCACCATCAGGCTCGAGCTCAACAGGATGCCGCAGGAAAAGGCGAGCGCCGACGAGCCCTTGGGCCAGTACGCCGTGCGGATGATGTTGCCGGCGGCGGCACAGGCCGGAACGATGATGCCGAGCAGCACCCAGACAGTCTGCGAGAAGTCGATCTCGGCCAGTTGCTGCTGCACCAGGGCCGCCATGCCGGCGAGGCCGATCAGGATGCCGGCGAAACGCCGGAGATACATGCGCTCGATGCCGAGGCCGGCGGCAAAGCTCATCGTCAGCAGCGGCGACAGCGAATAGACCGTCGAGGTGTAGGCCGGCCCGACCCGGTCGACGATGTAGTAGCCGAGCACCGTCGGCACGATGAAGCTGATGATGCCGAGCACCAGATAGAGCAGGATGTGGCTGCGCTGGCGCGGAATGCCCTGCCCGGAAGCGGCGAGCAGCGGCAGCAGCACCATGCCGGCGCCGACATTGGCGACCAGCGCCAGCTGGAATGGCTGCATGCCGGCATTCAGCGCCGCCTTGGAGATCATGATGCGGGTGGCGAAGACCAGGCCGCACAAGGCCAGCAGGATCAGCGGCGAGCGCGCGGCATAGGACACCGGCAAACGAAGAACTTCCTGTTGCGTCATGGTCATCTCCGAGATATCTTAGTACTAAGATAAATATGGAATTATCTTAGTGTCAAGACATCTCGACGAGAATATTGGGGAACTGGCCGGCGACGGCCTGCAGGACGGCATCGATGCCCGCCGGGCGCAATGGGCCAGGGAACTGCCGCATCTCGACACGCGCGGCATGGCGATCCTCGGCCGCGCCCGCTGGATCACGCTTGCCGCCCGGCCCAAGATCGAGGCGATCTTCGCCTCCTACGGGCTCGACACCGGCGAGGCCGACGTGCTGTTCACGCTGCTGCGCTCGGGCCCGCCCTACCGGCTGCGTCCGACCGAGCTCTACAAGTCGATGATGATCTCGTCGGGCGGCGCCACCAACCGCATCGTCAAGCTGGTCAAGGCGGGCCTGATCAGGCAGGTCGCGTCCGATGGCGACGGCCGCAGCCTGCCGGTCGAATTGACCGAGGAAGGTCTTGCCCGTGCCCGCGAGGCCTTCGAGGCCGACATGGCGGTGGAAACGCTGATGCTCGAAAGCCTGAGCTGGGACGAGCAGGCGCAACTGGCGCGGCTGCTGCGCAAGCTGGCGCTGTCGCTCGGCAGTTCGCCGTCGCTGGAGTGAAGACCGTCGGCCCCGCCTCGCCGGGCCTTCGCTCAGGACTTCGGCCTGCTCGCCAGTTCCCGGTCGATCTGGCCGATCTCCCTACCCGCCTGCTCCAGTTTCAGCAGGCAGCCGAGGATGCGTCTTTGCAGCTCGCGCACGGGACCGCTGATCCGTGCTGCTTCCAGTCCGCCCATTCCCAGGCGCAGCAGCTCATAGGCGGCGATGGCCAGCGACAGGCCGCCGGTGACAGGCGAAGCGATGATCCCGATCACGAAGACGGTGCCGTCGGCGGCCAACCACAGGCCAGCCGACCGCAGTTCCGCCTTGCGGACCTTCAGCTCGGCCTCGAGCTGGTCGAGTTCGACCGAAATGGCTGATACTTCCGCCCGCCTGGCGGCCCGTTCCTTCAACAACTCTGCCTGGGGACGTCCGGCAAAGCGGGACATGACAGCAGGTCAGCCGCCTGGAGAGGCGTAGCCGCTTTCAGCCTCCTCCCGTTGCGCACCCGATGCTGCGTCACGATACCCGAGACCACGCGAAATCCGCGCAGCCTCCAGCCTGGCGGTGGCGAGACTTCGCTCAGTGCTCTCGATGGCCCGCCGGTCGGCAAGCAGGCCCTGCAGCCGCACCGCCAGCACGGCGGCGCCGATGATGCAGAGCCCGACGACCACCGCGCCATGAAGAATGTCTGCCTCAGCGCCAAACAAGCGGGGCAGGTTAATGCCCAGGGTGGGCGCCAGGATCATCGCGGCGAGCAGGATCACGGCGGCCGACAGCGACAGCAGCGGCCAGAGCTGTGACCGCTTGCCGTAACCTTCATCCACCAGGACGGCTGTCGGAACGGGGTCTCGAACGGGCTCCGGCTCAGCCGCACCGGCGACCTCGGCCGGGCGCTGTCCGTCATTTGCCCCGTCGCCGCCGAAATCGGGGGCGACATCGGGCGATCGATCGAGGAGATCCTGAAAACGCTTTGGCATGCTTGCGACATAACCGGCCCCGACGAGGACCTCGAGGGCTTTTGCCGCGCCTGGCTGATACTGGCGAAGTCCGTCGTCGATGTGCTGCAGCTTGCTTGCCGCGACCCACAGCAACCGCTGCAATTCGGACACATCCGCCGCCGAACCGGTCTCTTGACCAGTCACCTCGCGCAGCAGCCACTCCAGGTTTCTGGTCCGCTCGTCCAGTGACGATCGCTCGAAAGCGCCAAGGCGCACCGATGAGCTTTTGCCTGGATGACCAAAAAGAGCAACGAAGCCGATGACCTCGCGTATCGACAGCAGGATCGACGGATCCCAGTCGAGAGCAAAGTCGAATCCACGGGCTTCGCTGTAACTGCGAATCTTTGCGAGGCTTTCCAGCAATTCGGTATCGGTCATAAAGCGCCCTGCGCCCCACGAACAACTTGGCAACGACAGCATATTAGCAAACCCACATCGAAGAATACAGGCCGACTGGAGAGACGTTCGTCGCGCCGCCGACACGGCTGGCCAGGCTGTTACGCCAACTGGCGCTATGCCTCGCCGGCACCGCCGGAGAGACTGACCCGCGAATCAGGATGCGGCCGCGTCGCCGCCGGGGACATGGATTGAACCGGAAAGAGCTTGTCGACCTTGTCAGCGAGCAGCGGATTCCGCTGGCACTCTACGCCACGGGCCAGGGCCTTGAGCGGCCCTGGGCCACGGCCGCGGGGATGGCCGACGAACAAACTGGCAGGCCGATGTCGCTCGACACGCCGCTCCGGGTCGCCAGCAACACAAAGACCTTCGTTGCCGCCACCATCCTCCGCTTCTGGGAACGCGGGCTGATCGATCTCGACGGCCCGGTCGCACGGTTGGTCGACCCGCTGTTCAACGCGTTGCTGACTGCCGCCGGCTACAACACCGACAGGATCACCGTTCGCCATCTGCTCGACCACAGCGGCGGG
The DNA here is from genome assembly GCF_014138625.1 of Aminobacter ciceronei. Classification (GTDB taxonomy): domain Bacteria; phylum Pseudomonadota; class Alphaproteobacteria; order Rhizobiales; family Rhizobiaceae; genus Aminobacter; species Aminobacter ciceronei. The sequence continues at coordinate 135,507 of NZ_JACJHY010000013.1, forward strand.
CTCGTCGACCACACCAACGCCCCCGAATTCTTTGCCACCGTCCTGCGCGAGCCGCAGCATTTGTGGACGCGCGAAGAGCAGGTTCGCCTCGGCGCCAAATTCTCGGCGCCGCTCAGCGAGCCGGGCACGCGCTTCAGCTATTCCGACACCGGCTATATCCTGCTTGGCGACATCATCGAGCGCATCTCGGGCACGACGCTTGCGGAAACCGTCCGGCGCGAGATGGGATTCGAGCGGCTCGGCCTTGCAACGAGCTGGTGGGAGATATCGGAGCCGCAGCCGGCGCACGTCGAGCCGCGGGCGCGCCAGTTTTTCGGCGATGTCGATGCCACCGGGATCAGCGCCTCGATGGATCTTTATGGCGGCGGCGGGTTGGTGATGTCGGTGCGCGACCTCGCCACCCTCTTTGCCGCGCTGTTCGAAGGCCGTGTCTTCGACAGTCCCGACACGCTGCGCGAAATGCTCTCCCAGGGCAGCCACGACGGTGCCGCCACCTATCGCCTCGGCATATCAGTCGACACCGTCGACGGTGCCGAGGTCTACTCGCATCTCGGCTTCTGGGGCACCGCGGCCTATTACGCGCCTGCCCAAGGCATCGCTGTCGCCGGCTTCGCCATCAGGCGCGAGGCGCGCGACACGCTGGTGTCGGTCATCCGCCGGCTGCTTGCCGCCGAAGGCTGGCATGGTTGACCCCGCCACTGGCTGCGAGCCATTTTACTCGAGCCGACACAGGCCGGGCTCGTCCACTTGCTGTAGCCGGCCAGTATGAGCATCGGCGCCGGGATCAGACGGCGGAATCGGGCGAAACCACCTCCCAGGTGCCGAACAGCTCGAGGCCGGCCTTGCCGGCGAGCAGGATCGACGCCGCATTGTCGAGCTGGCATCGGTACTGCGGCTCATATCCCAGGTCCCAGGCGTGCCGGCTGATCGAACGCACCACCTTGCGGGCGTGGCCCTTGCCCCGGTAGGGCTCGAGCGTCAGCACGCCGAGATCGGCGACGCGACCGTTCATCCAGGGATACATGCTGCCGGCACAGACAAGACGGTCCTGCTCGAAGGAACCGAACACCAGCCAGTGGTCGAGTTCGACCGAGGCACCATCGAGGTCCTGCTCCGACGCCTGCGCCTGGAAACCTGAAAACAGCGCCGCGTCCTCGGCGCTCAGACGCCTCGGCCCGGCGACCGGCTCGTCCAGTGCCAGCCGCTTCTTCTCCGCCTCGGTGAAATGATAGATGCGGTCGGCGCCATGCAGCATCACACCCGCTCCATCAAGGGCGTGGCGAAAGCCGGCGATGGACAGGCCCTGCCTTTTGCGCAGGCCGACCCTGGCCGCCAGCTCGGGCGTCACCACCGCCATGGCCCGACCATCGATCGTCTCCAGCACCATGACCCGGCAGTCCTCGTCGAGATCAGGGTCGGCGGCGACAGTAAAATTGTCGTCGCTGTGGAGAATGTCGCCGTTGAGAAACTGCGCCCGCCAAAAATCGACGATCGTCTGCGAAAAATATGACATTGTGAATACTCGGTCTCGTCTGGACGAGCGTGAGCGCGGAAAGTGTAGGCCCGCGATTCTCACGACTTCGTGAAGAAAGCCGTAGCCAGCAAAAACCGGCAAATGTGCGGCATAACAGCGCTTCGCGATCGCTGGACCAAATATAGGCCGGGCTGGCAGACGGGTTTCGCCTACCGAACGATCGCGCCCTGTGCGAATTTGCCGGCATGGGTCGCGCCATTTCGGTGCGACGGGAGCCTGCCATGCCGTCAGCCGAACTGTTGATCGCCTTTGTCGCCACCACCGCGATCTTCGCCTTCATGCCGGGCCCGGCCATGCTCTATGCCGCAGCCCAGACGCTGGCGCGCGGGCGCTGGTCGGGGCTGATGGCGGCACTCGGCATCCATCTCGGCGGCTACGTTCACGTCATAGCCGCCGCCGGCGGCCTGTCGGTGCTGTTCCACGCCGTGCCGCTGGCCTATTTGGTCGTCAAGCTTGCCGGTGCCGCCTATCTCGTCTGGCTCGGCATCGCCATGTTCCGCGCCAGGAATGAGGGTGACGGCGTCCTGCCCGCCATCGCGCCGAAATCCGCCCGCCGCGCCTTCGTCGAGAGCATCGCCGTCGAGGTGCTCAACCCCAAGACGGCGATCTTCTTCATGGCTTTCCTGCCACAGTTCATCGACGCTTCAGCGGCCTTTCCGCTCTGGCTGCAGTTCTTCATCCTGGGCACCGTGGTCAATGCGATGTTCACCCTGGCCGACGTCGTCGGCGTCATGCTGGCCGGGGCGATGACCGACCGGCTCAAGCGGTCGCGCCGCGCCCAAAGGCTGATGCAGCGCGCCGGCGGTGCGGTGCTCGTCGGCCTTGGCGTCCACGTCGCGCTGCAGAAAAGCTGAACCGCCGACACCGCGACGCGACAGTTTCGAAAAAACCATGCCAGCCGACCCGCCCGCCACCGCCCTCGTCGACCTCATCGCCCAGGGGCAGCGCTCCTTCAGTGGCCTGCAACTGGCAGGCCACGATCTGTCGCGGCTCGACTTCAGCGGCTGCACATTCGCCGACTGCACGCTTTCAGACGCCGACCTCAGGGGTTCGACGCTGACCGACACACGCTGGACCAGCTGCCGCATGGCGGGCGCCAAACTCATGGCCATCGACGGCGTCGACGCACAGTTCCACAATTGCGACCTCTCCAACACCGACTGGACAAGGTCGCGGCTCAACGGCTCGACCTTCAGCCAGAGCAAGCTGACGGGGGCGAATTTCGCCGCCAGCACGTTCATCGGCGCCGACTTCCGGCAATGCCGGCTGGTCAGCGCCCTGCTGCCGGCGATCTCGTTCCGGCGCAAGACGCTTGACCATCTCGATTTCAGCGACGCCGAGCTCACCGGCTGCGATTTCCGCGAGGCGATTTTCGACGGCTGCAGCCTGCGCGGCGCCAGCATGCGCTCCTGCCGCTTCGAAGGTGCCGATTTGCGCGGCTGCGACCTCGGCCCGCTGAAGCTCAACGAAGCGGCGATCCTCAAGGGTGCGGCGATCTCGAAAAGCCAGGCAACCGAGCTGTTGCGCGGCCTCGGCCTGCTGGTGCTGTAGCGCACCGCCTCATGCCGCCACGCCTCGGCTGTGCCCGGCTGCGAACAGGTTGTGGCCAATGGCGTGCGCCGCTTCGAGATGCTCGGCCGCCCCCAGCGTTTCGGTGTCGAGCAGAAGCTCCGATGTGACGACAGGCGCGCCGACATAGTCGAAGATGCCGTGGTCGATCTGCGTCTTCATCGCGCCGAAATAGCCGTGCCGGGCATAGGTCCGCATGGTTGCGCCGCCAATGGCGACAAGATGCACCTTGAGATGACGCAGCCGCTTGACCGGCCTGATGCCGGCACCTTCGTCATAAGCCCAGCCATTGGCGAACACCCTGTCGATCCAGCCCTTGAGCAAAGCCGGCATCGACCACCAATAGACCGGATAGACCAGCACCAGCGTGTCGGCGCGGTCGATCCGCGCCTGCTCGGCGGCGACGTCGGCAGCAGGCGCCACTTCCCGGCGGTGAACGGCGAGATCGGTGGCGGTGTAGCGCGGGTCGAAGCCTTCCCCGGCAATGTCGGCGATCTCAAAGGTGTGGCCGGCCATCTCAACCCCTGCGGCGAGCTGTGCCGCGATGCCGTGGCTGAGTGACTTGGGATCGGGATGGGCGACGACGATGAGCGCGTGCATATGGACATTCCTGTTGGCAGTTGCGGGCGACGGTCACAGCTTATATACTTTCTGTAACCTACTTATAGTATATACTTTTGGTACATTATGACGTCAAGCACTGAAACACCGGAACCGCAACCGCGCCGCCGCCTGTCGCGACAGGACCGGCGGCGGCAGCTCGTCGACGTCGCCTGGAGCATCATCCGCGCTGAAGGCACCGAGGCGCTCACCCTGCCCCGGCTGGCCGAGCAGGCGGGCGTGGCAAAACCCGTCGTCTACGATCATTTCGCCACGCGGCCTGCCTTGCTCGCAGCGCTGTACCAGGAGTTCGACACGCACCAGACCGCGCTGATGGACGCGGCATTCCAGGCCAGCGAGCCGACCCTGCCGAGCCGGGCGATGGTCATCGCCTCGTCTTATGTCGACTGCGTGCTGGAACAGGGCCGCGAGATTCCCGGGGTGATCTCGGCCCTTGCGGGCTCGCCGGAGCTGGCCAAGGTCAAGCGCGACTATGAGGCTGTTTTCATGGAGAAGTGCCGGGCCCTGCTTGCCCCGTTCGCGCCGGCCGGCACCGTAGCTGCGTCAGGACTTCTGGCGATGCTGGGTGCCGCCGAAGCGCTGTCCTTCGCCGCCGCAAGCGGCGACATCACCCCTGACGAGGCCAAGGACGAGCTGTTCCAGACCATTCTCGCCATGGTCGCCCGAAACGCGCGGTGATTGCGCGACAGCGGCAGATCGGCCCGCCGCCGGTTTCGAAGACATGCCTCAGCGCCTGCGGACCTTCGCAGCGGCGCCGGCCAGTCCAGCCGCCATCGCCATCGCGGCCAGCAGCAGCGCCGTGCCGCCGAACAGCGTTCCGTAGCCATGCCAGGCGATCAAAGGCGTGACGAACAGCGGCGAGACGAACTGGCCGATGAAGATCGACGCCGTCAGCACGCCGCCGCTGACGCCCCGGTGCCGCAACGGCGCAAGGTTCAAGGTCAGCGCAACGAAGCTCGGCGAAACCAGCGCGTAACCGGCGCCGATCGCAGCGGCCGCCGCAAACAGCACAGGCGTCGTTGCGGCCAGGACCAAAAGCAGGAAGCCAAGCGCCATCGCGGCATAACCGATGAGGAAGATGCCGGCATAACCGGTGGCGCGCTGCAGGCGGGGATAGAGCAGCGCGAAGCTGCCGCCGGACAGCATCACCGTGCCGAGGATCGCGCCGGTCATCATCGCGGCGTCATAGCCTTTGGCTTCAAGAAAGAACGACATCTGCGTCGGCATGACGAAGAAGATCATGTTGGTGAGCGCCTGCAGCAGCACCAGCAGCGACAGCAACAGCACAAAGGACGGATGCCCGGCAGCGTCACTTGTTGCCTTGGCGCCCGGTGCCTGCGACCGCCTGGGGTCGACGATGACCATCCACATCAGGGGCAGGAAGACAATGGCGAGGCCATAGATGGCGAAGGGCCAGCGCGGCGAGATTGCCGCCACCCATCCGGCAAGCGAGATGAAGACGAGGCCGCCGAAATTGCGTGCCGAAATCTGCAGCCCGGTCATGGCACTGCGCTTGTCGTCGTTGAAATAGTCGCCGACAAGGGCGGTCTGCGCCGTCATGATGAGTGCCACCGCCACCCCCAGAACGAGGCGGCTCACGAAGATGCTGGGCAGGTCGGGCAGGACCAATCCGGCGCATCCGGCAACGGCAAACAGAATCACGCCCCAAAGCAGCAGCAGGCGGCGGCCGAACCGATCCACCGCCAAGCCGGCAAAGGGCGCGAACAAGGCGACGCTGAGCGACGGCGCCGGCACCAGCAGCCGGGTCAGCATCGCGGCGTTCGGATCGCCTGCAAACAGCCGCTCGAGCCCGGGCAGCGCCGGGCTGATCGTCGCGTTGGCCATGGTGGTCAGCGATGCGGCCAACAGCAGGGCGAGCGCGCGCCCGTCCATCCAGACCGGCCTTTCCAGTGTTTGTTGAATGACTTGCATGATTTTTCCTCTTGCTGAATTCGACTGTTCGGCACAGCGTACGAATTCAAGCCAACTTGAGGTCAAGCATGCATTTTCTGGATATTGGCGAGGTCGTTGCACGCTCCGGCGTGCCGCCGTCGACGCTGCGCTATTACGAGGAGATCGGCCTGATCCGCTCGGTTGCGCGGCACGGCCTGCGGCGGCAGTTCGACCACGACGTGCTGATGAAGCTGTCGCTCATCGCCATGGGCAAGGCTGCCGGCTTCTCGCTGCCCGAGATATCGGGCATGTTCGGCAGCGATGACCGCCCCGACATTCCGCGCGACCAGCTCCATGCCAGGGCCAGGGAGCTGGAGCGGCAGATCATAGAGCTCAGGATGCTGCGCGACGTCATACGCCACGTCGCCGACTGTCCCGCGCCCTCGCACATGGAATGCCCGAGCTTCCGCAAATTGCTGAAGTCGGCGACGACGACAACTGCCAGCCGTTCGCCGAAACCGCCGACGACACGGGCAAGGTCCGCACGTCGGCGCTAGTCGTTTGACAACGACAACGGACTTGTTCCAGGCGTCATCGCCATGCCATTGAGCCGGTGAAAGCAATGGACGAGATGCCGATGATCAGAACGGCCAGGTTTGAAGATGCCTCCAGCCTGGCTGCAATCGGCATGGAGGTCTGGCTCAACACCTACATCCGCGACGGCGTGAATGCGTTTTTTGCCGACTATGCGCTGGAGCACTTCACAACGAGCCGCTTCGAGGAAGCCTTGTCGAAGAAGGACAACTTCATCCTGGTGTCGGAAAACAAGGTCGGCCTGGACGGCTTCGTTCACATCGCGCTTGATGCCCCCGCCCCTGTGTCCGGTTGTTCCGACCTGGAAATCGCCAAGCTCTACGTCCAGCCCCGCCACCAGGGCTCGGGCGCCGGCGGCAGGCTGCTTCAGGCGGCACTGCGCGTCTGCGCCGGCACCGGCCGGCCCGACGTCTGGCTTGCGGTCAATGCCGAAAACCAGCGCGCCACTGAGTTCTACCTGAGGAAGGGGTTTGCCAAGGCTGGCGAAACCCGGTTCCAGATCGACCGGCAGTCCTACCCCAACCACGTGTTGCGCTACGATCTGGCTCTTGTCGCAGCATGATCTTTTCCGAAAACCGGCACCCACTTTTCGGGAACATGCTCTGACTCAGCTCGCCTGCGCCAGGGCCACCGCGTCGGGTCCCGCCGGAAAGCGCAGCTGCCCCGACACATCGTTCGCGGCCAACCACACGGCTTCGGCGACGTCGGTTTCCTTCGTCACCATTTCAGGTGTCGCAAACCCGGCGAAGATCGGCCCGGCAAAGCCGGCATAGGCTTCGGGAATGAGATCCCCGACCCGCAGCTCGGTGTTGTGGGCAAAACGCGTGCTTGGCGCATAGCCCGGCTCGACCAGCTTGACCCTGACATCGAAGGCGCCGAGCTCATGCGCCAGCGAGCCGGTGAACCCCTCGATCGCCATCTTGCTTGCGGTGTAGGCGGCGGCCAGCGGCATCGGCGCCAGCGTCACACTCGACGTCACGTTGACGACGACGCCCGACCGGCGCGCGCGAAACTGCGGGATGACCGCCTGGGTCATCGCCATCACGCCAAAGGTGTTGGTCTCGAACAGCTTGCGCACATGCACCATCGGCATCGCCTCGAAGGCGCCGACGAGGCCGATGCCGGCATTGTTGACCAGCACGTCGATCGGGCCGCAGGCGGCGAGCGCCGCAGCGATGCTGTCCTCATTGGTAACGTCGAGCGCAACCACCCGCATCCGCTCCGAGCGCGGCAGGATGTCCTGGCGTGGGCTGCGCATGGTGGCAACGACGTTCCAGCCCCCGGCATGGAAGTGACGGGCGGTCTCCAGGCCATAACCCGAGGAGCATCCGGTGATCAGTACGGTTTTCATGACATTTTCCCTTGATGATGTTGACGCCACGAAAATACCGTCCAATATCAGGACTATCATCAATCTATGGTCCGTATTTTATTGGCAACAGTCCTGAAATGGCAGACACCCTCACCACCGACCCGCTCGCCCAGGTCATCGAGCTGCTGCAGCCGCGCACCGTGTTCTCGAAGGGGATCAGCGGCGCCGGCGCGTGGGGCGTGCGTTATTCGGAATTCGGCCAGCCCGGCTTCTGCGCCGTGCTCGAAGGCCGATGCCGCCTCGCCGTCGACGGGGAAGCACAGGTTGTGCTCGAACAGGGCGATTTCGTGCTGTTGCCGGCCACCCCTGCCTTCACCATGTGCGGTTTCGAGCCGGTGACGCCACGGCGCATCGATCCAAAGACTGCACCGGCGCCGACGGAGGAGGTTCGCCACGGCCGGCAGGACGGCCCCGCCGATGTCCGCCTGCTCGGCGGCTATTTCGTCTTCGGCTCGCCCGATGCGGCACTTTTGGTGTCGCTGCTGCCAGCCATGATCCATATCAGCGGTGTCGAGCGGCTTTCGACGCTGGTGCGGCTCGTCGGCGAGGAGGCGAGCCGGGACAATGCCGGCCGCGAGCTGGTGCTCGGCCGCCTCGTCGAGATCCTGCTGATCGAAGCGCTCAGGGCAAGCCGGGCCAAGGGCTCGGCCCCCGGCTTCCTCAGCGGACTTGCGGATGCCAGGATTTCAGCGGCGATCAGGCGGATGCATGGCGATCCGCAGCGGCCGTGGACGGTGGCCGACCTGGCCGGCGCGGCCGGCCTGTCGCGCTCGGCCTTCTTCGACCGCTTCACCCGCACGGTCGGTATCAGGCCGATGGAATATCTGCAGGCCTGGCGCATGGCGCTGGCCAAGAACCTGCTCGCCGGCAAGGACATCGCGCTCGACGAAGTCGCCCGCCAGGTCGGCTACGGCTCGGCCAGCACCTTCAGCACCGCCTTCAGCCGCCATGTCGGGCAATCGCCGGGCCGCTACGCGCGCGGCGATCGGGAGTGATGAAAGGGCGGTCATGTGCATGTCGCACCACCTCGCCCCGATTCAGAAAAAGCATTGCGAGAGCGATAGTTCCAGATCGGTAACCAGCCCAAGCTGAACTTGTTGCTCCAACACGAACTTGTTCCTTAGACTGTCTTGCGTGGAAAAGCCTGCGAGGTTTGGCCAAAATGAGCCTGTCCATGCGAACAACAGAGCAGGCTCCGCGGTGAGGCGAGCCCTGGTATCCTGCGCAACATATACTCTGCTGACGATAGGGTTTTACTTGGCCCTACGGGCGGGCGACAGGCTTGGCATGTGGGGCATCATGGCTTGGCCGCTGCTGCTCGCGCCGATCATTTTTTGCGCCTATTCACTTGTGAAATGGCGGACAATCCAGCGCCTTGGAACCCGTGGCTCGATCATTGCAGCGGTTTCGGCGGCGATGTGGACGGGCGCAGCGCTCGTGGTCGCCGCCCTCATGGCGTTGGGCCTGCTGATCGCAGGCGAACATCCTCTGTTCGCCATCGCCATGCTGCTCATGGCCGCCCCATCTGCGGCGGCCATTCCGATCAGCGCCCTGGCGGGCTTTGCAGCCCACAGGATCGCAGGGCTGAACTGATCGTGCCTTGCTGCGCAAGAAAATGCGCTAGCGCGGGAAATCCAGCCCCATCTCGCGATAACGCTCGGGGTCGTCGCCCCAGTTTTCGCGCACCTTGACGAACAGGAACAGGTGCACCTTCTGCTCGAGGATGCCGCCGATTTCCATGCGCGAGGCCTGGCCGATGGCGCGGATGGTCTCGCCCTTGTGGCCGAGCACGATCTTCTTCTGGCTGTCGCGCTCGACATAGATGACCTGCTCGATGCGCACCGAGCCGTCGGGCTTTTCTTCCCACTTCTCGGTCTCGACATGCGAGGAGTAAGGCAATTCCTGGTGCAGCCTGAGATAGAGCTTTTCGCGGGTGATCTCGGCCGCCAGCTGGCGCATCGGCAGGTCGGAGATCTGGTCTTCCGGGTAATACCACGGCCCCTCGGGCAGCCGCCTGGCGAGATAGTCGAGCAGATCCTTGCAGCCTGAGCCGGTCAGCGCCGACACCATGAAGGTGCGCTCGAAGTCGACGCGCTCATTGGCGGTTGCGGTCAGCTTCAACAGCTTTTCGGGATCGACCCGATCGACCTTGTTGAGGATCAGCACCTTGGGTTGACGCACATCCTTGAGCCGTTCGAGGATGGCGTCGGCATCGCCCTTGATGCCACGCTCGGCATCGATCAGCACCAGGATCAGGTCGGCATCCTTGGCGCCGCCCCAGGCAGTCGTCACCATCGCGGTGTCGAGGCGGCGCTTCGGCTTGAAGATGCCCGGCGTGTCGATGAACACGATCTGGGCGGTGTCGTGAGTGGCGATGCCGCGCACGATGGCGCGGGTGGTCTGCACCTTGTGGGTGACGATCGACACCTTGGCGCCGACGAGCTGGTTGACCAGCGTCGACTTGCCGGCATTCGGCGCACCCAGCAGGGCGACGAAACCCGAGCGGGTGCCGCCCGTTGCGGGCAGTGTGGTTTCAGGGGCATCGGTCACGATGCGGTCTCCTCATTCTTCCATACGCCCTCGCGCACCAGCAAGGCTGCGGCAGCGCTCTGCTCGGCCTCGCGCTTGGAGCGTCCGGTGCCGGTGGCGGGCAAAAATTGTCCGACCCGCACGATCACCGAAAAGACGGGGTCGTGATCAGGGCCGGTGCGGCTTTCGATCTCGTAGGCAGGCACTGAAGTCGACGCCTGGTGCGCCCATTCCTGCAGTTCGGTCTTGGGGTCGCGGCGTGCCGCCCCCACGGCCTTGGCGCGCGGCTTCCAGAATTTGTGGATGAAGCGCTTGGCCGCGTCCAGCCCGCCGTCGAGATAGATGACGGCGATCAGCGATTCCAGCGCGTCGGCACGCAGGTTGACGCGTTTGCGCTCGGCCAGATTGCGCACTTCCGAGCCGGCGCGGATCAGTTCGGCAAGGCCGATCTCGTCGGCGATCTGGGCCAGCGCCTCGGCGTTGACCAGCGCGTTGAGACGGACCGACAGCTCGCCTTCGGGCGCATCGGGAAAATCCGACACAAGCATGTCGGCAACGGCGAGGCCGAGCACCCGGTCGCCCAGGAACTCGAAACGCTCGTAGTCGACGCCGGCATTGGCGCTGCGCGCGCTGCCATGCGTCAGCGCCCGTTGCAGGCGCTGATGGTCGCGGAAATTATGGCCGGTGCGGAGTTGCAGCGCGTCGGCGAGTTCCGTGGCGGTGAGCCGTTTGCCTGCCATGCCTATCGGACGAAGTTGAACAGGCGCGAGGCGCGCATCTCGGTCGGCCACTTCCAGATCTCGAGCGGGCTTGCGCCGCTGGCGATCGAGAAGAAGATGATGTTGGCGCGGCCGACGAGGTGATCGGCAGGCACGAAGCCGACATTGAAGCGGCTGTCGGTCGAGTTGTCGCGGTTGTCGCCCATCATGAAGAAGTGGCCTTCGGGCACGACGAATTCACGCGTGTTGTCGCCGATCGCATCCGGCGTCAGGTCGAGCGTGTCGTAGGAGACGCCGTTCGGCAGCGTCTCGCGATAGACGTCGACCGGACGGTTGACCTCGGTGATATCGGGGTTGTCGATCTGGCCGACCTTCTCGCGCGGCACGGCGGTGCCGTTGATGTAGAGCTGGCCGTCCTTCATCTGGATGCGGTCGCCGGGCAGGCCGACGACGCGCTTGATGTAGTCGAGCGACGGATTGGGCGGGAACTTGAAGACGACGACGTCGCCGCGCTCGGGATCCGAGCCGAAGAGGCGGCCCGAGAACAGGTCCGGTGAGAACGGCAGCGAATAGCGCGAATAGCCATAGGCCCACTTGGTGACGAACAGATAGTCGCCCTCGAGCAGCGTCGGCCGCATCGAGCCCGACGGAATCGAGAACGGCTGGAACAGCAGCGACCGGATCACCAAAGCGAGCAGCAGCGCCTGGACGATGACGCTCACGGTCTCGCCGAGCCCGCCGGACTTCTTCTGTTTTTCAGCCACGCTCATGTCGTCCTCGTTTTCAACCACGCCCTTGTCGTCACCGATTGGGGGCGCGATGGGTATAAGGGCTCACCGCCCCAGGAGCAATGTCCAAGCCGGTGCCAAAAGCCTAAGATAGTGGCGGTTGTTCGACCGGCAGCGCCTCGATGATCACAAAGGCTTGCGCAAGCGGAAAATCATCCGTGATGGTCAGGTGCACCACCGCGCGATGGCCTTCGGGCAACATCGTCGCCAGCCGGTGCGCGGCGCCGCCGGTCAGCTCCATCGTCGGCCGCCCGCCCGGCAGGTTGACCACGCCCATGTCGCGCCAGAACACACCTTCTGATATGCCGCAGCCGAGCGCCTTGGAACAGGCCTCCTTGGCGGCGAAACGCTTGGCATAAGACGCGATCCGCCCCCGCCGCCCCTCGGCGCGCGCCTGCTCGGCATCGGTGAAGATACGCTGGATGAAGCGCTCGCCATGACGGACGATCGATTTCTCGATCCGCCTGATGTCGACAAGATCGCTGCCGATGCCGAGGATCATATTTTCCCTCTCGGGGCAATTGGCCCAAGCTGCTGATCTCCCCCCTTGCGGGGGAGATGGCCGGCAGGCCAGAGGGGGGTGACCGGGCTCAACTGAAGCCTCAGATATTCCGGCTGCCCGGCTTGATCGCCGGGATCGCCGCCAGTTCCGGCGGCAGCTGGTCGGCCGGATAGGCCGGCACTTCATATTCGGCAAGGGCTACCAGCGGCACGCCGACATCGGTCTTGCCGCCCGAGCGGTCGATGATGCAGGCGGCGGCCACCACCTCGGCGCCGAGTTCGTTCAGGCAAGCGATGGTCTCGCGGATCGACAGGCCCGTCGTGACGATGTCCTCGACGATGACGACACGCGCGCCTTTCTCGATCTCGAAGCGGCGCAGGCGGAAGGTGCCCTGCTCGCGCTCGACCCAGATCGCCGGCACCTTGAGGTGCCTGGAGGTCTCATAGGCCGGGATCAGCCCGCCGATCGCCGGGCCCACGACATAGTCGATGTCGCCCTTGACCTCGGCGCGGATCTTGTCGGCCAGCGCCCTGCACAAAGCTTCGGTCTTGTCGGCATGCATGAAGACGCGTGCCTTCTGCAGGAACACCGGGCTTCGCAGGCCCGAGGTCAGGATGAAATGGCCTTCGAGCACCGCGCCCGCCGAGCGGAAAATGTCGAGAACGTCTTGTGTCTGCATCGTCGTCTTTCCTGTCTTCAGTCCAGCGCGCCTGCCTCAGCCCCTGCCTCAGCCGTTGACGCGGCGGGCATCGCTGACGCTCGAGTTGTCCTTGAGCTGGGAGATCAGCCGGTTCAGGTGCTTCAGATCCCAGACTTCGAGATCGAGCAGCATTTCGGTGAAGTCGGGTGCGGTGCGGATCATCGACAGCGTATGGATGTTGGCGTCGTTGGCCGCCACCACCTGGGCGATGTCGGCGAGCGAGCCCGGCGCATTGATCGCGGTCACCGAAAGCCGGGCAGGGAAACGCTCCTTCGAGCCCTCGTCGAGGTCCCAGCGCACGTCGATCCAGCGCTCCGGCTGGTCGTCAAAGGCCATCAGCGACGGCGACTGGATCGGGTAGATGGTGATGCCGGAGCCCGGCTGCATGATGCCGACGATGCGGTCGCCCGGCACCGCACCCTCGGGGGCGAAACGCACCGGCAGGTCGCCGCTGACGCCACGGATCGGCACGGCACTGCCTTGCGCCTTCTGTTCCTTGCGCGACGGCGCGGTCGAGCGGCCGGGAATCTGGAACAGCATGCCGGCGGCGTTGCGGATCTTCGACCAGCCCTCCTCGCGCGGCTTGGCCGGATGGGTGGCGCGCTCTTCCTTGTAGTCGGGGAAGACGGCGCGGACGACGTCGTTGGACGACAGCTCGCCACGACCGACGGACGCCAGCACGTCCTCGATGTCCTTGCGCGCCAGGCGGTGCAGCACCGACTTCAGGCTGTCCTTGGAGAACTTCTTGCCGGCGCGCTCGAAGGCGCGTTCGAGGATGCGGGCGCCGAGGCCGGAATATTGCTTGCGGATGGCGTTCTTGGTCGCCCGCCGGATCGCCGAGCGCGCCTTGCCGGTGACCACGATCGATTCCCACGCCGCCGGCGGCACCTGCGCCTTGGAGCGGATGATCTCGACCTCGTCGCCATTCTTGAGCTCGGTCATCAAAGGCATCACCCGGCCGTTGACCTTGGCGCCGACGCAGGTGTCGCCAACGTCGGTGTGCACCGCATAGGCGAAGTCGATCGGGGTCGCCCCCCTGGGCAGCGCGATCAGCATGCCCTTGGGCGTGAAGCAGAAGACCTGGTCCTGGAACAGCTCGAGCTTGGTGTTTTCGAGGAAATCCTCGGGATTGTCGCCGTCGGCGAGCTGCTCGATGGTGCGCCTGAGCCAGCCATAGGCATTGGTTTCCTTGGAGATGGTGTGGCCGGCGCCATTGGTGGCCTTGCCGGCATTGTCCTTGTAGATCGAGTGCGCGGCGACGCCATATTCGGCGATCTTGTTCATCTCGCGGGTGCGGATCTGCAACTCGATGCGCTGGCGCGACGGACCGACGATGGTGGTGTGGATCGAGCGGTAGTCGTTCTGCTTCGGCGTCGAGATGTAGTCCTTGAACCGCCCCGGCACCATCGACCATGTCGTGTGGATCGAACCCAGCGCACGATAACAATCCTCGACGGAATCGACGACGACGCGGAAGCCGAAGATGTCGGACAGTTGCTCGAACGACAGCGCCTTGGTCTCCATCTTGCGGAACACCGACCACGGCTTCTTCTGCCGGCTCTTCACCTCGGCCTTGATGGCGTATTTCTCGAACTGCGCCGACAGCGCCTTCTCGATGTCGCCGAGCACGCCCTTCGAGCGCTCCGACATCTCGGCCAGCCGTTCGGTGACGGTGCGGTAGGCCTCGGGATTGATGTAGCGGAAGGCGAGCTCCTCGAGCTCCTCGCGCATGCCCTGCATGCCCATGCGCCCGGCGAGCGGCGCATAGATGTCCATCGTCTCCTCGGCGATGCGCAGGCGCTTGCTCTCGGGCACGTGGTGCAGCGTGCGCATGTTGTGCAGCCGGTCGGCGAGCTTGACCAGAAGCACGCGCACGTCCTCGGAGATGGCCAGCAGAAGCTTGCGCAGGTTTTCCGCCTGCTCGGCCTTCTTGGAGACGAGGTCGAGCTTCTTGAGCTTGGTCAGGCCCTCGACAAGCTTGCCGATGTCGGGACCGAACAGCTCGTCGATCTCGGCGCGGGTCGCCGAGGTGTCCTCGATGGTGTCATGCAGCAGGGCGACCGCGATGGTCGCCTCGTCGAGATGCATGTCGGTGAGGATCGCCGCCACTTCGAGCGGATGCGAGAAATAAGGATCGCCAGAGGCGCGGCGCTGATGGCCATGCTTCTGCATGGCGTAGACATAGGCCTTGTTGAGCAGCGCTTCGTTGACGTCAGGCTTGTAGCGCTGCACGCGCTCGACAAGCTCATACTGACGCATCATGGGCGGCTTCCCGGAACTCGAAATGAATCATGCGCCGCAAGGGCTTGCGACGCATGTCATAGATAAACACAGATATGGCGGCGCGGAAGTGCCGATAAGCCGGTTTGGCAGCGTTTTGGCACGCCGCGAGACCTTTTTGAGAATTCGCCCTGCCGAGTCAGATGGCGTGGCTTTCGAGAACCGGAGCGGAGCGGACTTTCGGGTCCGTGAGCACCGGAAGCGGAGAAAGCCGCGTCAGGTGGCCGGCAGGGTAGAATTCTCGATAGGTCTCAGTAGTCGTCGCTCTTTTCGGGAGCCACGAGGCTCTCGATGCCGGCGAGCAGATCTTCTTCCGACATGCGGTCGAAGTTGATGTTCTCTTCCGGCTCGTCCGCGTCGATCGCCGAGGCGGTCGTCTGGTCGGCTGGCTCGGGTGCCTCGGGCTCCGGCTCGTCGACTTCGACATGCTTCTGCAGCGAGTGGATCAGGTCTTCCTTGAGATCGTCGGGCGACAGCATCTCGTCGGCGATTTCGCGCAGTGCCACGACGGGGTTCTTGTCGTTGTCGCGCGGCAGGGTAATCTGCGCGCCCTGCGAGATCTGGCGGGCGCGGTGGCCGGCGAGCAGCACCAGCTCAAAGCGGTTGTCGACCTTGTCAATGCAGTCTTCAACGGTTACGCGGGCCATGAAGTGCCCCTTTCATGCATGGATTTGACGGAAAGCTGACGCGTGCCATAACCTGAACGGCCGCGCAATTCAAGCATCAAGCCGGCTTTGCCACCGACGCGTCGGATTTCGGACAGCCATCCACCCACAATTAATTTACCGCTCCGCGACGGTGCCCCCTTGGAATGAACCATCGCGAGCGATATTTGCCGCAGTGGGGTAAGTCATTGATTTGGGGGAACGGGCGCTCGGTTCAGCGTATGTGGCGTCAGCCTATTTCAACAAGGAAATTTTCCTATGTTTGATCCTCGCGAGAAAATCGCACTTTTTATCGACGGAGCTAATCTCTACGCAACCTCCCGCTCCCTCGGCTTCGACATCGACTATCGCAAACTGCTTTCCAGCTTCCAGAAGCGCGGCTATCTGTTGCGCGCCTATTATTACACTGCACTCGTCGAGGACCAGGAATACTCCTCGATCCGCCCGCTGATCGACTGGCTCGACTATAACGGCTTCAAGGTCGTCACCAAGCCGGCCAAGGAATTCACCGACGCCTCGGGCCGGCGCAAGATCAAGGGCAACATGGACATCGAACTGACAGTCGATGCCCTGGAACTCGCCGATGTCGTCGACCACTACGTCATCTTCTCCGGTGACGGCGATTTCCGCACGCTAGTCGAAGCGCTGCAGCGCCGCGGCCGCAAGGTCTCGGTCATTTCGACGATGGCCTCCCAGCCGCCGATGATCTCGGACGATCTGCGCCGCCAGGCCGACCATTTCATCGACCTGATGACGCTGAAATCCGAGATCGGCCGTGAGCCGTCGGAGCGTCCGGTGCGCAAACCCGACCCCGTCGATCCGACCACCGACGACGCTTGATGTCCGGCACCACGCTTCAAGCCGGCCGCCCGGCCTTGCCGGTCGATCCCGACCGGGACTGCCCGCTCTGCCCGCGCCTGCACGACTTCATCGCCAGTTGGCGCGCCCGCGAGCCGGGCTGGTACAACGGACCCGTCCGCTCCTTCCTTCCTCCCGAAGGCGAAGCGGCGGTGCGTTTCCTGATCGTCGGGCTGGCGCCGGGCGTACGCGGGGCCAACCGCACCGGTCGCCCCTTCACCGGCGACTATGCCGGCGAACTGCTTTATTCGACGCTCAAGCGCTTCGGCATGGCGCGCGGCGTGTTCGAGGCGCGGCCCGACGACAGCCTGGAACTGATCGGCACGGCGATCACCAATGCCGTGCGCTGCGTGCCGCCCGACAACAAGCCGGTGGGCGCCGAGATCAACACCTGCCGTTCCTTCCTGGTGCCGACGATCGCGCGCTTTCCCAACCTGAAGGCGATCCTGACGCTGGGCTCGATCGGCCACCAGTCGACGGTCAGGGCGCTGGGCGCGCGCGTCGCGGCGGTGCCGTTCAAGCACGGTGCCCGTTGCGACGTCGGCAACATCGCGGTGTTTTCGAGCTATCATTGCTCGCGCTACAACACCAATACAGGCGTGCTGACGGAAGAGATGTTCGTCAACGTCTTCCGTGACGTGGCCGAATTCCTGCAGCAATAGACGGCCCATATAGACCGCCTTTCCACCGCGCATGAAAAAAGCCCGGTTGCGCTGAGAGCACAACCGGGCAAGGGGCACTCGCAAATGGAACGGCTGGCTACTGCGCCAGCCGGTAGATGGTGCGGTCGCGTGCGGCGGAACCAGCCAGGGCCGACGCCCGCGACAGGATCAGCCGAGACCGAAACCCCGGCCCGGCACGAGGCCGTTGCTGCGAGGTAATCCGATGCTCCCGGACCTGTTGCGGCCGGCGGCCAGCCGGACAGCGTCGTCCTTGGTCGCCTGCACACTGATTGCGGCCTTGGCACTGTCCTCATTCGCCACCGGCGCTGCGGCATAAGCCGTCGGCGCCAGCAGCAGCGACACCGCCGCTGCCATCATGATCGTCTTCATTTCTGCTCCTTTCACCTGTTACCCGGCCCTCAAGGCGCTCAGGCACCGCCCCCGGTGCCAAACCACGCCGCGCCGCTCGTGGTCTGCGTAGAGAAGTGGCAGCAATGCGCTGACTTGTGCATACGGCAAATGACGTATTTCGACGGGACGGCGGCAGGGGAATCAGCGCGTTGGTTAGGCGGTTGCGCCGGCCGCGCGCGCCAGGATTATGCGAGCTGGTGAACAAGCTTGGCGCGCCAACATCGACGCGTCATCCCGGAAACCGAAGCGCAGCGGAGATTATCAGCGCCAGCGCCGTCATCCCGGCCGAGCGAAGCGAGAACCGGGACCTATTGACCGACGCGGCCGGGATCGGGGTTCGCGGTTGCATTCATGAAGGCCAGGACGAGGACCCGGCCGTTCGCCAAGATGATCCAGTCAATGGGTCCCGGGTCTCGCTGCGCTTGCCCGGGATGACGAGCGCATCATGCGACAGCTAGCCGTTCAGCGTCTCATACAGGTCCGCCCAGCCGGGGTTCATCGCCTCGATCAACTCGAGCTTCCATTTCCGGCGCCACCGCTTGATGCGCTTTTCGTCGACGATCGCGTCGCCGATGTCTTGGTAATCCCGGTACCAGACCAACCGTTTGACGCCGTATTTCTTGGTGAAGCCGCCGGTGATTTCCTCCCGGTGCTCCCAGACGCGCTGTTCCAGGTTGCTGGTCACGCCAGTGTAGAGCGTACCGTTCTTGCGAGACGCGAGAATGTAGACATAGCCAGACATCAGCAGATGCAATCAGAAGAGCAGCAAATTGCAAGATCAGTTTCGTCTCGAATGAGATTTGCGGCCGGTTGGACTCTGACGGACAAACATTTTCGTTAAGAACGCACCACCTCAGTCATCCCAGATTCCGGGGCGCAGCGCTGGTTATCAGCGCCAGCGCCGTCATCCCGGCCGAGCGAAGCGAGACCCGGGACCTATTGACCGGCGCGGCCGGGATCTGAGTTCGCGGTTGCATTCATGACGGCCAGGACGAGGACCCGGCCGCGCGCCACGATGATCCAGTCAATGGGTCCCGGGTCTCGCTGCGCTCGCCCGGGATGACGGGCGTATCATGATGGCCGGCAGGCCAGAGGGGGTGCGAAGAATTGCGGGGTGGCAAACAAGTTCGCGCGCCAAACATCTACGCCGTCATCCCGGAAACTGGAGCGCAGCACAGGTTGTCAGCGCCAGCGCCGTCATCCCGGCCGAGCGAAGCGAGAGCCGGGACCTATTGACCGGCGCGGCCGGTATCTGAGCTCGCGGTTGCATTTATGACGGCCAGGACGAGGACCCGGCCGTGCGCCACGATGATCCAGTCAATGGGTCCCGGGTCTCGCTGCGCTCGCCCGGGATGACGGGTGCATCATGATGGCCGGCAAGCAAGAGGGGTGCGAAGAATTGCGAGGTGGCAAACAAGTTTCGCGCGCCAGCATCGACGTCGTCATCCCGGAATGGAGCGCAGCACAGGTTGTCAGCGCCAGCGCCGTCATCCCGGCCGAGCGAAGCGAGAGCCGGGACCTATTGAACGGCGCGGCCGGGATCTGAGCTCGCGGTTGCATTTATGACGGCCAGGACGAGGACCCGGCCGTGCGCCACGATGATCCAGTCAATGGGTCCCGGGTCTCGCTGCGCTCGCCCGGGATGACGGGTGCATCATGATGGCCGGCAGGCCAGAGGGGGTGCGAAGAATTGCGGGGTGGCAAACAAGTTCGCGCGCCAAACATCTACGCCGTCATCCCGGAAACTGG
>NZ_JACJHY010000013.1:155051-161794 GCF_014138625.1 Aminobacter ciceronei
CATTTATGACGGCCAGGACGAGGACCCGGCCGTGCGCCACGATGATCCAGTCAATGGGTCCCGGGTCTCGCTGCGCTCGCCCGGGATGACGGGTGTATCATGATGGCCGGCAGGCCAGAGGGGGTGCGAAGAATTGCGAGGTGGCAAACAAGTTTCGCGCGCCAGCATCGACGCCGTCATCCCGGAAACTGGAGCGCAGCAGAGGTTGTCCGGGACCCATTGGCTGGACCATCGTGTGGCACGGCCGGGTCCTCGTCTTGGGCTTCATGCGTTCAATCGCGACCCCACACCCCGGCCGTGCTCCACGATGATCCAGTCAATGGGTCCCGGGTCTCGCTGCGCTCGCCCGGGATGACGAAGCGTTGTCACCTCGTCTCCCCAGGGGGCGATCTGTAGCGTCCCCTACCCCCGCTCCTTCAGCAGCCGGCCCTTTTCGCGGTTCCAGTCGCGCTGCTTTTCGCTTTCGCGCTTGTCGTGCAACTTCTTGCCGCGGCTGACGGCGAGCAGCATCTTGGCCATGCCGCGATCGTTGAAATAGATCTTGAGCGGGATCAGCGTCATGCCTTCGCGCTCGATGTTCTGGGCGAGCCTGGCCATTTCGCGCTTGCTGACCAGAAGCTTGCGGCGGCGGCGTGTCTCGTGGTTGAAGCGGTTGGCCTGCAGATATTCCGGGATGTAGGAATTGATCAGCCACAATTCCCCACCCTCGAACGAGGCGTAGGAATCCTGGATATTGGCCTGGCCCAGGCGCAGCGCCTTGACCTCGGTGCCGCTCAGCACGATGCCGGTCTCGAGCGTGTCGAGAACCTCATAGTTGAAGCGCGCCTTGCGGTTTTCCGCGGCGATCTTGTTGTTGGGGTCGGATTTCTTGCCCTGGCTCATGACGTCGCTACTTTTCTGGTGCGTCCACCGATGCTCGGCCGCCGGGCACGCATCTCAGGATGGGAAAGCACTGCGCGCCCACAACCCTGCGCCAACAGCGCATCAGATCCCGGACGCCATGTGCTGACTGCCCTTCTCCCGAGGCACGAGCTCAACAGCAAGCCTCGAAGGACGCACAATTCGAAGAGCGCTTACATGGCTGCGAAGCGGCTGTTTCGCAACCCTTGGGCGCTCAGTTGATGAGGCCGGCAAATTTCATTGCCGCGTCGATCTTGTCGGCCGTCGACTGCTCGATCGTCACCAGCGGCGAACGCAGCACGTTCTCGATGCGGCCGAGACGCGACAGCGCATATTTCGCCCCCGAAGCGCCCGGCTCGATGAAGATCGCCTTGTGCAGCGGCATCAGGCGGTCCTGCAGCTCGAGCGCCTTGGCGTTGTCGCCCGACAGGCTGGCGTTCTGGAACTCGGCGCAGAGGCGCGGCGCGACATTCGAGGTCACCGAAATGGCGCCGACACCGCCATGGGCGTTGAAGCCGAGCGCCGAGGCATCCTCGCCCGACAGCTGGATGAAATCGGTGCCGCAGGTGATGCGCTGCTCGGAGACACGCTCGACCTTGCCGGTCGCGTCCTTGACGCCGGCGATGTTCTTGAAGTCATGGGCCAGCCGGCCCATCGTCTCCGGCGTCATGTCGATGATCGAGCGCGGCGGGATGTTGTAGATGATGACGGGCAGCGTCGTTGCCTGGGCAACGGCTGCGAAATGCGCATAAAGGCCGCGCTGCGTCGGCTTGTTGTAATAGGGCGTGACCACGAGCACGGCGTCCGCGCCAACGCTTTCGGCATACTTGACCAGACCGACGGCCTCTTCGGTGTTGTTCGAGCCGGCGCCGGCAATGACCGGCACGCGGCCACGCGCCACCTCGACGCACATCTTCACGACATGGCGGTGCTCGTCATGGGTCAGCGTCGGCGACTCGCCCGTGGTGCCGACCGGCACGAGGCCCGTGGTGCCCTCTGATATCTGCCATTCGACGAGTTCGCGAAAGGCTTTCTCGTCGAGACGGCCATTCTTTTCGAATGGTGTCACGAGCGCGGTAAGTGAGCCTCTCAGCATGTCGTCCAACTCCGGGAATCCTACGGTTTCGCAGCCTTTTCAATGTCGCCGGCTTTCTAGCCGAAAGCAGGGCCGCGCACCATAGTCTCGACACCAATTTGCGGCAAGTGTGGCCGCTGCCTATATCCAACCGAATCGAACGACCGCGCTAACCTTTCATTAACCCGCTCTTCACCACATGAACCTAGGCTCGAAAGCCCTGCTCCCGATCGTCACCCGCAAGGATAAGGAATGACCAGGATCATTCCGGCTGCCAGGCCGCATCATATCGCGCTGTTGAGCGCCTTCATCGCCCTGGCGCCCGTCCCCGCCGGCAGTTCGGCGCTCGACCCGCAGGCAACCTCGGCCATCCCCTTCGCCAGCATCGGCAAGGGTGACGCCGCCCGTGCCGCCTTCGGCACAATCGACCAGCTCAAGAGCGGGCTCGACGCGCTGTCGAGCGGCGATCTGGCGCAGGCGCGCGCGGTGCGTGACGCCCTGCCCGCGACAGCGCTCGACCGCCACATATTGATGTGGGCGATCGCCATCAATGGCGGCGACCAGGTGCCGAGTGCCGATATCGCCGCCGCAGCCCAGGCCCTGCCGGGCTGGCCCGGCCTTGCCACATTGCGCCGCAACAGCGAGCGCGCCATGGCGCGCGAAACGCCTGGGCCCAATATCGTGATTTCGGCCTTTGCCGGCAGCGAACCGCAAACCATCGAAGGTGCGCTTTTGCTCGCCCGCGCCCACAAGGAGCTCGGAAATGCCAAGGCGGCACTTGCGGTACTCCAGCCCTTTTGGCGCACCGAAAAACTGGATGCCAAATATGAGGTGGCGATCCTCAAGGATTTCGGCAACCTGATCCCCGCCGCCGACCATCGCATCCGCATGGAGCGCATGCTCTATGCCGACCGGGTCAATTCCGCCGCGCGTGTCGCCGAGCTCGCCGGGGCAAAGCCGCTGGCCGACGCCTGGGCTGCCGTCATCAAGGGCGACAAGAAGGCACAAGCGCTGCTCGATGCGGTGCCCGCAAGCCAGCGTTCGGCCGGCTATGTCTTTGCCAAGGCGCGCCTCTTGCGCAAGCAGGAGAAGTTCACCGAAGCCGCAGCCGTCATGCTGAAGGCGCCCAGGGATCGCGCCAGCCTGATCGACCCCGACACATGGTGGGTGGAACGCCGCGTGCTGTCGCGCGAACTGCTCGACGAGGGCGACGTCAAGACCGCCTACCGGATTGCCGCGGCCCATTCGGCCGGAAACGCGACGAATGCCGCCGACGCCGAATTCCACGCCGGCTGGTATGCGCTGCGCGGCCTCAACGACGCCAAGCTGGCATCAGGCCATTTCGAGCGCATCGCCAAGATCGCCGGCAGCCCGATCTCGCTGTCGCGCGCCTATTATTGGCTCGGCCGCAGCGCCGAAGCCGGCGGTCCCGGCAATGCAAAGGACTATTTCGCCCGCGCCGCAACCTATGGCACCAGCTTCTACGGCCAGCTTGCCGCCGAACGCATCGGCCGCAAGGCGCTCAATGTCGTTTATCCCGCGCCGACTTCGGCCGACCGCCAGGCCTTTGCGCAGCGTGAGGCGGTCAGCGCGATCACCCGGCTCGAGGGCGCGGGTTATGCCGCTTACGCCGAGATGCTTTATCGCGACCTCGCCTCTCAGCTGAATAGCCCGGGCGAACTCGCGCTTCTCGCCGTCATGGCCGAGAAGCAGGACAACCATTATCTGGCGCTGCGCGTCGGCAAGATCGCCGCCCAGCGCGGGCTCGACGTCGGCGCCCTGTCGCACCCGATCGGGGTCATCCCCGGCTCGGCCAACATTTCGGGCTCCGGCAAGGCGCTCGCCTATGCGATCGCGCGCCAGGAAAGCGAGTTCAAGGTCTCGGCCGTCTCGAGCGCCGGGGCGCGCGGCCTGCTGCAGCTGATGCCGGGTACAGCAAGGGATCTGGCGAAGAAAGCCGGCATGGCGTTTTCGCAGGAGCGCCTGACGTCGGATGCCGGCTACAACGCCACACTGGGCGCGAGCTTCCTCGGCGAGCAGCTCGGCCGCTTCAACGGCTCCTACGTGCTAACCTTCGCCGGCTACAATGCCGGCCCGCGCCGCGCCGACCAGTGGATATCAAGATATGGCGATCCGCGCGGCAAGGATGTCGACACCGTCGTCGACTGGATCGAGCGCATCCCCTATGCGGAGACGCGCAGCTACGTCCAGCGCGTGATGGAGAACTATCAGGTCTACAAGATGCGGCTGTCGGGCAGTTACGACATCAATGGCGACCTGGTGAATGGCCGCTAGGCTTGCCCAGGCAGGTCTCGGTGCATCCAGCCACATTGCGGCGTCACCCCCGCAGATCGGCGGCGGGTTTGACCGCGCCCCATGGCTTCGTTAGCTAGGTCGGGCCGACACGAGGCCGTGTCGGGAGCGGAGAGGCAGCCTGATGACCGAAACGCAAGGCTTTGCGGACTTCTTCTACACCTCGCAGGACGGGCTCAGGCTGCACGCACGACTCTATGGCGCCGAGGCTGGTCACGAAGATACCGCTCGCCGCGGCAAGCGCCCGGTCGTCTGCCTGCCTGGCCTGACCCGCAATGCCAGGGATTTCCACGAGCTGGCGCTTCACCTCGCCAATTCAGCCGAAAACCCTCGCCGAATCATATGCTTCGACTATCGCGGCCGGGGACGGTCAGCCTATGATCCGAACTGGCAGAACTATAATGTCGGCATGGAAGCGACCAACGTCATCGCCGGCCTCGACGCCCTCGGCATCGGTGAGGCGGCCTTCATCGGGACGTCGCGCGGCGGGCTGATCATCCATGTGCTGGCGATGATGCGCCCTGCCCTGATCAAGGCGGTCGTGCTCAACGACATCGGCCCGGTGATCGAGACGGCAGGTCTTGCCCATATCAGGTCCTATCTGGAAAACGCCCCCCGCCCCGTTGATTTCACCGATGCCGTCCAGATTCAGAAGGCGCTCCATGGCGAGGCGTTTCCGGCGCTGTCTGATACCGACTGGCACCGCTTCGTCCACGCCATCTATCGCAACGAGGCGGGTGTGCCCGTCGCCGATTACGACCCCGCCTTGCTCAACACCGTGCGGGCGCTGGATCTCAGCCAGCCGCTGCCCGATCTCTGGCCGCAATTCGAAGCGCTTGCATCCGTGCCGGTGCTGACGATCCGCGGCGCCAACTCGCGGCTGCTGTCGGCAGAAACCATTGATGAAATGGGCCGACGCCATCCGCGCCTTGAAGCGGTCACCGTCGACGGACAAGGCCACGCACCGTTGCTGGAGACGGGAAACCTGCCGGCGACAATCGCCGCCTTTCTGCGACAAGCAGAGGCGAAGGCTGTGAAAGCCTGATCGGCGGCGGGGCCGACCGAATATCGGGCTGGCTTCGCCGCCAGATTGTCGACTTGCCATAGAGCACACAACGAACAGGCATGGTTGGAGCAAACTGGCAACGGTTCGCCCTGCACGCTGTGATGCGTCACCCGACCACCGCGACAAAACGAAAAAACCCGGCGGTTGCCCGCCGGGTTTTCCCTGGATCAGCCTTGTGAGCTGATTAGAACGAAGCGTCGAGACGCAGGAAGCCCGAGAACGAGCCGTCTGCATAGTTGTCGCCATCGTCGTAGTTGACGGCGAGCTTGGCGTTCAGGTTCTCGACGACCTTGTAGTCGACCACAGCGCCGATAGCCCAGTCGTCCTGGCTGTTGACGAAGTCGTCGCCGAAGAACTGACCACCAGCACCAATGCTCAGACGGTCATTGACGGTGTACTTGGCGTAACCGCCGACCGACCACTCGTAGCCGAAGCTGTAGAAGCTGGGGCCGGAGTTGTAGGTTGCCAGAGCTTCCAGGGTCAGAGCGTCGGTTGCCTTGAACTTGGCGACGGCCTTCAGGCCGTACTCTTCAGCGGTCGCATCGTAAGCGGCGAACAGGTCGACCGAACCCCAACCCTGGGCGATCGACAGCTTGCCGGCGACGTTCGGGGTGTAGTCGTAGTCGTAGTCGGCCTCTTCGAGTGCCACCGACGCTGCGATGCCGTTGCCGGCGTCGAAGGTGTAGCGAATCGAGTTGATGAAGTCGCCGCCGCCGCTGTCGAACTCGCCCGAAAGCGCGCCATCCCACAGGGTGTCGTTACGACCGATCATCAGGCCGCCGAGTTCGAAGTAGGCGTAGCGAATCCACACAGCCGTATCATCGTATGCCGACTGGTTCTGGAAGTGCAGCTCGATGAAACGACGGAACGTGCCGTATTCGGTCTCCGAACGCGCGTCGAGGTTCAGACGAGCAGCAGCCGTCTTGCGCCAGCCATCATCGTTGTCGTCCCAGTCGATCTGGTAACGAACGAGGCCGCCGACCTTAAGGCAGGTCTCGGTGCCGGGGATGTAGTAGAAGCCCGCGCCGTAAACGTCGCAGATGCGGACATATTCCATGGGTTCCGGCTCAGCGACGACGACAGCGTCGGCCGCACGAGCGCCGGAGACTGCGAACAGAGCCGCAGCGGAGCCGAGAAGAAGGCTCTTAATGTTCATTTTCTGACCTCCAGTCAGAATCGCGGCTGGAGATCGAGGAATTCAGGCGGAAAGCCATGAAAATCCGGCTTCACCGCGCGCAATGGCGCCGCAAGCGATTGAAATAGCTGAAGGTTCTGAGATCTGAAAGGGAAGGTAGCTGAGCGACCCGAGACATAGGTGACGTTTCGTACCGGACACATGGGTAACACTTTTGGCTTTTGGCCGGAGGTGTTGATGCCGTGGAAGGAGAG
>NZ_JACJHY010000014.1 GCF_014138625.1 Aminobacter ciceronei
AACTGAAACTGAAAGGGCTGGCCCCTGTGCAATACAGGACCCAGCCCTTAAATCTACCAGCTCAATGAACCGTCCAACTTTACGGGGTCAGTTCACTTGGCCGGGCCTTTCGATGTTTGTTCAGCCGATGCGAGTGTTACTCGGCGGCTTCGCGCACCTGCGGTGCTGCGCCCAGAACGGAGGCGTCGACATGGCTTTCGAACTTGCCGAAATTGTCGGCGAACATCGACACCAGCTTCTTGGCCTGGCGGTCATAGGCAGCGCCGTCGGCCCAGGTCGAACGCGGGTCGAGGATCTTGCTGTCGACGCCCGGCACCGAGACGGGCACGGCGAAGCCGAAATTCGCATCCGTGCGGAACTCGACCGCGTTCAGCGAGCCGTCGAGCGCTGCCGACAGCAGGGCGCGCGTTGCCTTGATCGGCATGCGCGAGCCGGTGCCATAAGCGCCGCCGGTCCAGCCGGTGTTGACCAGCCAGCAGTCGACATTGTGCTCGGCGATCAGCTGGCGTAGCAGATTGCCGTATTCCGAGGGGTGGCGCGGCATGAAGGGAGCACCGAAGCAGGTCGAGAAGGTCGCCTCCGGCTCGGTCACGCCACGCTCGGTTCCGGCAACCTTGGCCGTGTAGCCCGACAGGAAGTGGTACATCGCCTGCGCCGGCGTCAGCTTGGCGATGGGCGGCATCACGCCGAAGGCATCGGCCGTCAGCATGATGATGTTCTTCGGGTGGCTGGCCTGGCCGGTGGCGCTGGCGTTCGGGATGAAGTCGAGCGGATAGGCGCAGCGGGTGTTTTCGGTGCGCGAGCCGTCGTCGAAATCGGGAACGCGGCTGTCGTCCAGCACCACGTTCTCGAGCACGGTGCCGAAACGCTGGGTGGTGGCGAAGATTTCCGGTTCTGCTTCGGCCGACAGCCGGATCGTCTTGGCGTAGCAGCCGCCCTCGAAGTTGAAGATGCCGTCAGGGCCCCAGCCGTGCTCGTCGTCGCCGATCAGCGTGCGTTTGGGATCGGCCGACAGCGTCGTCTTGCCGGTGCCCGACAGGCCGAAGAACACGGCGGCGTCGCCGTCGGGACCTTCGTTGGCCGAGCAATGCATCGGCATCACGCCCTTGGTCGGCAGAAGGTAGTTGAGCGCGGTGAACACCGACTTCTTCATCTCGCCGGCATAGGCGGTGCCGCCGATCAGCACGATCATGCGGGTCAGGTCGACGGCGATCACGGTCTCGGTGCGGGTGCCGTGGCGGGCCGGGTCGGCGCGGAACGACGGCAGGTCGATGATCGTCATCTCGGGCACGAAGCTGGCAAGCTCGGCCGCCGTCGGACGGATCAAAAGGTTGCGGATGAACATCGAGTGCCAGGCGAATTCGGTGACGACGCGCGTCGGCAGGCACAGCGAGCGGTCGGCGCCGCCGATCAGGTCCTGGACATAGAGATCCTTGTCGGCCGCCTGGGCCAGGAATTCGGCGTGCAGCGCGTCGAACTGGGCGCGACTGATCGGCTTGTTGTTGTCCCACCAGACATGGTCTTCGGTGTTTTCGTCGCGCACGACGAACTTGTCCTTGGGCGAACGGCCGGTATGCTGGCCGGTCTCTGCGACGAGTGCGCCATGCGCGGTCAGCTTAGCCTCGCCGCGCCGGATCGCTTCTTCGGTGAGAAATGCAGCGCCAAAGTTGTAACGGACGGTGCCCGACGTTTTGAGCCCTGCCGTTTCGATCCCGCAGGCGGGATTTCGCTTACCGGTTTCGGTCATTTAGTGAAGCCTCGTAGCCATGACGCTGTGTCCGGTCTGCGGGCCGGACGCCGCTGTCCCAACGGGACTGAGGCAGGCTGAAACAGAAAAGATCAGCGATATCAAATCATTAATCGATTTAAAAATTTTGAAATTTGTCTAAATCGTTTAAAAGGTGTGCAAGCAGTCGCCGGCCCACACAAGATCGGCAGTTTTTTGTTCGAGCTTTGGCGCCGCCGCCCCATATAAGGCAAGCACAAGGCATGGCGGTTGCGCTCCCCTCGAACGGAGGCTATGCCACATTTTGTACCTAATTTGTCCTGCACAAGCCCTGCTGTAAGCAGGAAGGGACACCCGCTCATGAGGGAGCCGCTGGAAATGGCAACGATCGCGCTTGTCGACGACGACCGCAACATTTTGACATCGGTTTCGATCGCACTTGAGTCCGAGGGCTATCGCGTCGAGACCTATACGGATGGTGCGTCGGCGCTCGAAGGGCTGGCCGCGCGTCCGCCGAACCTTGCCATCCTCGACATCAAGATGCCGCGCATGGATGGTATGGAGCTGTTGCGCCGGCTGCGCCAGAAGACCGATCTGCCGGTGATCTTCCTGACCTCCAAGGATGACGAGATCGATGAGCTCTTCGGTCTGAAGATGGGCGCCGACGATTTCATCCGCAAGCCGTTCTCGCAGCGCCTGCTGGTCGAGCGTGTCCGCGCCGTATTGCGCCGGGCAAGCGCCCGCGAGGCCGCGACCAAGGCGCCGACGCAGCAGGCTCGCTCGCTCGAGCGTGGCCAGCTGGTGATGGACCAGGAGCGCCACACCTGCACCTGGAAGGGCGAGCCGGTCGTACTCACCGTCACCGAATTCCTGATCCTGCACTCGCTGGCGCAGCGCCCGGGCGTGGTCAAGAGCCGCGACGCCCTGATGGATTCGGCCTATGATGAGCAGGTCTATGTCGACGACCGCACCATCGACAGCCACATCAAGCGCTTGCGCAAGAAGTTCAAGGCTGTCGACGACGACTTCGAGATGATCGAAACCCTCTACGGTGTCGGCTACAGATTCCGCGAAGCGTGATATCGGCGAGGGCTGAGATCACATGGCGATGGACGCAGAGATCAGGAAGCCGGCGGCCGCCTCCAAGCGGCCGCGCGGGCGTTTGCTGTTTCTCGACCGGACCCGGATTCGCCTGAGCCGCCTGCTTGGCCATTATTTCTTCTCGAGCCTGACCCGCCGCATCCTGTTCCTCAACCTCGCCGGTCTGGCGGTGCTGGTGGCGGGCATCTTCTATCTCAACGCGTTCCGCGGCGCGCTGATCGAGGCACGCGTCGAAAGCCTGATGACGCAGGGCGGTATCATTGCCGGCGCCATCGCTTCGTCGGCAACGGTCGAAACCGATGCCATCAGGATCGATCCGGAAAAGCTGCTCGAGCTGCAGGCCGGCGAAAGCCTTGGTCCCGGCACCGACCAGCTCGACAGCCTCGATTTCCCGATCAATCCGGAGCGTGTCGCGCCGCTGCTGCGGCGGGTCATCTCGCCGACCCGCACCCGCGCCCGCATCTACGACCGCGACGCCAACCTTTTGCTCGACTCGCGCCACCAGATCCTGCGCTACGACCTGCCGCCGGTGGAGGAAGAAGAGCCGACGCTGATCGAGCGGGCGCAGAAATTCATCTTCGACTTCTTCGTCGACAGCTCCCTGCCGGTCTACAAGGAGCAGCCGGGCGGCAATGGCGCTGCCTTCCCGGAAGTCGTCCAGGCTCTGACCGGCGGCCCCGCGACCATCGTGCGCGTCAGCGAGCAGGGCGAGCAGATCGTCTCCGTCGCCGTTCCGATCCAGCGTTTCCGCGCCGTGCTCGGCGTGTTGATGCTGTCGACCGAAGGCGGCGACATCGACAAGATCGTGGCGGCCGAGCAAAAGGCGATTCTGCGCGTCTTCGGTGTCGCGGCACTGGTCACCGCCATCCTTTCGATGGTTCTGGCCTCGACGATCGCCACGCCTCTGCGCCGCCTCTCGGCTGCAGCCAATCGCGTCAGGCGCGGTAGCAAGAACCGCGACGAGATTCCCGATTTCTCGGATCGCCAGGACGAGATCGGCAACCTGTCGGTCGCCGTGCGCGACATGACCAACGCGCTCTACAACCGTATCGAAGCGATCGAGAGCTTTGCTGCCGACGTCAGCCACGAGCTCAAGAACCCGCTGACCTCGCTGCGCAGCGCCGTCGAGACCTTGCCGCTGGCCAAGAATGAAAGTTCGCGGGCGCGCCTGATGGAGGTCATCCAGCACGACGTGCGCCGGCTCGACCGGCTGATCACCGACATTTCCGACGCTTCACGCCTCGATGCCGAACTGGCCCGCGAGGACGCCAGCAGGGTCGATCTCAAGAAGTTCATCGGCGACCTGGTCTCGGTGTCGCGTGAGAGCGGCCGCCACAAGAAGCCGGTCGAGATCGAATTCACCCCTGCCAAGTTGCCGGCCGGCGTGAAGAACTACAATGTCGCCGGCCACGATCTGCGCATCGGCCAGGTCATCACCAACCTGATCGAGAATGCCCGCTCCTTCGTGCCCGACGAGCATGGCCACATCGCCATTTCGCTTGCACGCGTCGGCAAGTTCAACGTCATCACCGTCGAGGACAACGGTCCCGGCATCCGCGCCGAAAACATCGACCGCATCTTCGAGCGCTTCTACACCGACCGGCCCGCCAGCGAAGCCTTCGGCCAGAACTCCGGCCTCGGCCTCTCGATCAGCCGCCAGATCGTCGAAGCCCATGGCGGCACGCTGACGGCCGAGAACATCACCGGCACCAAGCCGGGCGAACTCAAGGGTGCGCGTTTCATTGTCGCCTTCCCGGCCGAAAGCTGATCCGTGGCGCCGACCAACATGCATGCGACGGCGATAGTACTCGGAGATCGCGGCGTGCTGATCGCCGGACCGCCGGGCTCAGGCAAATCGTCACTCGCTCTTGCGCTTGTCGAAAAATTTCGCGCCGGCAACCGTTTTGCCCGGCTGGTATCCGACGATCAGGTTTTCCTGTCGGCCCATCAGGGTCGGCTCGTCTGCCATGCGCCGTCAACGATCGCCGGTCTCGTTGAAGTCAGAGGCGGCGGCCCAATCCCCGTCGAACATGAGGCCGCGACAACGGTCGACCTGCTTGTCAGGCTGGTTCCGGCCGGCGCGGTGGAGCGGCTGCCCGAGGACGCAAGTGAGCTTCTCCTGGGTTGCAAAGTGCCAAGATTGATGCTCGCGGAGCGCGAAATCGCAGTGGCCACACCCGCGCTGCTGGCGCTGCTCGGCGCCCGGTTTCCAGCCTGAGGCTGCCCAACATTTTTGCTGCATTGCGTCAAAATGGCAGGTCTTGCCGTAAATTGGGGCTTGTAAACGCCCTCGCCGTCGACAAGATAGCGCTCCCGCCCCCAAGGCGGCAAAAATACTGCGCGGCTGTGAAAGGGCCATGACGGGAGCCATGACAGAATGATCGGACTCGTGCTTGTGACGCACGGTCAACTGGCTGAGGAGTTCCGCCATGCCGTGGAACACGTCGTCGGACCGCAGGAGAATTTCGAGACCGTCTCAATCGGCGCCGACGATGATATGGCGCAGCGCCGCAGCGACATCATCAACGCCGTTGCCCGCGCCGACACCGGTGCCGGCGTCGTCGTCCTGACCGACATGTTCGGGGGCACGCCGTCGAATCTCGCCATCTCGGTGATGGAGGCCGGCCGTGTCGAGGTCATCGCCGGCATGAACCTGCCAATGCTGATCAAGCTGACCAGCGTGCGCAAGGCCGACAACATGTCCGGCGCGCTCGACGAAGCGCAGGCGGCAGGACGCAAATACATCAACGTTGCAAGCCAGGTGCTGAGCGGCAAATGAGCGGCATGCCCTACTCGCCCGAGAAGGGCCACGTCGTCCGCGACCTCGCCATCGTCAACCAGAGAGGCCTGCATGCGCGCGCTTCGGCGAAGTTCGTGCAGATCGCCGGCGAGTTCGAAGCCTCGATCAGCGTCGAGAAGGACGGCATTTCCGTTGGCGGCACCTCGATCATGGGCCTGATGATGCTGGCCGCCAGTCCCGGCTGCACGATCCGGGTGACCGCAAGCGGCCCCGAGGCCGACCAGGCGATGGAAGCGCTTGCGACACTCGTTGCCGCGCGTTTTGGCGAGGAGTGCTGATCGCCGGGTTATCTGCCCAGTGACATGCACGAATAAAGATTTCTTTATGTCCCATTGTCGATGACGGCCTGATCTGGTAGTCAGGCCGATCTTTCGCGCGCCCTCTCAAGCCTCCCGCTTCGGCGCGCAGCAAACAGGAATCGGAGCAAGCCATGACGGGTAGCAAGGATTATCTGGTCGCCGACATTTCGCTCGCCGGCTGGGGTCGCAAGGAAATCGAGATCGCCGAAACCGAAATGCCGGGCCTGATGGCCTGCCGCGAGGAGTTCGGTGAAGCACAGCCGCTCAAGGGCGCACGCATTTCCGGCTCGCTGCACATGACCATCCAGACCGCGGTGCTGATCGAGACGCTGAAGGCTCTCGGCGCCGACATCCGCTGGGCCTCGTGCAACATCTTTTCGACGCAGGACCACGCCGCTGCGGCGATCGCCGAATCTGGTATCCCGGTCTTCGCAGTCAAGGGCGAGACGCTCGAGGAATACTGGCAGTACACCGACCAGATCTTCCAGTGGACCGATGGCGGCGCCACCAACATGATCCTCGATGATGGCGGCGACGCCACCATGTACATCCTGATCGGCGCTCGCGCTGAAGCAGGCGAAAACGTGCTGTCCAATCCGGGCAGCGAAGAGGAAGAAATCCTTTTCGCCCAAATCAAGAAGCGCATGGCCGAGACGCCGGGCTTCTTCGCCAAGCACAAGGCTGCGATCCGCGGCGTCACCGAAGAGACCACGACCGGCGTCAATCGTCTCTACCAGCTGCAGAAGAAGGGCCTACTGCCCTTCCCGGCGATCAACGTCAACGACTCGGTCACCAAGTCGAAGTTCGACAACAAGTATGGCTGCAAGGAATCGCTGGTCGACGGCATCCGCCGCGGTACCGACGTCATGATGGCCGGCAAGGTCGCCGTCGTCTGCGGCTACGGCGACGTCGGCAAGGGTTCGGCCGCCTCGCTCCAGGGCGCCGGCGCCCGCGTCAAGGTCACGGAAGTCGATCCGATCTGCGCGCTGCAGGCGGCGATGGACGGCTTTGAAGTCGTAACCCTCGAGGATGCCGCTCCGACCGCCGACATCGTCATCACCACGACCGGCAACAAGGACGTCATCACCCTCGATCACATGCGCCTGATGAAGGACATGGTCATCGTCGGCAACATCGGCCACTTCGACAACGAGATCCAGGTTGCCGCGCTGCGCAATCTGAAGTGGACCAACGTCAAGCCGCAGGTCGACATGATCACCTTCCCGGGGGGCAAGCGCATGATCCTTTTGTCGGAAGGCCGTCTGCTCAACCTCGGCAACGCCACCGGCCATCCGAGCTTCGTCATGTCGGCGTCGTTCACCAACCAGACGCTGGCCCAGATCGAGCTCTGGACCAAGCCCGGCCAGTACAAGAACGAAGTCTATGTCCTGCCCAAGCATCTCGACGAGAAGGTCGCGCGCCTGCATCTCGACAAGCTCGGCGCCAAGCTGACCACGCTGAGCGATGAGCAGGCTACCTATATCGGCGTCACGCCAAAGGGTCCGTTCAAGCCGGAACACTACCGCTATTAACCATAGCGAAAATACCTACTAGATATTGAAGCCGGGCGATTGACTTTCGCCCGGTTTCTTTTTTGGGGGCTCGCCTGCTTCACGTCGATTCGCCTAAGCGGTATGGTGACATGATTCGTCACGCGCCCATTCTTGGCGGGAATTTCGGGCACTACGGGGCGGTCTTGCAGTCGGGCGGCACAGAGGAAACAAGACATGCCGGGGGAATACCCGCTTCCAGCGGGACAGGCCGTCTCCGGCGGCCACGAGGATTCGCAGAACGCGACCGCAGGCCGCTCCTGGCATGCCTTGCGGCGTGTGGGCGGTTGGGCGGCGAGCGCGGCCCTTGCCACGACTGCGATTTGCACGCCTCTCGGCTTCGCCCACGCCCAGCAGGCATCGATTGCCGGCCTGCCCGTGAGCACCGTAGAAGTCATCCAGCTTGCGATGTTCGTCGGCGTGATGGGCGCTGCCTTGATCTCGGCAATCGCGCTGATCCGCGAGAAGGGCCGCATCAGCGCCGAGAATGTCGAGCTGCGCGGCCGCGTTGCCGATCTCAATGCCTCGCTGCAGCGCTCCGAGGCCCTGCTCAATTTGCGCGACCAGCGCGTCATCGTCTGGGCCAACGAGAACAAGAAGCCCGAACTCGTCGGTTCGCTGCCGATCGAGACAGGGGCCCCGGATGATCGTGCCGCCTTCCTTGGCTTTGGCCGCTGGCTGATGCCGCGTTCGGCCGCAGCGCTCGAAAACGCCATCGCTGCCTTGCGCGACAAGGGCACGGCCTTCGAACTGATTGCCGAAACCCACGCCAATGCTGCGCTCGAGGTCCATGGCCGCAAGAGCGGTGCCCATGTCATCGTCCGCTTTGTCTCGATTTCCGAAGCGCAGCGCGGGCAGGCGCGGTTGAAGCTCGAAAACCAGCGCCTGAGCGCCGAATACGAGACGCTGATCGGCCTGCTGGACGCAATCGACATGCCGTTCTGGATGCGCGATGCCGACGGCCGCCTTAAATGGGTCAACAAGGCCTTCGCCAAGGCCGTCGAGGCGGTGGATTCGTCCGCCGCCATTCGTGACGGCAAGGAATTTCTCGGCACCCAGGCGCGCGAGGCGATCGTCCAGCAGCACCAGACGCAGCCGCTGTTCCAGCAGACACTGTCGACCGTCATCGATGGCGACCGCAAGATGTTTGCCGTCACCGATCTGGTCGGCAAGGAAGGCTCGGCCGGCATCGCCGCCGACATGAGCGCCGCCGACGCCATCCGCGAGGAATACAGCCTGGTCGTGCGCAGCCATGCCGATACGCTCGACCAGGTTGCCACCGCCGTCGCCACCTTCGACGCCGGGCAGAAGCTGCGCTTCTACAACAACGCCTTCCAGAAGCTCTGGGATCTCGACGCCGGCTACATTTCGAGCGCGCCCGACAATGCGCTGCTGCTCGACCGCCTGCGCAGCGAACGCAAGCTGCCCGAGCAGCAGGAATGGCGCCGCTGGAAGGAGAACCTGCTGTCGGCCTATCGCGCCGTCGATCCGCAGGAGCACCTCTGGCACCTGCCCGACGGCCGCACCATCCGCGTCGTCGCCAATCCGCAGCCCAAGGGCGGCGTCACCTGGGTGTTCGAGAACCTGACCGAGCGGATCGATCTCGAAAGCCGCTACACCACAGCCGTGCGTGTGCAGGGCGAAACCCTCGACAATCTGGCCGAAGGCGTCGTCGTCTTTGGCCCAGATGGCCGTATCCGCCTGTTCAATCCGGCCTTCGGCCAGCTCTGGGGCGTCTCGCCCGAGGTGCTGCGGCAGAACACGCACATCTCGGCCATCCGCGCCGAATGCGACACGCGTGCCGACAACAGCCCGTGGGGCGATTTCGTCTCCGCCGTCACCGGCTTTGACGAACGCAGCGACCGCCATGGCCAGACCGAGCTCAAGAACGGCTCGGTGCTGCAGCATGCCGTCATCCACCTGCCCAACGGCCAGGTGATGCTGACCTTCGTCGACGTCACCGACAGCGTCAATGTCGAGCGCGCGCTGAAGGACAAGAACGAGGCGCTGCAGCGCGCCGACCAGATCAAGAACGAGTTCGTCCAGCACGTCTCCTACGAGCTGCGTTCGCCGCTCACCAACATCATCGGCTTCACCGAGCTGTTGTCGCTGCCCGGCACCGGACCGCTGTCGCCGCGCCAGCGCGAATATGTCGAGCATATCGGCTCGTCGTCGGGCGTGCTGTTGACCATCGTCAACGACATCCTCGACCTCGCTACCGTCGACGCCGGCATCATGCAGCTCGATATCTCCGAAGTGCATGTCCATCGCGCCATCGAGGCTGCTGCCGAGCTCGTCGCCGACCGGCTGGAAGAGCACTCGATCAAGCTTGCCATCGAGATCAAGGGCGCGCCGAAGAGCTTCAACGGCGACGAGACCCGCGTCCGCCAGATCCTCTACAACCTGCTCTCGAACGCGGTGAACTACGCGCCGGCTGCCAGCACCATCACGCTCGCTTGCCGCCAGCGCGCCGAAGGCGTCGAATTTTCGGTCCATGACGACGGCCCGGGTGTGCCGCCCGAGGTGCTCGACACCATGTTCCAGCGCTTCGAATCCCGCGTCAACGGCGGCCGGAAGCGCGGCGCCGGCCTTGGCCTGTCGATCGTCAAGAGCTTCGTTGAGCTGCATGGCGGCACCGTCCGGATCGACAGCGGCAAAGATCTTGGCACGACCGTCATCTGCCTGTTCCCAGACATGCCCGCCGGCGTCCGGGTCGCGGCGGAGTAGCAGGTTTGACGACGGCCAGATCGCTGGAACGGCACCTGCCCGACGAGGCCGCCACGACGCAGCTGGGCGAGGACCTCGCCATGGCCGTGCGGCCTGGCGACGTGTTCCTGCTGGACGGCGATCTCGGCGCCGGCAAGTCCACTTTGGCGCGCGGCCTGATCCGCGCCCTGGCCGCCGATCCCGCCCATGAGGTGCCGAGCCCGACATTCACGCTGGTCCAGAGCTACGACACGCCTGTCGTCGTCCATCATTTCGACCTCTATCGCCTGTCCTCGCCAGAGGAGCTGGAAGAGCTTGGTTTCGACGAGGCGGTTAGCTCGGGCGTGGCGCTGGTCGAATGGCCTGAGCGCGCCACTGATGCCATGCCGGCAACCAGCCTGCGCATCGCGTTCCAGCATGAGGGCGATGGCCGCCGCATCACGATTACAGGCGATGGACCGGCCTTCGACCGTGTCGCCCGCTCACTCGCCATGCGTGACTTCCTCGTAGCCTCAGCGTGCAGCGATGCTCATCGTGCCCGTTTCATCGGCGACGCCTCGGCGCGGTCTTATGAGACGGTGACCAGGGAAGGCCATGCACCGCTGGTGCTGATGAACTCGCCGAGACTGACGCTCGGTCCGCCCGTGCGTGACGGCAAGCCCTACGCCGAGATCGCGCACACCGCCCAGACCGTCGCCGCCTTCGCCGCCATCGATCGCGCGCTTGCCGCCGGTGGCGTCACCGTGCCGGGCATCGTCGCCCAGGACCTCGACCAGGGTTTCGTGCTGCTCGAGCATCTCGGCTCAGGCGCTTTCCTCGATCCCGAGGGCAGGCCGGTCACCGAGCGCTACGCAGCTGCGGCAGAACTGCTGGCAATGATTCACGGGAAACATTGGGACGACCGGCTGGAGGCCGCGCCCGGTGTCGTCCACCAGGTGCCGCCCTTCGACCGTGACGCTTTGATGATCGAGGTCGAGCTGCTGGTCGAATGGTATGTGAAGGCGGTCACCGGTGCGCCTGCTTCGGCTGAGCTGTGCGACGGCTACCGCGCCGCCTGGAACGCCGTCTTCGACCGCCTCGCCGACAAGCAATATGGCCTTGTCCTGCGCGACTACCATTCGCCAAACATCATCTGGCGTGGCGATCGCCATGGCCACGACCGCCTCGGCATCGTCGACTTCCAGGACGCGCTGATTGGCCCCGTCGCTTACGACGTCGCCTCACTCGCCATGGATGCGCGGGTGACCGTGTCGCCCGACATCGAGCGCGGCACCGTCGATGCCTATGTCGCCGCGCGACATGCTGCCGGCAGTTTTGACGAGATGGCCTTCCGCGAAGCCTACGCCATCATGGCGGCGCAGCGGAATTCGAAGATTCTCGGCATTTTCGTCCGCCTCGACCGGCGCGATGGCAAGCCGCAATATCTCAGGCACCTGCCGCGCATCAGGGACTATCTGCACCGCTCGCTCTCACACCCGTCGTTGGCGGAACTGCGCGACTTCTACCGCGACAACCGCCTGCTCGAGGAGTTCTGACGCGTGAATGGGCCTGCCAAAAATCCCTCCGTTGCCATGGTTCTGGCCGCCGGTCTCGGCAAGCGCATGCGGCCGATCACCGATACGATCCCCAAGCCGCTGGTGCGCGTGTCTGGCAAGACCCTGCTCGACTGGGGTCTCGACAGCCTCACCGAGGCGGGCGTCGAGCGAGCCGTCGTCAATGTCCACTATCTGCCCGACCAGATCGTCGAGCATGTCGCTTCCCGC
Source organism: Aminobacter ciceronei (assembly GCF_014138625.1). Taxonomy (GTDB): domain Bacteria; phylum Pseudomonadota; class Alphaproteobacteria; order Rhizobiales; family Rhizobiaceae; genus Aminobacter; species Aminobacter ciceronei. The sequence continues at coordinate 11,946 of NZ_JACJHY010000014.1, forward strand.
CAGGCGCCGCGCATCGAAATCTCCGACGAGCGCGACGGACTGCTCGATTCCGCCGGCGGCATCGTCAGGGCGCTGCCCCGGCTTGGCGCAGCACCGTTCTACATCGTCAACGCCGACACCTTCTGGATCGATGAGGGCGTGCCCAACCTGACCCGCCTCGCCCTTGCCTGGGATGCCGGGCGCATGGATATTCTGCTGATGCTGGCGGACCTCGAACAGGCGACCGGACACTCGGGTGGTACCGACTTCCTGGTCGCGCCGAACGGGACGTTGAGCCGCGCCAGGGGCGCGCCCGACGGGCTTATCTATGCCGGTGCTGCGATCGTCCACCCACGCCTGTTCGCCGCTGCACCCGAGACGCCGCATTCGCTCAACCGCTATTTCGACGAGGCGATTGCCAGCGGTCGGCTTCACGGCATGCGCATGTCGGGCAGCTGGATCACCGTCGGCACGCCCGATGCCATCGCACCTGCCGAGGCCGCGGTGAAGAGGGCATTGGCGGAGGCGCAATGAGCGGCCGCGCGTCGCCACGCGTCTTTTCCATCCCGCCCGGCACCCCCTTCCTGCCGACGCTGGCGGCGTCCCTGCTCGACGGCAGCCTGATCTCCGACTTCCGCTTCGACGGCAATCCGCTGGCGCTGGCCGACGTCACAATCTACGTGCCAACGCGCCGCGCTGCGCGTGCGCTGCGCGGTGTCTTCGTCGATGTCGGCGGCGGCAGCTCGGCGATCCTGCCTGTTATCAAGCCGCTCGGCGAGTTCGACGAGGACGAGGCGGCCTTCGAGACCGAAGGCGCCGGTGCGCTCGACCTTGCCCCGCCGGTTTCCGCCACCGACCGCCTGCTCCTGCTCGCACCCTTGGTGCGTGCCTGGAAGCGCCGTCTTCCCGCCCATGTCGCGGCGCTGTTCGAGGAGGAGATCGTCGTGCCGGCCTCGGCTGCCGACGCCATCTGGCTGGCCCGCGATCTTGCCGGGCTGATGGACGAGATCGAGACCGAAGGCTCCGACTGGTCGCGGCTAGCCGACCTGGTGACCGGTGAGCTGTCCGGCTGGTGGCAGGTGACGCTCGACTTCCTCTCCATCGTCACCGGCGCCTGGCCGGAAATGCTGAAGGAGCGCGGCCAATCCAATCCTGCCGCCCATCGCAGCGCCCTGATCCGCCTCGAAGCCGAGCGGCTGAAGCGCAACCCGCCCGCCGGACCGGTCATCGCGGCGGGTTCCACCGGCTCGATCCCTGCTACCGCCGAGCTGCTCGCGGCCATTTCGCGCTTGCCGCGTGGTGCAGTCGTGCTTCCCGGACTGGACGCCACGCTCGACCAGCGCGCCTATGAGACGATCACCGAGATCGGCGCCAGGGCCTCGGTGCTTGGCCATCCCCAGTATGGCCTTGCCAAGCTGATCGGCAAGATCGGCATCATGCGCGGCGACGTCGACGAACTGGGCGCGCCGACCGGTGCCATGGCCCGCCGCGCGGCCGTCGTCGGCGAAGCGCTGCGGCCGGCCGAGACCACCGACGCCTGGGCCGAGAAGCGCAGCGACGTCGACGACCCCGAGATCGCCGATGCCTTCGCCGGCGTAACACTTCTCGAAGCCGCGCATGAGCGCGACGAGGCGGCGGCTATCGCCATCGCGCTTCGCCAGGCGGTCGCCCAATCGGGCCATCGCGCTGCCCTGGTCACCAGCGACCGCAACCTTGCCCGCCGTGTCGCTGCGGAGCTTCGCCGCTTCGGCATCCAGGCCGACGATTCCGGTGGCGTGCCGCTGGCCAACACGCCGCCGGCAGCCCTTCTGCGTACCATGCTCGCTGCCGCCTTCCGTCCGGGTGATCCGGTGGCGGTGCTGTCGCTGCTCAAGCATCCCTTGCTGCGCCTTGGCCAAGAGCGTTCAGCCGTCCGGCGTGCTGCCGAGACCATCGAGCTCGTCGTGCTGCGTGGTGGCGTCGGCCGGCCTGACATTGCCGGGCTCGCCGAGGAATTTGAGGTCAGATTGACAAGCATGGGTGGCGCGTCGCGCAGGCCGTTCTGGTTCGACCGCATCAGCGTGCGCCGCATCGAGGAAGCCCGGGACATAGCAGGCAGGCTCGTCTCTCGCCTGGCGCCATTGTTCGCCTTTCGTGGCGATGCAGAGGTCGACCTCGCGGCGATCGTCCGTGCCACCGTCGAGGCGCTGGAAAATCTCGGACGCGACGAGCATGGCGGCCTGGGCACACTCTATGACGGCGATGCCGGTGCCAAGCTCGCCGAGGCGCTGCGCTCGCTGGTCGCAGCACAGGCCTCGTTCAGTTTCGCCGCCGACGAGTGGCCCGACGTCATGGACGCGCTGGTGGCGCCCGAGGCGGTCAAGCCGGCGCAAGGTGCCGACCGCGCCATCGCCATCTGGGGTGCGCTCGAAGCCCGCCTGCAGACGGTGGATACGCTGGTCATCGGCGCGCTGAACGAGGGCACCTGGCCGCGCAAGGCAGAGGCCGACCGCTTCATGTCGCGCGTCATGAAGACGGGCATCGACCTCGAACCGCCGGAACGCCGCATCGGCCTCGCCGCCCATGATTTCCAGATGGCGTTGGGGGCGAAAAACGTCGTCCTGTCGCGTTCCGCCCGCTCGGGCGATGCGCCCGCCGTGCCGTCGCGCTGGCTGCAGCGCCTGCTCACCTATCTCGGCCCCGACCACGCGGCCGTCTTGCGCAAGCGCGGCGAAAACCTGCTTCACTGGGCGCGCCAGCTCGATGCCGGCCAAAAGACCGATTTCGCTACCCGTCCGGAGCCCAGGCCGCCGGTGGAGGTCAGGCCGCGCCGCTTCAGCATCACTGAGATCGAGACGCTGCGCCGCGATCCCTATGCCGTCTATGCCAGGCGTATCCTCGGCCTGTCGGCGCTCGACCCGCTGGTGCGCGATCCCGGTGCCGCCGAGCGGGGCACGTTGTTCCACGATATCCTGCACCTGTTTTCGGCGACCATCGTCGATCCGCGTGATCCCGCCGCATTCGACGCACTGATCGCCGCCGGCCGCCATTGCTTCGCCGAGGCGGCCCTGCCCGCCGACGTCGAGGCCGTCTGGTGGCCACGCTTCGAGCGACTGGCGGTCAACATCCTGGAGTGGGAGCGCAGCCGCGCCGACGCCGTGGTTTCCCGCCACGCCGAGGAAGACGCCTCGACCGTCGAAGTCGGACTCAGCGGCGCGACGCTGTCCGGTCGCGCCGACCGTGTCGACGTGCTTGCCGGCGGCATGGCAGACATCCTCGACTACAAGACCGGCTCGTCGCCATCCAAGGCGCAGGCGCACACGCTGATCTCGCCCCAGCTGGCGCTCGAAGGCGCGCTTCTGCGGCGTGGCGCCTTCCGCGAGCTTGGTAAGCGCGAGCCCTCGCAGCTGGCGTTCGTCCGCCTGAAGCCGAATGGCGAGGTGTTCGAAGAATCGATCCTCGAGCACAACCGTAAGCCAAAATCAGCCGTCGAACTGTCCGAAGAGGCCTGGGAGCGCTTGGAGCAGCTTTTGCTGCACTACAACGATCCGACCACGGGTTATCTCTCGCGCGCCTTGCCCTTCCGCGAAGGCGAGACCGACGGCGACTACGACCATCTCGCCCGCGTGCTCGAATGGTCGGCCGGCGGTGATGGCAGTGCGGAGGGCGATGAATGAAGAAGGCGTTCTTCGTCCCCACCGAGACGGCAGAGCGCCAGGCGCGCGCCTCCGATCCGGGCAATTCGGTCTGGGTGTCGGCCAATGCCGGCTCCGGCAAGACGCACGTGCTGTCGCAGCGCGTGATGCGGCTTTTGCTGCGTGGCACCGATCCATCGAAGATCCTGTGCCTGACTTATACCCGCGCCGCCGCCGCCAACATGTCGAATCGCGTCTTCGCCAACCTGTCGGAATGGACGATGTTGGCCGACGCCGAGTTGGCCGCACGCATCACGGCACTCGACGGTGTCCGCCCTGACGCTGCCAAGCTGCGCCGCGCGCGCCGATTGTTCGCCGAGGCGCTGGAAACGCCGGGCGGGCTGAAGATCCAGACCATCCACGCCTTCTGCGAGTCGGTGCTGCACCAGTTCCCGCTCGAGGCCAACATCGCCGCCCATTTCGAGATGCTCGACAGCCAGATGGAGGCGACTTTGTTCGCCACCGCGCGGCGCGACATGGTCACCGGCGCCGGCGAGCACAATCCCGAACTCGCCGAGGCCTTCGCCAAGGTGCTGGAGCGTGGCGGCGAGGCCGGGCTCGATGCGCTGCTCGCCGAGATCGTGCGCAAGCGCGATGGGCTGCGCGCCTTCATCGCCCAGGTTCAAGACTTCAATTTCGAAGCGCTCTACGAGGAGTTCGGTTTTTCGCCCAGGGACAGTGCCGAGGCCATCGCCGCTTCGATCTGGCCGCTGCCGGGCTTCGAGCCGACCTTCTTCACCGAATTCGCCATAGCAGCCGAAGCCACAGACGCGCGCAGCGTGCTGAACAATATCCTGCCTTACGCCCGGCTCGCCTATGCCGAGGCCGACCCCATGCGCCGGCTGTCGCTTCTGTGCAATGCCTTCCTCAAGGCCGACGGCGATCCGTACAATCCGTCCAGCGCGTTCAAGAAGGCTTTGCTCGACCGGCTGCCAGATTTGCCCGAGCGTTATGCGGCGACGGCAGCGGCCATCATCGAGGCAGCCGACCGGCTCGCCCATTTTCGCATGCTGGAGGCAACGCAGGCGGCACTGACGATCGCCGACTGGCTGATTGCCCGCTACGAGCGGCTGAAGACCGGCCGCGGCTTCCTCGATTTCAACGACCTGATCACCCGCACCGTCAACCTGCTCGCGCGTCCCGACGCCGGGCCGTGGGTGCAGTACAAGCTCGACAAGGGCATCGACCACATACTGCTCGACGAAGCCCAGGACACCAGCCCCGACCAATGGGAAGTGGTGAAGCGGCTGGCGGAAGAGTTCTTCTCCGGCTTCAGCGCCCGCGACAACGTTCACCGCACGGTCTTCGCCGTCGGCGACGAGAAGCAGTCGATCTATTCGTTCCAGGGTGCCGCGCCCGAATCCTTCGACAACTCCAAGCACGAATTCGCCGGCCGCATCCGTGATGCCGATGCCCGTTTCGAGGACGTCACGCTGACCTGGTCGTTCCGCTCGACAGACGACGTGCTGTCGGCCGTCGACCGTGTCTTCGAGGACACGAGCGTTCGTCGCGGCGTCACCCGCGCGCCCGAGCCGCCGAGCCATAAGGCGATCCGCGCCGGGGCGGCAGGTTACGTCGAGGTCTGGCCCTCGGTCGGCGCCGATGCCGTCGACGAGCCCGACGACTGGCGCAAGCCTATCGACCATGCTCATGCGCCTGCCGTGGTGGTTGCTGAACAGGTCGCCGCCACCATCCGCAAATGGCTCGACGAGCGTGAGGTCATCGAAGGCACCGGCAAGCGCCTGCGCGCGGGCGACGTCATGGTGCTGGTGCGCAAGCGCGACCGCTTCGTTCATGCGCTGTCGCGGGCGCTGAAGCGCCGCGACATCCCGGTAGCCGGCGCCGACCGGCTGAGCCTGCCCGGCCATATCGCGGTCAAGGACCTGATCGCGCTTGGGCGTTTCCTGATCCAGCCGGAGGACGACCTGTCGCTGGCCGCCGTGCTGCGTAGCCCGATCTTCGGCATGTCGGAAGATGCGCTGTTTGTGCTCTCGGCCAATCGGGGCAAAGGAAGGTCGCTGATCGCCTCGCTGCGCGATCATGCGGCGAGAGATGCTGTTTTCGCCGAGGCGGCCGCCGTCCTTGAGGCCTGGGCGACGGAGGCTGCCTTCCGGCCGATCTTCGAGTTCTATTCGGGCGTGCTGTCGGGCGGACCCAGCCGCGACGGCGTGCGCAAGAAGATGATCTCGCGCCTTGGCCAGGAGGCCGGCGACATTCTCGACGAGTTCCTGAATTTCTGCCTGGCCGAGGAGCGCACCGGCCTGCCCGGTCTCGAATCCTTCCTGTCGACGCTCGAAAGTGCCGGCCCCGAGATCAAGCGCGAGATGGATCAGACGCGTGACGAGGTCCGCATCATGACCGTACACGCCGCCAAGGGTCTGGAGGCGCCGGTGGTGTTCCTCGTCGACAGCGGCTCGGCCCCGTTCAGCGATCAGCATTTGCCGCGCCTGATGCCTTTCGTCCCGCAAGGCCGACACTGGCAGGGCAAGGGTTATCTCTGGCGCGCTGGCGCCGATGTCGCCAACGCCTTCTCGAAGGGTGCCAGCGCGTTGGCCCGCGATCTCGCCGACGACGAATACCGGCGCCTGCTTTATGTCGGCATGACCCGCGCCGAGGACCGGCTGATCATCTGCGGTTATCACGGCAAGCGCCAGCCCGGCCTCAACACCTGGCATTCGATTGTCAGCCGTGCGTTGTCGGTGGCGCCCGAAAGCGCAGAGCGCGGCCATCCCGTCATCACGGACAGGCCTGTCCACCGCTTCCGCGTCACGCCATTGCCCGCAACGCCTTTGTCGGCGTCGGAACCGGCGGCCAGCGAGAGAGCCCGCATCGAGCCCTTGCCGGAAAGCCTTTTTGGCGCGCCGCCGGCCTTCGCGGATTTGCCGCAGCCGCTGTCCCCGTCGGGCGCTTCGGCGCTGATCGAGGAGACGCAGGAGGCCGTGATCTCGGGCCGCTCGCCGGTGCTCGACGCCGAGGGCGAGCCGGGCTTTGCCATCGCCCGCGGTTCGGCCTTGCACCGGCTGTTACAGATTCTGCCGCGGCTCGACGCCGAGATACGCCAGTCCGCCGCCGAGCGCTACCTCGTCCGTGTCGGCCAGGACTGGCCGGAGGCGGAGCGTGCCAGCGCGCTCGCATCCGTGCTTGCAGTCCTCGACGACCCCAGGTTTTCGCCGCTGTTTTCGCCCTCCTCGCGCGCCGAAGTGTCTGTTATGGGCAGCCTCGTGGTCAGGGGAAAGCCGCGCTCGGTGTCGGGCAAGATCGACCGCCTGGCGGTCACCGACAGCGAGGTGTTGATCGTCGACTACAAGACCAACCGGCCGCCACCCGCCTCGTTCGAGCAGGTGCCAAACGCCTATGTCGTGCAGCTTGCGCTCTACCGCGCGCTGCTCCGGCCGCTCTATCCCGGCAAGACGGTTGCCGCGGCCCTGCTGTTCACAGAGGCGCCGCGGCTGATCGCCGTACCGGCCGAGGCGATGGATGCCGCCCTTGTTCGACTCACCCAAGCGTGACACAACGGATGCTTGACCAAGGGTCCGCGCACTACCACATATGGCGCGACAGACAACTCCAAGAGGATCGTATCATGGCCACCGTCAAGATCGACAACAGCAATTTCAAGTCCGGCGTGCTCGAGGCCAAAGAGCCCGTCGTCGTCGATTTCTGGGCTGAATGGTGCGGCCCCTGCAAGATGATCGGCCCGTCGCTCGAAGAGATTTCCAACGAGCTCGCCGGCAAGGTCAAGATCACCAAGGTCAACATCGACGAGAACCCCGAGATTGCCGCCCAGTTCGGCGTGCGTTCGATTCCGACGCTGATGATCTTCAAGGACGGCGAAGTTGCCGACATCAAGGTCGGCGCGCTGCCCAAGACCGCGCTGTCGCACTGGATCAGCGGCAACGTTTGACCGCTCGGATCAAGCAAATGAAAAGCCCGGCTTTGGTCGGGCTTTTTTGTATCTCGAATGGCCGCTGGACAGGCCCTCAGGTCGGCGGCGTGCCGTTGGCCGCCAGCACCTCGCCCACCAGATAGAGCGAGCCGCCGATCAGGATGCGCGGCGCCGGCTCTTTCTCGTCCCAGGTATCGCGCAAAAGCATCAGTGCATTGGCAACCGAGCTCACCGGCTCGGCCGACAGCCCGGCCTCGGTGGCGTGCACAGCCAGTTCCTCGTTGGGAACGCCGGCATCGCTCATCGTCACCGGCACGGTGTAGACATGGCGCGCCATGCCGTGGAACGGCTTGAAATAGCCGGTCTGGTCTTTGGTGTTGATCATGCCGGAGATCAGGAACAGCGGGCGCGGGAACTTCTCCTCCTGCTCGGTCAGGGCCTCGGCAATGACGGTCCCGGCGCCGGGATTGTGGCCGCCGTCGACCCAGACCTCGGCGCCCTTCGGCGCCAGCTCGCTGAGTGCGCCCTGCGGCAGGCGCTGCATGCGACCGGGCCAGGTCACCGACGCCATCGCCTTGTCGGCGGTGCGTTCGTCGACCGGGAAGCCGGCGGCCTTCACCGCGGCGATCGCGGCGGCTGCATTGGCGAACTGGTGACGTCCGGGCAGGCGTGGCGGTGACAGGTCCAGCAGGCCGGTCTGGTCCTGGTAGATCATGCGGCCGTTTTCCTCGAAGGCGACGAAATCCTGGCCATAAACCTCAAGTGGGCAATTGAGCCGCTCGGCGGTGTCGATCAGCACCTGTTGTGCCGCCTCGGTCTCCTGCGCGCCGACGACGACAGGGCAGCCGCGCTTGATGATGCCGGCTTTCTCGGCGGCGATCAGCTCGACCTTGTCGCCAAGATAGGCCTCGTGGTCCATCGACACCGGCATGATCACCGACACCGCCGAGCGCTTGATGACATTGGTGGCGTCGAAGCGCCCGCCAAGCCCGACCTCTATGATGCAGGCGTCGGCCGGATGCTCCGAGAACAGAACGAACGTGACGGCCGTGAGGATCTCGAAGACGGTGATCTTCTCGCCGCGATTGGCTTCGCCGACGCGGCGTACGGCATCCGCCAGCACGTCGTCGGCGACAAGCTTGCCGCCGCCCGGCGCTGCCAGGCGGTAGCGTTCGTGCCAGTTCACCAGATGCGGCGAGGTGTGGACATGGACCAGCAGACCCTGGGCTTCGAGCAGCGCACGCGAGAACGCCGCGCACGAGCCCTTGCCATTGGTGCCGGCGATGTGGATCACCGGCGGCATATGGTCCTGCGGATTGCCCAACCTTTCGAGCAGCCGGGTGATGCGGTCGAGCGAAAGGTCGAAGCCCTTCGGATGGAGCGCCAACAGGCGCTCGATTTCGAGATCGGCTTCGAGCGTGGTCATTGCATTTCCTCGGGCGCTACGCTGCTGCGGTCGTATCAGGCCTGCGGGCGGCGTTCCGGCACCGGCACGACGGGTGGCAGAATCTCGGCTTCGACAGCCTTGGCCGCCACCGGTGCCTTGGTCAGGATCTTGAGCAGGTTGGCAACCGTCGATTTCATCTCGAGCCGCGACACCACCATGTCGACCATGCCGTGGTCCATCAGGTACTCCGAGCGCTGGAAGCCCTCAGGCAGCTTCTCGCGGATGGTCTGCTCGATGACGCGCGGGCCGGCGAAGCCGATCAGCGCACCGGGCTCGGCAATATGGACGTCGCCCAGCATCGCGTAGGAGGCGGTGACGCCGCCGGTCGTCGGATTGGTCAGCACCACGATATAGGGCAAGCCGGCTTCCTTGAGCCGGTCGACTGCGACAGTCGTGCGTGGCAGCTGCATCAGCGACAAGATGCCTTCCTGCATGCGCGCGCCGCCCGAGGCAGCGAACAGGATCAGCGGACGCTTCTTCTCCAGCGCAACCTCGAAGGCGCGGATGATGGCGTCGCCTGCGGCCATGCCGAGCGAACCGCCCATGAAGGCGAAGTCCTGCACGGTGACGACGACGGGCAGGCCCTCGATCTTGCCGGTGCCCGACAGGATCGCGTCTTCGAGACCGGTCTTGGTCTTGGCGTCCTTGAGGCGGTCGACATAGCGCTTCTCATCGCGGAACTTCAGCGGGTCGGTCACGACCTTGGGGTTCTCGATGATCTCGTAGCGGCCATCGTCGAAGAAGAAGCGCAGCCGCTCCTTCGCCGAAATCTTCATGTGATGGCCCGAAGACGGGATGACGTACTGGTTTTCCTCGAGGTCCTTGTGGAACACCATCTCGCCGCTCTCGGGATCCTTGATCCAGAGATTGTCGGGCATTTCCCGGCGGCCAAGCATCGAGTTGATCTTGGGGCGGACGTAATTGGTAATCCAGTTCATGGCAGTGGTCCTCTTCGAGCCCAGGACATGGGGTATTTATTGGGCGGGAGCAAGGCGTGCGGCGCGAACGCCTTGGGACAAGCCGGTAACCAGCGTCGCCACGGCTTCGGCCGGGTCGGCGGTCTTTTCACCCTTCGGGCCCAGGACGTTGGCCACGGCATTGACGATCGCTGTGCCGACGACCACGCCGTCGGCCGATGCGCCGATGGTGCGTGCCTGCTCGGCGGTCTTGACGCCGAAGCCGACACAGACGGGGAGATCGGTGTGCGCCTTGATGCGGTTCACCGCCTCCGCCACCTTGGTCGTGTCAGCCAGCGCCGAGCCGGTGATGCCGGTCATCGAGACGTAGTAGACAAAGCCCGACGTGTTTTCGAGCACCTTCGGCAGGCGCTTGTCGTCGGTCGTCGGCGTTGCCAGGCGGATGAAGTTGATGCCGGCCTTGAGTGCAGGGATACACAGTTCGGCGTCCATCTCCGGCGGCAGGTCGACGATGATCAGCCCATCTATACCCGAGGCGACAGCGTCGGTCAGGAAGCGGTCGACGCCGTAGATGTAGATCGGGTTGTAATAGCCCATCATGACGATCGGCGTGTCGTTGTCGCCCTGGCGGAACTCGCGCGCCAGTTTGAGCGTCTTGGCCAGCGTCTGACCGGCCTTCAGCGCGCGCAGGCCGGCGGCCTGGATCGCCGGGCCATCGGCCATCGGGTCGGAAAACGGCATGCCGAGCTCGATGACGTCGCTGCCCGCCTTGGGCAGTGCCTTCATGATCGACAGCGAGGTTTCGTAGTCAGGGTCGCCGCCCATGAAATAGGTCACGAGCGCCGGGCGTCCCTCGGCCTTCAGCTTTGCCATGCGGCGGTCGATGCGGGTGGTCGTCATGATCAGATCTCCATGCCCAGCATCTTGGCCACCGTATGCACGTCCTTGTCGCCACGGCCGGAGAGGTTGACGATCATCACCTTGTCCTTGCCCATCGTAGGCGCAACCTTGACCGCATGCGCGATGGCATGGGCGGATTCGAGCGCCGGGATGATGCCTTCCACCTTGGTGGTCAGCTGGAACGCCTCCAGCGCTTCGTCGTCGAGGATCGGCACATAGTCGACGCGGCCGCTGTCGCGGAGCCAGCTATGTTCGGGGCCAACGCCGGGATAGTCGAGACCGGCGGAGATCGAGTGGCCGTCGAGGATCTGGCCGTCATTGTTCTGCAACAGGTAGGTGCGGTTGCCGTGCAGCACGCCGGGGCGACCAGCGCTCATCGAGGCGCAGTGCTCGATGCCGTCGAGGCCACGTCCGCCGGCTTCGATGCCGACGATCTTGACGCTGCGGTCGTCGAGGAAAGGGTGGAACAGGCCAATGGCGTTCGAGCCGCCGCCGACGGCAGCAACGATCATGTCGGGCAGGCGCCCCTCCTGCTCGAGGATCTGGGCCCGCGCCTCGGTGCCGATCACCGACTGGAAGTCGCGGACGAGCTCGGGATAGGGGTGCGGGCCGGCGGCGGTGCCGATCAGGTAATAGGTGTCGTGCACGTTGGTGACCCAGTCACGCAACGCTTCGTTCATGGCGTCCTTCAGCGTGCCGTGGCCGGCGCTGACCGGGCGCACTTCGGCACCCAAGAGCTTCATGCGGAAGACGTTTGGCTTCTGCCGTTCGACGTCGGTGGCGCCCATATAGACGAAGCAGGGGAAGCCGAAGCGGGCGGCGACGGTTGCGGAAGCAACACCATGCTGGCCGGCGCCGGTTTCGGCGATGATACGGGTCTTGCCCATGCGCTTGGCGAGCAGGATCTGGCCCAGGCAATTGTTGATCTTGTGCGAGCCGGTGTGGTTCAGGTCCTCGCGCTTGAAATAGATCTTGGCGCCGCCCCCGAGGCCCTTCGCCGAGGAAACGTCACGAAGATGCCGGGTCAGGCCTTCGGCGTAGTAGAGCTTGGACGGCCGGCCGGCATAAAAGGTCGACAGCTCGTTGAGTTCCGCCTTGAAGGCCGGGTCGTTCTTGGCCTCGTCCCAGTGGCGCTGCAGGTCGAGGATCAGCGGCATCAGCGTCTCGGCGACGAAACGGCCGCCGAAGATGCCGAACATGCCCTGCTCGTCGGGTCCGGTGCGGAAGGAATTGGGCTCTGCCGGCTGGTTCAAGGCCGATCTCCTTGCGGCTGGAGGCTCACTCAGGCGGCGCTGTCTTCGCGCGCGGCCCGGACGGCCCTGAAGAAATTGTCGATCAGCGCCGCATCCTTGACGCCGGGTGCGCTTTCCACGCCCGAGGAAATGTCGATGCCGGGCGGGTTTGCGAGCCTGAGGGCGTCGCCGATATTGGCGGCGTTCAAACCACCGGAAAGCATGTAATCGACGGAGGCGTCAAGGCCCGCAAGCAACCGCCAGTCGAAGGAAACGCCGTTGCCGCCGGGCAATTCGGACCCCGCGGGCGGTTTGGCGTCGAATAGCAGACGATCGGCGACCTCGCCATAAGGCACGATCGCGTCGAAGTCCTGGGCTTCGCGAATGGAGAAGGCCTTCATCACAGGCAGGCCGTATCGGGCCTTTACGTCAGCCACGCGCTCGGGCGCCTCCTTGCCGTGCAGCTGCAGCATGTCGGGCTTAACGGCAGCCACGATCGCGTCGAGAAAGGCGTCGTCGGCGTCGACCGTGACGGCTACCGCCTCGGCGCGGCCTGTGGCGGACTGGCGCAGCTGCCCGGCGAGAGCGGGCGAGACGTTGCGCGGGCTTTTGGCAAAGAAGATGAACCCGACATGGCTCGCGCCATTGCCTAGAGCGGCGTCGAAGGTTTCAGCGGTGCTGAGGCCGCAGATCTTGATGTCGAGTGCCATGCGCCGGGATTGGCACGAAAAGCCGGCCGAGTCGAGAAAAGCTTGCGAAACATCGCGGTCAGGAAGCGACGCGCGGCACGGGAAAAATGGGCGATCGCCAGGCGACGCTGATGTGCGGCGATCGCCCGGAAGCGGTTGTAGTCGATTGTGTCGTGCGCTGACGGAACTGATGCGGGGTGGTGCTGACGGGACGTCATGGCTGGGTCCTCGGTGAAACCATGCCCGAGACGTATCATTTCCAGGTCTGTACATAATCAGCTATCCTGTTGGTGCATTCATGAACTGAGATCAGCAATATGGCGTCATCCGAAGACATGAAGGCCTTTGTGCGGATCGTCGATCTCGGCTCCTTCGCCAAAGCCGCCGACGACCTGCGCATCACGCCGTCGGCCCTGTCGAAACTGGTGTCGCGGCTCGAGGACCGGCTCGGTGTCCGATTGCTGACGCGCACGACACGCCGGCTGGCGCTGACCTCGGAGGGCACGCTGTTCCTCGAGCGGGCGCGCGAGGTGCTCGAACTCATCGATCTCGCTGAAGCCGACGTCGCGTCGGCGCGCGCCAGGCCCAAGGGGCTCCTGCGCGTCAATTCCAGCACCGGCTTCGCGCGCCAGACACTGCTGCACGCCATTCCGGAGTTTCTCAGGCGCTACCCCGAAGTGACTGTCGATCTCAGCCTCACTGACAAGCTTATCGATCCGGTCGCCGAGCAAGTCGATGTCGTCCTGCGCGGCAGCCCGACATCAGGGTCCGACATGGTGGCTCGCCAGCTGGCCGAAAGCCGCCGGGTGATCTGCGCAGCACCGTCCTATCTGGCGCGTGCCGGTACGCCATGTTCGGCAACCGAACTTACCGGTCACAACTGCATTCCGCTTTCGGGTCAGTCGTCGATGACGACATGGCCGCTGGCGAGTGGCGACGATCTCGTGCGCTTCCAGCCCTCCGGCAACTTCGGTTGCGACAATGTCGGCATGCTGTTCGACCTCGCCGTCCAGGGCCATGGCATCGTGCGGCTGGCGGATTTTGTCGTTGGCCAGGCGGTTCGCGAAGGCCGGTTGATCGAAATCCTCGCAGACATCAACCGCTCGGACCCGATCTCGCTCTGGGCCGTCATGCCCAAGGGTCGTTTCCGCGCGCCACGGGTTCAGGCGTTTCTGGATTTCATGGGAGAGTGGTTGGAGGCGTAGTCACCCCTTGTGGGGAGGGTCGGACCGCAGGGGTAGCGATCAGCGAGCGCTTCGTCGGATGGTGGGCGCTTCCAACCGCCGCCCGCCGCTTCGCGTCGACCTTCCCCACAAGCGGGAGGGTAGGCCCTACTCACTCAAACACGATCGCCTGCAGTGCTCCGCCATTGCGCTTGAGCCACGCCTTGCAGCGCTCGGTGTCGGGGCAGAGTTCTTCGCACAGCTTCCAGAATTTCGGGCCGTGGTTCATCTCGCGGAGATGTGCGACCTCGTGGGCGACGAGGTAGTTGATGACAGGCGTCGGCGCCATCATGATGCGCCACGAGAACGACAGAACCCCATCAGAGGTGCAGGAGCCCCAGCGGCTGGTCGTGTCGCGGAAGCGGATCGCCTTGGCGCGGCGCCCGGCGGCCTCGCTGTGCCTGGCCACCATCGCTTCGATGTCGCGCTTGGCCTCGCGCTTGAGGAAGTCGGCGATGCGGCGCGGCAAATGCGTCCGGTCGCCATGGACGACGAGCGTCGGCCCGCTTTCGTCCTGCGACTGGCGCACGGTGCCGCGCGTTCCGCCTTCGTGGATGATGAGATGCGGTACACCGCGGATCGGAATCTTGATGCCGGGACGCACCTGCGGCCGGTCGGGCACCTTGGCGAGGCGCTGTTCCAGCCAACCCTGATGACGGTCGAGAAAGCGGTCGACCTCGCCCTGGCGCAGGCCGGGCGGCACGGTGATGCGCAGGCCGCGGCCGCCGGCGTCGATGCGCAAAGTCAGCCGCCGCGCCCGGTCGTTCTCGACGATCCTGAGCGGCAGCGTGCGGCCGGCCACGACATGGTCCCGTTCCAGGACGGGTGTCGGCGCCGGCTTGGTCAGCTTGCGGAAGAAGCCAAAGGACATGGTGCGAGACTAGATGATTCGAGTGACAACGGCGCAATAGAAACGCCGGCGCAATAGAAACGGCGCCGCGATCACGGCGCCGTTGGCATTCAGCGGCTTGGGGTGGCCTCAGTCGTCAAGCAGGCCCGACTTGCCGCCCTTCTTGGGCGTGACGGTCGGAGCCGTCGGCTTGTTGCGGTTGGCCATGAAGCGGTCGAAGTCGTCCTGGTCCTTGGCCCGGCGCAGTTCGCGGGCATAGGCGTCGAATTCGTCGCGCATCTCGTCGAGCTTGCGACGCTCTTCGTTCAGGCGCTCGAGTTCCTTCTCACGCCAGTCGTCGAAGGCGACGTTGCCGGTCTGGGTGTTGGCACGGTAGGAAGCCTTGCGGCAGCCGGCGAAGATGCCGTCGGTCGCACGGTTGACGTCGCGCTTGAAACCGTCAAGCCGGTCGCCCCAGATGATGTAGGCAAGCATGGCGAGGCCGAGCGGCCAGAACACCATGAAGCCGATCACCATCAACGCGATGGTTGCCGGCGTCCAAGCCGGACGGATCAGTGCAGTCGTGTTCATAGTAGATTGCCGTTCCTTTGTTCGAGGCAGCAGGGGAAAAATGCTGCTCACATCGACATGGGAAAGCAAAAATGGCGATTCAAGACGACGCCGGCCAAAACCGGACAAGGCTTTGGGAAAGCTAGCCTTTTTTGAAGTTCTCGAGCACCAGCACGACAAGCCCTGCGACCAGTCCCCAGAAGGCCGAGCCGACGCCGAGCAAAGTCAGCCCCGATGCGGTGACGACGAAAGCGATCGTCGCCGCCATGCGGTGATGGTCGTCCTTGAGCGCAATGGCGAGTGCATTGGCCAGCGACGACACCAACCCGAGCCCGGCAACAAGCACGATCAAGCTCGGCGGCAGCACGGCAAACACCGCCACCAGAGACGCGCCGAACGCGGCGAAGACAAGATAGGCGAGCGCATAGAATGGCCCGGTCTTCCAGCGCTCCTTCATGTCGGGGTGCACGTCTGGACCGGTGCAGATCGCAGCCGAGATCGCGGCGAGGTTGGTGGTCGAGGCGCCGAATGGCGCCGACAGCACCGAAAGCAGCCCGGTCACCCCGATCAGCGGGCCGGGCTCGGGGTTGTAGCCGGCGGCGCGCAGCACGGCGAGGCCGGACAGGTTCTGCGAGGCCATGGTGACGAGATAGAGCGGCAGCGCCAGGCCGATCGTCGCGGTCAGCGTGAATTCGGGCGCGATCAGCGTCAGTGTCGACAGTTCCGGCACGGGCAGAGTGCCGACGCGGCCGGTGAGGAATGCAGCAAGCCCGCCGCCAACCAGCACCACCAGCACCGACAATGCCGGATTGTAGAGCCGGACCAGGAAGAACGCGCCGATCAGCGGCAGGATCAGCCACGGGTCAGTGGGCACGGCCTTGGCGGCATTGATGGCGAAGGTGACGACGATGCCGGCCAGCATGCCCGAGGCGACGGAGGCCGGGATGCGCGAGATCAGCTGCGTCAGCGGCTTGATCAGCCCGGTCAGCACCAGGAGCACGCCTGTCACCAGGAAGGCGCCGACAGCCTCGTTGATGGTAAAGCCGCTGCTCGCGGCGATCAGCGCCGCACCCGGCGTCGACCAGGCCGAGATGACCGGCATTCTGGTCCGCCAAGACAGCCAGGCCGTCTCGAAGGCCATGGCGAGGCAGATGGCGGTGACCCAGCTCGCCGTCTGCACCTGCGTCGCGCCGACCGCGTCGGCGGCGGCGACGATGATGGCGAGTGTACTGCCGAAGCCGACGATGGCCGCGACAAAGGCCGAGATCGGGATCGAGATGCGCATCGGCTCAGCCGGCCCGCGCGATGGTTTCGCCGACTGCGCGGGTCAGCAGCTCGAGATCCTGGGGCCGTGACAGGCGATGATCGCCGTTTGGCACCAGCGACAGCGTTGCGTCGTCGGCGGGCAGAAGGCTCATCAGCTTCAGCGCATGGCTGTGCGGCACGTCGGGGTCGGCAAGGCCCTGGATGATGTGGACGGGGCAATGGGTGTGGATCGGCCCTGTCATGACGAGGTTGTTGCGGCCGTCCTCGATCAGCGCGCGGGTGTAGATATAGGGCTCCGGCGAATAGTCCGACGGTTCCTCGAAATAGCCTTTCTTGGCCAGGTCCCTGCGCTGGGCCTCGGTCAGTTCGGGCTCGATCAACTCGGCGGTGAAGTCCGGCGCCGGCGCCAGCAGCACCAGTCCGGCGACGCGGTCACCCTCGCCCGCTTTGTTTAGCTCGGCGTTCATCCTGAGCGCGATCCAGGCGCCCATCGACGAGCCGACGAGCACCTGCGGCCCTGTCGTGAACGCGCGGAACACCGCAAGGCTTTCGGCCAGCCACCTGGAGATCGTGCCGTCGGCAAAGGCGCCGCCGCTCTCACCATGGCCGGAATAGTCGTGGCGCAGGAAGGCGCGCCCTTCGCCCGCCGCCCACGCGGCCAGAGCCTCGGCCTTGGTGCCCAGCATGTCGGACTTGTAGCCGCCGAGCCAGACCACGCCCGGCGCCTGGCCCGGCTGGTACCTCAAGGCGATACGGTTGCCTTCGACCTCGATGAAGTCCGGTGCGCTTGCAGTCATGTCAAATCCCCTTGGCTGGGACTTGTGGCACAGCCGGCCTGATGCGGAAAGTGCCCCAAGAATCGTTATTTTGGGGCAGTTCGCATGCGCAGAAGCAGGTGATTTGTTGCGAGTGCTGTGTTATTGACTTCGCCCGCGCGCTACCCACATTGGCGCGTCAGACATTCAACAACGTCAATGGCTCGAGGAGACCACGACCATTCGCAGACCTTTTAAAGCAGCCGCGCCTACCAAGGACGGCCCGCGTTCCAACCGTGACATCCGGGTTCCCCGGGTCCAACTGATCGACGTCGACGGTTCGAACCGTGGCGATGTTTCCATCAACGACGCACTCCTGGCCGCCGAAGAGGCAGGCCTCGATCTCGTAGAGATTTCCCCCAACGCCACGCCGCCCGTCGTCAAGATCCTTGACCTCGGCAAGCTGAAATACGCCAACCAGAAGAAGGCGGCCGAGGCGCGCAAGAACCAGAAGGTCATCGAGATCAAGGAGATCAAGATGCGCCCGAACATCGACAGCCATGACTACGAGACCAAGATGAAGGCGGTGCGACGCTTCTTCGAGGAAGGCGACAAGGTCAAGCTGACGTTGCGTTTCCGTGGCCGCGAAATGGCGCATATGGAACTCGGCATGCAGCTTCTCAACAAGGTGCGCGAGGAAGTCGCCACCATCGCCAAGGTCGAAGCCGAGCCCAAGCTCGAAGGCCGTCAGATGATGATGGTGCTGGCGCCACGCTGATGCCATGTTGCGCGCCCAGACGGGCGCGCAATGCACCGATGCCCCGGCATCCGCCGGGGCTATTTTCCCCGACAGTGGTGCCAAAAGGCTGACCTGCCCGCGCAGGGCGGCTGGAGTGTTTGGCCGCATGAGCAACGACGACACATCAGGCCTGGGCCGGTACCAGAGCATGCGCCGCCTCGTGTTGGCCGTGCTGATCGTTGCGATGTTCGCGGCCTTGCTGTTCGGCCAGTCGACCTTTCCGCCCGACACCACCGTCCACGAAGTCGTCGAGATGGTCGGCATCCTTTTGATCTTCCTCGGCATCGTCGGCCGCCTGTGGTGCACGCTCTATATCGGCGGGCGCAAATCGGGTGAGGTCGTCACCGGCGGGCCCTATTCGATGACCCGCAACCCGCTCTACGTCTTTTCGACGCTGGCGGCCGCCGGCGTCGGCGCGCAGATGGGGTCGATCGTCGCCACGATCGGCTTTGCCGTACTGTGCGCGCTGGCCTTCCATGTGGTCATTCTGCGTGAGGAGCGGCATCTCGAAGCGCTTTTCGGCGCCGCCTACAAGGCCTATGTCGAAAGGGTGCCGCGTTTCTTCCCGAAGCTCTCGCTCTATCAGGAAGGCGACACCGGCAGTTTCCGGCCCAAGCTTTTGCTCAACACCTTGCTCGACGGCCTGGTGTTTCTCGTCGCCCTGCCCGTTTTCGAGCTGATCGACCACGCCCAGGTCACCGGCGCGCTACCGGTGCTGTTCCGCCTCCCCTGAGGCCGCGGAAACATTGCGGTTGCGGCCGTTTCAGGGTGTTGCACTGCGCCAAACTTCCGCGTATATAGCCGCGTCCCAGAACCGCCCGGCAGGGCATGCCGTGGCGGTTTCATTTGCTTTTCGGGCTTTGGTCGGCCTGAAAACAACAACATGAAGGGATTTCGAAGCACTTTCGGGTGCCGCGGGATCCTGAAGAACGGAGTAGCAAAATGCCCAAGATGAAGACCAAATCGGCTGCCAAGAAGCGGTTCAAGGTTACCGCGACTGGCAAGGTCCTGGCGGCTGCCGCAGGCAAGCGCCATGGCATGATCAAGCGTTCCAACAAGTTCATTCGCGATGCTCGCGGCACGATGGTTCTGGCTGAACCGGATGCCAAGAAGGTCATCAAGAATTTTCTGCCGAACGGCCTCTGAGCCCGGCCTGGACAACGTTTAAGGAGATCATGACATGGCACGCGTCAAAAGGGGCGTAACCGCCCACGCCAAGCACAAGAAGGTTCTCGAGCAGGCCAAGGGTTTCTACGGCCGCCGCAAGAACACCATCCGCATTGCCAAGCAGGCGGTGGAAAAGTCGAAGCAGTACGCTTACCGCGACCGCAAGAACCGCAAGCGCAACTTCCGCGCCCTGTGGGTCCAGCGCATCAACGCCGCGGTCCGCGAGCACGGCCTGACATATGGCCGCTTCATCGACGGCCTGAACAAGGCCAACATCGAGATCGATCGCAAGATCCTCTCCGACATGGCTATCCATGAGCCGCAGGCATTCGCCGCACTCGTGGCCAAGGCCAAGGTTGCTCTTGAGTACCTCAAGAACACCACGCCAAATGCTTTTGAAAGCGCTGTAGCTTAACCAGCGCCTTCCCAAGCATCACAGACTTGATTTGGGGAACCCGCGCTGGCACGGCTGGCGCGGGTTTTTCTTTTGCCGCAACGAACGGCCGCAGGGCCGCAACGGAACTGGACCATGAGCGATCTTGAAACTCTCGAACAATCGCTGCTGAGCGACATCGCTTCGGCCTCCGACGAGCAGGCGGTCGAGGCGGTGCGCGTCGCCGCCCTCGGCAAGAAGGGCTCGGTCTCGGAGATGCTGAAGACCCTCGGCGCGATGAGCGCCGAAGAGCGCCAGACCAAGGGGCCGGCGATCAACGGCCTGAAGAACCGGGTCACCGACGCGCTCTCGGCCCGCAAGAGCGAGTTGCGCGATGTCGCCATTACCGCCCGCCTCGTCGCCGAGAAGATCGATGTCACCTTGCCGGTGCGTCAGTCGCCGGCCGAGCGCGGCCGCATCCATCCAATCAGCCAGGTCATCGACGAGATCGCGGCGATTTTTGGCGACCTCGGCTTTGCCATCGCCGAAGGTCCCGATGTCGAGACCGACCACTACAATTTCACCGCGCTCAACTTCCCCGTCGGCCACCCGGCGCGCGAGATGCACGACACGTTCTTCTTCCCGCCCGACCAGAATGGCGAGCGCAAGCTTTTGCGCACCCACACCTCGCCGGTGCAGATCCGCACCATGGAGACGCAGAAGCCGCCGATCCGCATCGTCATTCCCGGCAAGACCTATCGCCAGGATTCGGACGCCACGCACTCGCCGATGTTCCATCAGGTCGAGGGCCTGGTGATCGACAAGACCGCCAACATCGCCAACATGAAGTGGGTGCTGGAGGAGTTCTGCAAGGCGTTCTTCGAGGTCCCCTCGGTCAAGATGCGCTTCCGTCCGTCCTTCTTCCCGTTCACCGAGCCGAGCCTCGAGGTCGACATCCAATGCGACCGTTCGCGTCCCGGCGAAGTACGTTTCGGCGAAGGCAACGACTGGATGGAGATCCTCGGCTGCGGCATGGTGCACCCGAACGTGCTGCGCCATGGCGGCCTCGATCCCGACGAGTATCAGGGCTTCGCCTGGGGCATGGGTATCGACCGCATCGCCATGCTGAAATACGGCATGCCCGATCTGCGCGCTTTCTTCGACGCCGATGTCCGCTGGCTCCAGCACTATGGCTTCCGCCCGCTCGACATGCCGACCCTGTTCGGTGGCCTGAGCGCATGAGTGACGCTGCCGACCGATATGCCGGTGCGGTGACCTTCGCCTTCGGCGACAGCCCGGAGCTCGCCGACGAGCTGCTGGCGCTGGTGCTGTCAGGGCGTAAGACCGCGACCTGCGGCGCCTTGCGCGACTACGGCGGCGCTGAGCCGGTGCCCGAGGTCGGCCGCAGGGATGTCGTGCTCGACGGCCAGGGCCGCCGTGCCGCTGTCATCGAAACCGTCGAGGCGATCCAGCGCCGCTTCGACGAGGTCGATGCGGAGTTTGCCGCCGCGGAAGGCGAGGGTGACCTGTCCTATGAATATTGGCGTCAGGCCCACGAGGCCTATTTCGCCCGCAATGGCGGCTTTTCGCCTGACATGATTTTGGTTTGTGAGCGGTTCCGGGTGGTGGAAGTGCTCGACCGCAACGACACGAAACGAGTGAACCCATGAAATTCACCCTCTCCTGGCTCAAGGATCATCTCGACACCGACGCCTCGCTCGACCAGATCGTCGAGCGCCTGACGTCGATCGGCCTCGAAGTTGAGTCCGTCGACGACAAGGCGGCCCTCAAGCCTTTCGTCATTGCCAAGGTGCTGACGGCAAACAGGCATCCCGACGCCGACAAGCTGCAGGTTCTCACCGTCGACACCGGTGACGGCAAGCCCGTCCAGGTGGTCTGCGGCGCGCCCAATGCACGGGCCGGGCTGATCGGCGCCTTCGCCGCTCCCGGCGCCTATGTGCCCGGCATCGACGTGACGCTGTCGGTCGGCAAGATCCGCGGCGTTGAAAGCCACGGCATGATGTGCTCCGAGCGCGAGCTTCAGCTGTCGGATGAGCATAATGGCATCATCGACCTGCCGGCTGATGCGCCGGTCGGCACGTCCTTCGCGGCCTACGCGCATCTCGACGACCCGGTCATCGAGATCAACCTGACGCCGAACCGTCCCGACGCCACCAGCGTCCATGGCATCGCCCGCGATCTCGCGGCGTCCGGCCTCGGCACGCTCAAGGGCGGTAAGGTCGAGCCGGTCGCCGGTGATGGCGAATGCCCGGTCAAGGTGTCGATCGAGGCGCCGGAGCTCTGCCCGGGTTTCGCGCTGCGCCTTGTGCGCGGCGTCAAGAACGGTCCCTCGCCCAAATGGATGCAGCAGCGCCTGCTGGCCATCGGCCTCAGGCCCATCAACGCGCTGGTCGACATCACCAATTACGTCACCTTCGACCATGGCCGTCCGCTGCACGTCTTCGACGCCAGCAAGGTTGCCGGCAATCTCGTCGTCCGCCGTGGCCGCGAAGGCGACAAGGTGCTGGCGCTCGACGGCCGCGAATACGCGCTGACATCGGAGATGTGCGTCATCGCGGATGACAATGGCGTCGAATCCATCGCCGGCGTCATGGGCGGCGAGCATTCGGGCTGCGACGAGAACACGACGGACGTGCTGATCGAGTCGGCGCTGTGGGCCCCGCTCAACGTCGCCCGTACCGGCCGCACGCTCGGCATCATCACCGATGCGCGCTACCGCTTCGAGCGTGGTGTCGACCCCGAATTCATGGTTCCGGGTGTCGAGCTGGCAACGAAGCTGGTGCTGGAACTCTGCGGTGGCCAGCCGACCAGGACCGATGTGACAGGTTATGCCGGTCACACGGCCAAGGTCGTCTCCTTGCCATTGTCCGAGGTCAAGCGCCTGACCGGTATCGAGGTGCCGAAGGCCGAGAGCCTCGACATCCTCACCCGCCTCGGCTTTGGCGTGAGCGGCGATGGCGACGTCGTCGAGGTTTCCGTGCCGTCCTGGCGTCCCGACGTCGACGGCAAGGCCGACCTGGTCGAGGAGGTCATTCGCATCCACGGCGTCGACAACATCGCGCCGCAGCCGCTGGGCGCGCATGACGCCGTCAACGGCAAGATCCTGACCACGCTGCAGATTCGCACCCGCTCGGCGCGGCGCGCGCTCGCCGTGCGCGGCATGATGGAGGCCGTCACCTGGTCGTTCATCCCGGCCAGGCACGCCGAGCTGTTCGGCGGCGGCCAGGACAGCCTCAAGCTGTCGAACCCGATCGCAGCGGACATGTCCGACATGCGGCCGTCGCTGCTGCCCGGCCTGATCGCCGCTGCCCAGCGCAATGCCGACCGCGGCCTCGGCGACGTCGCCCTGTTCGAGGTCTCCGGCACCTATGAGAACGACACGGCCGAAGGCCAGCGTCGCGTCGCCTCTGGTATCCGCCGCGGCACCGCCAAGCTTGAGGGCTCGGGCCGCAACTGGTCGGGCAATGCCGGCAATGTCGGCGTATTCGACGCCAAGGCCGATGCCATCGCCGCACTCGAAGCCTGCGGCGCACCCGTCGATCGGCTGCAGATCGAGACCGGCGCGCCGGCATGGTATCACCCGGGCCGCTCGGGCGTGATCAAGCTCGGCCCCAAGGTCGTGCTCGGCGCCTTCGGCGAATTCCATCCGAGGACGCTCGAAGGCCTCGACGTGTCGGGCCCGCTCTGCGGCTTCGAGGTCTATGTTGATGCCATCCCCGAACCCAAGGCCAAGCCGACCAAGACCAAGCCGAAGCTCGAATTGTCGGCCTTCCAGGCCGTAAAGCGCGACTTCGCCTTCGTCGTCGACAAGGCGGTCGAGGCCGGCACATTGACGCGTGCCGCCCTCGCCGCCGACAAGAAGCTGATCACGGGCGTCTCGGTCTTCGACGTCTTCGAAGGCGCATCGCTCGGCGAAGGCAAGAAGTCGATCGCCATCGAGGTGTCGATCCAGCCGGTCGAGAAGACGCTGACCGACCAGGATTTCGAGGCGCTCGCGGCGCGCATCGTCGAGAACGTCAAGAAGCAGACCGGCGGCGCGCTCAGGAGCTGATCGTTCTCGGGGTGCAGGATGGAGCATCTGCGATACAAGGGCCTGCCGTTTGAAGACCAGCGGCAGGTCCTGCTCGATATCCTCCTTGCCGACCCGATCGTC
Organism: Aminobacter ciceronei; assembly: GCF_014138625.1. Taxonomy (GTDB): domain Bacteria; phylum Pseudomonadota; class Alphaproteobacteria; order Rhizobiales; family Rhizobiaceae; genus Aminobacter; species Aminobacter ciceronei. The sequence goes on from NZ_JACJHY010000014.1 coordinate 35,826, forward strand.
CGTCCGGCACTCGCCGTGGCCGAGAAACTCGCTCTGCCACAGTGGATGCTGGTTTCGGGTGCGCTCTACAACAGCGTCTGGAACCATCTGACCGGCCGCCCCGCCGGGCACGGCATCAAGGATCTCGACCTGTTCTATTTCGACGGCGCCGACCTCTCCTGGGAGGCCGAAGACGTGCATATCCGCCGGGGCAACGAGGCCTTTGCGCATCTGCCGCTGCCGGTCGAGATCCGAAACCAGGCCCGCGTGCATCTCTGGTTCGAGGATCATTTCGGCTCGCCGCGCGCTCCGCTCGGGTCGAGCGCCGAGTCGCTCGAGCATTTCGCTTCGCGCACCCATGCAGTCGGCCTCGCCCTTGTCGACGGCGCTGCGCGGGTCTGGGCGCCGTTCGGCCTCGACGATGTTTTTGCCTTCCGGATCACGCCCAATCATCGCAACGACAACCGCGCCACCCACGAGGCCAAGGGCCGGCGCGCCAGGGAGATGTGGCCGGAGGTCACCGTCTTGGACTGGTAGGCCTCTGTTCCGGGACGAATTCCGCTCCAGATTCGTTGTGCGACCGAGGTGCCGTCGATGCTGCGCAACACCACTACCCGCTACGGCTGGGCGGCGATCGTCCTGCACTGGCTGATCGCGGCTCTGTTCATCGGCCAGTTCGCGCTCGGGCTGGTCATGGTCCGCATGACCAGCCAACGCACCTCCTTCGAGCTGATCCAGCTGCACAAGTCCTTCGGCTTCCTGCTGCTCGGGCTGGTGCTGCTCCGCATCGGCTGGCGGCTCGGCAACCTGAGCCCCGAGCTGCCCGACGAAGTCGACCCGCTGGAGCGCAAGGCAGCACCCACGGTGCATCTCCTGCTCTATGCCGCGCAGCTCGTCGTGCCGCTGTCCGGCTGGGCGCTGGTGTCGGTTTCGGTACTCGAAATCCCGTCGGTGCCGTTCAATCTTTTCGTCATGCCGCATCTGCCGTTGCAGGTTTCCGATGCGGCCGAGACATTCTGGGTCTTCGGCCACAAATGGCTGGCCTATGCCGGCATCGCGCTGGTTGTGCTGCACATTCTGGCGGCGCTCCGGCACCATTTCTGGCTGCGTGATGTCGTGCTGGTTCGGATGATCTCGCCATTTTTCGCGAGGTCCCCACGAAAGCCGGAATAGCAGCTGCAATCCGTTCGTTTGTCTCGGTGCATGGCCCGGATGGGCCTTGCCATCAGGGAGCATGATGAGATGTCCGTGCATGTTTTTGGGCGTGTTTTGGGCGCTGCAGCCCTCATTGCGGTCGGTCTGCTCGGCGACACTGCCTCGGCGGTGGCGCTGTCCGATGCGGCCGGGCGTTATGCCGTTTCCAACAACGGTTCGAGCATCCGCTTTGCCATCGGCAAGATCGGCGGCGGCGGGCTCTCCGGCGCTTTCGGCCAGTTCAAGGGGACGATCCGCATCGACGGCGGCGACATTGCCCGTTCGAAGGTCGACATCACCATCTTTCCCGAAAGCGTCGGCACCGGTCAGGGCCGTATCGACGCCTTCCTGAAGTCGGACGCCGTCTTCGACGTCGCCAATTCACGTGAGATCACCTTCCGCTCGACCAGTGTCCGGCGCACCGGCGACAATTCGGCTGTCATCACCGGCCAGCTGACGGCGCGCGGCCACACCAACACCGAAAAGTTCACCGCCGAGCTGCAGGGCCTGAAGGGCGGACAGATCCGTTTCCGGGTCAGCGGCCAGGTGTTCCGCTCGCGTTACCAGATGGATGTCGGCACGCCGATCTATTCCAACATCGTTGCCTTCGACATGGAGTTCAGTGGCCGCCGCGGCTAAACAAGATAGGCTCTGGCATTTGGCGGCGGCTTCCGCCAATCTCCCGAAGCGGGCAATTGGGCCAGCTTTTTCCTTGTGTCCGGAGGCCAGATGTTTCGTTGGGGCGTACTTTCGACAGCCAAGATCGGCCGTGACCAGCTGTTGCCGGCGATCGCCGATTCCGACAATGGCGTGCTGGCCGCGGTCGCCAGCCGCGACGTCGGCAAGGCGCGAGCCCTGGCCGACCGCTTCGGCGCAGCACATGCCTTCGGCTCCTATGACGCGCTGCTTGCCTCCGACACCGTCGACGGCGTCTACATTCCGCTGCCGACCTCGCAACATCTCGAATGGGCGGCAAAGGCGGCCGAGGCCGGGAAGCACGTGCTGGTCGAAAAGCCGTTGGCGCTGAAGGCCGAGGACATCGCGCCGCTGATCGCCATCCGCGACCGCAACAAGGTGATCGTCTCTGAAGCCTTCATGGTCACCTATCATCCGCAATGGCTGAAGGTGCGCGACCTGATCGCAGCCGGGGCCATCGGCAAGCTCAAGCACGTCCAGGGCGCGTTTTCCTATTTCAACGTCGACCCCAACAACATGCGCAACCAGCTCGATCTCGGCGGCGGCGCCCTGCCCGATATAGGCGTCTACCCGACGGTCACGACGCGCTTTTCGACCGGCAAGGAGCCGGTGCGGGTGCAGGCGAGCATCGAACGCGACCCGAAATTCGGTACCGACATCTACTCCAGCGTCCGCGCCGATTTCGGCGATTTCGAACTTTCCTTTTATCTCTCGACCCAGCTCGCCAACCGCCAGCTGATGGTCTTCCACGGCGACAAGGGCTTCATCGAGATCCATGCGCCGTTCAATGCCGGGCTCTACGACCATCACCGCGTCGAGCTGCACAATGCCGGCCACAACGAGGCGACGGTGTTCCGCTTCCCCGGCGCTCAGCAGTACCGGCTGCAGGTCGAGACCTTTGTCCGCGCAGCGCAAGGGGGTGGAGACCACGTCTTCTCGCTCGAGCAGTCGGTGCTCAACCAGAAGGTCATCGATGCCATCTTCCGCGCCGGCGACCGTGACGGCTGGGAGGAGGTCTAGGCCATTGGGCCTCCGGGCTTTCGAGCCTGCCCACCATCGGCCGGGCGAAGGCTGTCGTTTGCGCCATGCTGTGCTAGGGAGCGCCGCATGAAGTCGGACAATGAAGGCGCGCGGCGATGATTCCCTGGGTAGTGCTCGACACGGCGAAGATTCCCGGCGGCGGCGAACTGCGGCTCAAGCAGCGCGGCACCGAGTTCTCGATCATGCTCGGCAGCAACGAGCTGATGAACAGCCGGCTGAGCGGCTCCGAGGAAGCGCTGGCCAAACTCGCCCATGAGCGCATCGGTGGCCGTTCCAAGCCCAACATCCTGATCGGCGGCCTCGGCATGGGTTTCACCTTGCGCGCAGCCCTTGCCTTGTTCGGCCGGGATGCCCACATCGTCGTCGCCGAACTGGTATCAGAGGTCATCGCCTGGGCGCGCGGGCCGATGGCCGAACTCTTCGCCGGCTGCCTCGACGACCCGCGCGTCGAAATAGTGGAGGGCGATGTCGGCAAGCTCATCCGCGATGGCATGGGCGACTATGACGCCATTCTGCTCGACGTCGACAACGGTCCCGAGGGCCTGTCGCGCGACGCCAATGACAGCCTTTACAACTATACCGGGCTCTATGCTGCGAAGACCGCGCTGAAGCCGGGCGGCGTGCTGATCGTCTGGTCGCAAGGCCCCGACAAGTCGTTTTCGCGGCGCTTGCATGAAAGCGGCTTCGTAACCGACGAGGTCAAGGTCCGTGCCAGCACCAAGGGCAGCGGCGCTCGCCATGTCGTCTGGGTGGCGGCCAATCGCGGCGCGACGGCGGTGAAGGGGCGGAGATAGGGCGGCGCCCCTTCTTCAGTGTTGATGGGAAGTCACTCACTCCGGGTGAGCGAAGCGACACCCGGGCGCGATTGATCGGTTCGGCCACCCATGAAGCCAAGTTGCGATCCTTCGCACCCCTCTGGCCTGCCGGCCATCTCCCACACAAGGAGGGAGATTGGTCTCGTCGCCGGCGGTGCTCATCCTGCTGTATTGCAGGGATAAGCTTTGCGGCCTTATCGATTGGTCGCGGCGCCGATGACAGCTAAGATCGCCTGCAGGTCAGAAGGATCGTTGGTGACGAGCCACCCTGTTCAAAATCTCTCCACTTCGGCGCAAAAAATCACCACCACACGCCGCCGCGGGTCACCCGGATGCGCGGGCGACCTTTGTCGGGTGGGTTGAGCGAGGCGTCGCAGGCGGGACGGCTGTCGTCGGCGAAGTCGGTGTTGGCGGCATTGATGAAGCCGCGCGCGCCTTGCGGCAAATACGTGCCGGGGCGGGCGCGGATCTTGGGGATCATCGACGGTCGGGCGCCATGCGGCACAGCGGCGCTGTCGGCTGTAACGATGGGCTCCGGCGCCCCGGTGGTTTTCAGCGCCCTGAGCCGGGCGACGCGGTCGGCGGTGAGCGGGTGGGTGCGCAGCACCGAGGGGTCGGGGATGCGGCCGCTGGGCAGGAGGATGTTTTCCCACACCCTGCCCTGGGCACGTTCGAGCTTGGTCAACGCCGAGGCGAGGCCGTCCGGGTCGCCGGTGAGGATGGCGGCGCCAAGATCGGCGTCGAACTCGCGGGTGCGCGACAGCGCCATCTGCAGCAGGCCGCCGACGGTGGGTGCGGCAAGCAGCACCAGCACGGCGAGCCAGGGCACCTGGGTGCCGAAACCGCCGGCAAAACCGAACAGATTGAGAAACAGCGAGACCAGGCCGACAGTCGACATGAACGAGGTGAAGCGCGACACCATGTCGGCGAAGGCCATGACCTTCACGTCTTCATGGGCGATGTGGCTGATCTCATGGGCGAGCACGCCGGCGAACTCGCGCGGGGTCAGGTTGCGGGCAAGCGCGTCAGTCACGGCGATGGCCGCGTCGTTGCGACGGCCGACGGCAAACGCGTTCATCATCTTCGACGGGATGACATAGAGTTTTGGCACCGCAGGCAGCTCGGCGCGGCGGGCGAGCTCTTCGACGATGCGGAAGCCGGCGGGGAAGTCGGCCGGCGTGACCTGCCGCGCCTTGTACATTGACAGCACCATCTGCGGGCTGATGCGCCGCACCGCCCACATGGAAAGCGCGCCAAAGACAAGGGCATAGAGGATGCCGGTGCTGCCTGCGAAGGCCCAGGCGGTGACCCCGAGCAGGAGCAGGCTGCCGGCGCCGAGCAGCCATGTTTGCGCCGTGTTCAGCGCGCGATTGCGTCGGCGTTCGAAAAGGTTGATGGATTGTAGCTCGCTCATGCCCCAAATATGAGCTTGTCACAGGCTTTTGCCGAGTCCCCTGCACGGAAAGTTGCAGAACGCTTGCGCTGTCAGGAGCCTGTTCTTATATACGCCGCAACACCGCTTCGGCCCGGAAAACCGGTATCTGGAGCGGCATTTCGAGTGAACAGGGGCTTTCGTCGGAACGCCTTCATGGGTCCAGAGAGCCTGCTTAGCGGAGAGAAGTACTAAAATGGCAAAAGTTATCGGCATCGATCTGGGAACGACCAATTCCTGCGTCGCCGTCATGGACGGCAAGGACGCGAAAGTCATCGAGAACGCGGAAGGCGCGCGCACGACCCCTTCCATTGTCGCCTTCAGCGGCGACGGCGAGCGTCTCGTCGGCCAGCCGGCCAAGCGCCAGGCGGTCACCAACCCTGAAAACACCGTCTTCGCGGTCAAGCGCCTGATCGGCCGTCGCTACGACGATCCGGTCACCGAAAAGGACAAGAAGCTGGTCCCCTATCACATCGTGAAGGGTGACAATGGCGACGCCTGGGTGGAAGCCGGCGACAAGAAGCAGTCGCCCAGCCAGATATCGGCGATGATCCTGCAGAAGATGAAGGAAACGGCGGAAGCCTATCTCGGCGAGAAGGTCGAGAAGGCCGTCATCACCGTTCCGGCCTATTTCAACGACGCCCAGCGCCAGGCCACCAAGGACGCCGGCAAGATTGCCGGTCTGGAAGTGCTGCGCATCATCAACGAGCCGACCGCAGCTGCGCTGGCCTATGGCCTCGACAAGACCGAAGGCAAGACGATCGCCGTCTATGACCTTGGCGGCGGCACCTTCGATATCTCGGTTCTCGAGATCGGCGACGGCGTGTTCGAGGTGAAGTCGACCAACGGCGACACCTTCTTGGGCGGCGAAGACTTCGACATGCGCCTGGTCGAGTACCTGGCGGCCGAGTTCAAGAAGGAACAGGGCATCGACCTGAAGAACGACAAGCTTGCCCTGCAGCGCCTCAAGGAAGCTGCGGAGAAGGCTAAGATCGAGCTGTCGTCGACGACCCAGACTGAAATCAACCTGCCCTTCATCACCGCTGACGCGACCGGCCCGAAGCACCTGACGCTGAAGCTGTCGCGCGCCAAGTTCGAACAGTTGGTCGACGACCTCGTCCAGCGCACGATCGAGCCGTGCAAGGCAGCGCTCAGGGATGCCGGCCTGAAGGCAGGCGAGATCGACGAAGTGGTCCTGGTCGGCGGCATGACCCGCATGCCCAAGATCCAGGAGATCGTGAAGCAGTTCTTCGGCAAGGAGCCGCACAAGGGCGTCAACCCCGACGAGGTGGTTGCTCTCGGTGCTGCCATCCAGGCCGGCGTGCTGCAGGGCGACGTCAAGGACGTGCTGCTGCTCGACGTGACCCCGCTGTCTCTGGGCATCGAGACGCTGGGCGGCGTGTTCACCCGCCTGATCGAGCGCAACACCACGATCCCGACCAAGAAGAGCCAGGTCTTCTCGACTGCCGAGGACAGCCAGTCGGCGGTGACCATCCGCGTCTTCCAGGGCGAGCGTGAAATGGCTGCCGACAACAAGATGCTCGGCCAGTTCGACCTGGTCGGCATTCCGCCCGCACCGCGCGGCGTGCCGCAGATCGAAGTGACCTTCGACATCGACGCCAACGGCATCGTCAACGTCTCGGCCAAGGACAAGGGCACCGGCAAGGAGCACCAGATCCGCATCCAGGCATCTGGCGGTCTGTCCGACGCCGACATCGAGAAGATGGTCAAGGACGCCGAGGTCAATGCCGAGGCCGACAAGAAGCGCAAGGCACTGGTCGAGGCACGTAACCAGGCCGAAAGCCTGCTGAATTCCTCGGAGAAGTCGCTCAAGGAATATGGCGACAAGGTCACCGAAGCAGACCGCACTGCGATTTCGGATGCGATCGCAGCCCTGAGGACCGCGACCGAAGGCGACGACGCCGAAGCGATCAACGCCAAGTCGCAGGCGCTTGCCGAAGCTTCGATGAAGCTCGGCCAGGCCATGTACGAGGCTTCGCAGAAGGAAGCGGCCGAATCCGACGCCGCCGCCGATGCTGCCAAGGACAGCGACGTGGTCGACGCCGATTTCGAAGAGATCGACGACAACGACGACAAGAAGAAGTCGGCCTGATCGGATCGACATCCAGTCTAATCGGAAAGCCCGGCCATTGCGCCGGGCTTTTCTTTTGCGTCAAATACAGAGACTGTCGGCGTTTAAGCTTAAGGAAAGAATGTACAGGCAGGCTGTGGCTGGACCCGGCCGAGAGTTGACCTCGGCGGTGCGGTGGTGGAGGGCGGCATGCACTTCAGGACGCTCGAAATCTGGCGGCTGGCCGCAGCTCTTACCGTGATGATGTGGCATTTTCTGCGATATGCGCCGCCCGGACACGAGGCGGCGAGCAATGCGCTCTACCGGCTGATGCCGCTGATGGAAATGTTCTTCATGATCTCCGGCTTCCTGATCATGCTGCGTTATGCCGACACGCTTATGGCCGAGCCGGGATCGTTCCGCCGCTTCATCGTGCGCCGTCTGGCCCGGCTCTATCCGCTCTATCTGGTGACGCTGCTGTTCTTCTGCGTGGTTGCCGCGGCCCTGCATTTCGGCCTGGTGCAGACCCAGCAGCCCGAGCGTTATGCCTGGGCGGTGCTGCCAGCCAACCTGCTGCTGGTCCAGGCCTGGGGCCTGACCGACAATCTGACCTTCAACTATGTCAGCTGGACGCTGTCGGCAGAGTGGTTCTGCTATCTCGCCCTGCCCGTCATCGTCCTGGCTTATCGCCGCCACGGCAGGTTGGGACTGGCTGTGGTGGCGGCGTCCGCCGTCTCTGGGCTGGAGTTGGCGGTGATGCTGGGCTGGATCCCGTTTCCGAGCTGGCTCGAGGCCAACACCTGGGGCGCCTATCGCGCCTTTGCCGATTTCGCACTCGGCGCGATGGTGGCGGTGGCCATGCGGGACTCCAGGCTCAAGTTGTCGAGCCACCTGCCCGGCTGGCTGACCTTTGCCCTGGCGATCGCGGCAATGGCGACCCAGCAGAACGCCTATGTGATCGTGCTCTTGCTGGCGGCGGCGATGTTCCTCGCCGCCCTTGCCGAGCGCAACAATCCCGATGGCGCGCTTTATCTCAAGCCGTTGCATCCGTTCGGCCGCGTCTCGTTCGGCATCTACATGATCCACCCTGTCATCGAGACGCTGCTTTTGGCGCTAGTTTGGCGCAAGCTGGTCGAACCGCTCGAGGTGATCGGCTTCTACACCTTCTGGCTGGTGCCGGCGGCAACCGTCATGGTGGTGGCGATGGCCTCCGACCGCTACTTTGAGGGGCCGGTGAGCCAGTATCTCAATTCCCGGTTGGGGGTGGAAAAACCTAAAGCGGCACGTCGCCGTATCGCTTGAGCGGCCCCAAGGCCACAATGGCTGCAAATTTAGCCGATTTTCTGCCGAAATCTGCCGCTTCGGCCAACCGGCCTATGGCATACCGGCGCATGGTTTACTAAATCGGGGCCTATTACCACCGATGGCGCAATCCGGTGGATCGCGCCGAGGCAGTGACGGGAAGATATGAAAGCTGATTTCTACGAAACGCTGGGTGTCCAGAAGGGCGCCGACGAGAAGGAGCTGAAGTCGGCCTTCCGCAAGCTTGCCATGCAGTTCCACCCCGACCGCAATCCGGGCGACGACGCGTGTGAGCACAAGTTCAAGGAAATCAACGAAGCCTACGAGACGTTGAAGGACCCGCAGAAGCGCGCCGCCTATGACCGCTTCGGCCACGCCGCCTTCGAGAATGGCGGCATGGGCAATGGCGGCGGCCACGGCTTTGGCGCCGGCGGCTTCGCCGACATCTTCGAGGACATCTTCGGCGACATGATGGGCGGCGGGCGCCGTCGCTCCTCGGGTGGCCGCGAGCGCGGTGCCGACCTGCGCTACAACATGGAAATTTCGCTCGAGGAGGCCTTTGCCGGCAAGACCGCGCAAATCCGCGTGCCGACATCGATCCTGTGCACCGAATGCGCCGGTTCGGGCGCCAAGCCCGGTACCCAGCCGGTGACCTGCTCGATGTGCCAGGGCCACGGCAAGGTGCGCGCCAGCCAGGGTTTCTTCTCCATCGAGCGCACCTGCCCGCAGTGCCAGGGCCGCGGCCAGACGATCAAGGACCCGTGCGGCAAGTGCGCCGGCCAGGGCCGCGTCACCGAGGAGCGCTCGCTGTCTGTCAACATCCCCTCGGGCATCGAGGACGGCACCCGCATCCGTCTCGCCAATGAAGGCGAGGCCGGCCTGCGCGGCGGCCCGTCAGGCGATCTCTACATCTTCCTGTCGGTCAAGCCGCACGAGTTCTTCCAGCGTGATGGTGCCGATCTCTATTGCAAGGTGCCGATCTCGATGACCACCGCCGCACTGGGCGGACAGTTCGAGGTGGCGACGCTCGACGGTACCCAGACCCGCGTAAAAGTGCCCGAAGGCACCCAGAATGGCCGCCAGTTCCGCCTCAAGGGCAAGGGCATGCCGGTGCTGCGCCAGCCGCAGGTCGGCGATCTCTACATCCAGACCGCCGTCGAGACGCCGCAGAACCTGACGCGGCGGCAGCGCGAGCTGCTCGAGGAATTCGAGAAGCTGTCGTCGACCGAGAACTCGCCGCAGTCGAGCGGTTTCTTCTCGCGCATGAAGGACTTTTTCGAGTCCTTCGGCGATAAATGAGGATGTTTCTGCCGTAACGGAAATTGAGCCAGCTTTCTGCTTGCGCTGGCCCACTTTGCTGTTATTTCTCCCCCCAGCAGCGGTGAGGAGATCGAAGCGATGCCACGCGGTTCCGGATTGCGCAAAACCCTTGCGGCAAGGTTCGACGACGAACTGAAGTTCTTCAAGGGCTGGATCGACAAGCCCAAGGCCGTCGGTTCGATCGTGCCGACCAGCTCGGTCACCGCCAAGCGCATGGCCTCGGTCATCAACACCCGCTCGGGCCTGCCGGTCCTCGAAGTCGGGCCCGGCACCGGCGTCATCACAAAGGCGATCCTCGCCCACGGCGTGAAGCCCGAGGATCTCTATACGGTTGAATACTCAGCCGATTTCGTCCAGCACCTGCGCCGCCTCTACCCAGGCGTCAACGTCATCGAGGGCGACGCCTTCGACCTCGACAACACGCTCGGTGACAAGAAGGACCTGATCTTCGATTCGGTCGTCTCGGGCGTGCCGCTGCTCAACTTTCCGGTCACCAGCCGCGTTGCCTATCTCGAGGGCCTGCTCAAGCGCATCCCTGCCGGACGGCCGGTGATCCAGCTGACCTACGGCCCGAAGTCGCCGATTCCTCCGGGCCTCGGCAACTACACCGTCGAGCATTTCGACTTCATCATCCGCAACATTCCGCCGACGCAGCTCTGGGTCTATCGCCGCGCCAAGCACTGAGCACAGCGGCCTTGATTTGGCCGGCTGATCGCCCCTATACCGTCGCCACGATGTTTGGTGCGTCTTGCCGGGCGTGCCACAGGATGGATGATGCCGCTCGTTCCCAGAATTCTCGTCTTTGCCGGTTCGATCAGGGCCGGCGCCTATAGCGGCCGCACGGCCGACATAGCGCAGAAGGAATTGGCGCTGCAGGGTGCCGAGGTGACGCGCATCTCGCTCGCCGACTATCCGCTGCCGATCATGGACGAAGACCTCGAGGAACGCGACGGCGTGCCCGAAAACGCCGTCAGGCTCGCCCGCCTGATCGACATGCACGACGCGGTGCTGATCGCGACGCCCGAATATAACGGCTCGATGCCGCCCTTGCTCAAGAACACCATCGACTGGGTCAGCCGCGTGCGTAGCGACGGCGGCAGGCGGCTTCAGCCTTATGCCGGCAAGCTGGTGGCGATCTGCTCGTCCTCCGACGGCCATTTCGCCGGCATCCGCAGCGCAACTCACCTGCGCGCGGTGCTGTCGCACATCCAGATGGAAGTGATTTCGCCGCAGGTTTCGGTGCCGCATGGCAGCGAAGCCTTCGACGACAACGGCGAATTCCGCGAGGAGCGCCTGCGCAAGGGCATGCAGCGGCTGTGCCAAACGCTTGTCGAACGAGCCACCATGATGTCGCGAAGGGTAGAACCATGAGCAGCATAGACACTGTACGCGACCGGCTGATCGTCGGCCTTGACCTGCCCACCGTCAAGGAAGCCGAAAGAGCGGTCCGCGAACTCGAAGGCACCGCGAGCTTCTACAAGATCGGTTACCAGCTGGCTTTTGCCGGAGGGCTCGACTTCGCCCGCGAACTGGCCAGCGGCGGCACCAAGGTGTTCCTCGACATGAAGCTGCTCGACATCGACAACACGGTGGCCAAGGGCGTCGAGAACATCGTCAAGATGGGCATGACCATGCTGACGCTGCATGCCTATCCCAAGGCGATGAAGGCGGCGGTCGAGGCAGCCAAAGGCAGCGACCTGTGCCTGCTCGCGGTAACGGTCCTCACCTCCATGGACGAAAAGGACATGATCGACGCGGGCTATGAATACGACCCGCACACGCTGGTGCTGCGCCGCGCCGAACAGGCGCTGCAGGCAAAGATGGGCGGCATCGTCTGCTCGGCCAGCGAAGCCTCGGCAGTGCGCCGCATCGTCGGGCCAAGCATGGCGGTGGTGACGCCGGGCATCCGCCCTGCAGGCAGCGACCATGGCGACCAGAAGCGGGTTGTTACCCCGGCCGACGCCATGCGCAACGGCTCGAGCCACCTCGTCGTTGCCCGCCCGATCGTCGGCGCGGTTGACAGGAAGGCTGCGGCGCAGGCTATCCTTGAGGAAATGGCAAAAGCCTAAGATTCCTCTGTGACGAACGCCCGCCGCGGTTGTCTCCGCTTCCGGTGCTCACGGACCTGAATGTCCACTGTGCTCCGGTTCTCGACAACAACACCAGTCGGCTCGTCACAGCGCGTTTTGAAGATGGGGCAGCCCGGGAGGAAAGAATGACCAAGGCTTACTGGATCGCACGCGTCGATGTTCGCGACCCCGAGGGCTACAAGGGCTATGTCGCTGCGGCCAAGCCGGCCTTCGAACGCTTCGGTGCGAAGTTCATCGCCCGTGGCGGCGCCCATGAGGCGGTCGAGGGGCCTGGCCGGGCCCGCAATGTGATCATCGAGTTCGCCTCGATGGACGACGCGCGCAACTGCTACTTCTCGCCCGAATACCAGCACGCCAAGTCGATCCGCCAGCAGTTTGCCGATGGCGAAATCATGCTGGTCGAAGGCATCTAGCAGCTTCACAACACTCTGAATTGTCCTGCTCCGCCGTGCAGTCTTGCCCGGCGGGGCGATGGTGTTTGGCCGCCGGGCTGATTCGGGGTCTTTCGGCGTCGCACAACGTCAAGGGCGACAGGTGCTGAGCCGGCGGCGCGATTGAAAACGGATTTTCAACAGCTTGGACCAAAGAATGACCCTGTTTCACACCAAGTGAGATATTGCATCGCAGCAGATGTTTGTTACCTTCGCTGCATTGCATGACGGGCCTCCGGCCGGCTCGCCTCCCCGAATGGCCGTATGAGGACATCATGTTTTACCAGCTTTATGAATCGACCCATGCTGCGCTGCAGCCGGCCCGCGCCTATGCGGACGCCGTCAAGCTGTTCTACTCCAACCCGCTCAACCCGTTCTCGCACATGCCGGTCGGCCGCTCGGTGGCGGCGATGGCCGAACTGTTCGAGCGCACGACGCGCCGCTACGGCAAGCCCGCCTTCGGTCTCGACAAGACGGTTGTCGACTTCCAGCCGGTGGCGGTGACCGAGAAGGTCGCGTGGTCGCGGCCGTTCTGCAATCTGATCCGCTTCGAGCGCGACCTGCCCGCCGGCCGCCGCCCCGACCCCAAGCTTTTGATCGTGGCGCCGATGTCGGGCCACTATGCGACGCTGCTGCGTGGCACTGTCGAGGCAATGCTGCCGTATGCCGACGTCTACATCACCGATTGGGCCGATGCCCGCATGGTGCCGGTGACCGAAGGCAAGTTCGATCTCGACGACTACATCGATTATGTCATCGACATGTTCCACGCGCTGGGACCGGACACCCATGTGATGGCGGTGTGCCAGCCTTCGGTGCCGGTGCTCGCCGCAGTCGCCGTGATGGAGGCGCGCGGCGACCGCTTCGCGCCGTCGACGATGACGTTGATGGGCGGCCCGATCGACACCCGGCGCAATCCGACCGCCGTCAACCAACTGGCCGAGAAGAAGAGCATCGACTGGTTCCGCGACAACGTCATCATGCAGGTGCCGTGGCCGGCGCCCGGCTTTGCCCGCGAGGTCTATCCGGGCTTCCTGCAGTTGTCGGGCTTCATGACCATGAACCTCGACCGCCACATCATCGCCCACAAGGACTTCTTCATGCACCTGGTGAAGAACGATGGCGACGGGGCGGAGAAGCACCGCGACTTCTATGACGAATATCTGGCGGTGATGGACCTGACCGCCGAATTCTACCTGCAGACGGTCGACACCGTGTTCGTGCGCCACGCTTTGCCCAAGGGCGAGATGACCCATCGCGGCCAGCCCGTCGACACCTCGGCAATCCGCAACGTCGCGCTGTTCACCGTCGAAGGCGAGAACGACGACATTTCGGGCCTCGGCCAGACGCAGGCAGCGCATGATCTGTGCGTCAACGTTCCCCAGGACATGAAGGCGCATTACATGCAGCCGGCTGTCGGCCATTACGGCGTCTTCAACGGCTCACGCTTCCGCGCCGAGATCGTGCCCCGCATCGTCGACTTCATGGCAAGCTATGGCGCATCCGCACGCAAGGCGGCCAAGCCTCGGCTGGTGCGCAAGGCCTGACGGCCGCCGCCCAGCCAGGTTCATCTTTTCCACAGGCAAGGCCCGGTGCAAACGCCGGGCCTTTCTGCGTTCTGTGCGCCTTTTCGGGTACAGGGCACCCTAACTCGTTGAATTCGTGCAGCGCGGCTGGCGAAAGCCGGCTCCGGTTGTCCGGCCGCCGTGCCGTGCGTCTGTTGCACAATTATCGCTTGGCCGCCGCTGCGGTAACCATGTCTGCAATCTGCAGCGAGCTTTGATTGACTCCGCCTGCCCCTCGCTCTTAACGTTTTATTAACGATGTAAATGGGGCGAGCGGGGCAGATGATTTCCGCAGCAGGCGTACGGTGCGCGGCGGGGCGTGCCGGTGTGTTTTTCGGGCTGATGACGGGCGTGGTTTTGTCCGCTGGCGCAGCCTTTGCTGCGTCCCAGCCGATGACTACGGGTGGGCTGACGTCGCAGCCGATCGGCCATTACGATTTCTGCCGCCTCAATCCGGCCGAGTGCTCGATCCGGTCGCGCGACACCGGGCCCGAGCAGATGACAGGCGCGATGTGGCGCAAGATCGTCGCCGTAAACGTGTCGGTCAACGCCGCCGTCAAACCAATGAACGATATCGACATCTATGGCCGCGACGAGGTCTGGACCTACCCCGACAATAGTGAAGGCGACTGCGAGGACTATGTGCTGGAAAAGCGCCGGACCTTGAACCGCGAAGGTCTGAAACTGTCCAACCTGCTGATCACGGTGGTGCGCAAGCCCGATGGCGAGGGTCATGCGGTGCTGACCGTGCGCACCTCCAAGGGCGACTTCATCCTCGACAATCTGACCGATGCCGTGCGCCAGTGGGACGAGACCGGCTACAGCTACCTCAAGCGCCAGTCGAGCGAGAACACCGGCCGCTGGGTGACGATCCGCGAAGGCCAGCCGATGCTGGTCGGCTCGGTCAAGTAGCGTCTCTTGCGGATACGGTAACCGCTGTTCCTTCGTGTTTCGCAGGGCGGCTTGTGGCCAAGTGGTCCTGGCCGCGTCCTCTGGCGAGGCAAAACGGCGGCCATATGCCACCGTCCCGTTAGACTTACCGAGCGGTGAGGTTGAGTTCCGCCAGCGCCGCGGACGCTGCATGTCCGCTGTTCGCTTTCATTGGGCTCGTCTACTGCCTTCACCTCCCTTGCGACAGCCTGAACTGCGCTTGCGGCGCCCCTCCTCTTCCTACGCTGCCTGCGCCATGCGCTCGGCGCTCATGCGATATGAAATCGCCTCGGCGAGGTGAATGCGGCCGACAGTCTCGCTGCCATCGAGATCCGCCAGCGTGCGTGCCACCTTGAGCACACGGTGATAGGCGCGGGCGGAAAAGCCGAGCTTTTCGCTGGCGTCGCGCAACAGCGAAAGCCCAGCGGCATCGGGCGCGGCGATGTCTTCGATCAGGCCTGCGGCGCACTGCGCATTGGTGGTGGCACCTGTGACCCCATGGCGTTCGAGGCGCTCGCGCTGGATCGTCCGCGCCCGGGCGACACGCAAGGCGACATCGGCGCTGGCTTCCGAGCGGCTGCCGCGGATGAGGTCGGAGGCCGAGACCGCGGGCACCTCTATGCGCAGGTCGATGCGGTCGAGCAGCGGCCCGGAGATACGTGCCTGATAGTCGGACTGGCAGCGCGTGCCGCGCAGGCAGCGATAGCCGGGTTCGCCGGCCATGCCGCAGCGGCACGGGTTCATCGCCGCGACCAGCTGGATGCGCGCCGGATAGGTGATGCGGTGATTGGCGCGGGCGATCATGCATTCGCCCGTTTCGAGCGGTTGGCGTAAAGAATCGAGCACCTGTGGTGTGAATTCGGGGAGCTCGTCGAGGAACAGCACGCCGTGATGGGCGAGCGATACTTCGCCCGGCCGCGCCTTCAATCCGCCGCCGACCATCGCCGCCATCGAGGCGGAATGATGCGGTGCCCGGAACGGGCGCCGGTCGGTGAGCTTGCCTTCCGCGAGTTCGCCGGCGATCGAGGCGATCATCGACACTTCGAGAAGTTCCTTGGGCGACAAAGGCGGCAGGATCGAGGGCAGCCGCGCCGCCAGCATCGACTTGCCGGCGCCAGGCGGGCCGACCATCAACAGGTTGTGGCCGCCAGCGGCGGCGACCTCAAGCGCTCGCTTGGCGCTTTCCTGGCCCTTGATGTCGGCGAGGTCGGGCAGGTCGCGCGCCGCAGCACGAATGCCGGGTTCGGGTCGGGAAAGTACCTGGGTGCCGCGAAAATGGTTGGCGATGGCAATCAGGCTGCGCGGCGCCAGAATGTCGATGTCGGCACCGGCCCAGGCGGCTTCCGGTCCGCTGGCGGCGGGACAGATCAGCCCCTTGCCCTCGGCATTGGCGCCGATTGCCGCCGGCAACGCACCTGCGACCGCCGAAATGGTGCCGTCCAGCGACAGCTCGCCGAGCACGACATAGGCGGCGAGAGCATCGCCCGGCAGGGCGCCGAGTGCTGCCATCAGCCCGAGCGCAATCGGCAGGTCGTAATGGCTGCCTTCCTTGGGCAGGTCGGCCGGGGCAAGGTTGATGGTGACTTTCTTGGCAGGCATCGACAGGCCGGACGCGTGCAACGCCGCCTGCACCCGCTCGCGGCTTTCGGCCACCGCCTTGTCGGGCAGGCCGACGATCTGCATGCCGACCTTGCCGGGCGCGACCATCACCTGCACGTCGACGGGAACCGCCTCGATGCCCTGGAACGCGACAGTGCGCACGCGCGAAACCATGCTGCCCTCCCTATAGCACCGCGCTCCTTGGGGCCGCACGGATGCGCTGTGGCGAATTCATGCACGTTGCTTCCGGCAGGTGGCCCCTCGCCTGCGTAAGCCTCAGCCAAAGACAAGCATAGATTGCAAAGGTGCGCAAGAACAATTCAAGAACATGCACGTCGGCATTGTGCGTTCGGGATACGTTAACCCTGGTGCGCAGCAATCTGCCCTTGCGGCATTAGAGAGAGGGAATATTAAGCGCCGCCGCGCGAAGCTCTGCCCGAAACAGGGGCTATCCACATGCGCAGTCCGTCATCGCGGCACATACGGCGGCGGGCCGTTCTCAGGCAGAGCGACGCCATCATCGCGGGGCTCGAGGCAAGGCTTGAGGCGCAGACGGCGCTGATCCGCGAACAAGCGGCCTCGCTGGCGCACAGCCAGAAGATTTTCGACCGCTCCTCGGCCGCTGCCCGCATCGGCGTCTGGCAATGCAACCTCGCCGACCAGGCGCTGCACTGGACCGACGTGGTCTATGATCTGTTCGACCTGCCGCGTGGAGCACCGCTCGTCCGTGAGGACATCGTCAAATGCTACACCGAGGCTTCCGCCATCGAGCTGCATGCCAAGCGCAGCAGGGGCATTGCGGAGCGCACCGGCTTCGGCCTCGACGCCGAGATCGTGACTGCGAAGGGCAATCGCCGCTGGATCCGCATCACTGCCAGCGTCGAATGCGAGGATGGCGTTGCCGTGCGTATCTTCGGCATGAAGCAGGACATCACCGAAGAGAAGATTCTGGCCGACCAGACCCGCTATCTCGCCGAATATGACGTCATGACCGGGCTCGCCAACCGCAGCCGGTTCCAGACCAAGTTGGCGGAGCTGACGGCCGATGCCGACGATCGGCCTCTGCTCGGAGCGCTGCTGCTGGTCGACCTCGACGGCTTCAAGCAGATCAACGACACCTTTGGCCATGTCGCCGGCGACGAGTGCCTGAAGGAAGTGGCCCGGCGTCTGCAAAACGCCTGCGCCGGCGTCGAGCTCGTCTCGCGCATCGGCGGCGACGAGTTCGCCGTGCTGGTGGGGCCGGAGTTGGACCTTGCGGCGATCTCGGAACTGGCGCGCCAGATCATCGACAGGCTGGGCAGACCGGTCGACCACGGCGGCCGGGCCCTGAAGCTCGGCGCCTCGATCGGCATCGCGATTCATGAAGTGTGCAGCCCCTCGGATCTGCTGGTGCGAGCCGATACCGCGCTCTATGCCGCCAAATCAGCGGGTCGCAACACCTTCCGGATCTTCAAGCCGACCGAGGCCATCGGGGTGAGAAACCCGCGCGCCGCCTGAGGCGCGACTGCGCTTTTGCTGGCGAGCTGGTTTTTCGGCGGGGCCGCCCGAGCCGCCTCCTTCCGAGGCTCGGGGTTGTTCCGGGCTAGGCGGGCTGCTAGGAAGCCGCGAGCCAATCAAGGCGCCCGCGCTTCTCCGCGAGACGAACATGGGTACAGCCAAGTCCGCAGACAGGTAGGCCGCAACAACACCAAGACGTTGTTGCGGCGCCCTGCCCCCTCATTTCCTGATCACTGATCGGTCCGGCGCGGTTGCGGGAAATCGTTTCCTGACATCCAGCCGATGTAATCGACAAGCGAAGTGGCAGATCGCCGCCAGATGAAATTCATTTGTGCGGATGAAAAGTCATGCCCAATCGAAACTCTCCCACGCCCACGTGGAGCCATTCCCTGCCCGCGGCGCTGCTTTTGATGGCGCCCTTCGACATCCTGGCCTCGCTGGCCATGGACATCTACCTGCCTGTGGTGCCGGAGATGCCGGCAATCCTCGCCACCACGCCCGACGTCGTCCAGCTGACGCTGAGCCTCTACATGATCGTGCTCGGCCTCGGGCAGGGGATCTTCGGCCCGATCTCCGACAGGATCGGCCGCCGCTCGGTGCTGCTTGGCGGCGTGCTGCTGTTTGCTGCCGCCTCGTTCCTGCTTGCCGTCACCAGCTCGGCGCCGCTGTTCGTCGCCCTGCGCGTCGTCCAGGCTCTGGGCGCCTCCGCGGCACTCGTCGCCACCTTCGCCACGGTACGCGACGCCTATGCCGAGCGGCCGGAAGGTGCTGTTATCTACAGCCTGTTCAGCGCCATGCTGGCCTGCGTGCCGGCGTTCGGCCCGATCGCCGGCGCGCTTATTGCTCATGGCCTGGGCTGGCGGGCGATCTTCGCCACGCTCGGCTTGCTCGCCGTGTTGGCCATGGTCAATGCGCTTCTGCGTTGGCACGAGACCCGGCCCGAAACGACCCAGTCGCGCCCCGCCTTCCGGGCGATCCTCAAGAGCCCGGCCTTCCTCGTCTATACGCTCGGCTTCAGCGCCGCGATGGGGGCGTTCTTCGTCTTCTTTTCGACGGCGCCACGCGTGCTCATCGATCGCGCCGGCTATTCGCAGCTCGGCTTCAGCCTTGCCTTTGCCACCGCGGCGGTGGCCATGATCGTCACCACGCGCTTCGCCAAACTGTTCGTGGCGCGTTGGGGGATACCCGGCAGCCTGAAGCGCGGCATGGCGATGCTGCTCGCAGGCGCAGTGCTGCTCTGTCTTGGCCAGCTTTTCGGCCAACCCTCCTTCGCGACCTTCATCATGCCGATGTGGGTGATCGCCATCGGTATCGTCTTTGCCGGCGCGGTGACGGCGAATGGCGCGCTCGAAGCGTTCGGCGATGCCGCAGGCACCGCGGTGGCGCTCTATTTCTGCGTTCAGAGCCTGATCGTCGGCCTTATGGGCACGCTGGCGGTGCTCATGCTCGGCGGCGACACAGCCTGGCCGCTCGCCGCCTATTGCGCGGTCATGGCAATTGCGACGCTGTGCGGCCTGAGGTGGTTGCAGGTGGGGTAAGTCTG
The DNA here is from genome assembly GCF_014138625.1 of Aminobacter ciceronei. Lineage (GTDB taxonomy): Bacteria > Pseudomonadota > Alphaproteobacteria > Rhizobiales > Rhizobiaceae > Aminobacter > Aminobacter ciceronei. The sequence goes on from NZ_JACJHY010000014.1 coordinate 55,331, forward strand.
TGACTCCAGGGGGCCTTGCAGGCCGCCTTTTGCCGCGTCCCCTTGTCAGGGGCGCGGCGCTTGAAGCCGGAGTTGCAGCCATCTCCGCCGGCGGCACCGACGGGATCACGCTGTCCTTGTTATGGAGCCCAGGTGATCGTAACCGCGTCGACCGAGCGGTTGGCGGGGCCGTGAAACACGGCTTCGATGTTGTTGCCATCGGGATCGAACAGGAAGGCTGCGTAGTAGCCGGGATGATAGGCGCGCTCGCCGGGCGCGCCATTGTCTTTGCCGCCCGCAGCAAGACCTGCGGCGTGGAACCGGTCGACGACACTGCGGTCGGTAGCCTGAAACGCAACATGCACGCGGCTGGACTGCTCGCCGGCGTCGACCCACAGCTCGTCGGCGTAGAAATGCGCGCCGCCATCGATGATCGGAATCCCCAGGACGCCAAGCACGGCCGTATAGAACCGCTTGCTTGCCGCGAGGTCGCGGGTGCGCAAATGCAGATGGTCAATCAAACGACCGCGCTTCAGTTCCATTGTCTTGCCTCCATGCTGGTCAACTTCATCGACGTGGGTCGTGATGTCGCCGCAGGCGAAAGGGGCTATTTCGCCCGCTTCTTCTCCACCGCGTCCCAGAACAGCGCGGCGATGTCGGCGCCGCCGAACTTCTTGACCTCGCGGATGCCGGTCGGCGAGGTCACGTTGATCTCGGTCATGTAGTCGCCGATGACGTCGATGCCGACGAGGATGAAACCGCGTTCCCGCAGCGACGGGCCGATGCGGGCGCAGATTTCGCGCTCGCGCTCGGTGAGTTCGGTCTTCTCGGCCCGCCCGCCGGCATGCATGTTGGAGCGGGCATCATGCTCGGCCGGCACGCGGTTGATGGCGCCGGCGGGTTCGCCGTCGATCAGGATGATGCGCTTGTCACCCTTGCGCACGTCCTTGAGGTAGCGCTGGACGATGTAGGGTTCGCGGAACAGCTGGCCGAACATCTCGAGCAGAGACGACAGATTGCGGTCGGCCTCGTGCAGGTGGAAGATACCGGCGCCGCCATTGCCGTAGAGCGGCTTGACGATGATGTCGCCGAACTCCTTGCGGAAGGCGGCCACTTCCTGCGGATCCTTGGTGATCAGCGTCTCCGGCATCAAGTCGGCGAATTCGGTGACGAAGATCTTTTCCGGGCTGTTGCGCACCCATGCCGGGTCGTTGACGACAAGCGTCTTGGGGTGGATGCGCTCGAGCATGTGGGTGGTGGTGATGTAGTTCATGTCGAAGGGCGGATCCTGGCGCAAAAGGATCACGTCCATCTCCGACAGGTCGGTGCGGACGGGCTCGCCGAGGGTGAAGTGGTCACCCTTGACGTCGCGGACCTCGAGCTTCTCGATCCGGGCAAAGACCTTGCCATCGCGCATCGACAGCCGGTCGGGCGTGTAGTGGTAGAGTTCGTGGCCGCGTCGCTGGGCCTCCAGCGACAGCGCGAACGACGTGTCGCCGGCGATGTTGACGGTGAAGATGTGGTCCATCTGGACGGCGATCTTGAGCGGCATGGACGTCTCCGGCGCGGCTTTCGGTAATCTTGTCGCGCGGGCCGGGCTCCGGTCGCGCTCTGCGGTGACGAGGATGTAGCAATTTGCCGTCCTTATGCAATGGCGGCGGGTGCGAACAAGTTCACCCGATGCATCGGCTGGCCGATGCTAGGTCCCGGAGAGGTTCGTCGCATGGCGCCCGCCGATCATGTCGATGAACAGCTCGACCGCTTCGGCCATGGCCTGCCCGGCCGGCTTTTCGACATGCCATTCGGCAAAGTGGCCGTCGATCCACATCCGGCACAGGCCATAGATGAAGGCGCGCGCCGACAGCATCAACGCGTCGGGGGCAAGGGCTGCAGATATTCGGCCGGACGCTTGTCCGCGGGCGATCAGGTCGAGCATGACCAGGCGGATCGCCTCGGTTTCGCCGGTCAGTTTCGGCGAGCCGTGGAAGTCGATCACCGTGCGCGAGGCGATGACGTCGAAGTGCGTCGGATTGGCGAGCGCCCAGGCGAGATAGCCCCGCGCGATGGCGCGCAGGCCCTCGACCGGGTCGGCGTCGCCGGTCGCCGACAGCTCCTGCTGGACCGACAAGGTCAAGCGGCCCATCGCCTGCTCGGCCACCGCCGTCATCAAAGCTGTCTTGTTGGCGAAATGGCGGAAGGGGGCCGCAGGCGAAACGCCGGCGCGCTTTGCGGCTTCGCGCACCGAAACGGCGTCGACGCCCTTCTCCTCGATCATCCCGATGGTGGCGGCGATGAGCTCCTCGACGAGGTTGCCGTGATGATACGCCGCGCGGGAAGAGTTGGTCATGCCTCTTCTAGTAGCGGTCGGCGGGCCGAAATGTAAGCGGCGTAAACATCGACTTGACAGTTCTTTGCAACCGAATGTAAGCAGTGATTACATAGGAGGAAAAATCATGCGGGTCTGGCCCGAAAGCACTTCGAGATGGCCGCCCAGCGGCTGGCGGCTGACAGCCTGGCTTGGCTTGGTCGTGTTGGCGGCGTGCGGCGCTGCTGCCGGCCTGGCAGGCGATCCGGTCGACGGCGCGCGCGTGGTGATCAGGCTCACCGCACGCACCTCACTCATGCTGTTCGTGCTCGCATTCACCGCCTCGAGCCTGGCTTGGCTCTGGCCATCGGCCATGTCGCGCTGGATCAGGGCGAACCGCCGCCATTTCGGCCTGGCCTTCGCCCTTTCGCACGGCGTCCATGCCGTCGCCATCATCGCACTGTCGCAGCTCGATCCGGTGCTGTTCGACGAGCTCACGGCGCCCGCCGCCTTCATCGCCGGCGGCGCCGGCTATCTCGCCATCATCCTGATGGCGGCAACGTCGTTCGACCGGACGGCTGCCGCGATCGGGCCGAAAGCCTGGCGCATCATCCACGGCGGTGGCGCCTGGTTCTTGGCTGTCTTCTTTGTCGTCAATTTCGGGCGCCGGGCGGTGCTGAACCCGGGAATGTACTGGCCTTACATGGCACTGATCCTTGCCGCGATCGCGCTCCGGTTGATGAGCCAATTGTGTGGCCGCAAGCGCGACGTGGCCGGGCAAGGCGCTTAGCTTGCGCGTCAATTTGATGGCTGACTGGCGCCTGGATCCAGCATTTTGGCAGCGCCGGATTGCCATCGCTGAAACCGGTTTCGACGCCGTGTCGAAATCCGGACGGCAAGCTGATTGAATACAATTCCTAAACGCTTTGCTGGCACTGTGCTGCAACAGTTGCAAATATTAGCAGAACAGAGACAAAGCATGCCTATCGGCGTCAGCCATTCGGACAGGGAAACGGCGGATCTGGCCTTCACCGATGCCTTGACCGGGCTGGGCAACCAGCGTCGTTTCTTCGACAAGGTCGAAAGGCTGATCGGCGACCGCGCCGAGGACCCCGCGCCGTTCACCGTCGGCATCCTCGATCTCGACGGCTTCAAGCCGATCAACGACCTGTTCGGACACCGCGCCGGCGACGACATCCTGATCCAGGTGGCGATGCGGCTGCGCGCCGCCTGCGATGGCTATTCGGCGGTGGCGCGTATCGGCGCCGACGAGTTCGCCTTCCTCTACCCGCTGGTGTTCTCAGAGGATGCGGCGGCCGAGAAAGCGCGCATGCTGATCGAAATCCTGTCGGCACCTTACGATGTCGGCGAGCGCACGGCGCGCTTGTCGGCGTCGGTCGGCTGCTCGCTGTTCCATTCGAGCGACGACACCACCGAGACGCTGGTGCGCAAGGCCGAGACAGCACTTTACCACGCCAAGCGCTCGGGTCGCGGCCGCGTCGTCGTCTACACCCGCGAGATGGAGGAGGCGGCCAAGCGCGTCACCCGAATCGAGCAGGCGCTGCGCCGTGCGGTTGCCGCCGGCGATGTCGCGCCGCATTTCCAGCCGATCGTCGATCTCAACAGCCGCCGCACCATCGGTTTCGAGGCGCTGGCACGCTGGACCGACCGCGACCTCGGCTTCGTTTCGCCGGCAGTCTTCATTCCGATCGCCGAGGAGCGCGGCATCATCGGCCCGCTGTCGCAGCTGGTGCTGCGCAAGGCGGCGGAAGCGGCGCGCAGCTGGCCGAAGGAAATGTTCCTGTCATTCAATCTGTCGCCGTCGCAGCTGGTCGACCAGAACACCGGCCTGCACATTCTGTCGATCCTCGAGCGCACCGGCTTCGACCCGCGCCGCCTCGAGATCGAGATCACCGAAACCGGCCTGATGACCGATCCCGCCTCGGCCGAAAAGATCGTCGAGGATCTCAGGCGGGTCGGCATCCGTGTCTCGCTCGACGATTTCGGCACCGGCCAATCGTCGCTCGGGCGCCTGCGCGAATTCCGCTTCGACAAGCTCAAGATCGATCGCGCCTTTGTTGCCTCGATCCTCGAAGACCGGCCGTCCGAACACATCATCCGCGCCATCCTGGCGATGTGCGAAGGCCTCGGCATGGATGTCGTCGCCGAAGGCATCGAGATGGAGGCGCAGGCGGAACGGCTGACGCAGTTCGGCTGTGCCGGCGGGCAGGGTTATCTGTTCGGCCGTCCGGCCGACGCCGCCGCCACGCTCGGCTATCTGCGCGAAGCCCATCGCGGCGGGAGCTTCGCCCGGGCGGTCTGACCGCCATGTCCTGACATCACTTCTCGCGTCGCGCGGTGGCTGTGCTGCACCCGTCGCGAACACAAGGTCGGGGCGCCGGTCCGGGAGCATGGCGTGATAGATTGTTCCCGTTCGAGGCTCCGGCAGGATGCTCCGAATTTTCCGTGAGCGAGCACGATCTTCTCCGAAAACCGGTTCCCACTTCTTGCGATCTTGCTCTATGACGGTGGGCATGTCCGGCTTTGGGGGAAGTGGGCGAGGCGAGGGGAAAGATCATGATGCCATCGGCACGTTTTCCTGATCTCGAGGGCCAGTCGGTGCTGATCACTGGTGGCGGCACCGGCATCGGTGCGTCGCTGACCGAGGCGTTTGTCCGGCAGGGCGCGAAGGTCGCCTTCATCGACATCGCGCTGAAGCCGAGCCAGGAGCTGTGTGACGAGATCGAGCAGGCGACCGGCAACCGGCCGCTCTATCTGCGCGCCGACCTTCGCGACATCTCGGAGCTGCGCCGGGCCGTCGGCCGGGCCGAGGAAGAGCATGGCCCGGTGACGGTTCTGGTCAACAACGCTGCCAACGACCTGCGCCACGAGGTATCAGATGTCACTCCCGAGAGCTGGGACGAGAACCAGGCGGTGAACATCAGGCCGCATTTCTTCACCATCCAGGCGGTGGCGCCGGGCATGGTCAAGGCCGGCGGCGGCTCGATCATCAATTTCAGCTCGACCTCCTATATGCTCAACATCGGCGCCATGCCGGCCTACACGGCGGCAAAGGCTGCGATCGTTGGCCTGACCAAGGGGCTTGCCGGGCGCTACGGCCCCGACAACATCAGGGTCAATGCGGTGGCGCCGGGCTGGGTGATCACCGAGCGGCAGCGCGAATTGTGGGTCAGCGAGAAGTCGCTCAAGGCGCATATCTCGCGCCAGTGCATCAAGCGGATGATGCTGCCGGAAGACATGGTCGGGCCGGTGCTTTTCCTGGCTTCGGACGCGTCGAAAATGCTGACGGCACAGACGCTGATCGTCGATGGAGGTATCTTGTGAGTGCTACCCCTACGATAGCGGCCGTTGACTGGGGCACGACCAGGCTGCGTGTCTGGCTGCTCGACGCCAAGGGCGCGGTGCTGGACGAACGGCGCAGCGACGAGGGCTTGCTCACGGCGCAGCACAAGGGTTTTGCCACGGTTCTCGACAGGCAGCTGCAGGACATGGGCGCTGCGAAGGACCTGCCGGCGATCGTCTGCGGCATGGCAGGTGCGCGCCAGGGCTGGGTCGAGGCGCCTTATGTCGACGTGCCGTCGTCGCTGGGCGACATTCTGGGCGCCGCCGTGCCCGTGTCGGGTGCCGGCCGCGACGTCCGCATCGTGCCGGGACTGGCCCAGCGCGACCCGCGGGCGCCCGATGTCATGCGCGGCGAGGAGACCCAGCTCGCCGGCATTGCCGCCCTGATCGGAGCGGGCAGCCATCTCGTCTGCATGCCCGGCACGCATTGCAAATGGGTGACCGCCGCGGGCGGCGCCATCCAGGGTTTCGGCACCTGGCCGACCGGCGAGATGTTCTCGGTGCTGGCTCAGCATTCGATCCTGCGCCACTCGATCGGCGACAAGCCGGCAAAGGTGTCGCCGGACAGCAAGGTCTTCCGCGACTGGTGCGGGGAAGCGCTGTCCGACGGCGACATCGGCGCGAGATTGTTCGGCATCCGCGCCGCCGGCCTGCTCTCCGGACTCGGCCAGGAGGATGCGGCAGCGGCACTTTCGGGCCTGCTGATCGGCGCCGAGGTTGCCTCGGCGGTCAGGCGCTTCGGCCGGCGCGAAACGCCTGTCGTGCTTGTCGTCTCCGGCGCGCTGGGCGGGCTCTACGCCGAGGCGATGCGCCTCGCCGGCATTGCGGTGACGATCGCCGATGCCGATGAAGCGGTGCTGGCCGGCCTGGTGGCCGCTGCCCGCCGCAATGGGATGCTGGCTGAAGGAGTGGCTGAATGAGCGTGACTGCACCGTTCCCCGAGCTTGGCCGCGGGCTGGTTGCCATCCTGCGCGGACTGAAACCGGAGGAGGCGCTTGGCGTTGGCCAGGCGGTGTTCGATGCCGGTATCGAGGCGATCGAGGTGCCGCTCAATTCGCCCGATCCGTTCCGCTCGATCGAGATCCTGGCCAGGGCGCTGCCTGCGGCACTGGTTGGCGGCGGCACCGTGGTGTGGGCCAAGGATGTCGATCGGCTTCACGATGCCGGCGGGCGGCTGCTGGTCAGCCCCAACATCGATGCCGAGGTGATGGGCCGCGCGGGTGCGCACAAAATGGTGACGATGCCCGGCGTGATGACGCCGACCGACGCGTTCCTGGCTCTGCGGCTGGGCGCCTCGGCGCTGAAGTTTTTCCCGGCGAGCGTGCTCGGGCCAGGCGGCATTTCGGCGATCCGTGCCGTGCTGCCCAGGGAGACGCAGGTCGGTGTCGTCGGCGGCGTGTCCGAGGTCGATTTCGCCGCCTACGCCAAGGTCGGTGTACAATTGTTCGGGCTCGGCTCCAGCCTCTACAAACCCGGCATGAGTGCTGCCGACGTCGGCGAACGCGCCCGGGCGGCAGTGGCCGGCTGGGACGCCATCGGCAAGGGTGCCTGACATGGCGGCCAGCATCCTGTCCGACGAGACCTGCGAGCTCGGCGAGGGCCCGACCTACGATCCCGCCACCGACACGCTTTACTGGTTCGACATACTGGCGAGCCGGATGCTGGAGAAGAAGCTGTCCGGCGGGCAGACGCGCATCCACCAACTGGACGAGATGGCGAGCGCGATCGCCACGATCGACGGCGAGCGCCAGCTGCTGCTCACCGAAACCGGGTTGCATGTCCGCGATGCTACGACCGGCAAGCTCAAGCTGCATATGTCGGTCGAAGCCGCCAATGCCGACACGCGCTCGAACGACGCGCGTGTGCATCCGTGCGGCGCGCTGTGGTTCGGCACCATGGGCAAGAAGGCCGAGGCCGGTGCCGGCGCCATCTACTGGTTCTTCCGTGGCGAGCTCAGGCTGCTTTTTCCGGCGATCAGCATTCCCAATTCGATCTGCTTCAGCCCGGACGGCAAGACCGCCTACTACACCGACACGGCGGTCAACCTGCTCTACCGCCTCGACTGCGATGCCGACACCGGTCTGCCGCTCGGCGAGCCGAAGCTGTTTGTTGATCGGCGCGGCGACAGGGGCGGCATCGACGGCTCGGTCGTCGACCGCGACGGGGTGCTGTGGAACGCCAGCTGGGGCGGCGGCCGCGTCGACGCCTATGCGCCCGACGGCAAGCTGGTGCGCAGCGTGCCAGTGCCGGCGGTGCAGACCTCGTGCCCGGCCTTCGTCGGGCACGCCGCCGACCGGATGGTGGTGACCTCGGCGGCCGAAGGCATGAGCGCCAAAGCGCGCCGGGCGGATCCGCATGCCGGCAAGACCTTCCTGCTCGACATCCAGGTCAATGGTCGGCATGAGCCGAACGTACTGATCTGAGGCGCGGCAAGCGCCCGCTCTGCAGTCCTTCAACTGGCGGGCCTTGTCGCCCGGACGATGGCAACAGGTCGGTTTTCCGGCAAGCCTGAGACGACGGGGATGCCATTGTCGTGCACCGGCGAAGTGCTTCCGCGCCGCTCGCATGCAGGAACAGTGTCGATGGCCGGACAAAAACCGACGCTTTTTCTCGTCCATGAGCCGGAGCGTGCGTGTTCGGAGCGATTGCTCGATGACGGCTTCTCGGCCCAGGCGGCGATGGAGATCTCGTCCTATCTGGCGCAGTCGACCGACATGGTGCCGGAGTTCAGCGCCCTAGATGAAGCATGCGCCAGGCGTGGCCTCGATTTTCGCGCCGTCGAACTGGACGATGCGGCAGCGGTGCTGGCATCAGTTGACCGTGGCGCCAGCCTGGTGTGGACGCTGACCGACGGCATTGCTTTTTTCCGTGGCGGTGCCGCACCGGCACTTGCCCGGCTGAACGGCTTGCGCACCATCGGCGCCGACGACAGCCTGTTTGCGCTGTGCCAGGACAAGTTTCGTGCCGGTTCCGTGCTATCGGCTCTCGGCCTGCCGGTGCCGGCGGCGGGCCTCGTGCGCGGCGGCGAATGGCTGGTCGAACCGCCGGCGTCTTCGTCGGGCTATTTTGTCAAACCGAACCGGCTCGGCGCCAAGATCGGCATCTGGGCGGATTCGCGGATCGCCAACGTCACGGAGGCGTTGGCGCTCGGGCGCAGGGTGTTCGACGCCTACCGCGACGACGTCATCGTCCAGCCCTATGTCGCGGGCCGCAATGTGCGGGCGAGCTTCCTGGCGGTCGATCCTGAAGTTGGGCCCGAGGCGCTCGGCATCGTTTTTGTCGATTCAGGTGGCGATTTCCAGACCATGGCCGACAGTATGGCGCTCTATGGCGACACCGGCGCGGCAGCCAGGGAAGCGGGGAAGTATGTCGAGCCGGGACTGGTGCAGGTGGCGTCGCTGCAGCCGCGCGCGGCCGAGCGCATCCGGCGGATCGCCGCAAGGCTGGTGGCGGGCCTCGGCCTGCGCGATGTCTTCTCGCTCGACTTCCGCGTCGAGGCCGACGACACCGTGCACCTCATCGAATTCGAGGTCTGCCCGGGCCTGCCCTGCTTCGATTTCCGCGCCTATTGCCGGACGGAGTGGCAGCTCAGCCTCGCCGAGGCGATGGCCGAGACGGCGGCGCGGCGCATCGGTTAGAGGCGCGCCGCGTCTTTGGCAGCGCAACCGTCAGGTGCGCTGCATGCAGACGGACGTATGTCCCGACCTGACGAAGCCGATCTGCTGGGCTGCGCCCTTGGACAGGTCGAGCACGCGGCCCTTGATGAATGGGCCGCGATCGTTGATGCGGACGACGACGCTCTTGCCGTTCTTCTGGTTGGTGACGCGGATTTTGGTGCCGAAAGGAAGCGAGCGGTGCGCCGCGGTCATGGCCGATGGGTTCATGCGTTCGCCCGAAGCGGTCTTCGAGGTCAGTGCATACCAGGACGCCTTGCCGCACTGGGCGGAAGCGGTGCCGGTGAGGGCTATCATCATGCCGGCGGCGAGGGTGGCCGCCGCGATCGCAGGCTTGGCGCGGTTCTTCATCTTCTGGTTAACGCTCTGTTGATAAACACACGGAGCGGTTTCACCCGAAATGTGGCAGCGAATGCGGCAAGCATCGGGCAGTTCCGAGGCGAGCGCACACGTTTGGAGTCTCAAGGTAACAGTTTGTCAGGCCCGTTCGGGACGCAGGGAAGGAATATCTTCATAATTGCGGAGTGGGCGACGAGTTCATCGCTGAATCACTGGATTCGCCGCTGGCGAAAAACTTCTTGATGATACTTTCAGAAGGAAAGAAATATCAAGAATCAAGCGAGCGTTGTGAAGATAATCAACAGGAAGGCTGTGTCGAAATGAAGTTATTGCCAAACATCGTGGCGGGACTCGCGGTCGTCATAGGCATCGTCTGGATTCTGCAAGGCGCCGGCCTGCTCGGCGGCAGCTTCATGACAGGGCGTACAGAATGGTTCTGGATCGGGATCGTGACGGCGTTGGCCGGTTGTGTCGCGTTTTTGTGGCTCAGACGCCCCGGCAGGTGAAACGAACGGTTGCACTGCCGGACGACAACACGTCAGACAATTGCAGCTGGGCGCCGAGCCGCTAAGAATAGGCTCGCTAAGGCGTGGCCGGTCCGGTCGGTATTGGGTGCGAGGGGCAATTGACCGAAATCGGCATGACGATTGCGATATGCACCCGCAACCGGGCGCCGCTGCTCTTGCGATGCCTTGCCGCACTCGCCGCGGCCGAAAAGCCGAGCTCCAGCTTCGAAATCGTGGTTGTGGCCAATGACTGCAGCGACGACACAGTGCCGGTGGCGGAGCGTTTCGCCGACCGACTGCCGATGGTCGTCGTCGCGGAGCCGCGGGGCGGGCTGTCCCACGCCCGCAACCGGGCCATTGATGAGGCGCGCGGACGGCTGATCGTCTGGCTCGACGACGACGCCCTGGTGCGGCCCGGCTTCCTGCGTGCCTATGCAGCCGCCATGGCCGCATCGCCACGATGCAGCATCTTTGGCGGCGTGATCGTTCCGCGCCTGGACGGAGAGCCGCCCGCCTGGCTGCTGGCCGGGCTTGATGTGGTGGAGGGCGCTTATGCGGCCCGGCGGCGAGCCACAGCCGATGTCTTTGCCGACGTCGACGCCGATCTTCCGTTCGGCGCCAACTACGGCATGGTGACCGATGCCCAGCGCCGCTTTCGCTTCGATCCCGAGCTTGGCCGGCGGCCAGGCAGCCCGTTCGCCGGCGGCGAGGAGATCGCTGTGATGCGCGCCGCAATTGCCGCCGGTCACCACGGGTGCTGGGTTCCCGAAGCGATCGTCGACCATCTCATCGGACCGGAGCGGCAGAGCGAGGTCTGGCTGTGGGGGTATTTTCACGCCGACGCACAGCAGCGAATGTCCGCGCACCCGGCGTCGCTTCTGGGTCGGCTCAAGGCCGGTAGGGCCTTTCGCCGTTATCGGCGGGCGCGGACAAGGATGGAGCCCCGGGAATGGCTAAAGCTGTTCGTCAAGGCGGCGCAGCTGGCAGGAAAGGCCGGTGTCAGACCGGATCTCTGAGCAGCGTCTTTCCGCTGGGGGCCAGATCCGGGGATACGCCCAACAGGTCCAGGATCGTCGGCACGACGTCAAAGGAACTGCTGGTGCCCGAGCGGCCGGCTTCGAGGCCCGGGCCGGCACCGAAGATGAACCCCCAGTCGCCGGTATGGCCACCCGTCCGGCGCCAGGGCAGCGGACCGACGGTGCCGAGTCGCTCATGCGTCATGCCAAGAAGGCCCTTGCGGAAAAGGACGTAGAGATCGGCCTCATGTGGCCCGATTTCGAACGGTGGCTTGCCAGCCCGGAAGGTTTCGCGCACCGCCTGTTCGCCGCTCAGCGGATCGCGGCACTGCGACAGCAGCAATTCAAGTTCGTCGAGGAGTGCATCATAGCGTTCGGGCGCCACCTTTCCCGATGCTTCCCGGCCGCGCAGGTTCAGCCGAATCTGTCCGTCGTAAAAGGCTGGAATGGCAAAGGCGTCCATATCAGGCCAGAAGCCGCGATAGCGCGTCGCGGGCATCCAGCCGATGCCGCGAGGCTCCCGCTGGCGGCGAAGCGATTCGGCGTCGCGCCGCCTGCCTATGCCTGCCTTGACCAGCGCGCGGGCAATGGGGCCAGGCTTGTCCGGCCATGGAGCGAGCTTGCGCAGCGTCGGCTCCCAACCCTCATGCTCACCCAGCAGCGGCGTGCCGTCGGCAAGGCGCGCCGCAGGCTTGAGGTCGCGCATATAGGCTTTGCCGAAGCTGCGTCGGTAGAGCAGCTCCGGCAGCAGCGCCATCGCGGGCACGTCGCCCTCGTTCATGCCCATGCCATGCATGGAAAAGGCCAGCACCGTCGCGTCGGGGAAGGTGTCGGCGAGGTCGCCGACCAGGTGGTCGAGCGCTTCGTAGATGCCGATCATCCCTCGCCTTGCCGGGACTGCGGAGGCGTGATGATGGAGGGGGTGTTCGGTATCGATGCCGTGCCAGAACGGCTCGCTTCCGGAGTGTGCCTCGGAGGGAACGACGATCGCCAGATCCCAGTCGGGAAGCCTCTCGCGCAGCAGCCACTGCGCGATCTCGCGGCGCTTTTCGACTGCAGCGATCAGGGCGGCGGCGGCCGCTTCGGTTTTCGCGGCGGAAGGCCAGCAGAAGCCGTAGATCCATTCCGGGGCGGGGTATGGGCCGAACCTGCCGGCAATTTCGGCAGCGAGACCAGGTGGATTGGAATGGGCCTCGACGCCGGGATCATGCGCACCCCAGGCGGCGAGGCCGAGGACATCGCCACTGTCGCCCAGGCGGCAATAGGGCAAGTCGAAGGCCACCACCTTGCGGCCGATGCCCGGCAGATGGGAAGCGGCAGTGACTTCTTCCTGAAGGACGTCATAGGTGGCCGGATCGTAACGGACCGCCGACCAGCGGCCGCCATCGGATGGCGCGAGCCCGGTGGCGACGTGTTCCCAGGCGAGACCCGAAAGCTTGTCGCGGCCATGATCGAGCTTGAGGCCAATGCCGTTGCGCCGCAACCGATCGAGGTTGGGTAGGCGTCCTTCGCCGATCATCCGCTCGACGAGGTCGTGGTCCATCCCGTCTAGCCCGATTGCAATGACGCGCGGCATTTTCCCTCCAGCCTGAGTTCCCCACGACCAGTATTGCTGAGCCAGCCAAGGTCGACAATGGCCGGATAGGACGCGGTAGCCTGCGACACCGGCGCTTCATTGAATTTCTTACCGATATCTGAGATAATATTCCCAGTGCGAGAACGCCCGCTGAGGAGTTCGACTGGCACGCACATAGTCCTCACGGGCGCTCGAGCTTAACTCGAACGTAGCCAAAGAGGATTGTTCATCATGGCAACGCTAAACGTAATGGAGCCCCTTGGGCTCACCCGGCATCGGCGCTGGGAGGACATCGTGTCGATGATCCTCGGCGCCGCGATCATCGTCTCGCCGATGTGGCTCGGCGTGACCGAGATGCCGACAATGATGGCGGTCACCGCGCTCGTCGGTGCTGCGATCGTCGTTCTGTCCGGACTGGAGCAGATCTTCCTGCGGCGCTGGGAAGAAATCCTGTCGCTGTTCTGCGGCGTCTGGATGGTGGTGCAGCCGTTCGTCTTCGAATATGGCGGCGCTCTGCGCAGCTGGCACATCGGCCTCGGCATCGCGGTGGCGGTGCTGGCGACCCTTGAACTCTGGCAGGATCGCAACCGCAACCTCGAGGCATAGCAGCAGCGGGAGACAGGAGAGGGGACCTCTTTCGGGGGGCGGTCTGCGAAGCCGGAACGGTACGGGATTCCGGACCGGGGAATTGCCAGACAGAATTGTCTGGTGCGCTTCACCTGCGCCGTCGCAACACGGCATCCTGCGTGTGGTAGCGCCCGGACGCAGCATGTCACCGAGCTGCCGTGGCGGGGGCCTCACCAGCCCGCCGCCCGGCTGCATGTCGAGCAGCGAGATCTCGAAATGCTCGACCAGCAAGACGAGATCGGCCGGCGCAACGTGCAGGATCTCGACCAGCGCCGCGAATTCGCCGAGGCTTGGCAGTATGGCCAGCGCACCGCGCAGGATGTTTGCCTCGTCTCCTTCGACATCCAGCTTGACCAGCACGCGCATCATCGAAGGACCTGCATCGAAGCTGCGAAGGAGCCGGTCGAGCGTGGTCGTCCGCACCGGCAAGGCGCCGTTGTCGCCGGGCTTGGCGAGACGAGCCGTTCCTGACCAGTTTGGGTCGACGTGAAGCGCGGCCTGGCCTTCCTTGTCGGACAACGCAGCGTCCAGGATGATCGCCGGCAGCCCTGCCTCGTTCGAGATAGGGGCGGATCGCCGGATTGGGTTCGACCGCGATGATGCTTGCCCCGGAAGGCAGGCCGCCATTGACGAGCATCTCGCCATAGTTGGCGCCGACATCGATGACATGCGTCCAGGCATGCTGCTGCAGCAGCAGATGCCAGGCAGACAGGGCGGGCGGATTGAGATTGCCGTCGGACTGGATCAGTTTCTGGGCGCGACGGTCCAGCGGGTCGACATGAATCCACGCGCCGCCAGGCGCGCGGACACGGACCGGCAGCGCGACGGCTTCTTCTGGCGTTCGGCTGCCAGTGCGCCTGTCGGGCAGCCGAAGGAGCTTTTCGCCCAGCCTGCGCAATCGGTTGTGCGGTTTGCGCGCCTCGGCTTTCGCGTTAAGCCGTTCGATCTCGGCGCGATAGGCACGCTCCTGCGCGGTCCATGCGGCCTCTTTCAGCTCGATGCGCCGCACGCGGGCGGCTGCGGGCATCAGGCTGATCGCCGGATTGCGGGAACCCAGGTCGCGATCCCGTCCCACCGTATGTGGCCAGAGATGCAGGTCGGATTCCCTGTTGTCCACGGCCCATGCCGTTGGGCTGAAGCTGGCCGACCGAAACGCCACGTTCATCGAGAGCTGATCCCGGCGCGAGTAGCGCATCACGTGGAAGGCCCAGGCTTCAAGTATGGAAGTGACGCGCGCCGAACGATGGTCGCGGATCATCATGCCTGTCCATCATGGGCGCTCCTCCAGTATTTCGGGGCAGCTCAGCGTGCAGTGGTTGAGCTGCTCGAAAATGCGGGAGGCGTCGTCAGAACCTTTTCTCGCCATCTCCAGGAACTCATCCAGTACCGTTTCCCGGTAGGAATGCGGTGCGACGAGGAAGCCGATTGCCGGATCAGCTCCAGCATTCGTTCGGAGGGGGGCCGTTTCAGGATCACGGAGTTGTCGATGTAGATGGAGCAGTCGTGTTCGGGCAAATGGACATGCGGGCGGATTTTCAGGTTGCGCTGGCTGGTATCGGATCCTGCGGAAACAGCGGTTCGACAACGCGGCAGTCCCTGCTTTCGCTGCGCAGCGCGTGATCGTCGGTCAGGCAGATGAAGGGTAGCTGGGAGCGCGAAGCGACCGGCTGCTCGTTGGCGTTGAAGGCGACCCATTTGCCAAGGGATGGCAAGTCGAGCGAGCCGGGTGCACGGTCGGCCTCGTGCAGGGTCGTACCGGAGCGGAACTTGAGCCCGACCATGACGGTATGGAAGTTCTCGCCATAGCGGTACTGGTCGCTATCGAGCGCATGATAGGAAATCTGGGTGAATTCGTAGCGGGTGAACAACGAGACCGGCCAGGTTTCCGGGCGGATTTCACTCTCCACGTTGAAGTCGAAGATCCGGTTGGGCAGGTTGTCGGTCCACTTCTTGCCGCCGGCATAAGCGCCGTCGAGCTTCACCGACCAGTTGTCGTTGAGGAGGTAGTTGATGCCAAGCCGGGCGAACGGCGCCTCCCGCGTGCCTTCGTCGTACCTGTCGTAAGAATCGAGATAGCCCGCCTGCGCGAAGACCGAGCCCCAGCCGGTCAACAGCTGCCTTCGGCGCCGGCGAACCAATAGTTCATCTCCCGGTTGGAATCGCCGCGATCGTCGTGAATGCCAAGGCCGCCCAGGGCGCCGACGAGAAAGCTGTCCGTACGATGGTAGAGGTGGACGGCGCCATGGCCATAGGCGTTGGTCCTGTCGCCATCGGCGACGTCGGGCTTGCCTAGCGCTGCCGCCTGCAGGTCGCCCTGGATGCCCCAGTTGGGCGCGAAGTCGTAGCCCAGTGTTCCATCAAACATCACGGTTGGACGTGTGTCGTCAACTCTGACGCCGCCTGATGATTCTATCCCCATCCCGCCAAGAGTGTTGTGGACACCGGCGAAGGCAAGGCCGATGCGGTAGCCGATGGACTGCTGGTCGGAAACCTGTTCGCCCGCGACCACAGCCGATGACACGCATAGGAAAGCCATGACGCTGGCTGCGCCAAGATAATTTCTAGATTTCACTGTGCCACCCCGGATTTTCGCTTGAAAATTTTATGGTTCAAATATTATTTGACTGAATGAGTATTGGTGGGGCGATAGCAATGGCACAGACGACAAATTTATCAATATATGAGAAGTAATAATGCCGCGTGGCATATTTGCCTCAGTTTTCTTATCGTGCACGCAAGTATGCAACATGCATGCATCCAGTGCATGCTGCCTGGCAGTCCTGTGCGCGTCGTTCAGCGCCAGCCTATGTACGTCGTGAACTCGGCCATCAGCGTGTCGAAGCGCTCGAGATTCTGTGACAGGTTGGTCGACGAGACGCCGCCGCCGCAGTCGATCAGGTAGTCGAAATAGGTGTTGTCCTTGTCGTTCGAGGCGCGGCCGGCGACCTTCTTGTTGTTCCATTCGAGTGCCTTGTCCTGCATCGCCTTGTCGGTCTTGAAGCTGCTCTGGAACTGGACGCGCCGGCACTTTTGCGGTTCGCCGCCCTCGCAATTGTAGAAATAGACCCAGAAATTCATGCCGGAGGCTTTGGAATCGATGACCGGCAGGTTGTCGCTGTCGACGCCGACCTTGGCCTGATAGCCGGCCTTGGTCATGATGTCCCCGAACTCCGCGACGGTTATGCCTTCCATAACCGTTGGGGCGGCCTGTGGTTTGTCTTCGGCCCTGGCTGCCGTGCCGGCAGCAAGAGCCAGTGCAGCAGCAAGGACCAGACGCAGCATCGGCGGACTCCTCGACGGGTTGTGCTCAATAATTAGCTCAACCTGATATTATCACCTGCGATGGGTCAGTCGGAAGCTGACCATTCGGGCGATGGAGCCGGCTTCGGCAATGCATGGAGATTGTCGGGGAGAACGGGAGAAAAGGCTGGAAAATGCGGACAACAAAAAAGCCCGGCGAACCGGGCTTTTTGAGTGTCTTCAGACAGTTGGAGCTGTCTGAAGCAGGAAACTGGTGCCCAGAAGAGGACTCGAACCTCCACGCCTCGCGGCACACGGACCTGAACCGTGCGCGTCTACCAATTCCGCCATCTGGGCTGGTGGCGGTGATGTAAGCGGGCGAAGCGACTGTGTCAACGCGCTTTTTCTGCTTTTGCCGAGGAATGCTGCGGCAGGCCGCAAATGTCGCATTCGGGTGATGAGGCTGACGCAGGGGCCGACTGGCTTTCGAAGCCGGCGAAGGGTCGGGAGCCGCGTATGCACGGCTCCCGAATACGTTCAAAAATCTACGCCGTCCTTTGCGCGTCCCGTTGGACGGCCGACGCCATCGCGACTCAGGCCAGCACGTCTTTGGAAGCGACGGTCGAATCGGCGTTGAGCTTGTAGACGATCGGCACGCCGGTTCCGAGTTCGAGCTTGACGATGTCAGGCCCAGAAATACCGTCGAGCGCCATGATCAGCGCGCGCAGCGAGTTGCCGTGGGCTGCGACCAGCACGGTGCCGCCGGAGAGCACATGCTTCTGCATGTCGTGCAAATAGTAGGGCCACACGCGCGCACCGGTGTCCTTCAGGCTCTCGCCGCCGGGCGGTGGGGTGTCGTAGGAGCGGCGCCAGATATGGACCTGCTCCTCGCCCCACTTGGCGCGGGCGTCGTCCTTGTTGAGACCGTTGAGGTCGCCGTAGTCGCGCTCGTTGAGCGCGGCGTTGCGGATCGTCTTGAGGTCGCCCTGGCCGAGAACGTCGAGGATATGCTGGCAGGTGGTCTGGGCGCGCGACAGCGCCGAGGTGAAGGCGATGTCGAATTTGAGCCCGCGCGCCTTGAGCTTCTCGCCGGCCGACTTGGCCTCGGCGTGGCCTTGCTCGGTCAGGCCGGGATCGCGCCAGCCGGTGAACAGGTTCTTGAGGTTCCATTCGCTCTGGCCATGGCGGACGAGCACGAGAGTACCGGACATTTTTGCTCCCTTGGGTGAGGACTGTAGTGGCGGAGTTTGATTAGAGGCCGAGCACGTCGCGCATCGAATAGAGGCCGGGCTTGCGTCCATGCGCCCACAGCGCCGCCTTGACGGCGCCGCGGGCAAAGATGGTGCGATCCTCGGCGAGATGCGACATGACGATGCGCTCGCCCGTGCCGGCGAGGATAACCGAATGTTCGCCGACGACCGAGCCGCCGCGCAACGCAGCAAAGCCGATCGTACCGGTTTCGCGCACGCCGGTGTGGCCGTCGCGAACGCGTACGCTCTTCTCTGCAAGTGCGATCTTGCGGCCCTCTGCGGCGGCTTCGCCGAGCAGAAGTGCCGTGCCCGATGGCGCGTCGACCTTGTGGCGGTGGTGCATCTCGACGATCTCGATGTCGAAATCATCGGGTCCGAGAGCCTGCGCGGCCTTCTCGACGAGCACCGACAGCAGATTGACCCCGAGGCTCATATTGCCCGACTTGACGATGGTGGCATGGCGCGCGGCGGCGGCAATCTTGGCGTCGTCGTCCGGCGAGCAGCCGGTCGTGCCAATGACATGGGCGATGCGGGCCTGCGCGGCATAGCCGGCGAATTCGATCGTCGCTGCCGGCGCGGTGAAGTCGAGCACGCCGTCGGCCTTGGCGAAGGCGGACAGCGGATCGTCAGAGATCGGCACGTTGATGATGCCGATGCCGGCGAGTTCGCCAGCATCCTTGCCGAGATGCGGCGAGCCTGCCCGTTCGATGGCACCGACGACACGCACGCCTGCCATGCTGTGCACGGTACGCAACAGCACCTGACCCATCCGCCCGGCGGCACCGACGACGACAAGACCCATCTCGCTCATATCAGGCTCCCTGAGGCAGCGCGTGCTGCCGCTCTACCATTGCAGTCTCGGTGGTATCGTCCACGAGTCCAAGTGCGGCTTCGTCATGCAGATTGTGGAAGCGCGCATAGACACCGTTGGGGTCGGCCATCAGCGCGGCATGGGTGCCTTGCTCGATCAGCCGGCCTGCGTCCAGCACGACGATATGATCGGCATTGATGACCGTCGAGAGGCGATGGGCAATCACGATGGTGGTGCGCCCTTGCGTGGCGGTGGCAAGCGCTTGCTGGACACGCGCCTCGGACTCGTTGTCGAGCGCCGAGGTCGCCTCGTCGAGCAAAAGGATAGGCGCATTGCGTACCAGGGCGCGCGCAATGGAGACACGCTGGCGCTGGCCGCCGGATAATGTCGAGCCGCTTTCGCCGACCGGCGTGTCGTAGCCCTCAGGTTGGTCGAGGATGAAGTCATCAGCGAAGGCCTGCCTGGCGGCGTCGCGGATATCCGCGTCGGTGGCATCGGGGCGGCCGTAGCGGATGTTGTCGGCGATGGTGCCTTCGAACAGGTAGGGATGCTGCGAGACATAGGCGATGGATTGGCGCAGCGAGCGCTTGGTGACGCCTGATATGTCCTGGCCGTCGATGACGATGCGGCCGCCGTCGAGATCGTAGAAGCGCTGCAAAAGCGCGATCAGCGTCGACTTGCCGGCGCCCGAGGCGCCGACGATCGCCGTGGTCTTGCCGCCGACGGCGGTGAAGCTCAGCTCGCGCAGGACGGGGAGGTCGTCGCCATAGCCGAAGGAGACGTTGTCGAAGCGGATTTCGCCCTTGCCGACAGCGATCGCCTTGGCGTCCGGGGCGTCTTCCTGCCGCGGCTGGGTGTCAAGAATCTCGTAGAGCATGCGGGCGTTTACCAACGCACTCTCGAGGCCTACCTGGGTGCGCGCGAGCTTGCGTGCCGGATCATAGGCGAAGATGAACGCAAAAATGAACGAGATGATGTTGCCAGGCGGTTGCATGTCGACTGCCGAGCGGTAGCCGGCGTAGCCGATGATGCCGGCAAAGATCGCGCCGCCGAGAATTTCGGTGATCGGCGAAAGACGCTCCGACACCCGGGCGATCTTGTTCGAGCGTGCCTCGACGTCGCCGATCAGCCCGTCCATGCGCCTGGCGAGCTGATCCTCCATGGTGAAGGCCTTGACGATGGCCATGCCCTGGACGGTTTCCTGCATCGAGCCGAACAGACGGGCCCCGACGAGGATGGCATCGCGGTTGAGGCGACGCAGCCGGCGCATCAGGTAGTTGACGGCAAAGACCAGCGGGGGCCCGATCAGCAAGGCCAGCAGCGATAGAACCGGATCCTGGTAGACCATCACGCCGATGAGCACGATGAGTGTCACCGCATCGCGGGCAATCGAGGTGATCAGGATGTTGAGCAGGTCGCGCACGCCGGCGACATTCTGGTTGACCTGGGCGATCAGCTGAGCCGAGCGCTGCGACGAGAAGAAGTCCATGCCGAGGCTCATCAGGTGGTCGAAGACGCGACGCTGATAGCGGGCGATGAGGTTGTTGCCGACCTTGGCTAGGACGACCGCCTGGCCATAGGTGGACAGGCCGCGAATGACGAAGGCGGCGAAGGTCGACAGGGTGATCAACAGGATCAGGTCGGCGCGCCGCTCATAAAAGATCAGGTTGATGATGTCGCGCATTATCCAGGCAAGGAAGCCTGTCGTCGCCGAAATGGTGAGCAGGAAGATCGCCGCGAAGGTGTAGTGCCAGATGTAGTCGCGGCCGTTTTCGGCGACGATGCGCTTGATGACGCCGACGATCTCGCTGCGCTTGGAGCTCGGCGTCTGGTTGGGGTCGATGGTCAAACAGGCAGTCCTGTCGCTCTTGCGAAAACTGCGCCCCTCTTAAAGCATGATGCCGCGAGGGGAAACCGCCATTTGCCGCAGTGCGGCGATGGCTATGTCCGCCAGCGCCGATCGCCTGTCTCGATGCCGAAGAGATCGGGATTGCGGGCATAGGCGGCAAGCCCGGCAAGGGCCGCCAGCGGGTGGGTGATGACATAGACCGGCATCGAGGCCATCAGCTCGCGATGTGGTGCCTTGTCCTCGAAGGCCTCGCGGAAATTGCCCCGTTTCAGCGCCGGCACAATTTTCTGGGCGATGCCGCCGGTGAGGAAGACGCCGCCCTTGCTTTTGAACACCAGAGCGAGGTCGCCGGCGGTGCGGCCAAGGCAGGTCACGAACAGCTCGAGCGCCTCGACCGCCACCGGGTCGCTGCCGTCGAGCGCTGCCGCGGTGACCTGTGCCGGCTGGGTCAGCACAGGTGCCTTGCCGTCGGTCCTGGCGACGGCGCGGTAGGTGTTGACCAGACCGCGGCCGCACAGGATCTGCTCGCCCGAGATGCGGCCGTCCAGCTTTTCGATATGTGGGAACACCTCGAAGTCGCGCTTGGAGCGCGGACCAATGTCCATGTGCCCGCCTTCGCCGGGAATGGGAATCCAGCGCCCGAGCGCGTGGACAAGACCAGCGACGCCGAGGCCGGTGCCGGGTCCGAGCACGACGCGGCCGGCGCCTGGTTCAGGCTCGCCGCCGCCGATCCTTTCCATATGTTCGTCGCCGAGCGCCACGACGGCCAGTGCCTGGGCTTCGAAGTCGTTGAGCACGAGGATGTCGACGAGGCCGAGCGTCGAAAACATCTGCCGGGGGCGCACCACCCACGGGCAATTGGTAAGCGCGATCTCCTCGCCCTCGACCGGGCCGGCAACTGCCAGCACCGCCGAGCGTGGGCGGATGGGCGAGCCGTCGAGCACGGCCAAGATGGCGTCGTCGATGGTGGCGTAGCTGGCAGTCTGGACGATGCGCGGCTCGCCGGCGTCCTTGTCGGCGCTCTCGACGATGGCGAAGCGCGCATTGGTGCCGCCGATGTCGCCGATCAGGATCGGAAAGGGGAGAGCCTGCGACTGGTCGCTCTGATGTGACATGCCCTGTTTCGTCCCCGTGCCGGCGTTCAGCCGTTCTCCTGGTTTTCCAGCATGATCTCGGCCGTCGCCCGGTTCAACGCCATGGGAATGTCGTAGACGATGGCAAGCCGCATCAATGCCTTCACATCGACGTCATGCGGCATCGGCGTCAGCGGATCAACGAAGAAAATCAAAAGGTCGATCTTGGCTTCGCTGATCAGCGCGCCGATCTGCTGGTCGCCGCCGAGCGGACCGCTTTTCAGCGGCGTCAGGTTGAGGTTCGGGCAGGCCGCCAGGATGCGCTGACCGGTGGTTCCGGTGGCGACGATATGGCAGGTCATAAGGAAGTCGACATGATCGCTGGCGAAGGCGACGAGGTCGTCCTTCTTTTCGTCATGGGCGATCAATGCGAGACGCAAAGCTGGTGTCACTCGGGGTTCATCCAGGCAAGCTAAATCGGTTGAAATTCCATAGACCGATTTCGATCGCTTTGGAAGCGCCGGGTGCGTGAATGCAGCCGGCGCGGCCAACGCGCCCAACCTGCTTGTTGGCGGGGCCTATTTGCCGGCAGGCCGGGGGCGCGGCACCGGAATGTCGACTGAAGGTCGGGGCGCAAAGGCGTTTGCCGTGGCCGGCACGCCGGGTTCGGCGATGATTGGTGTCTCTGCCACTGCCGGAGCCGCAGGGTTGGGCGTTGCCGCATATGCGCTGCCGCCGGGCCCGTGATAGGTGACGGCCGCCTCGTTGACCGGCGAGGGTGCGTCGAGCACGCCGCGGCATGCCTTGGGCAGGCTCGCCATGGTCATGATGTCACGCGCCCGAGGCTTGGCCGGGCCGGTAGCCGGACGCCACGGCTCTTCGGTGAACCACCAGGCCAGCGACTTGTCGCAGCCGTCGCCGCGCGGCGTCGCATCCTGCTCCTTGCAGCCCAGCGAACCCGGCTGGCAGCCGATGCGGACGTGGAAATGATAGTCGTGGCCCCAGAACGGGCGCACCTTGCGCAGCCACGAGCGGTCGCCGGTGACGGTGTCGCAGAGTTTCTTCTTGATGCCCGGATTGACCAGGATGCGCTCGACCTCCGGGTAGCTCGCCGCGCGCTCGAGCAGGCGCGTATGCGCCGGCGTCCAGCGCTTCTCGATGACACGATGGGTCTTTTCGTTGACCATCGACACCGCGCTCATGTTCTCGCGCTCGGTCGGCGACAGCCTGTGGTCGGGCATCGGCGTCAGCCAGATGTCGGCGTCGAGGCCGATCTGGTGCGAGGCGTGGCCTGATAGCATCGGGCCACCGCGCGGCTGCGAGATATCGCCGACCAGAAGGCCGGGCCAGCCGTCCTGGGTGGCTTCCCGCGACAGCTTCTCGATCAGCGCGATCATCTTGGGATGGCCCCAGCGCCGGTTGCGCGACAGGCGCATCGCCTGCCAGGTCGGGCCGTCGGTGGCGATCGCCACGCCGCCGGAGAAACAGCCCTTGGAGTAGAAGCCGTAGGACGCGGGCGCGATCGCTGCCGGCAGCTTCTTGTTGCCGAACAGGTCCTTGGCGAGCTCCGCAGCGCTGGCCGCCTGGATGTCGGTACCGACAAGGCCAAGCGTTGCCGCCGCCATCAGGAGCCGCCCCGCCTTGCCAAGAAGTCCGCTGAAAATTGTCGTCATGGAACCCGATCCTCTCAGCCAGCTTGGGCTGCCACGGTTACCTAGAGGTAAATTTCGGCACCCGCACCCCGGTCATTCTTTGCGCGACTTCCGCTCAGCCCTGCCTGATCGGGCTGCGCCTGTCGCTTTCGCCTTCGCCGCGCCAGCTGCCGTCGGCCCACATGCTGTCCAGCGCCTTGCGATAGTTGGACATGCCGAAGGCGAAGCCGAGCGCCTTGATGGCGGTGTTGGCGACACGTTTGTTTTCGCCATAGAAGGACCGCGCCATGGGCGAAAGCTGGGCGGTCTCGAACGGAATTTCGGGCGGCGGTGCAACGCCCATCTTTTCGGCCGCATAGGCGACGACGTCCTGCGGCGGTGCCGGCTCGTCGTCGGTGACGTTGAAGACCCCGCCATAGTCGCCCTCGGCGAGGAACCACAGCGCACTGGCAATGTCCTGCACATGGATGCGGTTGAAGACCTGGTCCTTCTTGACCAGCCGCTTGGCGGTGCCGTTTTCGAGATTGACGAAGGCATTGCGGCCGGGGCCGTAAATGCCGGACAGGCGCAGGATGGCGACTGGGCGCGCGATCTGTTCGCCAAGTGCATGCCACGCTTGTTCGGCCTCGAGGCGCATGGTCGATCGCCCCGGTTTGGGCCGGCACGTGGCGGTTTCGTCGATCCAGGCACCGCCATGGTCGCCATAGACGCCGACGGTCGAGAGATAACCGATCCAGCGCAGCAGCGGCATGTCGTGCGTGATCGCCTCGCGGGCGGCGTTGAGCACGGGATCGCCATCATCGCCGGGAGCGGCGGAGACGACGAGATGCGTGGTCCTGGCCAGTTGCGCCCTGATTTCGGGGGTGAGGTGGCCGTCGAAGACGAAGGGCTCGATACCAGCGGCTTCGAGCGCCGGAAACTTGTCCTGAGAACGCGTCGTTCCGGCAACGCTAAGGCTTTGCGGGCGCATCTGCGCAAATGCCTTGCCGGAATAGCCGGCGCCGAAGATGAAAAAGGTCTGCTCGGTCATGACTGCGTCCGCGACTGTTCGACTTGGGTGAGCCCGGCCTGCCATTCCGCGATCACGTCGTTATCGGTTTCGACCTTCAGCATCTGTTCTGCAAGAGCCGAAAACGTCGCGTCGGGCAGCAGCCGCGACAATGCCCAGACGGCGGCACCGCGCACCAGAGGCGAGGTGTCGGAGAGCAACGTCCGGCATGGTGCGATCAGCGTGGCGTCGGCGGAATTGCCTGATGCGATCAACACGTTGCGGACGAAGCGGTCGCGGCCGATGCGCTTGACCGGCGAACCGGAGAAGAAGATCCGGAACGTCGCGTCGTCGAGGGAAAGCAGTTCGGCAAGGCGCGGCTCGCGCAGATCGTCGCGGGCGGCGAGTTTCTGCTCCGATGCGGCCTGGGCGAACTTGTTCCACGGGCAGGCCGCAAGGCAGTCGTCGCAGCCATAGATGCGGTTACCGATCTTTGGGCGGAATTCGAGCGGGATCGGACCCTTGTTCTCGATGGTGAGATAGGAGATGCAGCGCCGCGCGTCGATGCGGTAGGGCGCCGGGAACGCTTCTGTCGGGCAGGCGTCGAGGCAAGCGCGGCAGGAGCCGCAGCGGTCGATTTCGGCCTCGTCAGGTGCTAGCTCTGCTGTCGTGAAGATGGTGCCGAGGAACAGCCACGAGCCGAATTCGCGGCTGACCAGATTGGTGTGCTTGCCTTGCCAGCCGAGGCCGGCGGCTTCGGCGAGCGGCTTTTCCATCACCGGCGCCGTGTCGACGAACACCTTCACGTCGCCGCCGGCACGGGACACGATCTTGCCGGCGATCTCCTTCAGCCGGCCCTTCATGACGTCGTGATAGTCGCGGTTGCGAGCGTAGACCGAGATCGCCGCCCGGTCGGACATGGCCTGCAGCGCGCGCGGGTCGCTGTCCGGCCCATAATTCATAGCGAGCACGACGATCGAACGCACCTCGGGCCACAGCACGGAAGGTTCGCTGCGCCGTTCCAGCGTCTCCGCCATCCAGGCCATCGAGCCGTGCAGGCCTTCGCCGACGAACTGGGCGAGGCGGGCAGGCGCGAGCGGGATGGCGTCGGGGCGTGTGACGGCGATGGCAGCGAAGCCGGCGCGGCTGGCTTCGCGCTCGATCAGGTGGCGCAGCGCGCTCTCAGAAATCGAGGTCCGCATAATGCGATGCCGGGGTCAGCCCGCGCACCCGGTCGGCGAGCAGGGGCCGGAAGGACGGGCGCGACTTGACGCGTGTGTACCATTCGCGCGCCGAGGAATATTCGCGCCAGTCGATCTCGCCGAGATAGTCGAGCACCGAAAGCGATGCGGCGGCGGCAAGGTCGGCATAGGTGATGCGCGACCCGGCGAGCCAGTGGCGCGTGCCGGCGAGCCAGTTGGTGTATTTCATATGCTGGCGAATGTTGGCGCGGGCAGCACGAATGGCCGCCGAATCGGGCGAACCGCCGCCGGCCGCTTCCGGCATCAGCGGCTTCAGCACGCGCTCGCGCACCAGATGCCGGGTCACTTCGCTTTCGGTCTTGGTCAGGTACCAGTCGGTCAGGCGGCGGATTTCGGCGCGTTCCATCGGGTCTTCGGCGAACAGACGACGCTCGCGCTTGAGCACGCCGCGGGTCTCGTCGACATATTCGGAAATGATCATCGCGCCGACGATCGGCACGTCGCCCTCGGCCAGGAGCACCGGCAGCGTTCCGGCCGGGTTGAGCGACAGGAACTCCTTGCGCCGCGTCCACGGCTTCTCCTCGATCAGCGCCAGCTCCTCGCCATACTCGCCGAACGCCAAACGGACGAAACGGCATGTGGCAAACATCGGGTGGTGGAAAAGCGTCAGCATGGTCCTGCGAAATTCGTGATCGATGGCGCTCTGGCGAATCGCCTGAGGCGTCGTTAGAGCTTCTGCGGCCCGGCTCGCCGGGCTCTCGGGCGACCCGACCTATAGGGTGAGTTCCGCCGCATGACAAGCAATCGCGCATGAACGCCTCGCGGGGATGGGAATGGATAGCCAGACAATCATCAATGCTTTGCTGCTCGGGCTGCTCGAGGGCCTGACGGAATTCATCCCCGTGTCCTCGACCGGCCATATCCTGCTTGCCGGCCATTTCCTCGGTTTCAACTCGACCGGCAAGACTTTCGAGATCTTGATCCAGCTCGGTGCTATCCTGGCGATCCTGTCGGTTTACGCGACCAAGCTGTGGCAGATGTTGGTCACCTTGCCGTCGGACCCGAAGACGCAGCGTTTCGTCGCAGGCATCCTGATCGCCTTCCTACCGGCGGCCGTGATCGGTGCCCTGGCGCATGATTTC
Organism: Aminobacter ciceronei; assembly: GCF_014138625.1. Classification (GTDB taxonomy): domain Bacteria; phylum Pseudomonadota; class Alphaproteobacteria; order Rhizobiales; family Rhizobiaceae; genus Aminobacter; species Aminobacter ciceronei. The sequence goes on from NZ_JACJHY010000014.1 coordinate 81,923, forward strand.
ATCAAGACGGTGCTGTTCGAATCGCCGCAGCTGATCTGTGTCATGCTGATCCTCGGCGGCCTGGTGCTGTTGTTCCTCGACAGGCTCGACCTCAAGCCGCGCTATGGCGACGTCACCAATTTCCCGCTGTCGGTCTATCTCAAGATCGGCCTGTTCCAGTGCCTGGCGATGATCCCCGGCACCTCGCGCTCTGGCGCCACCATCGTCGGCTCGTTGCTGATGGGCGTGGAGAAGCGCGCGGCGGCCGAGTTCTCGTTCTTTCTGGCGATGCCGACAATGGCCGGCGCCTTTGCCTACGACCTCTACAAGAACCGGGACATCCTGTCGGCAGCTGACTTGCCGGTGATTTCGGTCGGCTTTCTTGCCGCCTTCATCACCGCGCTGATCGTGGTGCGGCACCTGCTCGACTATGTCTCCCGCAACGGTTACGCGCTGTTTGGCTGGTGGCGCCTGCTGGTCGGCGGCGCCGGGCTGATCGCACTGATGGTCTGGGGCTGATCGCCCCGAGGCGGTCTGTTCAGGGTGAGCCGTCCGTCAGGAAATCGCGCCGTTAGAAAATTGCAAAGACGACGACGATCACCACAACCCACACGGCACCGCTCACAACCGCGCCGAAGGCTATACCCCTGCCGAAATTGTCCTCTTCCATGGCACCCTCCGCACACCACTGCAGGCTCTTGCGTCCAGGCAAATTCAGGTAGCCTGCAATGATAACGGTGCGGCTCCGAAAAGGTTGCAACCTGTGATTGGACGGGTTGGGCCTCAGGCGAGGGTCGTCAGTCCACGCCTGAGCAGGTCCAGCGCCAGCACGGTGATGGCGATCTTGAACCATTTGCGGAAGCTCTCTTCCGGCATGCGTTCGAGCAGCTTGGTGCCGTAGACGGTACCGAGATAGCCCGAGACGATCATTGCGCCGATCAGCGGCAGCCAGTCCCCGAAGGCAAAGCCGGCGAGGCCGAAAACGATGATCTTGAGCCCATGCTGGGCAACCATGCCGGCGGCATGGGTGGCGACGAGCGCCTTGCGGTCATTGGCGAAGAACTGCGCGAACAGCACCGAGACCAGCGGCCCGGTGGCGCCGACGAGCATGCCGATCAAAGCGACGATGACGCTGCCGATCGCAAGCCCGGTGCGAGTCAGTTTGTCGATGCCGGGAACCTTGGTCCAGGTGATGGCGATGACGAAGGCGCCGAGCACCAGCTTGAGCCAGGCGTCGGGCAGCTGGATGACGACGAAGGCGCCGATGACGGCACCGACGATCGAGCCGACAATGAAGGGGGCGGCGACGTCCATGCGCACATTGGCGCGTTGGTGCCAGGCGCGGCCGCTGTTGGAGCCGAGCTGCACCGCGCCATGGACGGGGATAAGCGCGGCCACCGGCACGAACAGGCCCATCAGCGTCAGCATGGCGATGCCGCCGCCGACACCGAAAGCGGCGGTCAGCGCCGAGGTGAAGGCGCTGGCGACGATGAGAACAATCCCGATGAGCGGGTCGAGTCCCTCAGGCAGGAGCAAGGCGAGGGCGTCCATGCGCCCTCAGCCGGTCAGGCTTCTGTCCGGCGCGTGAACTGGCCGGCGGCGCGGTAGCGCCAGAGGTAGCTGGGCAGGATCGATGCTGTCGACTTGGGGGCGATGCCCGTGGCTGCGATGGTGCGGCCTTCGTCGAGGGCTGCCTTCGACACGACATTGTCGGAGCGCAGCAAAAGGACTTGGTCCTTGGTCAGCAGCGGATTGGGCAGCATGCCGAGGATCGAGGCCTGCAGGTTGGCGATCGACCACGGCACCGGCACCAGCGTGCGCTTGCGGTCGATGACCTCGAGCATCTCTTCCATGCACTGCTTGAAGCTTAGCACCTGCGGGCCGCCGATCTCATAGATCGAGCCGCCCTTGACCTTGCCGTCGACGGCGCGCGCGACCGCTTCGGCAACGTCGCCGACATAGATCGGCTGGAAGCGGGTTTCGCCTCCACCGATAAGCGGTAGCACCGGCGAGAAACGCGCCATATTGGCGAAACGGTTGAAGAACTGGTCCTCGGGGCCGAAGACGATCGACGGGCGGTAGATCACCGCGTTTGGCAGCGTGTCCTGGACGGCCTTTTCGCCGCGCGCCTTGGTCTGGGCGTAGAGCGAGGGCGAATTGGCGTCGGCGCCAAGGGCCGAGACATGGGTCAGCGTGGCGCCGACGGCGCGCGCCGCCTCGGCGACGGCGCGGGCGCCGAATTCCTGTACCGTCGAGAAACGCTGGCGTCCGCCTTCATGCAGGATGCCGACGAGGTTGACGACGTGCGAGGCGCCCTGGACGGCGCGGTCGACCGACCAGCGCACGCGCAGATTGGCCTGCACCGGCTGGATCTGGCCGACATTGCCGAGCGGCTGCAGGTGGAAGGCGAGGTCGGGCCGACGGCAGGCGACGCGCACGAGATACCCGCGCTTGGCCAGCGCCCGCACGACATGGCGGCCGAGGAAGCCGGACCCGCCGAAAACGGTCACGAGTTGCGGGGTCTGCAGAATTTCAGTCATCGCTGGCTCCGGTCGCCAAAAGGGGCAGAAGATGTAGCGTTTCTTAGCCCGTTTCGCAAAAAAGGCAATCATCGAGCGACTGCACGGAGCGGCCCGCGCCGATCTGGCGCGGGCATGCGGCTTGCCTTGGGAGGCAGGGTTTCGAGGCAGGATCGAAATCCGGTTTTCCGGAAACGACCATGCGGGTCACAAACTAGAACTCGCGGCCGAGGCGTGCGTCGACCGAGTGGCGGTTGCCGCCGCGAATGACGAAGAACAGGAAGATCGCCGCCCAGATGATCGACTTCTCGGCGCCCTGGTAGCCCTGGCTCATCGTGACCCAGTGGAACCAGACGGTGACCAGGAGCACGAACATGGCGGCGAAGGAGGCCGGGCGCGTGAACAGGCCGATGGCGATCAGGATGCCGCCGAAGAACTCGGTGCAGGACAGAAGCAGCGACCAGAAGGCGCCGGGGTAGAAGCCGAGGCCTTCGACCATGCCGGCAGCGCCGAACGGATCGGAGATCTTGCCGAGGCCGTGGGTGACCAGCGCTGCGCCGGCGACGACGCGCAGAACGGTTTCGGCTGAATCGTGGAGGTTCGAATAAAGGCCGCGGAGCGCGGGGATGAACAGTCGGCGGCCGGAATTTTCGGTCGTCAGGGTCAAGGACATGTCTCCGATTGCGGGGCTATGCACGATTAAAATATTGCAATGCACCAACGCCGCGATGGCCGGGTCACGGTCAAGTCAACAAGGTTTGATATAAAGATGATTGACAAAGTCAACTTTTAATAATGTCGGAACCCTGCGCTGACCGAGGCGTTGACCCCTCAGTGCGGCGGACCTGTCGTGCCAATCCAGATCAATCCCCGAAGGAGAAATCGCGATGAATTGGAACCAGATCGAAGGCAATTGGGAGCAGTTCAAGGGCAAGGTGCAGAGCCAGTGGGGCAAGCTGACCGACGATGATCTCGACGTCATCAAGGGCAAGCGCAAGGAACTCGCCGGCAAGCTGCAGGCCCGTTATGGCAAGGCCCAGGAAGAGGCCGAAAAGGACATCGACAGCTGGCTCTCCCGCCACTGAACCGTCTTTCGCAACGCGCCGCGGGCGATCCTCCCGCGCAGAGCCCCGCCGTCGAGCGGGGCTTTTCGTTGCAGGCTTTCGTTGCAGATAGCGCCGATGCAGAAAACCCCGCGCGAGGCGGGGTTCTCCGGATGGCAGCAATCGGGTGGCCGATGTCTGGCGAGGCCGCAGCCTTCGCGAGGCATGATCCCAAAGCCGGTTCCAGACTTCTCGATCATGCTCGAGGCATCAGGAGGGTTCCCGGCAGGTCTTGCCACCCCAACCCTGCTGACCCGACATGTTGCCACCTGCGGCCTTGCAGTCCTGGATGAACTTGGTGTTGCAGTCCGGGAACTTGCTGGAGCCGTTCTTGCAGTACTTGTCTTCGGTCGCGCCGCCATTGCCCGACGAAGCCTTGCCGCTCGGGCCGGACGGCTTGTCATTGTCGGGGGCGTCGGAGATGTCGCCGGGGCCCGAAGGGCCGTTGCCGCCGGGGGCGTCGGAAATGTCGCTCGGACCCGACGGACGGTCGCCGCCGCCCGGGCCGGCCGAGAAGCTGGCGGCATTGGCGCTGCCGATGGCGCCGGCAAGCAGCAGGACGGCGGTCAGGATGGTGATCTTGGTCTTCATTGTCTTATTCCCTTTTCGAGGTTGCGTTTCGGGGTCGCGGAAACGCTCTGGTTTCCACGTCGGAACGATCTTTCGGTTTGGGTTCCCCCCCGGTTGATCTGGCGAGCTCACCTCGCCCTGGACATGACTGGGTCGCAGCGTCAGCGGGAAAGGTTCAAAGCGAGTTCGAATTATTTTCGCGAGGGTTTCGTGGGTGGTTTTTGGTCCGTCGGGTTGGGGTTCTGAACCGCCAGGTTATTGGAGGCGTCACGGCATGGAGCCCCGGGTTTCCGCACGTCGCTTCGCTCCTGCTCCACCCGAGGATGACGAAGGCTTTGAGGCCTGCGGCCAATCGCCGACGTCAGTGGTTGGCAGGCTTCGAGGTTGGTTTTTTGGCGGGTGTTCTCAATGCAGGGCAACGCAGGAACAGGAGCTGGAAGCTCTCCGCGAGCCTCCGACGTCGACGACGAGCGTCGAGGCCCATGTCTTCGTCATCCTCGGGTGGAGCAGGAGCGAAGGAGTGCGGAAACCCGGGGATCCTTGCCGCGACGGTGAAACCGCCACTACGGGCTTCGCGCCCCCAACGGTCAGGTAATGAAGTGGGGCCGAAAACGCCTAGGCTCACTCTGCCTGCCGCGCGGCAAACTCGCTGATACGGGCGTGCAGGGCCGCAGGGATTGCGATCCCCCCGGCCTCTGAGCGGGCCCGCGCCACAGCTTTTGCCGGGCCGGGGATGTGGACGTGGTACTGGCTGGACAGCCGGTCGAGCTGTTCGCGCATGCGCGTTTCGAAGCCGGGATCGAACAATTTCGGGTCGAGCGCCACGATGAACAGCCCGGTGCCTGGCGTCTGGTGGCCTTCCGATATGGACGGCGCGTCGATCGACCAGTTGGCGCCCGAGACGCCGGCCGCAAGCACCTCGACCATCAGTGCGACATTGGCGCCGCGCGCGCCGCCGAAGGCGAGCAGCACGCCTTTCATCGCCTTTTTTGCGTCTGTCGTCGGCTTGCCCTTGGCGTCGAGGGCCCAGCCCTCGGGGATCGCCTCGCCTGTTTCAGCCGCCTTGCGGACATTGACGAAGGCGGTGGCGCTGGACGACTGGTCGATGACAAGGGGTGGGCCGTCGGCGGCGGGTGCTGCAAGCGAGATCGGGTTGGTGCAGTAGACCGGCTTGGTCGAGCCTGAGCCGGCGACGAGCGCCGGTCCGTTGGTGGCGGCGAGCGCGACGAGGCCGGCTTCGGCGAGGCGGCCGGTGAAATAGCCGAGCGAGCCGCAGGTGTAGGCATTCTTCTGCGAGAATACGGTGACGCCGAACAGCCGGGCTGCCTTGGCGATCTCTTGGAAGTTTCGGTCGAAGCCGGTATGCGCCGCACCACCCTGGCCGTCGGACAGGTAGATCGCCAGCGCCGGCCGGCTGACCACGGGCTCGGCCTTGCCGTCGATGCGCCCGGCCTCGAGCGCCTCGAGATAGTCGACATAATGCGACAGCCCGACGCTCGCCTGGCCGTCGGCCTCTGCGGCAACGGCGGCAAGCGCGATCGAGATCGCCGTTTCCTCGGAGGCGCCGGCGCCGATGGCTGCGGCGATGCACAAGTTACGGGCTTCTTCGAGGTTGAGCGTGACGGTCTCTGTCTTTGTCTGCGGCACGGGCGTCATCCCAGTCTGGACGGAATCTTCGCCTCCAGCTTGCGGAAGCCGAAGACGAGGATGCCGGTGATGATCAGATAGATGAGGGCGAGCAGCAACAGCGGCTCGTAGACGATGAAGGTGTCCTGGCGGACGCGCGAGGCGACCGCGTAGATGTCGATGACGGTGATTGTGGCGACGAGCGGCGTTGCCTTGAGCTGCAGCACGGTTTCGCCGGCCAACGTCGGCAAGGCGCGATGGATCGCCTGCGGCAGCCAGATGCGGCGGAAGCGCTTCCACGGGCTCATGCCGAAGGCGCGCGCCGCTTCGAGCTGCCCCCTCGGCACGCCGGCGAACGCCCCGCGCATCACCTCGCCTTCATAGGCGGCATAAGACAGCGTCAGCGCAACGACGGCGTAGGGCCAGGCCTGCCTCAGGATCGGCCAGAGTTCGGATTGCCTGATCCACGGATATTGCGGGAACAGCGAGCCGAGGCCGTAATAGAGCAGCCAGAGCTGCAGCAGCAGCGGCGTGCCGCGGATGACTGTGCAGAACGCCTTAGCCGGCCAGGCCAGCCAGAACGGACCTGCGGCCTGGGCGAGCCCGAGCGGCACGGCAAGCATGAAGCCGAGCGTCACGGTGACGGCGAGGATCCAGATGGTGCGCCAGATGCCGAGCAGCGCCAGGTCGTAATATTTGGGCAGCCAGTCCCAGCGCATGAAGATGGCGGCCGAGAGCACCAGTGCTGCAGCGATGGCGATGAGCACGATGCGGTGCGGCTGCAGCCACTCGGAGCGGGCAGCAGACACTGCTGCAAAGGGCGTGGTTGCGCTCATCGGCCGGTCTCGGCGATCGGCGGCATGCCGCGCCGCGCCCAGCGCTCGATGCGGCCGATGATGACGTTGGAGAACAGGGTCAACAGCAGGTAGAGCACGCCGGCTGCGACGAAGAAGGTGAAATAGGCCTTGGTGGTGGCGCCGGCTTGGCGTGTTTCCTGGGTCAGCTCGTTGAAGCCGACGACGGCGAGCAGGGCCGTGTCCTTGGTGGCGATCAGCCAGAGGTTGGCGAGGCCGGGAATGGCGAAGGGCAACATCGCCGGCAGGGTGATGCGGCGCAGCATCTTGCCCGGCGGCATGCCATAAGCGCGCGCCGCCTCGATCTGGCCCTGCGGTATGGCCAGAATGGCGCCGCGGATGACCTCTGTGGCGTAGGCGCCCTGGACGATGCCGAGCACGCCGATGCCGGCGGCGAGACCGGAGATGTCGACAGTGGCGTAGCCGAACTGTTCGAGCGCCCGGTTGATGAGGTCGGTGCCGGCATAATAGAGCAGCAGGATCAGCACCAGCTCCGGCACGGCACGCACGAAGGTGGTGTAGATCTCCATCAGGTCGCGCACGACAGGACTGCCATAGAGCTTGCCCCAGACGCCCGCGATGCCGATGGCAAGGCCAAGCCCGAAGGCGCCAACCGCGATCTGGATCGAATTGGTGAGCCCGCGCAACAGGTTGGCGCCCCAGCCGGGCGGCGAGATCGCAAGCAGCTCGACGGCGCTCGTTTGCAGCAGCGGGTTCAGCAGATGCTCGATGTCAGTGGTCCTTCGCACACGAGGTCGTCAAAAGTCACCCTCACCGTCCCCGCCACCTTTTTCCGCTTCGTAAGGGAAAGGTGGCGCCTGTCCAGGAAGTTTGGCGCGACCTTGCAGACGCTCGGTTCCTCGCCCCCAGCAAGTGGGGGAGAGGTGCCGAGCGAAGCGAGGCGGAGAGGGGCTTGGATCGCAAACATCATGGCGGCAGACCAAGGCACCCTGCGCCGGCCCGCTCACTTGCCGTAGATGTCGAAGTCGAAATACTTCTTGGTGATCTCGGCGTATTTGCCGTTGTCGCGGATGCCCTTGATGGCGGCGTTGAACTTGTCCTTCAGCTCGGTGTCGCCCTGGCGCAGGCCGACGCCGACGCCCGGTCCGAGCACTTCGAGGTCTTCGGCGACGTCGCCCTTCATGTCGCAGCAGGCCTTGCCGGCATCGGTGGCGAGGTAGGTGTTGAGCGAGAGCGAATCCGCCTGCACTGCATCGATGCGGCCAGCCGCAAGGTCGGCCTGGGCCTCGTCCTGGGTCTGGTAGATCTTGATCTCGGCAGCGGTGGAACCGAAGTGCTTCTTGGCGTAGGCCTCGTGCACGGTCGATACCTGGACGCCGATGATCTTGCCTTTCAGCCCTTCCGGCGTGGCGTCGAACTTGGCGTCCTTGGAGCCGATGATGCCGGTCGGGGTGTTGTAGTATTTGTCGGAGAAGTCGATCGACTTCTTGCGCTCGTCGGTGATCGACATCGAGTTGATGATGGCGTCGATCTTCTTGGAGTTGAGCGCCGGGATGAGGCCGTCCCAGGCGGTCATGGTGACCTCGCACTGGAGCTTGGCTTCGGCGCAGAGCGCCTCGATCATGTCCATTTCCCAGCCGCCCCATTTGCCGGAAGCGTCGGGCGAGGCGAAGGGCGGGTAGGGTTCGGGCGCCATGCCGACCTTGATCGACTGGGCGCTGGCGCTTCCGGCGCCGAGAACCAAGGCCAGGGCCACAGTTGCAAGCAGAGATTTCATGCTGTCACTCCCGTTATCGTTTGTTTTGACGTTCCCTTGATTTCGTCCGCTCGTCTGGGTTTTGCGCATGGTCCGTGCCATCGGGGACTACGCTAGCCGATGCTGCGGATGAATTGCTTTAGGCGTTCCGACTTCGGCGCGCCGAAAATCTGTTCGGGCGGCCCTTCCTCCTCGACCTGCCCGTTGAAGAGATAGATCACATGCGTCGCCACCTCGCGGGCGAACTTCATCTCGTGGGTGACCAGCACCATGGTGCGGCCCTCGCGGGCGAGGTCGCCGATGACCTTGAGCACTTCGCCGACCAGTTCGGGATCGAGCGCCGAGGTCGGCTCGTCGAAAAGCATGACGCGCGGCTGCACAGCGAGCGCGCGCGCAATCGCCGCGCGTTGTTGCTGGCCGCCGGAGAGATAGGCCGGATAGACGTCGCGTTTCTCGGCGAGGCCGACACGGGCGAGCAGCCGCTCGGCTTCTGCAATGGCGTCCATGCGCTTGATGCCGAGCACATGCACCGGCACCTCGATGACGTTTTCCAGGAGCGTCATGTGGCTCCACAAATTGAAGCTCTGGAACACCATGCCGAGGCGCGAGCGGATGCGCTCGATCTGACGGCGGTCGGCGGGGATGCTGTCGCCAAAACCATTGGGCTTGAGGCGGATCTCCTCGCCATTGACCCGGATGATGCCGCTGGTCGGGTTTTCCAGGCAGTTGATGCAGCGCAGCAGCGTCGACTTGCCGGAGCCCGAGCCACCGATGATCGCCACCACCTCGCCATCGCGGGCCGACAGCGACACGCCCTTCAGCACATGCAACTGGCCGAACTTCTTGTGCAGGTTCTCGACATGGATGGCTTCGGCGGCGAGGCCGTCGGTCGGGGCAGGGTGCTTGGCTGCATCGACCGCAACCATCAGCGATGGCCCCGGCGTATGAACGTTGTCCCGTCAGCTGGCAATCGGCTGCTCATGGTCGCGTCGCGATGTTCCCCTGGGCGGGGAGAGTGGACCCTTCTGCCTTGCGGCGTCAACGGCGCCATTTCCCGCTTCTTATGCGGCCCATTACGGCACTTGCGACGTTGTTATGCAAGTGTATAAATATTGCGAAAAGCCGGCTTCGGCGATTATTCTCAAGACGCGAAGGTGGGCATGGCAGTCGCTGCGCGGAGAAAATTCCGCCGCGAAGGCGAGGAGCGCCGGCGGCAGGACCTGATCGAGGCGACGCTGGATTGCGTCGCCGAAAACGGCCTGCAGGGTGCCACCGTCAGGGCGATTGCTCTGCGCGCCGGCGTCACCGCAGGCCTGATCAGGCACTATTTCCCGGGCAAGGAAGAGCTGCTGCAGGCAGCCTATGCGACGATCATGGGACGCATGACCGAACTCGCCAAGACAGCGCTTGCGACCGTCGAGGAGGAACCGAGGCTGAGGCTCGCCGCCTTCGTCGGTGCCAGCCTGGTGCCGCCGGTCATCGACGCCAGGACATTCTCTTTGTGGGCGAGCTTCATCGGCCGGGCCGGCTCCGACCCGGCATTGGGCGTGGCGCACAGGGCCGGTTATCTCGGCTTCCGTGACGAGGTCGAGGCGCTGGTGGCCAAGGTGTTGGCCGATGTCGGCCGGAAGGCGAGCGAGGGCGAATTGCGCCGTCACGCCATCGCCATCAATGCGATCATCGATGGTTTGTGGGTGGAGGGTTGTCTCGCCGGCGACATGTTTGCCAGCGGCGAACTGGCGGAGATCGGCATCGGCTCGGTCGAGGCGATGCTGGGATTGAGCTTGCGACAGGGAGACGTGGCATGACGACGATCGGCGAAGCGCTCATCGGGCTTCTGGAGGCGCATGGCGTCGACACGGTGTTCGGCATTCCCGGTGTGCACACGATCGAACTCTATCGCGGGCTGGCGCGCTCAAGCATTCGCCACGTCACGCCGCGCCATGAGCAGGGTGCCGGTTTCATGGCCGACGGTTATGCCCGTGCTTCTGGCCGCCCGGGCGTCGCCTTTGTCATCACCGGCCCGGGCCTGACCAACACCATCACCGCCATGGCCCAGGCACGCGCCGATTCTGTGCCCATGCTGGTCATCTCTGGCGTCAACGCGCTTGGCTCGCTCGGCAAGGGGCTGGGCTTCCTGCATGAGCTGCCCGACCAGCGTGGCATGATGGAGAAGGTGGTGCTGTCGTCGCGGCGAGTGACCGAGGCGGCCGAACTGCCCGGTGCGATTGGCAAGGCCTTCGAGATCTTTGCGACGCGGCGCCCGGGGCCGGTGCATATCGAGATTCCGCTCGATGTCATGGCCTTGCCGGCGGACGGTTTGCGGCAGTTGCCGAAGCGTGGCGCCGCGCATTTTGCGGGCGAACGCGTCATCGCCGAGGCCAGGCCGCTGATCAGTGCCGCGAAACGGCCGCTGATCCTTGCCGGCGGCGGGGCGCGGCGGGCCGGAGCCGAACTTGCGGCCCTGGCGGCAAGGCTCGATGCGCCTGTTGTGACCACGGCCAATGGACGCGGGCTGATGCACGGGCACGAGCTCAACGTGCCGGCAAGCCCGAGCCTCAAGGCTGTGCGCGCGCTGATGGCCGACGCCGATCTTGTGATCGCCGTCGGCACCGAATTCGGCCCGACCGACTACGACATGTATGGCGACGGCGGCTTCGTGATGCCGGAGAAGCTGATCCGCATCGACATAGACGAGATGCAGCTGGGACGGCGCCCGGCACCGGTTTCGATCCAGGCCGATGCGGCGGCAGCGCTGGCGAGGATAGGGGACGATGTCGGCGACGCGCGCAAGGCCGATGGTGCGGCGCGCGCCCGGGCAGCGCGGGAAAGCGCCTGGACGGAGATCGGTCCGGCGATGCAGGCGCAGGTCAAGGCCGTTGAAGTGATCCGCGACGCCTTGCCGGGCGCGATGATCGTCGGCGATTCCACCCAGCCGGTCTATGCCGCCAATCTCTATTACGACCATGACCGGCCGTGCGGTTGGTTCAACGCCGCGACGGGCTATGGCGCACTCGGCTTCGGGCCGCCGGCGGCGATCGGCGCAGCCCTTGCCGTCCCCGATGCGCCAGTCGTCTGTCTCAGCGGCGATGGCGGATTCCAGTTCACTCTGCCGGAGCTGGGTGCTGCGCTCGATGCGGCAGCACCCGTCATCTTCGTCGTCTGGAACAACCGCGGTTATCGCGAGATCGAGACCTCGATGCTCGACGCTGGGGTCGAACCCATTGGCGTGTCGCCGGTGCCGCCGGATTTCGTGCTGATCGCGCAGGCCTATGGGCTTGAGGCGGAGCGATTGCAGAGTGTCGACCTGCTGGGTGTGGCGCTCAAGAAGGCCCGCTCGACGGGAAAACCCTGTCTGATAGAAGTCACCGTAGAATAGGCTGCGTCGCGGCCCATTACGGGAGTTGATCATGACTAAGAATTTCGAAGGCCGGCATGTGGTGGTTACCGGCGCGACCGGTGCGCTGGGGGCAGCGGTTGCCAGGCACCTGCTGGCCGAGGGCGCCATCTGCCACTTGCCGATCAGCCGGGCCAAGGCTCCTGACGGGTTCGAGTTTGCCGGTCATGATCGCGTCCATGTCGCCACCAGCGTCGACTTGACCGACGCCAAAGCCGTGGATGCTTTCTACGACGCCATTCCGGGCCTGTGGGCTTCGCTCCATTCCGCCGGTGGCTTCGACATGGCCTCCATCGACAAGGTCGATCCGACCCAGTTCGACCAGATGATGGACATCAACGCCAAGACCGCCTTCCTGTGCTGCCGTGCGGCGGCGCGCGCAATGATTGCGGGCCAGGCTGGCGGGCGCATCGTCAACGTTTCGGCCCGCGCCGGCATCGAGCCGCGCAAGGGCGGCGGCATGTCCGCTTATGCGGTGAGCAAGGCAGCTGTTGCGGCGCTGACCCTGGCGCTAGCCGAGGAGTTGAAGGGCGCCGACATCCTGGTCAACGCCGTGGCGCCGTCGACGCTCGACACCAAGGCCAATCGCGATGCGATGCCCAAGGCGGATTTCGCCAAATGGGTCAGCCTCGAAGCGGCTGCTGTTACGATCGCGCAGCTGGCATCGCCGGCCAATCAGGTCACCAGCGGCACGGTGGCAGAGATCTACGGCCGCGCGTAGGCACAATCGCCTGCAACGAAGTCGGGCCGCGAGCAGAATAGTGGCCGCGCCTACTGTGTCAGCAGGCCGCCATTGGGTACGCCAAGCAGTTTGGCCGGCAGGTAGATGACCAGCGAGGCAGCGCCCTTGATGACCTGGCCGCCGTCGGCCAGGATCGTCTCGGCCGGCGCGCCCTCGCCCCTGTCGGTGACGTCGTTCATCAGTCCGCCCGAGGTCGTCAACGCCATCAGCGTCGGCGAACTGGCGAAGACGCCATGGCTGCCGCCGTCGAGGTTGGAGGTGTCGAGCACGGTTATGTTCTCGGCCTGGAGGGCTGCGACGTCGGCGCCGCTGCCGACGCGTGGATGGCCGCCAGTTAGCCCGCCCGACAGGTTGAGCGCCTTGTCGCGCTTCGAAACCAGGATCATGAACGGGTCGGGCAGGTCGTCAATATCGCGCAGCTGGCTCTGGAAGACGTCGATGTCGATATCGGGTGCCGCAAGCACCAGGCCGTTGATGCGGTTGATGTATTTGCCGCGGCCGCTCAGCGACAGGCTGCGCAGCGCCTCCATCACCACATAGCTGCCCATCGAGTGGCCGACGAGCACGATGCGCTTGGCCTTGGTGCGGGCGGCGATCTCGATGGTGTCGGCAAGGCCGTCGCGGCTGTATGCGGCGCTGTCGCGGTCGTAGACATAGAGCGGCAGCGACCCGGCCGACGGCCAGGCGTAATGCAACGCCACCGCCTTGACCTTGTAGTCGTGGACGATCTGGGTGTTGCGGAAGATGCTGTCGGCGAAGTTGTTGTTGTAGCCGTGCACGAAGATGAAGATCTCGCGCTCGGCCTCGGGACGTCGCATCAGGTCGGCGTCGAGGGCGGCGACGAACTGCGTCTTGTCGTCATAGGGCTGGAAGGTGCGGGCGATGAAATTGCGTTCCGGGCTCGGCGTGCGGCTCGTGCTTTCGACCTCGCCGGCGACATGGGTCCTTGGGATGCCGATCTCGAACTTTGCGAAGTTGAGCTGCTTGGCGCGTTCCGCCGAATAGGGCAACGACAGGTCATTCGAGCGGGCGCGCATTGTCGAGACATAGATCTGGACGACGGAAGCGGATTCGCCCTGCTTGCCGTCATTGAGCCCAAGCACGGCCCGGCCGCCGCAGCCTGAGAGGACCAGCAACACGAAAAAGACGGTCAGAAAACGCAAACTGGGCATGGGCAGGCTCTGAACGCGGGCGGCAAGTCTGCGACTAATGCGCAGCAATTCCCTGTCGCGGCAACCTTGGACAAGCCGATCATGCCCGGCCGGGAAGCATTCGGATGAGCCGTGAAGCATTCCGGCATCACTTCTGGCCGGCGACGACAATCAGACAAAGAAAAACCCCACCGGATCGCTCCGGCGGGGTCATTCAGTTCACGACAATGAGCTGTTGGCTCAGTTGTTGCGGTTCTTCAGGGCTGCGCCGAGGATGTCGCCGAGCGAAGCGCCGGAGTCGGTCGAGCCGTACTGAGCGACTGCTTCCTTCTCTTCGGCGATTTCCAGCGCCTTGATCGAGACCTGCAGCTTGCGGGTCTTCTTGTCGAAAGCGATGACGCGGGCGTCAACCTTCTGGCCGACGACGAAGCGCTCAGGGCGCTGCTCGTCACGGTCGCGCGACAGGTCGGCGCGCTTGATGAAGGTCTCGATGCCGCTCTCGACAAGACGGACTTCGAGGCCACCGTCCTTGATCGCGATCACTTCGCAGGTGACGACGGCGTTCTTGCGCAGTTCGCCAGAGGTCGAAGCTTCACCGACGGCGTCCTTGCCGAGCTGCTTGATGCCGAGCGAGATGCGCTCCTTCTCGATGTCGACGTCGAGAACCTGAGCCTTGACCATGTCGCCACGGTTGTACTCTTCGATGACCTGCTCGCCCGGACGGTTCCAGTCGAGGTCGGACAGGTGCACCATGCCGTCGACGTCGCCGTCGAGACCGATGAACAGGCCGAATTCGGTCTTGTTCTTGACTTCGCCTTCGACTTCGGTGCCGACCGGGTGGTTACGGGCGAAAGCTTCCCACGGATTCTCGAGCGTCTGCTTGAGGCCGAGCGAGATGCGGCGCTTGGCCGGATCCACTTCGAGCACGACCACGTCGACCTGCTGGGTGGTCGACAGGATCTTGCCGGGGTGCACGTTCTTCTTGGTCCACGACATTTCCGAAACGTGGATGAGGCCTTCGATGCCCGGCTCGAGCTCGACGAACGCACCGTAGTCGGTGATGTTCGTGACGGTGCCGGTGATCTTCTTGCCGATCGGGAACTTGGTGCCGATGTCCGACCACGGATCCGACTCGAGCTGCTTCATGCCGAGCGAGATGCGGTGGGTTTCCTGGTTGATGCGGATGATCTGCACCTTGACCGTCTGACCGATGTTGAGGATTTCGGTCGGATGGTTGACGCGGCGCCAGGCCATGTCGGTGACGTGCAGCAGGCCGTCGATGCCGCCGAGGTCAACGAACGCACCGTAGTCGGTGATGTTCTTGACCACGCCCTCGACAACCTGACCCTCTTCAAGGTTCTGGACGATCTCGGAGCGCTGCTCTGCACGGCTCTCTTCGAGAACGGTGCGGCGCGACACGACGATGTTGCCACGACGGCGATCCATCTTGAGGATCTCGAAGGGCTGCGGATTGTGCATGAGCGGGGTGACGTCGCGGATCGGACGGATGTCGACCTGCGAACGCGGCAGGAAGGCAACGGCGCCGTCCAGATCGACGGTGAAGCCGCCCTTGACCTGGTTGAAGATGACGCCTTCGACGCGCTCACCCTTGGTGAACTTCTCTTCGAGCTTGACCCAGCTCTCTTCGCGGCGAGCCTTGTCGCGCGACAGCATGGCTTCGCCAAGCGCGTTTTCGATGCGCTCGACATAAACCTCGACGGTGTCGCCGACCTTGAGCGAGCCGTCCTTGGCCTTGGCGCCGAATTCCTTCAGCGGAACGCGACCTTCGACCTTCAGGCCGACGTCGATGATGGCCATGTCTTTTTCGATGGCCGTGACGATACCCTTGACGACCTGGCCTTCGCCCGAATGACCGTCCGAGAAGGACTCTTCGAGCAGGCTCGCGAAATCGTCGCGGGAGGGATTAGCTTGTGACATTGGATCTCCTGGTGCGTCCCGTCTAGCGGGAGCGGCGCCGTGGGTTAGCGTTGCGTTGACCTGCCAACATTCCGGGCCAAAGGCCCTTGGCCGCCTGATGCGGCAAATCGGCGCAAGAAAAATGCGGACAGGTCGGTTAAGTGGCGAAATCCGAGGATTTCAGCCTGTTCTCAGCTGCCGAGGACCCGATCAACGATATCCCTGGCTGCGGAAAACGCGGCTTCTATATCCATTTCCGACGTATCGAGCAAGTGCGCGTCGTCGGCAGGCCTGAGCGGAGAGTCGGCGCGGCCGGTGTCGCGCTCGTCGCGACGGACAATATCGGCGAGAATGCCTGCGAAATCGGCGACACCACCATTGGCCTCGATCTCGGCGAGCCGGCGCTGGGCGCGGACCTCGGCGCTGGCGGTGACATAGAGCTTCACTTCCGCGTCGGGGCAGACCACTGTGCCGATGTCGCGGCCGTCGAGCACGGCACCTTGCGGCGCGCGTGCGAAGTCACGCTGCTTGTCGACAAGAATCTTGCGCACCTCGGGGATGACCGCGACCTTCGACGCCGCCTCGCCGACGGCATGCGCCGACAGCACCTTGCGGTCGAGATGGCCGAGATCGACCAGCCTTGCCGCCTCGATGGCGTGGGCGACGTCGTCGAGCGGCCAGCCCTTCTCAAGCAGCATGTGGGCGACGGCGCGATAGGTCAGCCCGGTGTCGAGCAGCGCCAGGTGGTAGTAGTCGGCGAGCCGGCGGGCGAGCGTACCTTTGCCGGCGCCGGCCGGACCGTCGATGGCGATGGTGATCGAAGCAGGCATGTCCTGGCCCGAACTCCTGGTCAGACGCCGCGCATCAGGCCGCCATCGACCTTCAGGCTCTGCCCGGTGATGTAGGCGGCACCCTCGGAGGCGAGGAAAGCGATTGTCGCGGCGATCTCGGCCGAGGTGCCGTAGCGCTGCATCGGCACGCCGTCGCGGCGCTCGTCGGTCTGCGGCAAGCTGTCGATCCAGCCCGGCAGCACATTGTTCATGCGGACATTGTGCTGGGCGTACTGGTCGGCGAAGAGCTTGGTGTAGGCGGCGAGGCCGGCGCGCGCCACGGCCGATGTCGGGAACATCGCCGCCGGTTCGCCGACCCAGGCGGTCGAAATGTTGACGATGGCGCCGCCCTTCTGGGCGACCATGATGGGCGCCACCAGCCGCGTCGCGCGCACGACGTTCAAGAAATAGACGTCGATGCCGGTGTGCCACTGCTCGTCGGTGATCTCCAGCAGCGGCGCCCGCGGCCCATGTCCGGCGCCGTTGACCAGGGCGTCGATGCGGCCCCACTTTTCCATCGTCAGGTCGACGAAGCGCTTGAGGTCGTCGTTCGACTGGTTGGACCCGGTGAAGCCGAGCCCGCCGAGCTCCTTGGCCAAGGCCTCACCCTTGCCGGAGGACGACAGGACGGCGACCGAATAGCCGTCTGCTGCCAGCTTGCGCGCCGCCGCGGCACCCATGCCGCTGCCGCCGCCGACGATCATTGCTACTTTGTCAGACATAGGCTCGCTCCTCGTTGGTCCTGCCGAACTTAAGGGGCTTATTCGATCTCTGCACCCAGATTTGCCATCAGGCCCATGAACTCGGGGAAGCTGGTTGCGATCATCGCCTGGTCGTCGACGGTGACGGGCTTTTCGGCAGCCAGGCCCATGACCAGGAAGCTCATGGCGATACGGTGGTCGAGATGGGTCTTGACGGTGCCGCCGCCGAGGCCCTTGCCGCCGGGCACGCCGCGGACGGACAGCGTTGTCTCGCCTTCGGTGCAGTCGGCGCCATTGGCTTCGAGGCCGCGGGCAACCGCTGCCAGGCGGTCGGATTCCTTGACCCGCAGCTCTTCCAGCCCCTGCATCAGCGTTTCGCCCTCGGCGAAGCAGGCGGCGACGGCGAGGACCGGGTATTCGTCGATCATCGACGGCGCGCGTTCGGCCGGGACCTTGACGCCCTTGAGCTCGGAGCCGCGGACGCGCAAATCGGCGACGTCCTCGCCGCCGGCATTGCGGCGGTTGAGGATCTCGATCGACCCGCCCATCTCGATCAGCGTGGTGATCAGGCCGGTGCGGGTCGGGTTCATCAGCACGTTTTCGATGGTGATGTCGGAGCCCGGCACGATCAGCGCCGCGACCAGCGGGAAACCGGCCGAAGACGGGTCGCCCGGCACTGCGATGATCTGGCCTGTGAGCTTGCCCTGGCCTTCGATGAAGATGTGGCGGACGCCCTGCTCGTCGGTCTGGACCTCGATGTTGGCGCCGAAGCCCTTGAGCATCTTTTCGGTGTGGTCGCGGGTCATCACCGGCTCGATGACGGTGGTGATGCCGGGCGTGTTGAGGCCGGCAAGCAGCACGGCCGACTTGACCTGGGCGGAGGCCATCGGCACGCGGTAGCTGATCGGAGCGGCCTGACGTGGGCCGCGCAACGTCAGCGGCATGCGGTCGCCGGGGGCGGCATTCAGCACCTGCACGCCCATCTGGCGTAGCGGATCGAGCACGCGGCCCATCGGCCGGCCCGACAGCGAGGCGTCGCCAATGAAGGTGGTTTCCATGTCATAGGTGCCGACGAGGCCCATGGTCAGGCGCGAGCCGGTGCCGGCATTGCCGAAGTCGAGCGGCGCCTCGGCCTGCAGGAGCGCGCCGTTGCCGGTGCCCTTGATGACCCATTCGTCGCCATGCTTCTCGATATGGGCGCCCATTGCCTTCATCGCGTCGCCGGTGCGCATCACGTCCTCGCCCTCGAGCAGGCCGGTGATGCGGGTTTCGCCGGAAGCCAGGCCGCCAAACATGAAGGAGCGGTGCGAAATCGACTTGTCGCCAGGAACGCGGGCGGTTCCAGACAGGGATTTCGACTTCCGGGCGATGGCCGGCTGCGGCACAGCTTGATGCGACATGGTGGTTCCTCGTGCGGGACGCCCCGCGAAACCGGGCTTTCCCAATGATTGCGGCGGTGTCGTAGCATCGATTGCCGCAACGGTCATCCCCCATCGCCCCTGCCGGGGGATTTGGCTTTGACAGCGCCCCAAACTGCGGCTAAGGGGTCCAAAAAGCGACAAGACGAGGCCTGACGTGGCAAAACCCGAACTTGGCACCAAACGTGTCGACCCGGAAACGGGACGTAAATTCTATGATCTGAACAAGGACCCGATCGTCTCGCCCTACACCGGCAAGGCCTATCCGCGCTCCTACTTCGACGATGGCAAGATCGCCGCCATCATGGAAGAGGAAGAGGAAGCCGACGCCAAGGAGCTCGACGCCGAGGATGAAGGCGCAGAGGTCGTGTCCCTGGAGGACGCCGACGACGAGGCCAAGGGCGGCGACGACCTGCCGGATCTGGACGACGATGATGTCGACCTGGGCGACGATGACGACGACACGTTCCTCGCCGACGAGGAAGAGGAAGACGACGACGTCTCCGACATGATCGGCGTCGGCGACGACGACGACGAGATCTGACGCGGCTTTTCGGGAAACCGAAAAAAGGTTTCGATCAAGGCTTGCCAATGGTCGAATGCGGCGCTAGAAGCCGCCCAACAACACCGGCGCGGACGACAAATTCGCGCCGACCTTCGCCGGAAACGGCGCCCGGCCAAGGCCGGTGTGGGGCCATAGCTCAGCTGGGAGAGCGCCTGCATGGCATGCAGGAGGTCAGCGGTTCGATCCCGCTTGGCTCCACCAAATTCCTTCACCAAGTCAGCACGTTAGAGACAGTGGCCAGCAAGCCGCTACGTTGGCCTGACCACGCAGTTTTCCTTCGTCACATCACGAGTTAGTCCGCATCCGCTCGGTTTGTCGGCGCAGCCATTTCATCCGGATTGAGCGTGCAGGCCAGTTGGGTAGCGCGTCCGCCGTGCATGGACCGCAGCCGGCCATCCGGGCGCCGTCGAGTGCGACCAGCGCCCGATTCGCTGCCTTAGGCGCGGTGCTCAACGCCGGGACGGAAACACCTGCTCCGCCGTCGGTCGGCCAAAACCGTCACTCATCAACTGGATGAGTAGAAATCCTGGCGTTCGGCCGCCGGTGACGCTGACCATCAGTCCAGTCGAATCGACGACCGTGCCGGCATGCGCCAGCATGGTGAGTGCAGCGAGCAGCAGGCAAAGCAGGGCCGCGCGCGCAATGGCGCGCGACCGGAGCAAGGTCTGCGCGACTGCCAGTAAGCTGAAGGGCTCTACACGGTCCATGTCGTCGGTCCTGTCCTGAGGCTGCGGCAACGATTTAACTTGACTATCATATTCAAGTTTAAATATTCAAGCCCATGACGCGGACAGTACCCGTCGAGCCAGCTCGGTGCGGCCCCGCACATTCAGCCAGCAATTTGCCAGATGGACGACCTGGGGGGTGGAAGCGACACGAACCGGAAGCGAACTGACATGACCGACCTTCAATCCCGCGCCGAACTGCAGCTGCAACTTTCGCCCGATCAACTGGAGAAGATCCGCGATCGGCTGGAGAGCTTTGACGCGAGCGCAAGCGCAGAGGGCGATGCCGTCAATTTCCGCTTCCTCTTTGGCGAAGCCTCGTTGGTGATGCCCAAGGGAGCGCTGATCATGCGGGCCAGGTCATCGCATCCCGACGGCCTGGCCCGGCTCAAGGATTTAATGGCGACGTCGGTGGAGTTCTACGCCAGAGAGAGCCAGCCGCAGATCGTTTGGCAGGGCGACCTATCGGGCCAAGGCGAGCTGGAGCAGTTCCGCCTGGCGACCGTCGTCAACGTGATCGACCTGACGCCGCATATGAAGCGCATCCGGCTCAAGGCGCCCAATCTCGAACGCTTCGCCTCGTTTGGCGGTCTGCACATCCGCATGCTGTTTCCGACGGCCAGTGTGCCGAATCCGGTCTGGCCGGTGCGCGGCAACAACGGCCTTGTGTCTTGGCCCGACGAAAACAGGCGCCCACCATCGCGGGTCTACACCATCCGCCGGCTGGAAGTGGCCGGCGGGCATTTCGACGTCGATTTCTTGATCCACGAAGGCGAGAGCGTCGGTTCCAACTGGGCATCGTCAGCGCGCGAGGGTGACAAGGTCGGCATTTTGGGGCCGGTCGGACGTCCGCTCAGGCCGGCCGACTGGTTTGTCATGGGTGCCGACGAAACCGGCCTGCCGGCGGTCGGGCGGATGCTGGAGGGCCTGCCGGCAACGACGCGCGGCATCGGCTTCATCGAAGTCGCTGACGAGGGCGAACGCCAGCAGATCGACAATCTGACCGCGGTTGAGGTGAAGTGGCTGTACCGCAACGGTGTAGCAGGCGGCGAGAGCTCGGCCCTCGCCGATGCGGTCATGTCGGTTGCCTGGCCGGAGCAGGTAACAGGCTTCGGCTGGTTTGCGGCGGAAGCCGCAGCGGCAAAACGGGTGCGCGACCACTGGCGCAGCGATCTGTCGCTGGGCCGAGACCAGACGATCGCCTCGGCCTACTGGACGCGAGGCGACGCCGGCTGATCCCCGGGGATCATTCCATGTGAAAGCGCATCGCGCTGACGCGGCCGTCCGTCTGCCGGTCGACGGTCCAGTGCATGTGATAGCGCCCGGTCGGCAGGCGGTAGCGCCGCTGGCCACGGCCGTCGTCGTGGAAAGTGTCGGCGTGTTGCGCGGCAATTGCCTAGCGGCATTTGCGCTTTCTGACAGAGTCGATGGCGGCCTGCTCCTGCCGCAGGCCGTCGATCCTGGCCGTCTGCCTGTCCTGGATGGCAGTGATGGCCTTGGTGCCGCCCGGCGCCCATGCCGGAACGTTCCACTGGCCGACGGTGCCGCGGCTGATCGCGGTGCGCGAAATGCTTGATGCCGTGGTGCCCATGACGACATCGAGTTCAGCACAGGCCATGGCGTCGTATTTCAGCGGATCGACTGGTCCGACCGAGCCTGGCCCGGATACGCAGCCGGCCGCGGCGGCCAGGGCGAGGAACAGTGTGGTCCTCGCTGAAGCAAGAGCAATTGCCTTCATCGGGCAAGAGTAACAAGCCCGGCCGGAGATTGGAACCAGGTGCCCAGGTGAGCGCTCGCGCGTCAGCTCAGGTCTGGCAACTGCGGGCGTTGACCGGCAGCGTCAGCACTTCGCCCTCGTCACGGCGGAGGACAAAACTGTCGAAATTGGCGATGGTGGCGCAGGAGTGATTGGGGAACACCCTGACGCGGCTGCCGAGCGGCAGGGTGCGACCTCCCGCGGGTACGAAGCCGTGCTCCTCCGACATGCGTTCGAGCGTCCACACGCCGGCGCCGCTGCCGGCGTCGGCGCCGATGACGATGCCGAAGCCGTTGCCGCCCATGCCATGGGCGCCACGGTCGGAGCTCATCGTCTTGGAGCCGGCATCGATGATGAAATGTGTGTCGTTGGCGGCAACGACACGAGCCACCACCGAAAGCGCCAGATCGTCGGCACTGCAGATGCCGAGGCGGAGGGCGGTGCCGTCGAGGAAGACGTAGTTGCCAGGGCGGATGCAGTCGACTGCCTGCAGCGGCGCGCCGAGACAGGTCGGCGTCGCCCCGACCGACAGGCAGGGTACATCGATGCTCAGGCCCTTCAGCATGGCGGCGAGGCCGGTTATTGCTGCCGCCTCGGTGCGGGCAACCGCGGCGAGGTTTTCTGAATCGGTAGCGGCATAGGAATGGCCGGCATGCGACAGCAGGCCGGCGAAATGCAGGCCGGGTGCTGCGGCGATCTTTTGGCAGACAGCGATCGCCGCGGGATCGTTCGGCTTGAGGCCGACGCGACCGAGACCGACATCGACCTTGAGGAAGACGCCGATGTCGACGCCGTGGCGCACGGCAGCGGTGGAGAGCGCGTCGACGCCCATTTCGCTGGCGGCAATCGTGCGCAGTTGGGTGCCGTGCGCCTTCACCGCCGGCAGCAGGCGGTCGAGCGAACTGGCATTGACGATCGGATAGGCGACGATGATCGAGGGGATGCCGGCCTGGACGAAGACCAGTGCCTCGCTTGGCTTGGAGGCGGTGATGCCACGGGCGCCAAGCGCCAGCTGCCGCTTCGCCAGGTCGATGCTCTTGTGCGTCTTGACGTGCGGGAACATGACGAGCCCTGCAGCATCGGCGCGGGCCTGCATCGCCTGCATGTTGCGGGCCAAGCGCGTCTCGTCGACCTCGACATAGGGTGTCGGCCATTCCGCCGCGGCCGGGCGTCTAAGGCCCTCGATCTTCAGCTGCGCTTGGGATGCGGCAATGTCGGGGCTTGTGTTGGCGGACGCAGGGGCGGCCGCCAACGACATGTTCGAAGGGGTCATGTTGGGAATGCTCTGATTTGAAATAGGGAATGCTTGATAAGGCAGTCGTCAGCCCGCGGCCACCTGTCTTACGTAGTGGGTGGATGAGATCTGGTGCATCGGCAGCTCGACGGGCACGAAGTCGGGCGCGCGCATGGCGCTCGGGATTTCGTCCGACATTGGCACTCGTCCTTCGGGACGGCGCGTCGGATCGGCGATCGGCACCGTCGACAAAAGCTTGCGCGTGTAGGGGTGCTGTGGGTTGCCGAAGATCGAGCGGCGGTCGCCGATCTCGACGATCTCGCCGAGATACATCACTGCGACCCGGTGGGCGATGCGCTCGACCACGGCCATGTCGTGGCTGATGAACAAAAGCGCGATCTGCATGTCGCGCTGCAAATCCATCAAAAGGTTGATGACCTGTGCCTGGATGGTGACGTCGAGCGAGGCGACCGCCTCGTCGGCGACGATCAGGCGCGGGCGGAGGGCAAGGGCGCGGGCAATGCAGATGCGCTGGCGCTGGCCGCCGGAGAAGGCGTGCGGGTAACGTTCCAGCAGCTCCGGCGCGAGCTCGACCTTGGCCATCAGCTCGGCGGCACGGGCGCGCATGGTCTCGAGCGAGCCGAGCTTGTGCACCCGCATCGGATCGATCAGCGACTGCTCGATGGTCATGCGCGGATTGAGCGAGGAGAACGGGTCCTGGAAGACCATCTGGGCCTGGCGCCGAAACTTCGCCACGACTTGCCGCGGCGCGCCGACAAGTTCGACGCCGTCGAAGCGGATCGAGCCGGAGCGTGGCTTGTCGAGCTGCATGATCGACCGCGCGACGGTGGACTTGCCACAGCCCGACTCGCCGACCAGCGCCAGTGTCTCGCCGGGGAAGATGTCGAAGGAGACGTTTTCAACGGCATGGACGCGGCCGGAGACATGGCCGAACAGGCCGGTCTTGAGGTCGAAGCGGGTGACCAGGTTGCGCACTTCGACCAGCGGCCGGCCAACCTCTTTCATTGGGGAGGATGCGTTCATTCGTCTGCCTCGGCGAGCTGGCGCTCCGGTTCGAACACCAAGAGCGGGAACTTTTCGGGCGCGTCCTTGTCGGCCATGCTGCCGAGGCGCGGCACTGCCGAGATCAGCGCGCGCGTATAGGCGTGCCTGGGCTTGGCGAAGACGTCGTAGACGGTTCCCGTCTCGACGATCTCTCCCTTAAGCATGACGCACACCCGGTCGGCGACCTCGGCGACGACGCCCATGTCATGGGTGATGAACAATACCGACATGCCGATCTCCTGCTGCAAGGCGCGAACAAGATCGAGGATCTGTGCCTGGATGGTCACGTCGAGCGCCGTTGTCGGCTCGTCGAGGATCATCAGCGACGGCCGGCAGGCGAGCGCGATCGCAATCATCACGCGCTGGCGCATGCCGCCGGAGAGCTGGTGCGGATACTGGTCGAGGCGGCGTTCGGCATCGGGTACGCGCACCAGCTTGAGCGTGTTGAGCGCGATCTGGCGCGCCTGCTCCGGTGTCTTGCCCTGATGGTGGACGACGGCCTCGGCGATCTGGTCGCCGACGGTGAAGACCGGGTTCAGGCTCGACATCGGATCCTGGAAGACGATCGAAATTTCGGCGCCCCTGAGTGCCTCGACGCGCTTTTCGGAGAGCTTGGCGAGGTCGGCGACCTTGCCGTCCTTGAGGCGCATCAGTACCCGTCCGCCGGTGATGGCGGCACCATCATATTCGGTCAGCCGCATGATCGTCATTGCCGTCACCGACTTGCCCGAGCCGGACTCGCCGACCAGCGCTACCGTCTCGCCGCGCGAAATGGTGAAGGAGATGCCGCGCACGGCGCGGAAAGGTGCGCGGGAGCGGACAGCGAAGGAGACTTCGAGATCCTCAACCGACAGGATGACATCCTCGGGCAGTTCGGGTGGGGCGGAGTTGGCAGGGATCATCGGCGCATGGACCCGGTTTCAACGACGAGATGTCGTGTCGGGGCATCGAACGCAACGGCGCCGCGTCCTGTCAATAGGCGGGCAGGGGGTAGTGGCCCGCCCTGGAGCGGTCATGTCTGGCCGGTGACGTGACGCGCCGGCGCAAAAGCCAGTGAAATCAAGGCGCCGCAATTGGGTCGGCCAAAACTATGCGCATCACGCATCGTATCGCCTGTCTTCGCATAGCAAGCCTGACCAGCCATTCGGGGCATCCCGATCGGTCAGGCGGCGTCCAGCGTGGCATCGAGACTGCTTCGGTACCGGGGCAGTTCGGCGCATTCCTTGAGATGCTGCCACAGGGCGTCGCCGTCATGGCTGCCCGCGCCGGCGCGCCGGAAAATGCGGATCTCCATTTCCAGCGCCATCTGCTGGCCGCCGATCTGGACGAGCTGGCCCTGCTTCATCGCTTCGGCGACGCAGATCTGCGGCAGCCAGGCGACGCCGCGCCCGGCGACCGCCATGTGCTTCAGGCCGTCGGCAAGCGCCGACTGGTAGACGGTGCTGAGATTGAGCGGGCGGCGCCAGCGCGACTGTACCAGCGTCGCCAGCTTGCCGATGTAGCCGTCGCTCCAGGAGTAGGCGAGGTAAGGAATCTCGGTGCTTTCGGGCACGTCGATGTCGAACAGGGCGCGGCCGTTTTCGTCGGTACCCGAGACCAGAACAAGCCTGTCCTTGCCAATCTGCAACGATTCAAAAGGTCCGCCTTCAAGAACGGGCGGGCCGTCGGGATGAACATAGGTGATGCAGAAGTCGCACTGCCCCGAGCACAGATGGTCGACGCTTTCGAGAAAATCGGCCGCGTGCATGCTGGTGCGTAGCGGCATGCGCGAAATCAGCGGCGAGCTGATCCACTTCGGAAAAAAGTACATCGCCAGCGTGTGCAGCGAGGTGAAGGTCAGCATTGCCGAGCTTTCGCCGGCGACATTGCGGCAGTCGGTGCGCAACCGGTAGGCCTCGCGCACCAGCCGTTGGCAGCCGGGCAGGAACATATTGCCCGCCCGGGTCAGCTGCACCGGATAGGTGCTGCGGTCGATGAGGTCGGCGCCGATCCAGCTTTCCAGCGATTTGATGCGACGGCTGAAGGCCGGCTGCGAAATGTTGCGCGCAGTGGCGGCGGTCGAGAAATTGCGTGTCGCGGCTATTTCCAGGAAATCTTCAAGCCATTGCAGTTCCATGCCGGCCCTCATGCGTGTTTTGCATAGTCCATCCTATCTACACATTGGACAGACCGGCAAGCGCTCTTCTAGCCTTTCCATAACGAGAAGAAGAAAACTTCCTCCGCCATCAGAAGGGAACGATGATGAAACTAGCCTTAGCGTTGGCTATGGGCATGGGGCTTGCCGTCACGGCTGCGCCTGTCATGGCCGAGACAAAGAACCCCGGCACATTCGTCTTCATGTGGACCGACGACATCCAGTCGTTTGATCCGGCCTACATCGCCAACACGCCGAGCTCCTATGGCGCACTGAACATCTACAGCCGCCTGCTCAACTTCAACGGTTCGAAGATTTCCGAGTTCGTACCGTCGCTATCGACGGAGGTGCCGTCGCTGGAAAACGGCCTGATCAAGCAGGGCGACGACGGTTCGGTGAGCTACACCTTCCCGATCCGCAAGGGCGTCTTTGCCCACAAGGTCGGCGTCAAGGGCGCCGACGGCAAGATCACCTGGGAGTATTACGACAAGCTGACCGACGCCCAGAAGGCGGCGATAGAGCCGGGCTACGGCCAGATCACGCCCGATGACGTGCGCTATTCGCTGCTGCGCGCCATCCTGCAGGGCCAGTCCTGGATGTCGAACGCGATTACCGAGGTGATCACGGCGGGCAAATACACCGACATCGCCAAGTGGGTGGAGACGGAAGGCAAGGTCAAGACCTTCGCCGAGGCCAGCCCCGAGACGCTGCGCAAGGTCTATGACCAGCTGTCGGAGCAGATCGTCGTCGACGGCGACAACGTCACGCTCAAGCTGCCGAAGTCGTTCCCGGCGACGCTCGGCGTCATCGCGTTGCCTTTTGGCACCTCCATCCTGGACAAGGAATGGGTCGCCTCGGTCGGCGGCTGGGACGGTTCGGGCGACAACTGGAAGGCGCACTACCGCCCGGAGCTCGGCGCCAATCCGCTGTTCGCCGAGGAAAACGGCACCGGTCCGTTCATGCTCGAGGAATGGGACCGCACCGACCGCCGCATCACGCTGAAGCGCTTCGACAACTACTTCCAGGGTCCGGCCAAGCTCGAGCGCGTGGTCATGCGCACGGTGCCGGAATGGACGACGCGGCGCCTGCAGCTGTTGTCGGGCGATGCCGATTTCGTCGCGGCGCCCGTCGAGTTCATCGACGAGCTCAGCAAGACCGAAGGCGTCAAGGTCATTGACGGCCTGCAGAAGGTGTTCTCGCGCGGCATCTTTTTCGCCTGGCCGCTCGACGACAACGACAATCCCGCCATCGGCAGCGGCAAGCTGGACGGTCAAGGCATTCCGCCAGACTTCTTCGCCGACATCGATGTCCGCAAGGGCTTCAACTACGCCCAGAACTACGACGCGCTGATCAACCAGGTGCTGCTCGGCAAGACGGTGCAGTCGCGTGGGCCGACGGTGCGCGGCATCATGGGCTACCGCCCGGATTCACCCATCTACAGCTACGACCCTGCCAAGGCCGAGGAGCACTTCAAGAAGGCCTTTGGCGGCAAGCTGTGGGACGTCGGTTTCACCTTCACCGCCTATGTGACCGAGGGCAATCCGCAGCTGACGGCAGCCCTGTCGGCGCTGCAGATGGGCCTGTCGCGCATCAACCCGAAGTTCAAGATGCAGATCCAGGCACTGCCCTGGGCGTCCGTCTCTGACAAGCTCAACAACCGCGAAAAGCCGGCGGCGCCGCTGACGGTGATGGGCTGGGGTCCCGACTATTCCGATCCGGGCGGCCCGCTCGGTGCGGCATCCTACTACCTCTCGCCCACCGGCCTCGTCGGCGGCATGGTCGGCCAGGGCTACCGCGACCTGATGGCGGAGAAGTTCAAGCCGCTGCTCGATGAGGCCTGGGCCTCGAACGACCCGGCCGTGCGTGAGCCGATCTACGCCAAGCTGCAGGACATGTCTTACGAATACGCCACCACGCAGTTCCTGTGGGAGGACTTCGGCTACGTCGTCACCCGTAGCAACATCGACGGCTATGTCGACAACATGATCCTCTACGGTGCCTGGGACTTCTACCCGGTGACCAAGGCCAACGACTGATTGGCGGCCAAATACGCCGGGCGATCCCCTTCGCCCGGCGTATTGCTTGTTTTCCCCGAAACCGGAACCCGTGCACCCGTGCTGACCTACGCCCTCAGACGATTGATGATGCTGCCCATCGTCCTGTTCGCGCTGTCGTTGATGATCTTTGCGCTGCAGATGTCGCTATCGCCGACACAGCGCCTGGCGGCCTATGCGCCGTCGCCCGACTACCTCAAGGGTGGCCAGGAAAGCATCCGCCGGATGATCGAGCAGTACGGGTTGAACGATCCCTTCTACATCCAGTATGGCCGCTGGATCGGCGGCGTGCTGACCGGCAATCTCGGTTGGTCGGAAACGGCCCGCCAGCCGGTGTCGACGGCGCTGATGTCGCTGTTTCCGGCAACGCTGGAACTGGTGGTGCTGGCGTTCATTCCGTGCCTGCTGCTCGCGGTATTCCTGGGTTCCCGCGCCGGCATCCACCTCAACCGCTGGCCCGACCACGTCATCCGCATCTTCACCATCCTGGGCTGGTCGTTTCCGGTCTATGTCTTCGGCCTGCTGATGCTTCTGGTGTTCTACTCGGCGCTCGACTGGTTCCCGCCTGGCCGGCTCAGCCAGTGGGCACAAACGACCGTCAGCTCCGGCAATTTTGTCCGCTACACCGGCGCCAACACCGTCGATTCGATCCTGAACGGCAACTGGGCGATCTTCGTCGATTCGCTGCGCCACCTCGCAGCCCCTGTCATCACGCTGACCTATGTCAACGTTGCCTCGATGACGCGGGTGATGCGTACCTCGATGCTCGAGACGCTGCGTCAGGATTATGTCCGCACCGCCCGCGCCAAGGGCCTGCCGCGCCGCGTGGTCGAACTCAAGCACGCCCGGCGCAACGCGCTTTTGCCGGTGGCGACCATCGCCGGCATGGAGTTTGCCGTCATGATGGGCGGCGTCGTCATCACCGAGACCATCTTCGACTATGCCGGGCTCGGCCAGTTCGCCGCCAAGACCGCGGCCAATCTCGACTTCCCGGCGGTTCTCGGCTTCGGCCTCTATTTCGCGGTCGTCTTGGTGCTGATGAACCTGATCGTCGACCTGATCTATCCGCTGCTCGATCCGAGGGTGAAGACGCAATGAAGTTTCTTCGCTACCTCGCGCGCAATCCGGTGTCGCTGCTCGGCGTCGTGATCCTTCTGGCCTTCGTGCTGATTGCCATCTTTGCCCCGATGCTGGCGCCGCCGCAGAGCTTCCAGCTGTCGCCCTACGACACGCCGCGCGCCGGCTTTCTGGCGACGCCGATGCCGCCGTCGCGTGATGCGTTGTTCGGCACCACGCAAGGCCAGTACGACATCTTCTACGGCGTCGTGTGGGGCACCCGCACCGCCTTCAAGATCGGCCTCGGCGTCGTTGCCATCTCGGTGCTGATCGGCACGGTGATCGGTGCTGTCGCCGCCTATTATGGTGGGCTGGTCGAAGAGGTGCTGATGCGCATCGTCGACGTGTTCATGGCTGTGCCGTTCCTGATCGCCGCAATGGTGCTGACCGCACTGCTCGGCAAGGGCATCTGGCCGATCACCATCGCGCTGACAACCTTCGGCTGGATGAGCTACGCCCGCATCGTGCGCAGCGAGATCCTCAGAATCCGCGAGATGGACTACATCCACGCGGCGCGCGCCTATGGCGCCAGCGACCTCAGGCTGATCGTGCTGCACATCCTGCCCAATGCCATGTTCCCGGTGCTGGTGCTGGCGACCATGGCCACCGGCTCGATGGTGCTGTCGGCGTCCGCGCTCAGCTTCCTCGGTGTCGGCACCGAGGAAGGTTATGCCGACTGGGGCCAGTTCATCGCCTATTCGCGCAACTGGATCGTCGGCCAGCCCGGCAACCCGTTCCAGTTCTGGTACACGCTTGCCTTCCCAGGTGCTGCCGTCTTCCTGTTCGTGCTGTCGTGGAACCTTGTCGGCGACGCGTTGCGCGACATGCTCGACCCCCGCCATTCCCACTGAAATTTCCCCCATCTTTTCAGCTCAAGGAGCATTTGCCATGCCTTCCCTGTCCGCCGCATCGATCGAGCTGTTCGAGGACCTGATCCGCTACGAGGTCGAGGACAAGGCGATCCCGTCGATCTCCTATGCACTCGTCGACCACGACGGCGTGCTGGCCGAGGGTCACATCCAGCGGAGCGACCGCCATTTCGACATGCGCGAAGACACCTGCTTCCGCATCGGTTCGATCACCAAGACCTTCACCTCGCTGGCGATGATGCAGCTTGTCGAGAAGGGGCTCGTCGACATCGATGTCGACGTTTCGACCTACCTGCCCGGCTTCCATCCGATCAACCCGTTCGCCGGCGCCGAAGCTGGTCCGCATGGTTCGGTGATCAGCCTGCGCAAGCTGATGACGCACACCTCCGGTCTGGTGCGCGAGCCGAAGAGCGGCCACTATCTCGACGCCACCCGGCCGCCGCTCGCGGATACGGTCAATGAGCTCGCCAGCTCGACGCTGAAGCAGGATCCGAGCATCGGCATCATGCATTATTCGAATGCCGGCATCGCCGTGGTCGGGCGGGTCATCGAGGTGGTGACCGGCCAGAGCTATTCCGACTATGTCTCAGAAAACATCATGAAGCCGCTCGGCATGAACCAGTCGTCCTGCGGCATGGCTTCAGGCATCCGCGAACGCTTGGCGCCCGCCGACATGTGGACCCTGGACGGCGACACGCCGGCGCCGGTGTTCAGCCTCGGCGGCTCGCCTGCGGGCAACATCTTCTCCACGACCGGCGACATGGCGCGCTACGTCCAGTGCCTGCTGCGCGGCGGCTTCAATGCCGAGGGCAACTCGATCATCTCGCCGGCCTCGCTGCGCGAGATGTGGGCGCCATTCGGCAAACGCCCCGACAGCCTTGACAAGTCGATGGCCGGATATGGCCTGTGCTACGGCGCCGGCGAGGTCGACGGCTGGGAGTCGGTCGGCCATGGCGGGGCGGTCTATGGCTATGCCTCGCACATGCTGATCCTGCCAGGTGCCGGCATCGGCGTGCTGATGTTCGCGACGCTCGATTTCGCCAACCAGATCGCCTCACGCCTCGGCGTCGATGGTCTGCGCATAGCCCTTGCAGAGCGCAAGATGGGCAAGCCGTTGCAGCGCCTGCAGCGTCCGCCCGTCATCGCCGACGAGCAGTTCAGGACCCTGCCCGGCTATTACAGCGACGATGCCACGCAGGAGGTCGTCGAGGTCAAGGCGAAGGACGGCAAGCTCTATCTGATGGGCGACGGCGTGCCGCTGCAGATCCGGCCAGTATCAGGCAAGGACTTCGTCATCGACGGCCGCATCTATGGCCGCGGCGCCGGCTATGCGCACATGAACCTGTCCTTTCCCGAGCCGGGCAAGCTGGTCTGGAAGGATGCCAGCTGGACGCGCATCGAGGCGCCTGCCGACGAGACCGTGCCGGAGGAGATCGAGCCGCATCTCGGCGAGTACGGCCCGGACTTCAACATCACCTATCTCAGCTACAGCCATGGCGGGCTGAAATGCCTGATCGAGTATTTCTGCACCCACAGCTGCGAGCCGGTGGGCGAAGGGCGCTTCCGCATGCATGGCAAGCTTTATGAGGACGAAATCCTGGAGCTCGATGCCGTCGACGATCACGGCAGGCGCGGCATCCGCGTCGGGCCGATGTTTCTCGAGCGGCGCCCCTTGTCCCGGGCGGAGGCGGCCTGAGCAGCAGCATGACCGCACCTTTCAAGATGGAGTCGCCGATCGGCTCCCGCATGGTCATCGCCGGGCGCGAGGTCGACTATTACTGCGGCACCTCCTATTTCTGCCTGCACGGCCACCCCGAGGTGATCGAGGCGGCCTGCGCTGCTACCAGGCAGTATGGCATGGGTCCGGGCACGCTGGCTCACATGCAGGTCTATGCCGATTTGCAGGAGCGGCTGCGCCAGTGGTTCGGCACCGAGGAGGTCGTTTACATGATATCGGGCTACACCAGCCCGATGGTGCTGCTGCAGGGGCTGCGTGAGGATTTCGACCTCGTCTTCATCGATGCCGCGACGCATTACAGCACCCGCGACGCGATCCCGACGCTGGGCAAGCCAGTGCATGAGTTCCGCCATGGCGATGCCAATGACCTGGCAGCGCAGCTGGCGCTGCATGTCGGGGTCGGGCAGAGGCCGGCCGTGCTGACTGACGGGGTGTTTCCGTCCTCCGGCCGGTTGGCGCCGCTCAACGACCTCAGGCAGGCGATGGCACCTTACGACGGCGCGTTGCTGTGCATCGACGATTCCCACGGTGTCGGCGTGCTCGGCGAGACCGGGCGCGGGTCGCTGCAGCATGCCGGGCTCGAAGGCGAGGGCAACTTCCTCGCCGGCACGATGAGCAAGGCGTTTGGTGCGCTGGGCGGGGTCGTTCCCGGCGACGCGACCTTGGCCGAAAAGATCACCCGCAACGCGATGATCATGCGCGGCGCCTCACCCGCACCGCCCGGATTGGCTGCCGCCGCCGCAGCGTCGTTGCGGATCCTGCAGACGACGGACAGGCGTTCCAGGCTGTCCCGCAATGTCAGCCGGATGCGCAGCGGCCTGCGCGGCCTCGGCTTCGAGGTCGCCGACACGCCGGTGCCGATCGTCACCATCAAGGGCGTCACCGACCTCGAACTCCTGCGCGATCGTCTTGCCGAGCGCGACATCATCGTCAGGGTCCAGCAGCCGGGCGGCTATTCCGACGCGTCGGATGTGCCGAGCATGCGGCTGGCGGTGTTTTCCGAGCATTCCCCCGACCAGATCGACCGGCTGCTGCGGTCGATGGCTGAGCTTCTCTAGAACCGAGGATTACGATCATGAAGGTGTTCATCAGCGCCGACATCGAAGGCACCGCCGGCATTACCGTGTGGGACGAGGCCCGCAAGGGACATGCCGCCTACGAAGAATTCCGCGAATACATGACCGACGAACTGGTGGCGGCCTGCGAGGGCGCCAAGGCTGCCGGCGCGAAGGAAGTGCTGGTCAAGGACGCGCATTCCACCGGGCGCAACCTGATCCTGTCGAAGCTGCCGGCCTATGTCACGATCGTCAGGGATTGGAGCGGTCACCCGGATATGATGATGTTCGGCATCGACGACAGCTTTTCGGCGGCGCTTTACACCGGCTATCACAACAAGGCTGGCACCGACACCAATCCGCTGGCGCATACGCTGACCGGCACCGTATCGCGGCTCCTGATCAATGGCGAGGTGGCATCCGAATACACGCTCAATGCGCTTTGTGCGGCGCGTTATGGGGTGCCGTCGGTGTTCCTGTCAGGCGATGCCGGCATGTGCGCGGAAGCCAAGCTTCTGGTGCCGCGCATCGGCACGGTTGCGACGAGCGAGGGGTTTGGCCCGGCCACAAGATCGCTGACCCCAAAAGCCTCGGTCGCTGCGATCCGCGCCGGCGTCGAGGAAGCGCTGTCGCGCGACCTCAAATCCTGCCTGCCGAAACTCGCCGACAGCTTCGAGCTGGTGGTCGAATACACCAACCCGCACGAAGCCTATCGCGTCAGCTGGTATCCCGGCGTCGAGCATCCGGCGCCGCGTACATTGCGCTTCCGCGCCAGTGATTTCTTCGAGATCCAACGCGCCATTCGCTTCATCGTGTAGCGGAAACGCTTACGGCCGGCGGCGCCTGAACGGGTGCGCCAGTCGCTTCGCCCCGGCCTCCTCTGTTCGGCCCGGGGCGAGCGGCAAGCATCGCGCATTAGGCGCGAGCTTGTCCGACGCTCCGTCCGGAGGATTGGCGAGCATGCGGGCAACGATGCTCTTGCGGAGCCGGCGCCGGTCTTCGGCGTCGTGAGCGCGCGAAGGGCGATGGTCCAATGATGGAACGGACAATGGAAAGGGATCGTCCACGCACAGTCGGCGGTCAACATCACGGCGCTACCGACCAGCCTGAGCTCGGGATCTTCATCGAGCGCCGCCACCAGGCGACCGACCCGAGCCGGCTCGGAAATGGCGTTGGCGTCGAGTCTTACGATGATGTCGGTGGGTGGCGCCTCGATGCCGAGGTTGGCCATGGCGGCAGTGCTGATGATGGTCGGATGGATCGCCACGGATGCGGGTATCGCGACGGGCGGCTCTGTCGAACAGCTCCTTCCGGCCAGTAAGGTCGACGACGACGATGAATTCAAGATCACGATAATCCTGGGCGAGGATGCTGTCGCCCGCGGCAACGTTGAGTTGACCACCGAACATGGTCGGCAACGCCAGAAAAGCGCCTATCCGCCTCAGGATGCAGCAGATTTTGATGTGCGTTGCACAACATTTGGAGTTGCACCTTAGCTGTCACGAAAATAGGCTGAATTGTCCCTCCGTGCGCCCCCAGGTGCCAGGGCGTCAAACAACAGAGGCTTTCCATGACACGATTTCACACCCTCCTCGCGGCTGGCGTTGCCGGCCTCGCGACGACCCTCGTCGCTGCGCCGGCGTTCGCCCAGGGCAAGACCCTGACCATCTCCTGGTGGGGCTTCAACGGCGACAAGCTTGACGAGTACATCGTCAAGCCGTTCAAGGAGAAATGCGGTTGCGAGATCGTGTTCGAGACCGGCAACAACGCCGACCGTCTCAACAAGATCAAGATCCGCAATGGCGAGGGCGTCGACGTCGCCTACTTCACGGATGCCTACTCGCAGATCGGCATCAAGGAAGGCCTGTTCCAGCCGATCGACAAGTCCAAGGTGCCGAACCTTGAAGGTCTCTACGATCTTGCCAAGGCACCGCAGGGCGAATTCGGCCCGGCCTACACCATCGGCCGCGTCGGCGTGATCTACGACAGCGCCAAGGTCAAGGCGCCGATCACCTCGTGGAACGACCTCTGGAAGGAAGACTTCAAGGCCTCGCTGTCGCTGCCCGGTATCACCACCACCGCCGGCCCGATGGCCGTCATGGTGGCCGGCACCCACGCCGGCGTCGACGCCTTTGCCGATGCCGACGCCGCCTTCAAGGCTGTCGAGGCGCTGAAGCCGAACGTCGTCAAGAACTACAACACCGGCTCCGAGCTGGTGAACCTGTTCTCAACCGGTGAAATCTCGGCGGCTGTCGCGCAGGACTTCACGCTGGCCCAGATCCAGGCCGCCGTGCCCACCGCTGCATGGGCCAATCTCTCTGATGGCGCGATCGCAACGCTGAACACCATCAACATCCCGAAGGGCGCCGCCAATGTCGAGCTGGCGCATGAGTTCATCAACTTCGTGCTGTCGAAGGAAGTGCAGCAGAAGACCGCCGAGAACGGCGTCGATGCGCCCGTCGTCAAGGCCGTCGAGCTGACGCCCGAGCAGGCCAAGCTGTGGACCTACGGCGCCGACATGATCGCCTCGCTGAAGCAGGTCGACTACGAGAAGATGAACACGGCCAAGACCGAATGGGTCGACCGCTGGAATGAAGTGTTCGGCATGTAATTGCTTTCAGGGCGGGAAGGCATGGCTTTCCCGCCCGCCACTGTGTGACGGGGGCAACGCCCCGGACGTTTTCTTGCCGCTGTCACAGCCCTTGCGGCATTCTGCGCCTTTCGCGGCCGCCCGATGAGGGGTAGCACGCCGCAACAAGATCTCCCGGACGCCATCTGTCCGTGGAAACTGGAAGAGATTTCATGCTGAAACGCTTTGCCGGATGGTGGCTCGCAGGGCCGGCTACGCTGGCCGTATTGGTGTTCCTGATACTGCCGGTGGCCGCGACCATCGCCACGACCTTCGGCGAGGATGGCGGCATCTTTGCGCCCTACATCGCCTTCTTCAACAGCGGCTTCCGCCGCACCGTGCTCTGGCGCACCATCGAGATTTCGCTGGCGACCACAGCGATTTCGCTCGTCGTCGGCTTCCTCACCGCCTATGTCGTGTCGAAGTCGCCGGGCAAGCTGAAGAGCCTTTTGATCATCGCGGCCGTCTTCCCGCTGTTGACCGGTGTCGTCGTCCGCTCCTTCGCCTGGCTGATCATCCTCGGCAAGAATGGCATCCTGAACAATTTCCTGGTCGGCATCGGCGCGATCTCAGAGCCGCTGTCGATGCTCTACACGCAAGGGTCGGTCATCGTTGCGATGGTCTATCTTTTCGTGCCGCTGATGATCCTGACGCTTGTTGGCGTGCTGGAGAACATCCCCGACGACGTCGTCCAGGCCTCGTCATCGCTTGGCGCCACGCCGGCGGCGACCTTCCGGCAGGTCATCCTGCCGCTCGCCGTGCCCGGTCTGATCGTCGGCGCCGTTCTCGTCTTCACCGGCTCGTTCACTGCCTACGCCACGCCCCAGCTGCTCGGCGGCGAGCGCCAGATGGTGATGGGCACGCTGATGTACCAGCGTGCCATGGTGTCGTTCGACTGGGTCGGCGCTTCCACAATCGCGGCAATCATGGTGGTGATCACGGTCGCCGTCGTTCTTGCCATGAGCCGCGTTGCGCGGCGTCTCAACCCGATGGCGACATGATGACCAGCCGTATCAATCCCCTGCTCATCCTGTTCACCGTCCTGGTCTACATCTTCCTGATGGGGCCGCTGATCATCGTGCTTGGCGCCTCGGTCAGCGACACCACCTATCTGACCTTCCCGCCGCAAGGCCTGACTTTGCGCTGGTTCGAGAATATCTTCGAGATCAGCGCCTTCAAGCGCACCATCATCACCAGCCTCGAGCTCGCTTTCCTGGCGACGGGACTGGCGCTGTTGATCGGCATTCCGGCGGCCTATGCGCTCAACCGCTACCGCATCAAGTTGCCGTCCTGGCTGTCGACCGTCTTTGTGCTGCCGATCCTGGTGCCCGAGATCGTGCTCGGCTTCTCGTTGCTGAAATCGGTGGCGGTGGGCATGCAGACGCCGATCTTCCTGACGCTGCTCGTCGGCCACATGCTCTTGGTGCTGCCCTATTGCGTGCGTGTCGTTTCGGCGAGCCTCGCCTCGTTCGATTTCTCGATCGAGGAAGCCGCCGTCAGCCTCGGCAGCCCGCCGGTGAAGACCTTCTTCACCATCGTTTTGCCCAACGTCCGCTCTGGCGTGATCGCGGCCTTCATCCTGGCCTTCATCACCTCGATCAACGACGTGTCGACGTCGCTGTTCCTCACCGGACCAGGCGTCTCGACGCTGCCGATCCAGATCCTCGCCCATGTCGAGCAGTTCTTCGATCCGACGATCGCGTCGGTGTCGGTGCTGCTGATGCTGCTGACCGTGGCAGTCATGTCCATCGTCGAGCGCACGCTCGGCCTCACCTTCCTTGCGAAGTAGACCCATATGACCCAGGCACTTACAGTCCAGAATCTCACCGCCCACTACGGCGCCACCAAGGTGCTGGAGGACCTGTCGCTCTCGGTCGGCAAAGGCGAGCTCGTCTCGCTGCTCGGCGCCTCGGGCTGCGGCAAGACGACGACGCTGCGCCTCATCGCCGGCTTCCTCGAGCCGACCTCCGGCTCGATCCGCCTTGGCGACAAGGACCTGACCCGGCTGCCGGCCTACAAGCGTGACATCGGCCTGGTGTTCCAGAACTACGCGCTGTTCCCGCATCTCTCGGTGCTCGACAATGTCGGCTTCGGATTGAAGCAGCGCGGCGTGGCTCCAGGTGATCGCGAGAAGCGCGCCAGGGCAATGCTCGAACGCGTCGGCCTGTCGCAGCTCGCCGACCGCCTGCCGGGCGCGCTCTCCGGCGGCCAGAAGCAGCGCGTGGCGCTTGCGCGTGCACTCGTCATCGAGCCGCCGCTTTTGATGTTCGACGAGCCGCTGTCCAACCTCGATGCCAAGCTGCGTGTCGACATGCGCGTCGAGATCCGCCAGCTGCAGCGCGCCAATGGCACCACCTCGGTCTATGTCACCCACGACCAGGAAGAGGCGTTCTCGATCTCCGACCGCGTCGCCATCATGAATGCCGGCCGCATCATGCAGTTCGACACGCCCGAGACGCTGTACCAGCGCCCGGCCAACACGTTTGTCGCCCGCTTCGTCGGCTTCGAGAACCTGGTGCCGATGACGGTTTCCGCACGCGACGGCGCTGAAGTGACGGCCGTGACCGATGGCGGATCGCAGCTCAAGCTGTCGCAGGACCGTTTCGGCGCGATCCCAGACGTGTTCGTGCTGGCCGCACGCGCGGATGGCCTGGCCGTCTCGACGGACGCCAACGCCGAGGGCATTCCCGCAACGCTTGGCCTGCGCACCTATCTTGGTCGCGCCTACCAGTACCAGGCGGACACTGCTGCCGGCCAACTGATCGCCAACGGCTCGCTGTCGGCGCCGCTGGAACCGGGCGCGCTGGCCAAGCTGGTGCCGGTGCCCGACCAGTGCTGCGTGCTGAAACCGGAGTGACCCGAGGAGCGACCATGTCCATCCTCATCACCAACGCCACCGTCCTCCCCTGCACGGAGGACATGCCCGTCGTCGACAAGGGCTGGGTCCATGTCGAGGGCGAGGTCATCAAGGCCGTCGGCGTGGGCGAGGCCCCCGCAATTGTCGGCGCGGAAATTGTTGACGTCGGCGGCGATGTCGTCATGCCCGGCATGGTCAACCCGCATTGCCACATGGCGATGACGCTGTTCCGCGGCCTCGGCGAGGACGTCGACGACCGGCTCTACCGCTACATCCTGCCCTTGGAACGCAAGTTCGTGCGGCCCGAGGCAGTGCGTGCGGGAACGGCACTTGCCGCGCTCGAGCTGATCGAGGGTGGCGTCACCACAGTCGCCGACATGTATTACTTCGAGACCGAAGTCGCGCGGGTTGTGGCCAATGCCGGCATCCGCGGCGTGCTGGGCCAGACCATCGCCGACTTCGATCCGCCCGACCACAAGTCGGTCGACGAAGGTTTTGCTCTCACCGAACAACTCGTCGCCGAATTCGCCGGACATGATAGGGTCATCCCGTCGATTGCCCCGCATGCGCCCTATTCGACCGGCATGACGACGATGGAGCGCATCGCCCGCTGGGCGGACGACCATCCCGACGTGCCTGTGCAGATGCATCTGGCCGAGAGCGATGCCGAGATGGCGTGGGCTGAGAAAACCCACGGCATGCGACCGATCGAGGTCGTCGAGAAGGCGGGCCTGCTGCGCCGGGGCCTGATCTGCGCGCACTGCCTGCATGTCGATGAGACCGACATCGAGCGCATGGCGCATGCAAAAGTCTGCGTCGCCCACAATGCCCGCTCCAACGGCAAGGCCGGGCGCGGCATCGCACCCGTCGAGGCGATGCGAAAGGCCGGCATTCCGGTAGGGATTTCGACCGATGGCGCGATGAGCGGCAACACGCTCGACCTGTTCTCGCAGTTCGCGCCGGTGTCGATGTTCCAGAAATTGCTCGGCCACAGCCGCAAGCCGATGGCCTCGGTCGACGTCGTGCGCATGGCGACCCGTGATGGCGCCAAGGTGCTGGGCCTGGATGCAAAGGTCGGCTCGCTCGAGCCGGGCAAGCAGGCCGATCTCATCCGCGTCAGCCTGGCCTCGCCGCGTCAGCAGCCGGTCTATGACATCTATTCCACGCTGGTCTTCGCCACCCTGCCGACCGACGTGTGCGACGTCATGGTGGGCGGCGGCTGGCTGATGCGCGGCCGCGAGGTACTGAGCCTCGAACGCAAGAAGGTGCTGCGCGACGCGCTGCAGGTGGCGCACAGCTTCAAAGCCGAGATGGCCCGCATCGACGCTGCGGGCTGAGGTCCGGACGAGCGTCCGGGACGTACAGGGAAGGACAAAGCAATGAACCGATCAGAAGCCTCGACGCATCTCGACAAGGTGCTCGCCAATGTCGACGCCAATATCGACGCAAGCCTTGCGCGCCTGTTCGACCTGATCCGTATTCCATCTGTCTCGACCGATCCGGCGCATGCCCCGGACTGCAAGCGCGCCGCCGAATGGCTGAAGAAAGAACTCGGCGAACTCGGCTTTGACGCCTCGGTGCGTCCGACCGCGCGCCACCCGATGGTGGTCGGCCACGACCGCACGGGGCAGGGGCCGCATGTGCTGTTCTACGGCCATTACGACGTCCAGCCCGTCGATCCGCGTGGTCTGTGGCACTCCGACCCGTTCGAGCCGAAGCTCGTGCCGCAGCCCGATGGCGAGACCCACATCGTTGCCCGCGGCGCCTCCTACGACAAGAGCCAGCTCTTGACCTTCGTCGAGGCGTGCCGCGCCTGGAAGGCCGTCGCCGGCAGCCTGCCGATCCAGGTGTCGGTGCTGTTCGAGGGCGAGGAAGAGATCTCCAGCCCGAGCCTGCCGCCCTTTCTCGACACGACCGGTGCCGAACTCAAGGCTGATGTCGTGCTCGTCTGCGACACCGACATGTGGGACGCCGAGACGCCTGCGGTGACCACCATGCTGCGCGGCGTGCTGAAGGAGGAGATCGTCATCTCCTGCTCCAACCGCGACCTGCATTCGGGCATCTACGGCAACGCCGCGCGCAATCCCTTGCAGGTGCTGTCCGATATCGTCGCCAGCCTGCGCACGCCAGACGGCGGCGTGGCCGTCCAAGGTTTCTACGACGGCGTCACCGAACTGCCCGACGCCATCAAGGCGCAGTGGCAGCGCCTGCCTTTCGATGACAGGGGCTTTCTGGGCGATATCGGCCTCTCGATTCCCGCCGGCGAAAGCGGCCGCTCGGTGCTCGAGCAGGTCTGGGCACGCCCGAGCTGCGAAATCCACGGCATCATCGGCGGCTACACCGAAGAAGGCTTCAAGACGGTCATACCGGCCAAAGCGCAGTCCAAGATCTCCTTCCGCCTCGTCGCCGGCCAGGATCCGGAAAAGATCCGCGATGCCTTCCGTGCCCATGTCCGCGCCCGCATCCCGGCCGATTGTTCGGTCGAGTTCATCGACCACGGTGCGAGTGCCGCGACCGTCATGCCGATCGACGGCGCGTTTCTCACCAAGGCGCTCGGCGCGCTGACCGAAGAGTGGGAGCGCGAGGCGGCAGTGGCCGGCAGCGGCGGCTCGATCCCGATCGTCTCCGCCTTCAAGGAAAAGCTCGGCATGGATTCTTTGCTGATCGGCTTCGCCCGCTTCGACAACCGCATTCACAGCCCGAACGAGAAATACGACCTTTCGAGCTTCCGGAAAGGCATCCGGTCCTGGGCCCGCATCCTCGCGGCGTTTGCGCACGACAAGGGCTGAGGCTGCAGGTGGGGCGTCCTTCGACGCTCGCCCGCTGATGTTTCACCAGGTCCGGAGCGGCGGGCGATTGGCTTTTCCTCGCCCCCGCAAAGCGGGGGAGAGGTGGCACGGCGAAGCCGTGACGGAGAGGGGGGCGCCTCGAAGGACGCACCAAAGTCTCGCCTACCAAACCACCTTGTGGCTCTCACCCGTCTGCACGTTCACGAACCCCTCGGGCACCGCATCCGTCGGCGCCACAAGCACCCAGCGCCAAGGTGCGCAGGTCAGCGTGGCGAACTGCAGGCGCTCGGGGAAGCCGGGGAACCAGCGCGGCGAAAACGTTGGTTCATAGAGCCAGTCGATCTTGTTGGCTTCTGCATAAAGCGCCTCCATCTCGGCATCGAGCGCCTCGGCCGGGCGGTTGGTCATCAGGCCGCCGACCTCGTAATGCACGTCGGCGACGACCTTGCCTGATGTGACCAGCGCCCAGCCGCCCTGGTTCTGCGAGATGCGGTTGACCACCTCGGCCATGGCGGCATCGGACGAGCCGACGACCCAGATGTTGTGCTGGTCGTGCGCCACCGTGCAGCCAACGGCCGTGTCAGGCGTCTTCGGGCCACAGCCGAGCCAGAACATCTTGGCGACGCGGCCCTTGCCTGAATAGCGGTCGACGACGGCGAATTTGGTTATGTTGCGGTCGCTGTCGCGCTGTACGGCGCCATCGGCCACCGGAAGTTCCGTGGTGATGAAGTTGTCATCCCAGTGGAACGGACGCAGCAGTGCCGCCTGCATCGTCGCGCGGCCCGGCTCGGCAGCGACGGCGAAGTCTGCGGCGGTCAGCTTTCGGCCGACATTGACCGTCTTCGTCGCCCAGTCAGGCCAGTCGATGGCAGGCAGGTGGCCGGTGAAACGCTTGCCCTCGGACACCTGTTCGCCATCGGCCCAGACCTCCGCGATCGACACGGTCGCTGCCTTGTCGAGCAGCACCATGTCGGCGAAGCGCCCGGGGGCGATGGAGCCGACAAAGGGTGTCAGCCGCATGTGCCGCGCCGGGTTGATCGACACGCATTGGTAGGCGATCTCCGGCGATAGGCCGCTTTCGATGGCGAGGCGGACATTGTGGTCGGTCGCGCCCATCTTCAGCGTGTCGGAGGCGCTGCGGTCGTCTGTGGCGAAGGCCACCTGGCTCCAGTCGCGCAAGCCGCGTTCGAGCAGGCCCTTGATGATGTCGGGCATCGAATGCGGACGGACCTCGATGAAAATGCCGTGCCGGAGCTTGTCCCATGCCTCCTCGGGCGTCCACGCTTCGTGGTCGGAGGACAGGCCGGCGGCGGCGAACGCATTGATCGACGGCAGGTCGCGCAGGCCGGCGCCATGGCCCTCGACCACGCCGCGCTTCTCGAATGTCGCCTGGATCATGCCCCAGAGCCTGCCATAGGACGGGTTCTCGGGGTTCCAGACGGCCGGCCAGTCCATGACCTCGTCGAGGCCGGCGACCATCGTGCTCTCGCCGAGGAAGCCGATCTGCTCGGCATAGCCGAAATGGCCGCCGCCGCCTTCATAAGCCGTCGGCGGAACCGCCGAGCCGGGCAGCGGAAAGATCTTCATCGGCGAGCCGGCACGGCGCGCCGTCAGCCAGAATTCGAGATTGTTGGGGCCGTTGACGTTGGAAAATTCGTGGCTCGCCTCGCAGGTCCAGGTGTTGCCGCGCGGCATGACAAGGGCTGCCTCGTGCTCTGGCGTCAGGTGCGAGCTTTCGATGTGCTTGTGCACCTCGCCGAAGCCCGGCACCGCCGCAAGATGCGTGCGGTCGATGGTCTCGCGCGCCGTGCCCGGGAAGCTGCCGGCGGGGCCGACATAGGCGATGCGGCGGCCGCGGATCGCCACCTCGCAATCGTCCATCCAGGTGCCGGTGTGCACGTCGAGCACGCGGCCGAGCTGGACGAGGCGATCGGCTTCGCGCTTGCCGAGGGCAACAAGCACGAGGTCCTGCCTGATCAGGATTTCGTCGGCGGGATCGATGAGGAGGTCGGCGGGCAAAGGAGCTGTCTTGGTCATGGCCTCGCCTCTACTGCATCACCAGCGAAATCGGAACCCGTTTCCACTGTGCCAGCAGTGAGCGGTCGAGCGGTGCTGGGACAAGCATTTCGGCTTGATTCCCTTGATGCGATGATGTGAAGCCAGACGGACTTGATTTGAGACTGGAACGAAAGGTCGCGCCATGCAGCTGAAACCCACCCGCAAGGTGATCATCGACACCGATCCCGGCATCGACGATGCAGTGGCGATCCTGCTGGCGCTGAAGTCGGCCGAGTTCGACGTCATCGGAATCACGACGGTCGCCGGCAACATCGGCATTGCAACGACGACGCGCAATGCCGGCCGCATCCTCGCGCTTGAGGGCCGGGTCGACGTGCCTGTCATCGCCGGTGCCGCCGGGCCGCTGTCGCGCAAGTGTTTCGACACCGCCGACATTCACGGCAATGACGGCCTCGGCGGTGTGGCCTTCCCCGATGCGCTTTCACAGCCCGTGGCCGGCGACGCAGTCACCTGGTTGCGCGACACGCTCCGGGCCGCGGAAACCGGCAGCATCGACATCCTGGCGCTCGGCCCGCTGACCAACATCGCTCGCCTGGTTACCGAGTACCCGGAGGCCGCTGGCCGCATCGGCCGCGTCATCGCCATGGGTGGTGCGGTGCACGAGCCGGGCAATATCGGCCCGCGCGCCGAGTTCAACATCGCCGCCGATCCGGAGGCCGCCGAGATCGTCTTTGGCGCCGGGCTCGACATGACGCTGATCCCGCTCGACGTTACCCGCAAGGTCCGCGCCACGCGCGACGACACGGCCATGCTGCAGGCATCCGATGTACCGGCGGCTGTCGCTTCGGGTGCGCTGATCGACGCCTATTTCCAGTCGACCACTGGCGGCGAAAGCCGGCCGCTGCACGACCCCTGCGTGATGCTGCTGGCGCTGGACGAAGAGTTGTTTGGCTGCGAGACGCTGAAGCTGGCGGTCGACACCGGCACGACTCGCGATGCGGGCGCGCTGACGGTTTCAGAAGATGGGGCTGCGGTTTCGGTGGCATTGAAGGTCGAGAGCGCTGCGGTGCTGAAGCTGCTCTATGCCAGGCTGAAGGCGGAGTAGCGCTTCGTAGCAGAAGG
Source organism: Aminobacter ciceronei (assembly GCF_014138625.1). GTDB lineage: Bacteria > Pseudomonadota > Alphaproteobacteria > Rhizobiales > Rhizobiaceae > Aminobacter > Aminobacter ciceronei. The sequence continues at coordinate 126,174 of NZ_JACJHY010000014.1, forward strand.
GAAGGCCCCATCTCTGTCACGGGTCTGCCGTGCCATCTCTCCCCCACTTCGTGGGGGTGAGGAACCCAAGTTCTGAGGTCCGGATATCGTTGCTGCAGCAAAGCTTGGTTCATTCTGGGTGAACCTATGTGTTCAGGGCATCGCTGGCGATTAGCATTTCCTCGCCCCACGAAGTGGGGAGAGGTGGCACGGCGAAGCCGTGACGGAGAGGGGGCTTTCAGCGCGCGCTGACGACCAACAATTACGCCGCCAGCTCCTGCTCGACCAGCGTCGTCCAGAACTTCACGCCGCTCGCCAGTGCGTCGTCGTTGAAGTCGTAGTGGCTGTTGTGGTGCAGGGCGCCGTCGACGGCGGGGCCGTTGCCGAGCCAGACATAGGCGCCGGGCACTTCCTGGCTGAACATGGCGAAGTCGTCGCCGGCGGTCGATGGCGGAAACTCGGTCATCACCTTGTCGATGCCCAAGGCCGCCTGGGCCGCAGCCAGCGCGCGGCGTGTCGCGTCCCTGTCGTTCACCACGGGTGGCATCTGGCGGAAGTAGCGATACTCTGCCTCGATGCCGTAGAGCTTCGCCGAGCCCTCGGCCAGCGCGCCGATCTCTTTTTCCAGCTGGTCGCGCACGGCGGCCGAATAGGCGCGCGAGGTGCCGCCGATCTTGACCAGATCGGGGATGACGTTGAGCGCCTCGAAGCTGCCCGCTTCCATGGCGCAGGCGCTGACCACCGCCGGCTGGAGGGGATCGACGCGGCGTGCGACGATGGTGTGGAGTGCTGTCAGGAACTGGCCGGCTGCCGTCATCGCGTCGCGGCCGAGATGCGGCTTGGCGCCATGGGTGCCGATGCCCTTGAAGGTGACGGTCCAGCGGTCGGACGAGGCGAGCTGCGGCCCTGAAACAACCGCCATGCTATCGGTGGCGATGCCGGGCATGTTGTGCAGACCGTAGACGGCATCGACCGGAAACTGCTTGAAGAAACCGTCCTCGATCATCGCCCTGGCGCCGCCACGACCTTCCTCGGCCGGCTGGAAGATGAAATGCACAGTGCCGGAAAAGCTCTTGCGACGGGCGAGTTCGCGGGCGGCACCCAAAAGCATGACGGTATGGCCGTCATGGCCGCAGGCGTGCATCTTGCCTGACACGGTCGACTTGTAGGCCCGGTCTTCGGCCATCTCGGGCATGGCGAGCGCGTCCATGTCGGCGCGCAACGCGATGCGCCGCGAGCCGTCGCCGAGCTTCAGCGTGCCGACGACGCCGGTCTTGCCGAGCCCGGTCTGCACCGAGATGCCGGCCTCGGCCAGCATCTTCTGCACGATGCCTGATGTGCGTAGTTCCTCGAAGCCCAGCTCGGGATGGGCGTGGATGTCGCGGCGCAGCGCCGTCAGCAGCTCGATTTCGCCCTTGTCGTGCCCGGCCGTCGATGTCATCACGCAAACTCCGTTCGGCCCGGTTCTGCAATCTAAGGCGCCCAGGGCCATCGGCGCCGCATGTCCCCTTCTGCAACAGAAAGGCCCGTTGTGCCACTCGCTCCGCATCAATTCTGGCAGACAGTTTATCCCGCGGACACGTTCGACGCTGCACCGGCGGACGGCTTCCACGACCTCTATCCGGCATCGCTGCCCGACGGACGTCAGATCGCGCTGCCCGTCCGCGTCCTGCCGGGCGACGGTAGCCAGGCAGTGGCCTCGATGATCGTCAACCAGGCGAGCTTCGCCGTCGAGGATGCGCTGTCGGATGCCATGGCGGCCCATGCCCGGGTCTACGCGCCCGAGGTCGTCATCGGCGTGCCGACGCTCGGCCTGCCTTTGGCCAATGGCGTTGCCCGGCGTCTCGGGCATGACAGGATGGTGGCGCTCGGGACGTCGCGAAAGTTCTGGTACAGCGAGGACCTTTCCGAGCCGATGAGCTCGATCACCAGTCCGGAGCACGCCAAGCGGCTTTATCTCGACCCGCGCATGCTGCCGCTGCTCGAGGGACGGCGAGTGCTGGTCGTCGACGATGTGATAAGTTCCGGCACCTCGATGCTGGCGGTGCTGAAGCTGCTGGCCAAGGCGAACATCCGGCCGGTCGCGGCCATTTTTGCCATGCTGCAGGGCGATGTCTGGCGCCGGGCGATCACCGAGCTCGATGCCAGCTACATCGCCCATATCCACGGCGCCATTACCTCGCCGCGCCTCAGCCGCAGCTCCGGTGGCGGCTGGTTCCCGAAGCAGGACTAGGCTTCACCCACGCGGTTGTTCCAGGCGCCTGCTTGCGACGTTCCGGTCGGGCACATCGCGCCAAGATGCTGCCTGCTGGAACGCCCATTGTTATCAGTTGGATGCCTTGGCCTCCGAGACCAGCACCGGGTCATTGCGGTAGCGATCCGGGAACAGGCGCTTGAGGTTCTCGATCTTCGGCAGGTCGTTGTAGACGATGTAGGGGTAGGTCGGGTTCAAGGTCAGGAAGTCCTGATGATAGTCCTCGGCCTTGTAGAAGGCGCGTCCGGGTTCGATCGTCGTCGCGATCGCCGCGTCGAAGACCTTGGCCTTGTCGAGCTGTGCGACATAGGCCTTGGCAACTCTCGCCTGTTCGGCATCGGTCGGGAAGATGGTCGAGCGGTATTGGGTGCCGGTATCTGGACCCTGGCGGTTGAGCTGGGTCGGGTCATGCGCGACCGAGAAATAGACCTGCAGGATCCGACCATAGCTGATCTTGCTCGGATCGAAGGTGACCTTGACCGCCTCGGCGTGGCCGGTCGCGCCGCTGCCGACGACGTTGTATTGCGCCGTCTGCTTGTCGCCGCCGGCATAGCCTGACACGGCGTTGGTGACGCCCTCGACGTGCTGGAACACACCTTGCACGCCCCAGAAGCAGCCGCCTGCGAGTACCGCCACCTCCGAATTGCCTTGCGCAGTCGCGTCGATCGCCGGCGGCGGAATCTTTATCCCCTCCTGCGCCACGCCAGGGGTCGTCAGAGCCCAGGCGCCAAATACGGCAGCCGCGACCGAAAGCCAGAATGCCGGGCGACAGCTGGCAACGGTCCGTCTTGCCGCAACGAGTTTCCTTGTCATCGAACTACTCCCGTTTGTCGTTCCTGGGCCATGCCGCTTGCGGGACGCCCGGGGACCTGTTCGGCCCGCCAGTAGAGGATACGGAGATGGAGGTGGCTTTGTTACGCGATATCGCCGTGGGTCACGCGCATTTGACTGCTGCGCCGGTCAGGCCGGCGGTCGCGAGCCGGTGTCCGGGGCTACCGACCGTTTCCCTGCAGCGTCCGTTCATCAAGGCAAAACGCCGACACCAATCCGAGGCGGTTGATCTCACCGCGAACTTACGTTATCACGATGATGGTTTGATCAAATGAGCGCGAAAGGCAGAGGCGACCAATGACCCGAAAAGCGATCTATTCAGGTTCTCCCTTCGAGGAACTGGCTGGCTACTCACGAGCCGTGGTCGATGGCGACTGGATTTTCGTTTCGGGTACGGCGGGATACGATCCCGAGATCGGCGGCTTCGACCCGGACGCGGCGGTGCAGACGCGCCGCGCGCTCGACATCATCGCCGCCGCCCTGGCCGAGGCGGACTCCAGCATGCGCGACATAGTGTCGGTGCGCGTCAATCTTGCCAGCCGCGACGACGTCAATGCCGTCTCGCGCCTGCTCGGCCAGACCTTCTCCGATCCGCGCCCGACCAACACCACCGTCATCGTCGGTTTCGCCGTCGAGGAGATCAAGGTCGAGCTCGAGGTCATCGCGCGGCGTCAGGCCGACACCGCTGCAGATGTTGCCAAGGTGGGACAATGAGGCGGGTCGCGCGGCGTATCTCCGGGACGCCACAGAAATCATTCGGCATGTACCAGAAGGCTGCGGCACTCGCCGGCAGCGGGCGCGACCTCATCCATCTCGAACTCGGCCGCCCGGCGGCCGACACGCCCGAACACATCAAGCAGGCGACGATCGCGGCGATCCTGGCCGGCGACGTCCACTACAGCGACCTCAAAGGCACCGCGAGCTTTCGTGAGGCGCTCGCCGAAAAGCTGCGCAACCAGAACGGCATGGATGTGAGCGCAGCCGACATCCTGGTCACCAATGGCCTGACGCATGCCTCGTTCGCGGCGTTCCTTGCCTTGCTCGATCCGGGCGACGAAGCGATCCTGCTCGACCCATTCTATCCCCAGCACATCGGCAAGATCGAACTGGCCGGCGCCAGACCGGTGTTCGTGACGCTGGATGCAGCCGACGACTTCGCCCTCAGGCCCGAGCTGATCGAGGCCGCCATCACCGAGCGCACCCGGATGATCGTGCTGGTCAATCCGGTCAACCCGACCGGCCGCGTCTACTCGCGCACCGAGCTCGAGGGCCTCGCCGAACTGGCGATCCGGCGCGACCTGCTCGTCGTCTCCGACGAGGTCTACGAAGACATGGTCTATGATGGCCGCGAGCATGTCAGCATCGCGGCACTGCCCGGCATGGCCGAGCGCACCATCACCGCTTTTGCATTCACCAAATCCTTTGCCATGGATGGGTGGCGTCTCGGCTACATGGCAGCCCCTTCCTGGGCGATGCCCGGGCTGCTGAAGATCACCGCCAACGACGCCACCCACGTCAATACATTTATCCAGGCCGGTGGTCGTGCCGCGATCACCGGCCCTTCCGCAGTGCTTGCCGAACTGGTCGACCACGACCGCCAAAAGCGCGATCTCGTCGTTCGCCGCCTGAACCAGATGCCGGGTGTGAAGTGCCCGTCGCCGCAAGGCGCCATCTACGCCTTCCCCGACATCTCGGCCTTCGGCATCCCGTCGCAGGCGCTGGCGGAGAGGATCCTCGACGAGGCGGATGTGGTCGTCGAGGCCGGCAGCTTCTATGGTCGGTCGGGCGAAGGCCATCTTCGCGTCTGCTTCGGCTCCGAAAGCCTCGAGCGGCTGGACGAAGGCATGGATCGGCTGTCCAGGTTCTTCAACAATCTATGGGACGGCCGCGATGGCGCGCCGGCCAGCGGCGAAAGGCGGGGCAGCGCATGACACAGACCGGCGATGTCATCCTGCAGACCCGGGGCCTCTCGAGGAGCTTCGGCGCGCTCAAGGCCGTGGACGGTGTCGACATTTCGGTCAAGGCGGGCCAGATCACCGGCCTGATCGGTCCCAACGGCGCCGGCAAGAGCACGTTGTTCGGCCTCATTGCCGGCGAAGTCCAGCCGAGCGCCGGCGAGGTGATCTTCGACGGCAAGCCCATTTCGGGCCTCAGGCCCGATAGGATCTTCCGCGCCGGCCTGGCGCGGACCTTCCAGATCCCGCGGCCGTTTCCCCAGATGTCGGTACTCGAGAACGTCATGCTGTCGGCCACCGCTCAGTCGGGCGAGACATTCTGGAACAACTGGTTCCGCAGCGGCCTTGTCGCCGCCGAGGAGCGCCGCTCCCGCGAACGGGCGATGGAGGTGCTCGCCTTCACCGGCCTCGCCGACAAGGCGCGCGACCTCGCCGGGGTGCTTTCGGGCGGCCAGCAAAAATTGCTCGAACTTGCCCGCGTCATGATGGTCGATCCGCCGCTCATCCTGCTCGACGAGCCGACGGCCGGCGTCAACCCGACGCTCATCGAGACGCTGATCGACAAGATCGTGGCGCTGAACGAACGTGGCGTCGCCTTCCTCATTGTCGAGCACAACATGGACATGGTGATGCGCATCTGCCGCCACATCGTGGTGATGGCGCAGGGCCGGGTGATCTTCGAAGGTGACCCGGCCGGCGTGATGAAGGAGCAGCGCGTCGTCGACGCCTATCTCGGTGACGTCAGTGTGGGAGAACTGGCATGAGCGCACCCGTCTGCGAGGCGCGCAACCTGCGCGCCAGCTATATCCCCGGCATGCCGATCGTCTTCGACATCTCGGTCATCGTCGATGCCGGCGAACTGGTCACGCTGATCGGCCCGAACGGGGCCGGCAAGTCGACTTTCCTCAAGGCGTTGGCCGGCCTGGTGCTGGTCGAGGGCGGCGAGGTCAGGCTCGGCGGCCAGCGCATTTCCGGGCTGCCGACGCATGAGATCATCGCCGCGGGCGTCGGTTTCGTGCCGCAGACCAGCAACGTCTTTTCGTCGCTGTCGATCGAGGACAATCTGATCAGCGGCGGCCACACCTTGCCGCGTTCGCTGTTGCGCGAACGCGTGCAACGGGCCTTCGAGCATTTTCCTGCTCTGGCGGATCGCCGCCGCGCCGCTGCCAACGTGCTGTCGGGCGGCCAGCGCCAGATGCTCGCGGTGGCACGCGCGCTGATGACCGACCCGCGCGTCATCATGCTCGACGAGCCCACGGCTGGCCTGGCGCCCAAGATCGTGCACGAGGTGCTCGACGACCTGCGCCGCCTCGCCAAGAGCGGGGTCGCGGTGCTGATGGTGGAGCAGAATGCCAAGGCAGCCCTTCGGGTTTCCGACCGCGCCTATGTCCTGGTCGAGGGCCGCAACCACATGACGGGAACGGCGGCCGACCTGCTCGACAACGACGCCATTGCCGAAGCATTCCTGGGCTTCCGGAGGAAATCATGATCGGACAAGCCATCGCCGACGGTCTCTTGACCGGCGGTATCCTCGCGCTCGGGGCAATCGGCTATTCGCTGTGCGCGCACATGCTGAAATTCGCCAACTTCGCCCATGCCGAAATGCTGACCTGGGGCGCCTACATGGCGCTTGCCGTCGTCACCGTCCTGCCCGCCGGTCAAGCCATCGGCCCGTTTTCCTTCGGCTGGCCGCTGCTCGTGGCAATCGTCGTCTCCTGCATCGGCACCGGGCTGATCGCCATCGCCGCCGACACGCTGGTGTTTTCCAGGCTCAGAAAGCGCCGCGCAAGCAGCCTGACATTGGTCTTCGCCAGCTTCGGCATCGCGCTGATCCTGCGCAATCTGGTGCTCTTCGTCTGGGGTGCCGACGCCCACTATTATGGCCAGGAGCTGCAGATCTCGCTGGAGATCCTGCCCAACGTCAGGATGATGCCCGACCAGGTGCTCGTCCTGGCGCTGACCGTGGCGCTGGTCGTGGCACTGCACCTGTTCCTGAAACACAGCCGCATCGGCGTCGCCATGCGATCGATGGCCGAGAACCCGGCATTGTCGCAGGTCTGCGGCATTGACATTGCCAAGGTGGTCCGCTGGACCTGGATGCTGAGCGGCGCCCTTGCCGCAATAGCCGGCGTATTTGCTGGCCTGACCGTGCAGATCCGTCCGGAGATGGGCTTCAACATGCTTCTGGCGCTGTTCACGGCGGCGATCCTCGGCGGTACCGGCAGCCTGTTTGGCGCGGTCGCCGGCGGCCTGATCGTCGGCCTCACCGAAAGCCTGTCGGCGCTGGTCATTCCGACCGGCTACAAGGCGGCGGTGCCCTTCGGCCTGCTGCTCATCATCCTCTATCTCAGGCCGCAGGGCCTGTTCTCCAGGTCGGCACGCGTGTGAGGCTCAGATGATTGGATTTGTTTCGTATCTCGTATTCTTCCTCACCGTTGCGCTGATACTCGGCATCGCGACGCTTGGGCTCAACTTGCAATGGGGCGGCACCGGCCTGTTCAACGCTGGTATCGTCGGCTTCTACGCCATCGGCGCCTACACCTTTGCGATCCTGACGGCACCACCGCGGCCGGAACTGCTTGGCAATTTCGAACTGCCCTGGATCGTCGGCGTGGTCGGCGCGATGGCGGCCGCAGCACTTGCGGCGCTCATCACCGGACTGGCAACGGTCCGGCTGCGCGGCGACTACCTCGCTGTCGCCACCTTCGGCATCGCCGTCACCATCCAGCTCGTCGCCACCAACTTCGAGGCACTGACCGGCGGCACGATGGGCATCGCCTCGATCCCCAACCCGTTCCGCGGCCTGTTTGCCACGCCGCTGGCCAACAATCTCGGCTACCTCGCCGTCATCGTTGCGATCCTTGCCGTCGCCTATGTCGCGCTTGAGCGCATCGCGCGATCGCCATGGGGACGCGTGCTCAAGGCAATTCGCGAGGACGAGGTCGCGGCCGAGACGCTGGGCAAGAACACCCGCAGCTTCCGCCTGCAGGCATTCGTCATCGGCTCGACGCTGATGGGCCTTGCAGGCGCGCTCTATGCCAGCTTCATCGGCTTCGTCAGCCCGTTCGACTTCCTGCCGATCCTGACCTTCCAGATCTGGGCGATGCTGATCATCGGCGGCAGCGGCAACAATCGCGGCGCCATCCTCGGCGCGATCGTCGTCTGGGGCATCTGGAGCGTCATTGGTGCTGTGGCGTCGAAGATGTTGCCGGTGCAGCTCCAGATCTATGGCGGTGCCGCCCAGGCGATGATCATCGGCCTGGCGCTGGTGCTGGTGCTGCTGCTGCGCCCACGCGGCCTGATCGGCGAGCAACCGGTCACCTCGCGCCACGCCGTCTGAGCGGCCTGACAGCAAGGGCCGGCGCCGGCGCGCCGGCCCGTCAGTTCGTCTCGACAGTTTCCTTGCACAGGCGGCGCAGCAACGCCTGCGTCGTCTCGATGTCGCCCTTGATCGCCTTGGCGGCGCCACGCGCGTCACCGGCATCCATCGCCTCGATCAGGTCGCGATGGTGCGAGCTCGGCTGGTACTTGCCGGAGATCAACACCGGCTCGATATGGCCGGACAACATGCGCATGTAGGGGCCGAAGCGCAGCCACAGGCTCTGGATGAACTGGATGATGACGGGCGAGCCGCAGCACTCGTAGATGGCGAAATGCAGCTCCTGGTTCCGGACCATCATGTCCTCGAGGTTGCGGTCGTTGGCGGCCGCCTCATGCTCTTCGACGAGATGCCGGAAGGTCTTGCGGTCGGCGGGCGTCGAACGCTCGGTGGCGAGCTTGGTCGCCAGCGTTTCCAGTGCGATGCGCGTCAGGCACAGATCGTCCAGGGCGGCCAGGCTGACGGTGGGAACCTGCGCCGAGCCGGTGGTCAGCACCACAAGCGCGTTTTCCGCGATCAGGCGACGCAGCGCCTCGCGCACCGGCATGTGGCTGGTCTTGAACGTGTCCGACAGCATGGCGATGGTCAGTGTCTGGCCGGGGTCGAAATGGCCCGACATCAGCGCCTTGCGCAGCTGGCGATAGATACCGTCCTGAATCGTCGAGCGCGACGACACGGGCTCCAGGAAATCGACGCTCATCCAGCATCCTTTTTTGATCAAACGATGAATTCGTACATAGCATAGAAATCGCGCCGTACGGTATCAAGCCGGCACGGCGCGCATGAACTGTTTGCCCGCGATGGCTCTACCAGTCGATCCTTTGGCCGAGGCCCCTGTCGGTCGCGTTCTTCACGGCGCGGATGGCCGCCGCTGCATCCTCCACGGCAATGCCGAGCGACTTGAACACCGTAAGCTCCCGCGGTGAAGACCGCCCCGGATGCAATCCGGCAAGCACCTCGCCGAGCTCGGCACGGGCATGGTCGGGACCGATCACGCCGCGCTCGAGCGGCTGCAGCAGCTCGCCGCACTCGACGGCGGCCTGGCTGCGCGAATCGACGAAGAAGGCGGAAGTGGCGACGATGTCGTCGCCAAGCTCGCGGGCCGCTCGGTTGCTCGAGCCGACGGCATTGATGTGGCAGCCCGGCTTCAGCCAGCCGAGCTCGACGATAGGTTCCTTCGAGCCGGTCAAGGTGCAGACGACGTCGGCATCTGCGACCGCGGCCTGCGCGCTGTCGGCCACCGCGCCGCCGCTCTTGCGGGCAAGTTCCACGAGCTTGTCGCGCGAGCGGCCCCAGAGCACGAAGGCTGCGTCCGGTATGACATGGCGCAGTGCCTCGATATGCGTCTCGGCCTGCGTGCCGGTTCCGAGGATGGCAACCGTCCTGGCGCCGGGCCGGGCCAGGGTCGCGGTTGCCACGGCAGAGGTCGCGGCGGTGCGCCGGGCGGTGATTTCGGTGGCGTCGAGCACGGCGCGCAACTGGCCGGTTTCGCCGTCATTGAGCAGCACGGCGCCCTGGTGGTTGTCGAGGCCACGCGCCGCATTGTCGTGAGCGACCAGCACATCCTTCAGGCACCAGAGCTTCTCGCCGCCTGCTTGCGAGAATGTCGGCATCAGCCCCATCAGCACCTCGCCGGGGCCGGCATTGAGCTGCTGGCGCGGAAACAGCCGGTAGCTTCCGGTGGCAAAGTCCGACAACGCTGTACGCATCGCATCGATGCAGTCGGCCATGGGCAAGGCGGCGGCGACAGCCTGCCGGTTGAGGATCAGCATCGAAACGGCTCCTTTGCGAGGCCAGACAGAGATATGCCGCGCTAGCGGGCGATTACAATCCCTGGCGCCGGTCCTGCCACCTGGCCTGGGCGATGGCGACCGACGGGGCTGCAGCGGCGAAACTGCGAAACGGCAGGGCGCGCGGCGAAGCCTCGGGGATCGGCAACGCGTCGAGCGGCGTGCCTGACGCAGCGTCGGCCAGCACCTCGCCGAGCATGGCGGTCAAGGCGATACCTCGGCCGTTGCAGCCGATGCCGCCGATGAAGCGCGGGCCGAACTCATAGACATGTGGCAGGAAGTCGGTGGTCATGGCGGCGGTGCCGCGCCAGATGCTTTCGACGGCAGGCGGTCGAGGCAAGCCGAGCTCGGCCTGCAGGCGCCCGGCGACCATCGCGGCCATGCGCGCCTCGGCGCCAAGCGGAAGCATCGACATGCCGCCGCTGATCAGCCGGTTGTCGCGGTCGAGCCTGAAGGTGAAGAGATTGGCACGCGTGTCGGCGACGGGGTTCCGCTCCGGCGAAATACGCCGCACAGTGACCTCGTCGAGCGGGGCGGTGGCAATCTGATAGACGCGCAGCGGCACGACGATGCGGCCGAGGCGGCGGGCGGCGCCCTGTTCCGAGGCATTGGTGCACAGCAGGACCTTATCGGCGTCGATCGTGCTTTGTCCGCTGGTCAGCCGCCAGCCATCGTTCGACCGCTCCACGGCCTGGACAGGTGCGTGTTCGTGGATCGATGCACCGGCCTTGATGGCAGCACTCGCCAATCCATAGGCGTAGTTGAGCGGATGCAGTGTGCCGCCGCTCTCATCGATGAGGGCGCCGGCATTGTGCCTGAGGCTGGCGCGGCGGCGCGCCTCGCCGCCATTGAGCATGCGCACCGGACGGCCCAGCGCCTGCCAGGCCTGCGCCCGGTGTTCGAGGATGCCGAGCATCTTTTCCGAATGCGCGACATGCATCCAGCCGACCTGCTCGGCATCGCAAGCGATGCCATGTTCGTGGATGGTCGCGTAGACGCGATCGGCGCCGCCACCGATCATCTGCAGCAGTCTGTAGCCGCGTTCCTCGCCAAGCTTGCGAACCACCGCCGCAGGGTCGGCCTTGGCGAAATTCGGCACCACGAAACCGGCATTGAGTCCGCTCGCGCCGCTGCCGATCGTCTCCGCCTCGAGCACGGCGACACGCGCGCCGCGTCGGGCGAGGTGGAGTGCAGCGGTCAGGCCGGTGAAGCCGGCGCCGATGATTGCCACGTCGACCTTGCTTGCAGCGCGCAAGGGCTGGGTGACAGGGGCCGGATTGGCGGTTTGCCACCACACAGTACGCATGTGTTGGTGCGGCGCGCTCTGTGCGGTGGTCATGATGTCGCGAAGTCCGGCAGGCAAAAGGCGGTGACAGGTGGAAGCGGGCCGGCAAAGGCGGCGATCTCTACAAGGCACGTCTGGGCGCTGCAGCCTTGCGACAGGCCGGACGCCGGCATGTCGAGCGTCAGCACGTTCGGGTTGCCGTGCTTTTCGAGCCCGGTCACGGGGTCCGGATCGAACCAGGCGCCGGTGTTGAGCCGCACCACGCCGGGCATGATGTCGCCGGTGATGGTGACGGCGGCCAGACAGCGGCCGCGGTCGTTGAACAGCTCGACGATCTGTCCTTGTTCCAGCCCGCGTTGCGCAGCATCCCGAGGGTTCATGTAGACCAGCTCGCGCCCATTCGACTTGCCGCCGGCGCTGTGGGGGCTGGCGTCGAGCTGGCTGTGCAGCCGGCGCGCCGGCTGGTCGGTCAGAAGGTGCAGCGGATATCTGGTGGCGAGCCCGGCGCCCAGCCACTCCACCGGTGCCATCCATGTCGCATGGCCGGGGCAGTCGTCCAGGCCGAAGCCGGCGATACGCTGCGAGAAGATCTCGATCTTGCCCGACGGTGTACCGAGCGGTTTGCGCTCCGGATCGGCGACGAAATCGGCAAGCATGGTGACCGGCTGGTCGAGCGGGGTCAGGTCGATCAGCCCGTCGCGCCAAAAGGTTTCGAAATCGGGCAGGTCGAGCCCGCGCGCGCGATTGAGTGGCCGGCATTCCTCGTAGAGCCGCGACAGCCAGCCCGTCGCGTCGAGCCCTTCGGAGAAGGTTTCGCCGCAGCCGAGCCGCTCGGCCAATTCGGCGAAGATGGCGTAGTCGTCGCGCGCCTCTCCCGCCGGCGGCACTGCTTGCTTCATGGCAACGATGAAGGCCTCCAGCGTGGCGGAACCGATATCGTCGCGTTCGAGCGAGATTGTCGCCGGCAAGACGATATCGGCGCGCTTGGCCGTCGGCGTCCAGTACTGCTCGTTGACGATGACTGTGTCGGGCTTCTGCCAGGCCTTGAGCAGGCGGTTGAGATCCTGGTGATGGTGGAACGGGTTGCCGCCGGCCCAATAGATCAGGTGGATGTCGGGGTAGGTCTGCGTCTTGCCGTTGTAGGTGAAGGGCGCGCCGGGATTGAGCAGCATGTCGGCGATGCGGGCGACCGGAATGAAGTCGGGAATGCCCGGCTTGAGCTGCGACAGCGTCGGCCCCTTGATGCGGGTGTGGGCGCTGCCGACAAGATTTGCCGCGCCATAACCGACGCCGAAACCGCCGCCAGGCTTCCCGATCTGGCCGAGCATTGCCGCCAGCGTCACCACCATCCAGTAGGGTTGTTCGCCATGGCTGGCGCGCTGCATCGACCACGAAACATTGAGCATCGTGCGTGCCGATGCCATATGGCGGGCAAGATCGACGATGGTTCCGGCAGGCACGCCGCTGATCTCTTCGGCCCATTCGGGTGTCTTCGGCACACCGTCGGTGGCTCCGGTGAGGTAGGGGACGAAGTTCTCGAAACCCGTGCAGCAGCGGTCGAGGAAGGCCTCGTCGTGCAGGTCTTCGCTGTAGAGTACCCAGGCCAGCGCCAGCATCAGGGCGGTGTCGGTGTTGGGTCGGCAGGCGATCCATTCGGCCGCATCGGAGACGGCGCCGAAATTGTCGCGCACCGGGCCGATATTGACGAAGCGGGTGCCGGCCGCGCGCATGCCGGCAAGGCCCGCCGGCACGCCGTGCAGGGCGACGCCGCCGGCATTGATCTGCGCATTCTTGACCGGCACGCCGCCGAAGCTGACGAACAGCTCGCAATGCGCGGCCAGCGTGTCCCAGGAGGAATGGCCGGCCATCAGTTCGTCCATGCTGGCCACGATATGCGGCAGCACGACGTTGGCAGCGCCCAGGCTGTAGGAATCGACATGCCGGACATAGCCGCCGGCGGCATTCAGGAAGCGGTGCACCTGGCTTTGCGCGTGGTGAAAGCGGCCGGCACTCGACCAGCCATAGGAGCCACCGAAGATCGACGCATTGCCGTGGCTCGTCCGGACCCGGTCGATCTCGCCGGCTGCGAGGTCGAGGGCGAGGTCCCATTCGACCTCGACGAAGGGATCGCTGCCGCGTCGTTCCGCTGCAGTGCCAGGGCCGTGATCGAGCCAGTTCTTGCGTATCGCCGGGCGTCGGACCCGGAGCCTGTCGAGCGCCGGGTCGAGTTGGTAAAGGCCGATCGGGCTCGGGTCCCGATCGCGCCCGAACGGCTTGAGGGCGAGCAAGCCATTCCCGCGGGGTTCGACCTCGTAGGTGCCCCAATGGGAAAGCGTGTAGCTGGTCATGCCCGTCCCGTACCTGTTGCCGCTGCCTTAGCCGTCGATTTCCGCCAGCAGCTTCGCCATATCCTCGGCGCTGATGGTCTTGTCGATGACCAGTTCCTCGCCCTCGATGTGCCAGGTCAGCGCGGGGCCGCTGATGTCGCCGTTGACGTCGAACTCGATTGGACCGAGCGCGCCGACATACTTGATCGGCTTGCCGGCCTTGACCAGCTCCAGTGCCTTCTTGAACTCTGCCGGGCCGGTGCCGATGACCTCGCCGCCAGGCGTCTGGGTCTTGCGGATCGCATCGCGGATCGCAGGGCCGGACAGGTCGGGCGCGATGTTCATGGCAAGGCCGAGGATCGTTACGGCATCATATTCGTTGGAAATGCCAGGGCCGTCGGCGCTGATGTTGTAAGCCGCCTTGAACGCCGCCTTGAACTCGTCGAGCGTGGCGCTCTGGGTCGAGGTGTTGTCAGTGCCGAACGCCTTGGTCAGGTACTTGGCGCCGACCGCCTTGACGAAGTCGGGGCTGCGCAGCGCGTTGTTGAGGATCAGCTGCTGCGTGCCGCCGAGCGAGATCCATTCGCGGGCGATGGTGGCGCCGTCCTGTGGGAAGGCGACGATGAACATCGCATCGGGCTTCTCGGCCAGCGCCGCCGAAACTTCGGCGCGATAAGACGCCTGGTTTTCGTTGAAGGCGACAGCCTTGACCACTTCGCCGCCGAACTTCTCGGTCGCCTTGGTGAAATCCTTGACCAAGCTCGCGCCGTAGTCGGTGTTCACATAGATCATCGCGATGCGCTTGAGGCCGCGGTCGGCCGCGATCTTGGCCGGCAGGTAGGAGAGGTTCTTGACCACCGGGAAGGTGCGAAAGAAAAAGCCGCCGGTCTTGCCTTCCTGCGCCATCGTCGTCAGCACCGGGGCTGACGAGCAGCAGGCGATCTGGGGGATCTGCGACGGAGCCGATACCGAGGTCAGGATCGGGATGGTGACGCCGCTGCCGATGCTCGCCGACAGTGCCTTCACGCCCTCGACATCGACGAGATATTTGGCGGCGTCGACGCCGACATTGGGCTGGCCCTGATCGTCGCGCAGCACGAACTCGACCTGGCAGCCCTTGACGCCGCCGCCTTCGTTGATGTTGGCGATGGCGAGCTGTGCGCTGTTGCCGATGGCCTTGCCCACCGCACCCATCGATCCCGTCAGCGACAGCACGCCGCCGATCTTGACCGGGCAAGCGGCGTCCTGGGCCATTGCCGAGGTGGTGGAAAATGCGGTGGCTGCAAGCAGGCTGGCCAGCATCAGGCCCTTGGTTTTGTTCATCAGTCCGTTCCCCTTGTATGGATGATGGCAGCCGCGTGCTCGTCTCAGGCCTTGGTGCCCCGTTGGTCAAGCCGTCGCGGAAACGTTCCTCACTTCCATCATTTGATCATAAGCGCACAAAATTTTGCGGTTGTAAAGCGAGGCCGGAAGACTGGAGTTGAGACCGCAACGGCGGAGGAAATGCCGAAATACGTGATTGTAATCAGACGTTTGATTTATTTAGCAGCGTCTTTCGTAGCCGCCTAACGCAGGAGGAAAGCGAAGCGTCCGAATTTCGGATTTTTGTCGAATTTGTGCCGGCTCGGAAGATTTTCACCTGCCCTGAAGGCGAAAGCAGGCACAATGCAGCGGCCTGCCGGGGCCAAGATCAGGCACGCTGGCATCTCGACAGCTGCCCCTTGGTCAGTCAAACCCCACCGAAACCATGCATACGGGGATATTCGAGCTTGAAGGATGCCAGCCTTGTTGGCATCTAGGCAAAAATAATATTTGCAAATGCATATGACTTGATTAGGCTGAAACAAACCTGGCCTTCCGGACCGGGCAAAGAGGAGGAGAGCCAAGATGACAGCCAACCAGACGTTGGCGGATTTCGCGTCGGCAATCGCCACGGGCGCGGTCCAGATCGTCGACCTGACCGCACCGCTGGGGCCAGATACGCCGGTCCTGTACCTGCCGCCGGACTTCGCCAAGAACACGCCGAAGTTCAAGATGCACGAGATCTCGCGCTATGATGCCAACGGTCCTTGGTGGGCCTGGGGCTGGATGGAGCTCGGCGAGCACACCGGCACCCATTTCGATGCCCCGGTGCACTGGATCTCCGGCAAGGATGTCGCCCAGGGCACCACCGACACCGTGTCGCCGCAGTCATTCGTAGCACCTTGCGTCGTTATCGACTGTTCAAAGGAGGTCGCCGGCAATCCGGACTTCCTGCTGACCGCCGATGGCGTAAAGGCCTGGGAGGCGGTGCACGGTCAAATTCCGCGTGGCGCCTGGGTGCTGATGCGCTCGGACTGGTATCCGCGCAACACCTCGACCGAGGCCTTCCTGAACGCAGACGACAATGGCCCGCATACGCCCGGGCCGAGCGTCGACTGCGTTCGTCTGCTGGTCGAGCGCGGCGTGCTCGGTTTCGGCAACGAATGCGTCGGCACCGATGCCGGCAGCGCGGTGGCGATGGATCCGCCGTTCCCCGCGCACAGCTTGCTGCTCGAAGTCGGCAGCTACGGCCTCGCCAGCCTGTGCAACCTCGACAAGCTGCCAGCCACCGGTGCCGTTCTGGTCGTGGCGCCGCTCAAGATTGTCGGCGGCACTGGCAGCCCGGTGCGCGCCTTCGCGCTCGCGCCACGCGCCTGATCGGGCCTCAGTGGGGACTGCGGCGGCTCCCACCGCCGCTGTCGCCTCGAGATGAATGGGTACCAGCCATCTCGAGGCGTAGGGCCGGGTTGCCTTGTGGCGCCCGGCCTTTTCATTTGATGCCAGGTGAGACGCTCTGGACGGTTGCCGGATAATCGGCTTCATGGCAATCCGGACAGCGTCGAACTCCATCGAGCCGAACGGGTAGCAATGATCACGAAATACTTCACCGGGTCGTTCAGGGAAGCTGGAGATGGCAACCGTCTGCCCAGCCTCGGCGAAATCGGGCTCAACCGCTTTGCCCCGCACCTCATCAACCGCCTGTCGGCAAGCTACAACGCCAACCTGCAGGAACGGCTGCGCCCGCTCGACCTGACCACGCCGAAGATGCGGGCGATCGCGCTCTTGACCATCTCGCCCGGGCTTACCGTCAATGAGCTGTCATTCCTCGCGGTTGTCGAACAGTCGACGATGAGCCGTACGCTCGACGCGCTGGAGGAGCAGGGCTTTGTCCGCCGCCAGTCGCGCGCTGACGACATGCGCGTGCGCGAAGTGCACATCACCGACGCTGGCCGCGACGTCTTCCAGCAGTTCTGGCCGGTGCTGTTCGGCATCTTCTCGCAGCTGTTCGAGGGCATCGAGCCCGACGAATACGACGCTTTCATCGTCACGCTGCACAAGGTCCTGCGCAACATCGACCGGATCGGCGGCGGCGGTGACGCAACGGTCAAGAACGGCGACGGAAAGGCCGACGCCGAGACTTAAGCTACGGCGCGAGCGCGTCAGGCGAAGCTGCGGACCGTCGCCAATGCGCCGTCGAGCGACTTGCCGGCCTCGTCTTGCAACGCCGCCTGAACGAGGCGCTTGAGCCAGGTTCCGCCATCCTCACGCCCCTTGAGCAGGGGCACTGCCGACAGCACCTTGTCGAACTTGCCCTGGCCGCGGCTGTGGGTGTCGGAATAGCCCTTCACCAGCCGACGGCTGCCGACCACCGCTGACGCCAGCTCATAATTGGCGGGCAGCAGGGATGACGCCATTTCCAGCCAGCTTGCGATATGCGCCATCTCGCGCTTGTGGCGCAGCATGGTGCGGCGTATCGGCTTCAGGCTGGAGAGCGCATAGAGGGCCAAAAACCAGCCGACGGTACCGGTGCGCACGCGCCGGCCCTTGCTGAACAGGCGCTCCAGCAACTTGAGCAGCGCCGGGCGGTTCTCGATGAACTGGCCGAGGGACGCCGGCATCGTGCCGACAACCTCCTCGGCGCGCGGGTGCATGTATTCGGTGGTGTAGACGAGTTGCTCGCCGGTAGCGCCGATCTCCTTGCGGACGCGTTCGAACCGCGTCGCGCGCGTCTTGAGGTCGGCGACCCGCACGACATCGTCATAGGCCATGGCGATGGCGAGATATTTGGCGATCTCCTGGCTGAAGCCGAAGTTCCTCGTTTCGCCGCCGGCGTTTCGGTCAAGCGTGAGCAGGCGCGACGCGGTGTCGAGATACTCCTCGGCATAACGCGGGTCCTGGAAGTCGACGAGCTTCTTCGCGCCGGCATAAAGCATCGGCGCCAGCACTGGCGGGAACTCGGAATGGATGCGGTCGAGCAGCCGGTCGAGCTTTGGATGGCCGACCGACAAAGGTGCGTCCGGCAGCAGCTTTTCAGGCTTCCTGGCCAGTTTATCAGGCGTGCCGTCGCGGGCTCTGTCGAATGCGGCGCCAAAGGCACGCAGGCTGGCCTCGACGCCCTTGCCGCCGGCGCGCACCGCAGCCTCGAAGGCCTGGCGCGTGAACGGCAGGACATTGGCGCCGGCCAAGGCGCCGAACATCGCCGACGAGATGACGCTGCCATTCTTTTCGGCCAGCGTCTGCATGTCGAAGACAATAGTCTTCCTGGCCGCGACGCCGAAAGCATCGGCGACGGCGAGCGGATCGCCGGTGCCGTCGCCCGGCACTTCCTTTTCGCCGACCGCATAGGATCGATGCGTCGAGGCGATCAGCGTCGTCTTGTCCGGCGTGACCAGTCCACGCAGCATCGAGCGGCCGGCTTCCATGAATTCGGCTGCCAGCACGACATCGACGTCGCCGGGCGTCGGCATCAGTGACAGCACCGGCATCTGGCCGTCCTTCGGCTTGAGCATCTCGACATAATAGATCGTGGCACCGGTGCGCTGGGCAACACCGGGCACCGAGGTCGACTGGGCGACCCAGCCCTCGGCCTCGGCGAGCGCCACCACCCAGTCGGCGAGCACGCCGCCGCCTTGCCCGCCCATGGCGAGGATGGCAATCGAGATCGGCTTGTCGTCGGCGGCTATGGTGGTCATCGGACTGCTCATGTCGTTCACCCGAAGACCACGCGCCTGGCTTCGCGGCGGCGCTGCAGGAAGCCGATGACGGCGTTGCGCAGTCTGGCTGCGAAACGGTCGCGCCGGGTGGGGTTGTAGATGATGTCGGCGCGATAGAAGGACGGGCATAGCACTGCCGCCTCCGAGACCTCGCCGCAATTGCCACAGCCGACGCAAGTGTTGTCGATCGCCACCACCGGATCGTCGCGCAGCGGGTCGTCGGTATGCTTGAGCGACAGCGACGGACAGCCTGACAGGCGGATGCAGGCATGATCGCCGGTGCAGGTGTCCTCGTCGACGCCGAAGCGTTCGCGCACCATGCGCTGGCCCGACTTGACAGCCTTGGAGAATAGCGGCTTCTCGCGCCGCTGACGGTTGAGCATGCATTCAGAGGAGGCGACGATGATCTTCGGCCCTTCCTCCTTCGAGGTCAGCGCCTCCTTCAGCGTGTCGCGCATCTTCGCCACATCATAGGTGCGGTCGATCTGGCGCACCCATTTGGCGCCGATGCCCTTTACCGCCTTGACGATCGAGTTGTTGGTCGAGCGCTCCGGATTGTCGGCGCGTGACGACAATATGTCCTGCCCGCCGGTCGCCGACGAATAGTAGTTGTCGACGACCATGATGACGCCGTCATGCTTGTTGTAGACGGCGTTGCCGACCGAGGTGGTTAGCCCGTTGTGCCAGAAGCCGCCATCGCCCATCACCGAGATGGCGCGCTTGCCGGCGTCGACATTGAAGGCCGAGGCAGAGGCCGGGCCGAGGCCGTAGCCCATGGTGGAGCCGCCGATGTTGAACGGCGGCAGGATGGAAAACAGGTGGCAGCCGATGTCGGCCGAGACGTGGTGTTCGCCGAGCTCCTGCTCGACGAGCTTCATGGCGGCGAAGATCGGCCGTTCCGGACAGCCGGTGCAGAAGCCAGCGGGGCGCGCGGGCACGACGGCGTTAAGCGCCTTGACCTTCGGATCGGCAAGCACCGCATCGGCGCTGGGCAACGGCGGGCGGTTGCCGAGAAGGGCTACGGCATGCTCCTCGAGAAACGCCTGGATGCCGTTCATCAGCACGGCCGCCGTATAGTCGCCGCGGATCGGCAGCACACCCTTGCCGGCGAGCCTGGTGTTGATGTCGCGCCGGCGCAGGATCGAGTTCACCGCCTGCTCGAGATAGTCGGGGTGCCCTTCCTCTACCATCAGCACGGCGCGCTTGCCGGCGCAGAATGCCGACACCTCGTCGTCGATCAGCGGATAGGTGACGTTGAGCACATAGAGCGGGATTGCTGTGTTGCCGTAGGCGTCGGCGAGCCCCAGCAGTTGCAGCGCCCGCATCACCGAGTTGTACATGCCGCCTTGCAGGATGATGCCGACATCACCCGCGTCGGGGCCGAACCATTCGTTCAACTTGCGGCTCTTGATGAAATCGATGGCCGCCGGCCAGCGTTTCTCGATCTTCTCGCGGTCATGCACGGTGATCGACACCGGCGGCAGCACGATGCGGTCGAGATCGCGCACCGGATTCTCCAGCGCCTCCTTGATCGTGAATTCGGGACGCTTGTTGTCCTTGGCGACGAACTGGCCATGCACGTGGCAGGCGCGGATGCGCACCTGCATCATCACGGGCGTGTTGGACGCTTCCGACAGCTCGAAACCGTCTTCGACCGACTTGACGATCGATTCGAGATTGGGGCGCGGGTCGAGCAGCCACATCTGCGACTTCATAGCGAAGGCATGGCTGCGTTCCTGCGGGATCGACGAGCCCTCGCCATAGTCCTCGCCGAGGATGATCAGCGCGCCGCCCTTGACGCCGCTCGACGCCAGGTTGGTCAGCGCATCGCAGGCCACATTGGTGCCGGCGGTCGATTTCCAGGTCACCGCGCCACGCAGCGGGTACATCACCGAGGCGGACAGCATGGCGGCCGCAGCGGCTTCGGAAGCGGAAGACTCGAAATGCACGCCGAGCTCGTCGAGCACCGGCTTGGCATCGGCGAGAACGTCCATCAGATGCGAGATCGGCGAACCCTGGTAGCCGCCGACATAAGAGACGCCGGACTGCAGCAGCGCCTTGGTGATGGCGAGGATGCCCTCGCCGCGAAAGAGATCGCCCTCACCGAGCTTGAGGTCTTCGACCTCCCGCGCAAAAGACCGTTCCGCCATGTCGACCCTCCCAGGCGTGGCAAGACCGCTGCCACCATGGCTCGACGCCCCTCAGGGCCGCCAGGCTTGCCGGGCGTCGAGCTGCATATCTATGAAAATGCATATTCATGAAAATGCATGGATCTGTCAATCGCTGCGGGGTGGATCAAAGGGTCGAAAGATTAATCAGCCGAACGAGTAGCGATCTTCCTTGACCGATACGTGTGATGCATGTCTGTGCATATATAAAACGATCGCCCAGCGTCACGGCGTGCGACTGCAACGCCAAAAGCTCCGCTTAGCTGGCTGGCCGATGCCAGCGCAGCGACATGCAGGATAGGCCGGCGTCGATCTTGCCGATCTCGGTCGTCTTGAGCGGCACCACATTGTAGCCGAGCCGGTCGAGCATCTCGATTGTGCGTGGATAGTCGGAACCCACCATCACCACGCCGTTGACACGCAGCGCGTTGGCGGCTGGCTCCTCACCTGCCGGGATGGTGACTTGCCGGAAGCCATCGAACACACCAGAACGGCCGAGCCTTTCGGTGGTCAGCATCGTCTCTTCGTCGAGCAGCGAGCAGTCGGTTTTGAAATGCAACACGCCTTCCGGGGTCTGCACGATCTCGCCCTTGCGTCCGAGGCGGTCGAGGCTGGCGACGAGGCCTTCGGCACCGGCGCGGTCGGTGCGGGCCGACAGCCCGATCATCACGCTCCGGGGCGTGGTCAGCACGTCGCCACCGTCAGCGAAGCCTGATGACGGCAGGTCGAGCACGGTGCTGAACATCGCCTTCAGTGTCGGGGCGATTTCTGCGGTTTCCCCGACCCGGGTCTCGGCGCCGGGCCGGAGCAGGATCGCACCCTCAGGGAAAGCCAGTGCGGGGTCCTCGACGAAGATCGAGTCGGGGAAGTTATCCAGCGCCGGCAGCACCGTGACCTCGACGCCCGCCGCCTGCATGGCTGTGATGTAGGCCGCGTGCTCCGCCTTGACGCCATCATAGGTCGGGTTGCCGCGATCGTCGGCGCGCAGGCCGTTGACCACCGAGCGCGCCGGCTCGCGCACGATCGCCGCGTTGAATTCGTAGACGGCTGGCTTCGATGTCATGCGGCGTGCTCATCTTGCTGGTTTGGATTGACCGCAGCCTGCCCGAAACCATCTGGCATGTCGACGGGCAGGACATGGGCCAGGGTTGCGGATGCGTCACTGCCCGCGTGCGCGTCGAAACTCGCTCGGCGACTGGCCTGAAATGCGGTGGAAGTCGCGGCTGAAATGATAGGGATCGGCATAGCCTGAGCTCAAGGCCACCGCCGAGATCTTGGCATCGGAGGAGGTCAAAAGCCGCTTGGCGAGGTTCATGCGTTCGTGGCGCATCCAGTCCATCGGCGTGGTGCCGGTCTTCTGGCGGAACTGGCGGTGCAACTGTGAGGCGCTGAGGCTGGAAATGTCCGCCATGTCCTCGATTTGCCAGTTGCGGGCGATGTCGGCCCTCAGCGCCCGCATCAGCCGCTGGATGCGCTCGCTGCTGTCTTCCTCCTGCTCGCCGCGCTCGGCGACCAGCAGCGCGATCAGCTGGCCGACAATGGCGCTCGACAGCGCGTCGGTGGTCTGGCTGCGATGGCCGAGCGTGCCGATCGCCTGCTCGAACAGCGACTCGGCAGTGTTCGATCCCGAAAAGACCGGCGACTGGCCGACACGCAGGAAGGCGAACACGGCGTCGAGGCCGTGGCCGTCGATACTCATCCAGAAATAGTGCCAATGGTCGGCCTCGGCGTGGCAGCCATGGGCATATTGCATCGCCGTATCGAGCCAGACGACGCTGCCGGCTCCGGCGGCGAAGCGCTGACCGGCGATCTCGATCAGGCCGCGGCCTGACATGGTCAGGATCAGCGTGTGGTGGTGGAAGCGGCGCGTCACCAGCCCGTCGTTTTCGGTGAAGTGCGTGCGCCCGGCGACCAGGATCTTGTAGGGATAGGCCTCGGCGTGCCGCCCAGGCGTGTGAAACAGGATCTCGTCGCAGTGGTCTTTGGTCATTTTTGCGCAGGCCGGTAAGCTCGTCCGTTGCCAGCGTTGTAATGGCATGTCACCGACGATGCGAGTTTTATCCATCAAGGCGCGACTGGGGTGCATTCATATCGGCGCCGTTGGCGCTAGCCTGTGACGACAGCTGCCGCATCGTGGTGGCAATCCAGTTGGAGCGACAAGATGGCGACCGCTACCCCAAAGGCAAGCGAATCAGGCACGGCATTCGAGCCGCTGTCGCGCGCCTTCGCCCAGAACCCCTATCCGGCCTATGCGGCGCTGCGCGACAAGGGTGAGCCGCAGTTCTTCCCCGACTTCGACATGTGGCTGGTCGCCCGCTTCGACGACGTCGCCGGCATCGCCCGCGACAACTCGATGGTGCGTTCGCCCGAATTCTTCATGTCCGAAGAAGAGATCATTGAGCAGAAGCGCCGGCAGAACTGGCTCGACATGCCACACCATCAGCGCTTCGTGCAGTTCTCCATGCTCGACAGCGACGGCGACGTGCACGACCGGCTGCGCAAGCAGGTGTTCCGAGAGTTCACGCCTGCTTTCATTGCTCGGCAGCGTGGCATGATCCAGAGTTTCGTCGACAAGTTGGTGGACGGCCTGATAGGCAAGGGCGAGATCGATTTCGTCGAGGACCTCGCCGCCCAGGTGCCGGGCCACATTATCGGCCGCGTGCTTGGCGTGCCTGATGAGGATTGCCCGCAGCTGCGCGTCTGGTCGGAACGGGTTGTCCAGTTCTTTGACATCAATCGCTCCGACGAGCGCAAGGCATTGGCCGAGCAGGCGACGACCGAATTCTACCACTACCTGCTCAAGCTGATGGCCGAGCGCCGCACCGCACCGCAGGAAGACCTGATCACCCGCCTGATGGCGGCGCAGGATGCCGGTCTCCTCAATGAAGACGAGCTGGTCTCGACCTGCATGCTTATCCTGATGGCCGGCCACGGCTCGACCATCGACGTGCTCGGCTCTGGCATGCATGCGCTGCTGCGCTTTCCCGACCAGATGGAGCGTCTGCGGCAGAATCCGGGCCTGATCCACACGGCGATCCAGGAGATGTTCCGCTTCGAATCGCCGCTGCCCTTCTTCCACCGTTACTCGACCACCGACTGCATGGTCGGCGGCAAGGCGTTCCCGCGCGGCACCAAGTTCGGTCTGCTCTATGGCGCCGCCAACCGCGACCCGGCAGCCTTCGGCGAAGACGCCGGCAGCTTTGATGTCGCCCGCAACCCCAACCGTCACCTCGCTTTCGGCGGCGGCGCCCATTTCTGCCTCGGCAACCATCTGGCGCGCCTCGACATGGAGGTGATCTTCACCACGCTGATCAAGCGGCTGAAGTCGATTTCGCTCGCCGAAGCCGAGCCCCAATACAAGCCCGGCCTGTCCGTGCGTGGCCCCAAGGCGCTGCGCCTGACGCTGACCCCGGCCTGATTCAGGAGATGACTTATGTACCGCGTAACCTTCGTCGATGCCGACGGCCAGGCAACCGAACTCACGGCCAATGAAGGCCAGAGCGTTATGTCCGTGGCTGTTGCCAACGGCATCGACCAGATCCTCGCCGAATGCGGCGGTTCCTGCGCCTGCGGCACCTGCCACTGCTATGTCGACGAGAGCTGGACCGAAAAGCTGCCGGCAGCAGACGATTCCGAGCAGGGCATGATCGAATGCCTGATGAACCCGACGGAGCGGAGCCGGCTTACCTGCCAGCTCAAGATGTCAGCCGCCCTCGACGGCCTCGTCGTGCACCTGCCGCGCGAGCAATATTGAGCGTGGCCGCCACGGCCCAAAGGCGCTATCTCTAGGCTTCCCGGTAACAGGAGGCTCTGATGACGCTGCAACTGACGGGCATTCACCACCTCACCGCCATTACCGCGGATGCGCCTGGTAACCTGCGCTTCTACACAGGGACGCTGGGCATGCGGCTGGTCAAGAAGACGGTCAACCAGGACGACACCAGCGCCTACCACCTGTTTTATGCCGACGGAAAGGCAAGCCCGGGCTCGGACCTGACCTTCTTCGACTGGCCGGTGGGGCGTGAGAAGCGCGGCACCCACAGCATCTGCCGCACCGGCCTGCGCGTCGCCGGCGAAACGTCGCTCGACTGGTGGCGCGAGCACCTTGCAGCCAAGGGCATCGACGCCTCGGAGACAACGGACATTGGCGGCTACAAGTCGGTCGACTTCGAAGATCCCGAGGGTCAGCGCCTGCGGCTGGTCGACGACGGCGGCAAGGGACCGGCCAACGAGTGGTCGGCAAGTACAATTCCATCAGAGCACCAGATCAGGGGCCTCGGGCCGATCACCATCAGCGTGCCCAACCTCGCCAACACCGAGCTGGTGCTGACCAGGGTGATGAATCTGCGCAAGCTGCTCGATTTTCCCTCGCCCGATGGCGAAGGCCATGTCCATGCCTACGAAATGGGTGAGGGCGGGCCTGCGGCCGAGTTGCACGTCACCGTCCAGCCGAAACTCAATCCAGCGATGCAAGGTGCAGGCGGCGTCCATCACGTCGCCTTCCGCACACCAGACGTCGAGCAGATCCACGAATGGACAGCGCGGCTGCAGGAGTTTCGGCTGCCGTCGAGTGGCGAGGTCGAGCGCTACTATTTCCGTTCGCTCTATTTCCGCGAGCCCGCCGGCGTGCTGTTCGAGATCGCTACCGACGGCCCGGGTTTCGCCGTCGATGAACCGATGGAGACGCTCGGCGAACGCTTGTCGCTGCCGCCGTTCCTCGAGGACAGGCGGGCGTCGATCGAGGCCAGGCTCAAGCCTCTGGTATGACCCGGCAAGGCGCGCCGTTAGAGATTGCGAGCGGCCAGCCAGTCTCTGACGATCTCGATATCGGCCGCCTCGAAAGCGTGGCCTGAGGATATGGTGCGGGCATCGACCTCGGCGCCGGCGTCGCGCAGCAGGTCGGCGAGTTCGGGGCCGAAGCTGCTGAACACGTCGACGTCGCCCGCGATCGACAGCACCTCGGTATCCGACAGGTCGGCCGCCGGCGGTTGTTCCAGCACCATCGCTGCGCGCAGCAGCGCCGCCCGCCTGATGGCGCCAGGATGCAACAGCATGGCGGCAGCCAGCATGTTGGCGCCGTTGGAGTGCCCAAGAAACACTAGCTTTGCCGGATCGAGCCGGTAAGCCTCGATGGCTCCCTCCACGAAGGCGACCAGCGCCTTGGCCTCCGACCTGATGTCGGCCTGGTCGAATTTGTTGGCCGAGAAGCGGCGAAACCAGCGTGGTGCGCCTTCGTCGGTGGCGCGGCCACGCAGTGCCAGCAGGGTGGCATTCGGCGCGGCCTTGGCGGCGAAGGGGAGAAGGCTGGTCTCGTTGCCGCCCGAGCCGTGCAGCAGCACGATCGTCGTGCCATCTGCATTTTCGGGCGTATAGAAGCGGTGCACGAAAGGCAGTTCGCGATAGATGACGCGCTCCTCGCCCGGCCAGGCGAATTGCGGCAGCATCGTCTTCAGCTCATCGATCTTGTCGGCGCGGTCGGGCGGCACGAACAGATGCGTGCCGAGTTCGTCCAGGGCTTCGTCCACCGCCATTCCGGGCGCATCGGTCGCCAGCTCGATCAGCGTGCCGCCCGGTTCGCGCACATAGAGCGAGTAGAAATACTTGCGGTCATGCACGTTGGTGATCGAGGAATTGCTGGAGCCCAATTCGCCATGCACCCGTTCGACCTCGGCGACGTCTTGGGCACGGAAGGCTATGTGGTCGATGGTGCCGGTACCCGGCGCGCTCGACCAGAAACCCTTGGCGTCGCGGATATCGACAACGTCGCCGGAGTCGGAAATCAGCCGGCGGATGAACTCGGTGCTCGTCTGGGGCCGATAGCCAAAATGCTTGGCAATGAAACTTTCGGTCAGCTCGGGCACCTCGGTCATGATGGTGGCGCCGCGGATGCGGCGGATGGCGTGCTCGACCGGAACGCTCGAACCGTCCCAATCCACCGGGGCAGGGAAGCCTGCCACCCCAACCAACTTGACGATCACTCCGTCGGGGTCTTTCAGCCTGAGCGTCGGCTCGCCCATCTCTTCCATCGGGCCCGAAATCTCGATGTGATGCGATAGCGCCCGCGTCAGCCAGAACCCTATGCTGGCCGGATCGATGGCGAGCGATATCTCGCTCGCCTGGCCGTGGCCGATGCGGCCGGGTCCGCCGTCCTCCCAGACGAGGAAGGTGATCAACGTTCCCGGCTTGGCTGCGCCATCGCCATAGAACAGGTGAAGCTGCGTCGCGTCTTCATAACCGCCGGTCTGCTTGACCAGCCGGAGCCCGAGGAAACCGACATAGAAGTCGACATTGGCCTGCACCTTGCGGGTGATGAGCGTGATGTGATGGATGCCTGCGCCCATGATGCACCTCCGGCCGATTTGCTTTCGGCCGACATTCCCTCAGCCGGGCAGTCGGTGCAACCGATGTTCGACTGGGGGAAAAGAAAGGCCCCGACAAGCGGGGCCTTCCAATCTCGATGTCGAAGGCCTCAGGCCGACAGCGCCTTGGTCTCGCGACGCCTGATATGGAGCACATGCTCGGTGTACCCGCTCGACTGCGTACGGCCGTTGAAGACAAGGTCCTCGGCGGCCTTGAAGGCAGGGCTGTCGAAGCCCGGTGCCAGCGGCTTGTAGCCTTCGGTCTCGGCGTTCTGCCTGTCGACGACGGCTGCCATGCGCCGCATCGTTTCGCGCACCTCCGTCTCGCCGACGATGCCGTGGCGCAGCCAGTTGGCGACGTGCTGGGAAGAGATGCGCAGCGTCGCGCGATCTTCCATCAGCCTTACATCGTCGAGGTCGGGTACGGTCGACACGCCAACGCCCTGGCCGACCCAGCGCACGACGTAACCGAGCAGGCCCTGCAGGTTGTTTTCGAGCTCGGCCTTGATCTCGTCGGCGCTGTAGCTGCGGGTCGCCAGCGGAATGGTCAGCAGATCGGTCAGCGAGGCATGCTCCCTGCCGCGCAGTTCGTCCTGGACTGCCGCGACGTCGACGAGGTGATAATGCATGGCATGCAGCACGGCTGCCGTCGGTGTCGGCACCCAGGCGGTGCTGGCACCGGCCAGCGGATGGGCGATCTTCTTGTCGAGCAGGCCGGCCATCTGGTCGGGGGCCGCCCACATGCCCTTGCCAATCTGGGCGCGGCCGGGAAGGTTGCGGGCAATGCCGACATCGACACTGTTCGCCTCATAGGCCTTCAGCCAGGTGGCGCTTGCCATCTCGGCCTTACGCATCATCGGGCCGGCTTCCATCGAGGTGTGGATCTCGTCGCCGGTGCGGTCGAGGAAGCCGGTGTTGATGAACACCGTGCGGTCGCGCACCTTGGACATGCAGGCGGCGAGGTTGACTGATGTGCGGCGCTCCTCGTCCATGACGCCGATCTTCATCGTGTATTTGGGCAGGCCGACGAGCTCCTCGATGCGCTTGAACAACAGGTCGGAGAGGCCGACCTCGTCGGGGCCGTGCATTTTCGGCTTCACGACATAGACCGAACCGGTGCGGCTGTTGCGTATGGCATTTTCGCCGCGGATGTCTTGTGCCGCACTGGCAACGGTGATCGCCGCGTCGAGGATTGCCTCGGGCACCGGCTTGCCGGCCGCGTCGAGCACGGCGTCTGTGAACATGTGGTGGCCGACATTGCGCACCAGCATTGTCGAACGGCCATGCAGCACAAGCGTGCCGCCGCCGGGTGCGGTGAAGACCCGGTCTTCGACCAGCTTGCGGGTGACGGTCTTGCCGTCCCGGACAAATTCCGAGCTCAGGCTGCCGTCCATCAGGCGCTGCCAGTTGCGGTAGACGACAATCTTGTCTTCGGCGTCGACTGATGAAACCGCATCCTCGAGATCCATGATGATCGAGATCGCCGCCTCGATGACCACGTCTGATATGCCGGCGGCGTCGAGCGCGCCGACCTGATGCTCGCGGTCGAGCACCAGCTCCATATGCAGGCCGTTATTGACCAGGAGCACGCTTCTCGGCTCATGGCGCGGGCCGGTGAAGCCGGCAAACTGGCTGGGCGAACGAAGGCCGATCTTCTTGCCGTCGGCCAAGGTCACCTGCAGCTTGCCGTGCTCGACGATGTAGCCGACAGCGTCGGCATGGCGGCCGGCAGCCAGCGGCACGACCTGATCGAGGAATTCGCGGACACGGGCGATGACCAGCCTGGCACGGGCCGGGTTGAACGCCTTGCTCTTTTCGGCGCCACCGGTCGCGGGAATGGCATCGGTGCCGTAGAGCGCGTCATAGAGCGAACCCCAGCGCGCATTGGCGGCATTCAGCGCGTAGCGGGCATTGGACAGCGGCACCACCAGCTGGGGGCCGGCGATGGTGCCGATCTCGGCGTCGACGTTCTTGGTCGCCACCTGGTAGGCGTCGGCGGCAGGTGCCGGCACCAGATAGCCGATGTCACGCAGGAATTGCTCGTAGGCGGTGCCGTCATGCGGCTTGCCCTTGTGCTCCAGATGCCAGGCATCGATCTTCCCCTGCAGTTCGTCGCGAATGGCGAGCAGTTCGTGATGCCGGGGCGCGAGGTCGCGAATGATCTCCGCAAGCCCGCTCCAGAAAGCGGCTGGTTCAAGCCGGGCGCCGGGCAGCACCTCCTGCTCGACGAAGGCGCGCAGCGCCGGGTGGACTGAAAGGCCGGCGACGCTTTCATAGGTCTGGGTCATGGGATGGCTCCTTCGATACGCGCGAGGCGCGGCAACTCCGTTTGATGCTGATGACAGCGATTGTATCCATTGACAAGGATTTTTTGATACAGGATAGTATCCAAGTGCTTGGGCTGCCAGGCTGGCCGCTGTCCGACGCGCCCAGATGGCTGCTGCGCACCATTTTTCCGGCGAGGCGTCAGTATGATCGGCATCATCAAGAGTTCATTGCCGGGCGGTAGGAACCTCACTGCTGTCGAGGCGCTGCAGGCCGCCGCGAAGCTGGGGCTGCAGGGGCTGCTGTTCAACTCACTCTTCGACGTCAGCCCGACGCTCGATCCGGCAGAATTGGCCGCCGCCCGCGCCGAGGCGAACCGCTTGGGCCTGGAAATCTCGTCGATGCTCGGCATCGTCAATCCGGCGCTGCCCGCCCGCAGCCAGCCAATCGTCGACGCCGGTGGCGGCGACATGCAGGCAGGTATCGAGAGACTGGTCGAGCTCGCCGCCGGCATCGACATCCGCGACATGTTCTTCATCATCGGCATGATCGAGGATCGCTTCGAGGCCGATGTGAGCTGGCAGGCCCAGCTCGACGGCGTAGCTGAGCTGCTTTGCCGCTGCGCTCCGGCCCTGCGCCGGAATGGCTCGAAGCTGCTGCTCAAAACGCATGAGGAAATAGCAACATCAGAGATTGTGGCGCTGGTCGAAAGGATCGGGGCCGATGTGCTCGGTGTGGCCTTCGACCCGGTCAACGTGCTCTGCCGGTTGGAAGATCCTGTCGCGGCGGCCCGGCGTGTTGCGCCATATGCCACTCAGCTTTATGTCGACGATGCCGTCATGCGCTTCCAGGAGAACGGTATCCGACGCTTTCTGGCACCGCTCGGCGAAGGTTTTGTCGACTGGAATGGTATCAGGCCGTTGCTGCCCGACGCGAAAGTCTGGATCGAGATGCATGCCGGCCAGTTCGCCATGCCGGTGTTCGACCGGCACTGGCTCAAGAACCAGCCGCCGGTTGCCGTCGAAGAATTTGCCTCGGTGCTGGCGATGGCAGCGAAGTTTGGAACGCGCCAGGTGCCGTGGGACCAGGCGGCGCCTGTCGCGCGGCTGACACAGGCGTTGCGTAGAGGCCTGCCATAGTCCTTTCGCCGAATTATTGGATACGATTTTCACAGTGAACCGAATATGAGGCGCCGGGCTTATGCCGCGACGTCGGACGTCAACACACAGTCATTCGCGCGGGAAGCGACCGCGCATCCGAGGAGGCCTTCATGCGATACCCACGCGACATGCGCGGCTACGGCGAGAACCCGCCCCATGCCAACTGGCCAGGCGGCGCCAATGTTGCCGTGCAGTTCGTGCTCAACTACGAGGAAGGCGGCGAAAACAACATCCTGCATGGCGATGCCGCGAGCGAGGCCTTTCTGTCGGAAATCCCGGGTGCTGCGCAGTGGCCGGGCCAGCGCCACTGGAACATGGAGTCGGTCTACGAATATGGCGCCCGCGCCGGATTCTGGCGGCTGCATCGTCTGTTCACCGACCTCGACGTGCCGGTCACTGTCTATGGCGTCGCAACCGCGCTGATGCGCGCACCTGAACAGTTGCGCGCCATGCAGCAGGCCGATTGGGAAATCGCCAGCCATGGCTACAAATGGGTCGAGCACAAGGACATGCCGGCCGATGAGGAGCGTGCCCAGATAAAGGAAGCGATCCGCCTGCACGCGCTGGCCACCGGCGAGCGCCCCACCGGCTGGTACACCGGCCGCTGCTCGGTCAACACCGTTGACCTGGTCTCCGAGGAGGGCGGCTTCGCCTACGTCTCCGACACCTATGACGACGACCTGCCCTACTGGCGCGAGCATCAGGGCCGCGCGCAACTGATCATCCCCTACACGCTCGAAGCCAACGACATGCGCTTCGGCACGCCGAACGGCTTCAATTCAGGCGACCAGTTCTTCGCCTATCTCAAGGACACCTTCGACTATCTCTATGCCGAAGGGGCGGCCGGCCGGCCGAAGATGTTTTCGATCGGCCTGCATTGCCGCCTCGTCGGTCGCGCCGGCCGTATCGCGGCACTCAAGCGCTTCATCGAACATGTACAGAGCCACGACAAGGTCTGGATCGCCCGCCGCATCGACATCGCCCGGCATTGGGCAAAGGAACATCCCTATGTGAAGCCGAAGCTGGTGCCGTCGAAGATGGACAAGGTTGGGTTTGTCGAGACCTTCGGTCAATGCTTCCGCAATGGAGAAGTGCTGGCCGAACGCGCCTTCGATGGCGAGCTGGCGCCTGTCAATGATAGCCCCTATGGCCTGTTCTTTGCACTGCGTACCCAGTTCCGTGCTGCCGACGAGGCCGAGAAATTCGAGGTGGTGAAGGCCTACACGCCACTCGATCCGCGCATCAAGGCCGCAAGGATTGTCGCCGACGAGAAGGACGCAGAGAGCCTCGACGCCATGACCGCCGGCCAGCAGCAGTTGCTGCTGGAACTGCTCGGCGCCTATGAGGAAAAATTTGGCTTCGGCGCCATCTTTGTCGTGCGCAACTACACCACCGCATCCCTACTGGCTTCGCTGGGCGCGCGGATCGAGACGGACCGCGACACCGAACTGGCCGTCACCTATGGCGAGGTCGAGCGGCTGGCGGAGATTCAGGTCGAGGCACGGTTCTCGGCCTAGGTGTCGTTTCCAAGAAGGTTGTTCAGTCTTTGGAACGGGCTGATGCCTCCAAGGGCCGAGTGTGGGCGTGCCAGGTTGTAGTTGGCTGCCCATTGG
>NZ_JACJHY010000015.1 GCF_014138625.1 Aminobacter ciceronei
AATGGACATTCTTACCCTTGAGCACGATCCGAACTCGCTGCCGGTCTACTTCCTGCTCGACGAGTTTCGGCAGTTGAAGAAGATGGACGAGATCATGACCAAGCTGCCCTATGTGGCAGGGTACAGAATCAAGCTCGCCATCATCATCCAGGACTTGAAGAATCTCGATGAGATTTACGGCGAAACCTCCCGGCATTCGCTGCTCGGCAATTGTGGTTATCAGCTCATTCTAGGCGCGAATGATCAGGCGACCGCCGACTATGCATCCCGTGCGCTCGGCAAGCGGACCATCCGCTACCAGTCGGAATCCCGCACGATCGAGCTCTTCGGCCTGCCAAGGCGCACGAAGGTCGAACAGATTCGCGAGCGTGACCTGATGATGCCGCAGGAAATCCGGCAGATGCCGGAGAGAAAGATGATACTGCTTGTTGAAGGCCAACGCCCGATCTTCGGCGACAAGCTGCGATTTTTCGAGACACAGCCATTCAAGTCCGCGGAAGCATTTTCTCAGGCGCACACACCGGACGTGCCGCCGATCGAATATCTTCCGGTACAGCCGGTTCCGGCTTTGACCGACGATTACAACCGGGCAGGCCAGCCCGCCGAAGATGTCGGTGCCCCGACTACCGGGATGGCTGACTCCGAAAAGAGAATGTCATCACCATTCGACGGTCCTGCGGTGATGCCAACTGTCGCTGCGACCACGAAAGCGGCACCAGCAACAAGGGAGCCCGCAACCCGCACCGTGAATCGCAACGCCAGCCTGCCGAAGCCGAAACGCGCTAAAGCGGGATCGAGTGGCGGATCTGGAAACGAAGCGGAGGAGAAACCGGAGGTAGCGGCGATCGACGCCCGGATTAGAGTTGCCGAAGATAGCCTGAAGTCCAGCGCTGAACGCCTCAAGGAGACGGTTTCTCAGAAAGTCGAAAAGCTTGGCCAAGCATCGCCCTCGAAACGGCGAAACTATCTCGATATTTTCGCGACGACTGTTCCCGATCCAGTCGAACTCGGCCTGGCGGCCGCCGAAGCTCAAGCATAAAGAGCCGCAAATTGCGGGTCTTTAAGCACTTGGCACCGTACTCGCCCACCAGCGGGTCGTCTGAGTGGAATTGGACCCAGCGGAGGAACTCGCGAAGCGGGGGAGGTGGGCCCAAGCCGGTCACTTCCGCAATTGTGCCGAAGGGCTAGAATGAGAGAGGAAGGAGTCCGTCGCCCCAACCCGTCGGAACAGGACGGTCAACCGAAGTATTGCAATGTTGAGGTAGTTACCGGTGCGATTGAGCTCATTGTACCCCGTGTACCTTTTCAAGGGCCCAATCGCTCCATTCCCCAACCCGATCCTGTAGGTAGAGGCTGCTGCTGAAATTGCGCCGATCGATCTCCTCGCAGAGACCATTCGGGTCCAACAGGTTCCTGACTCGTAACATGACGCCCTCAGGACGTTCGGCGAGAAGTATATTCTCTGGCCGAACAGCACATTTCTTCATTGATTCAGTGAACTCCGGATGAGCCGCACTTGAAGCCAATTCCAGCGTCTCAAGGGTCTCGCGCAACAACTGTTCTTGCCGAGCTAACGATCGCAGCGATCGCGCCTCGGCTTCCGAGATCACCAGCCTAGCAGGCAGGGTCTGCGTAGAGTCCTGGCCGTTCTTTAGCGCTCGATAAATGTCAAGAAGTATGCTGTGCCGTCTGTTTGCGGCCTCAGGAATGGCCGCTCGCAACACTGTGAGATCAGCATGCGAGGTAACAGTCAGCTTTTCTTTTTCTAGCGACCTGTAGAGATAAGCAAAGCGTTCTGGCCAAGTCGGAAATAGGTATCTACTCCGTCCGCCATCAGGATAAATCGGAATGACGAGCGGAACTTTAAAACTATGGGTGAACAATGTAAACAACGAAGCCGGTCTGCTGGCTCCTGACCAAGGAACCTGGTCCCACCAAAGCCGTACATTACCCTTGTTCTTCTCGCTCCCCTCATTTATCCACTCCTTGGTTTGAGGGGGTGCAGTTGCGGCAATTATGTCAATTTGCCCCGTGAGATAACCCCCTGCCATGCAGATCGAGCCACCACGAGTCGCCGGCTGCACCGGTCCACAATCGACAAAGTCCTTCGCAAGAGGGCCGGGAGTCGCCATTACGACGTCGTGGATGTGGCCATAAAGCTCTACTAGGCTTGACGTTTTGGCGAGAGATTCAATATCCCCGATATCGAGCAGGTTGCGAAATTTTTCGGGAAGCTGGTGGTAGTCTACAAGGGCGGTTCCTGCAAACTTCCGGCCCGCATAATCTTGCAAATTGTACCAGGAATCAGAGCTTTTGGCCGGATCGGCGTTGATGTCGTTCACAAAGACATTTCTAAAATTGGTAAACCTTTTCCTGTATGTCGACCTCGGTTCATCACCATCGATGTTGAAATTAACGTACTCAGCTGCGTTTTTGTAAGTCGCCGGATCGTCAACGCAGCTTATACAGGTATGATATAAGTCATATTCTAACCCAGATCGCGTTATGTACATCCTATATTTGGCAATGACATTCTTGACGGCTAGGATTAGGTCACTTTGGACTTGATTGTACTGTCCCACGATGTTTAGCGGCTCGTCCCCTCCGAGTTCGGCGAGTCCACCGACAAGAGCGATTCCGTCCTCATAGACCTCATCAAGCAGCTCCAGATCGGAAGGATTTAGATCGAGGCTGCCAAGGTCAGTCCTCTGCCTCAATGCCTCCATGCCGAGGATCCACATGATAGGGTCGACATAGCCGCCCGACAACACCTCGCTGCTACCGGCGGTCTGTATCCTCCGCTGATCAGGCTGTTTCGGCAGAGAGGCTAGCAACTTGCCGATGAAAACAGGCAGGTATTGCGGCTGATTCAGAAGACCTGGGACGTCCCCCGCAGAATCCGCTACTAGCAAGACGTTCTTCGTAGAGGTTCGGCTATCGAAGAGAAGCGTCCTGAACAACCGACGCCTGCAGCGATCCCGCTGGGCGCTGTCAGCGCCATCCAACAGCGAACATTGCTCATCAGTGTCGGCTTTAATTCGGTCGTATTGATCCATTACGCGCTGGTTGGCAATTCCCATCGACTCAGTCTCGATCTGGGCGGAGACTACCTCAATGCTTTCAAGGGTCTGAGTTGTCAGGTCACGAACCTGCAGCAGTGTGTCGGTGAGTTGGCCAAAAGAAGCAATTTGCATCCCAAGGATGGCTTCAAGCTTGGAGTCGATTTCGGTGAAGCCTGTTCGAATAAAGTCAGAAAGGTTGTTTAAGCTCTCGGCCAAACCCTTGAGCATTTCAAACATTGTAAGCTGAGCATCTGGCTTGCCGGAAGTTGCGATGCCTTGCACAATGGTCACCCAACCGCCGACGAAAGAGACAGGTCCTATGGTCTTTCGGTTAAAAAAGTCGTCTGTTAATTTTCCCACCTGAAGTATCGTAGAAGAATATCGATAATATTCCCTTCCTAGATTTTTATCACTAAGCTGCATCAAACCCGAAAGTATTCGAGAATACCCCTCGAATTCGCCAAGATCATATGTTAGGCCTCTGTCGGCAGCGCCGTCGGCCGAGCTGCCGACGTCGTCATCATCGGCAGCTGTGGTGTCGGAAGACGGATTTCCATCTGGCTCTGGCGATTGTCGAGCTAAGTCCTTCCTAATTCGTTCGAGAGTCTCGCCCTGACGTTTCTTAAGCTCGGATTCATACGACGGAAGCTGATTGTCAGCATTCAGTATCCGATCAACGATATTTCCGCCCATCAAATCAAAAATGCTTGTCTGATCCTTATACGGATCAATAAGCATCTCATCAATAACCTTTTGAAGCGCTGAATCGGATTGACTTAAGTCGACGTTTTCAATTGATGATTGCAATGACGTACGGACTTTGTCTCCATCGAATAATTGATCAGATTGTTCGTCCTCAAAGGCTTTCGATAAGCCTTTCCCTGCTAAACTAATGACCTTCGAGCCAGGCAGAAAATACTCCAGATATTCACCCATAGTTCCGGCAACTTGGCCGGGTACTCTTTTGGCGAGATATCGACCTGTTTCGTGCTTAAGAAAGCCCGTGTACCCCCAGGGATGCATTGGGTCCAGCTGCTCCGGAGCTGCCGGTGGGTCTGGAAGACGGGTAGCATAGGGAGGAGATAAGTACGAAAAATTGTAAGCGTCGTGGAATATTTGCCGATATTCGGCGGTGTTTGATCGAGATTTAGAGATTTCGTTTGCCCTTGATAAAGCTCCAACGTAGTCTCTATTTCGCTCGCTTAAACCCAAGATAAAAAGCTGGTTAACCCGATGTTTTTGCGTAGAATTCATCAGGTCATATTTAGACCGATAGTCGCTGCCAACTTCAATCGTACTAGCTGTGGTGGTACTCGCAGTTGCCAGCAACAAGAGCAGCACCAATTTCCAATGGTGTAAATAGTCTGACCAACCCAGGCGTTTTCGTGTGAGGGCCATAGGCGAAGGCCTCCGCGACAGAATATCCGGCCACCCTTGTATCGGAGTGTGA
Source organism: Aminobacter ciceronei (assembly GCF_014138625.1). Lineage (GTDB taxonomy): Bacteria > Pseudomonadota > Alphaproteobacteria > Rhizobiales > Rhizobiaceae > Aminobacter > Aminobacter ciceronei. The sequence goes on from NZ_JACJHY010000015.1 coordinate 4,513, forward strand.
GATTGGAGTCGAACGGATCGTGTGTGGAACATCCGGAGGACTCTTTGCCGCCGGTCGGTTTCAGAACAGCGGCCCGGCGTCGCATCGAAGGGGGACTGGGGCCGAGCCTAACCGGCTTACGGGGGTAGTTTTACCAGCCGAGGTGAATTTAGGCTCACCCATACATCATTGCTTGCTAATTTAATAAAATGATCATGTTCCGTTCCCCTAGCCCCCAGATCGTGCGGGCCTAAACTCGATCCCGTGCCTAAACAAGTGAGTGCCGGCACTGGCCGGCTGGCGTTCATTCCACCGATGTTGCCGACCCTGGTTGCTAAGCCTCCCGAGGGGGATGACTGGATTCACGAGGTCAAGCTCGACGGCTACCGCTCCCAGATCGTCATCAACGGCCCGGATGTTCGCATGTACACCAGGCGGGGCCTCGACTGGTCTGAAAAATATCGCGACCTGGTCGAAGCCGCGAAGGCGCTCGATGTCGAGACGGCGATCGTCGATGGTGAAACGATCGTCACCAATGATGCCGGCCTCCCGGATTTCGCCGCACTTCGGCGAGCAATCACGCGACGACAGCATGACCTCTACTTCGTCGCCTTCGATCTGCTGCACCTCAACGGCCACGATCTGCGCGACCTCGGCGTCGAGGAGCGGCGCGAGATCCTGCTCGGTCTGATCCAGCCCGACAGCCGCATCCAGTTCAGCGAGACGATGCCGGGCGGCGACGCCAATACGATCTTCTATCTGGTCGACCAGGCGGGGCTTGAGGGCATAGTGTCGAAGCGCCTTGGCAGCAAATATCGCAGCGGCAACACGACGGCATGGCTGAAGACCAAAAGCTATACCGTGAGCGACCTCGAATTGCTCGGCGTCGAGCGGGAAAGGGGCAAGCCCGCCTTCGCCCTCATGGGAGAGCCAGGCACCCGCAAATATGTCGGCTCCGCTTTCATCACGCTGAACCGTGAGATGCGGGAACGGCTGTGGAAGCGCGTTCAGGAGCACGCCGGGCCGGCACCTAAGGGGGTGAAGCGGCAGGCGACAACGTGGGTCAAGCCGGGCCTGAAGGGCCACGTCAAGCACCTACGGGGCGAAGACAAGTTGCGCCACGCATCGCTGCAGGATTTCTGGGAGGAGAGTTAAGCGGTTTGGCGCGTTGTTGCTGCGCGTCCAGGAACATGCCGGGCCAGCACCCAACGAATGGGTCAAGCCGGGGCTGATCGGCCGCATCCACTCCTGCGCGGCGAGGAAGACCTGCGGCAGTCCTCGATGCAGGGTTTCCACGAAGAGGATTAGCGGCAAATTGGTTGGGATAGATATCGATCGACGGGTCAAGATTGCCGATGATGTCCCGCAAGGCGCGAGTCAACTGGCGAATGGCCTCCTGGCTGGTGGCAATGTTGTAGAGATTGCACATGCCGTTGCCTCAGGTGCGCAGGATCTCGGGGACGCTCAGCGGCCCGAGATCGAGAATTCTCTTGTACTCGCCCGACCGGCGCCAGACACCACGTGCCTTGCCGTTTTCCCGGTCGCGCCTTGGATCGAACATCACGCCGGCGAAGTGGTCAAGGAACGCTTGTGCGGACGCCTGGTCGGCGAAGCAGTAGAGGCGCCAGTTTTCATACTTCTGGTCCGGCCATATCGCCTGCACCTGTCTCACCAGTGGGCTCAGTCCGCGGTTTTGGCAAAACGTGCGGATTAACGCGAAGCTGTGTCCTGTGCACAGGTCATCGGGCAGAGCCACCTGATAAGGCCATTCCCGATCGATCCTGGCAGGCGAGGGACCTCGGCTGCGCATCGGTGTCAGCGTGGTGTCGGCTCATCGGTCGTCTTCTCAAACGCGTCGATGGCATCGTGAACGGCCACGCGAAATCTCCTCAGGTGAAGCATCCTTGATGCGCAAAAGCAGGTCCATCTGTGCCTCCTGTTGCTTCCCGGCCAACAGTGAACAAAATGGGAACAAAAATGTCAAGCGAGGCCTTGACGACGGAGGAATAAGTTCCTCATTTGACAGGCATGCCTGAACAACCAGAAAAATGGCCGCAAGGTGCCCCATGGACGTTGATGCATGCTCACAACGCGGGGCAGGTGGCCCGTATTTGCTGCGGCCACTGCAACATTAAGCGCTTCTATAAGCCGCTGGAGCTTCGGGAAGTCATTGGCAATGTCACCATTGAGCAGGTGCGGGCAAAAGTCCGCTGCGAAAAATGCGGTCGCAAGGAATCAATGAGCGCAGAACTGTTCCATCCTGTCGGTCAGGAATTGGTGACGGTCCGTTTCCGACGCTTGGTCGAAATCAGATGGGAACGGCGGGTTATCTGGAGAGACGAAAGCTAAGCGCTCCCGTCCGTGTCGCTGTCCTCGTCTATTTCGCGGACCGGCAGATAGGCATTGGTTTCGAGCCACTCGCGCAAGATGACTTGAATTAGGTATGATCTGCCGACATTCATTTCGGTAGCAATCGAGTTGAGCGCATCCTCAGTTGCCGGTTCCAGCGGCACGCCTGTCACGTTTCTGAGCATCAATGCAGCTCGACGCAATATAATCTGCAGATCCGCACGGGAAATGTCCCCGATGCGATCGGCCGCGCTTTCAAGCTCTGCGGCAATAGATTGACGCGTCATCGCATCGAGCCCGCTTGCCTGAGGCAGGGTCTTCTTAGGCCTTCACCCGCTTGGCTGGTGCCTTCTTGGCTGGCGCCTTCTTGGTGGGCATTTTTGCGCTCGCCTTGCGACCAAGTCCGATAGACTTCGCCAGCTCTGACCGTTGTGCAGCGTAGCTTGGTGCCACCATAGGGTAGTCCCGCGCCAACCCCCACTTGGCTCGATACTCGTCAGGCGTCATGCCAAGCAAGCCCAAGTGCCGTTTCATCGACTTGAACTTGCGCCCATCTTCCAAGGAAATGATATGGTCGGGAAACACAGATTTTTTCGGATTGACGGCCGGGGTCTGTGTTGGCTGCTCAACTACAGCTGGCTTGACTAGGCTAACGAGAGCGGAATTCACCGAAGAAATAAGGTCGGGCAGGCCTGCTACGGGTACTGCGTTATTTTGGACAAACGCCGCGACAATATCCGCGGTCAATTCCATCAATTCCGCGTTCTGGCGATTGTTCTCTTCGGTCATTCATCAACTCCTATTGCTATTCCGCTTTCGTATGGCGGAAAGTCGGATCGCGCAAGAAGCAGGTCCACAGAACGGACTACTCGGGATCATCGGCCGGCCGCTGCGGTTTAAGGCAGAGTCTTGAAAACTTCCGCACCTGGAACTGTACACGCCTACATTGCTAGTGGTCAAAATCTGACGCTTGGTACCCTATGCGGAATACCTCTTCCGACCCCTTCTTTGCCCTTTCTTCGGAGCAACGTTACGGCAGTACGTGTGTGTTTCGGCGTGGAATTTTGCGCGCCGGTCCGGGGTCCCCTTTCCAGGCCGATTGACAAGTACGTGATCCAATCCCAACCTTCCTAGGCCGATTCTCCGTTCCCGAAAGAGCCGACATTGGGCGCAACCACCGCTCATGATCTACTGCGGATTTCCCCGGCGAGTTTTCTTCCCAAGAGCGGTCTTGGACGAAACCTAGCAATGGGATTGGCTTCGGAGCGGCGAGGTAATAGGCTTCCATGCATCCTGGGGAGGGTGCATGGGGCGACTGAACCACCAACGTCCGATTCTGCAGCTGATCGACGCGAAGAAGCGCGGCCTCGCGATCGTCGGTTTGTCTGCGTCTCCCTTGGGAAAGCGATACCTCACGCCGGGCAGCACGTCCGCGTCACGTTTGAAAAAAGAGCCTTCGGAGAAGGAGAAGATACATCGTGTCGCCGTGGCGATCGTAGACCGCTTCATCGCGAACGGAGACTGCACGGACGCCAACCTCCTGCTCGAGTTCGCAAAGCCCGGCCGTGACCGGGAAGCATTGCGAGAGTGGTTTACCCTGTACGGCGGCATGAAAATCAAGGGAGACGCGGGAGCCTTCGGCAAGAACAGGAAGCGATCGCCTGACCGCGACGCGGGATTGGCCAATCCATACTGGTCCCTGAAAGATCCTCCAAAGAGGAAGGCGTTCCACCTCGATGTCGAGCTTTCCGCGGTTCTCTCGAAGGCTCGGGAAAGAAAGCTCGAGAGGGTGGTCGGTGACAACGTCCCGGACAGCCTGCTCGACGACATGGAGAACCTGCTGCGGCGGCATGGGATTGGCTTCGATTGAGACAGGATCGGTAGGGTCAACGATGAAGATCTCCATCATCTCCTTTGCCGCGCTCGTGCTGACGGCCTCTCCGGCGGTCAGCCAGTCCCAGCCGGACGAAATCCGGCGCTTGCTGAACAGCCCTGTGGACATCATCGCTGCCGCGGGCTTCGCGGCGTCGACGGCGAGCCATCGCGAGCTCTGCGGCGGACCGCCAGAGTTCGATGGCCACGCTGAGATGATCATGAGACTGGAGTTCGGTTCCCTGGGAGCCGAGGACCAGGAGCGCTACAAGGCAGCGATGACACGTCAGTACCAGTCGAACGCGTCGATCTACGGGACCCTCGGCGAGGACGCCAAGAAGTCCTTCTGCTCGGGGCTGAACTCGGCGATCCTCACGCGGTCGACCGCGTTTGTCAGGACGCATCCGCATTCCGCCTGGCCGGCGCCTAACAGGCAAATCTACCCCAACGCCCCCCAAACGGCGCCGGTTCTTATCCTTGCATAAGACTCGAACGCCAGGGGCCCGCAACTATCAGAACGGCCAAAAGCCGGCCAAAAAAGCCAGCGTTTCGCTGCTCCACTGCATGAAGTTTTGGTACCAGCCAGACACCGTTTCATAAGCAACCTGCAGTGCACCCAGGAAGAAAACGAAACAGATGACGATAGCAAATACCTTGCCAAACCCCTCGTCACCCTTCGGGTCGCTGTACTGGTAAAGGTAGTCCTGTCGATCAAACATCGTCATCTAACGGTCCCGGTCGTCGCGGTCGCGTTCCCTTCTTTCCAGTTCCTCTCGCTCCAGCTCCTCGAGGCGAGGAACGTGCTGTTGCGCCGGATCGGTCCGTGTCGTTTCGCCGCCGCGCTGTGCCGCCTCCTTGTCCCGGTTTAACTTATCCTGCAGCCGATTTGTAGCATCTACGGTCGACGCCAGTTCGTGAGCCTCGCGCTCGGCCGGTTCGTCCGGCCGGCGCTCGGCCTCCTCGGGGCGAGGATCTCGCTGCTGTTCGGTCACGGCATCAACATTGGCAGGGGTTTTGCCCTGCTCTTCTGCCGGCCGCTCTTGGGTCTTCTCTGCCGCCTCGATAGCGCGCTTGAGCTCCGGATCCTTCTCGGCTACCTCGCGCATATAGGTGTTGCCCTGGACGGCAAGCTCTGCCGCGCGAGCCAGTCCGCGCTCAATATCAGCTCGCAATACCCTTGGATCGTTGGAAAGCTCACCGGCCTCAATTCTACCCAAACCCTCGCGACTGGTTTCGATGTCCACAAGAACGTCATTTGCCGCCTCGACAACCGCCTTACCGTGTTTGGTGACTGCCGCATCCCACTGTTCATTCGCATCGGCGCGACGCTCCCGGCTTTCGTTTCGCTCGGTCGCAGTCCTCTGCTCCGCCTGTGCCTGGCCCTTCATCTCGTAAAGCTCCATGAGCTCGCGCCGGCCGTTCACATGCTCGCGGGCGACAGACGCCACTTCATCAAAGTCGTCTCGCTCGTCCGGACCGACGCTCCGCTCCAGCCGGAACAACGCCGTCTCGACCTTCTTTTCATAGGCCTCAAACTTTGCTCGCGTTGTCTCGCGCATTTCCTGGCCCTCCAAAACGACTTTCTGCAAGGTTACCAGATTGGCGCGGAATTTTGATCCGAAATCTGCATGGACGACATTTGCGTTCGCTTCCGCCTGACCAGCCGAAAGGCTTGCTGTCAAGTGATCCCGCTGCTGTTCTGCATAAGCGACAACACGTCGATCACCGCTGATGAGCGCAACTTTCTGCCAACTCTGCGTTGCCTTTATGGCATACTCCCGGCTTCTTTCGGCCTTCGCCAGACTGCGCCGTCCGCCTCGCTTGGCGTCGTACCGTCCCTGTGCCGCCTCGCTGGTCCCGACGTGCTCGGTCCGCCCTTCCCTGCTCACCGGCCTCACCTGATTGCGGGTAAAGGCGGGCGGACTGGCGAACTCGCGACGATCGGTCATCTCCATCGCTATTCCCTGTGCCCGGGCCTGCTTCGCCATTGTGGCCCGCCACTCCCGAAACACCTGCGGGGTCGTCTCGATCCGATCCCCCGATTCCGATCGCATGGTGATGATCGCGTGGGCGTGGACATGTGGCCGCTTGCCTCCCTCGCCTTCTTCCTTCGGATCATTGGCCGGATCATGCATGGCAAACACGTAGCGATGGCCGGCGAACTGCTCGGCCAGGAAGTCGCGTGCAGCGTTTTCAAACGCCCCGACATTCGTGCCGGCCCGGGCCGACATGATCAGGTGCATCACGTCGCGGCCTTTGCGGCTGTGCAGATCACCGCGCCATTCCTTTTGCACCAGGTCGCCAGCGAGCTCTTCGTCACCGATGACTTGACCGCGGTCGTCGCGAACGTTGCCGTCATGACGTTCGACCAGGCTCCGCAATTTGCTGGCGCCATACTCGACACCGTTGCCGTAGCCCTGGAACGAGAACCGCGCCGCCACATCCTGCGCGGCCGCACTGGCGTCATATCGCGCTTGAATGATGCTGGCGGCCTTGTCGTCGCCAGTCAGCCGCTCCCCCTGCCCGCTTCTGAGAACGACCGCACCTTGAACCGTCAGCGCGCCGTCGCCCTGGCGCGTGACCGCATAAGCGTAGCGGCGATCGCCAAATGCGCTTGTCAAACTGTTCCTGACCAGCTCATGCATCGCCTCGTCTGACGAAATCGCCGCAGTCGCAATCGCTACGGTGAAGCTGCCGATATCGCGGCTCTCTGCGCGGTTCTGGAACAGATGGTTCCAGTCGCCCCGCAACCGCGCCAGATCCTCGCGGCTGCTGATGCGCTCGCCGTTCTCGTTCTCGACAGCGAGATCGCCGCCGCGCGACACATAGTTCAGCATCGCCCCTACCCTCGCGCCGGCGCCATAGGATGCCATTTTGACAACCGCAGGCTGGCTGCCCTGGGCAACCGCCGCTAGCCGCGCTTCAGTTGGACGGAAAGCCGATGCTGCCCGCGTCTCGGCCGCGAAGATCGGCCTGGCGGCCGCCCGCCGCATTTTTTGCTGGCTGCCACCACCGCTACCAGCGCCAGCACCGCCGCCCGACTCGGCCATCACTTTCAATCGGCGCTTCATTTCGTCTTCGGCCGACCGCCGCTTTCCGCCAAGCGACAATTCATGCAGCAACGCCGCGCGCCGCTGCTCCCATTCGCTGGTGAAGGCGCCGAAGAAAATTTCCACGCCTTACCCCTCCCCACGCCGCTTGTGGCCGGCGCGCTTCGATAGCGATCGTAACTCGGTCATCATGGCCGCCTGGATGCGCTGCACGTTGCCAAGATTGATGTCGAGCTCGCTCGGGTGAACGGTCTTGCCGCTGTTTATCGATCGCGCAACCTGGTTCAGGTTCACGCCAATCGCGCGCATGTCCTCCAGCAGCAGCGCCATGACGAGCCGATCATCCTTAGTCAGGATCGGTCGTACGCCGGCGCCTTCGAGGATCAGCGACCGGAAAAATCCTGAAACCGTCATGTCGGCCGCCTTCGCGGCCTTTTCGATCGCCGCATATTCGTCCGCGCTGACGCGGGCATGCACCATCCGACCCTTCCGGTCCGGCTCGAGCCGGACCTCGAATTTCGCGTCGTCCATTGGCCTTGGGCCCCTCTCTCTGGCGCTTGCGGCAGGCATCGAGGGCTTGTTCCTCGATCGTCAGGAAAATGTCGCACATTTTTCCGTATCCTGCCAACACTCAATAAACGTGAAATTCCTACTCAACAGCGGATATCTTCGAGCGGCCCACATTTCGCTCGTCCACATCGAAACGATGGCAGGGCCTCCGTCCCTGCCCATTCAAACGCTAAAACGCTCTCCAGGGTTCACCTCCAGGACCGCTTTGTCGGCCTTTGTGTGCCCCTCGTACTCGTCCGCAAGGGACGCTCCGCTCTTCGCCCTGGGCGGACTGCGTGCGAGCGTCACAGACGGCCTTCGCGCGGCTCCGGGGTTCACCACAAAAGGAGCGGGAAGGCCGGCGGCGGCGCTGACGGTCCTCTTTGGCCACACGGGTGAAAATTGAGTCCCAGCGCGCGGATCTAATTTCACACGACTTGTTCACACGGTGTGGTCACATGCCATGACGTTACGATATGAAAGCAAGATGTGATTGAAGTATCACACGCCAGGGTAGTGAGGCTTAACCGCATCGTGTAAAAACGCCACGCGAAACCAAGCACTCACTTCGTTTGGAAATGCTGTTGCCCAAGAGGAGGCATCAGCGTGGCGACGGCCCTGCCGCGTTCGGCTTTGGGGACAGCAAAGGAGGGAGATCAGACATGCCTCGAAGAATTTGCGCGATCAGCGGCAAAGGCGGCGCCGGGAAGACGACGGCCATTATCCTCGTTGCCGGCGAGTACGCTATTCATGGAAAGAAGGTTCTTCTGATCGACGCCGATCCGCGCCAGAACCTCGCCGAATGGTGGAAGCGATGTGAGGCCAAGGACAATCTTCCGGCCAACATCGAGCTACACAGCGCGGCAACCCAGCGAAGCATCGAGACCGTGCTGGCCGAACAAAACGGCGCCTATGAGGTAATCCTGATGGACTCACCGGGCGTCGACAGCGTCATCCGCGATACGATCATCCGCAACTCCGACCTGGTGCTGACGCCAATTCAGCCGAACCAGGATGAAATTAAGGCGGCCGGCGAAGCCGCCACCATCACGGCGGATATTGGCGACAGGGAGGGGCGCACGATTCCCCACGTCAACGTGGTGACGCGCATCGCCCTTCCGGGCCGCGTTCTCGAGGCTTACCGGCTGATCCGTCCGTTCATCGCCAATCTTCGCGACAATGGCTATGAATCGACGCTGATGGAAACCGAGCTCACCGAAAGAAATTGCTACCGCGAAATCCGTAACGGCCTCGGCACTTTGCAGATGCTCGAGCTGACCGACCCGGTCATGAAGGGTCGCGCGGAGGTCGCGGCATTTGTGGCCGAGCTCGATCGCCATATCGCGGCAAACCGGGAAAAGGTGGGAAATGTCTAAACCAGGCAAACTGTCCGTCTCTGACTTTCCGATCGCACCGCGACGGCCGAAGCCAGCCACATCCAAAGCCACAATGAAACCAGCATCTGTGTCGGAAGAGGCAGAGGCGGGAATGACTGCACGGGAACCAGAAGCTGCGCCGGTTTCAGAAGCGGATGCAACACGAGAGCGTCCGCGGCGCGGTCTGCCGAACCCGAGCGGTGACGAGCGCAAAAGCAAGGCGATCGAACGTGCTCTGGCTCAGGAGGAGGGACGCTATCGCCTGCGCGACCTGAAGCGGGCGCACGCGCGGGAAGCCAAGCACTACGTCAATTGCCCGCTGGACTACGATACGAAGATGCGACTGCAAAAGGCTGGCTTCGACAATGACATCAAAATGACGGTGATCATAAAGGCGGCCATCGACCAGTTTCTCCGAGACAACGGCTATTGACCCGTGAGCGGTCGCAGCTTCCTGCTCGGGATCACGATCGGTATCCTTATTGGCATCTATGCCGCACCGTGGGTCGGTCGCCAAGGCATCGACTTGGGTGAAGGCTCAAATGTCGCTTCCCCATTGAACGGGCTTACGGAATCCGCTCTCGATGCGGCCATCCGGCCTTCGGACGAAACCGCCAAAGGCGAGCTGTTTCGCTTATCCAATTGGGATATCTCAATGCACGGGACTGGATCGACGGTTACCGTGAAGCGATGTATTAGTATTGGCAAAGATTCTATCGCGTGCGAACTCCTGGCGCATCTGGGGTGGGTCGATGGGGAAAAACGTGTCGAAGCTGTGTTCGAGGGAAAGCCGGGTACTTGGCGAATGGTTGCAGCCAGGGCGCGCTGATTTTCCCTCAGTGGACAGTGCCTATCCCGGCGCCAGCTTAAGGGCGCTATGAATGCAGACTTCCGCTGGAAAGAACCATGCCAGGCGAGCGCAGCACGGCCCTGATGGTTGCTTATTGCGAGTAGCGGAAAGCGCTGTCCTCCCTTCCCGCTTATGGAAAATCGCTGTGCAAGAGAGTGCCGAGGCGTACTTGGGGCAATCTCGTTTTCAAATGTTTGATTGAGGTCGTTGCCCTGTCCGAGACTAGGGAAAAGTAAGGGAGAGGACGTGCCTAAGGATATGGACGGCTATAAAAACAAAATGGAATTGGTTGAGACAATCGATCCTGAGATCGACAAACCTGTTTTCCGCCGCCCGGGGTTCGAAGGCATCAAAACCCTAGGCGAGATCGATGAAAGAATTGCCACCTTTATCCGCAAGGCGCGCGAGGACAAGGATCTGACTCGCGCAGAGCTCGCGCCCTTGCTTGGCCTTTCGATGCAGGTTTATGGCCGCTATGAACGCGCATTCTCAAAAATGCACGTCACGCGCATGATCCACCTGTGCGAAATACTCGGGTTCATGCCGATGGAAATGCTGTTCAGCGCTGCCCCGCATCTATGGGGCCGCACGCCGGAGGAAGCGCGCGACACCATGGAACTCGCGCAACAGGTCGTGTCTCTGCCGCACGGCACCAAGCGGGATTTGCTGGCTTTGGTCAAGAAAATGGTAGATTTGGAGCGTACCGCCGGCACCGCGCCGGCGGATGCGCCAAAGGGCAACGGTGGTAGCCTTTAATCGGGTTCCCTGTGCGATGTCGGGGTCCGCAGAACCGAAACTGGAGAGGTGCGAGCCAGATCAAGGGCTGCGTCTGTGGCGAGAACGCCAAGGCAAGTCAACGGCTTAGGCACCATACGACACGGTGCTGCTGGTGCTACTCGACAACCGCACCATAAAGCCGAAGGAAATGTGAGAGGCTTCCTACGCCGCAGTTGAAAGGCGGCCTGCGGTGCACGGCTCGAAGGCGCGTGGCAGCGGCGCACTGGGCGTGTAGGAGTTCAAGCGGCTGGCGCTGCTCGTCTGGGCTGCCCGGCCTGAGTCTCAAATTTTGAGCTGGTATTCGCGCTCAAGGTAGTCAAGCACCCGATTCAGGCCGTTCATAATGTGGAGTTCGTTGGCTCCAAACGCGTAATAGCCGCCGAGCACGGTGTCGCTACTCATATCCCCGTCAACGGAGCGCTTCTTGACCTTCGACCCCTCTTCGTCGCGAAAGGTGATCGGGTACCGAAACTCGCGGCCTTCGCCCTCGAACACACCGCCCGGCCCCCAATTCTGTATGTTGGCGTTGTAGCATTCGTTGCCGATCATCGACTCAAGCTTGATAAGAAGGGCTTTGCGCGCCTTGGTCACTTTCCTGCGTGCCATGGTTGGTCCCCTAAGAGAAGAATAGCATTGACCGGGAAAAGGTCCGGCGGCTCCATGACGCCACGCCCTTTTCGTAAAGGTGCAACAGCAGGGTCGGTTCTTCATACCACCCTGCTGTTGCACCTTCGGCCATTCGCCGGTGAACTCTGTTTCTTTTTCAGGCGGCCGCCCGCCCGACAATATCCATTAGCTTCTCGTAGCTGGTGACGACGTCATATTTGACGCGATCCTCAGTGACTCGCCGGCCGATCTCGTCGAAGAATTTCCGAGCGCACGCGATTTTGGTGTTCTCGATCTCGCGGAGCTTCATCGATGACATCGTGCCCTTGGTTTCGGCAACGAAATAGATATGCCTGACGCTGCCTTCCTTGAAGGAAATCGCCCAGTCTGGATTGTAGTCGCCGACCGGTGTCGGAATCAGGAAGCCGCGAGGAAGCTTCGCGTAGACGACCACCTCGCTGCTGGCATCGAGCTCATCGGCAAATCGGCGCTCGATATCCGAGTCGGTGACGACATAATCGTAGACGTGGTTCTTCAGCTTCGTGCTCGCCTTGGAGAAGTCCTGCCCGGTCTGGTTGGCCGTGAAGATGTCGGCGTCGTACCGTTCGGACAGGCCGTCATAGGCGAGCCGCTCGATGACCATCGTGGCCTTCTGCTCGGTGATGATCCGCGAAGCCTCGGATATGAAATGCTCGGGGTTCTCCCGGAACTGTCCGAACACGCTGGCGGCGACCCCCGCGAGAATTTCTGCCGCCGTCTTTCGCGTCAGCTCCGTGTTCTCGGCAATCTTGCCGAGAAGATCGTATTTCACGAGTGAGTGGACGGATCCGCCTTGTTCGGTGGTCGAACCGATGACTTCGAAGCCATCGCCGGTCTTCAGTTGCTCGTCCGTAATCTCATCGCCCTGGATACCGGTGTGCACCGTGTACTGGAGCGGCGTTACCCGCAGCTGGCTATCGAGGGCGCTCACGCATTTTCGGATAAGCTCATCGGAATCGAACTCGACGCGGTAGACGGCCTTCCGGTTGATCCGTGCCCAAAGCTCCTGGAATTCCTTCTTCTCGAAATTGTCGTTCAACGGGTTGGTCTTGGGCTTCCGGCCATCCTCCACCTTCGGCAGCTGCGCGTCGCTGAACACACTATCGATGAGCTGGAATATCTGGTCCGCGTGCGGCTTCAGCTCATCCGGCAGGTCCGCGAGCGTCCCCGCCTCCTTGGCGGCGTGGTAATCGGTGGAAATCTGATCCGCGTCGTCGGAGTAATCGTTCTTTACCAGATAACGATAAATCTGCTTCGCCATGGCCGGCGTGATCTCGGCCGGTCCGCTCTCGGTCGTGAGAGTCTTGCCTGTGAAATACGCTTCCGTGGCCTTGCGCGGCCTCGATGACAGGGTGTCGGCGATCTCCTTCTGGAGGCCGCTGACGAAATCCTTGTAGCTCTCGCTGGCGACGACTGTGAGCACATTGATGTCGTGAACGACGGCGGGGTGGTCCATGCGGTCACCATGCTGGTCGACCGACAGCCGTAGCCCGCGACCAACCTCCTGGCGGCGCGAAATGGTGTTGTCGCTGTGCTTGAGCATGCACATGACGAAAACGTTGGGATTGTCCCATCCCTCCCGTAGCGCCGAGTGAGAAAAGATGAACCGCACCGGCTCACCCTGTGACAGCAGGCGCTCTTTGTTCTTCAAGATGAGGTCATAGGCATCGGTATCATCCGACAGCCCTTTGTCCTCGCCGGTTTTCTTGATGTCGGGATCGACCAGCCTCTTCTGCTTGTCGATCGAGAAATAGCCCTCATGCACCTTGGTAACGGGATCTCGCTCGAGGAAGGTGCGGTACTTCTCATTGTCCAGCGCCAGCTCAGATAGATACTCGTCCTTGAGCAGCGCATATTCCTCCTCGAAGACGCGGGCATACGCGCCCTTCTCATCGGATTGGCTGTAGTCGCGGTACTTCACGACCTCGTCGATGAAGAAGAGCGACAGCACCTTGATCCCTTGGGCGAAGAGCTGCTTCTCCTTATCGAGATGCGCCTTGATGGTTTCCCGGATCTGGATGCGACGGATGTCACGCTCGGAAACGTCCCCAGTCGCCTCGCCGGCCCGGAGAACCACCCCGTTGGTGAACTCGACGGTGTCGTAGCGGGCGTCGATCTGCGAAATGGTGAAGCCATCGCGATATTGGTCCATCTCACCGGACTCGGCGAAGAGATCGTCGCGAAACTCCAGGCGCCGGAGCTGCCGCTTGATCTCGCCGGACTTGAGCTGCACCTCTAGCTCGATCCGTGCCACCGGCGCCTTTTTCGAGATATCGATGCCCTCAAGGTACAGATAGGCGTTGGTGCCGGCGAGGCCGCGCGTCTGGATTCCACGCACGGCGATCTTTTTCACCAGCTTCTGGTTGTAAGCGTCGAGCGCATCGAGACGATGCACGCGGTTGCGCTGCGTCTTGTGCGTGGCGGAGTAGCGCAGGATCATCAGCGGCTTGAATTTGGGCAGCGCCTCCGTCGTGGCGGTGCCCTCCATTTTCTGCGGCTCGTCGAGGATGAGGATCGGCCGGTTGCTGGCGATCACGTCGATCGGCTTGCGCGACTGGAAATCGTCGAGCTCGTCATAGATGCGACGGTTGTCGGCGCCCCGGGCGTTGAACGCCTGGATGTTGATCACCATCACGTTGATGCCGGCGTCCGACGAAAAGCTCTCCAGCTCATGCAGCCGCTTGGAGTTGTAGATAAAGAAGCGCGCCTTCTTGCCGTAGCTCTCGTTGAAGTGGTCGGCGGTGATCTGCAGCGATTTGTAGATGCCCTCGCGGATGGCGATCGAGGGCACCATCACGATGAACTTCGACCAGCCATAGCGCTTGTTCATCTCGAAGATGGTCTTGATGTAGCAGTAGGTCTTGCCTGTGCCCGTCTCCATCTCGACGTCGAGATTGAACTTGCACCCGGCGCTCGAAACCAGCGCGTCGGATAGGGGGAGGTTCTGCCTCCGCTGGACCTCCTTGATATTGGCCAGCACCTGAAGATCGGTGAGCGCGATATCCGCGTTCTTGAACCCCTCTTCAAACGCGCTCGCCTGCGCCTTGCGGCCGGGGTCGATGCGATAGGTGATACCGCTCGCCAGCGGCTGCCCGGCGAAGCAGTCCACGACGGATTCGACGGCATTGGTCTGGTAGGGCTGGACTTTGAACTTCAGCTTCATGCCCGCCCCCTCAGATCGACTTCACGTCGGTGCCGGGGGAGAGCTGGCGGAAGACCTGCTCGACATTGATCTTCACGGCGTCCGAGACGAAACCGTTGTCGCGGAAGACGACGCGCAGCGGCTCGCGGCCCGCAAGCTCCTTCACCAGCTCCTCGGTCACGCCCGTATCGAAGCAGGCGACAAGCGTGTTCTCGTCCACGCAAAAGACAGACTTGCCCTGCACCGTCTCGCGCCGGATCGGCAAGGTCAGGTCAACGCCCCAATCGACCAGCACCTGGAACAGCAGATCCTCGGCCGTGCGGTCCGGTTTGATGTTGTCGACGGCGTCCAGCAGGCCCATTTGGTCGACCTCATCAGGACGGTAGTATACGTCCTGCATGTTAGACGTGTCGATCTTCATGACCCGGAAGCCGACGTCCCGATTCCAAGCAGGATGGCAGTCGCCTTTGACGATCTTGGCTCCCGCACGGCGAATGCGTTCTTTGGTAAGTTCGGCTATGTTCCGGGGCACCCCAAGCTTGTCGCACAGCTCTGCTGCGGTCCCTTGAGCAGAATTCGCCCGGTCAAGCTTTTCCGGAAGCTGGACCAAAATAAATCTGCGAGAAAGACCGTCACGCGCACATTGTTGCATCATGCCATCCGCTGTTGTCCCGGATCCGGCAAAGAAATCGAGGACGATATCGTCCTCTTCGGTTAATTGTTCAATGAAAAGCTTTATGAGGGCGGTTGGCTTCGGAAACGTAAAGGCAACTCCACCCATAAGAGCATTAAGCTCTCTAGTACCGTCTGCAGTACTGAACCCATTAACAACCGAGGATATATTCTTGAACAAACTTTTCATCTCGTTCAGGAAAAGCTTGTGTCGGGGCCGGCCATCGGCATTTGCAGGAAACAGGATCCTGCCTTCCCGACTCTTTTGCTCCATAGTGGCGGGCTCGAATCGCCAGCCTTTGGGCGGACACCCGTAGTTTATTCCTGTGTCAGGATTGATTAGGTTATAATGGAGGTTTGGCCGCGCGTCTTTAGTTGCGAGTCCAGTCAGGTCTGCTGACCTCCATGGCCCCCTTGGATCATTGTCTGGATTAGCGAATTTTTCGACATCTTTCTCCGATCCTCTAAATTTAGCGGAATCGCTGCGAGAATAGCAGATCAGGTACTCGTGATCAGTTGAAACGCCGGTTGTAGCGCGGGTATCTTCGCTTACTCTTGATTTCCAAACGAATTGAGCGACGAAATTTTCTCTTCCAAAAATTTCGTCGCACAAGTGTCGGAGATTGCTCGCTTCCTCGTCATCAATGCTTATGATAACGACGCCATCCTCTTTCAGGAGATTTTTTGCCAAGCGCAGCCTTGGATAAAGCATCGACAGCCAATCCGAATGAAATCGACCGTTGGCACTGGTATTGGCGACCAACCTATTCCCCTCGTCATCCTTTTGAAGCGATTGCTCAAGATACTTTCCTGATCCTTGCGCAAAATTGTCATCATAAACGAAGTCGTTCCCCGTATTATATGGAGGATCGATGTAGATCATCTTCACTTCTCCAAGATATGTTTCTTGAAGGAGCTTCAGCGCATCGAGATTGTCGCCTTCGATAAAGATATTCTTGGTTTCGCCAAATTCTACGCTATCTTTTGGCGCCGGACGCAGAGTTTTGCCAACCGGAGCGTTGGCGATAATCAGCGCTTCCCGTTTCCCGGGCCAATTCAAATGATACCGCTCCTGGGCGCCCTCAACAATGTAGTCGCTCAGCTCCTGACGAAGCTGATCGAAGTCCACTGCCAACCGAACCTTTCCGCCCTCGTCGAGGGCTTCGGTCACACAGCCTGGAAACAGCTCACTAATTGTCGCGATGTTCTCTTGGCTCAGGTCGGAGCTGTGCATCTTCAGCTTTTCCATGCTTGTCCTCTTACTTGTCCGTCACAGCGCCGAAGGGGTCGCCCGCAGTCAGCCGTTCCAGTTCCTGCTTGGCCGCGCGCAGCTCGGCATTGATCGCCACGCGCTTGTTGAATTGCTTTTCACGGGCGAGCCGCGCCTTGATCCGCTCCATGTCCCGCGTCTTGGCCCGGATGGCCTCCATCCGGTCCACCCGCGTCTGGATGCCCTCGCTGATTTGCGCGGATGCGGGCATCATGGCGGTGAGCAGGCGGTCATAGAGCGCGGCCAGATCGAGCGCGACGGGCAGGGGCGCACGCGGCGCATCCTCCGGCACCCAGTCCGTGCCAAAATACTCGCTGATCACCCACTTGGAGCCGTCCGCCTCGCTCAGGCGCTTGAAGGCGGCAGTCGCCCGGCGTTTTCCGCGCCAGGTCAGCTCGAAGATCAAATGGAACGGAATCGCCTTGTCGATCGCGCGCAGGACGGCTTCGTCGAGCTTTCCCATCTTGAGAGATATGCCAAACACCTGGACCTCGGACACGGCGGAGGTGGCGTCGAGGTTGGTCGTCTCAGGAGCCAGCTTGAACCGCCAGACGATCTGATCAACCTCGCGCACGAACAGATCCTTGAGCGCGGTGTTGGCGCCGGCATGCTCGTATATCTTGTTCTTCGGCACGACCCGGCCGAAGGCTGCGCTCTTGGGATAGTCGAAGAAGGCCGTCATGCGCCGGCCCCCTCGATCACGACAAAGGCGATCAGCTCGAAGTCGTTCAGCCCCGCAATGCTATGTACCAGCGCCGTGGTGCGGCCGCCGCTGAACAGGCTGTCGATATCCTTCTCTTCCTTAACCTCGATCATGGAGCGGATGGCGCTGCTCAGCAGCTCGGAATAGCGATCCATCTTCCGCCCGTCCTGCGTGCGCTCATTGAAGATGCGGCAGACGTCCTGGACAGGATCGGGCCGCCCTTTGCAGCTTGAGCGGACGAGGTCGAGCAGGCGCTTCACCTCGGTGTGGTCGGCGACGATCTCGCCGTCATTCCCGATGTAGACCAGGTAGTAGGGGTGCAGCCGGTTCTGCTGGTTAATGTTGACGCTGTCGTGGATGTTCTTGAGCGCGAAGATCGCGCCCGGCCGAAGGCCCAATTCGGGCTGTGCGGGAACGACGGCGTGCATCCCGTTCGGCAGGTTGTCGAGCTCGCCGTGCTCCTTGACGTAATTGAGCAGGTCCATCCGGAAATCGTTGAGACCGAGATCGGTGATCGAGATACCGGTCTTCACGTCCTCCAGCTCGATGACTTCCTCCTGAAGACGCTTCAGCTGGTCCTTGCGATAGGCGATATCGCTGCTCTTGGCCGTGAGGACATTGTCATCGCCGGTGGCGCTGACGTCGGCGATCACCATGCGATTCTCGACCCGTTCCTTGAGGTTGATGTACTCATCGAGCGAGATGTCAGGCCAATAGTTGACCAGCTGGATCTGGGCGTTCTGCGAGCCGATGCGGTCGATCCGGCCGAAGCGCTGGATGATACGCACCGGGTTCCAGTGAATGTCGTAATTGACGAGGAAATCGCAGTCCTGAAGGTTCTGGCCTTCAGAGATGCAGTCCGTGCCGATCAGGATATCCAGCTCGCCCGGTTCGTTGGGCAATACGATCGCCTTCTCCTTGGACCGCGGCGAAAAGAGCGTGAGCACGCCCTGAAAGTCATAGCTCTTCCTGAGCGTGGTTTTCGGCGCGCCCGAGCCCGTCACCTTGCCGGTCTGCAACCCCAGCTGCTGCGCTAACGGCGCCAGGTTGGCATAGAGATAATTCGCCGTGTCGGCGAAGGCCGTGAAGATCAGGACCTTCCTGTTGCCCGGATTGAGGGGCTCGCTGACCTTCTGCCGGAGCACCTCCATGAGATGCTGGAGCTTGGCGTCGTCATCCGGTTCGACCTTGTCCATCGAGGCGGTCAGGTCCTCGATGAGCGCGAGGTCGGCCTCGAGATCATGCTTCCACGACGGCAGGTCCATGTCGGCAAGGCTGATCTGCACCTTCTTGCCGACGGTGAAGTCGCCCAGCCCGGCCAGATCCTCGTCTTCGGCGTCGAGCAATTCCTCGTCCGCCAGAAAATCACTCACGCTCTGCGTGCCGCCCGACCGCTCGAAATCATGAATAGCGTCGATGGCGCGCGAGATATTCCCGCCGAGCGAACGCAGGGTGAGGCGGAACGCCTCGACGGAACTTTCAAGGCGCTTGAGGAGGTTGGTGGTCATCAGCGCCTGAAGGCTGCGCTCGCGATCGGCCTGCCGAAGCTTGCCACGGCCACCCTCGACCTGGGTGTCGTAAATCTCCTCGTACTTCCGCAGCCGGCTCGGAAGGATGTAGCTTATGGGTGCGTATACCGCGAGCTTCAGCACGGAGAGCTGGGTGAAGATATCGTTCAGGCCCATCACGTCCGTCCGCTGCGTGATCGGGCAGTGGAATGACAGCGGCTTGCAGCGCTGGGGGAACTTGCCGATGTCCTTCGTGTCGTAGAACGTCTCAATGTGCTTGCGCGACCGGGCGATCGTCACGGCATCGAGAAGCTCGAAAAAGTCGAAGTCCAACGCCTTGAGGATCGAGGCCGAGGTCCGCTCGTCCGGCGGCAGAAGCGTCCAGGCATTGAAAGCCTTTTGCGCGCGGCGGAAGATTTCCTCGACGCTGGTCTTCGTCTTCAGATTCTGGCTGAGAGCCTCCGACTGGCCTTCGTAGGCGAGCGCAAGTTGGTTGCGCAGGTCGGTGAATCGGTTGTTCACCGGCGTCGCGGAGAGCATCAGAACCTTGGTCTTCACGCCTGCGCGGATGACCTTGTTCATCAGCTTCTGGTAGCGTGTCTCCCGATCCTTGAAGACATCGTTGTTCCGGAAATTGTGGGACTCGTCGATCACGACGAGGTCGTAATTGCCCCAGTTTATGCGATTGAGCGGAATGCCGAAGGACTCGCCGGATGTGCGCGACAGATCGGTGTGGCACAGGACATCGTAGTTGAACCGGTCCTTGGCGAAGATGTTGGTCGTCAGGTTGGTGTTGTAGTTCCGCCAGTTGTCCGCGAGCTTTTTCGGGCAGAGCACCAGGACGGCCCGATTGCGCAACTCGTAATATTTGACAACGGCCAACGCAGTGAACGTCTTCCCCAGGCCGACACTGTCGGCGAGGATGCAGCCGTTATAGGTTTCGAGCTTGTTGATGATCCCGGTGGCCGCGTCCTTCTGATAATTGAAGAGCTTGTTCCAGACGACGCTGTCACGATAGCCGGTGAGGTCGTTCGGCAGGACGTCCTCGTCGATATCCTCAAGGAAGTCCTGGAAAATGTTGTATAGCATCAGGAAGTAGATGCGCTCCGGCGAATTCTCCTGATAGACGGACTCGATGTGGTCGCAGATCGCGGCCGTGACATCGTTCAGCTTCTCCGGGTCGGACCAGATTTGGTCGAACAGCTGGAGGTACATCTGCGTGTGGTTCGGGTCGTCGAACCGCGTCACGAAATTCGAGACGGCATCGCCTTTCTGATAGCCGAGATCGACGGCCGTAAAGCCGCTGATCGGCATGTAGGCAATTCCGCCGTCATCGCCCGCCACATGTAGGAACTGCTGCATCGGGGCTTTCGTGGTGTTCGAACGGAACCTGGCCTTTTTTCGAATCCAGTCGGCGCATTCGCGCGCCACCGCCCTTTGCGTCAGCTTGTTGCGGAGCTGGATTTCAAACTCCGTTCCGTAAAGACCGCTCTCCCGCCGCGCTTTCGGGATGAAGAACTCTCGCCGTTCCTTGCGCAAGCGGTCCGTAACCTCCGTCGGTACGAACGTCGGGGCAGTGAAGATAAACTGAAGGCTTTCAACCTTGGAAAGCTCAGCTTTCAGAGCCTCAAAGGCATAGATCGAGAAACACGACGCAGCTATTTTCAGCCGCGAACCGCGATCGACCGTGCCCTTAAGGTCATCCCCAAGAAGCTGCGAGGTGTTATCGATTATCTTCATTTAAATAGTTCGCCCCGCCTTTTCTGCTCTGCAGCTTCCGTGCCTCAATCCAATCGTCAATATCTCCCTTACGAAACCGCCAGGCGCCTCCAACTTTGAAACCGGGAATGGCCCCATCTGCCGCGAGCCGATAGGCCGTTTTTTCGGTGAGCTTGAGATACTCCGCCACCTCTCGGATTGTCATTACATCGGTATTCATGGACGTTCCAATGAAACCCTGCCCAGCGTGAGAAAATACGGGAAGATTCGGGAATCGCAATGGACAGCGCGCACTCACAATTAGCTTTCGCCAAGTTTCCCCTTCCGGCGACGCAGAGCATGTGAGCGTAACCGCTCTTAGCCAGCAATAGGTTGAGAAGCCCACTGGCCAATCGGGCAATGTTGGTCATTCATCCCGCGCTCGATGAAGTCGAAATGCATGTGACTTTAACCGAACTTGGCATCTCCATGACTCTCGAAGCCAAAGCCGAGGAGTCAAGCTGGATCGCCCCCGACCGAGCTCTGCCCCGCAAAGCGGCATGAACAAAATTGACGACGTCCGGGCGTTGGCCGTTTTCGCAGCTTCGCCGATTGGGCCTGTATGGCGGCTGCTTCATCTTGCGCATGGTGGAGGCTCCGATGGCGGCAACTGTGGGACGAGGTGTCCAAGGACCGGAACTTAGGATCGCACGGACCAAGTGTCCTGCCATCCGCGGCTATCAATGACCTCCTTCCAGCCGTCCGCAACCCGCACCTGATACGTATCCAAAGGCTCCTCGTCGCGTCTCGCGTCGAGTTCATAGAACTCTCCGATGAGGCTGTCGCAATGAACGCAGCCATTGCTCAGATACTTGCGTCCTTGCGAACCGCTGAACCGATACTTTATAACTCCAATTCCCTGATGGCGTAGCAACCGTCGGCGGACCATCTCGGACGCCCGAGGGTACTCTCCGAGGTTTGGAATCGTGATGAGGACATTCTTGTCGCCCACCGCAATTTCCAGGTACAAGACGATTCTGGTCTCCGCACCGCAGGACCAGCAAAACATGCTGCCCGTCCGAATGCGAAGGGTCGCCTCGTAATCAGGGTCCACGCCAAACTTGAACCGTCCGCCAAAGGCTGCCCTGAGGAACTCGTCCATCGGCAGCACTTGATGCCAGCGATCAGGATTACGACGGTCGCGCGCTAGCATCTCTGTCGTTTTCGGAATGAGAGCCGTCATTCCTTCTCGAACGTTTCCGCCAACGCAAACGGCCGGAAGGCTCTCGCTAATGGGAAAGCCTGGCTGGCGTAATAGCCAAAGCCCACGGATACCGGATTCTCGATACCGTTCTTGCCGCCTCAGCGTTTCCTCCCGTGTCTGCCCGGACCATTGGATCTCGATCACAACGTTGGCCTTCCCTTTTGATGCCAAGACATCGGCTCTCCAGGGCTCGCTGTCGGGTGATTCGCCCGGAACCTCGGTTTCCGCGGTCCAGCCGGAAGCACGGGCGGCTTCGACAGCAAGTCGTTTCAGGTGCAGATGCTCCTCAGTCTCGGGTGCCCAGTTGCATTCACGAACGGCTTTATGGGCGAAGAACTTGGTTCCCAGACTAGATCGCTTGAGCGTCACCTGAGCTTGGCAGCATGGCATTCGGAGGTGGCGTGACTGCCTGTTTTCTTGAGACAATGCCTCCCAGTGATCGCCCGACAAGTCGAACGATTGGATACTTCTGCCGTTAGGGTCGATGCATCGTAGAGGCATGGCGAATGATATGGAGCCGGATTGGTGGTTGCACGATCCCGGCGATGGCAGAACGAAAAAGGATCGACAGCTAACCGCAATTAAAGGGCTGAATCACAACTCCTCCAGTTCAACTCCCTCATCGGCGGCCGGCACCAGAGGCCCTGATAAGAAAGGCCGCAAGGTTCTGGCAAGTTAGCTACGCGCCTGAGACGTTCAACTATTCCCAAAGTGCGTCGTCTCGATTCCGCACAACCTCAAACTCTTGGAACGCTGGCCGAGATTTAAAGACCTCGACGTCCTGCTTCAGCCACCCAAGTGCTTTCGAAACCTCAGTTCGCGTCGATTTCGAACGCCAACCCATTATCACCTGGGCAAGCTTCATGGTCGGACGGAATGGAACGAAATGCAGTTTCGATTTTTCATCGTACACGGTCGCCTTAAGGTCGATGAATGTCCGGAATTCCGCTTCATAGCTCCAAGCATGGAATTTGAGATGGAGCATTCGCTTAATCGATTCTTCGGGCAAATCTGAAAAAGCTGAGATGCCGAACTGGTTCATAGGCGGCCGTTCTTCGACGTATTCAACCGCTTCGAAATCCTCTGGCTGGAGGACATCAAACCCAAGACAAACGCCTTTGTGCTTGTCCGCGTAATGACCCCAAAGTAGCGGATGGCTCCAATTGTCGCTTAGGCAGATTAAACCGAAATCCTTATCGACTTCTGCTTTGAATTTTCGCATGCGTTGGCGCTCAGATTTATCCGCGAATATCGGCCCAAGGAACTCGAAGGGATCATTCAGCTCCATCACGCGGGCAACCTTCAGCCTTCGGTCTCGGATTGCAACCAGCCCAAACTGTTCCGTCGTAAAATGGTAGAGCCGCAAAGTTCTAACCCCTCTGGCGCCATCGCGGTCGTGTTGCCGATACTTGGATAGCTATCCGGTTTCTGTGCATGCCCATCAGGCCGCACGGCTTTCCAAGACGAGCGGCGGCGCCAACTCGTGTATGCGCGCATTGGGACAAACCCGCCTGGCGATATCACAAAGATGCTGGTGATGCGTCAGGTAGATTACCTGACCCACTTTCGCCATGTCGGCGAATAGCCGGAAGGCTTCCTCGGCACGGAAGTCGTCGAACGTCTCCATGATGTCGTCGGCGATGAAGGGAACAGGGGTGCGAGATTGGGCGAACTCGTGGTAGCCGGCCACTCTGAGCGCGAGATAGAGCTGAAAGCGCGTTCCCTTTGACATTTCCTGCGCAAGCTTGGAACTCCCATCAGCCCCGATGCCAATAAGGACTTCGGTGTCCTTGTCAGGCTGGGTCGCCAGACCACGATAGGCGCCGCGGCTGATCACCTGAAAAGCTTCCGAGGCGCGAAGCATCATCGAACTGCGATGCTTGTCGCGGTAGAGGCGCAAGGCTTGCTCGGCCGCGACGATGCCGGCCCTAAGGCGGAAGTAGCTGAACGCCTTATCCTCGATTTCCAGGAGGACCGTGCGCCGTTGCTCTTCAAGAGCAGCCACGGCACTCTCGCCGTCGACGGCATCCACCTCGTCGGACGCTTTGCTGTATGCCGTAAACAGCTCCCGTACGCGCCGATCCTGATCCTCAAACCGGGCCCTGAGTTCTACCTGCTCGACCTCCAGCGCAGGCCGATCCGCGGCATCAAGCATCTGTTCGACATCGGCCATGTCCTGGATTGACAGCGCCTCTCGGATTTCGCGTTCGATGGTATCGGACCGCCGGCGCAAGTCTCTCCTCTGCTCGATCATGCGCAGCTTCTTCTCTACCTCCTGCAGCGAAGATACTCCGAACAGCTGCGTCATTTCAGATTTGCGGCGCTCGCAAATCGCGATTTCAGCCTCCAGGTCCCGGTTTTTGAGAATCTGATCCTCGAGAGCAAGGTGCTTGGATTCCCTTTCTGCCTTTTTCGCCCGAGCCTCTTCCACTCTCGCGGACATCAGCGCCCAGAGTCTCAGGGCACTCTCTGCTGATCGGTCCAATCCGAGTTCCGCAGCCATGACGGACAGTTCGCGCAAGAAGGCTGCCTGATCTTCCTCCATCTTGGCGATGCGATCTGCCAAGCCGGCTTGCCGTTGAGCGGCCGGGCCGAGTTCAGCAAGTCTGTCCATGACCTCCTTGACGGTTGCGAGGCTGGGGATAGTTCCTCCTGCGCCGAGCCAACAGCTCTTGCAAACCTGAGCCCATGACGCGTCCCATTGCGCCTCGTCGGCAGTTGCCGTTTCAAGGGCTGACTGGCGGGAAGCCTGCTCCCTTTCGCAGCGTTCAAGTTGCTCCCTCAAGTTCTTGTGTTCGACTTCAAGATCAACGGCGAACTGGGCCCTGGCCAAAAGCGCTTCGTAGGAGTCAGAGTGATCCTGGGAAACGGCTGCCGCCGATAATGCCGCCGAGAGCCGGTTGCGCGCCGCCGAGCCGTCCGCTTCCGCCTGACGTAAGTCACCTTCGGCCTCCCGGAGCAAGTCGGCTGTCGCGAGGACCATTTCGCGGCGTCCCAGCCATGCCTCAAGCCCACCTAGCTTGATCTCGCCAGAAACGGTCAGAGCCATTTTCCGAGCGGACTCCAGAATTTCGGCCCTGATAGCTTCGCGTTTCGACTTCGCCGCGTTCAGCAACTCCGCTGAACGCTCCAATTCCGCTTCCGCGACGGCGAGCCTCTGATAAGTTTGATTCAGCTTCGCCAGGTCGCTCATCTGTCCCAGCCGTACGCTGGTGATCAGGTCGTCTTTCCGCAGCTCGATCTCAAACGCCGCAGCGGTCGATTCATCGAGCGCGTCACGATGCGTAGCCCATGCCGCTTCACGCGCTGATCGCGACGTCGCTGCCTCAAGATCGTCCACGACGCCGGTGGAATTCTTCAATGCATCCAGTTCGGCTCGCAAACACCGCAGCTCACTCGTGAGGCGCCCGCTGTCATCGCTGTAGCGATCGATCTCGGCTTCCGCTTTAGACAGAGTTGATTTCCAGGCCTCCAGCTCAGAAGGTGCCGGCACTCTCATTTGCCGTACCTGGTCAACGCTTTCACCCCACGGTCGGAGTTCCGACATCTGCTGCGCCAGTGTTTCTTTAAGATCCACACGGGAGCGTTCGGCGACGCGGCGACGGGCGGCATGATCGTTCTCTCGAAGAGCCGAGAGCTCCCTCGCCAGCGCCGCAATGGCTTTGCCGTTTATGGAGGCAGCGGCTTCGCTCGACAGCTTGCTCCGCAACTCGTTCAGACGGCGGTTCGCCTCTTCGGCTTCGCGCTTCGCGTTTTGAAGTGTCGCGTCGATACCGGAGCGGCGTTCAACGAGATCTCTGATGCTCCCAGAAATGCGACTTCCGAGCATCAGGCTGCTCGGCTCGTCTCCTTCAGGGCGTTCGAGAAGCCGCAGAATACTCGCAATTTCCCGGTCGACTTCCATCAATTGCAGGCGACGGTCCGGCAGATCCCTTTCAGCGGTGACATAACGGGCGTGCAGCTCGCCGATAGTGTCCATCCTTTGCCCCAAGGTGAGCGCGATGTCGTCAACGGCAATGGCATTGAGCCCTTTCTCAATCTCGGCGATGGACGCTTTCGCCGTCTCCCGTTTCACGGCAAGCTCGATGTCTTCCTGATGAATTACCGGAAGTTGGTTTCCCCACGAAGGCGGCGCTTCGGGAACATCTTGCAACTCAGCGAGACTGTCGCGGATGTCCCGCAATTCCGCCAGTCGTGGCAGTGCGGTCAGCAGGTTCTTAATCTCGTCAAGCCGAAGCTGCGTCCGGGTTCGGTCAGCCATCGCTTCGTCATAGTGTGCCAGTGACCGCTCCTTGGTTTCCACCATCTGGCGGTAATGGCTGGCGAGCGTGTCAATCTGCTCTTTTCGCTCCTTCAGATCGGAAAGCCGACCTTTCAAGTCGCCGATTTCACTGCTTCGGGCACGGAGTTTGAAAAGGCCGTCGGCCTGCGAACGCAATTCAACAAGTGTCTGGCTTAGTGCGGCCAAACCTGTGCTTGCCGAAAACAGAAGCTGTCCGAGATCACCCTTGCTGGCCAGGATGCTCTTCCCGCCTTCCTCAAGGGTGTCATCGTCGAGGGAAAACATCGCGCAATAGACGTCCCGCTCAACCCCACCAAGCTCGCCGAGTATCAAATGCTCGCCGATCGGCTGATCGCCCGGACCGAGCAGACTGCTTTGGGGCTTCTTGATCCGGACTAGCTCACGGGCAACACCACCGATGTCCAATGCGGCCCCGATGCGCATCGTTGAGTAAGGATGGAGGAAATCATAGCGGCTGCGGGACTCGATGCCGAAGAGAAGGTCGAGGAATGCAGATAGGGCGGTCGATTTGCCCGCCTCGTTCGGACCGTAGATGATATGTAGATCTGGACGGCCCGGCTCCACGGGCCCGAAGTCGATGTGCTTGTCGGTGAATTTGCCGTAGCGGGTAAGGTCAAGCCGGTTGATGCGCATCATGCTACCTCATCCTGCTTCCGACGATGGAGCCGTGCGAGCACATCTTCGACCCCCTCCTGCGCGAGCAGGCGCAACGTCGCCCGAAACTCCTCCTGATCAGCACCGAAAGTACCTCTGCTTTCAGGTGGCAGATGACCACGAAGCTCCTCCCCAATATCGATGAGCGCCGCATGGTAAGCTTCCGAACCGATGATCTCGCTTCCGACAAGCTCTCGAAGTTCGACGAGTGGATCTCCGTTGGTCCCATCCGCAGAAACGAGGTCGGTGCACTGGATCTCCACTTTCTCGATCCAGGTCCGGCCAATGACAGATGCCCTGTGCTCGGCTTCGGTCTTGATGAGGTCGACGTCGTTACGGAGCTGCCATGCGAGCGGCGTTCGTCCGGTGAAGGAAAGCCGGACCACAAGGTGATCGGAATTTGCAGCTTCCCGCGCGGCCCCCAGGTTGCCCGCTACCGTGGTCACCATGTGACGCCAATCTGCGATGCCGTCGAGGTCGATCACGACGCGCTCGAATTGGGCGATGCTGGTGAACCTTTCCTCAATGTGGACGGTTCGGTCATCAGCGATCGTAACAAGACTCACCGATTTCGGACCAGATTCGTTGATGTCGCGCCCCTGGGGCATGCCAGGCATCACGATCGTGCAGCGTCCGTTACTGATTGATCGCTTGTGAATGTGACCGAGCGCCCAATAGTCGAACTCTGTCGCCTCCAGATCCGAGACGTCGCAGGGTGCGTAGGGATCGTGCCCCCGCGTTCCTGCGAGGCTGGTGTGCAGAAGACCGATGTTAACAGCGCCCTCGATCCGTGGTTTGTACTTTCCCACCAGATTTTCGGGACACTGGGCCTGCGCAAAGCTAAGCCCGTGAATAACCACAGGGGTCGCTTGATCCAATTCGAGCGAGATAGCCTCCGGGCGCCCACCGTAGACTTTTACGGTTTCCGGGTACGTTAGTTCTCTGGTGATCTTCGACAACGCATCGTGGTTGCCTCGGATGATGAACACCCGTACTCCGGCTTGGTCCAGTCGGCGGATTTGCTCGGAAAGGAACCGCGCAGTTTTCATGGAGGTCTGATCGCCATCGTAGAGATCACCCGCGAGAAGAAGCGCGTTGACCTGCTCGGATAGGCAGAGATCGACGATATTGACAAAAGCACGCCGCGTCGCGTTGCCAATCAGTTCGCCTAGTTCCGGGTTGCGCAGCGCCAGCGACCGAAGAGGCGAATCCAGGTGAACGTCCGCCGTATGAACAAATCGAAAAGCCATGCCCTCACCTTTTGCCTTCGCGTGAGAAGGCTTTGATTCCCCGAAACAGATACTGGGCTGCGCTTAGGTGTCTGCCTAGGCTGCCAATCCCTCGGGATTTCAGGTTTCCACAGGCTAATGACAGAATCTGTCACCAGCCGCGGATCGTGAGGTTCCCGCGGTTCAAAGCTGTTTGGGAAATTGCATTCTATGGAAGCGAGGGAAAGTCAGAGCGCTGGTGCGCCTCGACCATTCTGCGAAGGGCCTCCGGCGCCACGACCTCAACCTTGTCTCCCCACATGTAGAGGTGCCAGCACATCTCCATATGACCGGAGGCCCAGAAACGCACTATCAGTGAACCGTCGGATTGATCCTCCAGGATCTGAGCCGGATGGAACAGGAAAGTTCGTGCATGCAGCGCTGCGTCAGGCTTGAACTTCCAGATGACTTCGCCAAACTCACTCTCGTTCTGAAAAGCTCCGAACGCCTTGCGCGCATGCGCATGAATGTCGAAGCCTGGATCACGTTCGAAGACCTCGCCGGTCAGTTCCGCGTGTTCGATCTTCTCAGCCACGAAGTGCCTGAGTGGACCCGCGCGATCAGTTGTTGGCCTGGCCACCAGATAGCGTCGGATTCCGATCAACACTCCATAAGGTTCGACCACCCGCTCGGTGGATGTAGCTGACCCGCGGGACTGGTAGACGATCTTCAACCGCTGCGACCCCTTGAGCGCCGTTGCTATGGTCGAACCCACGTGTGGCGCCAGCCTTGTCGTAGGCCCCGGGCGGGCTGCGAGACCCTGCGCCTCAAGCAATGCTTCGTGGTCAGTTTCCAGACGTGCGATCCGATTGCCCGGCACCAGCGCCAGTATTTTTTCTCGCAAAGAACGGAGGTGCTCGGCCTCCAGACCTTGAGCATTCCGTTCAAGTGTCTCAATCGAGAGATCCAGCGCCGCCAGTTCATCGGGAGTGAGCGTGAGCAGATCGCGCAGAGCTCCCGTCTGTAACCGCCAACGTTTACGCCCATCGTCTTCGAAGCTGGGTTCGGTATCGGGAAATTGAACTTCGAGCGTATGCAGCATCCGCTGCGCGGTGCGTTTGGATACGCGAAACCGCTCCCCGACGTCGTCAACTGTCACGCCCATTCTTCGGGCTGCAACATACGTTGCAAGCTCAATCAGCTGCTGCGCCTTCTCAAATGACATCGATCTTCACCAATCCGGGTGACAGCTATTGTCACGATCAGTGCTTACGGTTCTATTATGAGTTGGGTGGGGGAGTGAAATGAAACTGGAAGGCTCGGAGATTTTGCTTTCCGCATCGGACCTGATGCGGTTCATGGGCTGTAATCATGCTACCGCGATGGATCTCAGATACGCGAAGGGGGAACCTCTTTTCCCCGCCGAGGACACGGAGGATGCCAAAATCCTCCAGAAGCAGGGCGACGCCCACGAAGCGAAGTTTCTTGCCAAGCTGCGTGCAGAAGGCCATCGCGTTATCGAGTTCGGCCGCGACCGGGATTTGCCAGCCGCTGCCAAGGAAACGCGTGCGGCGCTCTTTGCCGGCGCGGATGTCCTCTTCCAGGGCGCGTTTGTCGGGCTGCCCTGGGGCGGGTGGTCCGATTTTCTCATCAAGGTCGATAAGCCCTCGTTGCTGGGCGCCTATTCCTATGAGGTCATTGATACCAAGCTGAAACGGAAGCCGGACCCGAAACACATTCTGCAGCTTGTGCTGTATTCGGATCTCTTGGCTAAGGCTCAGGGTCTTCAACCGGAATATGCCCACATTGAGCTGGGGAACGGTGAGCGTTTCTCCTTCAGGCTATTGGACTATGCGGCATATGCTCGCCATGCACGATCCCGGCTGGAACGCTTTGTAGCCGATCCGCCCGCGACCTCTCCCGATCCGGTGAAGATGTGCGACCTGTGCCGCTGGCGCGAGGTTTGCCAGACGCATTGGGAGGAGTCGGACAGCCTTGCCCTTGTGGCTGGCATCTCCAGGAGCCAGCGGAGCAAGCTGATTGCAGCTGGTGTGACGACAATGGCTGCCCTTGGGCAGCACAATGAAGGAGTCCCGAAGCTAGCGGAGACGACGCTGAGCAGGTTGCGAAGCCAGGCTCGTCTGCAGACGGCGCGGCGGGCCGGAGGGCGGCCTTCGTTCGAGCTTAAGCCGTTCGACCCTAGCCGGGGCCTGGCTCTGCTTCCGAAGCCCGACGCAGGAGACCTGTTCTATGACATCGAAGGCGACCCCTTCTACGAGGACGGGCTGGAATATCTCCATGGGGTCTGGTTCGACAGTGGAGGCATTGGAGAATTTCGAGATTTCTGGGCGCACAATCGCACGGAAGAGAAAGAGGCGCTGCGGCAGCTGATGGTCTTCTTCGAGGACCGTCTGAAGCGGTTCCCGAGAGCACACATCTATCACTACGCCGCGTATGAGATTTCGGCCCTGCGCCGGCTCACCAGCAGTCATGGCGTAGGCGAGGCGCTGCTGGATCAGATGCTCAGGGAGAACAGGTTCGTCGATCTTTACAGCGTGGTCTCGGCAGGTCTGATTGCGTCGGAACCGCGCTACTCGCTCAAGAATCTGGAAGTTTTCTACATGGAAGCACGCACCGGGGAGGTGAAGACTGCCGGTGGCAGCGTAGTCGCCTACGAAAAATGGCGCGAGATGGGCGACCAAAGCATTCTCGATGAAATCCGCGACTACAACCGGGTTGACTGCGTCTCCACGCAGCTGCTCCGCGACTGGTTAATAGCCGAGGTGCGTCCCCCAAACATGGAATGGCGGGATCGAGGAGGGGCGGACGAAGGCGCCGGCTGTAATCTTGAGAGAGTTGCTGCCGAGCAAGCAGCCGCGGACGAACTGCGGGAAAGGCTGCAGCCAGTTCGTGCGCAACTAGGGGATCGGCTGGCCGACCTGCTGTTTGATCTGAGCTACTTCCACCCGCGAGAAAAGAAGCCGGCCTGGTGGTCGATCTTTGACAAGATAGGGAGGGAGGCGGATGAACTGGTGGATGATCTCGACTGCCTCGGCGGGCTGGAAGCTGTCTCGGCAACGTCCGTTGCCGGCAGGTACTGGCAGCGCACCTATGAGTTTCCGGCACAGGAGACGAAGATCGACGTGGGAGATTGCCATATCGAGGTGGACGGCCTGCCGTCTTCCGCGAAGCTGATCGAGATCGATCGAACCACCAATCGCGCGGTCGTGCAGTTTTCAATGAACCGCTACGATGATGCACTCGAATCGACGTGCCTGATTCCTGCAGGACCGCTGGATACCCGGACCATCGAAGGCGCCATTCAACGCGCTGTGGCCTCAATCGTTCGGGACGATAGGCAGTTCCCGGCAATCCTGGATTTCTTGCAGCGTTGCAGACCTCGCTTTCTGAGCCATCGTAGACAGCCAAACATCATCGATCCGTCTTCAGATGTCGTTCCGGAAGTCATCACCGCGGTCGGTGACCTCGATCGCAGTACAGTGGCCGTCCAGGGACCACCAGGCACTGGAAAGACTTACGTCAGTTCCTGCGCTATCCTAGATTTGGTCAAGCGAGGGAAGCGGATTGCAGTCGCCTCCAACAGCCACAAGGCCATCGACAATCTGCTGTGTGCGGTGGTCGATAGAGCCAACGAAGCCGGCACATCGGTCGCCATAGCAAAGAAGGGGGGAGACGGCTTCGACGATCCGTATGGCTCCATCTACGTCACGTCCAAAAATGAAGACAGTCAGTTGATCACGGCCTCAGTAGTGGGCGGGACGGCTTGGCTGCTCTCAAGGCCAGAATTCCAACAGGCTTTCGACTATCTGTTTGTCGACGAGGCTGGCCAGGTTTCGGTGGCGAACATCGTTGCGATGGGCACCTGTGCCAAAAACATCGTGCTGGTTGGCGATCCTATGCAGTTGCCTCAGCCGATTCAGGGTGCGCATCCTGGAGAAAGTGGGCTGTCGTCGCTCGAGTATCTGCTCGCCGGGCATAACACTGTTCCGGCCGACATGGGCATTTTCTTGCCAATATCACGCCGGATGCATCCCGACGTGTGCCGGTTTATCTCCGACATCATTTATGAGAGCCGGCTCGCCTCAGATGAAGGCGCCGCCAGACAAGCGATCATCTCAGATGCCAATCGATCTTCAGGTGTTCACTTTGTGGAAGTTCAGCACTCCGGTAACAGACAGGTCGCTGTCGAGGAAATCGATGCAATCCGCCGCGAAATGGATCGCCTCATTGGAGTCAGGTTCCGCGATCGTGATGGCAAAGAAAGAAGCCTGACGCTTCAAGACATCCTGATCGTTGCGCCTTACAACGCGCAGGTGAACGCCCTGAGAAGATCGCTTCCTCCTGGTTCCCGGATCGGAACCGTCGACAAGTTCCAAGGCCAGGAAGCTCCTGTCTGCATGGTATCCATGACCACTTCGTCGGCGGATGAAATCCCGCGCGGGGTCGATTTCCTCTTCAGCCTCAATCGGATCAACGTCGCGGTATCGCGGGCACAGGTGCTTGCCTTGGTTTTTGCGAACCCACGGCTCCTGGAGGTCCACTGCCACAACGTTCACGAGATGCGGCTCGTAAGCATGCTTTGCTCCCTGTGGGAATACAGCGGGAGTCACATGGATTCAGGCCCCCCAGTTACCTCGAAAGAGCGAGCGGCATGACAGGAAATGGCACCCCCCTCTCCTATCTTCCAGGGGAGGGAGGAGAGATCAATGTATACGCGCCATGCAGAAACCCGCTGCCAGCAGCGGGGGATCAAGCCAGAAGTCATCGACGCGATCCTCGCCTATGGGCGCCGCAAGCGGCGCTTTGGTGCCGACGTATATTTCATGGACAGCAAGGCTCGATCTCGCGCCATGGCCGAGCTCGGGCGGAGCTATGCTAAGGTGTCCGACCGCCTCAACACTTATCTTGTCATCAGCGATGATGGTCAGATGATTACCGCGGGAAAGCGATTGGGCCGGCTGAAATTCTGAATTGGAGTTTGTAGATGAACCCGCAGCCCACGCCTGAAATTCTCCCGCGCCTTTACGAACGTGACATCGACGTGTTGTTGCAGGAGGAACTTCTATTCAACTCGGGCGTCCAAAATCTATTCACACGTGCGCTGGATTTGTATGGTTTCGTGCGATTTGTCGATTGCCGCTTATCGGTGTTTGACCAATCCGGTGAAACCGATGTGCTGACAGCAATTGAGATGGACGGGCAAAAAGGGGTCCTTCTGATCGAGAACAAGATAGATGCCTCTTTCCAACCTCGCCAAGCGGAACGTTATCGGGAAAGAACCCAGGCGTTGGAAAGCTCCCACGGTTTCGCCCGCTGTGTGCTTGTAGCGCCCGAGTCCTACGTTGGAAGTCTAAATCCTTCCGTCTCCGCATTTGATGCCAGTGTCTCTTACGAAGAAATCGCCGCAGCAATCGAGCAGGAGGGTACCTCCCGGGCACTGCACCGAGCATCTCTGATCAAGCGAGCCATCGAAAGAGCCCGATCCTCGTATATTCTTGTCGAAGCGCCTGCAGTGACATCACTGTGGGAGCGTATTTACCGTATTGCGAGCAGTGAATTTCCTGCCTTGGAAATGAAACCTCCGAGCGGGAAGGGAAGCAATTCAAGCTGGGTCATCTTCAAAGGCGCTCTCCCGCCGAAAGTGACAATCGATTGGAAGATCAAGAAGGCCACAGTTGATCTGTCGTTCTGGCCTGGTGCTTCGGCTCGCGCTATTGAGGACGCTGAACTGACGCCAGACGCAAGGACCAAGCTGCGCAACGCGGTGCTTCGGACGCTGGGCTCCACGAGAGTGCTGACCATGCCCGTTTCGCACGCTCCGTCGGATTTCAGCCGCATCACTGATGAGGGAATTAGAGAGGCTTTGACGGCCGCAACTTTGTTGCTCAATTTCCTTCTGCAACGGGAGGCAAAGGTCACCGCAACTGGCAGATGAATTTATTCACCCGACTAGTACATAGGCGGCAACGCCGAACAGGATTCGCGAGGCTATTGCACTAAGCTAATCTTCGTGCTTGCCCGGCGGCTTCTTATGGTGCGCCTGAGGGGACCGACTGATACAGATTAAACATTTGCGGTATGAATGAGAGGGTTAAGTGAGGGAAGAGGCATTCAAAGCGTGGCTTGAGACTGGTGGCGCAAGAACAGAGACTGGACGTAACACTCGCGCCTATGCCGTTCGTACGATCGAAAGCAATCTAGCAGCACTCGGCTTGTCCCATGCCGACCTCGACGACGCGTGGAAGGCCGATCGCTTTGAACAACTGCGCCAGAGGCTGAAGGATCTGCGCGAGGACTTCGCAGCCGGTGGCACTGAATACAAAATTCTCATGCCCAAGTCGGACAAGCCCTATAACCGGCTATCGAGCTGGCGATCCTGGCTCGGCCAATACGGCCAGTTTTTGAGCGGTGAACCACGGGGAGAACGTGATGCCGACCGTATCCGCCAGTATGTGCTTGAACACTATATTGAAACTGGACGGGAACGCGATGCAGAAACGGTCGATCTGTTGGTCCGCGACGTCAATGAGGCGCTCGGCCTCAATCAAGCATGGCCGAACATCTGCCAAGCTATTACCGGCCCGAAGTTCTTAGAAATAGCAGACGTCGAGCCGCCCGAACGGATCGGCGCGAATCAAAGTTCGGCGACGGTATTCCGATTCCGCTTGAACGAAGCGGGTAGCAGCAACGCCGGCGCCGCTAGAGGATCGACTAAACCTTTTGTGTTGTTCGATGCAGTCGGAGCTGCCTTCAAGCCGGTCTTGAATCACAATCGCCAAACGGGGCGCTCCGCCTATCGGATCAAGCCACCGGGTGCGAGCAATAAGGCGGACGAGGCTGTAGAAGTCGCCACCATCGCCGAGGTTGCACGCGCCATGCTCGTCGACGGCCGGCCCGCGAGGGTCCAATCCGTCAGCGGCGGCACGGTCAACTATCTCGCCTACGGAAAACAGAAACTCGTACGTTATGAGCTTGATCCGACAATCGCCAAGCAAATTGGAGTTCCACCGCAGGGTGAACTTGGGCAAGCGATGAATCTCAGTCGCGATATGTTCAAGCGACCTGAACCTCAATATGAAATGGACCAATACGTGGCTCAACCAACGAATCTGATTCTTTACGGGCCACCTGGTACCGGCAAAACCTTCGCTACCGCAGCGGAGGCCCTCCGACTTTGCGGTGAACCAGTGCCCCAAGACCGCCAAGAACTGATGGCGGCCTACCGTCGCTTGTCGGACGCCGGTCGCATTGAGTTCGTCACCTTTCACCAATCGATTTCGTATGAGGATTTCGTCGAGGGGCTTCGGCCAACGCAAGCGAGCGAGGATGGCACTGCCGGTTTCGAGCTGAAGCCTGAGCAAGGAGTATTCCGCCGACTTGCGCGGCGTGCGGAGACAAGCACGGGACCGGGCGATGTGGAGTTCTCCATCGGAAGCCGCCAAGTATTCAAGATGTCGATTGGGGAGGCGGCCAACCCCGAGGATGCCCATCTGTTCGAGGAGGCGATCACGGGTGGATACACACTGCTCGGCTTTGAGGATATCGACTGGAGCGATGATCGCTTTGCTGATCGCAACTCCATCATCGAGGCGGTGCGCTCACAAGGCGTCCGGGAAGGTGGCGAACCCAACGCCATGAGCGGTCGAGTCCAGATGCCGTTCATCTTTCGCAACTGGGTCAAGCCCGGCGACATCATGGTTGTGTCCAAGGGTAACAGCCTGTTCCGTGCAATCGGCGAGGTGACCGGAAACTATCAGTTCGTTCCGCGCGAAGGTGGGAGTTACGCACATCGTCGCGCGGTTCGGTGGCTTTGGGTGGATCGCGTCGGTGTGCCCGTGAGCGAGATCTATGCGCGCAACTTCACGCAGAAATCGATCTATCTGCTGACCGACGCCGACCTGAACGTACCTGCGCTCGAACGCTATATCGCCAGCCAGCAGGACGCGGGCACCGACGCGCCCGAGCCGTTTGTGCTGATTATAGACGAAATCAATCGTGCCAATATCTCCAAGGTGTTCGGAGAGCTGATCACGTTGCTCGAGCCGGACAAGCGCATTGGCCAGCCCAATGCCTTGAAGGTTCGACTGCCTTATTCGGGTGATGTGTTCGGCGTGCCGGCAAATCTCCATATCATTGGCACGATGAACACCGCGGATCGCTCGATCGCGCTGCTCGACACCGCGCTCCGGCGCCGGTTTGAGTTTCGCGAACTTATGCCGAACGCTTCGTTGCTCCACACGGTTGAAGGCATTGACCTTGGAATGCTACTCGCCTCGATAAACGAGCGCATCGAGTATCTTTTTGATCGTGAGCATCAGATCGGCCACGCCTATTTCATCAACTGCAAGTCCCGCGCCGATGTCGATGAGGTGATGCGGCACAAGATTATCCCGTTGCTCGCAGAGTACTTCTATGAGGATTGGGCGAAGGTCGCCGCAGTCCTCGGTGACGGGCACGACAGCGAGGGCGACCGTGAGGGTGGTTTCATTGATCGGCGTCGGCTAAAGCCACCCAAGGGAAACGCCAGCGATGAGGATGCCGCGCCCCGTTATCGGTGGAGCGTCCGCGATGCCTTCTCCTATGATGACTTCGCAGCCGTATGATCCGTCGCACAATCCTCGAATGGCAAACGATACGCTACGGCGAGGCGGCCGATGAAATCCCAGTCCAGGCAGCCGATCGTATAGCTGCGATTGCGGCGGCGTCGCCGCTCGCTGGCCGGGGCGGCGGCGGTGTCCTTGAGCATGGACGCAAGCAGCTTCGTGCGAGAGGGGTCGTCGGCGTGATTGCTGCCGAAGGCTGTGCGATGGAAATCTTGCCCAAGATCGACTTTCCAGGCGAGGATGGCGCCGAGATGACCGGCAGCATCCGCCGTCGTCTCGTCCACATGCTCGCCGTCGCACTAGACCTGAAGATCGAGGCAGGCCAGGTCACGACGCTAGACTGGCAGCGAGAGACGCTGCTCGAAATCCTGATCCGGTTGTTTTCTGCGAAGCTGGTCGATGCTGTCCGGCAGGGTATGCCGCAGCGCTATGTCGAACACGCCGATGATCTGCCCGTGCTGCGCGGACGGCTCGACGTGACGCGGCAGTTCACGATCCTCGCCGCCGAACCATCGCGGCTGGCTTGTCGCTATGACTCCTTGACCGCCGATATTGCCCTCAACCGGATCATGAAGGCTGCTGTTGCCCAGCTCGTTCGCATCGCACGAACCGCCGACAACCAGCGCCGACTGCGCGAGTTGGCATTCGCCTATGCCGATATAGCGGATGTGCCTATTTCGGTCCTGCGCTGGGATGAGGTCGGGCTTGATCGGACCAACAGCCGCTGGCGCGAGTTGCTCAATCTCGCTCGCCTGCTGCTTGGTGAGCGGTTCCAGACGACCTCTGCCGGTTGCAGCGACGGCTTCTCTCTGCTGTTCGAGATGAACACCCTGTTCGAGGAATATGTCGCCCGAATGTTGAAGCGTGCGCTGGTGGACACAGATCTCCGCGTCGTCAGCCAAGGTGGACGGCTCTACTGCCTCGAAACCGAAGATCGACGTGGCCTGTTCCAGACGCGGCCGGACATCCTGGTCAAGCGCGGCGACGAGGTCGTGCAGATTATCGACACGAAATGGAAGCGGATCGCCGACCGTATTGATGATGCCAGGCAAGGCGTGTCGCAGAGTGACGTGTATCAAATGATGGCATATGGCCAGCTTTACAAATGTGATCGGCTGACACTCCTCTACCCTCACCACGCCGCTGTGAAAAACAGCGAAGGAGTGCACGCAGTGCACCAAGTCACCGGATGCAGCAATTGGCTGCAAACCGCTACAATCGACATTGGTAGAAGCGAAATGTTCAGCGAGCGGCTGAGGGCAATTACCGACTTCTAACGCGGAACGCTGACGGCTCTCCGTCGGGGCATCCAGTCTGCCTATCGGGGTGCTCGCGCTAGAAGGAAAAGAAGGCATATCGGCGTGGGACAGTCGGTGCTCCGATGACGGTTCAACTCGGTCACATTGAGCGGGACAGCCGACACGCAATTAGCTGCCAAACCTAACCGAAACGGCCGCATTCTCACGATTAACTGCCAAGCGACACCGGGGCGCCCAACAGGCTAATCAATTTCGACTTTTCAACAGCACGAGCGCATCGAAGGCGGCAAGCTTTGCCGCCGTGGCGTCCGGATATGTCCGCCGGGCAAAGTGCTTAATGCCGAGCGCGTCGTTGCTAATGACGCCGTTCCAGTTGTCATTCTTTCGGAAGATCGTAACGACGTAGCCGTCTTCGGAAATATACCAATTCCCTTTTTGCGAAACTTCCACGCCTTGCGGCCTGGCCATGCCTTACGACGCCTCGCGGCGCTTTTCATGGATTTTTCGCGGCGTTCCGCCCGCTCAAGATTTTCCTCCATGTTGCCCGCGCAGACGCAGCCGACACGAAGGACTTGGGGGCAGCCGGGATGCTCCATGTAATGGACGTAGCGGATGTCGGTTATCTCGCACATTTCGCAGGTCTCGGACGGCGAGCCGAGGTCTTCGATATCCACACAGGTCCAACCTTTGTGGGGCACGCCCTTTTCCGCCCACTTTCCGCTGCCGGTCATTCCGCAGCCTCCCCCAACTGTGCTGCCTGAACGGCGGGATGAATCTTCGGCGCGGTGGACAGTATGGTGACGCCTTTGCTGGCTCTTGTTAGAGCGACGTACCAATCCTTGCCGTTCATTGCGTCGTTGGCGACAATCACCGCTCGATCGAATTGAAGCCCTTTTACGAGAAGGGTGCTGCCGATGCTTCGTTTTGGAATGATGCGTCCTGCGTGCCTGATTCTGTTTTGCACGTCCCAGATGGCATCGCTCAGCGATTTTCCTGGCGAATTGATCGCGAGCCGAAGACCGCTCGCCATCGCGTGATACATTTCCCGGCGATAAAGCGTGGTCGCGGGTCGATCCCGGAAGCCCTCCATAAGAGCCAGAACGGAAGCAAGGTCTTCGTTTTTGACAGTGGCGATTCCTGTGGCGATAAGATCGCCGAATTTTTTTTGCCCCAACTTGCCGCCCTGGCGGTGCGATACGACGGCCTTCAGGTAGGGCGTTTCTTCCGCGCCGGTCATGCAGTCCGAGATGAAACCCATGACGAATTCGAGCCGTTGCTCACCACTCGACTTGCCGATGTTGCGGACAGCGGCCGCGAGTGTCTTGCACTCCACCGGCTCGATGTTGGTGAAGCCCGAGGCGCCGAGCATTTTCGCAAGCCCTGAGCGCGAGCCAGCGTTCTTGGCGTCTGCGATAACAATGATGCCGTCATTGGCAGCCGGCCCCAGGAGCGCTTTACATGAGCCGACAATCTTCGGGCGATGATAGGCGGCGTCGGCGGGAAGCGCCTGCCAGTCGACGCAGGCCGGGCGCTGCTCCAAGTCCACGCTTTCGCCGGCCTCCAGCTTAAACCTCACGACGCTCAGCCAGTCGGCAAGTTCCTTGTTTCCTTCGCGCAACCATCTGTGCGGCTTTTGCAGCACCGTTATTTTCGGGAAAGACGGAAATACGTCGGCATCCCAGGAGACAGGGACCTGGCCGCCAAAACTGAATATCGCCTGCATCGGATCGCCGAACACGCAGGTTGGAAGTATCTGCGCAAGAGCGTCGATGACCTTGTGTTGGGATTGGGTGCAATCCTGATACTCATCGACAAATAGCCCGCCGTAAGAGGCGCGCAGAACATTTGTGACCGTCCCCGCGTCAAGCAGCTTCACCGTGGCATCGTATATCGATTGCCAGTCCGCATCTGTGCGAGGGGCTGCTATGTGAATGCCCGATCGTGCCGGGAAGGATGCGGCGTATCGAAGACACCATCCGGCTATCGTTTCGATCCGATAGCGTGATTTCGGCACAAGTTTTTTGTCCATGCGCCAGCGGAGCGCGTCCACGCCTGCATGGGTGTGGGTGAGAATGAGACGGCGGCCAGCGGAGACTAGGGTCGCATTCACTATCTGCTCGGTTTTGCCGCATCCCGCGGCAGCAATCACGCTGCCACGCGCGATGCCCGCCGCTAATTCTGCTACCGCCTCCTCGAGTATCTCATCCATCCACCCACCCACGGATGTCTGCAACTCCCTTGGCGAAGGGCTGGTTCGGGATATTTACCAGCGCCGCGAAGACGATCTCGGCGACGCGTTCGCCGCGCGAAATCTCTTTGAACCATCCGGGCTTCTTCTGGTTCTTTTTGCCTTTCGCAGCTTTTCCGAGCGTCCACCGGAATCCGG
The DNA here is from genome assembly GCF_014138625.1 of Aminobacter ciceronei. GTDB lineage: Bacteria > Pseudomonadota > Alphaproteobacteria > Rhizobiales > Rhizobiaceae > Aminobacter > Aminobacter ciceronei. The sequence goes on from NZ_JACJHY010000015.1 coordinate 44,651, forward strand.
CGGTATCCAGTCCGTCTGGCAATGAGAGATCAGGAATAGCGGCAAGTCCGTTTTCCGCCATCACGTTGTTTATTCGGGCGAGCACCGCCTCACTGCCGACGCACTCTTCGGCGTAGGCGACGAGGGACTGTAGAGTCGGCCAGGGAAGATCGAGAAACATGCGCTCTTCGGTGGAGCAGTCGTCAGGCCACTCCACTACGCGGCCGCCCATCGCTTTGACAGCGGCAACGGCCGCTTCCGGCGCAGGGTCATCGCGATCGAGCAAGACTAGCGCATCGTAACCGAGCTTGAGAAGATGCCGCGCCAGTGCCGTTGCCGATGAGTTGCCGGTTCCATCCACGGCCGCGACACCAAGGAACGCGAAAGAGTCACGCCCGGCGACTGTCCACATCGCGTCGAACCCGCGTAGCAGGCCAAGTTCCGTGCGGCCTTCGCCGACGATAATTCTCCGGGCCAGGAACGCATCAGGCGAAGCCCGCACGTGGCGCTGCGCTTGATCCAAATCCACAGCCGCTTGTGTTACTGCGCTTACGGTCACGGTGCCCGTTTTCGATCGAACCGTGTGTATGTCCTCGGCCCCTGCTTCGCGAATGACCACGGGCGAGTGGCTTGTCAGGAACACTTGCGTATCGGGGTTCTTTCTTTCCTTTTTCAGATATCGGACGAGGCGGGCGATCCGGTGGGGCTCAAGCCCGTGTTCAAGCTCGTCGACGATGGTGATCGTATCTCCGCCGTCATATTGAAGAGCTGACACCACAAGTCTCGAGGAGCCGGTTCCGAGATTACGCAGCGCAAGACCATCATCGTGCAGCGATATGCCCCCGGAAGAAATCGAGAGCCCTTGAATGTCGAGTTCGGCTTTATACTCCCCGCGCATGTGAACAGCGAATTTCGTGGCGGCGACCTTGGCTTTGGCGACGGTCTCCTTGAACACGTCCGGATTTTCTTTGCTGAACGCCGATCTCGCGTCGCGTCCAATCTTTGCGAGGATTCCCGCCGCCGGCGATTGCGCCTCCTCGAATCTGGTGAGAATTGATTGCCGCCCCCAGCCAAGATGACGATCAGCATAAGAACCAAGTCGACTAGGGACCAGCGCTTTTGCATCCTTGTATCGCAGGGCGGGCGGGTCTTCTGCGGCGTCGCCGATCCGCTCATTAAAGAGCGACCAGCGCGGCTCAAGAGATGAATCGATGGTCACGCGAATAGAGAGTGCGTCTTCCAGGCCATCGCCCGGCTCATCTTCTAGCGTCTGCAAATCCTCATTCCAGCCCCGAAGGTGAAGGCCATAGCGATCATCCGCTTTGAACTCAGCAGGCAGGCCGGCGAGCGTGACGGTGATTTTTGCAGCCTTTTCGACATCAAGATCGAAGAAGTCCGAGTCATCGGCGATCAGATAACTGCGTGGCGTTAGCGCGAGTTCGATAGCGTCGAGAATTGTCGTCTTGCAGGAATCGCCGGGACCGATGAGGCAATTGACCCTCCGCGATGGAATCCACTCCAACAGGCGAATGCCGCGAAAACTCTCAATCTTGATGTGAACGATTCTAGCCATCCTGCCTCCCGACGGCTGATTATGTATCAGACTGCTTCGCGTTTCATCAGAAATACAGCGGAAGACGTGAAAAACGGCAGTTACACACGGGGGTACTTCTTTGCGATCGGGAGTTAGACGCATCCCGCCAGTTAGTAGTTACCGCTCCCGTACGTTTCGGATGGACTGACGAGCATCGGCAGCGGAAACCTGCCGCGCCGGGATCGTTTGGGGTTTCCGAGGACGGCAGACGCCTACGGTCGCAATCCAACGGCGACGACGTTGGTCTGGGTAGGTTTTGGAAGGGGAAGGAGCGCTCTGCCTAAACGCGATGAAACGGCGGATGCTTTTCTGCGGCGGTGATGGCTCGATGCCGAGCCATCACCGCGGGCGGGCACGGAAAACGCGACGTGAGTTTCCCCTGCCAAGATTGCATGAGGAGGGCACACCACCGCTGATCTTGCGACTTTCGTCACACAAATCCCCACGCCCTGTAGCGCCCCCTGCCCGTCACTTCGCGGATGCCGAGCTCGGAAACGAGGCCGAGCGCCGCACGCTGCGTGACCTTGAGCTCCGCCGCGATCAGACCGGCCGACACCACCGGCCGCGCCAGGACCAGGTCGATCAGCGCCGGCAGGCTCGAGTTTTTTCGCCGCTTCCTGAGCCGGCGTTCCATCTGACCTTTGGCCAGCGCAAGCCGGTCGAGTTCCTTGAGCCCGGCCGATGCCGCCTCTGCAAAAGCGCCGAGGACCGCCAGCAGCCGGGTGGTGCGGACCGGGCTCTTGCGCCGCTCGCGCGGAACCATCCGCAATCCGGCATTGAGGCAAAACAGATGCGAGCCGACCTTGCCGGTCTGGCGCAGCAGAGCGGCGCCCAACAGCGTGCCTAGCCAATGCTGGTGCTGCAGCGGTTCGATGTCTTGCCACGCCTCCCAGGCGATTGCCGCCTGAAGCAAGGCCGGCATGTTTTCGCCCCGCAGGTTGTCGACGACGGCGAGCCAGTCGGCCAGCCGCTGGTCCTCGTCCCAGTCGAGATCGCGGATCAGCGGCCCGAAGCCATCAAAGGAAACCGTCTCCGGGGCTTTCGTCCCCCGCCCTGCTGCGTCGACGTCCGGGCTGTCCGCCGAGCGCGGCGCGAACTTTTCGCCCGCCAACAGCCGGCTGGAGCGGGCCAGCACGGCGTCGATCTCGGCCAGTTCTTCGGCCAGAGCGTCCTCCTGGCCGGTGTCTTCAGCAAGGCTGTCGCCGGCGGCGCCGACTGGCCAGGCGGCGGCCTTCCCGGCGATCGACTCGTCGTCGCCCTGCCCTTCGCGGCCGCGCAGGACCAAAAGGCCGGGGCGCGACAGCGCCCAGTCGGGCTTGTGCGCAAAAATCCGGCGGCGGGCGCGCAGCACGGCATGCGCCCGGGTGAGTTCGTGGGTCGGGGTGCGGATGTCCATATGGGCGTCATGCAGGACGAGGTCCTCAAGGTGGACGAGCTCGCCTTCGAGCCACAGCGCGGCGACCGCGTCGGCGAAGTGGCAGCGTTCGACAAAACCGTCGCGCACCGGGCTCTTTTGCACGCGCTCGTCGAGCCGCGCCAGAAGGTCTGTCGCTTTCACTTCCCGATTTCAATCGAGAGAACGTCATGTGCTGTTTAGGTTTGAGCGCTATGACGGCCATGAATTTTCGCTAACGATTTCACTGACCGCTCATTTGCCGAACCGATTACACAGCCTGATATCGGCGTCCGCCGCGGCGTCACATTCCGATGAAGCATGGTCGACGGCGCGCCGCGTCGCGCGCGAACTCGACAGGATTCTGGACGGCTCGGGTTCACGGCGGACGGCAATCGTACGCGCGGCCGCCGAGTTGCGCCTTTCGACGCGACAAGTCTACAATCTGCTGGCACGGTACCGTGTTGACCGGACAGTGACGTTGCTCTTGCCCGGCGGAGACAGGACCCGAAAGAAGCGGCTCCATCAGGACATCGAGGAGATCATCGCAACGACACTGCGAGAGCAGTGGCTCGTGTTGGAGTGTCCACCCCTCGCTCCGGTCGTGGCCGAGATCCGTGCCCGTTGCGAGGAGGCCGGCCTGGCTCCTCCATCCTATCTGACGGTCGCCCGCAGAATAACCGCACTGTTTAGCCCTGAGGAAATCGCGAAGAAGCGATCCGCGAACCCGAAACATCTCCATCGGCTCAAGGCCCGGCCCGGATACATCCACGCGGCGCACCCGCTTGATGTCTGCCAGATCGATCACACGCCGACCGACATCAACTTCGTCGAGGTTGTCGAGGGCGGCGGAACCTTTGTCGGCCGGGCCTACCTGACGATCGTCACTGACGTGGCGACGCGCTGCATTCTCGGCTTCTGCCTCACGCTCGAAAGGCCGTCGGAGCTCTCGGTCGCATTGTGCCTGGCGCAGGCGATGTGTCCGAAGGAGGAATGGCTGGCAGCGCGCTGCATCGAGCATGGGTGGCCGATGTTCGGTCGACCACGATCGCTGGTCACCGACTCGGCCAAGGAGTTCAAAGGGAATGCCTTCCAGCGCGGGTGCGAGGACTTCGGCATTCGTATCCGCTACCGGGATCGCGGCCGCGTCCACCAGGGTGGCGTGGTCGAAAGGCTGCTCGGGAAGCTCAACGCGGTTCTTGCAACGCAGCCCGGCTCGACGGGCCGGTCCGTGGCAGACCGCGACCATTATCCCGCTGAGCGGCGGGCGCGTCTCAGCTTCGCCGATCTCGAGCGATGCGTCGCGCTCGCGGTGATCGATCACAATTTACAGCAGAACGCGAGGACGCTGAAGGTGCCGGCGTCGGAATGGGACCGGCAGGCGCACGATCTTGCACGCTTCGACGATAATGCTATGCGAGTCCTGCTTGCATTCATGCCCGGCACGGAGCGGCGCATCTCGCCGCAGGGCGTCAGCATGTTCGCGCTGGACTACTACTCAGCCTGGTTGGGCGAGCTGGTTCCGCAGCGAGACCGGCTGGGCAAGCTTGAGCTTCGATACGACCCGCGCGACATCAGCCACATCTATGCCCGCGATCCCGAAACCAGGGAGTTTCGATCTGTGGAGCGGCGCGACGGTATGCTTGTTCCGATGACGTTGTGGGAGCACGAGGCCGACCGGCTGCAGCGACGTAACGCGAACGCGCGTACGGACGTCGAGAAGGTGACGCTGCGGCGCCGGATCGCGGAGATCGCCGGCAGAACGAAGCCGACGAAGGCCGAGCTGCGCAATGCGGTGCGCAAATCGCACGCCGCAGACGCGCCGAAGCCCTATCACGCGATGCAGCCGGCGACGCCGGCACCTGCCGATCATCCCGTTCGCCCGAAGCGTCGCCTTCCCATTGAGGATTGGTGACGTGGCGGAGCATCTTCTCGAACGTGTTCGACCCTACCTCGACCGCAGCACGGAAGAGCGGATTGCCTATATTCAATCGCCACGATGGATCGGACACCAAGTGGCGGTTCAGGCGCATGATCGCCTTGCCGAGCTTCTCTCGCGGCCGCCGTCGTTGCGGACCCGGGGCCTGATGCTGGTCGGACCCTATGCCAATGGCAAGACGATGATCGCCGAACGGTTCGCCGTCGGACATCTGAGGACAGCCGGCCAGCAGCAGGTGTGGGTCGTGCAGACGCGCGAGGGCGCAGGTCTCGCCCATTTCTACGGCAGCATCCTGCAAGCGTTGCGCGCGCCGACGGGCAGCAGCCGGGACGTCGGCCGCAAGGCCGAGCAGGTCGATCATCTGCTCGACAGGCTGAAGCCCAGAATCCTGATCTTCGATGAGTTCCACAATGCTCTGCGCGGCCGGGCGCGCGATGTCGAGGCCGTGCTTGGCTTCCTTCGGAGGATCGGCCGCCAGTTCGACATCTCGCCGGTTTTGATCGGCGAGGTCGCCGTCTATGACTTCGTCAACCAGACCGCGGAAATGGCGACCCGGTTCGACCTGCACGCCGTGCCGCGATGGCAATATGGCGAGGAGTTCCTTGCGCTGCTCGACAGCCTCGAGAGTGCGTTGCCGCTTGCCCGCGCGTCCGATCTCTCGGATGAACCCTTGGCGCGAACGATCTTCCAGCTCTCCGAGGGATTGATCGGGGAGATCGTGGCGATCGTCTCCGCGGCGGCGTCGACTGCGGTGAGATCTGGTGAGGAGCGGATCACGAAGTCGGGCATCGAGGCGTTGCGCTACGTCCCGGTCTCGAATCGCCGCCGGGCGCCGGTGCGCGACGACCTGATGTGATGGGTGACGCGGCGCGCAGTGCATTCGCGGTCGAGATCCGCGAGCGTTATCTCGCCATCGCCCGGGACCGCTGGCCGGTTTCCGTTGACCCGCTCCCAGACGAGCTGCTGTCGAGCTGGCTCCATCGTCTTGCGCTCGCGAACGGCATCGCGCCGCGATCGTTCGCTGGCGCCCTTGGGTTCGACGAGAGGATGTGGTCGCCGCGCCTCGACCTTTGCCTTCCGCTTAACCTCGCCAGGCTGCTTTGCCGTCAGACAGACCTATCACCGGGAGCTATCTCGGCAATGACGATGAACGGCGGCGCCTTGACCGCGCTCCTGCTGCCGCTGCGCGATAATGTACACCGGAACCGTTCGACCTGGATGCAGTATTGCCCACAATGCCTCGCGGCGGACGAGGCACCGTATTTCCGGCGGCAGTGGAGGCTGGCATCGCGTGTATCGTGCTTCACGCATGGCTGTGGCCTTCGCGATCGGTGCGCGGCCTGCCGCGCCAGCATAGCGACCTTCGACCAGGGCGAACTCCTGCCGCAGCATATTTGCGCACGATGCGGGTTTGACCTGCGCGCTGCGCCGAAGGCCTCAGTGAAGGCAGCGGCGCGTCGGCTGGAACGCGCGATCGCGGATATATGCAGGGTGGAGTCGGCCATGGGTTCGACGAAAACCAGCGATGCCGTCTCTCGCGTGCTGCGCGCGCCTGCGGCCGCCGACGCCCGCTCGCGGAGGACGCTTAAGAATCTGTCGACCGCTGAGCGCATTCGCTGCTTCGAGGCGCTCGCAGCAAAACCTCTTGACTGGCTTGTAAACAACATGGACGCCACCGGGGCATACCGTCGCTGGATGATCGTGGCCGCGGGCGGCCATGAGGCCATGATCGCGCGCTTTGCGGATTTCTTGGAGCAACATCAAACAAGATCGAAACCAAGACGTTTCTGTCAACCTGATGCTGATCTTTCGGGCTTGCTAACCGCCTACACACGAATGATGATCAGATACACATCCTCCACACACATAATTGCATAGAGCTATCAAGCCGGAGCCTCGGCAGATAATTACGAATATCCCTCAATAGGTGCTCTTGGAACGCTGCAGATCAAGTGCAGCGCTACGTCATTTTTCGTTTCTTTGAACATCTCAACGTATTCATTCTTCGCCACGTTCGCGGAAATTGTCGGAGGCCGGCCATACCTTACCAGAAACCATTCAAGATCACGACCGCTGCGTGGATCAGGCTCATTGGTGTCCTTCTGAGCGATTAGCCGTTCTGTTTCCACACCGGGTGCAATGTTCAACAGTCCTTCTCGTGAGAAAATTGGGCGGCCTGTTTCAGCCGCAGTCGCTATCAGGATTGTTCGAACAACCCAGGTAATGCGACGGCTGAGCAATGAACGATTTGAGATCGATTCTCCGAAGCCCACAATGAACCATCCCAAGTCGACAGCCTTCTGTATCTCTGTCGAGTATGACCGCTTGAGGCGAAACGCCGTTCTCAGACCAGAGAAATGATTGTCGGGATCGTAGAGGGGACGACCCTCGAAAACGAGATGGTACAGAAACAAATCTCCCTCACACGCCCGCTCCTTTAGCGCACGGAGTGAATATGACGACATGGAGATACTGCCCTTTTGGGAATGCCCGGGTCGCTCGTCGTCGGTCACCAGCAAAAGGTCGATATCGGACGACCTTGTATCGTCACCTCGTGCACGGCTGCCGTAAAGTGCCAGCGCTAGGATTGCCATAGGTCCGCGCCTTCCACGGCCATCAAGCCCCACCACGCTTGAGCGCTTCTTTCGACATTTGTCGGGCGAGCCGACGCGCATCCTCAACGTCCTGGCGATTCTTTAACACCAACTGCTGCTTCTCCGGCAGCAATTGACCAGGTTGAACATCAAGATTGTGCTCGCTCATGAGGTAAAAGCTCAGGCTCAACCGAACGGGCACGAGCACCTCGGCATTGATCATGTTGTACTCGAACTCGACAGCCCTCTGCCTATCTTCTGACAGCTGAGGATTTGGGCCGATTATCAGATTGATGCGCTGTGCCCATTCATAGTCTAATGCGCGGTTATCAGACGCAGGCGTGCTACCTCTGGTTTCCAAAATTCGCCCGAGGCTGTAGTCACGAAAATCGTTGTGCTCTTCTGACCAAGCTCGGACGTACCAACGTCCTGCGCAAAACGACATTGCATGCGGAACAATCCAGCGCCAGGATTCCGGCGTGCCGGTCATCGATCGATAGTCAATTTGCAGCTTTTTATGCTCTCGAATTGCGTCGAGCACTGCAAGTAGATTTTTTGTATCTAGTGGCTTTCGGCCTAGTGTAACCACTTCAAGCGGGGGCAGTTGATCAAACCACGTATCCTCCTTCTGCAGCCATCCCGAATGGATCGCTACAACTTGCAAAAGGTAACGGTCTGATTTGTCGCCGATAAGAACCGGCTGGAATTCGGTCGTTCGAATGTAGGCCTTAAGCGCATTGTCATACACGAGATTGTCTGGCGCAAGCTTCTGGTAGGTCCCAAAATCCGATGATGCCTGCTGTTGAGACATTCCAAAGACTTCAGCTAGGTCGCCCCGGTTCAGCCTGCCATCCCAAAACAGCCGGAACTCAATGAATTCAAGGCGCTTCCGCACACCCCATTTGAGGTCAGAGCCTACTCTCTCAACCATTGCCGTTGCCACTTAATTTATGCATTCTCGAATAATGCTCCTATTTTCTTGACGGGATATGATCCAATACCTACATTAGGTTCGCATATTCCATTAGGGTCCGTCGACCGTGTTTATCGACGATCCACATTTTGAGCGTTTTCGTGGTCTCTGGCTTCATGACCGGACTTGAGCAGTTCCTTGAGAGGTACGCGCGCCGCCCCCAGCTAATAAGGGAGCCGCTTTTGGCCGCGCGCAGAAAACGCCGACTCAACGATGACGAAGTGATTTGTCGGGCTGGAGACGCCGCGGAGTGCTTCTGGATCATCGACGATGGAATCGTCGTAGTCGGTGACGGAAACAAGATCGTGAGGCGTCACAGGGGAGAGCTGATCGGAGAAATTGCGTTTCATCGCCGCGAGGAGACGAAGCGCAGTGTATCTATGAAGGCAGACGGCATTACCAATCTCTGGGAAATCGACCGCTCCTTCGTTAGCAAGCTTTCCCCCGCGCAACGATCGGAATGGTTCGAAACCGTTGCTGCTGTCCTGGCGGACAAAGTTATGGAAGCGACGCGACAACGGTCACGTTTGCTTTCGGACAACATTTCCCTCGATCAGGTTTTGCGCAGGTTCGTCTGTGATGATGGGCTGATGGCTGTGAACGCGGCCTTCGACAGCACAAATGCAGGAGAAATCGCCCCCGACCAGACGGATGCGCTGTTGTGGTTTAGTGACGTCGCCGGTTTCTCAGGCTTTTCGAAAGACCTGAGCCCCGGGGAAGCGGGTCGGCAGATGCGTCGCTTCATGGACGTTCAGGTCGAGGAGATCCGAACCGCAGGTGGCGAGATCGACAAGTTCACTGGCGACGGATTGATGGCCTTTTGGCGTTTGCCCGACGAAACTCGCAGCAAGGATCGGGTTCCCAAGGCGGTTCGCGCCGCGCTCGTAACAATTGACCGAATCCGGAGCATCGTCGTCGCAGACCAACTTCCATTGGACATCCGCATTGGGTTGCACCTGGGGCCGGTCGTAATCGGGGATTTCGGGGGCACTGGGCGCATCGCTTATACGGTTATGGGGGAAACAGTGAATTCGGCGTCCAGGTATGAACAGGCTCGGGCCGACACTGGCGGGATGCAGTTGGGGCGCTTACGCATCAGCGACGCCGTTTATCCATTCATTTCAGAACCTGATCTCCTGAAGCGGTTGTCATCGGACACGCGGCGCTTCGCCGTGAAAGGGGACCGAGAGTTCGCCACCTACACTTCGATTGACCAGGAGAGTTAGATGAGCTGGAGCGCCACACGGTCCGAAACACGAATCCGGCAATTCCTTCAAACGGTTCCGAAGAACATCGTTCAGGTGCAATCGTTCGATGATCGATACAGTCAGCTCAAAGCGAGAGCTCTTGCCTCCCGCGACAGTCGCGATCCCAAGCCTCTGGTCCAAATCCCGCCATCCCATGCCATCGTCGTCGACGGGGTTCACGTTTATGTCCAGCTCACGGGTTACCATTCGGTTCTACAGGATGCCCAACGGCAAACCGAGGCACGACATCGCCGAGCGCTGGAATTCCTACATACCCATTACAGTGCCTGTGACCTGATCATCCGTGAGTACGAGGCACAGCGGGTCGACTTCCACGGATCACGGCTGCATGCTGTAATAGTCACCCCTCCTGGTCCAGCAAACGAACGTCGCCGAGTCGAGCGTGCCCTAGAGTTCGCTCAGGCAATCGCAAGAATGGTTGAGGCAACGGGAGAGGCCGTTCTCAACGGCGAGTTCAAGACCGAGACACGCATAGGAATTGACACGGGTCGCTCGATTGCCGTCAACTCTGGCCGGGGCGCCGAGCCAGAACCGCTGTTCCTCGGAAGCCCCGCGAACTATGCAGCAAAGTTAGCTGACGGTCCCGAGTCGGGTATTTACCTCAGTGACCGGGCTCGGCAGGCTCTCGGTATGTCGGCAGCCGGTTCTCTGTTTGATCAGCGGCGCCAAATCTACAATCAGCGCCATGGTGTAGTTTCTGCAGCGAGTACGTTAGGCTCCAGCTACATCACCGACGCGCGTATTAAGTCGCTCTCTGCGGATGTCGGTCGCGACCTGGAAGTTCTCTTTCGAGAAGCCAATTTCATCTTCCATCGACACACACCACCCCTTCGGACAATCGAGTACGAGCGCCTCTCACCCGCCAACTCCATCCACATGCAGCTCGTATCGATTTTCGCTGACATTGATGGCTTCACCAAGTATGTGGACTATTGTCTAGGGACGAACCAGATTCCGGAGTTGGTCTCCAATCTTCATGCAATCCGGCTGGAACTTGCGGCCGTTCTGAAGCATGACTTCGACGGGCGCAAAGTGCGGTTTATCGGTGACTGCCTGCACGGTTTGTTAGCTGAAGGAACGGCCTACGAAACCGACGAGCGCGAGACTGTCCGCCGAAGCGTCATCTGCGCCGCTGCAATGAGATCCAGCTTCGATCTGTGCCGCGATATACTGCCCGGTATTGCGAACCTTGGAATCGCTATCGGCATCGAGCTCGGTCCAACGCCGATCACGCGCCTCGGCATTCGTGGTGAATTCTCAGTCCGCTGCGCGACCAGCAAGGCCGTGTCCGATTCTGAGGAACTCCAGGCCAACTGCGAGGGAGATCAGACCGCGCTTGGGCGTCGCGCCTTCTCCGCAGCGTCACTCTCGGTCCAGCGCCTGTTCGACGCCACCACCGGTCGTGCCCGCGGTCTCAACTACGCCGACGCCTCAGAGCGGCTCTCCCTGGAGTCCTCACGAGCGGCCGCTTTGGCGGCGCCCGCCATCATCGGCACTTCCGCCGGATGGATTACCAGGACCGAGGCAAGCGAAAGCGCAATTCAGAACAGCGGTGGAAACCGCCATGCCTAGGGATAACGCCCCCACCTTCGATAATCTGGATAGTGCGTTGGTGGAGGACGTGGAGAATCTCTTTCGAGCTGTGAATGGAGATGGCTGGTCAAGACTTACTCAGGATGAGCTAACCGACTATCCGACCCGCCAGTTTACCGGCGGCTGGCGATTGTCCGTTAAGTTTTCAGACGGCGTCGTGCGGCGCATAGACGTGTTGATAACACCATTTTTTCCGATTGTAGCTCCGCGGACAGCGCTGGTCGATCATCCGCCCAAACTCACATGGCCTCACGTCGAGGACGACGGCATCCTGTGTCTGCTCGGCAATTCCCACCAAATCGACATCAACAACGCTGTCAAAGTTGTCGAAAATTTGTTGGCGCGCTCTTGCCGTCTCGTCGAGGAATTGCTCGAGGGAACGATTGTCGAACGCGATTTTAGGGACGAGTTCCTGACGTATTGGGCATACGATCTGCGCCAGCCGGAACGCCACTACAGTCTGCTTGACGCTCGAGGCCCGTCGCGCCCAATACGAGTTTGGTGCGGACGATCCTTTACACTGCTTGCAGAGAACGACGAGGCCATCATTAAGTGGCTGAACAACCGCTTTATGAGCGTTACGAAGCCGACAATTCAAGCAGGTGCCCTGCTATGGCTCGACCAAGCGCCCCTTCCTTCCGAATATCCACACCGCAGCGCCGACCTGTTGGAGTTAGCGAAAAAGGCAGGCGCTTCCGGCATCGATGTACTTGAGTCCGCGTTCGTGAATATTCCATCATCGGTCACGGTGATTCTTGGAGCCGAAGGGCGCGATGGTCCAGGTTTAATGGCGGTCACCATTGACCGTCCTGCTGACGCAATTCGCGCTCGGCGGCGTGTCGATCCAATCCTCAAAGGCGGCTTCAGACCCGATAAGATGTCTCCGGCGCTCTTGGCCGGACGTTACCTCGGAGCTTCTGAGCCAAAACGTAGCAGGGTCGCTCGCGCAGATCCCCAATGGATACACGGTCGCGCACGGGATCCTCGCACGACGACGCTTAGGAATTCCAAAGCGGTTCTCTTCGGGTGCGGATCTCTGGGAAGTTTTGTAGCGGCATCGCTCGTCAGAGCGGGTGTGGGAACTCTGAATATCGTCGATTTTGACGAGCTGGATTGGCCAAACGTCGGGAGACATTATCTTGGCGCGACCTCGGTTGGCCGCAACAAGGCTAAGGGGCTAGCCGAGCAGCTAAGTGCTAATTTTCCACACGCCACTATCACGGGCCACGACGCCAACGCCGAGCAGACCATCTTTGAAACCCCGATTTGGTTCACCCAGGCAGACCTGATAGTTTCAACCACTGGAAGCGGCCGAGCCGACACGATGCTGAATGAGTGGCATCGGAATTCTGGCCGTTCCACGCCCATTGTCTACGGATGGACCGAACCCTACGCAGGAGCTGGCCACGCGGTCGCCATAGCGGCCGAGGGCGGATGCCTAGTTTCCGGCGTCGACAATCTTGGAATGTCATTGTTCGAGATGACGGAATGGGCCAGACCGGCCACGTTTGAAGAGCCCGCGTGCGGAGTTCATTTCGCCCCGTATGGTCCCACCGAACTGGGCCACGTTAATGATCTCATCGCCGAACTCGCGCTCGATTGTCTGCTTAACAGGGTCCAACGTTCCACGCACCGGATCTGGGTCGCCCGACGCGAACACCTAGAAGAGTTCGACGGCAAGTGGACGGAGGCCGCGCAGCTGCTGCTGGGTGTTGACCCAGATGGCGGCAGGACCATAGGCCGTCTTTGGCCCGCATGCCGATGTTGCGCACTGGCGAACCGTGAAGAGGCTGCGTGATGCGTCCGGTCCAACTATCAATATGCGCAACGCATCACCGACGGCGTACAAAGGGCAACGTCGGAGGGGCATCGAATGATTGAACGGTTTGAAGGTGAGGCTGGTAAGAGGCTACGCATTGCCACGCTTGCAGCACAGAAGATTGTCATGGGCAACCACTCGCTCGCCGAGGAACTCGCAGAGCGCGTTGAACTCATCGCGGTGACAAAGGGCTCGGCAATTATTGAGCAAGGCGCGTCCGACAATGACGTGTATTTGATCTTCGCCGGTGTCTTCGACGTAGTGGTCAACGGCAGGCTCGTTGCAAAACGAGGCCCCAAAGACCACGTCGGCGAGATGGCGGCGATCGAGCCCAGCCAGAAAAGGTCGGCGAGCGTTTATGCGAGCGAGGACGGGGTAGTCGCCCGTGTGACCGAGGAGGCGTTCGCTGATATCGCCTCACGGCATACAGCGCTCTATCGCAACATTGCGCAGGAGCTATCCCGGCGCCTCATGCAAAGAAACATGCTGGTCAACAATTTCCGGGAGAAGATCCGCATATTTATCATTTCGTCGGCGGAAGCGCTGCCGATCGCACGAGCGGTACAGAATGCGTTCCAGCACGATGCCTTTGTAACCATCGTTTGGACAGACGGAGTTTTCCGTGTTGCGAACTACACGCTGCAGGACCTTGAAGCACAGATTGACGATTCCGATTTTGCCGTTGCCATCGCACACGCAGACGACCTGACCGACAGCCGCGGAAAGGAGTGGCCGAGCCCTCGGGACAACGTGGTATTCGAGCTAGGGTTGTTTATGGGCCGGCTTGGCCGAGCGCGAGCCATACTGATGGAGCCCCGCGAGGAAAAAGTGAAGTTGCCAAGTGATCTAGCTGGCATCACAACCATCACCTACCGCTTTGAGAAAGGAGGCGACACTGCAGCACTCCTGGCACCAGCGTGCAATGTACTGCGGGACCACATCAACAGGATGGGACCAAACAATGGATAGCGTTGTATGGCGCTAGCAGATGACATCAAGGCGGAAGTCACCAAAATATTCAAAGACCAATGGTCGAGGCGGACCGGACAGGTAGTTCCTGAGCCGGAAAGCATCTCTTTGAGCAACGAAGCCGTCGAGTTCGAACAGGCGACGGTACTCTATGCCGATCTTTCGGGGTCGACAGCGATGGTTGACGGCAAGAAATGGTGGTTTGCGGCCGAAGTCTACAAGACGTTTCTTCACTGTGCTGCAAAGTTAGTTCGCGCAGAGGGAGGCTCTATCACCTCATATGATGGTGATCGAATAATGGGTGTTTTCATCGGCGACTATCAATGCACTCGGGCAGCTCGGTGCGGTTTGAAGATCAACTTTGCCGTCCAGAAGATTGTGAATCCGGCGCTAGCAGCCCGCTATCCTGATGCGAATTATTCCGCGAAGCAGGTGGTTGGCATCGATGTCAGCAGCATCAGAGCGGCCAGAACGGGCGTGCGCGGCGGCAACGACATTGTGTGGGTCGGGCGGGCGGCGAATTATGCTGCGAAGCTTACCGATCTGGACCTTGCGCAACGCACATGGATCACCGAGGCCGTGTATAATCGAATTAACGATGCCGCAAAATTCGGCGGCGAGCCGAAAGAGAATATGTGGAAAAAATTCAAGTGGTCGCAGCACGACGATATGACGATCTATGGATCGATATGGACGTGGCGGTTGTAGGAGTCGAGCGATGAAATGGGCGGCTGACAGACCGCCACGGGAACTCTTACCGTCCTAAATTTAGTCGATCGAGAACTCTGGCAAAACTTCTCCGGCCAGCAGCTTGTCCTTGCTCAGCAATCCTGCATCCTCGAGCGCTTCGAAATCCGGCAGGTCGCGCAGTGTGTCGAGTCCGAACTCGAGCAAGAACTCTTTCGTTGTGACATAGGTATAGGGTGCGCCAGGCGTCGGGCTGCGCGGTCCAGAGGCGATCAGCTTCGCGCCGCGCAGATGGCCGATCAGGTCGCGGCTGATCTCCTTGCCGAAGAAGGAAGAGAGCTCTCCACGGGTGATCGGCTGGAAATACGCCACGCACATCAGCACAAGCACCTCGGAGTGGGTGAGGTCGACCGTTCGCTCGCTGGCGCCAACCGCGGCGCGGATCGCGTCGGCATAGGCCGGACGGGTCAGGTGCTTCCAGCCGCCGGCGACGGCGACGAGGTCGTAGGGCCGGCCGCGCAGCTCCTCGCGGATGTCGTCGATGAGAAGGTCGATGCTGCAGCTCCTGCCGACGATCCGCGCCAACGTCTCACGGCCGACCGGCTCGCTGGCAGCGAAGATCGTTGCCTCGACGCGATTCATCCATTCGCGCCAGCGCACCTCCGGCGGCAGATGATCCAGCTCCCGATCAAACAGCTGGTCAGCTGATCGACCGTCATCTTGTCGACCTTTCCCTCGTCTGCGCGTCGGTTCCGCCATCGTCCTTACAGCCCGTATATGCGGAAGGTTGGGCGGCCGCTGAGTTCGCGGACAGCGCCGAGCTCGACCAGTCGATCGAACAGTCGCCGGCTCGCCCACCTCGACAGGCTCTTGCTGGTCAACATTCCCGACACTGCATCGTCGCCGACGAGCCGGTCGATGACCTCGCCGGCCGCTCTGGATCGCAGCTTCGGCACGACCGCCCGCAGCCGTTCGGCCTGCGCCGCAATGTCCGCCGCCAGCCGGCAGGCCTCGGCCGCTCCGAGGGCCGTGGCAATGAAGACGGACTGCTCGAACGCATCGCTATCCGGTCGCGCGCGCCGGCCCTCGGGTCCCGAACGCAGCAGCGGCGCGCGGATCTGAGTGGTCATGATCGGCACGGCGTGACGCCAGCCCATGCGCCATGACAGGGCGCAGTCTGCCAGCCACCAGCCCAAGACTTCGGCCTTCGGGTCCTCTCGCATGACGGTGACGGCAATGCGCGCCGCGACGACGGGGGCTGGGGCGCCCGCCCGCACTTCGTCTCGTGCCATATCGATCAGTTCGGCAAAGCCGTCCGACCAGCCGACACCGAGCAAGGCGGCGACCGCCTGCAGGTCCTCGACGCCCGGCGGAGTCAAGCGGCTGGCGAGCCGCCTCCATGCGGCCAGCACGTTTCCGGCAGGCCCCGGTTCGTCGCCGGGCTGACGCAGCAACCAGACGTCTCGCAATGCCGCTTCGTCCTCGCTGCGGCCGATCAGTGTCATGCAGGCGCTTGCTGCTTTCAGCGCCAGCCGATGCCGCCACGCGCCGCTCCATGCCGGCTCAGCCTGCACAAGATTATCGAGCGCGTTCAGGGCGCTGCCGGCCATGAAGGCGGCCTCGACCGGGTCCTCGATACGGGCGCGCGGCGTAGCCCAAGCCGGCACACGCGGTACCGGAAAGGAGATGTGCGATGCGGGTTCAGGCTGCCGACTCATTGCGAACAGCGTAAACGCGATGTGCGGTTTATGCGAGCATTTTCGGCGTTATCCGCACCGCTTGTCGCACTTGTTTTATGTCCGGTAAGCTTCCATTACCGGACATATTCTGATAGCCTCGCAAATCATGGAAAATCCCCCGCCCAAACCCGCCAAAAACGATCTTCCGGCCAACGATCCGGTTGAGGGCGATATGCCCGACATCGTCGATCTCGTCATGGAGATGGGCCAGCCGGAAGCACGCGTCCCTGCGCGCGTCGAGGAGCTGGTCGAGACTGCCCGGGAATATGCCGACAACGCCAGCTCGGAGAATACCCGCGACGCCTACGCCAAGGACTGGAAGCATTTCACCTCGTGGTGCCGGCGCAACGGCTTCGATCCCCTGCCCCCGGATTCCAAGGTGATCGGGCTATATATCAGCGCTTGTGCAGCAGGAGGGGCGAAGCTCGGTGCCCCGGCTCTGTCCGTTTCGACCATCGAGCGCCGTCTTTCCGGCCTATCCTGGAATTTTACCCAGCGCGGCCTAGTCATGGACCGCGCCGATCGCCACATCCGCACCGTGCTCGCCGGCATCCGCCGCAAGCACACAAAACCGCCGCGCGTAAAGGAAGCCGTCCTTGGCGACGACCTCGTTGCGATGCTCGCCACGCTCGGTCACGATCTGAGGGGACTCCGCGACCGCGCCATCCTCCTCCTTGGCTTCGCCGGCGGCCTGCGCCGTTCCGAGATCGTCGGCCTCGACGTCGCGCGCGACGATGACAGTGACGGCGCCGGCTGGATCGAGATCCTTCCGGGCAAAGGCGTGCTGGTGACGTTGCGCGGCAAGGGTGATCGTTGGCGGGAGGTCGAGGTCGGCCGTGGCTCCAGCGATCACACCTGCCCCGTGGTCGCTCTCGAGACCTGGATCAGGTACGGCCGCATCGCGCGAGGCCCCCTCTTCCGCCGCATCTTCAAGGACAACAAGACCGTCGACGTCGAGCGGCTCTCCGACAAGCACGTCGCCCGCCTGGTCAAGCAGACGGTGCTTGCCGCCGGCATCCGCTCCGATCTACCGGATGCCGATCGGGGCCTGCTGTTCGCCGGCCATTCGCTGCGGTCCGGGCTCGCCTCGTCGGCCGAGATCGAGGAGCGTTACGTCCAGAAGCAGCTCGGCCACGCGTCGGCGGAGATGACCCGCAAATATCAGCGCCGGCGTGATCGGTTTCGGACCAACCTCACCAAGGCGTCCGGGCTCTAGAAAAGCCCCCTCCCCTCCCCCAGTTTCGGCCACGCAATGGCCGGTCGGAGAGCAGGATTTTCACCTTGGCGCTTCAATTGAAATCGGGAGGTAAAACCGACAAGGTCTTCGGCGCGCGCGAGCGGCCCGATCAGGGTGTTCAGGGGCAGGTCGGCGAAAACGTAAGCCATTGATTCTATTATAACCGATTCGCGTACCGGAAGCTATATTCCCATTCACTTCCGTCACAGGCGATGCCTTCGGCGACAAAACTCACAATCGATAATGACCTCTTATCGATAGTGATGGACTTGACGGCCAGGAGGCGCTAGAGTCGGCGCAAGGCACGCTCGCGACGGCCGCGGAAACCCGCCTGGAAGGCGCATCGATGGAGACTGCCCCTGCCCTGATGCCGCCCGGCATGCCGCAGCCCCAGCCGGCGTCACGCCGTGCGCGACGTGCTCGTGTGCGCCTGGCCTGTCGCGATGGCGACAAACCGGCGCTTGACCGCGGCAAACAACGCCGGCGGCAGCGGCCCGTAGTAGCCGCTCTCCGTCTCCAGCGGCCGGATGTCGGGGCCCGGCCAGGCGAACCGGTTGCTTTCCGTCAAAACGATCCACGACCGCTCGCCGTCAAGCCGCAAGCGCAGCTTGACGGCAGCCGGGATCTCGATGGCATCGTTAGGATCGGCCGGCGGCGTGTGGGTGATCGGCAGGACCCGGACGACCGGCGAGCCGTCCTCCTGCATGGCGACCAGCGCCAGCACCAGGCAGGGGCGGTCCTTGTCGCCTTCCTCGCGGCCCTCGCGGTGTTGCCAATGCCAGAGATAGGAATAGCGGAAGACGTGGCCGACCTTGATGTCAGCCGGCAGCATTTTTTGCCGTCAGGCTTTTTGTCCCAGAGGGTTTTGACCCAGAGAGCTCGTCATTGAGATGGTCGAGACCCGGCTCCATTTCGGAGGCATCGACCGCGGCGATCTCGTCCGCGCTGAGCTCCGCCGTCAGCTCGACCCGCCGGTCGCGCTTCGACAGCCGGACAAAATCCTCGTAGGCCAGCAGCACGGTGCGCGGGCGGCCGTTCTTGGTGATGATGACCGGGTCGCGGACTGCGGCATCCTGATAGGCGCCAAAGTTTTTCGAGACGGCGGCGGCGGTGACGGTGGTGGTCATCGGCGAGACTCCTTTGTTCCGGAATATACGGGCTTTCCGGGCTTTCCGCAAGTTCGAGGCGCCGACCAAGTGGAAACCAACCAGTGACAGAGCAGCTTGCTAACACCAAAAATGCTGAACTCGTCGCGCGGCGGGCCGAGGCCCTCGACGCGCTCGATTCCGTGCTGCCCTTCGACCGCCGCGATTTTCTGGCCGACCTCCTGACCGACGACGACGTCGCAACGCTGCGCCATCTCGCCAAGGAAGGCATTGGCGCAAATTCTCTGCGGGCGCTGGCCTCCGACCTCGGCTATCTTGAGGCCTGGTCGCTCGCCGCCACCGGATTTTCGCTGCCCTGGCCGGCGCCGGAGGCGCTGCTGATCAAATTCGTCGCGCACCATCTTTGGGATCTTGCCAAACGCGAGACCGATCCGGTGCACGGCATGCCGGCCGACGTCGCGGCGACGCTGAAATCCCAAGGGCTTTTGCGCAGCGACGGGCCGCATGCGCCCAACACCGTACGCCGGCGGCTGTCGAGCTGGTCGACGCTGACCAAATGGCGCGGTTTAACAGGAACGTTCAATGCGCCGGGCCTGCAGAGCGCCATAAGACTGGCGGTGCGCGCCAGCGCCCGTCCGCGCGGCCGCAAGAGCAAGAAAGCCGTGACCGCCGACATTCTGGCCGCCCTGCTCAACACCTGCGCCGGCGACCGTCTCGTCGACATGCGCGACCGCGCCCTGCTCATCACCGCCTTCGCCTCCGGCGGCCGCCGCCGCAGCGAGATTGCTTCGCTCAGGTTCGAGCAGATCGTCGAAGAAGAGCCGGTGCCGGCCGATCCCAAGGTTCCGGATTCTTCGAACATGCTCCCGTGCCTGTCGATCCGGCTCGGCCGGACAAAGACGACACAGGCCGACAGCGACGCCTTCGTGCTGCTCGTCGGCCGGCCGGTTCTGGCTCTGAAAGGCTGGCTCGAGCGCGCCGGGATCGCCGAGGGCGCCGTATTCCGCGGCATCGACCGTTGGGGCAATCTCGAAACCCGCGCCCTGACGCCGCAGGCCGTCAATCTGATCCTGAAGCGCCGCGTCGCCGAGGCCGGGCTCGATCCGGCGGCGTTTTCCGCCCATGGCCTGCGCTCTGGCTATCTCACCGAAACCGCCCGCCGCGGTATTCCGCTGCCCGAAGCCATGCAGCAGTCACAGCACCGCTCAGTGCAACAGGCCTCCAACTACTACAATGACGCGGAACGGAATCTCGGGCGGGCGGCGCGGGTTCTTGCCTGACCAAGATCGTGCTTACCGATGAGGGGTTTGAAGCTTGGGAGCGCCTTTCCGAGATCTAGTAAGCGCTGATTCAAGACTATCCGATATACCGCTTGTTTAAGTGAATTTACTAGGCAAGGTCCGGGAGGGGTTCGATGGCTACGCGAAAGGCAAGAATTCTGATTCTATGCAAGACATACCCATCGCCAAGCAGCAAATATTCCGAGACTTCTTGCGTGGCAGGGATGGAAGACAACGGACATCTGATCCGCCTTTTTCCGGTGCCCTTTCGTCTGATAAATGACGATCAGCAGTTCAAGAAATGGCAATTCATCAAAGCCACGATCGAGAAGGCCAAGGACGACCACCGACCGGAAAGCCATCACATTAAGGTCGACACGATCGGCAGGGATGGTCCCCCTGTCTCAACCAAAAACGCATGGGCAGAACGTTGGGCCTTCTTAGATAAGGCGAGAATCCACGACGAATTTTCGGCGCTTGAAGCGGACCGTGTATCGACCGGTCACACCTTGGCGTTTCTGCGTCCCTCGAGGATTTTGGCAGTCGATGTTACGCCGTCGTCGAACCCGGATTGGACGTCACAGGAACGGGACAAGCTTCTGAAGTATCAACAGCAGGCTGGCCTATTCGATGCAGCTGATGCTCGAGCAATTAGAACGCTTCGCAAACTCCCGTTTGAATTTCACTATCGCTACCGCTGCGACGTTGGAGGCGTCCAGGCAGAGTATCGGCACAAAATCGCGGACTGGGAGGCAGGCGCTCTTTTTTGGAATTGCCGAAAGAACTATGGCGAGAAGTGGGAGGCCCCGTTCCGAGAAAAATTGGAAAGCGTTTTGCCAGCAGCTGACCTGATTTTCTTGATGGGCACGATCCATAGGTTTCCCGATCAATGGCTAATAGTCAGCCTGATTTATCCCCCTAAGCGGCCACCGCTCCGAGAGCGTCAACAATCTCTGTTTGATCTGTGAGATGGGATATCGCTGCGCCGGTTTTATCGGCCACGGCCCGGGCAACGTATGTCCTATGGCAGAACCGATAGTCTGCCTCAAAGCATACAAGACAGGCGTTTTTTGATCGTGTGAGTTTGGCTACTTCTTCCACAGATTGGTCTTGGCCGCCCAAATACTGGAGAAATCCGGCCGTATAAATCGACCAGCTACCATCCCGTTTGTACCTGTCGCGAACGTTCTTTGGACACCCCATCGCCTTTGCGTGGGTGTATGAAATTCCGGCCGATGCAAGAGCCTGCTCAAATGAGGTTTTCGAGAATCCACGTTTCCGCGAAAGTGGCGTGGCGCGGACGTCCACGACAAGATCGATTCCGGCAGCCTGAAGACGAGCAATGAAGCGATCGATGGTCAGCCCTTCATATCCGAACGTGTAAATGGACTTGGTCATCGGCCTGCCTCCTTCGTAATCACCATATAGCTTGAGCGACAAAATCTGAAAGATCGCATTAAGGACCTGGTGTGATTGCGCGGAAATGCCACCGTTCCATCATGTTCGCCCCTCAAACTCCTCCGCCAAATTCCGGAGAACGAAAGCAACGGTATGAGTGGTGAAACGTGGCTGGATGAAGCTATCACGGCGGACTCCAGTGCCCTCTCAGTTATCCGGCCATCCTGGTCGGTGACCCATTAGCTTTCAAAGCAGCCATCAGCATCGGCCCGACCGAAAACTCCCCTGCCCTAGCCTTATCGGTCAGCACGCGCAGATAGCCGCCCGCTGAATTGATGTGCTGCGCCCTTTGCAGAATGCAGGCGATCACCATTGCCGCGGTTTCCTGCCCCATCACATGGCAGGCGTCCTCGTATGCGGAAGGCGACACGCCGAGATAACCGCGCACCTGGGCCGCCGTGACCATTAAATCGCGCCAGTTGCCAATCCCGTCGACGGCGTAATCCGCAATTTCCGGGCAGGCCTTCAGCACAATCCCTAGCGGGTATGTTTTCGGAGGCTCTACGGTCCTCGTCCTTGGCTCGGCCGTCGACCCGCTTTTTTCCAAAGCAGGTTCAAATTCAAAGATAGAGTCGGTATTTGAATCAGATTGCTGCCGCTCGCTTTGAGAGTCATTGCCGCTCGGATTCGTGGATTCCATATGAATTTCCAGCAGCTTATCCACGTCGTCATGCAACGCGGCCAGATCAGCCACGATGGGTTCAAGCTCGGCAATGCATGCACGACGCGGAATTGCCTCCACAACGCTGCGGAACCGCTTCCACAGGCCTCCCCAGTCGCCCGGCACGTCTTCCTCTACGGCCGCCTCGATCAGCTTGTGGATATCCCGGCGGTGCAGCGTAATGCGTTCCCTCATAAGCCTGAGCGCCCTATTGTCGGCGCGAACACGCTCGGCCGCCGCCTCGAACTCGCAGGCACGGGCCAGCAGCGGCGCCAGGGAGAAGCCAAATGCTTCCTCGATCTCCCCTCCTCTGCCCTTGCGTGCATAACGCTTGCCGTTCGGGCTGTCCCGTCGGATGACTAGCCCGCAGTCCACAAGAGCCGCCAGGTGCCGCCTCACTGTGGCGTCGGGCATTCCGTGCGCCCTGAGGGACAGCTGTGCGTTCGAGGGAAAGACGATGAGGCCGTTTTCCTCACTCAGCTCGCTGTCAGGATAGAATGATAGCAACGCATTCAGGACGGCCAGAGCGCGATCGCCGATGCCGACGATGCTCTTGCCCTCGCAGAGGTTGCGGTAGATCTGCCACTTGTCGACGACCCTGCCCTTGGGGATCTCACGTGACTCGTTTTGCGCTGCCAGCATGGCAAGCGACATCGGCCGCCGCCCAAAGGGCGTCGTTGCAATTCCCGTCTCCATTTCTTCCTTCGCCTTCAATTAGGCAAAAGAAATCCGTCCGCCGAATCGACGTTTAAAACTCTTGACACTGATTCGCGGAAATGAGATTCTCGAAGTGCGATCTACGAGAAGGGCTTCCGCGACGGCGACGTTCGGGGGCCTTTTTCTTTTGCGGTTTCAGTTCTCCTGCTTCGACTGCCAATCGGCATAGAGGTCATCCAGCCGGTCGGTAATGTATGCGGCAAAGAGCGGCCCATTGACCGCGCCAATAGCGATTGTGGCGGTCTTTCCGTTGGCTTTCAGCGAGACGCGAACCGATTTGTCATCGGGGGCCCAGGATTTGAAAGCGCCGATGCTTTTGGGCGTCTTCTCAGGCTTTGTTGTCAGGGCATCGACCACTGCTTGAAAGCGTCGATCGCTCGAGAGCGCCTTGGTTTCTGGTTCCGACAGCGATGCCAGCACGTTTTTGACGTTTGCCTTCGGCAACAGCTCGGCGAGTTCCATCCACCGCCGACGGCCGATCTCAGGCGCAGCACCTATTGCTTCGATCAACTCGATTGGCACCTGCCTCACAACCGAGACCATTTTCGACAGAGCCGCCTTATCGATCCCGAGGGCCGCCATAATGGTTTCTCGGGAGAACGAGCGGTCTTCCAAGCGAACTGCAAAGAGTGCTCTCTCTATGTATGAAAGATTGGTCCGGGCATTGTTCTCCTGTCCCTGGCTGACGACGAGCTGGTCGTCGGAAAGTTCCCGGACGACCGCACGGACCTTGATACCTAATACCTTGACGGCCGCCAGTCTCCGATGGCCGTAGGCGACCTGGTACCGCCCCCGGGCGTCTGGATGAGGGCGCACAAGAATCGGCACCTGTTGTCCGTGGTCCTTGATTTGCTCGCCAAGCTGGGCAAGCTTGACGGCATCGATGCCAATGCGATCGCTGACGAACGAGGAATCAACGAGGGCTGGATCGATCTCAATGATCGTTTGCCCTTCGGCTAGCTGCTTCTCGATATCCTGCGCGCGTTCGAACTTCTGCGTAATGTTGCCGAGGGTCTTGGTGATCCCACCAATGGGAGTGTTCCGCACAGCAGGAGGGACGAAGCCTGCGATCGGTCTCGCAGCCGTCATGGGCGATGAAGTTTCAGTGGCTTGGTTATCAACCGAGACCTCAATGAGATTCTTGCGGGCCATTATTTCCTCCCCCAAGTCGCCTTCAACAGGCCTTCGATTTCCGAATTGACCTGGTTCAAGGACTCCATTGCACGGTCGTAAGTTCCCCTCGTGAATTGCGACCGCTCGACTTCATAGAGGGTCTGCTTTGTTACGCCGGCGTCGGATATCGCCGTCGATTTGAGCATGGGGTTATGAAGCATCCGATTCCCAAAGATGGCGCGCATGAATCCAGTCATTTGGCTCTGCGGGCCGTCATTCGGCTCGAAACGTGTCACAAGATAGCGCATCCAGTCGTAGCTGGTGCGTCCCCCTGCCCTTTCCACGACAGCCATCAACTCGCTGGTCATCGCCAGAAATTGGCTCATCGACATCACATCGAGCATTTGTGGGTGAACGGTAATGAGAACCGATGTCGCGGCACAAAGCGCCGACATCGTCAAAAAGCCCAGTTGCGGGGGGCAGTCGATAATGACCACATCATAAAGGCTTTCAATGTCGGTCAGGACTTCGCCGATCCGAGCAAAGAACATCGATTCCGCCGATCCAGTCATAATCGCTTTTGGGGTCTCATGCTCGAATTCCATCAATTCGAGGTTGCCCGGCACAATGTGCAAATTCGGCGTGTATGTCGCCCGGACAATCTCTGAGAGCGGTCGCGGTTCGTCGTATCGGATAGCGCCAAAGAGCGTCTCGCCTTCGCCAACATCGAGTTCGGGCTGATGGCCGAACAAAGCCGATAGCGAGGCTTGCGGGTCGAGATCAATCGCAAGCACCTTGTAACCCCGAAGTGCCAGATACTGGGCCAGGTGCGCGGACGTGGTTGTTTTTGCGGAACCCCCTTTGAAATTCATGACCGCAATCACTTGAAGTTTCTCTCCATGACGGCGGTTCGGGACATATTTGGGGGACCCGTTCTTTTCGTCGAGAGTCTGCCGAATCCGCCCCATGTCGTCCGGCGTGTACATGCGCCGACCGTTAGCCAGCGGCTCTGGCCCATAGCCTTCGGAAGCGACCTGCCTGAGATATCCTTCTCCGATGCCTATGTAGTAGGAGGCCTCGGCCGGGCTGAAATTACGAATCGCCTTCTGAGAATTCGGAGGAAAAATCTTCTGCTGGTGCAACTGCAACTGACGTGACAGTTCGAGCGAATCCGCCGACAACATGGACGACAGATGCTCCTGTACACCGCTTTGAATGGAAGTCTGTAACATCCTGAGCCCTCGAACTGCGCAATTAATGCTAAGATGCGATAAACTGCGCAGTTACAATAAGACCCGATTCGTTACGAATTTACAAACGCTTAACCCTGATGCCGTTTCGAGCTTAGTTGTCCGCGGACAACTCACAGCGAATGCAGGAGATAACACCCCAGACCGAGCAGTGGTTGTCCGCGGACAACCAAATGCAAGTCACGTGAAACGACGAAGGATTCGGAACGGCCCCGATTCCTGGGATAGCGCCGAAGTCCCCCGCCGCCATTCGGATAACCGCTAGGCGGTTCCCTGTGCGGCGCCCGGCTGCAGGGCGGTGAGATACTCAGCGACGGCCTGCGCCTTGGCAGCGGCCGTGATGATGGCCCTCTTGTCATTCTTAAGGACAGCGAGCCAGTTCGCCAGATAGGCGGCTGTGTTGTCACGCGGATCATGCGCCACGCCCAGGTCGGCACACAGGAACGATGCTGCGAGCTCCGCAACGAGCTCCTCGACGGCATAGCCTTCACTGCCGAACCTGCCCGCCAGATCGCGGTCCAGGCGATGCTTTGCGCCTGACCAATGGCCAACCTCGTGTAGCAAAGTTGAGTAAAGGTGCACCTCGCTATCGAAACGCGTGCGGTCAGGCATGAGGATGTCGTCGATGCTGGGTCGGTAGCAAGCTTTGGTGCCGCCGTAGCTGACGCTTGCGCCGGTGTTCTGGACGAAGCTTTCGACGGTCTCGATATGCGGAACCGGATTGCCCTGCAGCTCCTCGACCGGGCTGAAGAACCGATCCGGCATGTTCTCGATCTGCTCAATATTGAAGACGGTGTAGCCCTTCAGATATGGAACCGCGCGGTCTTCGTCGTCGTCGTGATCCTTCGGAGTGAACGTGCCATATTTGACGACGAGGGTGCCTTTTTCGCCCTTACGGACTTGACCACCGAAGTCCTGCGCCTGCCTGTAGGTCATCCAGGTGTTTTCCTCGTAACCGAACATCTGGCCCGCGACCCACAGCATGATGACATTGATGCCGCGGTAGGTTTCACCGGTCGCGCGGCGCGGGATGATCGAGTTTCGGCGGGCATTGCCGCGCCAGGGGCGGATCCAGGGTTTGGTGCCGACTTCAAGCTGCTCGACAATGGTGTCCGTGATGCGCTGGTAGGTGTCCTTGATGCTCGTCATGGCCGTCTCCATCCGTTGGTTGACGGCAAAGACCGGAGATAGCCGAAACGAGCCCATGCACCCCGTAGGGGCCGCAACGGAGAGGAGGACCGCGACAGCGGTTGCATGGGGGAGGGGCTATCGTAGCTTGTCCGTCAAATCACCCAACGGATGGAGACGGCCGGCTGCATCGAACGCGCCGGCGGTCAACTACAGTCGGTGAGCAACTTGCCGCCTGCGGACGCTGTCACCGTTCGCGGTCATCGCTATCGCGCTCACGCGCTCGCTGCGCCGCGATATCCGTCTCGATGGCCAGCTCGGCAGGCGGCGTGCCTTGCAGGGTCGCTTCGGCTCTTTCGGCCTGCAAGGGCGCCTCGATGGCCTGTGGCTCACGGCCAAGGCGGGAAAAGTCGGATCGCGCGATGAAGGTGATTTCCGCTTCATCAGCGGGCAGTCGCTCCGGGAGGTCCCCGCGATCGACGGCCATGATCCGTTCGTCCGAGACGATGCTGGCGACACGGTCGTCGTGCCCGAGCACCTGGCCGGTCACTTCTTCGCGTGGGCGGGCTGTGCGGACGTTGTGCTCAAACGGATTCTCGCCGCGCGCCTCGAGGTCGGACAACGCGGCGCGAAGGGCTTCGCGGCGATTCGGGTCTACCGCGTCCTCGAGCACATGTTTCATGGCGGCGTTTGACGGGTCGTTCGTGGTTTCGATCGACGCCTGGATCATGCGCGGCTTGGTGATGACGGTGAAATCAACCTCATGGCCGTAGTGACGGCCAAGCTCGGCGATCAACACCTCCTGGGTGCGTCCGTTGCCTTCGCGAAAGGGATGTACATAATTGAGCTCGGCCATCACCTGGCCCGCACGCTCGGCGAACTGCTCTGGCGTTGAGCCGCGCAAGACATCGGGATCACGGATAGCCTTCAACGCCTCGTCGAGCCCCATCTCGATGCGGGAGCCGTGCAGGAATGCGGTGCCGCCTTTGGAGAGCCTACCGATCGGCTCGACACGCTGTCCGTCGACGATCGGGCTTTCGTCGCGCGTGTGCCCGGCCCATTCGTAGACGTCCTGAAAAATGTGGCCGTGAATAGCCTTAAGATGCGCCTTGTCGAATTGCCCTTGCGGGCCGTCGCCTTCGGCAATTTCCGCCATGCGGAAAGCCGTGGCGCGGTATTCTTCGATCCGCAACTCGGAATGAGTCTCGATGCCGAACCTGTTGCGCAGCACATCGGCACGATCGGGATCGTCCGACGTGTTCGGGTAGAAATAGGAACCTTTGGCAGGGCTCTCGGACATCGCGGGGCCAACAAAAAACCGCCTGCGTAGGGCAGGCGGCCTTTCGCCTTTGACAGTTGGTGTTTCGGCTATGCCCGTTTCGCTGGCCGCACGACACGCAGGCGATACTCTTCGCGGGTAATGTCGCCGGCGACGTAGGCCGCCGTCGCTTCCTCCAGTACCGGATCGTGCGTGTAGCCCTGCCGGATATTGGCCGCGCGTGCCTGATCTGTCGCCTTCCGGCGCTTTGCAACGGCTTCCGGCGAGCGGTCCGGACGGGTCGAATGGATATTCATAAACAGATCTCCAATAGCGACAAACATTAGCAGAAAAACCGCTGAAAATCGAGCGGTTTGCGTCATTTGTCGGCCTTGTGAGCGATGCGCCCGGCTTGAGACCGGGCGCTTCACGTCAATCAATCGCGGGGATCCCATTCGATGATCGCCTGCAGGGTGGGATCGTCCTGGCCGGGGTAGCGGCCGAGATTGGCGTTGAAGCCGAGGCGCTTGATCGAAAGCGTGTAGTAGGGCTTTTTCGCCTCGCTGGTCTTCTTCCAGATGCCGCCGACCTCGATGTCATAGCCGCGCGGAGACTTGGCATAGACGCGGTGCGTCGGGGCTTTCTCGTTGCTCGAGTCGAACGGGACAACGTGGATGTCCAGGTCGCGATCGATGGTGGAGATAAGGCCGTTGCCCTTGGCGGTGTCCAGCTCGTCGGTGTCGAATTGGATGAAGTTGGTGGTGGTCATGTCAGTCACTCCTCTTTGGTGGTTGCGACGATTGTTCACGGGCACGGCGGAAAGCGGTGCGCACCGCAGGCCGAAGCACAGCGGAGGAAGCCGGAGGCCGGAAAAATTTGCTGCGCGAGGAAGCCGCAGGCGGGGACATTTTTGCGGACGCCGGATTTGCGCAAACCGCGCCGACGTGCGAACGAGCGTCAAAAGCAACCGCCTTGGAGGGGCGATGGATGAACATCATTGGCTACATCCCCTCGGCTCGCTGGCGGCCTGAAGCGGCAATAGGTGGTCTTATTTTATTCATCTTTCGCGGCGGCGCAACGCATTCATGCCGTTCGCCGCAAGATTCGAGAAGCAAATTGCTTCACTGCTGCTGAAAACTCGTGGAGCCGATTTGGGTATGAGAGTTCAAGGCCCCGGAGACTTCTTGGCGCGCCGGTAGAGATGCGGACTCTCGATCTCCGCCGACCAGATGCCAAGCCTTCTGTCTCGGGCGCTGTTCTCGGCCTCGCCATACTCGACCAGGTTGATCGCATGGGACGACGGCAGATATCGAAGCATGGATTCGGCAAGGCCGGCGCCGACCATTGCCAGGCCGATGTCGGTTTCATCGTAGAAGCATTGTCCGACCAGGCGCCGATAGCGGTCGCGGTCGATGATCCGACAACGGACGTGTTTCCCGTCGATCATTCGCCGAAGAAAGGCCCGACCTGCAAGGCCGCATTGCCAGACCTCCCCGTCGCGAAGGCCTGTCTGATTGAGTTCGCAAGCGTCGATCGCCGCGATCCGAATGCGCTGCTGGCGCACGCTGATCGTGTCTCCGTCGATCACGCGGGCCGTGCCAGACCAGCTGGCCGGCTCGGCATCGGCCGCGCCGACGCTGATGCAAACAACGGCCGCGAGAAAATAACGCACGAGATACATCAATTCATCGTCTCCATAAGATTGCGGGCCGCAAGCCCGAAAACTGATCGGGCAAGATGAAGCTCGCCGGCGGCGGCGCGATCCGTCATCGCCCGTAAGTAGCCGCCCGGCGACGAAACTTCCTGCCGGTCGAATTTCTGCAACGTCACCGCGATTGCAACGGCCGCCTGCTGCTCGCCCATTTGGGCGACAGCGCAGCGCCGTGCATCGTCGGAAATGCCGGTAATACAGCACATTTGGGGCACGAGCCGCGCCAAATCGGCCCAGGTCCGGGGCAGGGTAAACCCGTAAGTTCTCAACGCCGGTATCGCCCGCAAAACGTCCTGCAACGCCACAACAACATGCGGCAGGCGCTTCGGCTGGTTGATTTGGTACGAACCTCGCCCCAGGCTCGTTTCATAAGCCCATTGGCTGGCGGAGCCAGCGTTTAGCAAACTGAGTTGTTCGGCGGTAGCCGAACGCCGATTCTCATTACTATTCACAATGGGATCAGGGGTTGTAGTCTGTTTGTGCATGTCGTTTTCGGCATACGTGCATGTCGACTCTTCCGCTTCCGCTTCCGCTTCCGCTGCGACTTGCGGGCGACGTGGAAGATGCAAGACCCGTTCGATGAACCACTCGACAAGAGCCGTCGCGCGGCGCAACACGCCGCTCGAGGCTTTTGCGGCTGTGCCGACCAGGGCAACGACCCGTTCAAGACGCGCCTCTTGCCGTGCTCGGGCGCGCTCTGAAAGGTCGGCAACGGTCGCCAAAACGTACCGGAGATTGCGAAGTGCGCCACTATATCGCCGCAACGCCGCGCGGGCGGTCGCCTTCTCCGCCTTCGCCTGTCGCACCAGATCGTCGAGTTCGCGGTAGCGGACGATAAGAATACGCAGGTCGATACCGCAACCATCGACAATCAAGCCACCGGCACTGCGCACCGGATAGCGCTTGTAGTTGCCACTATCCTGCATGGTGACAAGGCCGGTGTCGAAGAGGCTCGACAGCATGCGGCTCACCCGGCCGGCCGAACGATTGATTTCGAAGGCGAGCTGCTGGTTGGACTTGAAGATGATCGGCCGCCCGGCTTTCTCGAAGGCCTCGCCCGGCGCAGTGTTGATCAACGTGACCAGAAGATGGCTTTCGGTCGCGTTGATCAAGCCTGTGCAGGGCAGGTTGTGCGCGAGCACGGCGAGCTGACCACGCGTCACCACTCCGACCTCGGCGGACTGTGCCAGTCGCCGATATTCGGCGCGTTGCGATGTCATTCGGCGGCCGATGGGCCGCTTCGGTGGCATAGGTTCTCCCACTCTCGTCTCCTTTGTCGTGGAGACCAGACAAAACAATCCCGTTCACCGAAACGGTGTTTTTCAGGTTGACAGAGGAAGGGAGGTTTGCGACAAAGATTTTGGCTAAATTGATTATTCGCAAACCGCTTCCGGGATTCGTTTCGGGGCGGTTTTCTTTTTCTGGTCGGTTCGTCTTCTCCGTCGTAGGCGCTAGTTCGCGAGACTCGGAATCATGATTCCGGGTGATTTGCAGAACCATAACTCGAATATCCATTTTGGCGCAACAATTGTGCTACCATCGGTAGCAGACAAAGCCACTCTTCCAGGGTTTACAGGCATTTCATAGCTCGACACTCTCCGGTGCGCGCTTTGTCTGCTATACCTTCTCGGATATATGAACGGCGGCAATCCGGCCTGGTTTCCAAGCCGGTTTTTCTGCGGCGGGAAGGGGAGTTTGAGGGGAGGGGGAACGGGCCTCCGCTCAATGCGGATCGGGGCCGGTCGATCCGGCCCCGATCGCATCAGCGGCCGTCGATGAACGTTCCCGGAAGGCCGAAGGCTTCAAGCGCCACGGTAAGCGCGTCCTGAATGTCTGCCCAATCGACATGTGCGGGTTCTCGACATAGGCATTGATGAGCTTGAGGCAGGCGCGGTAAACCGATCGCGCCGGAGAAAGCGCGATCGGCAAGCGGCTGGTGATTATTCAGCCGCTACGGGATGGGGTGTTTCTTCATCGAAATCGGCGTCGTCGCGCTTCGTCTCGGCAGCAGGAACGGAAATCCGCACAGGCTCAGGAAGCCAGCCGCTGTCCGTGACCATCCGCTCTGCAATGCTAACGGCTTCCGACTTCTTGCCCGCCGCCTTAACGGCAAGCCCGGCCTGAGCGCCCTTCGCTTCACGAATGACGGCCTCGATGCTCTGGCGGTTGATATGCGAGAAATAGCTATCGCCGGTCGGCTCGAACCATTTCGTCATGTTCACCGCAAGAGCCTGTCCAAGCCGGTCTGCGTGCTCGAAAGCGCCTTTCCTGTCATAGCAGTGAAGCTTCCGCACCGCGTTGACGGAATGAGCCGCCGCAAAAGCCAGAAGCGACAACAGTTCGTCGCGGTTCTGCTGCAAGCACCATTCCCACAGATCGGCAGGGTTGCCGGGGATATGATCGCCCCATGTCTCGCGAAGGCTTTCAAACTCCGCCACGGCTCGGCAGGCGTCGCGCCGCTTCATGCTGGTTTCGATATGCTCATGTGTCAGCCTGATTTGCAGAGCGCTATCTACGTTCGAGCAGTAATCATAGACCACACTCAACAGCATCGCGTGAACCACTGCGGCCAAGGCTATATCGTGATTGTTCGCGAGTTCGACGCGTAGAGCCGCCGTCTTTTGAGCGGTCAGGTCCTCTATGAGCGCCGCCGAATGCGTCACCTTCGGCTGTCCCGCTTCCTGTGGTTTTTCAACCCCGTTGCAGCCCTTGTCGTCGCCATCGACCTCGTCATCCCTGTCATCCTCGGGCAGCACAAGACCACGCTCGATCCGCACATCGCCGTGGTTCGTCAGTGTGACGATCGCACCGCCGATCTCGAAAGCTTCCGGCGCATACATTTCCGTGCGATCCTGCAGTGCCGTGATCCGCTTGTCGATTTCCTCGATCTTCGCATCACCCTCTTCGTCGGCGGCCTCGGCCTCGATCAACTCGGCAAGCTCGTCATATTCTGTGGTGAGTTGGTCGAGCTCGGCTTGTTCCGCCTCGGACAACGGCACCTGTTCGGGATAGCGCCGCCCATAGGCTTGGAAAGTGTCATAAGATACATCGGGCATGATCTCGACCCATTTCCAGCCTTCCGCCTTCACCGCCTTGGCCGCAGTTTCAAGCTTGGCTGCGACAAGCGCGTCCAGCTTCACGACATCGACCGCAAAGCCGCCTTCCTTGTCATCGAACAGGTCGCGCCTGACGGTCCCGCCTGCCGCCTCGTAGGCGTCCAGCCCACCCAGGAATTTGACCCGCTTGTCGCTTGCCCGAACGCCCTCGCCAGCAAGCGCGGAACGAATGTTTGATGCGTAACGATTCCACGCCGGCAGGTCATTCCATACCCGTTCCTGCGCCTTGTGATCGTCGCTGATCGTGAAGGCCGAAAGCTGCTCAAAGGTCATGTCCTCGTTGCGGTAAGCCTCCAGGAGGCGCGGCGACACGCGACCAAGGGCAAGGCGGCGGCGCACAATCGTTTCGGTCGTGCCGAACTGTGCGGCAATGTCGGGGACCGACTTGCCTTCGTCCGCCAGATCGCGGAACGCCTCGTACTGGTCGACCGGGTGCATGTCCTCGCGCAAGACATTTTCGGCAAGACTGGTCGCCTTCGCGTCCTCGCCCGCGCGCTCCTTGCATTCAACGGGGAAATCCTTCGCGATCTCTCCCTTCTCGGCCAGCAGATTGAGCGCCACGCGGCGTCGCCCGCCAGCGGTCACGAAATAGCGGCCCTTCTTGTCGCCCTTCCTGACGACAAGGTTTTGCAACAGCCTGTAGCCATCAGCCCTGATGCTCGCCGCCAGCGCTGCGATGCCCTCGGCACTATAGGTCTTGCGGACGTTCTTGGGGTCCAAATCCAGCTTGTTTAGGGGGATGGTGATTGTCTCGGTCATGGGTTTTCTCTCCTGTTTTCTCGTTTTCCCGCGAAGCGGAAATCCTGCCCGAAGGGGCAGGAGCCCCGCTCCTGCTCCCGAGCTCGTGCGGAACAGCGGAGGAGAGGGGGGCAAGGGGACAAATCGGAGGGGGATCACCCGCCCGAAGGCGAAGCCGAAGGGGCGGCGCCGATCTGCGTATGCGGATCCGCGTCGATCCTGCACGGAGCGCGGCCCTGGCCGCGCGGAGGAAGGACGGGGAGACCGATTTTCCCCTTGCAGGGGAGAGGGGGCAGCGCCTCCTTTCCCCACTGACGAAGGGAAAGTAACGCGATGCGCCACCGCATGATCTACTCGAAAAACTGAAGGAACTTCAGATAACCATGGATCAGATCTTGGATGGGCTGATCCCGGCCAACGAAATAATCTGGGGGAGACCAACGACCACGACGGCGGGCGCGGTCTCTATTTTGAAGATCCGAACCTGCATCTGCTCGAAATCATCACGCGTCCCCATGGCAGCGGCGGCTGGAATCCTTGATTGTGGTGCCGGACAAAACGCTTATGGAGAATTAGCGTCGCTTTCGCTCGCCTGGTTTTCGGTGAAAAGGGCGGTGTACATCATCCTGGCCCTGGTGTTGTGGCGCATCGATGACCAAGGTCACTGAGAACGAGCCCTACGCCCAACCCACATGATCCGATTTTGCGAGCTTTAGAAACAGGTCGAACCAAAACCGATGCTCGGGTCCACGTCGATCGCCAACCGTCTCGAACGCACAATACGCGACCGACGTCGTCGGGTCTTTGCCGTACTTGTCGATCGCAGCATCAATCGCCTCGTCCTCAGCCAAGAACTCCCACCCTCTAATTGCGCTGTCGTGAATTCTCACGTTGACCTCCTCAAACTTGCCCAGGAAAAACTAATGCTTGGGTGGTCCTGCGTCACCCCTGCATTTCGAGAAGTCACGTCAATCGTGATGGAGGCCGATCAGGACAACGGTCGAGACCGCGATCAAACTAAAAACGCTCGAGTGTCGCCGGCTGAAGCTGCAAGGCAACTAAGTCACTTATGACCGTGGTCAAGAATGATGGATGACCTTTTTCGCCATACGCGGTTTGCCAAAGGTTTTGTTTGCCATTGATGAGGGCAGCACGGAGACGGGATGGGCCTTAGACGACAGTTGATCCAGCTCTTATCCGCGGGGTGGTTACCGCACTTCCGTAATCCGTCCTGGGCTATCCCTGCCTAATACCGGGCGTTGGGCTGATGCCCAGCCACATAGTTAGGACGGGAGTTCCCCACCGTGGCCACATCCCGTCTCCGTGCTGCCCGGTTTTTTCCGCCGGGAGATCCGGCGCGGGCAGAGCCTTCAATCCGGCGACGCCCGCGCCAGGGCGCGCTTGTCGGGATCCTGATCTTCGATGAAGAAGCGCACTGCATCTCAACGCACCGGTTCGACCTGATGACCAATGGCCCATAGGAACGCCGCCACCCCACGCGCGATCGCCGCAACGACTAGGTTTTTTCTTGCCCGCAGCCCTCAGGCGCCGGTAGCGGGCGCAAAGCCATGCCAGCAGCTTCTGTCGTTCCTACCGCGCCATGGCCGGGTCTTTACCGGACGCAAGAACTGGACCCCGGACCCATGCCGCCGAAGCTTTCGCAAAGGGTAACTGGCAGCAGGTCACACGTCTCTATCGCGACCAGGAGACTCCCGAGGAGCGCTGTCAGACAAATGCGTCTGACCGTAATCCCCCTTTCTTCAATAGGTGCTGGAGCGTGTACGACACGGATAGTAAGGGTCGGCCGCCTGAAGCAGCGTCCTGCAGATAAGTCGTGCCGGCAAGCGCAAGTCGCGGGCGGCTGGCCATCACCTGACGGAAATGTGAGGGCGTGGCTCTTTTCTTGCGCCGCACCATATGCCATTGAGGTTATGTGAAGTTCTGGACCTTATTTCCCCGCCTGCTTTCGATTCTAGCCGTCGTGAGCCTTCTGACCGCGCCGATGGTGACACCCTCCGCTGCGATGATGATGGTTGTCGGCCCTACGGCAATGATGGCGGATATGGCATCCATGTCGGACGGCATGCCGTGCCCTTCGGACCAGAGGCAGCAGCCATCGCCCGATTGCCAAAAGTCCTGTCCCCTCGCGACCCTGTGTGTCGCCAAGTGCTTTCCTATCGCGGCGACCGCAGCAATCACGCTGACCCGGTTGTCTGCGGCTGACCTGATCACGCCTGGCAATAGCGTCGGACGGGACCTCCTGCCTAGTCCGCCGCCTCCAAGACCTCCACGCACCTGAATTCATCGATGGCTCCTTCGGAGCCGTTTGTCGCCGCACGGCTGACGGCCTTGCGGCGAAAGCCTGTGGTTTGGGCATAAGCCTGGCCATGAACCTGCCGTGCGTTGTGCGCGGCCGAACGATGAACTTTGGGAAAATCTGACAATGAACTTTTACAGTGTGAAGCACGTCGCAGCCGCCGCGCTGATCGGGGTTGCTCTCGGTGGGGGCATTTCGAAGAGTTGGGCCGGGATCGACGACTATGAGTTCCAGCTCGTTCAAAACGCGATCCAGAAGAGCGATGCCGCGATTGTCGCCGTCCGCCTCGTCGACAAACGCTCCGGCAAGGTGGTGCCCGACGCGGTGATCTTTGCCCAGCGCGTCGACATGGCGCCGGACGGCATGGAGATGATGACAGCGCCGATCGAGCCGTTGCCCTCGACGGAGCCCGGCATCTATCGTTTCAAGGCCAATCTGATGATGCCAGGCGGCTGGCGCCTGTCACTCGGCGCCAAGGTGCAGGGCGAGACGGGTTCCCTCGAAAACAAGCTCGAATTCAAGGCCACGCGATGAAGCGAGCAGGCCGTACTGGCCTCACCCTCGCCGCCATCTTGGCGGCGGGGGCTGGAGGCTATTGGGCGGGGAACCGCAATCTCGCACTGCCTGCCGCTCCGTGGCTGCAAGCCGTCGCCTGGCTCGAAGGCTCTGCAGCGCCCCCGGCGAGCGCCAACCCTGCGCCCACCGGACCCGTGATCTATTACCGGGACCCGGACGGCCTCCCAGCCTACGCGGCAGATCCTAAGAAGACCGCCGACGGGCGGGACTTCCTGCCCGTTCTGGCGGGGGAGGACCTGAGCTTCGAGGACAAGCCGTCGGCCACCGCCGCGGCCGTCGCCGCTGCTCCTGTGAACGACGAACCGAAGCGGATCTTGTACTACCGCAACCCGATGGGGCTACCTGACACCTCGCCGATGCCGAAGAAGGACTCGATGGGGATGGATTACATCCCCGTCT
The DNA here is from genome assembly GCF_014138625.1 of Aminobacter ciceronei. GTDB lineage: Bacteria > Pseudomonadota > Alphaproteobacteria > Rhizobiales > Rhizobiaceae > Aminobacter > Aminobacter ciceronei. Next base: position 81,263 of record NZ_JACJHY010000015.1, read on the forward strand.
ACGCGGGCGAGGATGACGATGGTTCGACTGTCAAAGTCGCGACAGGCAAACTGCAGCGAACCGGCGTCCGCTCGGAGGCCGCCACCGAGCAGGTGATCGTTCGCCCCGTTCGGGTGCCGGGCACAGTGCAACTTGATGAACGGCGCGTGACGGTCGTCGCGACGCGCTCCGATGCCTTCATCGACAGGGTGGCCGACGTCACCACTGGCGATCGTGTCAGGAAAGGCGAGCCGCTCGTCCAGCTCTACTCGGCCGAGATCGCCGCGGCGAGCGCCCAATACCTTACCGATCTGAACGGAGGCGGCCTCGCCTTGGCCGGGGCGCGCCAGCGTCTCGAGAATCTTGCGGTTCCACCAGACGTCATCGCCGCAATCGACCGCACCCGTCAGGTTCAGACTTCGATCACCTGGGCCGCCCCGCGCGATGGCGTGATCGTCGAGCGCAACGCAGTCGAGGGCATGAAGGCGTCGCCCGGCGACGTGCTCTTCCGTCTCGCAGACGTCTCGACCGTCTGGATCGTCGCCGACGTTCCTGAATATGAACTGGGGGCCGTGAAGGTCGGGGCCGCCGCCACGGTCCGGGTGCGAAGCCTGCCCGGCCAGACCTTCAGCGGCCGCGTCGCCCTGATCTATCCGCAGGTCAGCAAGGAAACGCGCACGACAAAGGTGCGGATCGAGATCCCCAATCCGGATGGCCTCTTGTTGCCGGACATGTATGCCGACGTCGAGATCGCCAGCGGCAGCAATGCTGCGGTCGTGGCCGTCCCCGACAGCGCCGTAATCGACACGGGCACGCGGCAGGTCGTTATCCTGGACAAAGGCGAGGGCAGGTTCGAGCCGCGGGAGGTCAAGATCGGCCTTCAGGGCGGCGGGTATACCGAAATCCGCAACGGTATTGCAATCGGCGATCGGGTCGTGGTCGCCGCGAATTTCCTGATCGACGCCGAGAGCAACCTAAAGGCTGCGCTGAGCGGCATGACGAACCCGGAGACTGCCCAATGATTGCCCGGCTCATCGCGTGGTCCGCGCGCAATCTGGTCCTGATCTTCGTCGCCACAGCCTTCGCCGTGGCCGCCGGAGCCTATGCGCTGAAGACGCTCCCGCTGGACGCGATCCCGGACCTTTCGGACGTCCAGGTCATTGTCTATACCGAATATCCCGGCCAGGCGCCGCAGGTCGTCGAGGATCAGGTCACCTATCCCCTGACGACGGCAATGCTGACGGTGCCGAAATCCAAGGTGGTGCGCGGGTTCTCCTTCTTCGGCGTTTCCTTCGTCTATGTCATCTTCGAGGACGGCACGGATCCCTACTGGGCGCGCAGCCGCGTGCTCGAATACCTCAACGCCGCCGCGCAGCGCCTGCCGTCCGGCGTCACGCCGGGCCTCGGCCCCGATGCGACCGGCGTCGGCTGGGTCTACCAGTACGCCGTCGTCGCCAAGGACATGACGCTGGCCGAGTTGCGGTCGCTGCAGGACTGGGTGGTGCGCTACGCCGCCTCCAAGGCGGAGGGGGTCGCCGAGGTCGCGAGCGTCGGCGGCTTCGTCAAGCAGTACAACATCGTTGTCGATCCGCTACGGCTGCGCGCCCAGGGCATATCGCTGTCGATGGTCCGTGACGCCGTGCGCGCCAGCAACCGCGACGTCGGCGGACGCACGCTTGAGCTTTCCGAATTCGAGTTCATGGTGCGCGGCCGCGGCTACATCAAATCGACGGCCGACATCGAAGACATCGTCCTGAAGACGGACCAGGGCGTGCCTCTGCGCCTCAAGGATGTCGCCAGGGTCGAGATCGGTCCCGACGAACGGCGCGGCATTACCGAACTCAATGGCGACGGTGAGGTCGCCAGCGGCATCGTCCTCCAGAGGTTCGGAGCCAATGCCTTGACTGTGATCGAGAACGTCAAGCAACGCCTGAGCGACATCGCCGGGAGCCTTCCCAAGGGCGCCGAGATCGTCCAGGTCTACGACCGCTCGCATCTCATCGAAGCGGCGATCGAGACGCTGAAGCACACGCTCGCCGAGGAGAGCATCATCGTCGCCCTGGTCTGCGTCGTGTTCCTCCTTCACCTGCGCAGCGCGCTCGTTGCCATCCTGATGCTGCCCGTCGGTATCCTGATGGCGTTCGGCGCCATGAAAACGATCGGGCTCGGCTCCAACATCATGAGCCTCGGCGGGATCGCCATCGCCGTCGGGGCCATGATCGACGCCGCCATCGTCATGATCGAGAATGCCCACAAGCATCTGGAGCGTGCTCCGCCCGGCAAGCCAAGGGTGCAGATCCTGATCGATGCCGCGAGCGAGGTCGGCCCGGCACTGTTCTTCAGCCTGCTCGTCATAACGGTGTCGTTCCTGCCGATCTTCACGCTGGAGTCGCAGGAAGGCCGGATGTTCGGTCCGCTCGCCTTCACCAAGACCTTTTCCATGGCGGCTGCGGCGATCCTGTCGGTCACGCTGGTACCGGCCTTGATGGTGGTCTTCGTGCGCGGCCGGATCATTCCGGAGCACAAGAACCCGATCAACCGCTTCCTGATCTGGATCTACCGTCCTGTCATTCGCGGCGTGCTGAAGGCGAAGACGCTCACCATCGCGCTCGCGCTTGCCGTGCTCGGCGTTTCCGTCTGGCCGGTGAGCCAGATCGGCTCGGAATTCATGCCGAGCCTGAACGAAGGCACGCTGATGTACATGCCGACGACGCTGCCGGGGATCTCCGTCACCAAAGCGGCGGAACTCCTGCAGATGCAGGACCGGATCATCAAGTCCTTTCCGGAGGTGGATTCGGTCTATGGCAAAGCGGGCAGGGCGATGACCGCGACCGACCCGGCGCCCACCGAGATGTTCGAGACCATCATCAATCTGAAACCAAAGGATCAATGGCGGGCTGGTGTCACGATCGACAGCCTGAAGGCCGAGATGGACAAGGCGCTACAGTTTCCCGGTGTCTCCAACGCCTGGACCATGCCGATCCGCGCGCGCATCGACATGCTTTCGACCGGCATTCGGACGCCGGTCGGCGTCAAGGTGTTCGGCACTGATCTTGCGGAGATGGAGAAGATCGCGCGACAGATCGAAGTGGTTCTCAAGACGGTTCCGGGCACGTCGAGCGCCTATGCGGAGCGGGTGATCGGCGGCTACTATCTCGATATCGTCCCGGATCGCGAGGCGCTCGGCCGGTACGGCCTTGCCGTCGGCGACGTCCAGGACGTTATCGCGACCGCACTCGGTGGTGAGACTGTGACGACTACCGTCGAGGGACGTGAGCGCTACGGGGTCAATATCCGCTACCCCCGTGATCTGCGCTCGAATCCGCAGTCCATCGCCACCGACGTCGATGTACCGTTGCCCGGTGGCGGTGCCATTCCGCTCGGGGAGGTGGCGAAAGTCCAGCTCACTCGCGGCGCGACCTCGATCCGCACTGAGAATGGCCAGCTCGCGACCTACATCTTCGTCGATATCAACGGCCGGGATCTCGGCGGCTATGTCGCCGACGCCCAGAAGGCCGTCGCGGCGACGGTGAAGCTGCCGCCCGGCTATTCGGTCGCATGGAGCGGGCAGTTCGAATATCTGGAGCGGGCCGCGGCGCGAATGAAGATCGTCGTGCCCGTCACGCTGCTCATCATCTTCCTGCTGCTCTATCTCAACTTCCGGGCACTCACCGAGACGTTGATCGTCATGCTGTCCTTGCCCTTTGCCCTTGTCGGGGGGATCTGGCTGATGTGGTGGCTCGGCTTCAACATGTCGGTGGCGGTAGCCGTCGGCTTCATCGCGCTCGCCGGCGTCGCCGCAGAGACTGGTGTCGTCATGCTGATCTACCTTGAGCAGGCCATGGCCGAAGTGATGGCAGAGCGGGCCGCGCACAAAGAGCCGTTCATCCGGGCAGATCTCTATGAGGCGATCATGCTTGGCGCAGTGGAGCGTGTCCGGCCGAAGATGATGACTGTCGTTGCCATCATGGCTGGTCTGATCCCACTCCTCTGGAGCACGGGCAGTGGCTCGGAAGTGATGCAACGCATCGCCGTGCCGATGATCGGCGGCATGATCTCTTCTACCCTCCTGACCCTCGTGGTGATCCCGGCGATCTACGGGTTGGTCAAGGGATGGCGGTTGCCGCAAGGCATTGCATCGACGATCGACGAGATTGCGTTCACGGACCCTGCGATGTTTGACCTCGCTGCCGAATGATGGGAGGCCGTAATGATGGAGGCCACAATGATGAACGAGACGATGGGAGCGGGATGATGTGGGGCATGGTCGCGGTGGGCGTTGCCCGGGATGTCGAGGATCGTCATCCGGAGCCATTCCCCGTCGTGAGGCCGACGGTTCCGAGTTCAAACTGAGGAACCGAGGCGGCCATGGGCGCCGCCTCGGAGGTTGAAGTCTTCAAGTACTCCCGTCTGCTTTGGCGAGGGCCCTCAAGTCGTCGGGAGGTAACGGGGTTCCCGCCAACACCCCCAGACTCCTGGCTGGATATCCTGGATCGTCACCCAAGTGACCGCCCTTCACCCTCCACTGACACGACGGCGTCCGTGACCTTTCGAACGATTTCCTGTTTCTGTTTGAGGGTCAGGTAGTCACCAACCCCGGTGATCTGGACGAGCGGCTTTGTGGTCTCCCTTTGCTTGTTCAGGCCGCTCCCGACCACTCAAGAGGCTTGAACGCGGCGTCGAGCGGGGTCTTGGCGATATGCGTGGTGTAGTTAGAGATGGTCTTGAGCCCGACGCCAAGAACGACTTCCAGCACCTGCTGCGGGCCATAGCCGGCGGCGAGGAACGCGGCGCTGTCTTCCTCCGACACCCAGCCGCGTGCGCGAGTTACGGCGGCGGCAAAGCGGCGCAGCGCCTCCAACTTCGGATCGGGGATTGTGGCGTCATCGCGGATGGCGTTGACCGCATCGGCCGGAACATTCTGCATCCCGGCAATCGCCGTGTGCACCGACATGCAGTAGGCGCAGCCATTTTCGCGGCTGACGGCGAGCAGGACGACTTGGCGTTCCGCCGCCGACAGCGACGAGCCGTCGAAAATCTTCGACAGTGTCAGATAGCCCTCCAGCAGTGCAGGGGCGGTGGACATGACGGCCAGAAGGTTGGGCAGAAAGCCGAACCCCTTCTGCGCCGCCACTAGCGTCGGCCTCGCGGCCTCCGGGGCGGTTTCAATGGTGTTGACAGGGTAGTTCACGAAATTCTCCTTGATTTCTGCCGTTCTGGAACGATCGTTCCAGGTCGGGTGCAATGAGACAGCCGGGGCTGCCACCGGGCGGCGCCCGGATTGGTGCGCCGGGGGCGGGTCCTGCCCCCGGGTAATTTCAGTGACCAGAAAGCCTGTGGTTTAGATCGTCGAAGCCGCCGACATGTTCATCACCCACGAAGATCTGCGGGATCGTGCGTGCGTGCGGCACGCGCCGCCGCAACTCTTGCAGTACTTCGGGCCGCGACACGTCGTGTTCGACAAAAGGCAGGTTGCGCGTTTTCAGAAGGCTCTTGGCGGCCGTGCAGTAACTGCATCCGGGGCCGGTAAAGATTTCGATATTGATCATGGACAACGCCCTTCAGTGGTTTACGTGGAGGATCGGCGCGGTGCCGTCGAACAGCGATTCCAGTCCCACCCCGAGCGCATCGCCAAATTTCGACGCGGAGATGTAGGTGGTGATGACGAAGGTCGCATCGACGATCTGTGCCTCGGTCCAATGCTGTTTCAGCCGCGTCCAAGGGTGAATAGGCACCCGGTTCGCATCGACCCCGATCTGCACCTTTCGTTCGGTTCCGTCTTGGCGACGCGAGCGCGTCCCGCGTCGCCAGCGACCCGGTTTCAGAGCGCCGAGATCCGTTCGACCGCCTCCTCAGTGGACCAGAGCGCATTGGCCATGTAGCGGAAATTGACCAGCGCGGAGAGATAGCCGTCGCCCTCGGGCAGCTTCGCCGCGGCCGTCGCGTCGCGTACGACAGCCACCTCGAACCCCTGCTCTAAAAGCTCGCGCAGATGCGATTCCACGCAAAGATTAGCCGACATGCCCGACAGGATCACTTGGTTGACGCCGTTCTTGCGCAACTGAAGCGCCAGATCGTTGCTTTCCGGGCCGTATACCTTGTGCGGCGAAGTGATGATGGTCTTGCCGTCCAGGATGAATTCCCGATAGTCGGCCAGGAAATCGGCCCCGGAATTGGCAAAGCCGTCCAGTGTCAGTGGCCCCTTGCGGTCGAACATGCCGATGGAATGCATGAGTTTTTCAAGGGCGCCCTCGAACTTCCAGCCGTGGTCGGTGGGGTAGTAGTAGTGCGGCGACACCGCCACAGTCAGTCCCTTGTCCTTCGCCACGCTGAACAGCCTACCGATATTGCCGACCACTCCGTGCTCGGTCACGCTTTCGCCCACCACACCCCAGGTCACGCCGTCGGGGCTGAGGAAGTCGATCTGCGGGTCGGTCACGACGAGGGCCACCTCGCCCTTGCGCAGAACCATGTTCGACGCCGGCAACGCGGGTTCGGCCGGCGGGGCATAGGCGTCGTTGGTCGATTGGGCGTTGGCCGCTGCCGGGATCATCAGGGCACCGGCCACAGCCGCAGCTCCAACACCGAAAAGCGCTTCCCTGCGGCTGAAGCCGCACGCCCCTTCTTCATGATCGTGGTCACACATTTGACTTGTCCTCCTGTTTCGGATGACCAATAGATATCCAAGGTGATGTTCGGAATCGTCTCAAAGATGACCGGGACAGGAATGATGCTTGACGCTGTCTTCGACACGATGACCATCGAAGTGGAGCCATTCTCGCTTTGCGAACTGTCACCGCGCGGCTGGCTCGACATGCCCAGGTCGGGGTCGGCGACCCTGCACTATGTTTTGTCGGGAAGGGGTGCCTTGCATCTGGGCGCCGGTATTCCGCACCTGATCGAAGGCGGCGATCTGATCCTTGTCCCTGCTGCTGACCGTCATGCGATCGGAGCGTCGGACGGCAGGTTCGTTTCCTTCGCAAATTGCCAGCCGGCAACCCTTGGCCTTGCGCATCACCGCACGGGCGCCCACGACGGTGGGCAGGGGCTCCTGGTTCTCTGCGCCCGTATGTCGCTCGGGTTGAGCGGAGCCGGGCAGGTTATCGACCTGCTGCGGACGCCGGTCATCGAACGGTCCGGGCTGGTGGAGCGGGATCGCGGGCTGATCAATCTAGTGTTGGCGGAGCTTGCGGCACCGCGGCCAGGCTCGCTGGCTCAGATCAAGTCACTGTTGCTTTTTCTTATTATCGACACGCTTCGCCGCGGGATAGAACGTCACGACCCCGGTACGGGGTGGCTTGTCGCGCTTGCCGACATCCGGCTTTGGCCAGCGCTGGCCGCCGTTCTGGCGGCTCCCGGCGCCGACCACAGCGTCGAGTCCCTGGCAGACCGGGTCGGCATGAGTCGGGCCCGTTTTGCCGCGCAATTCAAGAAGAGTTTCGGGACAGGTTCGATGCAGTTGGTCAAGGAACTACGGCTCCAGCATGCCGCGCGGCTGCTTCTCGAGGGTAAATCAGGGGTCGCCCGAGTGGCGGAGCTTGTCGGCTATTCCAGCCGAAGCCACTTCACTCAGCAGTTCGAAGCTCGGTATGGTGTCAGCCCGGCCCGCTACGGCAAACCGACCCCGTCTAAGTGATCGTGGAGTCCCATGGCTTGGCGGGAATGCGTGCTGAGCCCAGACTAGTGGATGGAGTCTAACACTTGGTGCCCACGTTTGACGGCTGCGATGATCTTGTCGGGGTCGGCGGTCCACGAGAAGGGTTTGGGTTGCTGGTTGTGCTCTTGGAGGAAGCGGTTGATTGCGGCTTGGAGGTCGACGACGGAGTGGAAGACGCCTCGTTTGAGGCGACGCTTCGACAGTTTTGCGAAGAAGCCCTCGACCGCGTTGAGCCACGAGCATGAGGTCGGTGTGAAGTGGAAGGTGAAGCGCTGATGGCGGCCGAGCCAGGCACGCACCTTGGGGTGCTTGTGAGCGGCGTAGTTGTCGAGGACGACATGGACGGCCTTGCTGGCCGGCACTTGCGCCTCGATGGCGTTGAGGAAGCGGATGAACTCCTGATGGCGATGCCGCTGCATATTCTTGCCGATAACGGTGCCGTCGAGCACGTTGAGAGCAGCAAACAGTGTGGTCGTGCCATTCCGCTTGTAGTCGTGGGTCATGGTGCCGAGCCTCACTTTCTTCATGGGCAGGCCGGGCTGGGTGCGGTCGAGCGCCTGGATCTGGCTCTTCTCGTCGACCGACAGCACGATGGCGTGAGCCGGCGGATCGACATAGAGGCCGACGACGTCGCGCAGCTTTGTCGACGAACTGCGGATCGTTGGAGAGCTTGAACTGGCGCCAGCGGTTGGGCTGCAGCCCGTGCGCCTTCCAAATGCGACGCACAGCGCTTGCGCTGATGCCGGCCGCTTGCGCCATCATGTCGGCGGTCCAGTGCGTCGTCTCGCCCGGCGGGTCCTGCAACGTCAGCGCCACCACGCGCTCGGCGACTTCCGGCCCGAGAGGCGCAATGCGCGAGGGCCGCGTCTTGTCGCGCAACAGTCCTTCGAAGCCTTCGGCGGCGAAGCGCTCCTGCCAGCGCCACACGCAGGTCTTGGACTTGCCGGTTTGCCGCATGATCTCGACGGTGCCCACACCGTCGCCGCTCAACAGAATGATCTCGGCGCGCCAAACGTGTTTCTGCGGCGCATTGCGATCCCTGATCAGCGCGCTCAGGCGCCGGCGATCAATCGGCGAAACGGTGAGGGATATTCCTGTGCGCATGCGCCAAACTCGCATGCGCACTCGCGAAAGGGAATCCCAACCCGGACTCTTATGTTAAGCGGAAACCACTAGGTGCCCAGCCGCCTTGCTCATCCGCTGGCACCGCCCCGGGCGAGGAGCATTTCGCCACCAATGAAGACTTCCTGGCCATGCAGTGGCTGCCCCGCGCATCGTGCTGGTTGGCGGCGACTACATTGCCTCCGCGTTGTCTCACATCGCTGCGCGCGCGGGAGCTGAGGTGACGATTCTCCAGCGCGGCGCGCGCATGCTAAGGCATTTCGATCCGGACCCTGTCGGCTGCCTCATGGAGAAATTCCGTGAGATCGGGATCGATGTGCGCCTGCGGACCCCAGTCGCGGGGGTTCGTTCACGCCTCATGCGACGATAACGATGCGAGCATTGATGCCGACCTCGTGATCCATTCGGCCGGTCGGGGTCCCCCGCTCGATGGCCTTAATCTCGCGGCGAGCGAAATAACTACGGAAAACGACCGGCTCAAGCTCAACGAGTACCTGCAGAGCGTCTCCAATCCAGCCATAGACACTGCAGGCAAGTCGGCACAGATCGGGCCGCCGCTCACGCCGTGGCCAGCCACGACGCCGAGATCGTCGCCGGCAACCGCCTCAAGACCCTCAAGCGCACAATGCAGGGCAGGCTGGTCTCGAACTGCTGAGGGCACGAATGCTGTGCCAAGCGAAATTTGCTTTAGGTGGCATAATAATTTGACATTGATGTCAGATTATGCCACGCACATCCATGAACGAATTTCTCTCTGTCGCTCTCCGGAAGGATATTTTCAAGCGCTCCTTGAGCGTCGCCGTCATTGTTGGAACCATCCTCAATTTGATCAATCAGGGGGATGCGTTCTATGGTATAAAATCCCTAGATTTGGTGAAATGTCTGCTCACATACATGGTGCCATACTGCGTTGCGACCTATGGCGCAGTCAGTGCAATCGTGAATACGGATCCCGCTAGAAGGAAGTAAACCTTGATGGCGGCGAACCCCCGAGCTGTACCACGATGGGTAAAATGGAAAACAACAGATCCATTAAGATCGGCCGCCTCGCTGCGCTTTCCGGCCTCAGTGAGCGCACCCTGCGCCATTACGAGAAGCTCGGAATCATTGCTCCCCACCGCACCGAGGGTGGAACGCGTCTTTATCATCCCGACAATGTCGTAGTTGCAATGACTGCGCAGAAAATGCGCGACCTCAACATACCTGTTGAGCGGATTCAGGCCATTGCGACCACGCGCAAGAACTTCCAAACGGGTGACAAGGCCAGCGCTGCAATGGTCGACCTGCTGGAAACGATGGTTGACGAGCTCGGTGAACAGATGAGCAAGGTAATGGATTTGCAGAATGATATCATCCAGACTCTACGGCTGGTTCGTCGTTGCAAAGGTTGCAAAAATGCTCCCAGCCCTGAAGGTTGCCCGCAGTGCCCGATGGGGACGACGCCAGATCGGCCACCCCTGGCGGCAGTGATCTGGCAATGATCTGATGTTTAAAGCTTAAAAACCTTACCAAGAAGCGGCCATGAAACCGGAATTCCGGCCGGCCAGTCCCGACTACACGCGAGCGGCTCGGGAATATCGGCATTCTCGGCCAAGGCTACCTGTGTCGCACTCCATTGTGCGATTATCATGCCGAGTTGCTCTTGGCTAAGCCGACGATTCATGCGGGTTTCTGGCAGGCGAATTTCTTCGCCGGCAAATGCCAGCCCCGAGTAACCCGACAAGACCCACGGCCTCGCACTCTCCCAATAGGGTTCAAGCGCCCGGAACGTGTCTTGATAGGCCCCGGCTACATCTGAGGGCAACTGGATGTCACCCCAGCAAAGCGCGGCAAAGACGCCGCCGGGACCCAATAGACGCCTAGCCTCCGCCAAATGGCGTTCTTTGTCGAAGTGATGCAGCGCTTGGACGGAAACAAGAAGATCGACGCTGTTGTCGGGTAGCGGGACCTCTTCGGCGGCAGCGACCAAGACCTCGAGCGGGCCGAAGGGGGTGGGCAGGTATCCGGCGTTTATGTCCGAACAAATGGCACGGCCGAAGTGCCGTGCCATGAATTGAGAGACTTCGCCTTTGCCTGCACCGCACTCGAGAACGACAGCGCTCTTGTCAGGCGCATTTGCGAGCCAACAAAAGGCTTCGATCGGAGTTAGAACAGTTCTTGCCAAGGCGACTCTATATCTTACTGCATCAGGCTTTCGAACTTGCCGAACTCGCCGTCATGCATGTTGTGCGACAGTTCCGGCTTGGGGAACTGTCCGTTGTGCGCTCGCTCGAAATAAGTGGCGTATGCCTTCCGCATTTCGCCCCACACATCACCGAACACTTCGCGCTTTGGCGGGATTGGGAAAACCGAGCATCCGATGATATCGTTCGATACGTGGAATATCCCGTGCGCGAACGGACCCGAGCCAAGACTTGCGACCGCAACGGGCAGATTTTCGTAACACCATTTGGTGAGTTCAACAGACGTGTGCTCGAAGAGGGCCGCAAATATTCCCGCGTCGATGCTGGCACGCACCAATTTTACAATTTCGGCGGCTTCTTCGGCGGTCCGTCCGGCCGGCGCATGTCCGGAGTTCATGACCGCACGCTCACCCTGAACGCCGAAGTGGCCGACGACCGGGATGCCGGCGGCAACGATGGCACGAATATGCTCAACCGTGCCGAGGGACGGTTCGATATGCACGCCGTCGGCGCCGAGCTTGACGACGCGGGCGGCATTGCGGACCGATTGCTCGACCGAGATGGAGGCCGTTGTGTTTGGCATGTTGCAAATTATGAACGGCGACGAAGCCCCGCGAAGTACACCTTCCAGCATGTAAAGCTGCTCTTCGAAGTCGACGGTTGCCATTGATTTGTGCCCCATCAGGCCCATGGGGCCCGGGCTGCCGCAGCACAACAAGTCCATCCCTAGTTCTTCGGCGATAATCGCGCTCGGAGTGTCATGGCACTCCATCCCGACGATGCGCTCGCCCTTCGCCACCTTCTCGGCCAGGTGTTTCAACCGTGTCTTGCGTCGCGCCATCTTGATCCTCCCAAATTTCAACCTAGACGCTCTACCCTAGACCGGATTCGACGGCTCCTGTGTCAATCAGTTGACACAAGCAAGTGGCGAACAAAAAAGAATTGACAAACGCAGCCACACACTAAAATCTAACATCGATGATAGATTTTGGAAGGTGACATGCTAAACAGGGCGCCGGCCGTCACGGCACTCGACAAGGAGATGTGGCGCAAGATCCTGTCTCGCTGCTCGCTGGAAGTCCCTGTCAGCAGGGCCGCAGATTTCGTTCCGGCCCACGACGTTTTCCAAAAAGGGTCATTTGTTTTCCTACCGCATATTTCCGATCTCGATTCGAGGGGGATGGAGAATGCGAGCCGCCACCTCGTCGATAGCGGATATGTGCCCGTACCGCATGTCGGTGCTCGCCATTTCGCCTCCGAAAGTGCCTTCCTGTCGCATCTTCGCGGCGCCAGAGAGGGTGGCGCTCGGCATCTGCTGGTTCTTTCCGGAGATCGCGATGCCCCCGCCGGGCCATTCACCTCCGCGCTTAACATTCTGGCACATGGCGCCATCAAGGATTTTGGGTTTCAGCGCGTTTTCATAAGCGGCTATCCGGAAGGTCATCAACGCATTTCCAATGATGCTCTCGAACGGGCCACGCGCTCGAAAATCGAGGTCATGCAGGATTCAGGGGTCAATGTATCAATTGTCACTCAATTTGGGTTTGCCTCGAGCGCCTATCGCATCTGGCTGCATCGGATAAGACAAAACGGCATCCGCTGCCCCATTCGATTGGGGCTTGCAGGTGTAACGTCCATCCCCTCGCTTCTCAAATATGCGGCATTGTGCGGGATTGGCCCTTCACTTTCAGTACTGAGGAAGCGTAGCGGAGCAATTGCCGGATTGGTGAAAGGCTATGAGCCAAGCGGCCTCATCGCGGAACTGAACCGCGAACTGGACATAGCCAATCACGATCAGTTGAACCTGCATCTCTTCCCGTTTGGCGGCGCGGCGAAAACAATTGAGTGGTTCCGCACGCGGATCGGAGCACCAAATGCCTGAAAGGGGCCAAAAGTCCCGCCTCTTCAAAGGCATGGCCGAGCAAGAAATGATCTTGGTCGTCCGTTCCGCGAGGCGCGCCGAACTCAAAGGTCAGTGCTGGCTTCAGAACTATGCATCGGCTGGAGAACTGATTGCGATCGTGACAAGCGGATGCATCGGCCTTCGTCCGGTCGTAGACGACCTTGATAGCAGGCTGGAGATATTGTCTCGCAATGCACCCGCGATCGTCGATCTGACCGAAAGTCATGAAGTGGCGGTTGGACATTGGCTGGTTGATGCGTCCACAGTCTATTTCTACACCGAAGGCGATCTGGAGGCCGCCTTTGAATGTTCAGCGCGTTTTGCCTGCAATTTCGTGGACATACTGCGTGCGCAATACAGCGCCGTTATGCTGCTCCTTGACGATACGGATCGTGACGGTCTCCGGAGGCTTGGCGCGTCGCTTTTGGCGCGCGCCGAAAGAAGCGCCACTAAAGACCAAAAACTGCGTGTGACCCAGTCTCAATTGGCCAGCGAAACGGGTCTTTCGCGCCAGTGGGTCAATCGTCTTCTGAAACGCTTGGAAAGAAAAGGAATTGCCGAGTTGGGGCGGGGGCATGTGCAACTTCGCGCTCCCGGAAGACTTTTGGAATAACCGCTGCCGCGTCAGTTTTGGACCGCAAACGAAAAACATAAGATGGTGGAGGAACAGGAATGGCCGAGGAAGTCCGATAAAAACAAATAGCGCCGCGAACAAACTGCCAATTCAGAAGATCGTGACAAATCTGGGCGTTCCGATGGCCGTTGCGGATTCGGGCGATTGCCAGATGCGACTTGCCACCCGGTCCCGTGTCTTCGCAAGCGAATGTGGCTGAAACATCTGGCCGGTTAGGTCAAACTGGCATCACCAAAACAGCGATCAGGCGACAGCACCCGACTCCACAGTCTACTCAAAGAGGTGCCAGTCTTAGGATTGGACCAAGTGCTGCCTTGGCATCGGTGAAATCGTGGGTCGCGAGTAGAATCGGAAGGCGTTTGGCAATTGCGCGGCCGAACACAAATCTACGGAAGTCACGTCGCAGATCAGAATCGAGCTTGGAAAAGGGCTCATCGAGGAGCAGCGCTCTGGGCCCTGCCAGTAGTGTCCTCATCAAAGCAACACGGGCTCGCTGTCCGCCTGACAATGTTGCGGGGTCTCGGTCCGCAAACCCGCTGAGGTCGGCTTCCTCCAGGGCTTCTGTAATACGTGCTCGCCTGGATTCGCGTCCTGCAGTAGAGCCGGCAAGTCCGAAGGCGAGATTTGCCCCAACCGAAAGATGGGGGAAAAGCAGATCGTCTTGAAAGAGAACACCAATGCCTCGCCGCTCCGGAGGCAGTTCCGTGACGTCGTCATTGCCGATCAGGATCTTCCCAGTCGCATGAAATCTTGGTTCCAGATGGCCGCCGATGAATGAGATCAGTGTGGACTTGCCCGATCCACTCGGCCCCATGATGGTCGCCACAGTGCCCGGCTCGACCACGAGATCGAGGTCCGAGACGAGCCGTCTGTCACCGATTGAGATCGTCACGGAGCGAAGGGTCAACGCATTGCTCATGTGCGCCCCGCCAGAGCCTGGCGATTGGCGAACACAATTCGCGGAATGACCAACGCCGCCAGATAGACGGCGAGCGGCAGAAGGGTTTGCATGAAGGCAAAGACACCGACGACCCTGCGGTCGCCACCGCTTGCCATCGCGACCGCCTCGGTCGTCAATGTCGCCACGCGCCCGCCGCCCGCAAAGAGTGTCGGCAGATATTGGGCGACGCTGACGGCAAAGCCGATTGCCAGGGCGATGGCGATCGGCTGAAGCAGGATCGGCAGCTTGATGCGGATCAGAGTACGGGTTGGAGAGGCTCCCAGTGCTGCGGCGGATCGGGCATATCGGGGGTCAAGTGCCTTCCACGGGTCGGCGAGTGCCAGCAAAACATAAGGAAACACGAATAGGAAATGGGCCCAAGCGACGGCCAGGAACGATCCGTCGAGCTGAAGCTTGAGGGTCAGCACCTGGGTTCCGAACAGGAACGCGATCTGTGGAAGAAGGATCGGGATATAGACTGGATGCCATGGTATGGCGCGGTCGCGTCTTCCGGTTCGATCCCCGGCCTCCAGCCAGGCAATCGCAAGGAGCAGCGCAACACCAGTCGTGACGGCCGCAAGCACCACCGTATTGCCCAAAGGCCAGACGAGCGCATGGGCCTGGCGGCTCCAGATATCGAGGCTCCAGGTCGATGGCAGGATATCGGGAAACGGCCATCGCCATGCCAGGGACCAGACGGCGAGCGCGATGAGGGAACCCAGCCCCAGCGAGAGAATGATCGTCCCGAGAGCGGCAGCCAGTTTCAGACCTGGCTCGCCGCTCACGCCACGGCCGCCCCTCGTCGTCCACCACAGGCCGAGCCCGGCGACGCCTCGTTCACCAAGACGCCAAATACCGATCGCCCCAGCGACGACGAACAATTGAAGCGTGGCCGCAGCCGCCGCCGGAAGGGTTCGCGTGACGTCGGGAGCCATGAACCATTTGAACGCCACAACGGATAGAGGTGGAGGGTTGGAGGGCGCCAGGATCAATGCCATGTCGACGACAGAGAGGGAATAGGCCAGGACGACATAAACGGGCAGGCGAATCTGCGCGTAAACCTGCGGTGCGATGATCTTGATCCAGACGATGCCTTGCCCATAGCCGAGGGCACGGCCGGCCCGCATCTGCTGGTCGACGGGGATCTGGTTCAGGGCCGCAAGGATGACGATCAGCAGGAACGGCAGCTCCTTGATGAGGAGGCCGGTAACGAGAGCTGCGCCCCACGGATCCTGAACGGTGGCGATGTCGGGCGGCACCGTGTAGCCCGTAAGCCACGGGCTCACGAGCCGGATCAGCCAGCCACTCGGCGCCATCAGGAAGGCGAGCCCGATCGCCATCGCCGCATGGGGTGCGGCAAGCAGCGGGGCCAGAAGGCCGTCGGCACCGCGATCGCGCATTCGACCGTGGACGACCGCACAAAAGCTGAACGATAGGATCAATGCTAAAACGGTAGCGGCAAGGCCCGTCGTCACTGTGATCCGAAGACTCGTCGCAAAGCCAGGATAGCTGAACAGTTCCCGCCACGGTTCCAAGCTCAGCGTATGGCCTCCGATCGACGGCAGGTAGCCGAATGCCGGAAGAAGGGTGAATATTAGCCCAGCTGCGATCGGAATGCCAAGTACGCAAAGAAGGACTAATCCAACCGCATGCCGCAGGTTCGGTTTCGGCAAAAAGGGGATCAGGCTGCGTATGCGGAATCCTATCTGACGTATCGCCGCATCCATTCGTCCGTGATCCTCGTCATCCAGGACGGGTGTGGTTCGAGAAGCACCGATCCCAAGTCCGCGTTAGTCGGTAGTGCCGGGCTCGTCGGGAGATCGGCGAAAAGCTGGCGCTGCTGGGTCGAGAGCTTGTCGAGGTCGAGCACTGTGAAGCTGCCGAGCACGCGGATATCTTGGGCGTGCGCCTGTGTAGCCGGATCGAGCAGGAAATCGGCCACCACCATGGCCGCTTCCTTGTGCGGCGAATTATAGGGGATGGCGACGAAGCTCGTGTTGCCGATGGACCCGCCGGACAGGGTGTAGGTCCGTATAGTGTCCGGCAGCAGGCCCGACTCGACTGCGGCCGCAGCCTCGGCAGGATCGAACGACATGGACAGATCGATCTCCCCGTCGCTGAGCAGCTGCCGGGCGGCGGGTCCATCCGCGGGGAATTGTTCTCCGCGCCGCCAAAGCAACGGCTTCAACTTCTCGTACCATGTCCAGAGTGGCGCTGTTTCCTTGGCGAAATCCGCGTCGGTAGCAGGTTGTTGCAGCCGCTTCTTATCAGGCGCCAATTCGATGAGCGCCTGCTTCAGGAAGGTAGCGCCCATGAAGTCGCGCACGTCGGGATGCGTAAAGCGGCCTGGATGTGCCTTCGCCCATGGCACGAAATCCTCGATGGTGCGCGGTGCCTCCTTCAGTCGGGCTGAATCGTAGTTGAACACGACCTGGGCCAGACGCCAGGGCGACTCCATCCCATCCACGGGGATGGTGAAGTCCGTGACGTTCGAGAGCTTACCGATCGTGTCGACATAGCGATAATTGGGCAACAACTGTGTGAACGGCCCGTAGAGGAGGTGCATGTCCTTCATCGACAGAAAATTCGGGCCGTTGATCCAGATGAGATCGACGGAACCGGCTTCGTCGCGACCGGCGGTCTTTTCCGCGGCGACGCGCGAGACGGCCTCGGCGGTATCGGAGAGCTTCACCTGCCGGACCGTGATGCCATATTGGGCCTGCACTTGTTGTCCAACCCAATCGATGAAGGAATTGGTTCGTTCATCGCCGCCCCATGCGTTCCAGTAGACAGTCTTGCCGCGGGCCCTGGAGGCGATATCCTGCCACGTGTCGGCATGGGCCGTTCCAAACCCGGAAATCAACGCCATCACAGCCGACGTGAGAACGCTCAGAACAGTCAATCGTTGTGTCTTGGTCATCGTGTCAGCTCATCATGAGTTTGTCTTGTCGGACGCCGGCTTTCGGCTATTTTCGGCAGCGCCCTTATGCTTGCCGGACGATCCGAACGGGCAAAGGCTCGCCACCCCCACCACCATCGCGTGATCGTTGTCATG
Organism: Aminobacter ciceronei; assembly: GCF_014138625.1. Classification (GTDB taxonomy): domain Bacteria; phylum Pseudomonadota; class Alphaproteobacteria; order Rhizobiales; family Rhizobiaceae; genus Aminobacter; species Aminobacter ciceronei. The sequence goes on from NZ_JACJHY010000015.1 coordinate 98,736, forward strand.
GCGCATAGCGCAGCATAGCCGTACGCGATGGCAGGGAAGGCGGACGGCCAGGCGCACATCGCCACGAACACGGCAATCGTCTCGGCCCCCTCGGTGAGCCCGCCGAGATAGTAGATGCCTTTGGCAGGGTAATTCATTGACACCAATCCCTGCCGGCCGGCGATCGCGGCAAAGGCGAGAAAGCTGCTACCCGTACCAACGAAGGCGAGAAGAAGTGTCGCGGCGGCGAGGGCATTTGCGCCCGGATCTGCAAGGGCAAACCCGAATGGCACTAAGGCGTAGAAGACGAAGTCGAGTGCAATGTCGAGGAACGCACCCCGATCGGTCGGCTTTGTCCGCCGCGCCAGGGCACCGTCGAGACCGTCGAGAGCACGATTGACCAGGATGACCAGCAGTGCGGCCGTGGGGTGCCCGGAGGCCAGCAAAGGAACGGCGGATATGCCCATGGCAAAACCGAACAGCGTCACCGTATCCGCTGAAATCCCACGTCGGCAGAGCCAGGCTGCGGGCGGGTTCAAAAGGCGCATCTGCAAGGGCTGGAGATGACGGTCGAACATCGTCTCACCCCCTAAGCCAGAGAAGGACGCGACCCGACAAAGCCAGTGCCCAGGCCGGTGCATGAGCTCGGCGCCATTCGCCGGCCGTGGCCTTTGCCGCCTCTGTCCAGCCCGGGTACGGATGGATGGTCCGCAGGATCGCATTGAGGCCGAGGCCGTGCCGCATCGCCAGCGTGAATTCGCCGAGCATGTCGCCGGCGCGGGCACCAACGATCGTCGCACCCAGAATGCGATCCTTTCCGGGCACGGTGAGAACCTTGACGAAGCCCCGGTTCGCCTCGTCGGTGATGGCCCGATCGAGTTCGGCAAGGTCATACCGGGTTACTTCATAAGCAAGGCCTTTCTCGCGTGCCTCCGCCTCGCTCAGGCCGACGCGAGCGATCTCGGGATCGGTGTAAATGACCATTGGGAACGCCTTCGCCTGGGACCTCCATGTCCTGAAGTCCCCGAAGAGGGCATTCATCGCTGCAAACCAGGCATAGTTGGCTGCTGCGTGGGTAAACTGCATCTGCCCGATGACGTCTCCGGCGGCATATATCGTCGGCAGACGTGTCCTTAGACGGTCGTCGACGATCAGCCGGCCGTCTTCCAGGAGGCCAAGTTCCTCAAGCCCAAATCCTCGTGTGCGAGGACGGCGGCCGACGGCGACGACAACGCGATCGAACTCTAAGCTTCGGCCGTTTGTCAGACGGGCACATCGGGCTTCGCCGTCCCGCTCGAACGCGCTGGCGCCTGCCCCGCTGATGACGGTCACTTCGTCCGCTACAAGGAGAGCACGCATAGCTTCACTGACGTCTTCGTCCTCGCGCGCCAGCAACCTGGGCAATGCTTCTACGAGGGTTGTCTCGCATCCGAGCCGGGCGAAGCTTTGGGCAAGTTCACAGCCTATCGCGCCGCCGCCCAGAATGAGCATCCGCTTCGGCTGTTCCGTCAGGCCCCAAAGTGTCTCGGAAGTCAGCGGTTCCATGTCAGCAAGGCCTGGTATCGGCGGGACGGCCGGCTCGGCGCCAGTCGCCAGGACGATCCGGCGCCCCGATATGCGGCGGCCGTCGACTTCGACAGTCCAGGGATCGAGGACCCTTGCGCGTCCCTTGATCACATCGACACCGAGTCCACGATATCGCTCCGCCGAGTCATGAGGTGCCACGCGTGCGATCACCCGCTCGATCCGGCGCATGATCGCCGGAAAATCGGGCTCCAGGCGCCCTTTGAGCCCCAGGCGTTCTGGATAAGCGCCCTCCTTTGCGAGCTTGGCTGACCGGATAAACGCCTTCGAGGGAACGCACCCCGTGTTCAGGCAGTCGCCGCCCATCTCGCCCTGTTCGATCAGTGCAACCCGGGCGCGGGCCGTTGCCGCGATATAGGCAGTCACGAGACCGGCCGAGCCGGCGCCGATCACAATGAGGTTGTAGTCGAACCGGCGGGGTCGCCGCCAACCCCGCAGGGCGTTGCGTCCGCTCCACCATGCATTCCCCGCCTTGGCAGCGAAGGGCAATACCGCCAGGGCGGCGAATGCAAGGATAATGCGAGGACTTAATATGTCGGCCGCGGTTTCGATCGAGGAGAGCTGTTGACCCGCATTGACGTAGACGACGGTCCCGGGGAACATACCGAGTTGGCTCACCCAGGCAAAGGTGAGGACAGGCATGCGCGTCAGACCCATCGCCAGATTGACGAGGAAGAAGGGGATCACCGGAATGAGGCGCAAGGCGAACAGGTAGCGGGCGCCATCTGACGCAACGCCGTGATTGACCTTCGCCACGACCGCAGGGAAGCGGCGCTCAACGAAATCGCGGAGAAAATAACGTGCGACGACCATGGCGACCGTCGCACCAATGACACTGGCGAAGGAGACGAGCAGGGTTCCTGTCCAGAGTCCGAACAAGCTGCCGCCAATCAGGGTAAGGATCGTTGCACCGGGCAGCGACAAGCCGGTCACGGCGACATAGATGATGGCGAAGAAAAGCGCCGCAGGGGCCGGATGCAATCTGATCCAGTCCCTTGCGGCGACAAGCCGGCCCATGACCTCCACAAGATCGAGATGGCCCCTGATGAGCACCGCCACAACGAGGATCGCTGCGAAGAAGAGGGCTGCACCGATAGTCTTGATAGGGCGGCGAAACGTCTCGGCGTGATCCATTCGTGAGCGGGCTCCTGGTGGTCGGCGGCCACGCTCGGCGCCGAAGCGATTAGGGTCTTGCTCCTTACTTCGCTTCAGCGGGCTCAAAAGTTACGTCGACCTCGCCTCGCGCCGGGTAATTGTTCTTCACCACGAAATCGATCGCCCCCAGAATGTCCGCGAAATGGGGACGTGCGAACGGCATTGTCTGGACACTGCCGAAATAGAGTGTCCCGTCGGGCCGCACCAAATAGATCGCCGGCTCGGAAAAGAGATCAGGCTCCTCTATCCCGATGGACGTCTTCCCATGGCCACGAGATACATAAAGTCCCCATGCGCGGGCGACCGGCAGGGGCAAGCCAAATCCGATACGGAGCTGCGGCAGTTGCCAATCGAGGCTCGTCTGGAGTGCGCGCTCTTCGTCGTCTGAAGAAATCGCCACGACCGAGACGCCGCGGCGTTCGAACTCACCAAGCTTGGCCTCGAGATCTCTCAGTTGCGTCCTGCAAATCGGACAGTGCAGCCCGCGATAGAATACGATCAGCGAGAAAGTCGCCGGAGTCTCCTTCCGGATGTCATAGGTGTTTCCTCCGACAACCGGCACCCTCAGTTGGGGGACGGTCTGGCGTGGAAGAAGGTGAGGAAAAGATACGGTCATGCACGCATTCCTTGTGATCCATGCCCCTGGGGCGGGATTGTTATTTTAGATCGATCGATATAAAACTGACACAGCTTGACCGGCCTTGCAAGGGCCCTCGCGACGTGGAAGTGGTTCAGGAGAGGATCCAAATGGGACGACCACGAAGTTTTGAGCAGCCAGCAGTGGTGGCCGCGGCAATGGATCAGTTCTGGAGCCGCGGGTACGAGGCGACCTCCGTGCGCGATCTTGCGAGCGCGATGTCGATGACCGGCGCCAGCCTCTACAATGCCTTCGGCGACAAGCGTTCCCTGTTCAGGCATTGTCTGGACGCCTATCTCGACACCTATGCGCGGCGGAGAATCGCTGAACTCGACGCCAGTGAGGATCCCATCAGCGGGATCCGAAACTTTTTCGACGATCTTGTAGCAGCGTCACTGAAGGACCGCCGTGGATGCCTCCTCGTCAACTCGGCCATGGAGGTCGCACCATGGGATCCTGAATTTGCCGAGTTGATCGAGGCGAGCCTGCGCGAGATCGAGGACGGCTTCTATCGCGCGCTGGAACGTCTTCCCGCTGAACCTAATCGGCAGCCGTATCAAGATATTCGCACCACGGCTCGCCTGATATTGTCAGCTGTTATCTCCCTTCGCGTTCTGGCGCGGGCTGGCGGAGACAGGGACAGGCTTTGCAGCATCGCAAGATCGGCGGTCGCCTTGGCGGAAGACGGTCACCGAGCTGGCTCGAACACAGTCATTCCGGACTGAACCAGATGTCGCCATAATATGCCGTGGCGCGTCCCTTGTGATCGTCGGCGTCCGTCATGATCGCAACGGCATCGATTTCCGTGATGTCCTGACCGAAGGACCTTTTGAGATCGTCCCGGAGATTGCGCTTGTGATTGACCCAGGCGCCTAGCCCCTGTTGGCCGCTGTCGGTCGCCACCAGGTGCACCTGACCCGAGTAGGGACTTGGCCATTCGCTGCCCAGGCTGTGTTGACTTGCCCAGACATAGTTTAGGGCGAGCGACCTCGCGCCGAGCATGCCGCGTTCGACCACCACATAGATCCGCGCTGGAAAGTCGTCGCCGGACTTCATGTTCTCATCAATGCCGGGAAAGATGTTTTCCACTTTCCATGACCAGTTGAGATAAGGCGTCTTGGTGAGATCGATCTTTATCTCGCGGTAACGCCCTGACGCCGTCCCGGCAGCTCTGGCGGCCAGAACCTGGGCACCGGTATCGGGATCCTTGACCAATTCGTATTTAGTATCGCCCTTGAACGAACGGCTGCGCCAGCCTGACAGTGAACTTTGCGAGAAAGAGCCAACAAGAATGTCGCCGTCGGCTGGCTGGGCCCATACATTTGTCAGCAAAATCGACGCAGCGCTGAGGACGCTCAAAACCATGGCTCGGAACACGTATGCACCTCTTGACGATCGGTTGAATAACGACGGATTCACAATCCAGTGGGCTCAGCTCCTAGTTCGACGAAGCAGTCAAAGGGACTTTTTCAGGGCGATGCCGTGGCACTGCTTGAATCCTGAGGATCTTATCGCCGCCATGTTTATCGCTTGGCTTTGCTCCTCACTACGGCGCTAACCCGTAGGGATTGGAATTGCGGTGATAGCCGCCCGATAGCACGCGATTGAGCCAGCTGTTGAAAAGTTCGCTCCCGAGCAAGCAGAAGTTACGGCGCGCTCGAAATATTCGAGGACTAATCACTTCCGCGTTCGATCCGAGCGCGGCCAGGTCCAGCCGGCCGCGGTTCAGCGCTGCCCAGACGATGACCGCCGCCAAACCGGCGAGAAGCAGGAGGCGCGGGAGAATATGTCGGGTGCTCACGGCTCCTTCTCCGCCTTTTGGCGGTTGATCGGATAACCGCTCGCCGGGCCGCGTAGCGGTTGGATCAGCATCCGGTCGAGCCAGAGATCGCGGCGAGTGCGAAATTGCTCGATGCCGATGATCATGGCCTCGTGGCCTTCGCGCGGCTGCGGCAGGTAGGTGCCGAGCAGCCTGTCCCACCAGGGCAGATTGAACCCGAAATTGCTATTCGTTTCGCTTGGATGGATCGAATGATGAACCCGGTGCATGTCCGGGGTCACAACGAAGAGTCGCAGGATGCGGTCGATCCCGGGAGAGATACGGATATTGGAGTGGTTGAACATGGAGGTGCCGTTCAGAACCACCTCAAAGATGAGCACGGCGACCGCCGGCGGCCCAAGAGCTGCGACCACCACAAGCTTGATTGCCATCGACAGCAGGATTTCGATGGGGTGAAACCGCAGTCCCGTTGACACGTCGAATTCCAGATCGGCGTGATGCATGCGGTGCAGCCGCCAGAGGGCCGGCACCGCGTGGAATATCACGTGCTGGAGGTAGATGGCCAGATCGAGCGCCAGCACCGAACCGATGAAGGCGACCCATGCGGGCGTTTCAAATGCATTGAGCAGCCCCCAGCCTCGTTCCTGCGCCATGACGGCGAGCCCCACGGCCACAATGGGGAACATGAGGCGCACCAGGAGCGTATCGATGACGACGACGCCGAGGTTGTTGCTCCAGCGGATCATGCGCGGAATTTCCCGCCGCCGGCGCGGTGCCGCCACTTCCCAGAGCGCCATCGCCAGAAGGATGCCTAGGAAGAAGGCCATGCGGATCAGCGGTTCGTTCGCAAGCAAGGAGTCGGTCATTTGGGTGTCAGAAACCTTGTTAAGCCCGTCTGCATTGCGCTTGTAACTAATGCCATGGCCCAAGCTGCGGGCGATTTCGAGAAGGGTGAGGCAGACGGGGTTGTCGCGACCCTCATTATCATTTCGATCGATAGCGGAAATGTGGTGGTATGCTCTTGCTGGGAAGCGCAGGACGAGTGAAACCTTCGTCCTGTCGTACATCTGATCGGGCCAATGGCCTTACAACGCGACAGCTCAAGACCACGACTTCTGTTGATCAAAAATGCGTTGTGAGCTGTGTGAGCCACGCGGGAGAGACATCGACCAGGAACGTTTCCAGTCTTTTGTCGAGGCCGGTTAGGAGCAGAAATCCGATAGCAATGAGCAGTCCGCCCAGCATCGCCTTCCCACCCTGACCTGCTCGCAGGAGCCTGTCCCGCCATCGCAACATCGTCTCCCTGGACGCAAGGCCCAGAAGGAGCAAAGGCAGGGCTGCACCTATGCCAAAGGCGGTCATAACCGTAGCCACCTGCCCAAGATCTTTTCCCTGCGCCGCGAGAACCGAGGCGGCGCCAAGCGTCGGTCCAACGCAGGGACTCCAGACGGCGCCTAGCAAAAGGCCAAGGGCGAATTGGCCTTTCAGACCTGTTGCTGCAAAACCTCCAAACCGGCGATCGGCCCAGCCGCTGACAGGCCCCCCGGCAACGGCCAGTTGAGCCTGGAGCTTGGGTACCATGAGAACCAGCCCGACCGCGACCAACAGCAGCGCAGCGACACTACGGAAGACGCCGGCGTCTAGCCCTATTGAGAATCCGATTGTTGCAACGAACAGCCCGATGGCGACGAAAGAAATGGCGAGGCCAACAGCCAGCGCCGCCGGCCCCGCCTTGTGCTCGGAGACGGCGGCGCCAAGAACGAGCGGCAAAAGCGGCAGAACGCAAGGCGACAGCGTCGAGAGGATGCCAGCCAAGAGCGCAAACAGGACACTGCCAGTTGCCATGGTGCCGCCCTCACTTGATCGATGTCGAGCGAACCAGAGCCGCAATCGAGTCTGGATCGGTATCGCCGACTGATCGACCTGTCTCCGTCTTGCCCTGAAACGCGATCAGGGTGCTCTGGCTCTGGGCGCGGAATTCTCGCACCACAGATTTCTGACTATCGAAATCGACCGCGAAAATCACCAGATCCTTGTTCACCGGCTGCTCGGCTAGCGAATCGATGATCGGCTTCTGGGCCTTGCAGGTTGGGCACCACGTCGCCGAAATATCGACTAGGATGCGCTGGCCGCGCTGCTGCGCTTCCTCGAAGCTTGCCGTGTCGAAGGTCTTTCGTTCCGCCGCGCTCGCGACAGGGATCGCCAGCCACGAAGCCAATGACGCAGCGAGCGCGAAAGTGAGAAGCAGACGTCTTTGCATGGTTATCTCCTAGAGTGAGTTTTGGGATGCGTTGCCTCAGACGACGCAGTGCCTCTCGTCTGAGGTGAAGGGGCGATCTCGTCCGGAAGCTTTCGTCGATAGGGTGCGCTCCTGGCGTCTCCCGGGCGTCAATCTCGGGGGGACAATGTGCGCGGCGCGACCCACCGGAACATCCTCCGACCGAACAGTCCTCCCAGCCCGACGAGCAAGACCGCCGTGCCGACATTCCACATCAGGATCATCACTGTGGCGTCAATGGCGTGGAACAGCGACAACGCCGTCGCGGTGATCGCCGCCACAGCCAGACTGCCCATCAAGGTCACCGCCGTTGGCCGGAGCGGCGCCGCATAGCGCAGCATCACCAGCATCGAGAGCGATAATGGGAGACTGGTCAGCACCAGTGTCGCGAAGCAGCGGGCTGCTTCTCCCAGGCTGACGCCCTCGGGCCCCACACTGATCCATTGGACAAGGCATTGATAGCCAATATTCGATAGCCAAATGCCTAGCGCGGGCACAGGAAGAAGAAGCCAAAGGCGCGACCGGTCCGGCAGACTGACCAGAAAGGCCGCGATCGCCGCCAATATGCCGGTCAGCAGCGAAGCCGCCATGCTGACGGCGAAAGCGGGCTGCTGAAGCTTTTGCGCGAGGTCCGGTCGGAGCCCCTGGCTGATGGCAAGCAGCGTCAGCACGACAGCAGCCAGCAGCAGCCAGTAGGTCGCGCGCCTCATGGGCGGCCGCAAGCGCCGTACCGGGGTCAGGTTTGACGCAAGCGATGCGATGAGATCTGGTGTCTTGATCAACTCTGGCTCCGATCGGTCAGCATCTTCCGAAGGTTTTGCAGGGCGCGGTGGGTTGCGGTCTTTAGGGATGCGACGGAGCTTCCGCTTACCGCCGCAGCCTCCTTCAGCGACATCTCGTTGAGCTTTAGCATCCGGATGGCTTGCCTTTGCAAGGGAGGAAGATTGTCGATCGCACCGTGCAGGCCATGCCGATCCGGTCTCTCGTCCAGATTCGACTGAGGTTCCGCAAAAGTTTCGTGCTCAGGCGTGAGCGGGGTCTCGCGAGCTCTGACGCGGCCCTGGCGACGCAGCCGATCGACAAAGCGGCGATGCGCAATGGCGACCAGCCACGGTCCAAACGGCCGGGTCGGATCATAGGTGTGGCGGATGGAATGCAGGGTCAGCAGAGCGTCTTGAACAGCATCTTCCATATCCTGCCGGTTCCGAAGCAGCCGCGACGCAAGAGAACGAAGATACGGCGTCACTTCCTCCAAGAGCCGAAGATAAGCCGCCGAGTCGCCGTCCTGGGAGCGCGCCATGAGGATCGTCCAATCGATGTCCGAGATCGCCGGTCCCTTGCGCCCAATACTTTGTCCATCATCACGGTGGGCTAGTCCGCGGTGCTGAGTTCCCGCCACGAGCCTCAGCGGTGGCACGTGGCTATGCGGCTCCTGGGTCATCAGAAATGCTCGCGGATGAGAAAGGGAGCTTGATAAAGATCTGCATGTCTTACGGCAGAGCGAGCGAACATCACGCAGATCCTCCCGGCGCTCGCGGCCGGAAGATCATGGCGATCAGATGATCGATCGACAGCGGACCTGGACCGATCGCAATAAGTGCAATCGCCATCGCGGCCCAGGGCAGATGGAAATTCGCCCATCCGTCCGGCACGACGAGTTGAATGACGCCTGTCATGGCGAGGAGGCCGAGAGCGCTGAACCGGGTCGCGAGGCCGATGACCAACAGGATCGGCAAGACGATCTCGGCGGCACCGTCGAAAAGCGCCAGCGTGTCAGGCGCCGGAATGTCGTAGACATTGCCGAAAATGTGCAGCTTGAACTGTTCCTCGAACAGAAAGGACGCCGCTGGAGACAGCGACAGAAACCCGTCCCATTTGGTCAGACCTGAGCGAAAAAACGGGACGGCCAAAGCGATTCGCAGCGCAAGCGGTGCGATGCCATAAGCTGCCCACGCCAGCCATTCGAGAATGAGGCGAACACCTAGTTGTACGTTCGCCATGCCGATCCAATTTGGCCCGGTACGAGTCTGTGTCATGCTCTCATCCCTTTCATCTGAAGTCCTGGTTCGTTGCCGAGATGACAGTCGATGAACACGCCGGCGGCTATGAGGTCGCGAATGTTCCCCGATAGGTCGAAACGCGGGTCGGCGCCGAGCGCTATCTTCATGGCTCCGGTCAGTGATTGGCCCAGTCGCAGGGCTTCCACGAATTCGTAGCCGCCGGGCGGCATCGCGCGGACTTCAACCTCGGCTGCCGGCCGCACCAAGAGCACGTCCTCACCACCTGCCGCGAAATCCACCGGCCCCGGCACGCCATCGCCGACGTTCATCTGCCAGATCGTGAGGATCGGGAATCGCGACCAGATCAACCGTAGCGAGGGGTGGACGCTGAATGTGAGGTCAGCCGTCCGGTCGCCGGGGATGAAGGTTAGGGCTTCGGGCGTCAGCGGAATTGCTTCAGCAGCGTGATAGGCTTCCAGCCAGGCGCGTTCGAGCCGTGCAACGTCGGGAAGGTAGGGCAAGGAGGCGGCTGGCTCGAATTCTGAGATGAAATTGGCGAAGCCCGCGCCGTAGTCGAGAAGGATCGGCGAGGTTGGCGGCTCGGAAGCCACAAAGACACGCGCCATCGCGTCGAAGAATTCTTCTCCAACGATCCGAGTGACCGCCGGAAAATTGCTTTTGAGCGCTTCCGTCAGGCCGACAACGACATTGTTTCGGTAGACGGAAAACCTTTTCGGGCTCGGCTCACCGTCGGGTCCAACGAGACCCGACGGCGCCGCGAGAGTAGGATCGAGCAGCGCCGCGGCAAACCCGTGCAGCCTATCAGCCAAGCATTGCAAGGATGCGCTCCTCTCGTTCGACGGTGAGCATGATCGCCTCGGCCCGTTCCGCCTCGGCCTTGAGTTCCGGCCACGCCGGCACGTTGGCGTCCCACTCGATCAAGGTCGGCACGGGGCCGATTTGCCTGATCGTGTGCTCGAAGAGGCCCCAGACGATCTTATCGACCGGACGGTCATGGGTGTCGATCAGAAGCGGCCGTCCTTTCTCGTCCGCTTCAGGGGTGTAGCCGGCGAGATGGATCTCCTGGACATGCGCGAGCGGGTACTCATCGATGTAGCGGATCGGATCCCATTGTTGATTGGTAGCCGCGACATGAACATTGTTGACGTCGAGGAGGAGACCGCAGCCTGTCCGCCGCACGATTTCAGCAATGAAGTCGATCTCGGAATAGATGCTCTCGGTAAAGGCGAGATAGGTCGAGGGGTTCTCCAGAAGCATCTGCCGCCCGAGCGTCTCCTGCACTTCATCGATGTGGGAGATGACCCGCGACAGTGTTTCAGCTGTGTATGGGACCGGCAGCAGATCATCGAAATACGCCGTGTCGTGGGTCGACCAGGCAAGATGCTCCGAGAACAGCCCTGGCTGATAACGCTCGATGAGCTCGCTCAATCGTTTCAGGTGATCGCGGTCGAGCGGCCGGTCAGCGCCGATCGAGAGGCCAACGCCGTGCAGGGACAACGGAAACTTGTCGCGGATCCGGCTGAGGTAGCGGTGCGGCGGTCCACCCGCCCCCATATAGTTCTCCGCATGCACCTCGAAGAAGCCGATGTCCGGGTTTGAATCCAGGATCGTTCGGTAGTGGTCAGGCTTGAGTCCCACGCCGGCGCGAGGCGGGATTGCAATCCGGCGCGGGCTCTGCTCATCATTTTGTGGCGCCATGGCGATGCTCCTCATTCCTGCCTTTTTGGACGGATTCCAGGGCGGGCGCGTTGCCCGCCCTGCTTGTCGAGCGTATCGTCAGGCCTTTATCGGCTTCAGGCTGCCATGCCCGTTCGGCGTCTGCATGGTAGCGCAGGAGCCCTTTGCCACGAGTTTCCAGGAGTTTCCCTGATAGTCGACGGTGCTGGTTCCAGCACAGGTCGTTCCAGCTCCGGCGAAGCAGTCGTTATGGCCCTTCAGGGCAACGCCGTAGCACTGCTCGAATTTACCGGTCTTCATGGCCTTCATCGTCTTTGCCTGGTTCTCCTTCATCATCTTTTCCATCTCGGCCTTGCTGGCGGCACCGGCGGGCGCAGCAGCGAGTGAGCCGATGGCAGCGGCAAAGGCGGTGGCGACAACGACAGACAACATGCGGTTGGACATTTGTTTCTCCGATCGGTTGGAAGCGGCCTCGTTGGCCGCCATGCAGCAAGTCACCAAGACCCGCTTCTAGTTACTTCGCTTGTTCACGGCCAAAGGTTACGTGGCGGAGAAGAATCAGTGGCCATAGCTGTGATTTTGCGTGCAATAGGGACCCTGTTTGTGAGGGGTCCCGTTTTCGTCCAAACGGGACCCTTCAGCGCAGGGGCGCGGCACTGTTCCGGTTTCATCGGAGGCATTTGTTTTGAATGTTGGTTGTGGAAGGAGAGCCAGTCGAACGGATCACCGGTTTCCGAAGAGGTTTTGGTCGCTGCCCTGCGTGACCGGCTTCTGGACGGCCGTATCCGACTTCTGGATGGAAGCCGTGTACGAGGTGTCGACAATGGTAGCCGGCTGGTTGGCGTTGTTCGAGCCGTAGTAGTCGCTGCCGGCGAAAGCCGTGCCCGTGGCAACGAGGATTGCGGCGGCGGTAAGAGCGATCTTGGTCATTTTAAATACTCCTGTTTTGTTTGCTTCACGAAAACAGGACTTCGCAGACGCGCCCGCGTTACAGCGCGATTCAAAAAAACGGCGTCTCGTGCCAAAAGCCAGTCCAGCGCCGGCCAAAAGGCAAGCGGGCACTTTTGCAGCACGACCCGCATGTTGCCTTCGCTGATCTCCAGCATCGCGCGGACCTCATCCGCCTCAAACCCTGCCGGCCGCGCAGGATCAGAGCCACCTCTTGTCTAGCAGGCGAGGCTTCGATCGCGGCATTCACATGGTCAGGAAGGCCGCGATGTATTGACGAGCGCGTTAGCTTAGATGCGGGATCAGCGGTTGAAGTGCGTGGAGACAATCATCAGCGTGTGCTTAGGAAAGGCGACGATGGCCGCTTCCTCTTGGCGACGGTCTTCTGATCGATCCCGTAGCCGCTTGGCCAGTATCCTCAGGCTCTCTTGCCTATTCTGTATTACTCGACGGACTGCCTCTGTCGTGTGGCGCTGCCGTGTAGACCTGTCCTATAGAGCCTCGTTCCATGCCCGTGGAAAGCAGACCGCCTTCGCATTCGCCCGCACCTTCACCCCGCGACGGGACACGGCGCTACGCACCATGATCAGCTCCGCGCCTGTGCCCGTCGCTCAAACCTGACAGGGCAGCATTGATCGCCGGAGCAAGCTTCAGGATTGGATAAAATTTTGGGGTAACGTCATGCGCAACCGGATCACCGACGCAGCGCGGCGCGGCGCAAGACGAGCACACGACCTAGCTTTCGAGCAAGCGACCGAAACCTTTTCCAATCCCGGCGCGAATATAGCAATGGATCATCGTCGTGATCCCGAAGCATTCTGGCAGGCCATTGACGGTCTTACTCACCGGCAACAGCGGCCAATAGAGTCGTTGAAGCTACGTAAATGTCATTGAAGGAACCCCCGCAGCCGGCATGGGTTCGGCGCTCCCAAGGTTGCCGTGCACAGCGCGGCGGGGACACTGCGCGCAACGCTCCCCGATCCGCCGTCTGCCGGCTCCTTGGAAGCAGGTCCTGCACTGGTTCGCAGTCTCGCTCCCTGGTGTCGCTATCGTGGTTATTCTGATGTCGCCGCAGGGTGACTTGGGTGAATAGTATCGCTGATCCTTAGCATTCGCATCGGAACGGCGAAAAGGAGGTGTTCGCGCATGAGTCAGAGTGAGGAAGCGTTGGACGAACTCCAACGGGACACGTTCAAATATTTCCTGAAAGAGAGCAATCGCGCCAATGGGATGGTCCCTGATAACACGCGCAGAGGCTCGCATGCGAGCATTGCCGCGATAGGGTTTGCACTAACAGCCTACACGATCGGCGCCGAGCGCGGCTTTATCACACGCGCCGAAGCTATCGAGCGCACACTCACGACACTTCGATTTTTTAGAGACAGTGAGCAGAGCGAAGAGGCGGATGCGACCGGTTACAATGGCTTCTATTACCACTTTCTATACATGGACACCGGCCGTCGCGCTTGGGAGTCGGAGTTGTCGACGATTGATTCGACATTTCTACTGGCTGGCATCTTGGCCTCCGCTGCGTACTTTGATGGAGATGCACCCGACGAGCGCGAAATTCGTTCGCTGGCCGAAGAGCTCTACGCCCGGGCTGATTGGCAGTGGGCGCTTAACGCCGGAGAAACCGTTTCGATGGGTTGGAAACCGGAGTGTGGGTTTCTGCCGTATCGGTGGGAGGGCTATAACGAAGCCTTGATCCTTTACGTGTTGGCACTGGCCTCGCCTACCCATCCAATTCCAGCCGAGAGCTACAAGGCCCAAACGCGGACTTACTGCTGGAAGCATCTCTACGACCTAGAATTTCTCTATGCTGGCCCACTATTCATTCATCAGCTCTCGCACATGTGGATCGACTTTCGCGGCATTCAGGACGAATTCATGCGCGGGAAGGGCATTGATTATTTCGAGAATAGCCGCCGTGCGACTTATGCACAGCAGCAATACGCGATCCGTAATCCATTGGGCCACAAAGGGTACAGCGAGCATTGCTGGGGCATTACCGCTAGTGATGGGCCTGGCCCAACCTGTATAAAGATCGAGGGCGTTGAGCGCTATTTTTTCGACTATACGGCGCGCGGCATCCCGTATGGACCGGACGATGGCACTATCGCGCCCTGGGCCGCGGTTGCATCGCTACCTTTCGCGCCCGAGATCGTCTTACCAGCGCTGCGGCATTTCAATGAAGTATACCCCGAAGTGACCAGCGAGTACGGCTTCAAGTGCAGCTTTAATCCAACCTTCGACTCAGGGCATCAAAGCAAGCCGGGTTGGATCTCAAAAGGCTATTACGGACTCGATCAGGGACCGATCGTGTTGATGATCGAGAACCACCGCACGAGATTTCTTTGGGAGTTGATGAAGAAATGCCCACTCATTGTCGAGGGGCTGTGCAAGGCGGGATTCACCGGTGGTTGGCTACAATTGTCGTAGCTCTTGGCGAAGGCATTGGGACTAACCGCATCATGCGCTGCGATCACCGCGGACGTGTTGAAGCCAAGCGAGTCCCTGCCTTCAAGTTCGCCCTGCGCCCTGAAAATACTACCTATCTCAGTGAAGCATGACTAACGGCCGCGACTTCGGGATGGTGAGCGCTAGGCGAGGGAACGGCTCAGGGGCGAATATAGGACCAGCCAGCTTCCTGCAATTCAACTAGCCGCACAATGCCAAAAGGCACGACCCTTGTCCCTTCGATCAATGGCATGATGTGCCCCTCGCGCTGCTCGATAATCGTCTTGGTATTCCCACAGACCGAGAAGGCGATCTCCGGGAAATTCACGCGCATGTACTCCAGGATGTCGCGCACCGGCGATGCATCGGCTCGAAACATGCTGATACCGTCGCCATACGCGACAATTTCCACGCGCGCAGCTTCACCCAGCTCCCTGTAGTGCCTCACGAGGTTGATCGAATTAGAGACTGCATGCTTCATGGGAACCTGATCATCGGCGTTGACCTGAAAGACGATGCGATGGTGCAGCGGCGGGTTGTCCGACACCTCGAGGACAGCCGTTTGGACATTACTCGCGACAAGCCCGCCGATCCCAAATAGGACAATGAGCAGTGCTGGGATGGCAAGCCACCGTTTCCAATTCATGCGTGAAGCCGATCTCATCCTTCATCCCCTCTTGGCAAAAACTACATCAAGGCCGATTCCGGCCGACGGAAACGATCCGTCGGGATCGAACGATCCGTTGTGAGGGCGCTCGCGTGCACCACAGGTTCGACGGAACATTGCGCGGAGTCCCGGTCCTTGCGCCGGGCGCTCTTGCACTGTCGGACAATACTTCGTTCTCGGAATGCGAAAAGTTATGGGCGACGCGAAATATTCTCCCGTGTCCTCATGCCTAGCGCAGTTTGTTGCCAGCGCTACAATGAACGATCGATGAGATTTCGGCCAGTTCCTGGACGAGGAAGCCGCACGCATGCCTGATCCGCTTAGCCATGTGCCGCCGCTGGCCGTTTATCCAAGGTCCCACGGCCACCGACGATGCTGCGGGCCGCAACCAGCGCGGTCCACGTGCTACACCGGCCACGGCGCGCGACCTTGAATGGTCCATTCTTATGGCCGCGCCATCCATGATCACGACGGTCGGCATTCCGTCCGACCGGAACGGATGCGTGTGAGCCTATAAAGCTCACGTTGCAGCGAACCCAAACACCGGTGCAATGCCATTTCCTGAAGTGCCAGGTCGGAAACTCTCTCGGCAGTTGCCGCCATTGGCAGCCGGCGCGCATCAGATAGAATATTGCGTCGCTCTGTGCTTCGGTGCCGGAAGGAGGGGTGCCGAGATTTCCATTCCTTTATAGTTGGTCCAGGATCGGCTTCGTCTCCGCTCGGCGAACAGTTTGGCGCTGCTGCCGCGGATGCGCGCTTCGATGGCGTAGAACCTGGCGAGCGTCTCGACCACGTCCGCGGCAATGCGCGCGGTCGTCTTGTGGACCTCCACGAACTTGCGCCGGCATGGGCAAAGCAGAAGGCCAGCGCCACCTCATGGCGTGCTAAATGTCAGGCAGGACAGAGGGGTGCGGAGGATCGCCACTCTTTGAAGGCACTGTCTCAGGCCGGAGGATTCTGGCTAGAGGCTCTATCTTGATACGCAAACACAAAGAGCGGCGGCTCTGGCCCGCCGCTCTGTGTGTTCCCGGGTCTGAAAAATCAGCGGCCCCAGATGCCCTGGCCGGACTGGGTCGTCAGCTTGGTGTTGGCAACCTGAGCCGTATCCGACTTCTGGATGGAAGCTGTGAACGAGTTGTCGATGTCGGCTACCTGCTGGTTGGCGTTGTTCGAGCCGTAGCTGTCGCTGCCGGCGAAAGCCGTGCCCGTGGCAACGAGAAAGGCGGCGGCGGTAAGAGCGATCTTGGTCATTTTAAGTACTCCTGTTTGTTTGCTTCACGCCAACAGGACTTCGCAGACCCGCCCGCGTTACAGCGCAATTCAAAATAAACAGCATCTCATGCCAAAAGCCGGTCCAGTGCGAGCCGAAGGGCAAAGCGGGCACGGTGCAGCAGGAACCGCATGTTGCCTTCGCTGATCTCCAGCATCGGGCAGACCTCATCCGCCTCAATCCCTTGCTGGCCGCGCAGGATCAGAACCGCCTCTTCTGCAGGCCGCAAGGCCTCGATTGCGGCATTCACATAGTCAATGATGTTTGTGCCTTCGGCCTAGCGCAGTGACCGCACGAAGCTTTGATATTCCGGCGACTCCTCAAGCATATCTCCGGATAACGCGCTCAATTCATCTACTTGCTTGTCGGGCAGGGACAGTGTGGTAGGAATTTTGTTGAAGTAGGCGCGGCGGGACGGATCCTTGATCTGTTCAAAGGTCAAGGAGGCGAAGTCGACGGTGACCTTGGGTTGACCGGGCTTTCGGCTCGCGTTGATGCCATTCTCCCACTTTTCAAAGCCACTCTTAGCCAGGCCTACGGTCTCGGTATTGAGAATGCCGAGCGCCGCATCGAAAGACGCCATCGTTGTGTCGATAATCCGAGGTTCACGACCATCCTTAGCCCAGGGATACTCTGAATAGACTTGTGCGTTAACAACGATGACCAGAACCTTTGTGACAAGCGCCAGTCTGCGTCGGTCGAATGCGCCGCCATTCGCTCCACATCGCCATATTGGGCAACCGGACTCATCATGGAACCACGCACGCCCAGATTGTCCGTCACACCACCATCGACGAGCCGCAAGACGGGAGTGTCTGCCGGGTTGAGATATCGCTCAAGCGCACGCGCCACCTGATAGCGGCGGCTCAGAAGGTCACGCTGCTCAAGGGCCTGCGGAACCCAAGAATTGTGCCGTTGAGGGCAGTTGTCAGCGTAGTTGCGCAGCGAAATCGGCCCGAACACTACCGGCACTGCAGAGGAGGCCATGACAGCGTTGGCAACGGGATAATTCGACAAACTAGAGCAAAGAAAATCGAACTGCTGTTGGATAAAAGAAAAAGTCGCTCCGTTCGTCAGGTCGCTCGCATTGACGATGATATAAGGCAAATCGCCAAGGCTCATATCGCGGTAGGTGCGGTTTTCAAACACATGATCACCAAGCCAGCGCGCGGCCAGATCACCGCGGTTATAGTCGCCGGAAGTCATTGCGGCGAGGTTGACAGGATTGGCAAGCAGCGCGAGGAGGTCGTGCTGCACATTGCGTTTGAGGAAACGGCTTTCGAAGTCCGTGAAGATTCGATCGCCGAACAATCCGTAGTAGGCGGCCGGATAGCTTCCTCCGGACACCGAACTGATCACATCAACCTCGTCGAGCAGCCGACGCTTACGTCCATGCACCGTGACACTCGTATCACGCAGCTTTTTCAAAACGCCGTAAGCGAATGCGGCAGACCGGGTGCCGCCGCCGGAAAAGGCCAGCACCACGAACATGTCCTGGGCATTGTTGCGCGGCAGACGGTTTGCGAAAACGTAGTCTTCGTTCGGATCTGCTCCGCCTATTTCATTGTTCCAAACGCGCGAGGCGCAGGACTGGATAAGCACCGAAAGGAACAGTGCCGCAGTCACCATTATTGCACGACGTACCCTGAATTTTCCGTTCGGCTTTGCTTCCCCAATCGCATTCAAAGTTCTTCGCCAGAGAAGAAAATCAGTCATCCAACCGATAGCCATCATGATAGCACGGTCCGCTTCGGATTTTTCGGACCAATCGGCACATCGGCCATCGGACGACGCTTATTCCACATGCGACGTCCTCGGATTGAGCATCCGTCGCTCTATCTGCCGACCGCGAAAGTCGCGCATAGTCGCATGACCGCCGCCCGCGACGATGGGCATAGAAGACCGGCGATCCCGGACGTCGATTGGGGGGGCCTCCTGACCGGCGTGCCGGCGATCGCGGCCTTTCTGGTCAGTCTGCCGGAAGAATTCCTTGCACAACACCTCTGGCGGAAAACTGATATTGCCTTCGGCAATCTCTGTTTTCGCCGACTCGGCGATGACCGTTCCGTTCCATATGGCCCTCATCATGCCACTGCCTCCTGAATCGGTATTGTCGGGGTGGTATATCCGTGAACGCCAGCTTCGAACTATTCCTGGCAGCGACCGTTGAACGTCACTCATGCGCGATCGTCCTATTCCATGAACCAGCCATGGCTGACCACCAGCGACTGCCCGGTCAACGCATTGCTCTTCGCTCCTGCAAAATAGAGCACCGCCTCGGCGACATCCTCCACCGTCGTGAATTCGCCGTCGACCGTCTCTTTCAACATGACGGTCTTGACGACGTCCGCCTCGCTGATCCCGAGTTCCTTAGCCTGCTCTGGGATTTGCTTCTCGACCAGTGGCGTGCGCACAAAGCCCGGGCAGACGACGTTGGCGCGGACGTTATGCTTCGCGCCTTCCTTGGCGACCACGCGGGAAAGGCCGAGAAGGCCATGCTTGACGGTCACATAGGCTGCCTTGAGCGGCGATGCTTCCTTCGAATGAACCGAACCGATGTAGACGATCGATCCACTCTTATCCGCGTACATGTGCTTGAGGCAGGCTTTTGTCGTCAGGAATGCGCCGTCAAGATGGACGGCGAGCATCATCTTCCAGTCGGCGAATGGGAACGATTCAACGGGATGGACGATCTGAATGCCGGCGTTGCTGACCAGGATGTCGATCCGACCATAAGCGTCATGAGCACCGTCTATACCGACATTGACAGCATCCTCGTTGCTCACATCCATCGCCACGCCCATGGCGATCCCGCCGCTGGCAACGATTTCGGCCGCGGCGGCCGTGGCGGCGTCTTGCTTCAGATCGGCGATGACGACCTTGGCGCCCTCCCGGGCGAAGGCATGTGCGATCTCCTTGCCGATCCCGCTTGCTGCTCCGGTGACGATAACGACCTTGTCTTGAAAGCGGCTCATGTAGGTTCTCTCCTTTGCGTGGTTTCAGGTGGCGAGATAGTCATGAACGACTTCCCCGAGATTGAGCGTCAGGTCGGCGATCAAATGAACGGCTGAGATCACTTCCAGCACCGGAAGATCGCTGACCGGCGCCAGCGCATGGGGATGAAGAGCCAGGGCCGCCGGCCCGGTCCACGCGCCCTTCAATTCGACGTCACCCAATTTGTAACGAACTAGCTCGCAGATCCGCGACGTTCCATCGACATGCGGAACGATCTTCAGCAGGAAGCCTGGCTCGCCGAGTGCGCGCAGCGCGACATCATGCTCCATCGGCTGATGCTTAAAGCCCATGGAGCCGGTGGCGATGCGCACCGCGCCGTAGTCGAGTGTGCCAAGCAGCGTATCGTGTTCGACGCGCAATGTTGGCGACGCGAGCTTCTTCGGAAACCCCCACAGTTCGCGACCGCCAGCAATGGGCGGGTCGTCATCAAGGAACATGGCATGGGTGTAGCCGCCCGTCTCGCCGTTGAACCGTACCGGAATGACCTGGCCGGATTCGGTATAGTCGCCAAATCCGGTGCTGTCGGGCATGCGGATGAACTCGTATTTGACAATTGGGTCCACAATCTCCAGCGGCTTGGGGACGACCTTCTCGAGCGCGGCGGTGTCCGTGCGATAGGTGATGATCAGATATTCGCGATTGACGAACCGGTAGGGGCCGTGCGGATAGGCCGGGCTGTGGAGCGGCATCGAAAAGGCGCGCTTGCGGACGTCGTCGGCTTTCATAAGCTGAACGTCCTCAAGATGGCCTCAAGCGAGATAGTCACGAACAACCTCCCCCAGGGCGAGGGTGAAGTCGGCGACGATATGAACGCCTGAGACGACATCAAGAACCGTCAGGCCGTTCAGGGGGGCCAGGGCGTGCGGGTGCAACTCAAGCGCCGCAGGCCCGGTCCAGGCGCCCTTCAGCACAATGTCGCGCCGGAAGTAGCGCACCAGTTCGCACACGCGCGGCGAACCATCGACGTGTGGGATAATCTTGAGCAGGAAGCCGGGCTCGTTCAGCATTTCCAGCGCCACATCGTCGGCAATCGGTATATGCTTGTAACCCATCGTTGCGGTAGCAACGCGTTCCGGCCCATAGTCGAGTGTCCCAAGCAGGACGTCATGTGCGACTACCAGTCGCGGCGCGGCAAGCTTCTGCGGGAACCCCCACAGTTCGCGCCCTCCAGAAATAGGCGCATGAACGTCGAGGAACATGTTGTGGGTATAGGCGCCCGTCTGCGCGCCGAAGCGTACCGAGATATGTTGCGCGGCCCCGGAGTAGCGTCCGAACCCGGTGCTGCCCTCCATGCGCATGAATTCGAGGCTCACAAGCGGATCGCCCACCTCAAGGGGTTCCGGCACGGCCAGATCCAGCGCAGTGGGATCGGTGCGATAGGTGACGATCAAATGCTCGCGATCGGTGAAGCGATACGGCCCTCGCGGATAAGACGGGCTGCTGAGTGGCATCGCAAACGCGCGCGCCTTCACTTCCGAGGCTTCCAACATTTTGACTCCGATCACGCCAATTTCGTGGCCCGGGGATCGCCTGACGGAGTTCGCTTGACCGGCTGAACGGCGGGGCGATCGGCGTCCTCGGCCCTGGCGTTGGCCGTCGCCGGGTTCCGGTCGAGCAAAATGGCGTGCATGACATCGAAGACACGCACGCCAACCTCATCGACCTTCGGGGCGAGCCATGGCCCGGCCTGCAAAGTGGTGGCGGCGTCTGAAAGTCCTTGCTGCCAGCGAGCGTTCATCGTGTGCCGGCTGAACTCATAGTCCTTGGCTGCGCCCTGAGGCGCGAAGGGGCGATAGATCAGTTGAACGATATCCATTTCCGTGACGCAGCCGAACGCGTGCAGCCGTTTGGCCTGCTCGGTGTCGAGAATCTCGGCGGGCAACAATTTCTCCAGCTCGTTGATCGCATGACGAACATCATGCTTTTGTTGGAACGCATCGGTATTGACCCGTGTCCGGCTCGAATAGCGGATGTCATTTTGCCGTTCGCTAACCTCTTCAAGATTTGTCGGGAGCTGTCCGAAGCCCTGGAACACGTCGACCTGAAAGGTGAGACGGCTTCGGCGCGGATAATAGTCGAGCACATATTGCAGCGGCGTGTTTGAGACGAGCCCCCCGTCCCAATAGTGCTCGTCATCGATCTCGATCGGAGGAAAGCCGGGCGGTAGCGCGCCGCTTGCCATCACATGCTCCGGGCGAATGCTGATTTCTTCGCTGTCGAAGTAGGTAAAGCTCCCGGAGCGCACATTCACCGCCCCCACGCTGAAGCGAATTTCCTTGCGACTGTTGATGCGGTCGAAGTCCACCAGCCGCTCCAGCGTGTTCTTGAGCGCTCTTGTGTCGTAGTAGCTGGTGGGTTTTTCCATCGAGAACCAATCCAGCGCACTGCGCGGAGCGAAAAACCCGGGCTGGCCGAATATCAGGGCCGACTGCGCGCTAAGCTTTTGTTGCCAGGTCGCCAATGGTCCAGTCAGGCCGGAGGGCCACCAGGCGGTCGGCGCGGTAACCTCCTCCCAGAAGCTGCGGAGACGCTCAACCCGGTTTTCGGGAGCATTGCCAGCGATGATCGCAGCATTGATCGCGCCGATTGAGATGCCGGCCACCCAGTCCGGGAGATATTCGGAAGATGCCAGCGCCTCATATACTCCGGCCTGGTAGCTGCCGAGCGCCCCGCCGCCCTGCAAGACGAGGCCAACGTTCTTATCGTAAGACTCCGGCCGTAGCGGTGGCTTCGTGTTGATCATTTGCAATTCCTCAGAGGAACAATCGACGGCTCATTTGGCCATTTCACAGAAGAACGGCCGTCCCGCGATGCTCGTTTATGGTCGTCGGTATTTGTTCGCCAGAACAAGGCAAAAGGTTACGTTCCGCCGCGAATTTCAAACAATCTCCATCGCCATCTCCCTCAAATCGGACTTTGTCGCCGTACATGCGCCGCCTGCTGAACGTGGCAGGGGACGGCCCTATCCAACCCTGCAGCGCGATAAGGTTGGAACAACGCCTGTCCGCGGGATCAACGCTCTCTAAGTGCTGCACCCTGGGTTCTCACACCAAATGAAGTGCGGCTTCCTATCAAAGGACATAAAGGCGGCCGCGACGACGTCGAGCAGGGATTCGGAGGGACAATGAAGAGACACTTGGCCGTCCGCTTCGTTACAGCGCGGCGAGGCAGATGTCGGCTTCGCAGCGAATGGCGGACATCGGCCGGCCAAAAGCGCGCATGGTTGCCAGCGACAGGGCGGTGCCTGCCACAATTGACGCCCATGCGGGCAAGGCATGCGGTGAAAGCGCGGGAAGGCCGAACAGGATCAGCCCGTCATTGCCCCCGGGGATCAGCGCGGCGCCGGCCCCCATCGCCAGGCCCGACAGGCCATGGCGCAGCGCAGCCCCGGTCCGAACTCGGCGCAAGCGGAACGAGCCGCGCCAGAATGCCGACCCAGCCATGCCCAAAATCGCCGCCGATGAGACAAGCCAAGGACTCGCGTGATTGGCACAGCCCGGCAACGGTGCCGCCTTCACCGCACAGATCAATGTCGAGGTGAACGACCACGCCCCATCGAGCGACAGCAGACCGAAATTCGCCGCCGCCACAAGAGCAACAGACAAGGAGAGCGGCCAATGAGGGGCGCCGATCTGCCCCCAGCCTTCGCGCATCAGTCGCCGCAATATCCGCGCCCCCTCCCAGACCATCCAGGGAATCAGGACCCAGAGCACCCAGGCGGGCAACTGATTTGCCAGATTCGACTGGCGATGCAGATCAGGCAATATCAGATGCACTGCTGCGATCCCGATGACCCACCCGGCCAAGGTGAACAGCATGACGCCATACCCCTCGGCCAGACGTGCCAGTGTGGAAAAGACGCACGCCCCGTTCGCGCCGGCCCCAAGACCAAAGATCAGACCGCCAAGAAGGGCGATCCAGTCCAAGGGCCATTGACGCAATGCAATGCCGCCACCCATCAGCCCGTAAAGGCCAATCAGGCCCGCCACCCACAATGCGGCCTTCAGAAAAGACCAGAGAAACCAGCCGCGGCGCGAAGTCATCACCTCGGCCACGGCCTTGACGGTGCAGAGACCTGCCCGATGCGCCGAGACCCCCAGGATCAGCCCCATGAGCATGGACAAGGGCAAGATCATGAGTGGTGGCCCGTGGTCCCGGCGCAGGCAGGCTCAGTTGGCCAGGTGATCGGAGGTGAACACCATGTCGCCGCCGGTGGGTGCGGCAAGCATGTGGAAGACGGTGCCAAGAACCGCGCCGAAGATGATGTGCAGGACCAGTGTCATCATCGGCGCCATGATCCCGAAGCCCATTCCGAAGAACCCGGCACCAGCCATCGGCATCACCATCACCATCATGCCAAGCCAAGCTGCGATGCCGAACACAATGCCCTTTGTCAGGGCAACACCACCAGGAATCAGCCCGTAAAACAGCGCAAAGCCGCCGCCCCAGGCCAGCGTGCCGATCATGAAGTGACCCAGCCACCCCATCGTGGCAGGCGCACCCATCATCGCACTCAGCATGGCGATGACATCTAGCTCGGGCATGATGCCCATCATACTCTTGGCGACCATCATGACCGACAAAACGACAGTCGCTATGAACCCGGCGACTAGGCCGGCTACGATCTTCTGCATGGTATATATCCTTTCCCGGGGGCCTCAGCCGCCCTGTTGCTTTCCTTCGTCAAGCTGGGAAAGGATTGCGCTGATGCGGCCGTTGTCGGCTTCGTCCAGCGGTTCAGGTGCGGCGATGGTCTCGGTCAGATCGCGGGTCGTCCGTATCTGACCGACGAACCGATCGCACCCCTTACACATCGCAAGATGCAGACGTATCTGGAGAGCCTCCCATGTGCTCAGCTCCCCATCAATCAGGGCGCTGGCACGAGTGGCGACTTCCTTGCAGCTTAGCATCGGGCGGTGTCCTTTCACGTGCTTCACAGACAGGACCCCCAAAGTCCCTCTGCGTTACACTTTTTGAAAAATAATTCATATTGCCCTTCATTCGACCTGCCGGCTCACATCAAACCGTCAAGAGCAGTCCGGATAGCAAGCCTTGCCCTGTGCAGGAGAACCCGCATATTTCCTTCACTGATGCCAAGGATTTCACACACCTCCTCGGCCTCCAGGCCCTGCTGGGCGCGCAGGATGATGACAGACCGCTGAGCTGCCGGAAGTGTCTCGATGGCGGCGGCAACGTGGTCCATCACGCTGCGCCCGGCCAGGATACGCTCAGGCGTCACTTCCTCCCAAAGATCGGGCATGTCTTTCCAACGGCCACGCCCGTCAAAGGCCGCGGCCAAATTGTCATCCTCGCCCTCACCGTCGAAGGAAACGAACCTTCCCTCGCGGGCCGCGCGGCTGCGCGCCTTGTTGATCAGGATCGAGAATATCCAGCCCGCCAGAGAAGAGCGCCCTTCAAAGCTCGCGACGTTCTTGAGAACCGCGATCCAAGTATCCTGAGCGACTTCTTCAGCCGTGGCGCGACTTGCCACGATACCCGTTGCGACACGGATCAGAGCTGCGTTGTGCTTGCGGTAGATTCGCTCGAAAGCAGGCCGATCTCCGGCCACGAGCAATTGTACTAGCTCCGTTTCATCGGCGTCGGCCTTCCCCATCACTCCCCCTGGCGCTCTTATCAGTTGGTAGAATGTCCGTCCTGGAAGTCCAGTAAGGGAATTCTTGCCGACAACGGATCGTGAAGAATTGGAACGATAGACGACCTATCTTCAGACTGCGTCATCGAATGCTACCCGAAGGGGCACATTGTATCGGCCGCTGTCTTCCTCGTGCCGGAATTAGTGCCCAGAGACCGAGGCGAGCGGGGCGCATCTCGCCTCGGTCAAAGACGACGCAAAGCCGACTGCCTGACGGAATTGCTGTGGTCAGGTCAGGCTTTCGGGGTGAGGCTGCCGTGGCCGCCCGGTACCTCCATCGCGGTGCAGGTGCCCTTCGCCACGAGCTTGAAGGAGTTCCCTTGGTAATCGACCGTGCTGGTTCCCGCGCAGGACGTTCCTGCTCCCGCGAAACAGTCATTCTGGCCCTTCAGGGCAACGCCGTAGCATTGCTCGAATTTGCCGGTCTTCATGGCCGTCATCGTCTTTGCCTGGTTCTCCTTCATCATTTTTTCCATCTCGGCTTTGCTGGCAGCGCTGGCAGGCGCAGCAGCGAGCGAGCCGACGGCAGCGGCAAAGGCGGTGGCAACGACGGCAGACAACATGCGGTTGGACATTTGTTCCTCCGATCGGTTGGACGCGGCCTCGATGGCCGCCTGTGAGCAAGTCACCAAGACCTGCTTCCAATTACTTCGCTTCTTCACGGCCAAAGGTTACGCGGCGGCGGAGAGCAGGTGGCCATGGCCCGGAATT
This sequence comes from Aminobacter ciceronei, assembly GCF_014138625.1. Classification (GTDB taxonomy): domain Bacteria; phylum Pseudomonadota; class Alphaproteobacteria; order Rhizobiales; family Rhizobiaceae; genus Aminobacter; species Aminobacter ciceronei. The sequence goes on from NZ_JACJHY010000015.1 coordinate 124,568, forward strand.
CGCCCCTCGGGCGGGTTTTCAGTGGTAGTGGCGACCAACCTGCGTCGGTTGTTGTGCCTGAAGCCCATTCTTCTGCTGTCGGCTCGGAGAATTGTGGGCACATGCCTGAGGGGTGTCGCCCATAATGGAGCGGCCGCCCCAGCCCGCAAGTAAGGAGAGAAGTGCCACGCTCCCGAATTGCCAAACCAGAATCATGAGGCTGGCATCCTGTGAATGAACTAGCCGAAGTCCGACATTGCCGAGAGCTGCGGCGGCAAGCGCGCCCAACATCACGGTCAGCCGTGGCGCTATCGGTACGCCGCGGCGCAACATCACCACCATGGTGAGCGCAGGTACGGCACCTACCATCGCGATTCCCGGAAGGCACGGCCAGCCATTGGTCAGGTTCAAAGCGGCGCTGGCGCGCAGCCAAGCCTCGAGGCTGCCTTGTACGAGGCCTCCCAGCCAGATCGTGAGTGGAGCGAGCGGCAATAGCGCAAGCCTCCGATCGTGACCTGGAATGACCACGGCGAAGGCCGCAACAGCAGCCGCCGTCGCGGTTGCCAGGGCGGCTGCTTGCTCGAAGAGAAACCGCACGTCGGTCAATCGCTCGGAAAGATCCAATCGCGGCGATGCCAGTACAACGACGATGGCGACGGCAGGCGCGGAAATCGCGAGCCAATTCACGGCCCGCTTCCGAGGGGGCGGGAGTAGCCTGATCGGACGGGCGTCCCTTGCCAGGCGTTGGATCAGATCGTTCGTTTCCACATCAAGCCTCGTCACCCCAACACATCCCGCAGCGTCGCCACGGCTCTGTGCACGGCGATCTTGAGAGCGCCGACACTCATGCTGCTGACCGACGCAGCCTCTTTCAGTGACATTTCGTGCAGCTTCAGCAACTCCATTGCCGTCCGTTGTCTGAGAGGAAGGCCATCAATGGCCTGCCGCAATGCCTCGGGGTCACGATAGTCGTCTACAGATATATTCGCTCCGGGATCGGGAAAGGTTTCGGGCACCTCGGCGACAGTCATCTCGCGGGCGGCCCGTCGTGCGTGGCGCCGGCCTGCGTCGGCGGCACGGTTGCGTGCGATGCCCCACAGCCAGGGGAGGAAGGGCCGTTCGGGGTCATAACTCGCCCTAGCGGCATGCATCGACAGAAGGGTGTCTTGCACGACGTCTTCCACGTCCTGGCGCTGGTAGAAAGCAAGTTGCCGGGACACTGCTTTGCGCAACATCGGCGTGATGGTGTGAAGCAACACAACATAGGCGTTTCCGTCGCCGTCCTGAGCGGACCGCATGAGTTCAGCGAGGTATCTGTCGTTTCCGGTTGTCTGATTCATCGACGTCCCGCCTTTGCGTTGCGTCGAGACGGCAAGTGCTTACAAGTTGCGGCCGCCAGCAAACCGCCTCCGAAGCGGTAGCGGCGGGCGCTAAGTGGACAGATTGGTGGCATCTTGAACCTGCGATCGATCGGATTCGGCCCAGGCGAGCGCGTGGTAGTCGAAAACGTGGCTCAAACTTGGCTTGATGACCAGGAAGTACGGCGACACATCGAAATCGCGTGGCACGAACAGGCTGTGGTGGCGGATGTGGTAGATCTCGCGCAAGCAATCCTGGCAATCCGGCATGGAGGCAGCCTCGGCGCTGATGATGGGCAAGATCGGAAACTCGACGGACTGGAACGCCTGCGCAATCAGCGTCGAACAGATCGCTCGCGTCGGATCGCTGCTACCGAGCGCCAGCATGCGGCGGCGCCATGGCATGGGTACGGGAGGCGTCGGCAACAGGTAGCGGGCGAGATCGAATACGTTCTTCAGATCGTAGCGGTCGCCCAGCCTGGCCAATACATACTCGATTACGCGGCGGGCATCTTCGGGGGACAGTCCCACTGGCCGGCAGATGCGCAGGTGATAGCCTTCAAGCTCCTCGAGGGGGAACGCGCGCACGCCGCGCTCGGTGTCGGCCTCAACAAGTACGTGGGCGCGCCCTTCTGCATCGACGCCACCGCGCTCGCCCACATAGAGCGCCGCATGCGACCAAGTCGACTGGGTGAGGTACTTGATCGCGCCGCTGATGCGCCGATCGCCTTCGACCAGCACCACGTCCGCGGGCTGCAGGAGCTCGCGCATTGCGTTGAGATCTGCCGCGGGGTGTGAGTAAGGACCGCCGGCCCGGGCATTCAGATAGCGGGCCAGCAGAGCGCCCACTGCACGCGACAGGCGATTCATTCCGATCCCTCCCGTCAGCCGGAATCCTGGCGTCAGGCCTGCACCACGGCCTCGGCCGGCAGCATGCGGAACACGATGCCGAGCACGGCACCCCAGATGATGTGCAGGATGAGGGCCATAACCGGCGCCATCATGCCAAGCGCCAAGCCAAAGAAGCCGGCGCCTACCATCGGCATCGGCAGGATCATCATCAGGAGCCAGGCGAGGATCCCAAAGGAGATTCCCTTCATAATTGGCTCGGAACCCGGCAGCCGATCGTGAAGCAGCGCGAACAAGACGCCCCACAGCACCGTGCCGATCAGGAAATGGGCCAGCCAACCGATGCCGGCGCCACCAACGCCCATCATATTTTGCGACATCCCACTCAACATCGAAATAACGTCGAGCTGGGGCATTATCCCCATCGCGGTTTTCATGATCATGAGCAGGGACAAAACAACAGTCGCCGCAAAGCCGGCGATCATCGAACGAACGTAGATATTCATGGCGATATCCCTGCTTTTGGTTCATCCCGTCACTGATGAATGACCGGCCGCTGCGGAGGGGGTTCTCCAGCTCGCGGTCATTCTAATCCTCCAGATATTCGCGGATCATCAGCCGGGCCCGGTGAATGCGGCTCTTGACGGCCTCGCGTGCGAGGCGCAACTCGATCGCGATCTCGCCGATCGAGTATTCCTGTATGTCCCGCAGCACGATCACGTCGCGGTATTTGTCCGGCAGAGAGTGGATCGCGGCGATCAGGTCCGCGCGTAGTTCCAACTCCGGCCGGTGCACGAAGGCCGGATGATCGTCTGGCGGCATCTCGGCCCGGCCATTCATGCGCCGCCACATGCGACGACATTCGCGCCGGACGATCGAGAACACCCACCCTGAAAACGAAGTGACCGTTCGCAGTGCGCCGATCCGCTGATAAACCAGCCAGAGCGTTTCCTGGACGGCATCATCAGCGTCGCTCGTCCCGGCACATTGCGAGCGCGCGTAACGCCGAATGTCAGGTTGACTGATCGCTAGCAGACGCTCCAATGCCAGTCGGTCGCCCTGCCGGGCAGCATCGATCAGAGTTGAGCGTTCTTCCATGGGTCGCCTCATGCATAAATGCTGCGCCAAAGCGGTGTCGTTGGCCATTGCGGGCTCCATAGCTAAGGATCAGGACGATCCAAGACCCACAATGTCGGCCTTTGCTGATAGAGGCTCCAAAAAGCCAAAAGGGTTCGGCCAAGTAGAAAGAATGCTATCACAGCTTCGTGAGAACGAACCCGGCCAAGTCGCGAAGCGGACTGGCGTCAGTACTTGGATTTGGCGCGGGCGGTCGAACAATCCACCGATCAGCAATTCGACGAGGTCTTCAACGGCCGGACCCGAGGGACGAGGCGACGGGCGACTGCGGTCGGCAGCCGGATGGTTGAGCCATTGGAGACGTCATCATGGCTACGAACCTCTTGCTGTACCGGTTCATCATTTTCACATCCTGCTGGTTGTCGATCGGCGTCGACCGGCAATGCAGGCGAGACTGATCCGATTCGGGCGCGATACCGGCGGATAATTCGCTGCCTGAGTAACCTTTCGAACCAGGATGGCGAATTACAGATCAGGGGTGGCAGTGCCGCCCGAATGACGAAGCAAAAGAGATCGCCATTTTCGCGTCTTTCACCAAGCACCCTGTCGTCGGCGGTCCAAAAGGAATGCGGCTCGATCAAGTCGCTGCGAGAGCCGCTGACTTCATTTTCGGGGCGAAAGCCCAAAGGGGGCTCTCGTCGCGCGTACGTCGTCGAATAGAGGAGCATCAAGCGACAAGTGAAATCATCATTGGATGGATTCAGGCCTGCGCCATCTCCTTCTTCGCCATCGTCTATACGATTTCGCCGAAGGCTTTTCCTCCCGATACACCCTTCGAACCTGTGCCGTGGACACTGGGCATCTACGCCGTATTCACCGCCGTGCGAATTGCCCTTGCCTACAGGCGGCACTTGACCCGCGGATTTCTCACCGTCTCGACAGTCGTCGACATCGCCGTTCTGATGATCACCATTTGGAGCTTTCACCTGCAATATCAGGCGCCGCCTGCACTTTACCTCAAGGCGCCGACACTGATGTACGTCTTCATCCTTATCGCCCTCCGAACGCTCCGTTTCGAACCGCTTTACGTGCTCATTGCAGGCAGTTGCAGCGCCTTGGGTTGGCTTGCGCTCTTCGTCTATGCGGTGTTGCGACCGGGCGAAGCGGCGCCTGCCTTCACACACAGCTATGTCGATTACATCACTTCCTATAGGATACTGGGCGGAGCCGAGATCGACAAGATACTGTCTATCCTGATGGTGACTGCGATCCTTGCGCTGGCGCTTGTGCGTGCGCGCAAGCTGCTCGTCAATTCTATAGAAGAGGAACTGGCGGCGGCTGACCTTGCACGCTTCTTCCCGTCCGAACTAGCCGACCAGCTCCGCCACGCTCAGTTCGAGCCCGTCAAAGGTCAGGGCGTGCGGTGCGATGCGGCTATCCTGGCTATCGATTTGCGCGGCTTCACACAACTCTCGCACGATCTGTCGCCGGGCGAGCTCATGGGGCTCCTTGGCGAATATCATTCGCGGCTCGTGCCGGTAATCGAACGATATCACGGGAGCATCGACAAATATCTCGGCGATGGGATCCTTGCGAGCTTCGGTGCCGTCGCGCCGAGCACAAATCATGCTTCCGATCTTTGCTGCGCAATCGAGGCGCTCATTGCCGTTACGCAAGCCTGGCAGGCCGAGCGGCGGGAAAGCGGGCTTCCGGCGCTTGCAATCGGCATGGCCGGAGCCGCCGGAGAGGTCGTGTTCGGCGTGATCGGTCACGAGACGCGGCTTGAGTACACCGTTATCGGCGAGGTGGTGAATCTTGTGACAAAGCTTGAGAAAGCCACCAAGCAGAACGGTGTGCCGGCACTCGTAACACGCCAGACTTACGATCTCGCGATCGCACAAGGCTTCACGCCACTGGGCGCCGTCAAGCAATTGCCCGGCCGCCTCATCGCGGGTGTGGCTGATCCCATCGACCTCATCGCGTTCACGCGGCATCCCGGTTGATCGGGTGCCTGTTCGCGCCGGTCCGACGCGGTGATCCAGGTGAAAGCCAGGCTTCAGCCCTTCCCGAAATCATTCTATTGCCGGACTGGTCCGTTCTCTGTGTAAAGGACGCCGTCTGGCTCGAAGGCGAAGAAGGCAAAAGCAAAGGGGATGGTGTGCGGAACGTCTTTGCCTTGTCTCTGGACGATGACATTGCCAACGTCGGCGCCTTGGGTGATGTCTGCAGCATTGAGCGCGGACACCTGCCCGGCGCGCCAGCGTATAGTGAGGTCGCCCGACACGATCGGGCCCTTGATGCGTAGGAGCGGCAACGTCCAAGCCTCCTTTCCCACGGCCACAACACGCATCATCGCGGGCACTTTGTCTGGCAGCCTGCCGGAGAACAGGAACGGCCGTGTCGTCTGGTCATAGCCGACATAGGGATTGGTTCCATAGGAGCGAAGAGCAGGGTCGTTCGGCACAAGGACACGGCCGTCTGGCGCCCGCTCGCGAAAGCTTGCCCAGGATTCCAGGCGAGATGGCAGCATTTTAAGCTTGCGGCCAACAAGGTCGCCGACGATCGCTTCGCCGCCGAACTGCTGCCACCAGCTTTCCGTCTGGCGATCGTACATGACGAGATCGGAGTTGCGCAGCTTGCCGGTCGTGCCGAAATCAAGGACACGGTCGTCCTCCAGGCGCCGGACGAAGACGATCCCCGTATTGCACAGCGGGCAATAGGTTATGAGCACCGGAATGCCGCCGACCACGTCATTGACGATTTCATGCCAGATCATCACGCGCAGCGGATAGGCACGGGCGTCGTTGTCGATGATCAGGGAAAGAACAGGTTCCGTTGGCGCGAGACCGTTCATTTCGCCGACCGAAACGAATCTCGGTTGGTCGATCGAAGGGATGCCGTCTTTCGGCGGTCCACCCGAACTGATTTCCGAAAGATCGACAATTGCGTGCGAGAAATCCGTTTGTGGCCATTCATGCTTCCATTGCTGCGCGAGCGAGTTTTGTGCATGCAGATCGGGCGCCATCAGGAGCACCGCAGCGGCGAAAGCGGCCAGCCGAAAAAGACCGATCATCATTTTCTCCTCCCGGCGAGCCGTCGATGGGACGCGCTCGCCCGACAAAAGATTCGCTCAGATGATCGCAATGGTTACGGTGCCGACCGCGTTTTTCAGCCTTGCCGCATCAGCTAGACCATCGAACCGACGTCCGATGCAAAGCTGGGGTAGGCGAAGATGATGCCCTTGATCCTGTCCGCCGTGAGGCTTGCGCCCATCGCCATTGCGAAGAGGTTGATCTGTTCCTCGGCGCCGGGGCCGAGGAGATGCGCGCCCAGGATTGCGCCGGTCCTCTTTTCGACCAGGACCTTGTAGGCGCTGTGCCTGGCGCCGACGCGCAGCGACGAGTACCAGCCCGCCGTCTTTTCGAAATGGATGTCGAAATCCAATCCCCTGTCGCGCGCGACGGCTTCGGAAAGCCCGACAGACGCCAGTTGCGGCAGCGTGAAGACGACGCTTGGGGTCGGCGGATACCTCACCTCACGCTCATCCTTACCGGCAAGCAGGTTCTTGCCCGCGATCCGACCTTCATAGGCTGAGACGGGCGTCAGATTCGGGCCGCTGTCCGCACAATCGCCCGCAGCGAAAATGGCGGGATTGGTGGTACGCATGTAGGGGCTGACCTTGATGCCTTTGCCGCCATATTCCACGCCCACGGCCTCCAGGTTGAGATGCTCGACGTTTGGCACGCGCCCAGTGGCATGAACCACCAGATCGCAATTGATTGTCTGCTTCCCATCCGGCGTCTCATAGGTAACGGCGAAATTCGGCCCGTCTTTCTCGATCTTCAGAACCTTGGCCTCGGTCCGCAGGTTAATCCCCAGATCTTCGGTCGCCTCGGAAAGGATGCCGACCAGGTCGGGGTCGAAATTGCCCAGCGGGCGCTCCATCATCTCCAGAACCGTGACTTCCCGCGCCCCCGCACGTTTGGAGATATGGGCGAATTCCATCGCAATGAACCCTCCGCCGACGAACACGACCCCGTCCGGCCTGTCAGGCAGTTTGAGAAAGTCGGTGCTGGTGATCAGCATCTCCTCACCCGGAATATTCAAGGTCATCGGCCGCGCGCCGGTGGCGATGTGAAAATGCCGCGCCGCTAGGGTTTCGCCATTCACCTCGATCGTCTCTCGCCCGGTAAAGCGCGCCTGGCCATGCAGAGTGACGATGCCTGCTTTTTCCAACCCGGCTTCGATGCGGCCCGGCATGATGTCGGTAAAGCTGCGCTTGAAGGCAATCATGTCGGGCCAATCGACGGAGGTCTGCGCCTCAAGTCCCTTGCCGCTCAAGTTGCGGGCCCAGTCAACGCCCTCGGTCACGGCGATCAACATCTTTTTGGGGTCGCATCCGCGCAGGGCGCAAGTGCCACCATAAGGCAAGCTGTCGACAACCGCTACCTTCCAGCCTGCCGCCGCCGCCATGCGGGCGACACCATTGCCGCCCGTTCCGGCACCAATCACGATCAGGTCGAAACCGCCATCCTCGTTCATGCAATTCTCCTGTTAAGGCTGCTTTCCATATCCCCGACAAGAGCCCTAACAACGTCGCAGGATTCACAGCGCAATGTCTGCAATCACTCTCGAGGTGATATTCGACAACGCCCTTAGCGAAAGACTACTTGCGCCGACCGTACATAGGCTGATCGACGCCGCCACAAATAAATTCCGACAATGGCCAGGACGGCCGCGGCCAGCCAGAGGTAGCCGCCGCCGACCAGCCAACTGGCGAGACCGGCAAAGCTGATGGCGCCAGTTACTGCCAGCACCAACGCGCCGCAGCAGACGATCTTGGCCGCCAGCAGCCCCACAAGGCCGTAACCGTTCAAACGTTCCATCATCGCCTCCTATCCGGCGCAGCATGACAGCTTCGCCACGTCCTTGCCGAAGCCCTGCGCTGCGAGTTTCAACCCTTCGACGGTGGTGAGATAGGGAAAGATCGTCTCGCCGAGCGCCTTCGCCGTCATGCCGTGCTTGATGGCCAGCACTACCGTCTGGATGCTGTCGGCGCCCTCTGGCGCAAGGATCTGTCCGCCGAGCAGACGGTCGGTTTTTCGATCGGCCACCAATTTGATGAGCCCGCGTGTATCGCGCGCAGCCAGCGCCCTCGGGACCTGGTCAAGAGACACGATCGAGGTCTTGGTCTCGAAGCCGGCGTCCCGAGCCGCCTGCTCGGTCAAGCCGACACCGGCAACCTGCGGATCGGTGAACGTCACCCAGGGCATGGTGGCGTTGTCATAGACCAAGCTGTCGCCGTTCATCGCGTTTTGGGCGGCGAGCTTGGCACCATAGGCCGCCATATAGACGAACTGGTCGCGGCCGGTGACGTCGCCCGCTGCGTAAACATCGGGCTTCGACGTGCGCATCCGGTCATCGACCACGACACCCCCATTGCCGGATAGCCTGATCCCCGCCTCGGCAAGGCCAAGACCATCGGTGTTTGGGGACCGCCCGGTGGTCAAAAGCACCTGCTCGACCGTGATCACCTCGTCCGCTCCGTCGATGGCGACCGTCAGTTCGACACCGCGGTCCGTGCGCGCGATCCTGCGATAGGAAAGCTCGGTCAGGATGGTAATGCCATCGTTGCGAAGATGACCGGTCAATGCCTTGGAGATTTCTGGCTCGGCCTCCGGCAGCAGGCGGCGGCGGGTGACAAGCGTCACCTCCGTCCCGGCACGGGCGAACATCTGCGCCAGTTCACACCCGATATAGCCACCGCCGATCACCAGCAGCGAACGCGGCAGAGCGGAAAGCCCAAGCGCGGTCGTACTGGTGAGGTGAGGCACATCCCCAATGCCGGGAATGTTCGGCAATGCTGGCGATGACCCGGTCGCGATGATGATTTTTGCTGCCGGCAGGATGTCGCCATTCACCGCTACTCCCTGGCCATTCAGGCGCGCTTTCCCTTCCAGATAAGCGATGCCGTTGTATTGCGGCAGCAGATCGACATATTTCTTCTGCCTGAGCGTGGTCACCAGGTCGTCCTTGGCGGCGACCAAACGGCCCCAGTCAGCGACGTTGGCTTCCCCTGTAAGACCTGGAAAGCGGTGCGCGGCGCGTACGCCATGCAGCGCCTCGGCAGCTCGGATCATCGTTTTCGACGGCACGCAGCCGACATTTACGCAGGTGCCGCCGATCGTGCCGTGGCCGATCAGGGCGACGTTCGCCCCCTGCTCAGCGGCCGTGATTGCGGCCGAGAACCCGGCCGATCCAGCACCGATCACCGCAAGATCGTAGCGGCCATTGCTTTTTGGCGCGCAGCAGTCGGACATGAAAAATCTCCTAATGTTTTCTGGTATCGACGCGTGGCCGATGTCGCCACAGCAGGTAACCGGCTGCAGCGATGATGATGAACATTGGCACCAGACCGTAGACCGCGGTTGTGAGCGCGCCCACGCCGATCACGCCTGCCGCCACCAGCAGGATCGGCGCCAGACAGCACAACGCCACGATCAGGGCGCCAGCCAGTCCAAAGCCAAGCATGGACCGGTCGTGCACGGGCTCAACTCCCGATCGCCTTGGCCGGATAGCCGGCATTGGTGGAAGCGGCGGCAATGGCCGCGACCGTCACAGCCGACGGGTCATAAACAACCGTCGCCGTCTTGGCCTCGAAATTCACCTTGACCGACTTCACCCCCGCAACGCCTTCCATGGCCTTGCGCACGGTGATCGGACATGCAGCACAATACATGTTCTCGATCGCGAAGGTCCGCGTTTGTTCCTTGACGACGATCGCTTGCGACGCGGATAGGGTAAACGCCGGAACGGCAAGCGGCAGCATAATAGTACCGCTCAGGCCGAGCACAGCCGCCGCGACCAGATGTTTCGAAAAATGTTTCACTTTGTTATCTCCTCGTTTCAGTAGAACAGCGGGGCCCACCAGCCGATCGTACTGGCAAGCACAATGAGGATCGTTGCGATCCAAAGCGCGGTTTTGGTAACGATGGCGGAGCGCGGACGGGCGCAGTAGGAATCCGGTTCGCAGATGGTTTTGGGCTTGAAATAGACCTGCCAGAAGCCAAACCCGAGCGGCACGAGTGTCGCCGCCGTAATGTAGGGCTTATACGGCTCCAGCATCGTCAGGTTGCCGATCCACGCGCCCGACACACCGAGTGTCACCAGGAGCAGCGGAACGACGCAACAGGCCGATGCCAGGAAGGCGCCGATAACGCTCAGTGCCGCGAGCCCGCCCTCGCGCCGAACCATGTCGGCGGCCTCTTCCGAAGAATTCAATGTCTCGCTACCGATTTCGTTCATCGCAACCATCCTCGATTTCTGAATGAAAACAAGATAAACTCTGTAGCCAGTACAGGCTCAAGAGGTATTTTCACCATGAATTCTCTTCTTTCCGCCAAGGGACTGCAGCGCCACCAATTGGCCCGCGCGACCGGCTGCCACCTGGAGACCATCCGCTATTACGAAAAGATCGGCTTGCTGCCCGACCCGCCGCGCAGCTCCAGCGGCTATCGCATTTATGACGAAACCGACGTCCGCCGCCTGCACTTCATTCTAAGGGCGCGGGAACTCGGTTTTGGCATCGACGAGATTCGCAGCCTGCTTCACCTTGTCGATTGCAGAAGCCAGACCTGCGCGGAGGTGCAGCGCCGGACCGAACCGCATCTCGCCGAGGTCCGTGCCAAGATTGCCGACCTCCAGCGCGTCGAAGCGGTGCTCGTCACGATGATCTCGCAGTGCTCCGGCGAAGAAGTGCCGGAGTGCCCGATCCTTGACGCGCTCGCCGCATAACCATGACAGACTAGTGGCCGCTGCTCTTGCCGAGATCGCGGCTGTTTTGCTTTCTCGACCTGGCTGAAATTGGACAAGATGATTTGGTGGATCGCCCCAGGCATCGTCAGTGGGTGTCATTTCGCCGCTAACCGGGACCGAGCCCAGCCTGGCCGCGTCGCCGACTCTGGGGGACGCCGTCGAAACCGACGTCGAACGCCTCGCCTTTTGGAATCTCGCGAATGACGCCTGCTTCCAATTCCGGCCGAACGGTACATAGTCGGGTAACATGCTCATCAGGAGACCGCGGATCGCGGACACTCGCCGGAGCCTGCATCGCGAGATCGCACATTTGGGCGAGCACGGGCTAACTCAGCTTACCGCCTATTTTTTCGCAGGTTCCCTTGGGTACCAGCTTGAAGTCCGTCGGATCGAAATCGACCAAGGACTGGCCGTTGCAAGCGTGCTTGGCGGTTGAGCAGTCGTTCGTGCCGGCCTTGGCGATACCGAAGCAATTCTCGGTCGCGCCGGCCACTTGTGTCGCTGGTGAAAACGCTTGGACCGACTTGTAAGCGCCATACAGCGCGGCCGCCGCTGCGCCGCTGAGAGCGGTGCCTGTCACCAGCCGTTTGGCGACGTCCACTTCTTGGCCGGGGGTCTCGGGTTCCCATACGGGCTCGGTCGCGCACGCCGCAATTCTGCGGCCTATCAACACGTCCCATACGCTGCTAGCGACGAGCACGACCAGCCCGGCGTAAACAGAGATGGGCACCGGATAGAAGCCGGTCACGAGCAGCCATAGGCCGCCCGTCGCAACAGCGCCGCCGGCCAAGCCGCCCCAGAAAGGCATCAAGTTGCTATGCCCCCGCGCCGAGTGGAACAGGAACCAAAGGCTTATGGCCACGAAGCCGGCAAAGAGCGGGAACAAATAGGCGTCGTTGATCAAGACTCCTAGCCCCACAGCGCCCATGGCAGCCAATATTGCGGGAACGCCCAGACAGCACGCGGCTGCTATGGCTGCGCCAAACAGGCTCGCAAACTGCTTTGACATTTGCCCGATCATCTCTTTCATATCGTCTCGTCTGCCTCGAAAACCGCTCAAGCCAATGGCGCGGACCTGTATCGCGCCTGACTCATTCGGGTGCACGAATTGTCCGGCTGCCCGGTGACGGTCGTTGCGTAGCTCGACTTCTGATGGAACGGCAGGCTGCACCCTGTAGTCAGTACAAACTCAAGAGGGAATTTTCGTCACGGAAGATCAACTTTCCGCGAAAGGACTGCAGCGCGCCGAACTGGCCCGCCTTCGGGCTGCTGTTTGGAAACCAACTGTGAGAAGATCGGCCCCTGAGCGACCCGCCGCGCAGTGCCGGTGGCAACCGGATCAATGACAAAGCCGACGTTCAGCGCCAGCAGCAGTTCGCCGGCGACACCTTGCGGTGCTGTGCTGCGGCCACTGGCGCACGTTGCCGGAAGCCGCTGATCGAAACGCTGATCCGGGAGGGGATGGCCGCCCACTAAGCTAAACTCTCCAACCGAAGCCGCAAGAACACATGTCGCGCGGTGGTTCGGGCACGTTGATGATCACCCGAACGGAGTTGTCTTCGCCCACGTCACGGCGGAGAGTAGTTCGGCAACGCCTCCAGCAGTTCAGCCGCAGGTCAGGAACCGCCGGGCGACTCAGCAGGAGGTAGGGGGGCCCGCAATTGGTCGACAACGGCGTCGATCTCGGCCTCGGTGGTGCGGCCGAGACTGAAGCGGATGGCCCCCATTCCAATCGCCTCCGGCACGCCCATGGCGGCGAGCTCGGGCGAGAGCTCGACCAGGCCGGCGTGACACGCAGAACCGGTCGATGCTGCAACACCATCCAAGCTGGCAAGCACCTCGGCGCCGACTTTGCCGACGAATGAGACATTGAGCGTATTTGGAAGGCGACGCTCTGGATGGCCGTTCACCACAATACGCCCGCCGAAACGGTGCTGCAGCGCCTCCCACAAGTGATCGCGCAGCGCGCGGATGCTAGTCATCGGCTTCAGGTCCGTGGCGAGCGCACAGGCCGCGCCGAGGCCGACTGCGAGCAATGCACTCTCGGTGCCGGCTCGCCGGCCATGTTCATGCCCCGCGCCATGGATCAGGGGCTCAAGCGTGAACGCCACCGCGGACGTAGAGCGCCCCCACACCCTTGGGCGCGTAGAGCTTGTGGCCAGCGATGGTGAGCAGATCGACGCTAAGTGCGTCGACCTTGGTTGGAATCTTGCCGACCGATTGCGCCGCGTCCGTGTGAAACCGAACCCCGTGTTCCCGCGCGATGGCACCGATCTCTTCGATCGGCTGGATCGTGCCGACCTCGTTGTTGGCGTGCATGACGCTGATGAGAATGGTGCGCGGGGTAGAGACTAGCCTTTGGCGGTGGCTTGCAAAGGCTGGGCTGGAATTCGCACTTGCACAACAGTGCCTTTGTCCGGATTGCTGTTGATAGTGAGGTTACCGCGTAGGGTTGCGGCCATTTGGGCGCATCCCGTGAGGCCAAGTCCGACATGATTTCCCGCCTTTGTCGAAAAGAAAGGCACTGTGGCCTTTTCGGCAATTTCGGGTGTCATGCCCACGCCGTTGTCCGATACCTCCAGGATGACGTTCGTACGGCCGAGAAACCGGAGCCGTCTGAGCGCCGTGCGAACGGTGATCTTGGGGTTCTGCCTGCCGTTAACAGCGGTTTCGGCATTCTGGATCAGTTCGTCGACGAGCAACTGAAATTGTGTCGCGGGGACGGGGAGATGGATCGTGTCGATGTCGATATCCAGCTTGACGAGACCGTTTCGCCGCTCGGCGACGTTTCGAAGAATCTTGCCAAGGTCTTCGGATCGAGGATCCCGCTCGTTATAGGCGATTTTAAGCAGGCCATTGTTGATGGATTCGAGTTCGTTTGCCGCGCCGCGGGCGGCCTTCAACATTTCTTCGCTGAGTGGTTGGCCTAGGCCTGTGTTGTCCAGAAAGAGGCGGAGGGCGGTGACGCGCGATCGCGTCATATGAGCAAACAACGAAGCAAATGAGCGTAAATGCTGATCGCGGCGGCTGATGAAGGCGTAGCGCTGATGGATAATGAGGTAGAAGATCGCGACTAGGCCAAGGGCGATCGCGAATAGAAACCAGTTGCGCGATGCAGCAATGTCGATCTGAGCCGTCTCCTGCAGGGTGGCACTATGATTAACCGTAGCGCTGGACACTTCGAACATATCCTGCTCGAGCCGATCCATGTAGGGGAGGGCTTGGGCGTAGTTCGACCCCGCAACGATGATCGGCGTGACTTTTTGCTCGATGATCTGGCGAACATCCTGCAGCAGTTTGGCATCCTTCTTCGGCAGGAACCGGTCTACATAGGAGAGCGCCAGCAATTGTTCGATGTTGACGCTGACGAGAGCGATTTGTCGGCTGATGTCGGGCTCAAGCTTGCCCGCTTCGCTGGCAAGGCGGACATAGCCGTTGACTCGCAAAAGCCGCTCCCTGACCTGGGTGGCGCGCCATTGGATTTCATAGGTCTGGCTAAGAATCTCGTCGGTATCGTGTCGATATTGCTCCGACCGCAGAAACGCCCAGGTGCTCAGGACCAGCGCGACGCACAGCCCCACATAGGGAAGGATAGCAAAGACGCTGCTGGTCCTGAACGTCATTGAACCGATCGAAGGGCTACTGGGAAGAACACCCAAATCGAATTGCGGGCAGGGACGTAATCACTCGGCAAGCGGTCGTAGGGCCAGACAACAAAGATCGGGCCTTTCTCCAGCATGTTTATGGGGCGAAACTCCTGGCCGCCCTTGCACAGGCTTTTGGCACGGTCTTCGTCCGTGCATTTCCGTTCAACCGCAAGGATAGGTTCGAACTGCTCAATTTCGTCGCCTCGGATCTCCGAAACGAAATTGTCGTAGGCGACGATCTTGATGCCTGGATTGTCGGAAATGCCGCCCTTTGCAAGCACGTCCTTCAACTTGGGTCCCCGGTAGACGATTGTTTCGTTTTCCTTCGTCCAGGGAGTGCGAGTGTCGTAGGTTTGCTGAGGGAACTCGGCCTTCAGCTGCTCGGTCGAGAAGGTCTTTAGCGCCTGGCCGGAAGCATTCTCAACGGAGATCATGTTCGGGTTGTCGTAACTCGCCTCCGATGCCGACAAAGAGGCGATGGTGAAAACTGACGAGAGCGTCAGGGTGAGAATGTTAAGCCGCATCGGCTGCCTCCGCTTCATATTCCCTCGGGCCGTCGTCCTTGGAGAACAACACGCATGGTCCACGCGATCCTCTCGGATCGTAGGCGAACCCCTTGGCAGCTAACGCCTGGGTGATGTCCAGAATGCCCTCCAGACCATAGAGATGATCGTGCAGTTCAAGAAAGATGCGTTCAACGCCTGGTAGAGCGGCTTGCTTCAGCAAGTCGCGCTCTGCACCCTCAATGTCCATGACCAAGGCATTGATATTGTGACTGGTCAGAAACTCGTCGATGTTGGTGGAGCTGATGGAGATCTCGTGCTCGTAGGGACCTTGGTTGGGGTCCATAGATGACATCCAGAGATCCTTGCGCACGTAGAAGCGGAAACTGCGAGGTTCTCCCGCGGCAAGAATGCCTGGCGACAACACCACGTTGCCGATGCCGTTGGCATCAATGACGCGCTTCGCCAGCGCTGCAGTCGTCGGATTGGCCTCGAACGCCCACACCTGGACACCGGGAATTTTCGCGATGACTGAGGTGATGACGCCGATGCCGGTACCGAGTTCAAGCACCCGATCCTTGCGCTTGACTGCTTTGTGAACCCAACGGGCTTCCTTGGCCTCGTAACTGCCATTGGCGAGGGCTTGCCAGATGATCGGCGATACATCGCCAGGAAGGAGGGGAAGTTTTATGCCATGAATTGTCAGTGATACCATGCGGTCTATAATCCCTTAGGCAGCTTATGACCCTGCCTCATGAGTTTAGCCCGCGCCTGCTTGTAGTATTTTTCAACAGTGCCAACGTCAATGCCTAGGCGTTGCGACATCAGCTCGTAAATTTGCTTCCGCTTCATGCCCCGTTCTCGACGGGTCATCATGTCGATGATTTCTTGTTCACGCGGAGTGAGGCCGGAATATCGATAGTCGGGAATGGTCATTCCGACACGCGAAAGCCGGATGGAAAAGCCTTTGGTCGAGATGTCTTCCAGCACATCCGAAAACACGCCGGGCTCCAGACCGGTCTTGCCGAGATATCCGGCTGCGCCGATCTGCCGAAATTCCTCGGCTTCCACGCTGCTGTCAGAACCAGTCACGACAACGTGGATGGCACTCGGTGACGCTTCGATGATCTTATCCACAACTGAGACGCGATCGGCCGGAGCAGTGGGATCAAAGCCAGGGAGGCCAGGATCGATAACGACAAGATCGAAATCGTCTCGCTGGAGCTCTCGGGTGGCGATCTCCAACGTCTCGGCGCCAAGCACCATGCAATCGCCCAGGCTCGAGCGAATTTGCTCCATCAGGGCCAGTCGCATCAAGTTTTGGTCCTCGACGACCAACGCTCGAAACATGTCTCCAGAACCTCGCTGCCTATTTCTTGGGGCGGGTTTACACCCTCTATGGTTGAAAAATAGGGGGGCTGTCACCCCTTTTTTTTCGGCCCTTGGTGGGTATCAGTCGAATGGTCGCGGCGGGGCGGTGGTCGATTTACTAGGAACAAAGCTATGCTGAGCCTAGGAATATCTACGCTTGATCCATCCGCTGATGACCTGATCGATTGGCCATCTCGACTGGCCGGGGGCTTCTCGGCAGAAGCGGCAGCAGAGGGTTCTGCCATTGGCTTGAAGCTGGCTGACGTGACCGGGCGACACATGGCGGCGACGCAAAAGGCATCTGATGTCGTCACCGACGGGGGAGGGCGACAGGTGTCCGAAGAGGCGATGGCGCTGCGCGAGGTGATCATGTATCGGCCGGCCGACCACAGGGACTCGATCGGCAAGCTCGTGTACATCGCTGCGTATCTCATCGCGCGGAGCAAGCGTCTTGACGAAGAGGAATTGGCGACCATTCTGGAAATGGCTGCGCCCGTCGGGTGAGCGTCTGACCATGAAGGGAAAAGGCCCACCGCCCAGGCGGGCTCTTTTGTAGCGCAGACGTTTCCTTGATGGCCTGTCACAGTAGGTCAGGCCTTCCATGCACCAGGCGGATGAGCCCAGCCTGTACCGCGCCGGTGACGATTCCAAAAAGCAACGCAGCCAGCAAGTCCCAGCCAAAGCAGAGTGAGATTACGAAGCAAACCACCGCTGTTGCAAAGACCGTCACGTAGTCGAGAAATTGATCTTCCATAACGAACACCTTTCCGTATCGGCCTAGAAGATTGTGGCAACCCATTCGCCGTTGGCCGCCTTTGCGAAGCCGACAACACGATTGAGAGGCTGTGCCTCAGGCGACATCTTGACCGTGGTCACGCACGAAACGCCGGGGCCGTTGTTGTTTTTGTCGCACTGGCCAAGGGCAAGTGAGATCTTCGGCATGTCGTTGCGATCCCAGACCAACGGTGAGCTGGATTGCGCGTTCTGAAAGGCGGCCAGGGCCTCACCCTCTGACGGTTTTTCCACGACTGGTAGAGGACACAGTGAGGGATCAGCGGCTATCGCCGCCGTGAGCTCGGCCTTGGTAATGGTCCTTGCCTCGACAGTCGGGTGTGGAATTACCAGCCAGGTTCCGCCGGCGCCGGCCGCAAGGCCGACGCCGGCTGTTATGGCGAGTAGGACGGCATTGTTCATCGCTCTGACCCACTAGAGATTCAGATTGAACCAGTGGCGTTGCTTGACGCCCTGATCATTCGGAATGTCGAAGTACCAGGGATCAGCGCGCCTCGGCCGCTGCGAGGAAATCTCCTTGATGCAAGAGTTTTCTCCGTCACGGGCACGGCGGTTCAAGATCACGCCGGCTTGATGGGCGGGACCGTTTAGACCGGGGTGCGTTTGACAGGTGTTGAGGGTCTTGACGCAACGATCCGGTGCGCTGCGATTTCCGTCCCGGCCATATTGGCTATAGCCGATCTTGGTCCCTTCGGGGCAATCGGCATATTCCTCACGACCCGGTGCACCGGCCTTTGCTTCGTTGCAGATGGGCCACGAGAAGCCAGGCTTCGACATGGCAGCAATAAGTTTGATCATCGGCGGGACGCAGTATTCCACGCCATGCCAGGAAGGGTTTTGCGAGGCTGCGCAAAGCAGGACTTGGCAGCCCCAGGATGCGTCTTGTGCCTTGGCCGCTGTGGCTGGAAGGAGCGCGGCGCCGGCGATGCCGGCGGCATAAATCAGGTGTCTCATGTCAGGCGGTCCTCTGATTATTGCGGGCGTCGCCCAGGCGACAGACGGTGTGTCGTTGGGTGGAGTGGTTCGCTTCGAAGCGTCTGCCACGTAGACGAAGTCCGGCAACTATCGATCTGTCCTCAACGGTCGCTTGCGGGCATCGGCAAATGGCGGGGATATTTCACTCTCGCGTTCGGCCAGCAGATTGAAATCAGCGATCGGCCGGCGATCTGGCGTCTTGTCGACCGCCTTGCGGCGCCATTCATTCATGTCGAGCACGTAGGTTGCCCACATGCCGTAGCGCGCGGCCATGGCGTAACGCTGATAGGCGGCATATTGGCCATTGACGAGATAGGGCGAGGCAACTCGCGCCCAGCCAACACGAAGCATTTCCAGGGCAAGATCTCGAGCGCCGGTGGTGCAACGCGCGATCGCCGTACCGTCGACTCTGTAGGAGACGACATTGCAGGTCACCGACTTGTTGCCGACCGTCCGTTTAAGCCATGCCTTGGCAAATGGTCCGCACGGGACGGGTGGAGGAGCCTTCACTCTCTCACGGTCTTCCCACTTGGGATCGAGTGCCCATTGCGGCAGCTCGCAAGCGTCGATGTCGGCCAATTGGACGCTCTGTGCGTACTGAGGGTACCAGAGCGTCCGCCCGTCCATGACCGCGACCCGCCCCCTTAGAACAGGATGCACCCGGGTCACCTGGGCGGCGGATGGTTCTACGGCTGGCCGGTAGACCTTGCGGACAGGCTCATTCCTGATGACATCCGCCGCTTCGACGGCCTCAGCGGTGAGGGCAAGCATTGCTGCCGACAAGAGGAGTCGGGCTTTCATTGCTTCGCCTCCTTCTTGGCGCGCTCGTTGGCTGTCTTGGCCAACAGGACTGCCGGGTGCACAACATCGGGGAACTGCCAGAGACCGGCCTTGCGTTCGCGGGCGTCCAGCTCGGCCACGGAGTACGGCGGATGAAGTGGCATGCCCTGATCATCGAGCGAAGCGAAGGCGTAGCCGCTCGAAATCATCATGGTGGCGAGGTCGAGGCGATCCTTGCCAACGGTGGCATAGCAGATGACGTAGGTTAGGTCCGCGGTCTTGGCGACCGGCGCGCAAACCGGCTTGGTGTCCTTGATATAGGCAGCAAACATTGCCAGGGACGCATCGCCACAATCGCGCTTTTGCCCCTTCAAGTCGGTGTAGTTGGTGCCGCGAAGGCAGGATTGAACCCCAAACAGGCGATAGCGTTGCCCCTCTGCAACCCAGGTGTCGCCGGTTTCCAGTGTTATGCCCGGCTCCAGGTCAAAATAGCCGTCAGGCGCACTAAGCGCCGTTGCAACACTGGCCACGGTGAGCGTAAGGGCGAGTGAACACCTCATTGGGCCTTCACTCGCGGATCGGCCCACATGCCGTAGGACCCTTCTTTGCCGACATCTTCGGCCTGCGCGAGGTCCGGCCGGTCATAGGAGCCATCGGGCTTTTTTGTCAGGCGCAACGCGCCAAGGGACAAAAGCTGCTCCTCGAACATATCAACGGAATCGAGGCTGCCGGGATAATTGTAGTAGCCGTAGCAGGTGGCATTCTGCGTCGGTGACGACTGCTCGCTGACGAAGGCCCGGCAGAAGATGACCTTCGGGCCTTTCAGCATGATTTGCAGCTGCTGCTGCGCGAAGTCGGCGCAAGCGCCGACAAAGCCTTCCTTCCGGTTGACCATTTCACCTTGGCACGGCTGGAGACCGTAAAGGTGAAGATTGGTCTTGCCATCGACCCGGAAATCCGTGGGCGATACCGCCGCATATCCGGATGCTGACGCGTAGCCCTTTCGGTCCACGGCTTTGCCGCTGCCATCATAGTATTCGACGACCAGCACCGTCTTGCCCGGTGCCGCCAGCGACTTGATGTAGTCCTTGTTGACGTTGTCCACCGACCAGGCCGGCGTTGCCATAACGCAACCTGCGAATGCAGCAAGGATGGTCCGTTTCATTTCCAGCCCTTTACCATATTGGTTCATGCCGAATCCCACTTTTGGGGTTTAAGTGTGGCGCAAAAACTTGTATCGCTACACCAAATCGGTTCATACAATGGCGAACTTAATCGGTTTTCACCACAATCTCAACACCGCAAATGGGGCGGGCCGCGATGACAAAAAGGGCTGGAACGAGCAGCATTGCAGGCAGCGGGGCTCTGATTTGCTCGACCCTGCTGAATGTGCTCGCCACTGGCGCCGCAACGGCCCAGGAAGTGCAGAAATCCGCCAACTTTGTGAATATTTTCGCGCAAACTGAAAGCGTCAATGACGCTGCGATCAGTAGAATTTTCGATTCTAGATGGAGCCTGAGCGGCGGTCATTACGTCGTCAGCGAGGACGGCGTTGTAACGCCAGAGAAGACAGCCAAAAAGGGCCGCCAGACAGACACCCATATTGGTACACTGAAGGGGGCTTACACGACGGAAGACGACACTCCGGAAAATACCATTGTGGGTAAGATACCGACAGGACAGATTACCCAAAATGGCTTAGAAAACCCGGCTCAAGACAGCACGGCAGGCGTGCAGGCTTGCGGTCCGTCACCGCTAAGCCCTTCGGAAATCAAGAAATTAGTTGTCGATGCGGCGCGGCGTCACAAGGTCGACGAGGTTTTCGCCACGGCGATTGCCTGGGCGGAAAGCGGCTTCGATCAAACTCGCAATTCGGACAAGGGCGCGCGCGGCCCCATGCAGCTCATGCCTGCCATCGCCGAACGGTTCCAGGTCGAGGACATCTGCGATCCGCAGCAGAACATAGAAGGCGGCATGAAGTACCTGCGGGTCCTGCTCGACGAGTTCCAAAATCCTCTGCTTGTCGCCGCTGCCTACAACAGCGGCGAGCAACGGATCTACGCGTACGGCGGCATCCCGCCGTTCCGGGAGACCGTCGGCTACGTCGCCAAGGTGGTCAATTACCAGCTCGGTTTGCCCATGCCGGCGGCGAGGGCAAAGCCCAATGCATCCGGGACCACAACAATCGCAGGCGGTGATGAGGACGGCAACGTCGGTGTCATCGCCGTGAAGAAGACCGGCAAGTTTGTCGGTGGAGTGATGCACTTTTGAAGGAGAGAACGCATGAAGTGCAATGCAATTGAGGGACCGAAGGTCGGCGCATGGAAGCTGGCAGCCGTTCTTGGATTGGCTGCGGCCATGCACATGGCCGGCGTCGATCTAGCCTTGGCGCAAAGTGGTGGTGGCGGCGGCGCCTTCGCGCCACTGCAGACGGCCGTTCAAATGATCGTGGATTTCATCACCGGCCCGTTCGGCCGGCTGCTAGCGATCATTGCAGTGATCGGCCTCGGTTTCCTCGCCTTCGCCGGTCGGCTGTCGTGGTTCACGGCAGGCGCCGTCATCGTCGGCATTGGCCTGGTCTTCGGCGCACCGACCATTGTTGATGAAATGATTGCGGCTGTCGGCAAATAGCGATGGCTGAGTTCGAGGACGAAAAGCCTGCGCTCACGCCGTTGGTGATCGGCTTGACCCGTTCACCGACGCTCTGGGGCGTGCCGTACATGGCCGTCGTTATCGTCGTCGGTTGTACGATCATAGGGTGGCTGGGCTCCAACTCCCTGTGGGCGCTGCTGACCGCACCAGTCGCCTACCTCGTCCTTTTCACGCTGTGCACCTGGGACAGCAAGATCCTCGACGTGATGCAGGTTGCGTCGCGCAAGACGCCCCGC
The DNA here is from genome assembly GCF_014138625.1 of Aminobacter ciceronei. Taxonomy (GTDB): domain Bacteria; phylum Pseudomonadota; class Alphaproteobacteria; order Rhizobiales; family Rhizobiaceae; genus Aminobacter; species Aminobacter ciceronei. The sequence goes on from NZ_JACJHY010000015.1 coordinate 146,602, forward strand.
ACGCGCAACAAGAGCTTTTGGGGCGCCAATTCATACGGACCATAGCCGATGCTGAAAGTCGTCACAGAAGAGCTTGGGTTTGGGAAGGTCGCTCAAAACGAGCGGCCTATGTCGACTCATATCCCGTATTTGCGCCATGTCTCCGATACAGTGATCGGCTTGGAAAACGGCGCCTTGATCAGCGTCATCAAGCTCGATGGCCTGTTCTTCCAGACTGAGGATCAGGCCACGCTAAACATGCGCTCCGTCGTGCAGAACACGATGATCCGTGCGCTCGGTTCCAGCCGGTTTTCGCTGTGGTCGACGGTCATTCGCCGCGCGGTTGAGACCGAGATCGGAGGCGCTTTTGATGATCCGTTCTGCGACCTGCTCAACAAGCGTTACATGGAACAGTTACGCCACAAGCGCATGTTCACGAACGAGATCTACCTGACCATCGTCAGGTCAGGCATGAGGGGTGCGCTCGGCATCGGTGACACCCTTAAGCGGATACTCAACAACGCCAGCCGCGACGGCCGCTCTCAGCAGTCTCGCGAGGACGTGACGGAACTGGAGGAGCTTGTCACCAACATCACGCGCGAGCTCGAGAAATACGGCGCGCGCGCGCTCGGCATCGCTCGCCGCGACGGCGAGCCATATTCCGAACCCTGCGAGTTCTTCAACACAATCCTGACCTGCGGCGTGCCACGCAAGATGCGGCTCCCGCGCATGGGGATCAGCAACTATGTCGGCACGTCTCGCCTACATTTCAGCAAGCGGACCATGCAGGCACAAGCCGCTGTCGACGAGGACAGCCGTTTCGGCGCGCTTCTGTCGGTAAAGGAATATCCCCCCTTCACAGGGCCGGGAATGCTCGACGGCCTTTTGCAAGTCAATCACGAGTTCATTCTGACGCAATCGTTCACGATTGCGGACAAGCCTATTGCTCAAGAGCGAATTACGCGCCTGCAGCGTCAAATCCAGGCCTCGGATGAAGCGGGCAGCTCGGTCGAACACGACATCGATTTCGCAGTTGACAGCCTGATGAACCAGGAAGCCGTTTTCGGCTTCCACCATCTGACACTGTTGTGCCTGTCGCGCGATCTGGAGGGCGTGAGCAAGGCGGTCTCCGAGCTTGGGGCATGCCTCACCGACATGAACATCAACTGGCTGCGCGAGGATATGAACCTCGAAGCAGCCTTTTGGGCGCAATTGCCGGGAAATCACAGTTACATCGCCCGCAAGGCGTTGCTGTCGAGCGGCAATTTCGCCGGTTTGTCGTCAATGCACAATTTCGCGACGGGACAATCTGACGGCGCGCATTGGGGCTTGCCGATCACGATCCTCGAAACGACGTCGCAAACGCCGTACTGGTTCAACTTTCATCAACGCGACATTGGCCATTTCCTCGTCACCGGTCCAACCGGCTCGGGCAAAACCGTCGGCCTGACGTTCTTGCTTGCCCAGGCTATGCGTATCAATCCCGCGCCCAAGGCAGTTTTCTTTGACAAAGATCGCGGTGCGGAGATCTTCATTCGGGCGGTTGGCGGCACCTACGAGGTACTGTCCCCGGAAACACCCACCGGCTTCAACCCTCTGCAGCTCGAGAACACCGGATCGAACCGGGAATTTCTCCTGCGGCTGCTAAAGGCAATGCTTCGCGCCAACGATCGTCGCGACTTTAGCCAGGAAGACGAAGATACACTCGAAAAGGCCTTGGCTCGGCTCATGCAAGAGCCCGCGGCTGAGCGTAACTTGGTGAACCTTTCGACCCTGCTCGTCGGTCGCTCTCGCGCAGACGCCAACGACCTTCATGCGCGGCTGCGGCCATGGATCGACGGCGAAAAGGCATGGCTGTTCAACGCTCAGCACGACGTTCTGTCGTTCTCAGGACATCGTGTCTTTGGCTTCGACATGACCAACATCCTCGCAAATGAGGAGCTGCGCACACCGGCGCTGATGTACCTCTACCATCGGCTGGATGAGCTGCTGAACGGCGATCCTGTCATGTTCTTCATGGATGAAGGCTGGCAGCTGCTCCAGGACGAGACCTTTTCGGCGTTCATCGTCGACAAGATGAAAACCATCCGCAAGCTCAACGGCATTGTCGGTTTCGGAACGCAGTCGGCGGCCGACATCGCCAAGGCCCGCGCATCACACACGCTGATCGAGCAGTCGGCAACGAACATCCACTTCCCTAATCCGCGCGCGGACGAGGAAAGCTACATCACCCGCTTTGGCCTGACGGTCAAAGAATTCAACTTCATCAAAAACACCCCGCCTGAGAAGCGCACCTTTCTCGTCAAGCACGGGAATGACTCGGTCATTGCCCGGCTCGATCTGTCGTCGATGCCCGACATGGTCAAGGTCCTGTCGGGCCGAAAGAAGACGATCGAGGAGTGCGCAGCACTTCGGGAACAATACGGCGACGAGCCGGAAAAGTGGCTGGCTGAATTTTGCGGATGGGAGAAGGCTCAATGAGAAATCGTCTGGCCCTTGGCTTGCTGGTGACAACACTCGCCACCCCCGTTCCGGCGATGGCGTCCGGTGTTCCCGTCATCGACGGAGCGAACCTCGGTACAAAAACGGATCGGAAGGACAAGAACGGCGAAATCGAAGAGACCGACAAGGACCGGTTTTCGATCAACAAGGGCGTGACCTGCTCTGTCTACAGGGGAGGTCGCAAGGACGATCCGGTCGCGGCCGCGCAAGCCAACCCTGAAATCGTCGGCCTGGTCAAAAGGGTCGCGAGGGAAGAAGGCGTCGACGAGAACCTTTTTATGGCTCTCGTCTACCAGGAAAGCCGTTTCAATCCATGCGCCCAATCCGGCGCCGGCGCATATGGCCTCACACAGCTGATGCCGGGGACCGCAAGCGATCTCGGGGTCAATCGCTACAATATCGAGTCCAATTTGCGTGGCGGCGCCCGCTATCTGAAACAGCAGCTCAGGCGGTTCGGCGGCAACATGAATCTGGCACTTGCCGCCTACAATTCTGGTCACGGCAACGTCCAGAAATACGGCGGCATCCCGCCGTTCAAGGAAACACAGGGTTACGTCAAAAAGATCACGCAACAGTGGCTGCCAGCACTCGGTGGGGCGAATGGGGCGAACATCCCGATCAATTATGGCGGCGGCAGCACATCGTACACTGGCATGCGGGATTCGACTATCAACGCCATGGCGACGTCGCAAGCCACGCAGGAGAGCGGCGCCAACGTCGCCTCATGGCTGCAGCAACTCGGCGGCCTGACCACTGGAACTATTCAGGACAGTTGGGACCACAATTCCGGTGCGCGAAACGCCAATCTCGAAATGATGAACCAGGTCATCCTGCTCGGGTCGACAATGGCAGGCCTGTTCAATTCAAGAAACACGATGCAGCTGACCGAGACGTCCGGCTCATCGCAGTCGTCCGGATACAAAAACAAAGGCGAAATGCCGCGCGAAACCACTGGTCTGTGCGACCCGCGCGAAGGGTTCGAATGGAGCCCGGCGGACAAGGCCTGTGTCCAGAAGCGCGAGCGTGAATCCACCCTCAACCTGCAACTCAAGCTTCAATAAGGAGACCTTCCATGAAGCGCTCTATTCTCACTGCGTGCTCGGCTCTCTTTGCTTCCGCGGCATGGGCATCAGGCGTGCCGGTCATCGACGGCGCCAATCTCAAGGTGGCCAAGGAAACGGCCATGACCACCGACAAGATCCTGAACACGAACAAAGACATCCTGTCGACTGTCGAAGACACGTTGAAGGCCGTCACCGGCGATCGCGGCAGTGATGCCAACCAGATGCAGAATCTGGCTGTTGGCAACGGTTTCAGCGTGTCCTCTATGCCGTCCTTCGACAGCATCATGTCAGGCGGTGTGCCAAACTTCGGTGGCATGGGTGGCGACATCAGCAAGATCGCTACCACCTTCATCAATGGTCTGCAGCTCGTAAAAAGCCTTTCTGGCAAGTCAAACAGCGGCTTTTCCAGCGACAAGTCCTATGAAGAGCTGATGAACACGGTCCTTGGCGTCTCGGCCCTTGTGACCGGATCGCAGCAGGCCGTGACAACGCGCCGGAGCGCCCTTGAGCAAGCGGGACAGAGCATCGGCCAGGCTCAGGACATCAAGGGGTCGATCGATCAAAACACCCAATTGCAAGTCCAGGCCGGCCTCACCATCAACGAGCTGATCGGCGTGATGAATGGTGCTGTCGGCTCCCTGCAGGCCGATAACCAGCGCCGGCTCACCGACATTTCCAACTCGAAGAAGGCATTGACCTACGGTGGCAACTAAGCCTGCTCACATAGTCAAGGCCTTGTTCGTGGTCGTGATCGCGGCCGGCGTTGCCGGCTGCGGTACGGTCAAAGAGAAAACGGCCCCCTGCAAGCGACCCGCAAATCTGACGTCCTACGCTGCCGATCCTCGCCAGGAATGCGGCCCGATGTCGTACGTCAACGGTGACCCGGCCACGGCCATGGCGGCGATAAAGGCGATGGCAACTCAGTAAGGGCGATCGGCGGCAATGGAAGATTTCTTAGGCGACCTCCTCGACCGGATTGAAGACACAGGCAGAACCTTCTCGGAAAGGGCATATGGGATTGTCGGCAGCGAAATCACGCCGCTGCTCAATGTCCTTTTCCTGGCCTATGTCGCCTATTACGGCCTGCAACTCTTCATGGGAACGTCCAGGATCAGCGTTGCCGAAGTGATCGGCCGTGTTGCCCGGATGGTGGTCATTTTACTGATCGTCAGAGAATGGAGCAATTTCGATACGCTGTTTTACAGCTGGCTGAACAACACGCCAGAGGATGTCGGGCGGGCGATCCTGACGGCCACGGGAACCGGCATAACCGAACCGACTAACGGTCTGTCGATGATCTGGAAGACCGCCAATGAAGCGGCGGCGGCGTTTGCGGAACAGTCGGGCTACTTCGCCATTCTGCCGTCGATGATCGGCTTTCTCATCATGCTTAGCGTGGCAGTGTTTATCGCCGTCGCGCTGGCGATCCTGTTGCTGGCGAAGGTGATGATGTGGGTGCTGATCGGAACGGCCCCGATCTTCATAGCCTGCATGCTGTTCGAGCAGACGCGACGCCTCGGCGTGTCGTGGTTCCAACAGGTTCTTCTCTACGCGCTGATACCGCTGTTCATCTATGTGGTTGCCGCCTTCCTCATCGCCGCCATGGACCCCGAACTAACCAAGGTGACGAATGCAGCGAACCAACGCCGGTTGCAGCTCAGCGACGTGTCGGCTTTCCTGCTGCTGTGTTGCGCAGGGGCGTTCGTTCTTTTCCATATCCAGGTGTTGGCGCAAAGCATTGTCGGCGGCGTCTCAGCGGGCATCGGCAACGTCGCCAGAGCTGTCGCGCAATACTCCGGCATGACGGCTCCAACGAAGGCACTCGACGTTACGCGCGGTGCGGCAGGGGTGGTCGGCAATGCCGGTATGCGCGCACGCGATCGTATCCATTCCGGCATGATTGCCAACATTCGCACGGCCAATGAGCGCACTGCCATGCAGGACAGAATCTCCAACAACAGCATGCCTCGCTGAGGCGGCTCGCTGGCAGGCAAAGTAAGGGCTGGATCAATATGGCAGACAACGAAGGTGCGATGAGGAGCTATTTTCAGGACGGCGATCGATGGGAAAACGAGATCGTCAAGAAGGCGAAGCGCTCCCGGTCGCTTGCATGGTTCGTGGCGCTGCTTTTCGGCGCGATCACATTGCTGGCGCTCGCAGCCCTCGTTCTCTTGGTCCCGCTGAAAAGCTTCGAGCCATATATCGTCGAGGTCGACAAGAACACCGGCTATATCGAGGTCAAGACAGGCCTGACCAAGCCGTTGACCCTGACAGAGACGCAAGCCATCACGCAAGCCAACGTGGTGCGCTATATCCGCCACCGCGAGGGCTATGACCCTTTCGCCATCGAAGAAACTTTCGGCGTTGCCGCTCTTCTATCGACCGGGGATGCGGCACGCGAGTTGGCAGAGCAGTACAGCGCAGCCAACCCGAACAATCCGACCAAAGCCTACGGCAAAAACAAGCGCGTGCTGGTCGACGTCAAGTCCGTGACGTTCTCGAATGCCAGCACAGCACTGGTCCGGTTCTCGACAACGGAAAAGACCGACACGGATTCGATCGTCCGGCACTACATTTCGGTTGTGCGCTACCGGTATACGGAGACGCCGGAAACGAATGAATGGCGGTTTGAAAACCCCCTCGGATTCCAAGTCTACAACTACCGCCGCGACCAGGAAACGGTCACGCCGGGGGATGAGGGATGATGAAACGCCTGCTGTTTTCGACGGCGTTTTCCGTCGCCGTCCTCACTCACGCCCATGGTGCGCAAACGCCTCGTCCGGGCAACCTCGACGGGCGCGTTACCAGTGTCGTCTATCAGCCGAACAACGTGGTCACGGTCAATGCCACCTATGGCATTTCGACCATGATCATTTTCGACGAAGACGAGAAATTCGAAACGATCTCGCTCGGCGACACGGAAAGCTGGCAGGTTGCGCCTTCCGAGAAGGGCAACATCCTGTTCGTCAAACCGGTCGCCAAGAACGTCACCACCAATATGAACGTGGTGACGACGAAACGAATCTATTTCATCGAACTGCACGACTATGCGCCAGAGGCAGGCCACAAGGTCTTCGGCGTGCGCTTCGTCTATCCGGAGAAGGATCTGAACGCCGCCTTGCGCAAGGAGGCGGAATATAGGGCGGCAAACCCCAACGTTTCGAACATCGACAAGGCCAACGTCAACATTGACTACTCATTTTCGGGCGACGCGACCCTGAAACCGTCGATGGTCTTCGATGACGGCAAGAAGACCTTCTTCAAATTCAACGGCCGCGTGCCGGCGATCTTTGCCGTTCAATCGGATTTTTCCGAGACGCTGCGCAATTTCCGCAAGGAGGGCGAATATCTCATCGTCGATGGCGTCGCCACTCAATACACGCTGCGCGACGGCGATCGGTGGACGTGCATTTTCAACCTTCGAAAGCCCGACTTCGGGACCCCAGACCCCGACATCCTCGGCCCGGCTCCCGATCGCCAGGCTAAGAAGCGCTGGAGGAGCGGTAACTGATGAAGCAATCTCCAGAACTAGAGGCCATGCTTGCCGGCGACGATACGGCCATCGCCAACAAGAATGCCAAACGCAATCAGCTGCTCGGCGGTGCTGCGCTGCTAGTCGGTGGCGTTGTCGCCGCCTATTTCGTCCTCTCGCCCGCCAAGGAAACCTCTCATGACATCACCCAGGGCGACGAGGAGTTTCGGACCACAACGTTCCGTCCCCCGTCATTCGTGCGCGAGCAGGATAAGCCGGAGCCGCAACCCGACCCGGCGATCATCAATATTCCGCCACCGCCCGAACCGGTTGAACCAAAGGTCGACACGACGGGATTCAACGTACCACCGCCGCCTCCCCCGGTTGCTGAGCCGGCCGTCGCGCCACCCACCGCGAACGAACCGCCACCAGAAGAATTTCCGCAACGCTACAAATCAGGGCTGATCTCGCTTGACCAGGCCAAGGCTGAGGACGGCGCCGGCGGGCTCGGCGGCGCCAATGGCAGCGGCCCTACAGTCGCTGGCGAAGACCGCAACAGCAAGTACCTTGCTGCCGCATCGAGCCTGGCCGACCGTGGTGCAAAAGCCACCCAACTCAAGCGCATTGATGCTTTGATCCCGGAAGGCACTCTCATTCCCGGCATCCTGGAAACGGCGATCAACAGCGACTTACCGGGGCAGATTCGGGCGATCACGTCTCAGGATGTTTATTCGTTCGATGGCCGCCGTATCCTCATCCCGACGGGAACGCGACTGATCGGTGAGTATCAGTCCGATGTGACCAGGGGACAAAAACGCATCTTCGTCATCTGGACGCGGCTTATCCGTGACGATGGCGTGAGTGTCCGCCTGAACTCGATCGGAAGCGACAGTCTCGGCCGTTCCGGTCTCACCGGTCATGTCGACAACAAATGGCGCGAACGTTTCGGGTCGGCCATCGTCCTTTCCATCGTCGGCGCCGGCGCCAGCTACCTGACCGGCTTCGGAAGCGACCAAGCGTCCGGCAAAAACAACGACGATGCCAAACGCGGCGAGGAGCTGGCGCGCGACACGATCGCTCAAACCTTCAGCGACATGGCCAACCAGGCTTTAAGCGAAAATCTCCGCATCCCCCCGACGATCAGCGTCGCCCAAGGCGAGCGCATCTTTGTTTATGTCCGACAGGATCTCGATTTCAGCGCCATGTACGACGATCCCGTCATCGAAGCGATGAAGGAAATTCAACGTGAACGTCGCCATAGGTAGAGTCCCGAACCCTTATCACTTTCTTGATCGCGCGCTGGCTCCGCTGAAACCATTCCTGGAAGACCCGAGCGTCGTCGAAATTTCGATCAACAAGCCGGGCCACGTCTATGTCGAACGTCTCGGCTCCGATCATATGGAGTACCACGAGATTCATGAGCTGACTGCCGCCGAAATCCAGAACATCGGTGAGCGCGTCGCCGGCGCGACAAGTCAGTTTATCAGCTGCTCCAAGCCCATTCTCAGCGCCGCGCTGCCGACAGGCGAACGCATTCAGGTCGTCCTGCCGCCGGCCGCTCCTGAAGGCGGCTCAATCTCGATCCGCAAGCAGGTGGTCAACAACTTCACGCTCGAGGAGTATCGCGACAGCGGCTCGCTAGACAGAGTATCGGTCGCCGTCGGCGGCCTAAGTGACATCGATCGCGACTTGATTGCCCATCTGCGCACCGGCCGAATCTATGACTTCATCCATACGGCCATCACGAAACGGGTATCGATCCTGATCAGCGGCGGCACTTCCTCCGGCAAAACGACGTTTCTCAACGCATGCTTGAAAAGCATCGATGCCCATGAGCGCATTCTGACGTTGGAAGATACACGCGAACTGTTCCCGCCCCAGGCCAACAAGGTGCACCTCGTCGCCTCAAAGGGCGATCAGGGCACTGCTGACGTGACGATTCAAAGCCTGCTCGAAGCATCGCTTCGCATGCGTCCCGACCGCCTGTTTGTCGGCGAAATCCGCGGCGCCGAAGCTTTCTCGTTCCTCCGCGCAATCAACACCGGCCACCCCGGCAGCATGTCTACTGTCCATGCCGACACGCCGATGGGTGCCTACGAGCAACTGGCAATGATGATGCAACAGGCTGGCATGTCGTCAGGTTATTCCAAGGCCGATCTGATGTCCTACATTCAGATGGTCATCCCGATCGTCATCCAGCTCCGCCGCGACGGCGGCAAGCGCGGCGTGTCGGAAATCTTCTTTGCCCGGGATGAATCATGAGCCAGGGCTATAAGGCCTTCTACCTGCTCTTCTGCACCGGAATCGTCTTTGCAGTCTGGATTCTCGGCTATGGCCTCGCCCTCCAGATTTTTTTCCGTGATGGCCGCATTCTCGAAGCGACGATCACCACCAATCCATTCGCCCCCTTGCAACAATTCTGGCTCTACAAGAGCAACACCACATTGCAGATGGTCGCGATCGGGGCGCTCGTCCCGGCCCTCCTCGCCGGCGGCTTCGTCGCTTACATCGGCCTTCAGCCGCAAGGCAGCCCACTCGGTGACGCGGCCTTTCAGGACATCACCTCTCTGCGCCGCGGCAAGTGGTTTCGCAAAGCCGGCCATGTCTTCGGTCGCGTCGGCCACAAAATCCTGCGCACCAAGGATGATCGTCACCATCTGATCATCGGGCCGACAAGATCGGGCAAAGGCGCAGGCTATGTCATTCCGAATGCGTTGCTGCATGAGGGGTCGATGATTGTTACCGACCTCAAGGGAGAGGTTTTCAAGGCGACGGCCGGCTATCGCCGGCGCAACGGCAGCCAGGTCTTCCTTTTCGCGCCAGGCGCGGAGCGGACGAACCGCTACAACCCTCTCGACTTCATTCGCCAGGAACGCGGAAATCGCACGACCGATATCCAGAACACGGCGAGTATTCTCGTTCCCGAAAACACCGAATCCGAAAACTCGGTGTGGCAGGCGACCGCTCAACAGGTCATGGCGGGCGCTATCAGCTATGTGCTGGAAAGCCCGTTTTATAACGGCCGGCGCAATCTCGGTGAGGTCAACTCGTTCTTCAACAGCGGCGTCGACCTGCAGGCGTTGATGAAATTCATCAAGGCAAAAGAGCCGTACCTGTCCAAATTCACGTTGGAAAGCTTCAACGCCTACCTAGCCCTTTCCGAGCGCGCGGCCGCTTCAGCCTTGCTCGATATTCAGAAGGCGATGCGGCCATTCAAGAACGAGCGTGTCGTCGCCGCGACGAACGTCACCGACATGGGTCTCCGTGCGATGAAGCGTCGGCCGATCTCCGTCTACCTCGCGCCCAACATCACGGATATCACGCTGCTCAAGCCGCTCCTGACGCTGTTCGTGCAACAGATAATGGACATTCTTACCCTTGAGCACGATCCGAACTCGCTGCCGGTCTACTTCCTGCTCGACGAGTTTCGGCAGTTGAAGAAGATGGACGAGATCA